>CAVQRJ010000007.1:0-44258 GCA_963715215.1 uncultured Actinomycetota bacterium
ACGTGCCCTGCTCGCATATCGCAACGCGTTTGTCAGCGTAGCGCTCGTCCAGAATCGAGTTGCCCGAGCCGGTGCCGATGATCGCGATGTCGAAATGTTCCATTCAAATCATCCTTGTTCGGATTGTGCTGTGGCGCCTGGTGATTGCGACCACTCGGCATACCAGTCCAGCCAGCGGTCCAGTTCGCGGAATGCGGCTGCGCGAGGCTCGGGCAACGAGAGGAAGACGTCGTGTTTGGCGTCGACGATGGGGACGACGGTGGTTCGGTTGCCGATGCAGCCCGCCCATCGCGCGATCTGCTTGACGTCGAGGACTGCGTCGCCCCGCTGAATCAGTTCAGGGTCGGGCACTTCGCGTACGCTGTGGTCGGAGCGCAGGATCAGATTCGGCACCCCGATGTCGAGGCCTTTGTGCAGGCGGGCGTGCCCGCGCCGGATCGCGTTGATCCAGCCGAATGTCACCGGGAAACCGCCGACCGGCTTCCACTTCAGGTCGTAGTCGAATTCGCCGTGGTAGTCGCGATGCAGCGAGGTGCCGTAGCCGCCCTCGGTCGGCGTACGCGCCACCAGCTTCTTGCGGAACTGCGAGACGGCGCGGATCGCCCCCGTGCCGATCGACCGCAGGATCGCCGGGCCCTGCAGATCCAGCCACGGGCTGTTCAACACGAGACCGTTGACGTGCTTGGCGGCGGTGGCGCCGCGACGCTGCAGCCGGTCCAGCCACAGCGAAACGATGAGACCGCCCGCCGAGTGGCCGTACAGCAGCACCTTCGCCCCGCCAGTGGCGGCCGCGATGATGTCCATCGCATGCTCCAGCTCAACGTCGTAGCGGGCCAGATCGGTGGTGAAGTGCGGCGTCTGACCCTCCCGCCAGGACCGGCCGCATTTGTGCAGATCCAGGGCGTAGAAGACGAAGCCTCGGGCGATGAAGTGGTCGGCCACCTCGGTGTGGAAGAAGTAGTCGGTGAACCCGTGCACCAGCAGGACGGCGTGCCCGACCCCCGGCTGGTCCTCACCCGCGCGCACCAGGGTGGCCACCAGTGCGCCCTCACCGTCCGGATCGGGGCCGAGCGCAAGGGTCTGCTGCCAGTAGCCGGGCAGTACGTCGGGCTCCCAGCCAGTCACGTCAGCTACCTTAACCGCGGGCAGGTAGCCGAAAAGGGCCGATGCCCGCGGGATAACCTGGGGATCGTGTCCACGATGGTGCCGCTTCTATGACTGTTGGGCTGCGCCGCGCCTGGGCCAAGGATCTTGACACCGCCACGCTCTACGAGCTACTCAAGCTGCGGGTCGAGGTGTTCGTCGTCGAGCAGGCAACGCCTTATCCGGAGCTCGACGGCCGCGACCTGCTCGCCGAAACCCGGCACTTCTGGCTGGAGGGCACCGACGGCGAGGTCATCTGCACACTGCGGCTGATGGAGGAGCACTTCGGCGGCGAGAAGGGCTTCCGCATCGGCCGGGTCTGCACCAAACGCACCGCCCGTGCTCATGGCCACGCGAATCGACTGCTGCAGGCGGCGCTGGCCGAAGTGGGAGACTACGCCTGCCGCATAGTCGCTCAGACCTATTTGGAAGACATGTACAAACACCACGGCTTCGTCCGCGACGGCGACGAGTTTCTCGACGACGGGATTCCGCACGTACCGATGCTGCGCGGCCGGACAGAGACCGAGCAACCGTGACGCCGGGCTATCCGTTCAGCGCGATCGTCGGACACGACCGACTACGGCTGGCGCTTGTTCTGTGCGCGGTGCGGCCGGAGATCGGCGGCGTGCTGATCCGCGGCGAGAAGGGTACGGCGAAGTCGACGGCGGTGCGCGGGCTGGCGCAGGTGCTGTCGGCCGTCGATGAAGAGTCGGCTCTGGTCGAATTGCCGATCGGCGCCACCGAGGACCGTGTGGTCGGCTCGCTGGATCTGCAACGCGTGCTGCGCGACGGTGAGCACGCCTTCTCACCGGGTCTGTTGGCCCGTGCACACGGCGGCGTGCTGTACGTCGACGAGGTCAACCTGCTGCACGATCACCTTGTCGACGTGCTGCTCGACGCCGCGGCGATGGGCCGGGTGCACATCGAACGCGACGGCGTTTCGCATAGCCACGAGGCCCGCTTTGTGCTGATCGGCACGATGAACCCGGAAGAGGGTGAACTGCGGCCGCAGCTGTTGGACAGGTTCGGCCTCACCGTGGACGTGCACGCGTCGCGCGATGTCGATGTGCGCGCCGACGTGATTCGTGCGCGGATGGCGTTCGAGGCCGACCCGGCTGCGTTCGCCGCCTCGTACGCCGATCAGGATGCCGAACTGGCCCGGCGGATCGCCGCGGCCCGCCGGTGCGTCGGCGATGTGGTGCTGCCGGACAACGAATTACGGCGCATCGCCGCGCTGTGTGCGGCATTCGACGTCGACGGAATGCGCGCCGATTTGGTGGTGGCGCGGACCGCGGTCGCGCACGCGGCGTGGCACGGATCGGGAACGGTCAACGAAGAGGACATCCGGGTGGCCGCCGAGCTCGCCCTGCCGCATCGGCGCAGACGCGACCCGTTCGACGATCCGGGCCTCGACCCCGAGCAGCTCGACGAGGCGATGGCGCAGGCGCAGGAGCAGGCCGGCGACCCCGAGCCCGATCCCGACCCGGAGCCACCGAATGGCGGCGGCTCGTCGGCAACCGATTCGGATTTCAGCCCACCGCAAGGTAATTCGTTACCCAAGACCCGCCCAAGCGCCGCTCCGTCGGGCATCTTCCGAACCCGGACGCTGGTGGTGCCGGGGGTGGGGGAGGGCGCACCTGGCCGGCGGTCGCGTGCGCGCAACCGCACAGGAACGGTCGTGTCGTCGACGACGGAACCCGAAGAGGGTCACGGTGTGCACGTTTTCGCGACACTGTTGGCCGCCGCTCGTCGACAGCAGCGGGCAGGTCGTCCGCGTCCGGTTCCCGACGACGTACGCCGCGCGATTCGCGAAGGCCGCGAAGGGAACCTGGTGATCTTCGTGGTCGACGCCTCGGGTTCGATGGCGGCGCGCGACCGGATGGCCGCGGTCAGCGGTGCGACGCTGTCGTTGCTGCGCGACGCTTATCAGCGTCGGGACAAGGTCGCGGTGATCACCTTCCGTGCGCAGGGGGCCACGGTGTTGTTGCCGCCGACGTCGTCGGTGCACATCGCAGGTCGCAGGCTGGCGCGTTTCGACACCGGTGGGAAAACACCACTGGCACAAGGGCTGTTGGCCGCGCGCGATGTGGTGGTGCGGGAGAAGGTCCGCGACCGGGCGCGCCGCAGCCTCGTTGTGGTCCTCACCGACGGGAGGGCCACCGGCGGCCCCGATCCGCTCGGGCGGACCAAGGTCGCCGCGGCGCGGCTGGTCGCCGAGGGGGCAGCCGCCGTCGTCGTCGACTGCGAAACATCCTTCGTGCGACTGGGATTGGCTGAAGAGCTGGCGCGCCATCTGGATGCGCCCGCAGTCCGGCTGTCGCAGCTGCGGGCCGACAACCTCACCGCCGTGGTCCACAGCGCCGCATAAGGAGGACCGGCGATGCCCCAGGGTCAACCTCTTACCGTGCCCGACGACGGCTTGACCACGCGTGCCCGCCGCAACGCGCCGCTGCTGGCTGTCCACACCGGTGCGGGCAAGGGCAAGTCCACCGCCGCGTTCGGGATGGCGCTGCGGGCCTGGAACCAGGGGTTCGACATCGCGGTGTTTCAGTTCGTCAAGAGCGCGAAGTGGAAAGTGGGCGAGGAGGCCGCATTTCGTGAGCTCGGCCGACTGCACGACGAGCACGGCGTCGGAGGACCCGTGGAGTGGCACAAGATGGGATCGGGCTGGTCGTGGGCACGCAAGGCGGGTACCGATGTCGACCATGCCGCCGCTGCTGCCGACGGCTGGACGGAGATCGCCAAGCGACTCGCCGAAAAGCGGCATGACTTCTACGTTCTCGACGAGTTCACCTATCCGCTGAAGTGGGGCTGGATCGACGTCGATGAGGTGATTGCCGCCCTCGCAGCGCGACCCGGTACCCAGCACGTCGTCATCACCGGCCGCGATGCTCCACAGCAGCTGTTGGACGCCGCCGATCTGGTCACCGAGATGACCAAGGTCAAGCACCCGATGGACGCGGGCCGCAAGGGCCAGAAGGGCATCGAGTGGTGACCATGCACCGCGAGCGTGCGCACTTGCACGGTTTTCCGCGGCGTGTCGTGTGCAGACACGCACGCTCGCGGGGCGGGGTGCCCAGCCCGCGGGGAGGGGTACCCAGCTCGCGGGGAGAGGTACCCAGCTCGCGGGGAAAGCGGGAGAAGGCGTGAGCAGCGTGCCCGCCGTGGTGATCGCCGCGCCGTCGTCGGGCAGCGGAAAGACCACGGTGGCAACGGGTTTGATCGGTGCGCTGCGAAAGGCAGGCCACCGCGTCGCGCCGTTCAAGGTCGGCCCCGACTACATCGACCCCGGCTATCACGCGCTGGCGGCGGGCAGGCCCGGTCGCAACCTCGACCCCGTGCTGGTCGGTGGCGAACTGATCGGCCCGCTGTTTCGCCACGGCAGCGACGGCTGCGACATCGCGGTGATCGAGGGCGTGATGGGGCTTTTCGACGGGCGCATCGACAGCGTCATGACCGGCCCGGCGGTCGGATCGACCGCACACGTGGCAAACCTGCTCGGCGCACCGATCATCCTTGTCGTCGATGCCAAGGGGCAGAGCCACAGCATGGCCGCGCTGCTGCACGGGTTTTCGACGTTCGACGACTCGACCCGCATCGCGGGCGTGATCCTCAACCGCGTCGGCTCACCGCGCCACGCGGACGTGCTTCGCCAAGCATGCGAGCATGCAGGTATCCCGGTACTCGGGGCGTTACCCCGAGTCGACGCATTGGTCGTTCCGTCAAGACACCTCGGTCTGGTCACCGCCGTCGAGCACGGTAGTCGCGCCCAAGCCGCGGTCGACGCGATGACGTCACTGGTCGCTTCGCACATCGACATGTCCGGTGTCGTCGCCGCGGCGGGAGGGCGCGTCGGAGCAGAGCCGTGGAGCCCGGAAAGCGTTGTCGGCGGCCATACCGCCGGATCGGTCACCGTCGCGCTCGCATCGGGCAAGGCCTTCAGCTTCTGTTACGCCGAACACCCCGAACTGCTTCGCGCCGCCGGCGCCGAGGTGGTCGAATTCGACCCGCTGACCGATCCGCTGCCGCCGGGCGCCGCCGCGCTGGTGGTGCCCGGTGGGTTTCCCGAGGAGTTCGGCACCGACCTGTCCGCCAACGACCGTGCGCGGCAACAGGTCGCGAGGCTGGCCGCCGAGGGGGCACCCGTGCACGCCGAATGCGCAGGCCTGACGTATCTAGTCGACGAACTCGAGGGCTATCCGATGTGCGGCGTGCTCGCCGGCTCGGCGCGGTTCACCGAGAGGCTGACACTGGCCTACCGGGACGCAGCCGCGACCGCGGACTCGTCGCTGTACACAGCGGGAGAGCGCGCCGTCGGACACGAATTTCACCGCACCACAGTGACATTCAGCGACAGCTACCAGCCGGCCTGGGTTTATCGCGGCCACGACGTCGCCGCCGTCCGTGACGGCGCCGTATACCGCGGTGTGCACGCGAGCTACCTACACACGCACCCTGCGGGCCGGCCGCGTGCGGTGACGCGCTTCGTCGCGGCGGCCGCAACCTCTAGGCTCGCCGGATGACGCGCAGGCGTGGGAGAGCAAATTGACATCGGAGAACGCGTACCTCGTCGGCCTGCGATTGGCAGGCAAGAGGGTCGTGGTCGTCGGCGGCGGCACCGTCGCGCAGCGCCGCCTCCCGCTCCTGGTTGCGACCGGCGCGGACGTACACGTCATCTCCAGGTCGGCAACCCCGGCCGTCGAGGCGATGAGCGGAATCACATTGACGCTGAGGGCCTTTGAGGAAGGAGATCTCGACGGCGCGTGGTATGTCATCGCCGCCACCGACGATCCCGATGTCAACGCTGCGGTGGCAGACGAGGCCGAGCGTTGCCAAATCTTCTGTGTCAGGGCCGACGCAGGACGCGAAGGCACGGCCGTCACGCCGGCGACGTTCGAGTACGAGGGCCTTGCGGTCGGCGTGCTGGCCGGCGGCGAGCACCGACGCTCGGCGGCGATCCGGTCGGCGATCCACGAGGCCTTACAGCAGGGGTTGATCACCGGGGACGGCCCCGGCGTCGTGCATGGCGGTGTCGCACTGGTCGGCGGCGGCCCCGGCGATCCCGAGCTGATCACCGTGCGCGGCCGAAGGCTCTTGGCCAATGCCGACGTGGTGGTCGCCGACCGTCTCGCGCCGCCGGAACTGCTCGCCGAGCTGCCTCCGCACGTCGAAGTGATCGACGCCGCGAAGATCCCCTACGGCCGGGCGATGGCGCAGGACGCGATCAACGCCGTGCTCATCGAGCGGGCCAAAGAGGGCAAGTTCGTCGTGCGGCTGAAGGGCGGCGACCCGTTCGTGTTCGCCCGCGGCTACGAGGAGGTGATCGCGTGCACCGATGCCGGGATTCCGGTGACCGTCGTGCCGGGTGTGACAAGCGCCATAGCGGTTCCGGCGATGGCGGGCGTTCCGGTGACGCATCGGGCGGTGACGCACGAGTTTGTGGTGGTCAGCGGGCACGTTGCGCCGGGGCACCCCGAATCGTTAGTGAATTGGGATGCGCTGGCCGCGATGTCCGGCACGATCGTGTTGCTGATGGCCGTCGAGCGGATCGAACAATTCGCCGAAGCGCTGCTGAATGGCGGCCGACCTGCGGATACTCCGGTACTAGTCGTTCAACACGGCACCACGTCCGCGCAACGAACTTTGCGGACGACATTGGGCGACGCGGCCGAGACCATCCGATCCGAGGGTGTTCGACCACCCGCGATCATCGTGATCGGCCCTGTGGCGGCGTTCGGCGGTTAAAGGGATCTTAAGATTACTGTAAGGTAACCACCTATGACGGCTCTCAATGACGCAGAGCGCGCCGCCATCCGACGTGACGCCGAAGGCGGCACCCAACGGGCGCTTCCGGAGCAGGTAAAACACTCCGCGGTAGCGAAAACCGGCAGGTACCCGGACTGGCTGCCCTCTCGGCGCTTCATCGCCGCGGTCATCGCGATCGGCGGCATGCAGCTGCTGGCCACCATGGACAGCACCGTTGCGATCGTTGCGCTTCCTAAGATCCAGGATGAGCTGAGCCTGTCCGACGCGGGCCGCAGCTGGGTCATCACCGCTTATGTGCTGACGTTCGGCGGCCTGATGCTGCTCGGCGGACGCCTCGGCGACACCATCGGCCGCAAACGCACCTTCATCGTCGGCGTCGCACTGTTCACCATCGCCTCGGTGCTGTGCGGGATCGCGTGGGACGAGACGACGTTGGTCATCGCCCGGCTGCTGCAGGGTGTCGGATCGGCGATCGCCTCGCCGACGGGCCTGGCGCTGGTGGCAACGACGTTCCCCAAGGGGCCCGCGCGCAACGCGGCGACGGCCGTGTTCGGCGCCATGACCGCGATCGGCTCGGTGATGGGTCTGGTCGTCGGTGGTGCGCTCACCGAGGTCTCCTGGCGATGGGCCTTCCTCGTCAACGTGCCGATCGGCATCGTGATGATCTACCTGGCGCGCACCAGCCTGCGCGAGACGCACAAAGAGCGGATGAAGCTGGACGCCTCCGGCGCCATTCTCGCCACCCTGGGCTGCACCGCCGCCGTGTTCGGCTTCTCGATGGGACCCGAGCAGGGCTGGCTCTCGCCGATCACCATCGGCTCGGTAGCCGCCGCCGGCGTCTTCTTCATCACGTTCGTCATCGTCGAGCGCAGCGCCGAGAACCCCGTCGTGCCGTTCGAACTGTTCAGGGACCGCAACCGGCTGGCCACCTTCGCCGCGATCTTCCTCGCGGGCGGTGTGCTGTTCACGTTGACGGTGTGCATCGGGCTGTACGTGCAGGACATCCTCGGCTACAGCGCGCTTCGGGCCGGCATCGGCTTCATCCCGTTCGTGCTCGCGATGGGCGTCGGCCTCGGGCTGTCGGCGCAGTTGGTGTCGATGTTCTCGCCGCGGGTGCTGACCATCGCCGGCGGTGTGCTGGTGCTAGGCGCCATGCTGTACGGCTCCACGCTCAACGCGGGCATCCCGTATTTCCCGAACCTCGTCGCGCCGATCGTCGTCGGAGGTTTCGGCATCGGCATGATCGTGGTGCCGCTGACGATCTCGGCGATCGCGGGCGTCGGCTTCGACCAGATCGGCCCGGTGTCGGCGATCGCATTGATGCTGCAGAACCTGGGCGGTCCACTGGTGCTCGCGGTGGTCCAGGCCGTCATCACGTCGCGCACGCTCTACCTCGGCGGCACGACGGGGCCGGTGAAGAACATGGATGCTGTGCAGTTGCACGCGTTGGACCAGGGCTACACGTACGGCCTGCTGTGGGTCGCCGCGGTCGCCGTGATGGTCGGCGCCGTGGCGCTGTTCATCGGCTACACCGCCGAGCAGGTCGCGCACGCGCAGGAAGTCAAGGACGCGATCGACAGCGGAGACCTTTAGGTCGACCTTCGGTTCTCCGTGACCTCTAGCGATGTCGGCGTGATCGGGTGCGCTGACCGCGACTGAGCACGCCGAATCCGTGGGTGGGTAGGCTGGCAACCCATGTCTGCGGCGGGTGGTTCGAGCGAGTCGACCGACCGCTCGGAGCTGTCCAAATCGGGTCTGACGACGCACGTCCTCGGTATCGCGGTCTTCGCGATCACCGGCATGCAGTTGATGTCCACGCTCGACGGCACCATCGTGATCGTCGCGCTGCCGCGGCTGCAGGCCGAGCTCGACCTCTCCGATGCGGGCAAGAGCTGGGTCATCACCGCCTACGTGCTGACGTTCGGCGGCCTATTGCTGATCGGCGGCCGTGTCGGCGACGCCATCGGCCACAAGCGCGCGTTCCTGTCCGGCGTCGGTGTCTTCACGATCGCATCGCTGGTCTGTGGACTGGCCACCGACGGCCTCACCCTGATCATCGCGCGGGCGGTGCAGGGCACCGGCGCGGCCATCGCCGCACCGACCGGCTTGGCGCTGATCGCGACGACCTATGCCGTGGGGCACGCCCGCAACCGCGCGTTCGCAGTCTCGGCCGCCATGCAGGCGTCGGGTTCGGTGCTGGGGCTGGTGCTCGGCGGGGCGCTGACCGTCGTCTCCTGGCGACTGGCATTCCTGATCAACGTGCCGATCGGCATCGTCATCATCTGGATTGCGGTCGTCCGGCTGGCCGAGACGCACCATGAGCGGCTCAAGCTCGATGTCGCAGGGGCTGCGCTTGCCACGCTGGCCTGCACATCGGCGGTGCTGGTATTCACCCAGGGCCCGCAGCGCGGCTGGATCGACCCGTGGGTGATCGGCGCCGGTGTCGCCGCGGTGATCTTCCTCGCCGCGTTCCTTCTCATCGAGAGAACCGCCGAGCACCCGATCGTCCCGTTCTCGGTGTTCGACAACCGCAGTCGCGTCATGACGTTCGGCTCGCTGTTCATGGCCGGCGGCGTGATGCTGACTGCGACGGTGATCATCGGGCTCTACGTGCAGGACGTGATGGGGTATTCGGCGCTGCGGGCCGGAATCGCCTTCCTGCCGTTCGCGGCGGCGTTCGGGCTCGGCACCGTACTTGCGACAAGTGCGGCACCTCGCATCGCGCCGCGGTGGCTGATCATCGGGTGCGGGACGCTGGTGCTCGCCGCCATGCTGTACGGCTCGACGCTGGACCGGTCGATCTCGTACTTCCCCGACTTCGTCGTGCTGATCGTGGTGGGTGGCTTCGGAATCGGCGTGATCTCGGTGATCCTGCCGCTGTGCGCGGTTGCCGACGTCGGTCCACGCGAGATCGGACCGGTCTCGGCGATCCAGCTGATGGTCTACAACCTCGGCGGGCCGCTGGTGCTCGTGGTGATCCAGGCCGTGATCACATCGCGCACGCTGTATTTGGGCGGCACCACGGGACCGGTCTCTGACATGACGCCCAGCCAGCTCGACGCGCTGGATGCCGGCTACACCTACTCACTGCTCTGGGTCGCCGGTATCGCGGTCGTCGTCGGCGCCGCGGCACTCGGAATCGGCTTCAGCGCATCCCAGATCGCCCACGCCATCCACGACCGCGAGGCGTTCGAGGCGGGCGAGCTCGAAGAAGACCAGGTGTAGAAGCCTGACCTCGTAGCCACGCGCATGTCACACTTTCGGCATGAGCGTCGGCCGCGTCAAATACGCACGGAACGGCGACATCCGGCTCGCCTATCGAGTGATGGGCGACGGCGAGGTCCCCGTCGTGCTGGTTCCTGGATGGGTCAGCAATGTCGACCTCTACGACGACCCCATGACCTTGTACGCCGGCATCGCCGAACGACTCAGCCGACATGTCCGGCTGATTGTCTGGGACAAACGGGGCACCGGGCTGTCCGATCCGGTGTCCCACGTGCCGCCGATCGACGAACGCATGGACGATCTGCGGGCCGTCCTGGATGCCGCCGACGTCGAATTCCCGGCGCTGGTAGGCGTATCCGAGGGCGGCCCGATGAGCCTCGTCTTCGCCGCGACGTATCCAGAACGCGTTCGCTCGCTGATGCTCGTCGGCACGACTGCGCGCTTCGCCCAAGACCTGCCCGACCGCCCTTGGGGATTCACGCCCGAGCAGATGGACGCGGTCCTCGAGGACATCGAAAACCATTGGGGCGAAGGGGCGATGGCCGAATGGTTCTTCGGACCGCTCGCCGAGGTGCCCGGTGTTCGCGACATGTTCGGCAAGGAACAGCGGGCGTGCGCGAGCCCCATGATGGCGAAGCTGATGTGGCAGGCGGTCAGGGACATCGATGTTCGCGGTGTGCTCGAGAGTGTCCGCACACCCACGATGGTCCTGGCCCGGAGGGGTGACCGGATAGCTCGCTTCGAGGCCGCTCAGGAGCTTGCCGCCAAGATACCGAACGCCGAACTGCGCGAGCTGCCGCCCGGTGAGCACTACGCGACCGACCTCCTCGAGATGCTTCCGCAAGCGACGCTGGAATTCGTTGGCCAGCAGGCCGATGCGACGCCAGCAGAGCGAGTGCTGAGCACCGTGCTGTTCACTGACATCGTGGGGTCAACGGAGATGCTGGCCGCCCACGGCGACGACCAATGGCGCCGACAGCTCGACGACCATGACCGCCTCGTGGACATGGTGCTGGCGCGATACGGCGGTCGCCGGGCCAAGCACACCGGAGACGGGATCTTCGCGCTCTTCGACGGCCCGACCAAGGCCGCGCGGTGTGGACTCGACCTCGTACCGGCGCTGGCCACCCACGGCATCCCGATCCGGGCGGGCGTACACATCGGCGAGTGCGAGAAGCGTGGCGACGAATGGAGCGGGATGGCCGTGCATGTGGGCGCGCGAATCGGTGCAATCGCCGGAGCGGGTGAGGTGCTGACCAGTCGCACGGTTCGGGATCTTTCGGTTGGCTCCGGACTGGTCTTCGAAGGTTTGGGACCCCGACGACTCAAAGGTCTGCCCGAGGACACCGAGGTGTTCCGCGTCAAGGCCGCCTGACGCGCTCAGTAGGCTAGCGGGCTGTGATCACCCGCATGTCCGAGCTGTTCCTGCGCACGCTGCGCGACGACCCGGCCGACGCCGAAGTCCCCAGCCACAAGCTGCTCATCCGCGCCGGCTACGTCCGGCCGGTCGGCCCCGGCCTGTACAGCTGGCTGCCGCTTGGCCTTCGCGTGCTTCGCAAGGTCGAGCAGGTCGTGCGCGACGAGATGAATGCGATTGGTGGGCAGGAGATCCTGTTTCCCGCGCTGCTTCCGCGCGCTCCGTACGAGACCTCGAACCGGTGGACGGAGTACGGCGACGGCGTGTTCCGGCTGAAGGACCGCCGCGACAACGACTATCTCCTCGGCCCCACGCACGAGGAGCTTTTCACGCTCACGGTGAAGGGGGAGTACAGCAGCTACAAGGACTTCCCGGTGCTGCTGTACCAAATCCAGACGAAGTACCGCGACGAGGCGCGGCCGCGGGCGGGCATCCTGCGCGGACGCGAGTTCGTCATGAAGGACTCCTATTCCTTCGACGTCGACGACGACGGCCTGCGGGCCGCCTACCACCGCCACCGCGGCGCCTACCAGCGGATTTTCGAGACGCTCGGCGTCCGTTATGTCATCGTCTCGGCCGTGTCAGGGGCGATGGGCGGCAGCGCGTCGGAGGAGTTCCTTGCCGAAAGCGATATCGGCGAGGACACGTTCGTGCGCTGCCTGGAATCCGGGTACGCCGCGAATGTCGAGGCCGTCGTGACCGCGGTGCCCGACGCACTGCCGATCGACGGGCTGCCCGACGCCAAGGTGCACGACACCCCCGACACCCCGACCATCGCCACGCTGGTGGACTGGGCCAACACCGTAGACCTGGGGCGGGAGATCACCGCCGCCGACACCCTGAAGAACGTTCTGCTCAAGACCCGTCAGCCCGGCGGCGAATGGGAGCTGCTGGCCGTTGGCGTACCCGGCGACCGTGAGGTCGACGAGAAGCGGCTCGGCGCCGCGCTCGACCCGGCCGAGTACGCCCTGCTCGACGATGCGGACTTCGCCAAGAACCCGTTCCTGGTGAAAGGCTACGTTGGCCCGAAGGCGTTGCGGGACAACCGTGTTCGATACCTGGTCGATCCGCGGATCGTGGACGGCACGTCGTGGATCACAGGTGCGGATGCACCCAATAGGCATGTCGTCGGCCTTGTCATGGGCCGCGACTTCACCGCCGACGGCACCATCGAAGCCGCCGAAGTGCGTGGCGGCGACCCCTCGCCCGACGGGGCGGGACCGCTGGTGGCCGCCCGCGGCATCGAGATCGGCCACATCTTCCAGCTCGGCCGCAAATACACCGACGCGTTCACCGTCGACGTCCTTGGCGAGGACGGAAAACCGGTGCGGCCGACCATGGGGTCATACGGCATCGGCGTGTCGCGGCTGGTGGCGGTGATCGCCGAACAGCATCACGACGACCTCGGGCTGCGCTGGCCGTCGTCGGTCTCGCCGTTCGACGTGCACGTCGTCATCGCCAACAAGGATGAGGCCGCCCGCGCAGGCGCCGATACCCTTGCCGCCGAACTGAACCGGGTCGGCGTCGAGGTGCTGCTCGACGATCGGAAATCCTCGCCCGGGGTGAAGTTCAAGGACGCCGAACTGCTCGGCGTGCCGTGGATCGTGGTGGTCGGCCGCGGCTGGGCCGACGGAGTGGTCGAGCTGCGCAACCGGTTCAGCGGAGAGACCCGCGAAGTCGCCATCGACGGCGCGGCCGCCGACATCGCAGGGGCCCTCGCGGGCTAGCTGCTATTCGCTGCCGCCGGGGAAGGCCACGGTGATGGGCCACACCCCGAGCACCTTGCTCCAGCGCGCGGCGGTGACGGCGGTCTGCGTCAACGCCGTCACCGCGAACATGCGCTCCTCGGTCGTCGTCGCCTGCTCGACCACCGCCCGCCACGCCACCGCGGAGTCCTCTTCCATCCGCACCGCCAGGTTCGCGGCATCGGTCGGGTTGTCCACCTGCGTCGGCAGTTGATAGCCGGCGGCGGGCAGCGGCGCGTCCACCCCGCGCCCCTCGAGCATCTCGATCGCGGCCTCGCGTCGGGCCCTGTGCTCGGCCATCGCGGCAGTCACCAGGGCGTTGTCGTCAGCAGGGGAATGCGCCGACACCAACCCGTAGCCGTAGATGACCGCGTGCTCGGTGGTCACCGCGTCGAACAGGGCGGCGGTATCGGCGTCGGCCGGCCGGGAAGGGCTCGTTGGTTCCGCGGCACGCGACGAGGTCGTCGTTGGCGTTGGCTCGGCCGACGTCACTGCGCTCCTTCCCGCGGCGCGAGTGCCACTGTGTATCCCGCGGTGCACGATGCGGCGATCGAGCCGAGGAGTCCGGCACGGTAGCCGGACATCTGCGCCGCCAACTGAGCCGCGGCATCGGCGGACTTGCGAAGCGCGGCGAGGACGTCCTTGGCGGTCGGTGCGGCCGGCTGCGCAGTGGGGCTGGTGGTCGTGGTCGACGACGAGGCGGTCGTCTCGACGGTCATGCGGGCGATCTCATTCGACAGTGCCTCGGCATGTTTCGACCGCTCGGACGAGACCGCGGCCAGCGCGGGCCGCTCGGGGGGCTCGGCGGTGGTGGCGGCGTCGCTGGCCAGCTGGCTGTCGCTGCGGGCCATATCGAGTTGTGTCATGAGGTCGTCGAGATCGGGTGGTGGAGACGGCTTGCCGCAGGCGGCAGCGCTGACGCCCAACGCCGCGAGGGCTGCCGTCGCCAACAGCATGCGCCGCCTGCTGACGACGGGGAGGGCACTCGGCACAGCGCCATCCTGCCATTGCCGATACGGGACTGTGTGTTCGCTGGGCAGCCCGCGAGATTGCGGTTCGCCTGTTGTTCACTGGCGTATCGTTGGCCCCGTCGGAACAATTCAACATGAGGAGCTCGCCGTGGCATCGGATCCGCAGCTGCGGTCTGCGAGATTGCCCTCGCAGAAGCAGGTGATCGAGCTACTCGACGGTGAGTTCGCGCGCGCAGGCTACGAGATCGAAGACGTCGTCATCGACGGCGATGCGCGTCCGCCGCGCATCATGGTGATCGCCGACGGCGACGAGGGCCTCGACCTCGACTCGATCGCGGCGCTGTCCCGGTCCGCATCCGAACTGCTGGACACGGTGGACTCGTCGAAAACCGGGTCGCCGTACGTCCTCGAGGTGACCTCGCCCGGCGTGGACCGGCCGCTCACCGAGGAGAAGCACTACCGGCGAGCCCGCGGCCGCAAGGTTGAGGTGACGCTGTCCGACGGCTCGCAGCTGACCGGCCGGCTCGGCGAGGCCCGCGGCGGCACGGTTTCCCTCGTGGTGCCCGAAGGGGGACGGGGCAATTACTCCGTTCGCGAACTGCCTCTCAGCGGTATCGCCAAAGCCGTTGTCCAGGTGGAGTTCTCACCTCCAAACCAGCGGGAGCTCGAGCTGGCCGGCCAACCGGGGAAGGGGGCAGGAGCATGAATATCGACATGGCGGCATTGCACGCCATCGAGGCCGACAAGGGCATCTCGGTCGATGTCGTCGTGGACACCATCAAGTCCGCGTTGCTCACCGCCTATCGCCACACCGAGGGGCACGAAGCCGACGCCCGCATCGAGATCGACCGCAAGACCGGCGTCGTCCAGGTGATGGCGCGCGAGACCGACGAAGACGGCAACATCCTCAACGAATGGGACGACACCCCAGAGGGATTCGGCCGCATCGCGGCCACGACCGCACGCCAGGTGATCTTGCAGCGGCTGCGCGACGCCGAGAACGAGAAGAACTACGGCGAGTTCTCCACCCGGGAGGGCGAGATCGTCGGCGGCGTCATCCAGCGGGACAGCCGCGCCAACGCCCGCGGCCTCGTCGTGGTCCGGATGGGCAGCGAGACCAAGGGCTCGGAGGGCGTCATACCTTCCGCCGAACAGGTCCCCAACGAACGCTACGAACACGGCGACCGGCTGCGTTGTTATGTCGTCGGTGTCAGCCGGGGCGCCCGTGAACCCCTGATCACTCTGTCGCGCACGCATCCCAACCTGGTCCGCAAGCTGTTCTCGCTCGAGGTGCCCGAGATCGCCGACGGCTCGGTCGAGATCGTCGCGGTGGCCCGCGAGGCAGGCCACCGCTCCAAGATCGCGGTGACCTCCCGGGTGCCGGGGCTCAACGCGAAGGGCGCATGCATCGGTCCGATGGGCCAGCGGGTGCGCAACGTGATGAGCGAGTTGTCTGGCGAGAAGATCGACATCATCGACTACGACGAGGACCCGGCGAAGTTTGTCGCCAACGCGCTGTCACCGGCCAAGGTGGTGTCCGTGCACGTCATCGACGAGGCCGGACGTGCGGCGCGGGTGGTGGTGCCCGACTTCCAGCTGTCGCTGGCGATCGGGAAGGAAGGCCAGAACGCCCGGCTCGCGGCCCGGTTGACCGGCTGGCGCATCGACATCCGAAGCGATGCGGCCACCGCGCCGGAGGCGCCGCCGAGTGCCGGTGCGACACACCGCGCTGTCCACGACAGATAGCGGTCGTCGGGCGTTTCGGTCTGCAAGGGCGCAGACGGTAGACTCAGGCGTGATCCAGCGCGAGACTTCGGCTTCGCCGCATCGAAGTACGGACGGACCCGTACGGACATGCGTCGGCTGCCGAAAGCGAGAGCTGGCCGTCGGACTGCTCCGGGTAGTGGCTCGCACCAGCGGGAATGGCGATTTCGCCGTAACTGTTGACGCAGCAGGTAACCTGCCTGGGCGGGGTGCTTGGTTGCACCCTGACCAGCAGTGTTTGCACGCAGCAATCCGGCGGCGAGCATTCGCTCGAGCGTTGCGCATCACCGGCTCACCGGAAACATCCGCGGTGCTGGAGCACTTCGAGAAATACGGAGCGCCCGGCACTTCGGAAAAGAGAACAGGCAGCGAAGAACATGAGCACACCGTGAAGTCCAGACGATGACCATGCGTCGTAGCTAAACCCGAGGCGCGGCCCACCACCGCTTGCGCCTCTAGACAGGAGAGTAAGTGGCAGGCAAGGCCCGCGTTCACGAGTTAGCTAAGGAACTCGGTGTAACCAGCAAAGAAGTGCTCGCCCGACTGAGCGAACAGGGCGAATTCGTCAAATCAGCGTCCTCCACGGTGGAGGCTCCCGTCGCGCGCCGGCTGCGCGAATCCTTCGGCGGAGCAAAGCCCGCGGCGGGAAGGTCCCGGCCGACGGTAACGGTGCGCCCGCCAAGACGGCGGCGGCCGCGAAGGCACCCGCGGCCGAAAAGGCTCCCGCAACCAAACCCGCGGCGGCCAAACCGGCGGAACCGGCACCTGCGGCGCCTGCGGAGCCCGTGGCCCCCGCGCCGGCGGCCACGGCCGCGCCGGCTTCCGCACCCGCACGGCCAGGCCCGACACCCGGTCCACGGCCGGCCGCCCCAAGCCCCAAACCCGCGCCGCGCACCCCGCGCGTCGGAAACAACCCGTTCTCCTCGGCGCAGCCGGTCGAGCGGGCGATTCCGCGGCCGCAGGCACCTCGACCCGGCGCCCCTCGGCCCGGCGGCGGCCAGCGTCCCGGCGTCACGCCGGGCAACATGCCGCCCCGTCCACCCGGTGGTGCCCCCGGCCGGCCACGGCCGGGCGGCGGCCCCAGGCCCGCGGCCGCCGGCGGTCGCGGTCCCGGAGGTGGTGGCGGCGGACGTCCCGGCGGCGGCGGTGGCGGCGGTAACTACCGCACCGGCGGCCCCGGTGCTGGCGGCGGTGGCGCACCCGCCGGAGGCGGCTTTCGCGGTCGTCCCGGCGGCGGCGGCGGCGGTCGTCCCGGGCAGCGCGGCGGTGCGGCAGGCGCATTCGGCCGCCCCGGCGGCGCGCCCAAGCGCGGCCGCAAGTCGAAGAGGGCGAAACGCGCCGAATACGAGAACATGCAGGCGCCGGTCGTCGGCGGCGTGCGGTTGCCGCACGGCAACGGCGAGACCGTCCGGCTGGCCCGCGGCGCATCGCTGTCCGATTTCGCGGAGAAGATCGACGCCAACCCGGCGGCTCTCGTGCAGGCGCTGTTCAACCTCGGCGAAATGGTCACCGCCACCCAATCGGTCGGCGATGACACGCTGGAGCTGCTCGGCAGCGAGATGAACTACAAGATCCAGGTCGTGTCCCCCGAGGACGAGGACCGCGAGCTGCTGGAGTCCTTCGACCTGACCTACGGCGAGGACGAAGGCGACGAGTCCGACCTGGAGATCCGCCCGCCGGTGGTCACCGTGATGGGTCACGTCGACCACGGCAAGACCCGACTGCTGGACACGATCCGCCAGGCCAACGTCCGCGAGGAGGAGGCCGGTGGCATCACCCAGCACATCGGCGCGTATCAGGTCGCGGTCGCTTTCGACGGCGGCGAGCGGCTGATCACGTTCATCGACACCCCGGGTCACGAGGCGTTCACCGCCATGCGTGCCCGCGGCGCGAAGGCCACCGACATCGCCATTTTGGTGGTCGCGGCCGACGACGGCGTCATGCCGCAGACGGTCGAGGCCATCAACCATGCGCAGGCGGCGGAAGTGCCAATCGTGGTGGCGGTCAACAAGATCGACAAGGAAGGCGCCGATCCGGCGAAGATCCGCGGCCAGCTGACCGAATACGGCCTTGTGCCAGAGGAATTCGGCGGCGACACCATGTTCGTCGACATCTCGGCCAAGCAGGGCACCAACATCGAGGCCCTGGAGGAAGCGGTGCTGCTGACCGCCGACGCCGCACTCGATCTGCGGGCCAACCCCGACATGGAAGCCCAGGGCGTGGCGATCGAGGCGCACCTGGACCGTGGTCGCGGACCGGTGGCCACCGTGCTCATCTCGCGCGGCACACTGCGGGTCGGCGACTCGATCGTCGCGGGCGACGCCTACGGTCGCGTCCGGCGCATGGTCGACGAGCATGGAGAGGACATCGAAGCCGCACTGCCGTCGCGGCCGGTGCAGGTCATCGGCTTCACGTCGGTGCCGGGCGCCGGTGACAACCTCCTCGTCGTCGACGAGGACCGCATCGCGCGTCAGATCGCCGACCGCCGCAGCGCGCGCAAGCGCAACGCGTTGGCGGCCCGCACCCGCAAGCGGATCAGCCTGGAGGACCTGGATTCGGCGCTGAAGGAGACCAGCCAGCTGAACCTGATCCTGAAGGGCGACAACGCGGGCACCGTGGAGGCGCTGGAGGAGGCCCTGCTGGGCATCCAGGTCGACGACGAGGTCGAACTGCGCGTTATCGACCGCGGCGTCGGCGGCGTCACCGAGACCAACGTCAACCTGGCGTCGGCCTCGGACGCGGTGATCATCGGCTTCAACGTCCGTGCCGAGGGCAAGGCCACCGAGCTGGCGAACCGCGAGGGCGTAGAGATCCGCTACTACTCGGTGATCTACCAGGCCATCGACGAGATCGAGAGCGCGCTGAAGGGCATGCTCAAGCCGGTCTACGAGGAGAAGGAGCTGGGCCGCGCGGAGATCCGCGCGATCTTCCGGTCGTCGAAGGTCGGCAACATCGCCGGCTGCCTGGTCACCTCCGGCACCATTCGCCGCAACTCGAAGGCGCGGCTGCTGCGCGACAGCGTCGTCGTCTCCGAGAACCTGACGGTGTCCTCGCTGCGGAGGGAGAAGGACGACGTCACCGAGGTGCGCGACGGATATGAGTGTGGGTTGACGCTGACGTACTCCGACATCAAGGAAGGCGACGTCATCGAAACCTACGAGCTCGTCGAGAAGGAACGCACCTAAGTGGTCGATACGGCCCGGGCACGCCGGCTGGCCAAGCGCATATCCGAGATCGTCGCATCCGCGATCGAGTACGAGATCAAGGATCCGAGGCTGGCCGGTGTCACGATCACCGACGCCAAGGTGACCAACGACCTGCACGACGCGACGCTCTACTACACGGTGCTGGGCAAGTCGCTGGCCGAAGAACCCGACTACGAACGGGCGGAGGCCGGACTGTCGAAGGCGACCGGTGTGCTGCGTAGCAAGGTGGGCGCGGCGCTCGGCGTGCGTTTCACCCCGACCTTGGCGTTCGCCCGGGACACCGTGCCCGATACGGCCAATCGGATGGAGGAGCTCCTCGCCCGCGCCCGCGCGGCAGATGAGGATTTGGCGAGAGTACGAGAGGGTGCCAAGCACGCAGGCGACTCCGACCCGTATCGTCAGGACGGGGTGGAGGGTAGTTCCGGCGGGGAGCTGGATGACGAGCGAGACGCTGAGGACACCGTTGACCGCGATTGACCCGAAGACCGCCGCAGACGTGGTGGGTCAGCGCGTCGATGCCAACGGCGCGGCCGACCTGCTGAGCGCTGCGCGCTCCGTCAGCGTGGTCTGCCACGTCTATCCCGACGCCGACACCGTCGGTGCCGGCCTGGCGTTGGCCCTCGTGCTCGATCATGCGGGCAAGGACGTGGAGGTCAGCTTCGCGGAACCGGCGTGTCTGCCGGAGTCCCTTCAGTCGCTGCCGGGCGGTCATCTGCTCACCCCGCCCAACGACATGCGCAGCGACGCAGACCTTGTGGTGACCGTCGACATTCCCAGCGTCAACCGGCTCGGCTCGCTGCGTGACCTTGCCGAACCCGGCCGCGAGCTGCTGGTGATCGACCACCACGCGTCCAACCAGCTGTTCGGCAGCGCCAACTTCGTCGACCCGTCCGCGGACTCCACCACGATGCTCGTCGCCGAGTTGCTCGACGCATGGGGCAAGCCGATCGACGCCGGGGTCGCGCACTGTCTCTACGCCGGGCTCACCACCGACACCGGGTCGTTCCGCTGGGCTAGCGCGCGCGCCCACCGATTGGCCGCCCGGCTGGTGGAGTTGGGCGTCGACAACGCAGGCATCAGCCGCGCACTGCTCGACACGCACCCGTTCGCATGGCTGCCGATGCTCTCCCGCGTGCTGGCATCCGCCAAGCTGCTGCCCGACGCCGCAGAAGGCCGCGGCCTCGTGTATGCCGTCGTCGGACATCAGGAATGGGTCGACGCGCGGCCCGAGGAAGTCGAGAGCATCGTCGACATCGTGCGCACGACCGAGCAGGCCGAGGTGGCCGCGGTGTTCAAGGAGATCGAACCCGGCCAATGGTCGGTGTCGATGCGGGCCAAGTCGGTGGACCTCACCGCGATCGCGAGCGGATTCGGCGGTGGAGGGCACCCACACGCCGCCGGCTACTCGACGGCCGGGTCGGCCGACGACGTCGTCCAGGCGCTTCACGTTGCTCTTGGCTGACGGACGCCAGCGGCGCCTTGGCTGAGTCGGATTGCCCGATTCCTCCTCGGGCCGATGGCCCGCATCGTCGTCGGGCTGAGTCGGATTGCCCGATTCCTCCTCGGGCCGATGGCCCGCATCGTCGTCGGGCTGAGTCGGATTGCCCGATTCCTCCTCGGGCCGATGGCCCGCATCGTCGTCGGGCTGAACCCGATCTCCCCGTTGCGTCCGCGACCGGCCGCCGAATCGCCGGCCTGGCGCTACCCGCACTCGGGGTGCTGGCCGCAGAGCCCATCTATCTGCTGTTCGACCTCGCCGTCGTGGGTCGGCTCGGCGCGGTCAGCCTGGCCGGCCTCGCAATCGGCGGCCTGATCCTGAGCACCTTGAGCTCACAGATGACGTTTCTGTCCTACGGGACGACCGCACGCTCGGCACGCTTCTTCGGCGCGGGCAATCGGGGTGCGGCGGTAAGTGAAGGAGTCCAGGCCAGCTGGCTCGCGGTCGGACTTGGCGCGCTGATCGTGTTGACGGTTCAGGTTGCCGCCGTGCCAATGGTTTCGGCGCTGGCCGCAGGAGGCGACATCGCCGAAGCCGCGCTGCCGTGGGTCCGGATCGCGATCATCGGCGTACCCGCCATCCTGATCTCGGCGGCAGGCAACGGCTGGATGCGCGGCGTGCAGGACACCACCCGACCGCTGCGCTACGTCGTCTCCGGGTTCACGGTCTCGGCGGTGTTGTGTCCGCTGCTGGTGTACGGCTGGCTCGGCTTGCCGCGGCTGGAGTTGGCAGGGTCCGCGGTCGCCAACCTGGTCGGTCAGTGGCTGGCCGCGTTGCTGTTCTGTCGCGCGCTTCTGGTGGAACGGGTGCCGCTTCGGATCCAGCCGACGGTGCTGCGCGCCCAGATCGTCATGGGTCGCGATCTGTTGTTGCGGACGCTGGCGTTCCAGGCGTGCTTCGTCTCGGCCGGAGCCGTTGCGGCCCGGTTCGGCGCGGCCGCCGTCGCCGCGCATCAGGTGGTGCTGCAGCTGTGGAGTTTCCTTGCGCTGGTGCTGGATTCGCTCGCGATCGCCGCACAGTCGTTGGTTGGCGCGGCGCTCGGCGCAGGTGAGTTGGCGCACGCCAAGTCGGTGGCCTGGCGGGTGACCATCTTCTCCGCCCTCGCCTCCGCGGTGCTGGCAGGCGTATTCGCCGTCGGCGCATCGGTGTTTCCGAGCGTGTTCACCGACGACCGCTCGGTGCTCGACGCGATGGGGGTGCCGTGGTGGTTCATGGTTGCCCAATTGCCCGTGGCCGGAATAGTTTTCGCTCTCGACGGGGTGCTGCTCGGCGCAGGCGACGCGAAGTTCATGCGCAACGCCACATTGATCAGCGCTCTCACGGGATTCCTGCCGTTGATCTGGCTGTCGCTGATCTTCGGCTGGGGCCTGGTCGGCATCTGGTCGGGCCTGAGCACCTTCATGGTGCTGCGGCTGGTCTTCGTCGGCTGGCGCGCCTTGTCCGGGCACTGGCTGGTGCCCGGCACGTCGACTGCGGGATGAGTTCTGGCAGGATCAACGCGGTGAAGGGCTTGGGCGTGTCCGGTGCCATTGCTGCCGCGCTGTTAGGCGTGATCATGGCTTCACCGGCAGTGGCCGAACCGGTGGAGGGAACCGTAGGCACCGCTGTTCAAGTGGTGATACACAAATCGTTTACCGAAACCCCGGATCCTGACCAATGTGTCGGGTCGTCGACCCTGGCGGCTGTGCGCCGAGGGTCCTCGGTAATCCTCTCCGAAGGATCGATCACGGCCGACACCCGAAAAGTCGCCGTCGGCCAGTTTTTTCGGTCACGACTGAAAGACGGAAGGTGTCAGGTGCTGTACATCGCCAGTGCGCCCACGATGCCTGCCTTCAACGTCCAGTTCGTCGGTCCAGGTGGCGAATCGAGTTCCACCTTCGGCCCGACCAGTTCCGAGCCGGTCACGGATCAGCCGGGCATTCAGCAGCTGGTTCGCATCGACATGGAGTTCGAACCGCAAGCCTGATTCAGCCGGCCAACCGCGCGATGACGGCCCAGCCGAAGTCGTTGGTGCGCACGTTGATATCGGTGAACCCCGCAGCGGCAAGCCGGTGGGGCAGCGACGTCGGGTCGACGGGGTTGTAGGTGTCGCCCTCGTGGTGGGCCTTGAGCTCCTCGCTGCCGAGGCTGTCGCTGGCGACGAGTGCGGCGCCGGGCCGCAGCACTCGGGCCACCTCGGCGAAAAGCCGGTCCTGCAGCTCGATCGTCGGAACGTGGTGCAGCATCGTGAAACACGCGGCACCGGAGAACCGGTTGTCGGCGTAGGACAGCGAGGTCGCGTCGCCGTTGACGATCTCGACCGACGGGATGTCGGCGAACCGGTCGGTCAGCATCGCGGCCAAGTCGTCGTCGATCTCGACCGAGGTGAGCCGCGGCACCGCCCGGCTGAGCACATCCGTGGTCGCCCCGTAGCCGGGTCCGACCTCGAGCACGTCGTCGCCGAGGTCGGTGCCGTTGAGCGCCCACGGCAGAATGAACTCGCGCATCGCCTGCCGCCACTCGTCGCTGCCACACATCTCGTGAGCTTCGTTCACACCGGCAGCGTAGGCCGGTTCAGCGCAGTTGTGTGCGGCCCCTCTGGATCACGGCGTCGCGGTTCGCCGCGATGTCGTCGCCTGATGCGGTGCTCATCCACTGCCGCGCCGATGCCGCCTCGATCCACAGGCCTTCGTTGGTCTGCGCCTCGTCGATGCGGTGGTAGGACGCGAGCAGCGCGCGGACGGCTTTGGCGTTGTTGCCGACGATCGAGGCAGCCACCCGACGCGCGGTCGGCATCAGCTCGTCATGTGGCACCACCTCGGTGACCAATCCCGCCCGCAGGGCATCCCCGGCAGAGAGGTAGTCGCCGGTCAGGCTCATCCGACGGGCCATACCCACACCGACCTTCTGGGGCAGCCGCACCGACAGACCCCATGTCGGCAGGAGCCCCACCCTCGCGTGGGTGTCGGCGAACCGGGCCTGTTCGGAGGCGATCAGGATGTCGCAGTACAGGGCGAGCTCGAGGCCGCCGGTGACGGCCGCGCCGTTGATGGCGCCGATCACCGGTTTCGTCATCGACGGCCACTTCGGGGAGATGTCAGGCAGCTCGGTGGTGTTTCCGAGCTCCTTGAGGTCGAGCCCGGCGCAGAACACCGGGTCGGCACCGGTGAGGATGACGACGTCGACTGCGTCGTCGGCCTCGGCGTCGCGTAGCGCGGCGAAGAACTGTTTGCGTAGCGCAGACGACAGCGCATTGCGCGATTGCGGGCGGTTCAGCGTCAGGGTGCGCACCCGGTCCGCGGTGTCAATCAGCAGCACGTCGTCAGCGTTCGTCATGGCCTGAACCTATCGTGGACGCTATGTGCCGAAACATCACCGAGCTCCGCGGCCTCGAACCGGCGGCGACCGACGACGAGATCGAGGCCGCCGCGCGGCAGTACGTCAGGAAGGTCAGCGGCGTGACGCGGCCGTCGGCAGCCAATGCCGATGCGTTCGAAACCGCCGTCGCTGAAGTCACCGCGACGACGACGCGGCTGCTGGCCTCGCTGCCGCCGCGCAAGCAGCCGCCCAAGACCGTTCCGCCGTTGCGGCGCCCGGAGGTGCGGGCCCGCCTGGAGAACCGGGTGGCCCGGGTCGCCAGCGCGGGGTGACCGCGAAGGCGCTGACCCAGCCCGCGCTCAAGGAGTGGAGCGCGGCGGTGCATGCGATGCTCGACGGCCGCCAAACCGTGTTGCTGCGCAAGGGCGGAATTCACGAGAAGAGGTTCACGCTCGACTCGCCGCACTTCCTGTTCTTCCCGACGGTCGCGCACAGCCACGCGGAGCGCGTGCGGCCCGAGCATCGTGACCTGCTGGCGCAGGCGGCGGCCGACAGCACCGAGACCGAGGTCGTGTTGCGCGCAGGCGCCAAGGTGGTCGCCGCTGTGGAAGTGAACCGGCCTGAAGGAATGGAAGACATTGCACCGCTGCATATCTGGACCGCCGAATCGGTGCGGGCCGATCGGCTGGACTTCCGGCCGAAGCACCGGCTGACGGTGTTGGTGGTTCAGGTCAGCCCGCTGGCCGAGCCGGAACGGGTGCGACGGACGCCGGAACACGCCGGCTGTACGAGTTGGGTGCCGCTGCCAGTCAACCCGATGTGGGCAACGCCGGTGCACGACGACTCGACACTGCGGGATATCGCTGCGCGCGTGCGTGATTCAGTGGCTTGAGGGCAACGGTCCTGCGGGCAGGCGCAGCCGCGATGCGCCGTCTCCCAAGAACACGGTGTGTGTCGCCGGCCGCAGCCGCCTGGCGCTGACGAGTGGCTCGCCGGTGCCCAGGTTCCGCGCGAATCGGGGATGAGAGCCGCCCGCGACCAGCACCCGGATGCGCGAACCTGCACGAAACCGGTACGCGACGGCATCGAGCTCGATCGTGACGGTCCCCGAAGGTCCGGTGCCGCGGCGATATCCGTCGCTGACGTTGCGGGATCGTCCCTTGGCGTCGACCTCGCTGATCCGGACGAACAGGTCGTTGTGCGAGTTGTCGCAGGTGTGCGACAGCTCCAGGACCGGATTCCCGACGACATACACGTCCTGCGGCAGCGCGTCGCCGGTGAAGCTCAGCACGTCCTTGCGCCCGGCGAGCTTGTCGTCGTTGCGGTAGCCGCCGGCGGGGGAGAGCAGCCGACCCCCGATGGTCGGCGTCGGAATTGCGGGGTCATAGGTGAAGGTCGACGCGGGTGCGGTGTCGGGTGGCACGGCGTCGCCCAGGCGGCCGCTCGGCTGCAGATACCGCACCTGCTCGGGCATCGGCGGTGGCCAGTCGTCGAGATCGAGCCAACCGTCGTGGTTGACGTGGATTCGCACGGGGCTGCGTTTGCAGTTGTGGTTGCCGGCCAGGTGGGTGTCCAACCACGCCAGTGATTCCCGCAGGACGGTCGGCGCAGCGGTGGTCAGCATCTGCGCGTGGGTCCACGACCCGATGGTCACCGCCGCCGGCACGTCCCGCCTGCGCAGCTGTGCGAACTGCTCCAGCGTCTGCTCGACGAACACATCCTGCCAGCCGGTGAGCAACAGCACGGGCACCTCGCATCGTTCCAGCGCGGAGTGCAGCTGAGTCGGTGCCCAGAACGCGTCGTCGTGCTCCGGGTGTTCGAGCCACGACTCGAACCACGGCGCGCCCTCGCCGAGCAGTCTTCGGCCCGACTCGCCGAGCGGTAGACCCGCTGTCGCGCGTGCGACCAGCCTCCTGGCCCGAACCATTCGCACGACGGTCCGGAAACGGCCGGGATCCTCCTGGTGAGAAACGCCGTCGCACCAGCCGAGGAAGTCGTTGAGCCCGAATGAACCGGTGCCCCAACGCGGCCCGCTGACGTCGTGCGGTCCGACGGTGATGACCGCGGCCGCCATCTCCGGCGGCGGGTCGGTCAGCAGCGCCCACTGGGTGAAGCCGAGGTAGGACGCACCCACGGTGGCAAACGAGCCCGTGAACCAGGGCTGATCGCGCAGCCACGCGGCGGTGTCGGCGCCGTCGGCGGCCTCGTGCATGAAAGGACTGAAGCCGCCGCCGGAGCCGAACGTGCCGCGAACGCTCTGCACGACGACGTGGTAGGCGCGCGAGGCGTAGATGCTGCCGAACAGCACCGACACCGGATAACCCCGGCCGTAGGGACCGCGAACCAGAAGTGTCCCGGCGGGATTGGACGTCAGCGGCCGGTAGTGGTCGGAGACCAACTCGACGCCGTCGCGCATCGGTATCCGCACACCACGATGCACGTCGTACCCGGTGGTGTGCGGCGGCAGGCCCAGCAGGCGGCCAAGGGCGCGACCGAGGAGATTCTTGGCTTTGGTCACTGGACTCAGGCTACGCAGGCGGCGGGTCGCCCTCCTCTACCGCGTCGACGATCTTGGCCATCAACCAGTTGACGGCATCGGTGGCCGTCGCTCCGTCGACCCCCCAGCCCCCGACGAGTCGCTCGTAGCTCGGCAGGTTCCACAGCACGTCCAACAGGCCCGCGGTGACCCGCTGTTGACTCACTGACCATCCCGGCGCGGAGTCGGCGACGGCGCGCTTGAGCGCCTCGCGTCTGCGGGCATCGACGCCGACGAACGTCGGATCCCGAGGTGTTTCGACGGATTCGCGGACCGCGAACCGTTGCAGGGACGCGAAGACGCGCGCGGTGACCTCGCCGAGGTTGTGCAGGTCGACGTCCTCATATGAGATGCCTGCCTCGGACTCCAGGCGCTGCATGACGGCGTCGTGCAGCTGGCGTTCGGTGGGGAAGTGGCGGTAGACCGTCCGCTCGCCGACGCCCGCGCGCTCGGCCACGGACCGGAACGTCAATTCTTGCCAGTTCCAGCTGTCGAATGCGTGGACGAGTTCGCTGCCTGCGGTGATGATGCGCTCGCGCGTCTGCGCGGCCTTCTCTGCCCGCGCACGGTTGTCGTAGCGGCGACGGTCCCCTCTTGACGTGTCACCCACAATGGCGACAGCGTACTGTCACTAAATTCCGTTGGAGGTGCACTGTGCCGTCACCGGGCGAGTTGATGGCTTCCGCCGTCGAACGAACGGGGCTCGACGACTTCGGCGACGACTCCTTCCGCGAGGGACTCGAGATCCTCGCGAAGGCGCTGCGGGACGAGGCGTGGCTCAACGATCGCGGCGAGGGCTTCATCTATGCCCGCATCGGTGTGCACCTTCGTCAGCGGCTCCAGGTGGAGGATTGGTACCGCCGCCATCCCGAGATCGACCAGGTATCGATCGATGCCCCGCTGTTCGGCCTCGGGCTGCCACGCACCGGCTCGACGGCACTGTCGTTCCTGCTCGCGCAGGACCCCGCGGTCCGGTACCTCCGTAGCTGGGAGTCGGCGGAGCCGTGTCCTCCGCCGTCCACGGTGGTCGGCGACGATCCGCGCATCCCACCGGAACAGCGGGCAATTCTGGTGGGTAGCAGGCACCACGTGCCCACCGACATCCACGGCCCGATGGAATGCCTGGACTTGATGGCGCTGGACTTCAAATCGCAGATCTTCCAGGCGTTCGCGCAGATTCCGTCGTACTCCGAATGGCTCACTCACAAAGCCGATTTCACCTCCACCTACGCCTACGAGCGCCGCGTCCTCAAACTGCTGCAGTGGGGTGAGCCGGCGCGACCGTGGCGGTTGAAGTCACCCGCGCATGTGTTGTGGCTGGACCGGCTGGACCGGGTGTTCCCCGATGCCCGCTTCGTGATGACCCATCGCGATCCGACCGACGTGATCCTGTCCGTCGCCGACGTATACGCCGACATCGCAGGCGGTTTCACCGACCACCTCGACCGGCGCTATCTGGGCGAGCTGAACGTCAACCACTGGTCGCTCGGCATGGACCGGGCGGTGAAGTTCCGCGACGGCGGGGCCGACCACCGGTTCTTCGACATCGACTTCCGCGCCATGCAGGCCGACCCGATCGGTGAGGTCCGCCGGCTGTACGCGTGGCTCGGCGAACCGGTCAGCGACGAGTTCGAGGCGGGCATGGCGAGATGGTGGGCCGAGAACGCCGAAAAGCGCGAACCGCACACGCATGCCGACCCGGCGGCGTTCGGCATCGACGTGGAGGCGATCCGGCCCCGGTTCGCCACCTACGTCGACCATTCGCAACGCTGGATCAACCAGGACCCAAAGGAGAAGTGAACGCGCACATGGCAATCGACCTTACCGGCGGAATCGACCCGGCGCGCGAGTACATGTTCGCCGAAAGACCGGCCGACCCCGAGATGCGGGATTCGGTGAGCTTCTGGGTCTTCGACGACCGTGGACAGGTCGGCCTGCCGCGCATCGGCGTCGAGGCGGTCGCGTCGAACTGGCAGGAACACAGCATTCAGGTCAATGTCGCGTTCGCCGACGGCCGGGCGTATCGACTGCGCGACGAGGGCACGAGCTGGCCCGTCGAGGGTCCCGAAGGAAAGCCGGCGGTGCTCGGCGGCGGCCCGCTGGCCTTCACATGCGTCAAACCATTCGGCGTCTGGACGATGACGTTCGACGGCAAGGCCGTGCAGACGTCATCGGCCGACCTCGCCGCGGGCCGCAAGGATGGACCGCTGGTCGACCTGCGCTTCGAGGTGGAGGCGACGCTCGCGGTGCCGCCGTGGGTGCAGGGCGCGTTGCAGGCCGATGCCGCGGCGGCGCTGGAGACCTCCGTGGAGGGTGACCTGATGGGCGGCGACCGCTATGAACAGCTGTTCCGGGCGACGGGCTCGGTGCGGGTGGCCGGTGACGATCACGTGTTCGCCGGAAGTGGCCTGCGGATCAGACGGCAGGGCGTGCGCAGGCTCGAGGGTTTCTGGGGGCACTGCTGGCAGTCCGCGCTCTTCCCGAGTGGCCGCGCGTTCGGCTACATCGCCTATCCGCCGCGGCCCGACGGCAAACCCACGTTCAACGAGGGATATCTGTACCTCCCCGATTCGGCTGGGGACGGCGAGCTCATCCCGGCCCGAGTCGTCGAGGCGCCGTGGCTGACACGCCTGAAGCCGCGCGGGGAGGACGTCTCGGTGGTGTTGGAGACGGCTGACGGCATCGAGCGGATCGAGGGAGAGACGGTGTTGTCGACGCATGACATCACGGATCCCGGGGACGTACCGGAAGAACTTCTCGCCAAGATGGCCAACTGGACGTTCCCTGCGCTGCAGCAGGCCGGTGTGCGGTACCGGTGGAACGGCGAGGAGACCTACGGCATGCTCGAGCGCTCGACTCCGATGGACAAGATCACTGGCTAGTCTCGCGCTGCACCTGATCGGTTGCAGGCGCCGTCAACGGTCCGGGTTCCAGTTGCGCGGTCCTGCCGGACGCCGCCGCGCAAGTAGGCTGGTCATTTGTGGCGACACTCTGGGCGATCAGCGACCTGCACACGGGTCACACCGGCAACAAGCCGGTCACCGAGTCGCTGCACCCGTCATCGCCCGACGATTGGCTGATCGTCGCCGGCGACGTCGGGGAGCGCACCGACGAGATCCGATGGGCACTTGACCAGCTGCGGAAACGGTTCGCCAAAGTCATCTGGGTGCCGGGCAACCACGAACTGTGGACCACCAACAGGGACCCGGTGCAGGTGTTCGGCCGGGCGCGTTACGACTACCTGGTCAACATGTGCGACGAGATGGGGGTGATCACCCCCGAGCATCCCTTTCCGATATGGACCGACCAGGGCGGGCCGGCCACGATCGTGCCGATGTTCCTGCTGTACGACTACACGTTCTTGCCCGAGGGCGCGGCGACGAAGGCCGAGGGTCTGGCCATCGCCAGGGAACGCAACGTGGTCGCCACCGACGAGTTCGTACTGTCGAATGAGCCGTACGCGACGAAGGATGCGTGGTGTCGCGACCGGGTCGGAGCCACCCGCAAGCGGCTCGAGGACCTCGACTGGGTGACCCCGACCGTTCTGGTGAACCACTTCCCGCTCGTGCGCGAACCTTGCGAGGCGTTGTTCTACCCGGAGTTCTCGCTGTGGTGCGGTACCACGGCGACCGCTGACTGGCACACCCGCTACAACGCGGTCTGCTCGGTGTACGGGCATCTGCACATTCCGAGGACCACGTGGTACGACGGCGTGCGCTTCGAGGAGGTGTCGGTCGGCTATCCGCGAGAATGGCGGCGCCGCAAGCCGTATCGCTGGATGCGTCAGGTGCTACCCGACCCGAAGTATCCGGCCGGATATCTCAACGAGTTCGGCGGCCACTTCGAGATCACGCAGGAGATGCGGACGAGCGCGCAGAAGATTCAGGAGCGCATCGCCAACCGGCAGGCCACCCGGTCGAGATGATCGTCGCGACGTTGCTCGCCGATGTGCTGCCCGACACGGTCGCCGCCGCCGAGATGTACACCGATCCACCGGATCTGGCACCTCTTCCGGAGGAGGAGCCGTTGATCGCGCGGTCGGTGGCCAAGCGGCGCAACGAGTTCATCACCGTCCGCTATTGCGCGCGCATGGCGCTCGAAGAGATTGGTGTGCCGCCGGTGCCGATTCTCAAAGGGGAGAAGGGCGAACCGTGCTGGCCTGACGGCGTGGTCGGCAGCCTCACGCATTGCGAGGGATACCGCGGTGCGGCGGTCGGCAGGCACGATGCGGCGCGCTCCGTCGGCATCGATGCCGAGCCCCACGACGTGCTGCCAAACGGTGTGCTCGACGCGATCAGCCTGCCCGCCGAGCGCAGCGAGATCGGCGCCCTGCCCGCGGGCCTGCACTGGGACCGAATCCTGTTCTGCGCCAAGGAAGCAACCTACAAGGCCTGGTTTCCAGTGACGAAGCGGTGGCTGGGATTTGAGGACGCGCACATCATGTTCACCCTCGACGAAAGCGGGACCGCGGGCGGCTTCGAGTCCCGGATCCTGATCGACCCCGCCGCCGTCTCGGGGCCGCCGTTGACCGCGATCCGGGGCCGCTGGTCTGTGCGCGACGGGTTGGCGCTGACGGCGATCGTGCTGTGAGTCAGGCCGGCCTGGTGGTGGTCGACAAGCCGTCGGGTATGACGAGCCACGACGTGGTCGGGAAGTGCAGACGCATCTTCTCCACCCGGAAAGTCGGACACGCGGGCACGCTCGACCCGATGGCGACGGGTGTGCTGGTGGTCGGGATCGAACGAGCCACCAAAATCCTCGGGCTGCTTACCGCGACCGACAAGTCCTACGCCGCGACGATCCGGCTCGGTCAGACGACGACGACCGAGGACGCCGAAGGTGAAGTGCTGCAGACGGTTTCGGCCAGTGCGGTCGCCGATGCCGACGTCGAAGCCGCGATCGCGGCACTTCGCGGCGACATCTCGCAGGTCCCGTCGGCGGTCAGTGCCGTGAAGGTGGGCGGCAAGCGGGCCTACGCGCTCGTCCGCGAAGGCCAGCCCGTGGAGTTGGCGCCCCGGCAGGTGCGCATCGGTCGCTTCGATGTGTGCGACGTCAGGCGGTGTGACGACATGATCGACGTCGACGTCGAGGTCGAGTGTTCCAGCGGCACCTACATCAGGGCGCTGGCACGCGACGTCGGCGCCGCCCTCGGCGTCGGCGGGCACCTCACCGCGCTTCGGCGCACCCGCGTCGGCCGATTCGGTCTGGACGAGGCTCGCACGCTCGACGCGTTGGCCGAGAAGCCGAATATGTCCTATTCGCTCGACGAGGCCTGCCTGCTGGCCTTCCCCCGTCGCGACCTCTCCGTCGACGAGGCCGAGTCTGCTCGGCACGGCCGCGCGCTGGAGCCCGCGGGCATCGACGGCGTATATGCCGCGACGGCGCCCGACGGAAAGGTTATTTCGCTCCTGCGCGACGAGGGCAAGCGCGCCAAATCGGTTGTCGTGGTGCGTCCCGCCACTCTACGGAGATGAACCTGCGATATGTCGGACATCGTTAACCAGCGGTGAAACGATATTGACGTGGACGCCAGCGGGGATGGTGGCGGTGGACTGACGGCGACGGGTCCCGTCTGTGGTTCCTTGCGGCGCGCAGTCCAGTTCGACGGGCAAGTTCTGTAGCGAGTGCGGTGCGCGACTGACACACGCAACCCGTGCGGCGGAGTACAAGCAGGTGACGGTGCTGTTCGCCGATGTGGTGCGGTCGATGGATCTCGCGGCCGCCCTGGATATGGAGCGGCTGCGCGAGATCATGACCGAGTTGCTGGAGCGCTCGGCGGCGGTCGCGCAGCGCTATGGCGGGACCGTGGAGTACACCGGCGACGGGGTGATGGCTCTATTCGGCGCCCCAGTTGCGCTGGAGGATCACGCTTTTCGGGGGTGTGTTGCCGCGCTGGCGATTCAGGAGGAGGTCAACCGGTTGGCGGCCGAGGTGGCGCGCCGCGATGGCTTGGCTCTGCGGTTGCGGGTGGGCCTGAATTCGGGTCGGGTGATCGCCGGGGAGATCGGTTCCGGGTCGCTGGGGTACGCCGTGACCGGCGAGCACGTCGGGATGGCACAGCGGCTGGAATCAGCGGCACCCCCGGGCGCGGTGATGCTGTCGGAGTCGACCGCACAGCTTGTCGAGCACACCGTGACACTGGGTGAACCGGAGTTGGTGCGCATCAAGGGAGCCGACGAACCGGTGCGCGCACGCCGACTAATGGCGATCAGTGCGCGGGATGGCCTGATCGGTCGCGCCGAGACGAGCCTGGTCGGTCGGCGCTGGGAGATGGCCGCCCTCGAAGCAGTGGACGAGCTGCGCCAGGCAGGACGGCTCTTCTATGGCGTTTGGGGCACCGGTCTCCTAGTGGAGACGCTGCTGGACCGCGGCGCCGATGGCGATCTGGCCGAAGCCCAAGAAGCGATCGACTGGTTGGCGAACCTGCCGGCTGACGGCGGTTCGGCGGGGCGCGACATCACGCTGCTGCGACTACGCGCGCTACTAGCCCGGGCCCGGGGCGAAAATGTTGCCTATCGGGACTTGGTAGGGCGCTATCGCGCGATGGCGGAATCGCTTGGCTACGAAGGACACATCGCCTGGGCCGAGGCGATGTGAGGATGGAGTTACGGCGCTGAGCCCGCGGCCCGCAGCGGCGCCTTGCAGGTGGGGCTGACGTTGTCACTGTCGGCGGACCGCGCGATGGTGCGCCCGTTCCCGATGACTGCGGCGTGCTCTCGACCCCACGCCCACGTCGAGCCGACAATTCCACCGGGAACAGCTCAGGCGGCGGGACTCCGCTGGTTCACCGGAAACGTCGTAATCGCCCGCGGCGTGAACTGTGGGACATGCAGAATCCGTGTGAAGGATATGAAGGATTGGATCGCGCAATGACGACCCCGTACAAACTTCTTCAACTCGCACTCGCCGTTTTCGGCGTCGTCGCCCTGCTGCTCTACCCGCTGGCCGTGGTCTGGCCGTCGGGCTGGGCCTGGCATGCCGGTGCGCCGTATGAGTCGCAGTACTTCATGATGATCGTCGGCCTCTACGTCACCATCGGGGTCTTCCTGCTCAACGCCGCGCGCAAGCCGGAGGCGAACCTGAGCTTCATCTGGTTCGTCGTGTGGTCATCGGTCGTGCACGCGGTCATCATGGCGGTGCAGTCGTTCGGCCACGGGCACCACATGGGCCATCTCTGGGGCGACGTGCCCGCGCTCCTTCTGGTGGCCGTCGTGCTGGCGGCGCTCGTGCGCGCGTCAGGCGTCAAGCAGCCTGTCGTCGCGGCGTAGCTGGCAACTGCTGTCGAGTGCATTGAGACTGCGCTGACGGTGAGGTTTACTCGCACTTCTTCGCCACCGTTGCAGTCTCGAAGGGGCCGTCGACCGAAATCGGGGGTTCAGACCACCCAGATCGCCTCGGCTGCCGGGCTGCCCAGGTCGACGGTGGTACCCGGGTCGTCCTCCTTGGCCTCGGCCGGTTTGATCGCCACCGAGATCATGCCTGCGAAGTCGCGACGCGCCAGCACCATCAGCCTCGAATCCAGGGTGATCCCGACGCTGTCGAAGTACCGCAGCATCTCCGGATCGGCGTCGGAGATGCGGGCCACGGTCCCGGTTTCGCCGTCGGAACACATCGATAGCTGTCGCGCGTCCGGCGTCGGCACGTGGCCGTCGGCGGCGGGGATCGGGTCGCCGTGCGGGTCGCGCTTGGGGTAACCCAGCTTGGCGTCGATGCGGTCGAGCATCCGGTCCGAAACGGCGTGCTCGAGTACCTCGGCCTCGTCGTGCACCTCGTCCCAGCTGTAGCCCAGCACGCGGACCAGGAAGGTCTCCATCAGCCGATGCCTGCGCACCATCCCCAGCGCGGCCTTTCGGCCTGCCTCGGTCAGCGTCACCGCACCGTACTTCTCGTGGTCGACAAGGCCCTGGTCGGCGAGCTTGCGGATGGATTCCGACGCGGTGCTGGCCGACACCCCGATGCGCTCGGCGAGCATCTTGGTGCTCACCTTCTCCAGCGACCACTCCTGGGCGGTCCAGATGACCTTGAGGTAATCCTGGGCGACCGCGGTCAGGTCGCGCTGGTTACCGTTCGGGCTCACAACCAAGAAGTTTAGGCAATGGTCATCTGATCTGGGGATGTGAAGCGCCCCGGCCCGTCGCCGCGCCGTAGGCTTGCCACTGTGCAGCGCTGGCGGGGCCAGGACGAGATCCCCACGGACTGGGGGCGATGCGTCCTCACCATCGGCGTGTTCGACGGGGTACACCGCGGACACGTCGAGCTGATCAACCATGCGGTCAAGGCGGGCAGGTCGCGCGGTGTGCCGACCGTGCTGATGACGTTCGACCCGCATCCGATGGAGGTCGTGTTTCCCGGCAGCCATCCCGCACAGCTGACCACGCTGACCCGCCGCGCGGAGCTGGTCGAGGAGCTGGGCATCGACGTCTTCCTGGTCATGCCGTTCACCTCGGACTTCATGAAGCTGACCCCCGACCGCTACATCCACGAGCTGCTGGTGGAGAACCTGCACGTCGTCGAGGTGGTTGTCGGCGAGAACTTCACGTTCGGCAAGAAGGCGGCAGGCAACGTCGACCTGCTGCGTAAGGCAGGGGAGCGGTTCGGCTTCGCGGTGGAGGGCATGTCCCTCGTCGCCGAGCATCACAAGGACGAAACGGTCACCTTCTCGTCGACCTATATCCGGTCCTGCGTGGACGCGGGTGACGTCGTCGCTGCCGCCGAGGCGCTGGGCCGGCCGCACCGCGTCGAGGGCGTGGTGGTCCGCGGCGACGGACGCGGCAAGGTGCTGGGCTATCCGACGGCCAACGTCGCGCCGCCGATGTACTCGGCCATTCCCGCAGACGGCGTCTATGCCGCCTGGTTCATCGTGCTGGGCCACGGGCCCGTGGTGGGCACCGTCGTCCCAGGTGAGCGGTATCAGGCGGCGGTCTCGGTGGGCACCAATCCGACCTTTTCCGGGCGGACCCGCACCGTTGAGGCGTTCGTCCTCGATACCCAGGCCGACCTGTATGGACAGCATGTCGCGGTGGACTTCATAGCCCGAATCCGCGGCCAGGAGCGCTTCGACTCGGTGGACGACCTGATCACGGCCATGGGCGGCGACACCGAGCGGGCCCGCACCATATTGGCCGCCCAGTAGCGATTCGGCCGCCGCGCCGCCCCGCTGCTAGACTTCACGCCGACCAAGCGTGTGCTGCAGTTCGCGGCGGCTGCGCTTTCAGAAAACTCGCGGACCTATTGATGGAGATTATTTCGTGGCGCTCACTGCCGAACAGAAAAAAGACATCCTGGGCTCTTACGGCCTGCATGACAGCGACACCGGCTCGCCGGAAGCGCAGGTCGCACTGCTGACCAGGCGCATCGCCGACCTGACCGAGCACCTCAAGGTGCACAAGCACGACCACCACTCGCGGCGCGGACTGCTGCTGCTGGTCGGACGGCGCCGCCGCCTGCTGAAGTACGTCGCCCAGGTCGACGTCGAGCGATACCGCTCCCTGATCGATCGTCTCGGCTTGCGCCGCTGACATCGATTCGTCCCGGTTTGCGTTGACAGTGACGTGACCAAACCCGAATACGTCCTCGGCAGCGACGACGTCGAGATCGCGCGACTGCAGGCGCAGGCCGCGATCATCGCCGAACCGACGGCCCTTTTGTTCCACCGCGGCGGTATCCGGCCCGGCATGAGAGTCCTCGACCTCGGCAGTGGCCCGGGCGACGTGTCCTTTCAGGTCGCCGAGATCGTCGGCCCGCAGGGATCCGTGGTCGGTGTCGAGCAGGACCCGGCGCAGATCGCCGTGGCCACCCAGCGGCGCGACCGGCTGAACTTGGACAACATCGAGTTCCGGCAGGGCGACGCACGCACGTTCGTCGACGAGGAGCCATTCGACGCCGCCGTCTGCCGGCTGCTGCTCATGCATCTGCCGGATGCCGCCGACGTTCTCGCGCACCATATGCAAAACCTGCGCCCGGGGGGTGTCTTCGTCGCCGTGGACTACGACATGGGCGGTGCACGGGCGCTTCCCGAGGTCGAGTTGTACTCACGGGTCCGCGACTGGCTGAAGGCGGGCTTCGAATACGCCCATGCTGACCCGTTCGTCGGGATGCGTTTGCCCGTCCTCTTCGGCCAGGCGGGCTATGACGACGTGGGATCGCTCGGGTTGCAGGCCTACTGGCCGCCGGAAAGCCGACAGGCGGCGGGCTATGTGGTCGGCGTTGTCCGCGCGATGAAAGAGGCCATCGTCGGCTCGGGCGTCATAACCGAGGACGAGATGGGTCTTGACACGCTCGAGCAACGGCTCGGTGATGCCCTCAGCGCTGCCAGCGCGGTGTATACAGTGCCGACGGTCGTGGGCGGGTGGGGGCGGCGCTCATGATGGCCACGGATTTCGGTCGCGTACCTGCTGCAATGTAGGATGATCTCGTTCGTCAGCCGGTTAGGCTCGAACGATTGGGTGCGGTTTTCGCAGATCCGTGAGCGCCGCTCCCGCTCGTCATATCGGGATCCCGCCTGATCGCGCGGTCTTCGGTAGTGGCTGCCGGGCTTGCTGCCCGACAGCTTCGATCGATGGCCGCTTCCAGGCCGGTGGTTCACACGCTGTGACGATGCGAAAACAGCTGAACAATGAACCCAGAAAGGTCTACGGACAAATATGTCTGTCGCAGAAATTGAGGACGGCGTTTTCGAATCGTCCGCCGTCATCGACAACGGAAGCTTCGGCACCCGCACCATTCGATTCGAGACCGGTCGCCTCGCCCAGCAGGCCGCAGGCTCCGTCGTCGCCTATCTCGACGACGAAACCATGTTGCTGTCGGCGACGACCGCAAGCAAGAACCCCAAAGAGCAGTTCGACTTCTTCCCGTTGACGATCGACGTCGAGGAGCGGATGTACGCCGCCGGACGTATCCCCGGCTCGTTCTTCCGCAGGGAGGGCAGGCCGTCCACCGACGCGATCCTGACCTGTCGGCTCATCGACCGCCCGCTGCGCCCGACGTTCATCTCGGGCCTGCGTAACGAGGTCCAGGTCGTCATCACCGTGATGTCGCTCGATCCCGAAGAGCTCTACGACGTGTTGGCCATCAACGCCGCGTCGGCCTCCACCCAGATCTCCGGCCTGCCGTTCTCCGGCCCGGTGGGCGGTGTGCGCGTCGCGCTGATCAACGGGCAGTGGGTCGCGTTTCCGACGGTCGAGCAGCTCAAGACCGCGGTGTTCGACATGGTGGTCGCGGGCCGCAAGGTGGGCGCGGGTGACTCTGCGGACGTCGCGATCATGATGGTCGAGGCCGAGGCCACCGACAATGTCATCGAGCTGGTCGCAGGCGGCGCCCAGGCGCCGACCGAGGCGATCGTCGCCGAGGGCCTGGAGGCCGCCAAGCCGTTCATCGCGGCACTGTGCTCTGCGCAGGAGGAGCTGGCGGACCGCGCCGCCAAGCCGGTCGCCGACTATCCGGTATTCCCCGACTACGGCGACGACGTCTACCACGCGGTCTCGTCGGTGGCCACCGACGCCCTGTCGGAGGCACTGACCATCGCGGGCAAGAACGAGCGCAACGACCGCACCGACGAGATCAAGGGTGAGGTGCTCGAGCGGCTTGCCGAGCAGTACGCAGGCCGGGACAAGGAGATCGGCGCCGCGTTCCGGTCGCTGACCAAAAAGCTTGTCCGGCAACGCATCCTGACCGACCATTTCCGCATCGACGGCCGCGGTATCACCGATATCCGCGCGCTCTCGGCCGAGGTGGCTGTCGTTCCGCGTGCGCACGGCAGCGCATTGTTCGAGCGCGGTGAGACCCAGATCCTCGGAGTCACCACGCTGGACATGGTGAAGATGGCCCAGCAGATCGACTCGCTTGGACCGGAGACCTCCAAGCGCTACATGCACCACTACAACTTCCCGCCGTATTCGACCGGTGAGACCGGCCGCGTCGGTTCGCCGAAGCGCCGCGAGATCGGCCACGGCGCGCTGGCGGAGCGGGCGCTGATGCCCGTGCTGCCCAGCGTCGAGGAGTTCCCCTACGCGATCCGGCAGGTGTCGGAGGCACTGGGTTCCAACGGCTCGACGTCGATGGGCTCCGTGTGTGCGTCGACGCTTGCGCTGCTGAACGCCGGTGTTCCGTTGAAGGCGCCGGTCGCCGGTATCGCGATGGGCCTGGTGTCCGACGACGTGGAAGTGGAGGGCGGCGGCAGCGAACGCCGGTTCGTCGCGCTGACCGACATCCTCGGCGCCGAGGACGCCTTCGGCGACATGGACTTCAAGGTCGCGGGCACCAAGGAATTCGTCACCGCGCTGCAGCTGGACACCAAGCTCGACGGCATTCCGTCGACGGTGCTGGCAGGTGCGCTGTCGCAGGCAAAGGATGCCCGGCTGACCATCCTCGAGGTGATGGCCGAGGCCATCGACAGCCCCGACGAGATGAGCCCGTACGCGCCGCGTGTCACCGCGATCAAGGTCCCGGTAGACAAGATCGGCGAGGTCATCGGGCCCAAGGGCAAGATGATCAACTCGATCACCGAGGAGACCGGCGCGCAGATCTCGATCGAGGACGACGGCACCGTGTTCGTCGGTGCGACCGACGGGCCTTCGGCGCAGGCCGCGATCGACAGGATCAACGCGATCGCCAACCCGCAGCTGCCCAAGATCGGCGAGCGTTTCCTCGGAACCGTGGTCAAGACAACGGATTTCGGCGCGTTCGTATCGCTGCTGCCTGGCCGCGACGGACTGGTGCACATCTCCAAGCTCGGCCGGGGCAAGCGCATCGCCAAGGTCGAAGACGTGGTGAAGGTCGGCGACAAGCTGCGCGTGGAGATCGCCGACATCGACAACCGCGGCAAGATCTCGCTCGTCCTGGTTTCGGAGGACGAAGAGACCTCAGCATCCGCGTCGTCCGAGTCGACGCCTGTCGATGCCACGACAGGCAGCTGACGGAAAGGCGGCCCTGCGACGGGTCCGCCGCGGCAACGAGTCCGCGACCGAGTCCACGGTGCGACGCACCACCCTGCCGGGTGGTCTGCGCGTGGTCACCGAGTACATCCCGTCGGTGCGCTCGGCGTCCGTCGGTGTGTGGGTGGGCGTCGGTTCGCGTGATGAGGGACGCAGCGTCGCAGGCGCCGCGCACTTCCTCGAGCATCTGCTGTTCAAGTCCACACCGACGCGAAGCGCGGTGGAGATTGCCCAGGAGGTGGACGCGGTCGGCGGTGAGCTGAATGCGTTCACGGCACGGGAGCACACCTGCTACTACGCGCATGTGCTCGACACCGACCTGGAATTGGCGGTCGACCTGGTCGCCGACGTGGTGCTGCGAGGGGTGTGTGCGGCCGAGGACGTGGAAGTCGAACGCGCGGTGGTGCTCGAGGAGATCGCCATGCGCGACGACGATCCCGAGGACACGCTCGGCGACGTCTTCCTGTCGGCTGTGTTTGGAGCGCACCCTGTTGGACGGCCCGTGATCGGCAGCGCGGCTTCGGTTTCGGCGATGACGCGTTCGCAGCTGCACTCGTTCCACGTGCGCCGCTACACACCCGAACGGATGGTGGTCGCAGTCGCAGGCAACGTCGACCATGACGAGGTGGTCGCGCTGGTGCGGGAGCACTTCGGTCCACACCTCGTGCGTGATCGCTCGGCTGTGACGCCCCGCAAGGGCACGGGTCGAGTCACCGGCCAGCCGTCACTCGAAGTGGTCAACCGCGACGCCGAGCAGACACACATGTCGCTCGGGGTGCGCGTGCCGGGCAGGCACTGGAAGCATCGCTGGGCGCTGTCGGTGCTCAACGCCGCACTTGGCGGCGGCCTGAGTTCCCGTCTGTTCCAACAGATTCGTGAAACGCGCGGGCTCGCGTACTCGGTGTATTCCACGGTGGACACCTTCTCCGACACCGGTGCGCTGTCGGTCTACGCCGCCTGCCTGCCTGAGCGCTTCCCTGAAGTGGCCAGGGTGACCACCGACGTGCTGAAGACGGTCGCCCGCGACGGGATCACCGAAGCCGAATGCCGGATCGCCAAGGGCTCGTTGTGCGGCGGGCTCGTGCTCGGTCTGGAGGATTCCGGCTCCCGGATGAACCGCATCGGTCGGAGTGAGCTGAACTACGGGGAGCACCGCAGCATCGACCGGACGCTCGAGCTCATCGACGGGGTCACCCTCGACGAGGTCAACGCGGTGGCGCGTCGATTGCTGACCAGACAGTTCGGCGCCGCGGTGCTGGGGCCGTACCGGACCAAAAGGTCACTGCCGCAGTCGCTTCGGGCCATCGCGGGCTAATCGGTACCGTGCGAGGTGTGAATGATCACTCCCGGCGTAGCGCGCTGGTCGCTCGGCGGTCGAGATGACCGCCCCGACCCCGACGTGCTACCGGCATCCGGACCGGCCGACGTATGTGCAGTGCACCCGGTGTCACCGCTACATCTGCCCGGAGTGCATGCGCGATGCAGCCGTGGGTCACCAGTGCGCGGAATGCGTGAGTGCAGGCGTGAAAACGGTACGCCAGCCGAAGAAGCCGTCCGCCGGGTCCTGGGGTCCCACGACGCCGGTGGTCACCTATGCGTTGATCGCGATCAACGTGCTCGCGTTCATCGCGCAGAAGGCGTCGTCGCGCGTCGAGGTGGACTTCGTTATGTGGTCGCCCGCCGTCGCCCATGGCGAGCTGTACCGCTTGCTCACGTCGGCTTTTCTGCACAGCGGTATTACGCACATCCTGTTCAACATGTTCGCGCTGTACGTCATCGGGCCCCCGTTGGAGATCTGGCTGGGCCGGCTGCGGTTCAGTCTTCTCTATCTGCTGAGCGCGTTGGGCGGGTCGGTGCTGATCTATTCGTTCTCACCACTGAATGCGCCGACGCTTGGTGCGTCAGGCGCGGTATTCGGTTTGTTCGCAGCAACATTCGTGGTGGCGAGGAAGGTCAACGTCGACATCCGCTGGGTCGTCATCATGATCGTGATCAACCTCGTGATCACCTTCACCGTGCCGTCGATCAGCTGGCAGGGACATGTGGGTGGACTGCTGACGGGCGGCGCGGTCGCCTTAGCCTATGCGTATGCGCCCGCCAAGAACCGGAACCAGGTGCAGGTGGCTGCGACGCTGGCGGTGATCGCATTCCTCGCCATTGTGACCTGGTGGCGCACAGACTATCTGTTGATGCTGGTCTAACGGAGTTGCAGTGAGTCGTGGCGGGTGAGCATGAAGAAGTCGGCCAGACTGTGATCTGTGTCGGCGACCGATGACTGCCCGTGCGGCAGTGGCGAGATGTTCGACCGGTGCTGCGGACCGTTGCACGCGGGGGACCGGACGGCGGCGACCGCGGAAGAGTTGATGAGATCGCGGTATGCGGCGTACGCGGTAGGGGACCTGGAGTACGTCTGGCGGACGTGGCATCCGCGCACCAGACCCGAGACGCTGACACCGTCGGATGAGGTGTGGACGGGGTTGGAGATCGTCGACCTTGTGGCGGGCCAACAGGGCGACGAGGACGGTGTGGTCGAGTTCCGCGCTCGCTACCGCAGAAACCGACGAAGTGGGACGCTGCATGAGCGGTCCCACTTCGCCGTTAGAGCCCGTCGGTGGTTTTACGTGGACGGGGAGTTGTTCGGTTGAGCGATCAGGCCAGCAGGTTGGCCGGATCGGTGAAGGGCAGGTCCAGATCGGATGCCACCTGCTCGGAGAGCATCGCACCCTCGTGCGTCGAAAGACCCTTCGCCAGAGCGGAATCGGCCTGGCATGCGGCCTTCCAGCCCCGCTCGGCGAGCTTGACCACGTACGGCATGGTCGCGTTGGTCAGCGCGTAGGTCGACGTGCGCGGCACGGCGCCGGGCATGTTGGCAACGCAGTAGAAGACCGTGTCGTGCACGGCGAAGGTGGGGTCGTCGTGTGTGGTGGGCCGCGAGTCTTCGAAGCAGCCACCCTGGTCGATCGCGATGTCGACCAGAACCGCACCCGGCTTCATATGCGCGACAGTCGAATTGTTAACGAGCTTTGGCGCCTTGGCGCCGGGCACCAGAACGGCGCCGATGACGAGGTCGGCTCCCTTGACCGCGTCCTCGAGGTCGAGCATCGACGAGTAGCGGGTCTCGATGGATCCGCTGCTCTCGTTGTCGATCTTGCGCAGCGTGTTGACGTTGACGTCGAACACGTTGACGTGCGCGCCCAAGCCCTTGGCGATGCGGGCTGCGTTGTAGCCGGCCACTCCGCCGCCGATGACGACGACCTCGGCTGGGGCCACACCGGGCACGCCACCCATCAGGACGCCGCGTCCGCCGTGGCTGCGCATCAAGTGATAGGCGCCCACCTGCGCCGAGAGCCGGCCTGCGACCTCGCTCATCGGGGCCAGCAGCGGCAGTGCGCCGTCGGCAGTCTGCACGGTCTCGTAGGCGATCGACGTGGTGCCCGAAGTCATCAGAGCGTCGGTGCAGGGCTTGGAGGCAGCGAGGTGCAGATAGGTGAAGAGCGTCTGACCCTCCCGCATGCGGCCGTACTCGGGCTCGATCGGCTCCTTGACCTTCAGAAGCAGATCGGCCTCGGCCCACACCTCGTTGACGCTGTTGATCATCTGGGCGCCGGCGCGCTTGAAGTCGGCGTCGGAGATGGCAGAACCTAAGCCTGCGCCTGCCTCGATAAGCACCTCGTGGCCACGGTGGACCAGCTCGGCCACACCGGCAGGGGTGATGGCAACTCGGAATTCGTTGTTCTTGATCTCGGTCGGGACGCCGACGCGCATGATCGCTCCTGTAGGTCGATGGACTAGGTAAAATTGTGAAGAACATTCGGCCACCAAGCAATAGATCTGCTGATCATTCGATATAGTTAAGCTATGTCCGAAGGATCATCAATTGCGACGGTGAGTCGACAGCGCCCGTCGAAGGATGTTCGGCCGGCTGAGATCGACGACGTCGATCGGCGGATCTTGATACTGCTGCACCGCGACGCCCGCATGTCCAACAGTGCCCTCGCGGACGCGGTCGGCATCGCGCCGTCGACCTGTCACGGCAGGCTTCGCCGCCTGCACGAACTCGGGGTCATCCGCGGCTTCTACGCCGATATCGATCCGGCGGCCATCGGCCTCTCACTTCAGGCCATGATCTCGGTCAGCCTGCAGGCCAACGCCAGGGCCAAGATCCGCAGCTTCATCCAGCAGATCCGGCGCCACCCGCAGGTGATGGACGTCTACTTCCTGGCGGGTGCTGACGACTTCATCCTGCACGTCGCTGCCCGCGACACCGAGGACCTCCGCGCGTTCGTGGTGGAGAATCTCAACGCCGACGCCGACGTCGCTGGCACGCAGACGTCGCTGATCTTCGAGCACCTGCGGGGTGCCTCCCCGCTGTAACCCGCACCCCTATCTCGTTTTGGTCCCATCCGGGCGGCCCGCCGCAACGAATGATGATCAACAACGCGAGAGGAACTCCAATGAAGTATATGTTTGCCGCTGGCGCAATGGCTTTGGCCGCTCTCGGAATGACCGGTCTCGCAAACGCGGCGCCGTCGGGTCCCGCTACCGCATCCGACACGCTAAATAGCCTGCAGGCTCGGGGTTTTCACGTGATCCTGAACAAGCTCGGCACGGCTCCGCTGGACCAGTGTGTGGTGAGCGGCGTGCGGCCGGGCCAGACCTACACGCGGATGGATTCGGGCGCACCTGGCGCGATGAACGACATTGTCACGACCGTCACGGCGAGGATCGTGTACGTCGACGTCGACTGCTGATCCG
>CAVQRJ010000008.1:0-216845 GCA_963715215.1 uncultured Actinomycetota bacterium
TCACCTGTCCCTTGCGCGCGTAGGTGCGGCCGCGCTGGAGCCGGTTGCCCAGGCCGATGTCCTCCAGTACCGCGATGAACCGCTCCGACCACCAGGTCCGCGCGATTGCGCCGCGGGTGCTGCGCGCCTTGAGCCCACCCTCGACGGGGCGGGGCCGCGACGGCGGCGGATACCAGCTCTTATTCACCGACGGCTCCCTCGGACAGCGCGAACAGCTCGCGGAGGTCGCGGGTGGACAGTTCGGTTAGCCAGCCTTCGCCGTCGGTGACCACCAGGTCGGCCAGCGCCTTCTTCTCCTCGATCATCTCGTCGATCTTCTCCTCGAGCGTGCCCGTGCAGATGAACTTGCGCACCTGCACCGTGCGCCGCTGTCCGATCCGGAACGCCCGGTCTGTCGCCTGGTTCTCCACCGCCGGGTTCCACCACCGGTCCAGGTGGACAACATGATTGGCCGCGGTGAGGTTCAGCCCGGTGCCGCCCGCCTTCAACGACAGCAGGAAGATGGACGGCCCGTCCCCGGACTGGAACCGGGCCACCATCTCGTCGCGCCGCTTCTTTGGGGTGCCACCGTGCAGGTAGGCGACGTCGCGGCCGAAGCCCGCGGCCAGGTGCGGCACCAGCAGCTCGGCGAACTCGGTGAACTGGGTGAAGCACAGCACCCGGTCGCCCTCGGCCAGGATCTCTTCCAGGATCTCCTCGAGCCGGATCACCTTCCCCGACCTGCGGCCGACGGGCGAGCGATCGTGCAGCAGCTGCGCCGGGTGGTTGCACACCTGCTTGAGCTTGGTCATCGCGGCCAGCACGTTGCCGCGCCGCTCGATCCCCTCGGTGTTCTCGATCTTGTCCATCATGTCGGCGACGACGGCCTGATACAGCGAGGCCTGCTCGGTGGTGAGCTGACAGTACTGCTTGATCTCGATCTTCTCGGGCAGGTCGTCGATGATCGCCGGGTCGGTCTTGACCCGGCGCAGGATGTAGGGCCGGGTGACCGCGCGCAGCCGCTCGGCCGGCCCGGTGTGCCCGTGCCGTTCGATCGGGATCGCGTAGCGGGTGCGGAACCGTTCGGAGGATCCGAGCAGGCCGGGGTTAAGGAAGTCCATGATCGACCACAGCTCGGCGAGCCGGTTCTCCATCGGCGTCCCGGTCAGCGCCACCCGGTGCCCCGCGCGCAACTGCCGCACCGCCTTGGCCGCCCGCGACAGGCTGTTCTTCACCGCCTGCGCCTCGTCCAGCACCACCCGGTTCCACTCGTAGCCGGCCAGCTCGTCGATGTCGCGCGTGGCCGTGGTGTACGTGCTGACGATCAGGTCGGTTTGCTCGACGAGTTCACGCAGCGCGTCGCCGTGCAGCCGCGCGCCGCCGTGGTGCGCGTACACCCGCAGGCCGGGCGCGAACTTCTCCGCTTCCCGCTGCCAGTTGCCGACCAATGACATCGGGCACAGCAGCAGTGTGGGGCCGGCGTCCGGATCCTGGTGTCGCTGAAGGGTTTCCATGGCCAGCAGCTGAACGGTCTTACCCAGGCCCATGTCGTCACCCAGGCAGCTGCCCAAGCCGAGCGAGGACAGGAACGCCAGCCACGACAGGCCGCGCTGCTGGTAGGGACGCAGCGTCGCAGTGAATCCGTCCGGCGGTTCCAGCGGCCGCAGCGACTGTGCGGCGGCCCCGCCGAGCAGGTCCCCGAGCCACCCGTCGGCGCGCACCGCAGTGACCTCGAGCGGGGTGTCGATGTCGTCTGGGTGGCTGGCGGCCAGCGCGAGGATATCGGCCGCGGTCTTGCGGCCGGCTGGCTTGCGCTCCAAGAACTCCAGCCCGCGGCGCAGCTGATCTGGATCCACCGCGACCCACTGGCCGCGCAGCCGGATCAATGGGGCCTTGGTCTCGGCAAGCACCGCGATTTCGTCCTCGGTGAGCGTGTCGTCGCCGACGGCCAGCTCCCAGCGGAACTCGACGAGCTGGTCGCGACCGAACTTGCCGGCCTTGCTCACCACTCCGTCGACCGGGGTGTGCGCGGACAGGGCGAGCCCCAGCTTGCGGCGCCGGTCCCACCAGGACGGCAGCAGCACGCCGTACCCGGCCTCGTCGAGTACCGCGGCCGTGCCCGACAGGAACCGGTAGGCGCCGTCGGCGTCGAGTGTGAGCTCGGACGGGCGCGCGGTGCGCAGGCCGGGCGCGAGCTCCGGGAAAATCCGGCTGGCACGGCCCAGCTCGGTCAGCAGCAGCTCCTGCGGTCGGTCCAGCCACCGGCGCAGGCTGCCGTCGTCGTTCCACGCCTGCTCGGCGGGGACTAGCAGGCTCGGGTCCTCCGTCGACTGCAACAGGAACTCCAGCCGCCACGACGAGCCCGCCGACGTCTCGCGGTCGTCGGTCTCGGTCTCGGTCTCGGACAACCGGAACGTCGCCCTCGCCGGGCCGACCATGCCGGTGCCGACGTCGTCCCACGGCCGCAACGCCTGGGCCAGCGCATCGAGTTCATCGAGTTCCGCGTCGAACCGGCCGTCCGGACCGGTCAGCGCCCTCAACCAATCCTCCAAGGCGGGCCGACGCTTCGGGCGCCCCCGGGGCGGGGGCACCAGGTCGATCCGCGGCAACGCCGCGCGCACGGCTGCATCGACCATCGCGTCCAACGCCGACACCACCAGCTCGTGCGGATCGTGCCCGCCAAGTTCGGCCCGGCACACCGGCGGCATCGCCGAGGTGAGTGAGGTCATCGCGACCACGTCGCGACCCTGCAACACGGGACGCCAGCACGCGATCGCGCCGTGCGTGTCGCGCCGCAGCTCCGGCAGCACCCGACCACGCTCGACCAACTCACACGCGAAAGCGGCCAGTTCGGCGAGATAGCCGACGGACGCGCCGTACCGGATGTCCGCGACGGGCTCGTCGATCGCCGCCAACGCGGCCCCGGCGTCCAGTTGCACGACCGGAACCGTCCACGCCAACAGCGTGGCGTCGGTTCGCGCGGCAGGGCGCGGGATGACCCGGATCAGCTCCGGCGAGTCCAGCGGCGCCGACCGCAACGACGGCAACAGCAGCACGGAGGTACCCGGCTTGCCCGGATGTATCCCCGCGATCGCGTCGGAGGCCGCCGCGAACGGGTGCGGCCGCGCAGAGCGCAACGCCTGACTCGGGCTCTTCACCAGCAGATCGGAGTCCTCCGCCCACAGCCGCAAACTGCCCGACATGGACCAAAACCCGTGCAGGACCAGCATTCAGTTCCCTCTTTTCGTGCTGCGCGGTGCCAGGCTAACCGGGGGACACCACCGCTCGACTCCGCCGCGCCGTTGAGCTATCCGAGATCCTCGAGTTCGTCCTCGAAGCACCCGAACGGTGCCCCGCCGGGCGTATGGCCGACGACGAACATCCGCCGCTCGCCCACCCAGGCCCACTCGGGATCATCGAATTGCCGTGCGTCGAAATTGTCGGCGGACCGGCGAGCACGTTTCGGAGTTTCCTTCCGACTGTTGCGCCGCCGCTGCATGGACCGATCGTATCGGGCCGCGACTCCGGCGACACGATGTCCGAAGCCCGCGTGTTCGCGCAAGACCCGCCTGAGCACTGGCCAATGAAACGTCGCAGGAGTCTCGTCATACAAATCGACGCGTCCACACCTGCACGCCGTGATCCGGCTCGACGCCCGCGCCGAACCAGACAGCCACAGACCGCCCCCGCGACGGCGATCACCGCTACCGACCTCGGTGTCCTCGCTCGGCAAGCAGCTCTCGCGATCACCCTCGCAGTGGCCGACCCCACAGCGAACGCCGATGACGCCCTGCGTGTCCTGCGATTCGGCAGCCAAACCGACGCGCAACCGCTGCACCCCAGCCGGTCCGACATCACCGTTTGACACAGTAGACGTGCGACGCCGGCCGGGCCGATCCGTTGCCAGCTATTTGGCCAAATACGTCACGAAATCGGTCGCCGAATTCGGTATCGGCATCCAGCGCATGTCACCACTGGACATACCCACCCTCGATGTCAGCGACCACGTCCGAACCATCCTCACCACCATCGTCACCCTGGCGGGCCACCGCGCCTACCAAGGGATCGATCGCTGGCTGCACACCGTGGGCTACCGAGGACACATCACCACCAAATCCCGACTCTTCTCCACCACCATGGGCGCCCTACGCGCACACCGAGCCACCTGGATCCGCGAACAACAAACTGACTATGCACAGAGAAGCACTGGCGCTCAACATCATTCGGCCACACCCACCATTGATGCGATCGCATGGGAATTCAGTCGAGTCGGGCTGTCCACTCTCGGCGAGCGTGCGCTAATCCTATCCGCGGCACACCGGATGATCGAACACCGCCACATAGCTCGCGATAGCTTGCGTGCACACGATCCCCCGCCGTATCGGGACTGGCGACATGAGCACCGCTAACGCTACGAAACACGATGCGGCGAAGCGTAAACCATCCTACCGGCGCGAAGAGCTTACCGCTTGGCTCACCGCATCCTGCGAACGTCAAGGCGTCCCGGTCACTGTTTCTGATCCGTCGGTCATAGCCCAGGTTGCCGCCCTCCTCGGACATCACCATCAAGGCGACACCCGAAGGTCTGCGTAGATCAACCCCACGACTGGATATCAGATACACCAAACCGGCTGAAACCGGCCGATTTCCCCAAGGCGAGGATGCACCGAAGTTCCACGGAATTCGGGACATCCTCCTCTGCCAGCGCGGTCTCGGTCATCGCCACAAACTTCCGGGAGACCGCCGACTTACTTGTCGCAGAGCAGGTCTCAGCGACCTTCTGCCCGACCGGTTCGAGCCCGACCCGGTAGCGGCGGGTGGAGAGCCCGGCAAGCATCTTCTCCATCGCCATCCGCCCGATGATCTCGGTGGAGGTGAACAGCTCGTACGACGCGATCGCCAGCTCACCGGAGCCGTCGGCGGCCCGCACCCGTGGCCGGCTCACCGGAACCCGGCGCCCGCCCAGGGTCACCGAGCCTGGTTCGCGGCCGTGACGCACCGCAGTCCGCGCCTCATCGTGCTGCCCTTCGGGCCGGCCAGGTCGGTCATGTCGGCCTCCATCAGCGACTGCCTCGTGCCTCGGCGTCGCACCGGTGTGGGCGCGAGCCGGGTGCGGGGTAGGAGATTGTCTGCGAGGTGTCGGTGGCCACATCCGGGGGTGCGCCCGCACACGTCACAGCTCGCTGGTCATACCAAAGGCGGCCTGACTGGCCACGTTCTTCGTGCCGGCAAGACGGTTCTATCGGCCTACCCGCCGCGGCCGGCGGCCTACGCTCGCAAGATGGAGCCCCATCCCGAAGAGACAGCCGACTTCTCGGCGTTCAGCAAAATGCGGCGGATACCGCTCGATCCCGAATCCGTTATAGGAAGGGAACTCCTCGACGGGTTCGCCGAGTTCGACGAATCCTTCACCGGCCATAGCCGGATATGGGCGGTAGTCGTGAAACTCATTGGACTGACAGCCATGTGCTCCAAGGCTGTGATCGACCTTGAGAAACAGGTGATCGAGCTCAGGCGAGAGCTGCGATCCCGCGACAAGGCGTAGGGTCGACCGACGGGCGCATACATCGCGATATCGGCGATCGTGTGCGGGTCGGAGTTTCCTTGCGCAGCCGCTCGCAAGACCTGCCGTAAAATGGTGGAGCTAACCGGACTCGATCCCGTTAGCTCAACACTGCCAGTGTGAAAACGCCTGGCCGCGGTTACATCGGACGGGCGGGTCTTGGTAGTTCGTGCGTGAACATAGTTCCCCTTACCGATCGCTCCGTTCAACGGGACTGGGCTGAGACCGCCGGGTTCGTGATCGGCTTCTGTCCGTTCGGCGGTGGCGGGAAACAAGAGTGACGTTTAGCCGACTATCAGAACCGGCCCGGTTCCGGTGTCCGCGCGTCATAGCCGGCACTGGCGTGCCATTCGCCGGCCCGAATCGGGTCGTCTCCTCGGATCGACGCGTCGACGAGCTGAATGGGGTGGAACATCGGCAGCGCTGCCGGCAGATAGCGGCGCATCTGCAAGAGGCATCCAGGATTGGCGGTCGCCACCGCGTCCGGCTTGACCGACATCACGTTGGCCATCTTGCGCCGGCCCAGTTCGGCGGCGGGTTCGGGCATCACCATGTTGTAGATGCCGGCCGAACCGCAGCAGATCTCGGCCTCCGGGATATCCATCACCTCCAGGCCCGGGATGGTGCGCAGCACCGCCCGCGGCTGGAGCCGCACACCTTGCCCGTGCCCGAGATGGCACGCGTCGTGGTAGGCGACCTTGGCCTCGATGCGGTGTCGCGGCGCAGTAGGCTCCAGGTCGGCGAGCACTTCTGAAACGTCGCGCACCTTCGCCGAGAAGGCGGCCGCCCGTTCTGCGTACTTCGGGTCGTCGCGCAGGAGCCGACCGTACTCCTTCATCGTGGAGCCGCAGCCGGCCACGTTCACCACAATGGCGTCCACGTCCTCGCGTTCGAAAACGTCGATCAGCCGTCGGGCCCGCTTCAGCGCCTCCGGCTCCCGGCCGGCGTGTTCGCTGAGCGCTCCGCAGCAGCGCTGGGCGTGCGGCACGATCACGTCGCACCCTTCCCGGGCCAACACGCGTGCCGTGGCCTGATTGACCTCGCGGAAGAACACTCGCTGAACGCAGCCCTCGAGCATCGCGACGCGGCGCCGCCGCGCCGCGCCCTCAGCCGGGATATAAGCGGGCAGCCGGCGGGTGAGGCCGCGCAGCCGCGCTGGCGGCATCAGCTCCTCGACCGCCTGCAGGCGCGCCGGGAGCCGCTTGCGCAGCCCGCTGCGCTCGAGCAATGAGTGACCGCGCGCACGTTGGTAGAGCACGCCCATGACGGCGGCGGCGCGCAGCCGGGTCGGGTACGGGAAGAGCTGGAAGATCATTTCCCGGAACGCCCGGTCGGCGGGGCTGCGCCGGTAGTTGCGCTCCAGCTGCGGGCGGACCGCTTCGATCAACTCGTCGTACTTCACGCCGGATGGGCACGCCGTCACACAAGCCATGCATCCCAGGCACGCGTCGAAGTGCTGGACATAGGTGTCGTCGAGCGGGACCGCGCCTTCCTTGCCGAGCTTCATCAGGTAAACGCGTCCGCGCGGGGAGTCCATCTCCTCGCCCCACAGCGCATACGTCGGGCAGGTAGGCAGGCAGAAGCCACAGTGCACACAGTCGGATATCCGCTCATCGGCCGGCGGGTGGTGTGCGTCGAAGACGCCGAAAGTGTCTGCTGAATCCTCCACGTGTACGCGCTGATCCTCTGTCCTATTCTCTTCGCGCAAGTGCTCATCGCCGTCGCGGCGGTTGTTCGATTCGGTGGTCATCGGCGAACTCCAGGATCGGGGTGGTCACAGCCAAGGGGCAAGGCGGCCAGGTGCGCAGCGGCCGTCGGGATCAAGCCGGGCCTTGAGGGCCCGAAGCAGGCCGACGGTCGAGGGCGCGGGTCCGAGCGGGTCGACGCTTGCGTCGACCTCGGCGGGGCGCTGTCGCAGCAGCACGGTCCCGCCGATCGCTAGCACTTCGCGGCGCCACTGGTCGAATGCCGCGGCCTGCTGCGCGGGCGGTCCGGAAAACCGAGCGGTGTGCAGCCCGAGCGCGCTCTGGGAGGCGAGCGAGACGTCCACCCCGGCGGCGCCGGCCGCCTTGGCGAGCGCCGCGGCGACGTCGGTCAACCGGGTGGGCAGTGTGCCGGCGAATGCCGTGCTCTGCTCCGACTCGGCGCGATGCGCACTGGCGTTCTCCCGCCAGAGCGCGGCCTCATCGGTATCGACCAACACCTCCGTCGCCTCGAGACGCTTCCGCAGCGCCGTCGTCTGCGCCGCGACGCCGGCCGCGCTGCCCTCGAACCGCACGGCCAGCCGTCCGGAGGATCCGCGGGGGTCGCCGACCCAGTCGATCGCCGTTGGCGCCAGGGGCGAGGCGAGCAGGTCGACGCTCCGCGCTGTCGCCTCCTGGACCGTCGAGGCTGCCACGACGGTGGCGCTCGTCTCCGGCAGAGGATGCAGGCGCAGCACCACCTCCGCGATCAAGCCGAGCGTGCCCAGCGACCCGTACATCAACTTGCTCAGGTCGTAACCGGCGACGTTTTTGATCACGTGTCCGCCCGCGCGGGCCACCGTTCCGTCGGGGAGGACGAGCGTCACCCCGATCACCAGGTCGCGCAGCGCGCCGTACCGCAACCGTCTCGGGCCAGAGTCGCCGGTGGCAAGCAGCCCGCCCAGGGTCGCTCCATCCGGTTCGGTTGGCGGGTCGAGCGCCAGCCACTGGCCGGCCTCGCCCAGCCGTTCCTGCAGAATGCGCAGCGGCATGCCAGCTTGCGCCGAGGCGGTCATATCGGCCGGGTTGTGGTCGAGCAACCGGTCCAGCCCGCCGGTCTCCAGCACCAAATCCGGGTCTCTTGGACGGCTGGCCCAACTCATCTTCGTGCCGGTGCCCCGGAACAGCACGCTGCCCCCGCCCTCGCGCAGCACCTTGGCGGCCTCGTCGACACTGGTGGGCCGTTGAACGGTAGGGGTCGAGGAAGCGGTAGCGGTCATGGGGGCTTGCCTCCCTTCAGAACCGCTCGATCACGCCGGCTTGCTCGAGCGGATGGGGCCGCCACGGACCGGGACGCTCACCACAGAGCCGGGGAGTCGGCAGCACCTTGCCGGGGTTGCAAATCCCGTCGGGGTCGAACGCGGCGCGCACCAGTGCCATCACGGTCAAGTCCGAATCGCTGAACATCTTCGGCATCGAACAGGCCTTGTCGCTACCCACGCCGTGCTCACCGGTGATCGATCCGCCCTGCTCCACGCACAACTCGACGATCGCCGTCGCCAGGTGCTCGGCCTGCTCCGCCTGGCCCGGCACAGTGTCGTCGTAGAGGACCAGCGGGTGCAGGTTGCCGTCGCCGGCATGGAACACGTTTGCCACCCGGAGCCCCGCTTCCCTCGACATCTCCCCGATCCGGGTGAGCGTGCTGCCGAGCCTGGTCCGCGGGATGACCCCGTCCTGGACGAAATAATCGGGACTGATGCGACCCATCGCGGCGAACGCGGCCTTGCGGCCTTTCCAGATCAGCGCGCGTTCGGCGGGGTCCTCGGCGATCCGGATGTGCGTGGACTGATTGTCTCGACAAATCTGCTGTACGCGTTCGAATTCCGTTTGTACCTCCACCTCGACGCCGTCGAGCTCAACCACCAGCGCGGCGGCTGTGTCGAGCGAATATCCGGCGCCGGTCGCCTTCTCGCACGCCTCGATCGCCAGCGCGTCGAGCATCTCGACGGCGGCCGGGATGATGCCGGCCGAGACGATGTCGCTGACCGCGTCGCCCGCCTGTTCGGCGTCGGGGAAGTCGGCGACCAGCGTGCGGACCGCCTCGGGCTTGCGCAGCAACCGCACGGTGATTTCGGTGACGATGCCGACGGTGCCCTCCGACCCGACGATCACCGCGCGCAGATCCGGCCCGACCTGATCCAGCGAGTCGCCGCCCAGGGTGACCACGCTCCCGTCGGCGCACACCATCGTGAGCCCGAGGACATGGTTGGTGGTGAAGCCATACTTCAGGCAGTGCGCGCCGCCCGAGTTCTCCGCCACGTTTCCCCCGATCGTGCAGACCACCTGGCTCGACGGGTCGGGCGCGTAGTACAGGTTGTGCGGAGCGACCGCCTCGGAGATGCCGAGGTTGGTGACGCCCGGTTGGACGACTGCGCGCTGGTTCTCCGCGTCGACGGACAGGATGTCCCGCATCCGGGCGAGCCCGATGACGATGCCGTCGGCGACCGGCAGCGCACCGCCGGATAGACCGGTACCCGCGCCGCGGGCAACGAACGCTATCCGTTCGCGGGCGCAAACCCGAACCACTGCCGCGACCTCTTCCGTGCTGACCGGAAGCACAACCAGCGCGGGAGCGACCCGAAAACCGGTGAGCCCGTCGCACTCATAAGTGCGGAGTTGAGCCGGCTGCGCGATCAGGCCGCCTTCGCTGACCAACCCGCCGATCTCCCGGCGGATCTGCTCGGTGACCCGCCCTGTGGCCCTCTCACTGACCAACTCGAGGTAGGTCGTTGTCATCGTCACCGCCTCCACTCAACCAGCAGCCGGTATTTCGGCAGCGCGACCCATTCGATGGTCCGCGAGCGCAACACCTCATTCCGCGGACCGAACGTCGACCACTCGCACCGATAACCACCGTTGCACTACCCACCGAGGGATGCAGGGAAACGCCCGCCGACTCGAAAACGTTATGTCCGTGCAGCGGCAGCACGTACGTTCCGGTGCGGCGCCGAACCGACTGACCGAGGTCGAGATGCCGACCGCCGTGGCTCGAAACTCGGTCGGGAACAGTTCGTTGGGGCAGATGCGAATCACCATGACGCCCAATGAAATCCGTGCCACGACCGCACCGACGCCGCCGATGCCATCACCCCGGGCTACAGCAGCTGCCTACACCACATCGCCCTATCCAAGCGTGTGCCGCGGTAACCACGTCATCGTCCTCATCGACGACCCAGACATCCGCGTTCTCGACCACACCATCGGTCAACTCATCCGCAAACTGACCCTCGACTACCAAGCCCTCGGCGTCAAATGCGGAACTCACCCGAAAATCAGCTGCCCACGTAAACGATGTCCCGAGACATCTGTCAACGATGTCTCGGGACACGACAACGTCACCGCAGCCAGTGTGTGATTTCACGACATAGTTGACAGATGTCTCGCGACATAGTTAACGCCTCTGCGATTCGGGGAGGTCGGCCATGTCGAAGGCGCAGCTCGTCATTACCGCCGTGATATTGGAGGGTCGCAGCAAAAGCGCCGTAGCCCGCGACTACGAGGTGTCCCGGCAATGGGTACACCAGCTGGTCAGCCGGTATCAGACCGACGGAGCCGCGGCGTTCGAGCCGCGTTCGCGCCGGCCACACAGCAACTGTCGCGCGGTCGGCACCGAACTCGAGGAGCGCATCGTGCGGCTGCGGAAAACCCTGGACAAAGCCGGTTACGACGCCGGCGCAGCTACCATCGCCGCTCACCTGTGCGCCGACCCGGCCATCACCAAAACACCTGCACTGTCCACGATTTGGGGCATCCTGCGCCGCCGCGGCTTTGTCACACCCCAACCCCACAAACGGCCCCGCTCGGCCTGGAAACGGTTCACCGCCGCCCAACCCAACGAACTCTGGCAAGCCGACGTCACTCACTGGCAGCTCGCCGATCACACCGAGGTGGAGATCCTCAACCTGCTCGACGACCACTCCCGGCTGGCCCTGGCCAGCCTGGCCCGCGCTCGCCAGCTAGTTGCCGGGGAACATGGGGAGTTTCGCGATGCCGCGGCGTTGCAGCGTGCTGGAACCACACGGTTCGCTGAATGAAACACGCGTGGTTCCGCTGCGGGGTATGACTGTTACACGGCTTCCCCCGAAGGTGGTCAATCATGGTTAAGGCATTTCGCGTCCTAATTGCCGGAGTGACGTCTGTGTCGGCGTTCGCGGTGATGGCCGCGGCGCCCGCTCAAGCCGACGAGGCAACTTATCTGCAACGGTTGCTGCCCAATTACACCTTCCTCAGTCCGCAGCAGTTGCTCGCCGAGGGCGACAGGGTGTGCCGTGCAGAGCGCAGCGGCATCCCCTCTTCGGATTCCGTCAACATGGTCTACAGAGATCTGGCCGTGTCGATGACCGCGGCAACCGACATCGTCCGTGCCGCCGTTCTCGACCTCGGCTGCTGACCCGGAACGGCGCACAGCGGGCCGCACCGGTAACCATGCGGCGGTCAGCGTCGGGCGCAGCATAGCTAGGCCAGACCACCTTTAAACGTAACGTTGCATCGATACGACGTTATTGGTTCCCGGGAGGTCCTGGCCGGACAACACGTCCGGAGGATTTCCGCACGCTGATGAGCGACTCTCTACGCCAACAACGAGGCGAAGCTGTCGCGGCGTACAACGGCGCCATCGGCTACCTCAACACCCCCGAGGATGCTCGGTGGGCGACGATCGAGGACACGGCCGATCTGATCCGCACTGCACGGGAAAGTCTGGACGAGGCCCTCGCCGTCGCGAGCGCGATCACCGTTCTCGCCGCCGCCGACGGCGTCAGCCAGGTCGCAGAGGGGTTCCACGTGGATCGCATGACGATCCGCAAGTGGCTGCTCAAGTAGCCCAGCCCGTCCGGCGTCGACGTCGGCTGCGCGGCCCAGCCTGGCTGTCATGTACGAGGGCGAGCTGGTTCGCACCACGAACGGGAAGTGGATCACCAAGGCGCCGAGCAGCTGCCCGAACGGCCATACCCTCGGCCCGAACCGGGTTCTCGTCGGACACGTCGCCTGTCTCGGGCATGGCGGCGGCGGCCACACGAGTTGGCATTGCCGCATCTGCGACGCGACGACCTACGGGCCGCCGGTCGGCGGTCATGCACCGCTTTGGTTGGGCCGGGCCGCGGTGCGAATATTTACATCACGAAACAGCCACTATGGCCGTTGAGCAAATAGTGGGCATACGACTCCGGGGCCACGATTGGCGGTCGTACACTCCCTGCGCAGCATTTCCACAGGAGGGGAATAAGTGACGACGCCAGCGGGGTGGTATCCGGACCCAAGCGGGTACGTCCCCTCGTGCGCTATCGGCTCGCTGTCGCAACCCGGCTTATGGGCTTCGGCGACGACCCGATGCCGCCGGTAGCGGCGTAGCAAACCACCATCCGGCGATGGCAGTGTCATGAGAGCGTCACGGGTTAGGCGAGCTAACGTTCTTTCGGCCTCGAAAAGGCTCTGAGCTGCATAAACTCTGAGCCGAGGACGGCAATCGAACCCGCATGCTCAGCTTGGGTAGGCGCGCCTAACAATCCGCCCTGGCAACACGGCGTGGCGAAGGACCACTGCGAGTGTCTGGTGCTTAGCTCCGGTTGTGGAGTCACTGGTTCGGATCACCCGCGACAGGGTGGTGGCTCGGCTGGTAGTTGCCTCGATTGTCGGGGTGGCTGTCGCACTTTGGGTCGGTACGACGGCGCGATGGGGATACGTGTTGCCGGCGGGATTACGGCCGCCGCAGTGTATGTGGGCTGGACATGGATTGTCGTGTCGGGAATGGACGGCGAGCGCACTGCCGCGTATGCGACGCGGCAGGACCCCACCGCCGCGGTCAGCAGTCCACCACGCTCGCGGCCAGATCGCCCCCAAAACCGGCATCGAACCCTTCGAGAAGCTCGTGACCCAGGTCATGACGACCGAACCGTACGCCTCGGCACGGCGGGTGTACTGGGTCGTCGACAACGGCTCGTCGCACAACGGGCGCTCGATCGAACGCATGCAGACCGCATGGCCGACCGCCACCCTGGTGCACCTACCGATACACGCGTCCTGGCTCAACCAAGTCGAGATCTACTTCTCGATCCTGCAACGAAAAGCCATCAACCCCAACGACTTCACCGACCTCGACCAACTCTCCGAACGCATCCTCAGCTTTCAGGACCGCTACAACACCACCGCGACACCGTTCGACTGGACCTACACCCGAAACGACCTCAACAGCTTCCTCCGCCGCCTCGACCTCCACGACACCCGCCCCCACGCCGCATGACCCCCGACGAACTTACGACCGAGACCACTAGTTCCGCAGGCCATACATGACGGCTTAGTAGCGGCCACCAACGCGGTGCGCGGCGCCAAGACCACGCTTCCAGATCAAGTAAGTCCGATCGGCAGCTTCACCGACCCGGAGTATGCGCAGGTCGGACTGACCGAGGCGAAAGCCCGAGAATCGTACGATGTGGTAGTAACCACGATCCGCTTCGACGCGACCACCCGCACCATCATCGACGGCCGCACCACCGGGTTCTGCAAACTGATCGTCGACCGCCCAACGTGCACCATCCTGGGCTGCCACGTCGTGGGCGAACGTGCCGTCGAGATTGTTCAGGTGGTGGCCATCGCCATCGCGGCGCGGATGCGGGTGGACGACCTGGCCCGCGTTCCGCTTTCATTTCCAACCTATGCAGGGATTCTCGGTCGCGCGGCATATCGTGCCGCCGAACAGCTCAACCTGGAGGTAGGCGGCCAGGTGTACCAGATGGAGGACTGAGGAGACACCGAGGTCGTGTTTGACGTTCAACCCGCACACCATGAAGCACAAGTGAACCGAGAAGAGATCCCGTGATGCGGATGAGTCGGCGGAAACTCTCTTCCCAGTCATCGGCGCGCGGATCCCATGTCCAGCCGGGCAGCTCGCGCAGTCGGCGTCCGCGATCGGCGCCGAGGGTTCCTCTGTCGTGCTCAACGCGTTGAAATACGACCCACGTACCGAGCCAGTGGCCATCGACCGTGTATGAGGAAGGCACACGGGCGTGCCCGTTGCCCTCGACAAACCGTTCCACGCGTTGCGGCGCAGTGTGGTTGCCTTGTCTGGTCTGAAAATCGTACCTGGACCGCTCGAGAAGCCGCTGATAGGAGAGGGCGCATGACGGAGGTGACGCCGTGGGGTCCACCGCAGTGATCAACCCGGCGTTGATCTGCAGGTGAGGTATCAATGACCCATCAGATGCTGATTGTCTTCGCAGTTCTTGCCATTACCGTCGGACTGTTCGCCTGGGGACGTCCGCGCGCTGATGTCGTGGCGCTCCTCGTTGTGGCGGCACTGATGGCGAGTGGGGTGCTCACACCGACGGAAGCACTGTCCGGCTTCGGCTCCCCGGTGGTGTTTTTGCTTGCCGCTATCTTCGTCGTCAGCGCCGGATTGGTGAACACCGGTGTGACACAACGCCTGGGTGAACTGGTCGTGCGGGTGGGCGACGGCAACGAGACGCGACTGGTCGTGTTGATCATGCTCGTCGCGGGAGTAGTCGGCTCGGTTCTCAACTCCGCGGCGATCGCCGCCATGCTCATCCCCGTCGTCTTGACGATCGCCAACAAGACCGGGTTTAACCGCAAACGTATGCTCATGCCGCTTTGCGTTGCCGTGATGATTAGCGGGATGATGACCCTGATCGCGTCCTCGCCGAACATCATCGTCCAAAACGCCTTACGGGAGCGCGGGGTCAATCCCCCACTGGGTTTTTTCAGTTTCACTCCTTTCGGGGTGGTCGCGCTGGCGATCAGTATCGTTTTCATGCTGTTGGTGGGGCGCAACCTATTGAGCCGAAAGCGTTCCGAGAAGACCGGAACCGAATCACCAAACGTTGTCGACGTCATCAGTTCTTACGGTCTGGACGAGCGGTGGCATCGGTTACGGGTCCTCGCCGACTCGCCGCTGATCGGTCAGTCGGTGGCCGCGGTGCGACAACCGCTACGCGAGCGCTATGGACTCCGGTTCTTGGGCTTTGAAAAGCGCTCGCACGGCAAAACGGAAGTCCTGCCGATTCTGCTCGACTCGATGTTTGAGGCCGACGATGAAATCTTCACGCTCGTCGATGAGCAACAGGTTGCCGAAATAGCGGCAGACCTGCGCTGCATCGTTCTCGGAATGCGGGAGGAGAGCGAGCGCCGGGAGGTATTACACGATATCGGGGTAGCCGAAGTGATGCCCGCCCCCGAGTCAGGGTCGACCGGTCGCACCCTGGGAGATCTCGATCTCCCCTCGAACTACGACTTGGCAGTCCTGGCTATCCGCCATCGCGGCCACCCGATAACCGAAAACCTGGCGAGCCAGACTTTAGACTTCGGCGACATAGTGTTGGTGGCGGGAAACTGGGAAAACATCAATAGATTGAGCGACGATCGCCAGAACTTCGTGCTCCTGACCCTACCGACGGAATACCATGAGCGATTGCCGGCGCGGGGACGGGCACCCATCGCGGTGGGGATTCTCGTCGCCATGGTCGCGGTGATGGCTTTCGAAGTCCTGCCCACTGTCAACGCGGCCCTGATCGCGGCGCTGGCCATGGTCGCCGCCGGTTGCGTCCGCCTGGACCGCGTCTATCACGTGATCAGCTGGCATACGTTGGTGCTGCTTGCCGGGATGCTGCCCTTGGCTACCGCGCTCACCAAAACGGGCGCAACAACACTCATGGCCAACGGGCTGGTGCAGACATTGGGCTCTCTTGGTCCAATCTTGATGCTCGCGGCGCTGTTCCTGATTACCGCACTGGTCTGCTCATTCCTTTCCAACGCAGCAGCAGCGGTATTGATTGGGCCGGTGGCGATTGAAGCCGCACAGACGTTGCACATCTCGCCCCAGGCATTCGCAATGACAGTAGCGATTGCCTGTTCCGCAGCTTTCGCGACGCCCGTATCGTCTCCGACGAACGTGTTGGTCATGGAGCCCGGGGGTTACCGCTTCGGGGACTATGTCAAAGTCGGGCTGCCCATGCTGTTTCTGACAATGCTGACGACCGTCGCACTGGCCAAGGTGATCTATCTACCTGGGTGACTCCCCCACGGACCGTGCTTGCTGGATTGTCGTGGTCGCGCCCAATAGGGTGGTGTATGTCATTGCAACTGAGAAACTGCTTGTGCGACAAGGTGATCTGCACCCGCGAGCGGCAGTGCGGCCCTCCTCAGTCAAGCCCCGCAATCGCCGTCAAGCGCCGCCGCATGGTCTTCTTCAGGAGTCTCAGCGAGCACCTGCAACGGTTGAAACTATGTGCCTTCCCGCAGCGTCACGCACGTGCTCGCAGTTGTCGAACACCAACAACCGGATTCTGCCCTCCAACGCGGCGGCCACGCTCTCGCTCACGCTCTTGCCCGGTTGTTGGGTGATGCCCAGCACCGCGGCCACCGCATCAGGCACCGCCGCCGGATCGGCGACCGCGGCCAGCTCGAAAACCCAGACACCGTCGGGGAATTCGTCGGCCAGCCCCGCCGCGACTTCGGTCGCCAGGCGGGTCTTGCCGACCCCACCGACACCGGTCAAGGTGACCAACCGATGAGCCTTCACCATCTCTAGCAGCTCGGCCAGCTCGGACTCCCTCCCAACTAGGCTCGTCGTTTGAGGGCGCAGGTTTCCCGGTGTCGCGTCTTGCGTCTTAAGGGGCGGAAACTCGCTACCCAGACCGACGGCCAGGACTTGGAATATCTCGACGGGTTTGGCGGTGTCGCGTAATCGCCGTGGCCCCAAAGAAATCAGGTCGATGCTGCTGGACAGCCCGGCAGTGGTGCCGTCGAGCAGAACCTGACCGCCGTGCCCGGCGGCCATCACCCGTACGGCACGGTTGAGCACCGTCCCGAAGTAGTCGCCGTCCCGCAGCTCGGCTTCGCCGGTCGCGATGCCCATCCGCACCGGCCCAACTGCAACTCCCGTTGCGCGTCGATCGCGGCGGACCTCGGCGACGCGAACGCCGCACACACCCCATCGCCGGTGTGCTTGAACATGAAGCCCCCGTGCGCCTCGATCGCCTTGCGCAGCACCTGGTCATGGGCGGCCAACACCACCCGCATCGCATCGGCGTCGGCTTCCCACCGACGGGTCGAACCCTCCACATCGGTGAACAGAAACGTCACCACCCCCGAAGGAGCAGCCGTCGTCATGGCATCGCCTTGGCCCATTGCATGTGTCCCTCGAAGCCGAGCGACGTCGCCATGGTGCGGTAGCGATCGCGGTAGTCCCGGTAAGACGCTTCGTCCCCATGGGCGAGGGCCAGCAGCGCGCGCAGCCGCAGCAGGGGAAGCTCGTTCAGTACGTATCCGGGGTCGGCGGGGATGGCGGCCAGCCGGTCAATGGCAGCTTGTGCTTCTTGGAGGTCGCAATTGCCGCCGCGATCGAGCAGTGATTGCACCAAGACGGTGGTGGCAATGCCGTGCGAGAGCATCGCGCCCGTCTCGAACATGTAGTCAATGGCCGCGCGGGCGGATTCGATGGCACCGTCGAGATCGCCGTTTCTCGCCTTCTCCGTTGCTGTCTCAGGGTCGACAATCGCGAGCGCGTTCATGGAGAACCCCTCCTTGAGGGCGGCGCCGCGGGCTTGAGCGAGAAGGTCGAAGCCCTCCTGCCGGAGGGGACCGCCGTGGTGGACCAGCACCAGGCCCCGTGTGAGTTGGGCACGCGCCAGGGTGAAGACGTCGCCGACCTGCTCGGCAATCCGCAGCCCGTCGGCCGTCGCGCGCAGGGCGTCCGGGTCAGCTAGCAGGGCACCATTCGGGACGGCGAGAACGTACTTGTACATGATCGCCGACACGTGGGTTTTTGGGTCGCCACGGGCAGCCATGGTGATCGCCACGTCGGCATCAGATCGCCATCCGTTGATGCCCAGACACAATCTGTTGAAGCCGCGCATCGCAATCGCAAGTGCCAGCGCTGATCCCATCACCAGGTTGCCCTTGGTGGGATCACCTTCAGCCAAGTCGATGACGCGCTGTGCCAGCCGCAGGGCTTCGGTCATCTCGCCGACCTCGGTCTTGGCGTAGTTAGCTGACAAGAGCAAGGCGACCGTCAGTGTGGGATTTCCAATCGCCTCGATCAGCGCGGTCAGCTCCGAGGCCAGCTGCGACGCCTCCCGAAGCCGGTTTCGCCCGGTCAGCGCCATGACCACACCGGCCATGCCCACGGCGAGTGATGCCTTGTCACCGCTGGCCTGGCACAGCCCTTGCAGTCTCCCGAAGCAACCGTCGTCGACGCTGCCACCGGCCAACCACGCGGTGCCGCACAGCAGGCTGAGCGGGGAGATTTGCATCCGCACCTGGTCTGGGTCCTCGACGGGTAATGTGTCGGCGATCCTGGTGGCGCGCTCCCAACTCAGTCGCGCCGCGGCGATGTCGCGGTTGGTCGCCCACGTTGCGGCCCGCATGCGCCAGCCATAGGCCGCGTGCAAATCACCTGCGGCCTCCCAATGCTCGGCAATCAAGGCAGCATCTTCATCAGCCGATGTCGGGTCACGTGATTCGAGTGCAGTCGCGACGCGCCTGTGCAGTTCCGCGCGATCGGATTTGAGCTGTGACTCATAGGCCACCGTCCGGATCAGTGGATGGTGGAACACATACTCCAGTCCTCCGGTGAGCCTCACCTGATCAACGAGTTCGGCCACCACAAGATCCTCGACAATGGGTTCAATGCCCAGCGTTTCGAGCAGGCCCGGGTCGAACTGTGAGCCGATGACCGCCCCAGCACTCAAGGTGCGCTTGGCCGCCGGGTCAAGCCGGTCGATACGGGCGGCAATAGCCACTTGCACGGTGGCGGGCACGGTGATCTCGGCAGCGCCGACCGTCGAAACGTAGGCGCTGCGGTTGCCGCGCAGCACGCCACGCTCGGCCAGATCGCGCACCATCTCCTCCACGAAAAACGGGTTACCGGCGGCCCTTTCAACGATCATGGTGGCCAGCCCACCGACCGAGGAGTCTTGCCCCAGCAGGTCGGTGACCAGTGCTGCGGTCTCCGGATCGCTCAGCGGCGCAAGGGCGATGCTCTGAGCATCGGCCACCCGGCTCAGTACGCCGCGATATTCGGGGCGATAGGTCACCAACACCAGCGAAGGCGTCTGCGGGATCACGGTGAGGAACTCGGCCAGCATCGACTCGCTGACTTCGTCGATCCAATGCGCGTCCTCGATGACATAAACCGCTGGGGTTTCACGGGTCAATGACGCGGCATTCACCATAGCGGTCAACCGCCGCCGACGAGCGTCCGGATAGATTGCCGGTAACGCCGTTCCCGGCTCGCCGATGCCCAGCAGGTCATCGAATAACAGCAGATCCTGCGGGTCTGCGTCGGGAACGCGGGAGCGCACATGATCGCGGGCGGCTTGGCCGTCAAGACCCTCGACGCCGGTGGTCGCCCGCAGGAGCCGCGCAACCACATGGAACGGGACCTGACTGGTATGCGACTCGCAAAAGCTGGTGAAGACCTCCACATTACGGTCGCACGCCGTCGCCGCCACCTCACGCACCAGACGGCTCTTGCCAATGCCGGGCGGCCCCACCACACCAACCACAGCACCACGGCCCTCGACTGCCTGATCCAGCAAACTCTCCACGGCCGACATCTCCCATCGCCGACCGACCAGAGTGGCCTCAGCGCGTCCGACGGCGCGATGTCGTTCGCCCATGCCCAACAGGCGACGGACCACTACTGGAACGTCACTGCCCTTGATGTGCACCTTCTCGGCTTCGGCTAGGACAGTGGCCTGCTCAACGAGTTGGGTGGTGGACGCGCTGAGCATCACCCCACCCGGCGGGGCGATCGACTCCATCCGCTGAGCCATACCGACCTGCTCACCGACGGCGGTGTAACCGAAAGGCCCAGAACCGATCTCACCGGCGATCACCTGACCGGAGTTCAAGCCGATCCGCAATTGCAGCTCGACACCGTCGCGGCCTTCGACGTCGACGGCAAGCTGCTTCGCCTCTTCCTGGACACCGAGGGCCGCCAGGCAGGCGCGGACAGCGTGATCCTCCAACGCGGTTGGTGCGCCGAACACCGCCATGACGCCGTCGCCGGTGAAACTGCCGACCGTGCCGCCGTACCGCTGAACCACCACTGCCGCACGGTTAACCAGATCGGTCATAATCTCGCGCAACCGCTCCGTGCCGACGGTTGCTGCGATGTCCATCGAATGAACAACATCGGCGAAAAGCACCGTGACTTGCTTGTACTCCGCCGACTGGGTGGCCTGTTTGAGAGGCGTACCGCACTCGCTGCAGAACTTGGCCGTCGCATGTGACTGCGCGCCGCAGGACCCACAGAGCAGCCCCGTCGCGGTCAGTCCACCGCCACCATCCCCGCTGGGGTCCACGTCAGTATCGTGTCACCGCTGGTCAACGATGTCCGTCATATCGCCGTGCCATCTCCGACACGACGTTTTGAGACCCTCGCATGTCGTCTGTTTCAAGACAGGAATTTAGCCTCAACCACGTTGAGTGGCTTTGGCCCACGCAATAACCTCATCAACGACGGTGCGGATCGATGCCAGCTCGACCCCGGCTAGATCGAGGGCACGAACGATGGTCCTCGGAGACCCGGCGTCGTCGAGGAGATGGTCATGATCGCTCGGATGTGGCGAGGCTGGGTTCGGACCGAGCAGGCGAACGCCTACGTCGCCTACATCACCGGCACAGGTTTGCGTGAGTATGCGGCGACGCCGGGCAACCTTGGCTGCCAGATGTGGACGAGAGACCTGGGAGATGGTCGAACCGAAGTCCTGACGGTCAGTTGGTGGGAGTCACGGGCGGCCATCATCGGGTTCGCGGGATCCGATATCGAGGCCGCCGTGTTCTACCCCGAGGATGACGAGTACCTCGTCGATCGCGAGACCACGGTCTCACATTTCGAGGTTGCGGCCCGGGCCGCCCAGGCCGGTTGATGTCGCCGCGCAGTTGTCCGCTGCCGTATCGACGACGCCCCCGCCCCAGGAACCGTGCCAAGAGCGAGGGTGTCTTTGTGTGTTGTGTGTGGTTTAGGGAGTGGCCAGCACCCACTCCGGGTGAGTGGCGAACGACGGCGTCAGGCACCATACTGCGTACCCGTCGCTGGACCGGCCCGAGGTGAACTCCGGTACGTTGCACGGGCTGCCCAGAGCGCCCACCGGCAGCCGGTCTTTGTCGCCCCACCACTGGCTGACCGCCAGCCACGTCGGGAGCTTGCCGTACACCCCGATGTCCTCGGAGTAGCCGTCGCAGATCATCTCCTCGCCGGTCACTGCGTCGGTACTGAACTTCATCCGGTCGGCGCACTCATCCCCGAGCCGAGGTCCGAGGTCGTTGTGCGCCTCGGGATCACTGGCATCGTCGGTCGGGGCGGGAGGCTCCGGCGCAGCAGAAGTCCGGGCTGGGGGCGGTGCGGCTGCCGTCGAGGTTGGGGTCGGAGTGGATGTGGTCGGTGCATTGCTCGATGAGATGGCGGTGGTATTGGACGGCGGGTGCTGCCATGGCCGCCACGGCACCCCGATAACACCGAGCAGCAGCAGTACCGCAACCGAGACGACGATCAGCCACCGCGTGACGGAACTAGCAGAGTCGCCCTGGGCGGTTGAACCATCGGTTTTGGACGGGGATGGCGCGGCGTCGGGCCTGCGGGCTGCTGGGGCGGGCCTGGTGGGTGCTCCGGCAACTTGCAAGGTTTGCGGAGCAGCGGTTTCGGTGATGGCACGGGCAAAGTCGGTGCAGCATGCGAACCGGTCGTCAGGATTCTTGGCCAACGCGGCAGCCAGAACTGGATCGAGCGAGGCGATTTCGGGTTGTACGTCGGCGAGTGCAGGCCTGGTGCGTCGAGGTGACGGCTAATGACGACTGCTGGGTTCGAGTTCGGGAAGAGTTGAGACCCGGTCAATAGGTGGTAGGTCGTGGCGGCGAGGGCATATTGGTCGGCCCGCCCATCCATCGGCCCGCCCATGAGCTGTTCGGGTGCCGAGTAGGCCACGGTGCTGACGGTCATGTTGGTCGTGGTGATGCCGCTGGTGTCATCGAGTGGTCGGGCGATGCCGAAGTCGGCGACGAACACACTGGGGTCATCGGTATCAAGGTCGGCAACAATGATGTTGGCGGGCTTGACGTCGCGGTGCAGCAGACCTTTCTTGTGGGCGTAGTCCAGCGCACTGGCGACGGCAGTAGTGATGGTTATGACGTGGCCGACTGGCATGCCCGCTGGGTAGCGCAGTTCGAGCAAGTGACTGAGGTCGGTCCCCTCGATGTAGTCCATCGCGATCCACAACTGACCGTCGTGCTCACCCCGGTCGTGGATGCCCACAACGTGGGGGTGACGCAGGCCTGCGGCCAGGTCGGCTTCGCGGAGAAACCTCTCCCGGAAGGAATCATCACGGGAGAACTCAGGGCGCAGAACCTTCAGGGCCTCTTGGCGGGGCAGCCGAGGATGTTGAACAAGGTAGACCTCGCCCATTCCGCCGGAACCCAACAACCGCAGCACCCGATACCCGTCGAAGGTGTCACCGATCCGAAGCGGCATGGGCGCATGCTAAACCGCTGACATGCAGACTCTCGACGCTTCGAGTAAGTCGAGTATGGCGGACGTGTGGCGTTTGCGCTCCCTAGCACGCCACCACGCGACAGGCCGAGAGTTCTGCGACAATCACGATGTCGCCACGTCGCCACTTCCCACCCCCATTGGTCACGCTGTTGGTGTTGGTCTGCGCGCCGAACTGTATCGACGTCCGGTGCCCGCGTCCCGCCGTTCGTGGCAGCGCCTCAGATCGGTTCCGCTATGGACCACCAGCACGACCGCTGCCGCTCCTCGCCCTGCATCTCCACGACGTACCTGATGCCGACGTCCTCAAGCCGCCGCAGCACACGCTCCGACAGGCGATAGATGGTCAATGCGAGTGCGTCCCTGTCGACCAACTCTCCGGCGGCTGGGATCGTGGAGAACATCTCCAGCAGATCCGGCCAAAGCTCTTCTCTCGTGATCCAGCTGCTTTGGCCTGAACCGCGCGGTGCGGGCGGTACTCGCCGACGGCGGGTCGGTGCTGACAATCGACGAGCGGGTCGCCGACGCGTTCGCGGCGCCCGCGGACGCCGTGGAGCGCTACCACTACGCCTGGGCGGCAGGCCGTGATGTCGTTGGCCCCGGCACCACCATTCAACGCGATCCGCGAGATGGAGAACCATGGGTGCGGGCGGCGATGGTCTCGCAGCTCGAGGCGACACGAGATCGCGGCCGCGAGCTCGCCGCCTTTGGAAAGGGGAAGCCATGACCGTGCAGGACGGCCTCGATATCCAGGTGCCGCAGCCCGCGCTGCTGTTCGACCTGGACGGCACTCTCGTCGACTCGGTGTATCAGCACGTGATCGCCTGGCAGGAGGCGCTGGCCACGTGCGGCATCGAGCTGTCGGTATGGCGGATCCACCGCCGGATCGGCATGAGCGGCGGGCTGTTCATCGACGCGCTCAGTCGCGAGACCGGGGTCCGCCTGGACGAAGAGCTGTCCGGGCGGCTGCGGGAGCTCCACGCGCAGGCCTACCTGCGCCGGCACGAGACCGTGGTCCCGCTGCCCGGCGCCCGCGAGCTGCTCGCCCATCTGCACGAGCGTCAGGTGCCGTTCGCGATCGCGACCAGCGGGGCCAGACACACTGCGGGCTCCGCGCTGGCGCTGCTGGGCCTGCCCGACGACGTGCCCGTCGTGACCCGCGACTTGGTGGAGCGGGCCAAGCCCGACCCGCACCTGTTCCTCGCTGCGGCTCGCCGGCTCGGGGCCGACCCGGCGCACTGCTTCGTGGTGGGCGACAGCGTCTGGGACCTGCTCGCCGCACAGCGGGCCGGGGCCTTGGGTATCGGACTGCTCTCGGGTGGCTACGGCCGCGAGGAGCTCGAGCGGTCCGGCGCATACCGCGTCTACGCCGACCCGGCCGAGATGCTGACCCGGCTGGAGGAGGTCGGCGTTCGGCCGCTCCGCTGACCGTCGGCAGCGACTGCGGTGGTTGGGTCGCAGATGGAGCACGTGTCGATCACGATTGTGTGAGGCCGCGTGTTGTTGGAAAACGGCAGCGCCCACCCGCCGCAGCCTGGCGCTATGGCCGATGCCTCGAACGTGCGGCACGACACCATCGTGGTGCCCGAGACGATGAGCCCGGCCCAAGTAAGCGCGCTGGCGAAGCGGAAGGCTCAAGCTCAAGTCGGCGACGATGACACGATCGCGTTTTGCATCTCCACGGCCGGTCGGCGGCGAGTATGGCACCGAGGTCGAGTGGCGTTACAGCTACCAGGTGATACCGCCCGGCGGTCCAGCTACCGATACCGCCGGTTGACCGCAGCCCCGGTGCGCCGTGGCGGGTGGTGTTGTCTATCTTGTTAGCGCCTCACTGCTGAATACGGCGAGATCGAATATGGCGAGGCGACTTACCGGCAGCGTACTATCCTCTCCCGCAACGTATTTCGACATAGAACTGCGGCGACGATGCATCAGATGAATCACCGTAGCGCCGAGCACGCGCGCTGATCATGGACGCGCTCCGTAACGCCTACGCCGAATTTCACGCTTTCGACAACGAGACGACAGCGATGCGCTACCAGCACACTTGCGAGCGATCTAGTGGGGTCAGCGACGAGCGACCAGCACCGCGACCTCGTTGCGCCGCCGGAACGGGAGGGTCCAGGGCGGATCGTAGAACCACCCGACCGGCGTGCCGGTCGGCTCGAAGGCAGTGTCCTTCAGTGCATCCAGCAGCTCAGCGGTGCGCGCAGCGACGGCGGCCGACCCACGATCGCCGGTGAAGCGGAGCACGGCCACCGTTTCTCCCGGAACAGTGACGAGGCCGACCTCGTCGTCGTTGGGCTCGGGCAGTGTGTCCATGGTCCCGCCGGCCTGCAAGAACCGCACCACTGATCCACCGTCGGCGCCCGAGGTCTTCGACACCGGCGCCGTCATGGCGATCTTCTCGCCGACTGCCGTGCGACCCGGGGCTGTCATCGCGATCTTGGCGTTGCCGTGGTTGCCGCCGAAGATGTAGCCGGCGAGGCGCCGGAACCCGCCGCTGAGGGCCTTGTCCTCATCCCGAAGACGGTCGTCTCCGCGGTGATACGGGGTCCGTAGTTGCGATCTCAAGGCCGTGGGTCACTTTCTCGCTCGTGTAACGCGGCTCCTCGGTGCCGAAGCGCAACGGTCGCTTCGGGCGGCGTGGGCGATAGTGAGCGTGTCGGCGGCGGGGATGACGGCCAGGAACGCCACCACGGCTGGCAGCACGACCGCCCAGTCGCCCTGCTGGACATCGCAGTTGCGGGCCCGCAGCAGAAGGGCTTCGTCGTTGAAACAACTCGCGATAGCTAGCTTAGCTAGCTAGCCCTCATGGTCGGGGGACCAGTGCACGGGCTTGCGAAGTTTTCTGCGCAGCGTCGAAATGGCGAAGGGGCAATTGGAGTGCTCACCACGCGCACCCATCCCGTGCGAATGGGGCAGCTCGGTGATGTCGACGAGGTAGTACGGCACGAGTGTGGCCTATCTGTGGTGGCTCGGGACGTGGATCGCACGGGACCGTCGTCCGAACCGCTCTCCGGCGCAGGTGCGCTGCGGGCGGTGTTAACTAGTGTCCTGCGCCAGAAATTAGCTGAGTAATTGTAGGATTGGTGGGTGGCGAAACGGGGCAGGCCGGTGACGGCGGTGGTGTTGACCGACGAGGAGCGTGACACGCTGCAGCGGTGGGCGCGGCGGCCGAAGTCGGCGCAGTCGTTGGCGCAGCGGTGTCGGATCGTGTTGGGCTGTGCGGCAGGCAAATCCAATAAAGAAGTCGCCGCCGAGCTGGGTGTGTCGCAGCAGATGGTCTGCAAATGGCGGCAACGGTTTGTGGCCGACCGTTTAGACGGGCTGGCCGACGAGCCGCGCCCGGGTGCTCCCCGCATGATCGGTGACGAGCAGATCGAGGCGGTGGTGGTGGCCACGCTGGAACGCCAGCCGGCCGACGCTACCCACTGGTCGCGGGCGTCGATGGCCAAAGAATCTGGGCTGTCGAAGTCGACGGTGGGCCGGATCTGGAAGGCGTTCGGGCTCAAACCGCACCTGGTCGACACCTTCAAGATCAGCACCGACCCGCACTTCATCGACAAGGTCCGCGACGTCGTCGGGCTGTATCTGGATCCGCCGGAAAAGGCGCTGGTGCTGTGCGTGGACGAGAAATCCCAGATCCAGGCGCTGGACCGGTCCGCGCCGGTGCTGCCGATGATGCCCGGGCTGCCCGAACGGCGCACCCATGACTACCTGCGCCACGGCATCACCACCCTGTTCGCCGCGCTGGACGTGGCCACCGGCCAGATCTACGGATCGATCCACCGCCGGCACCGCGCCACCGAATTCAAGAAGTTTCTGACCACGCTCGACAAGCAGATCCCCGCCGACCTGGACGTGCACCTGATCTGTGACAACTACGCCACCCACAAGACACCCGCGATCACCACCTGGCTGGCAGCCCATCCACGCTTCCACATGCACCACACCCCCACCTACTCCTCCTGGCTCAACCAGGTCGAGCGGTGGTTCGCACTGCTGACCGACAAGAAACTGCGCCGCGGCGCACACCGGTCAATTCAGGCCCTGGAGAAAGACATTCGCGACTGGATCACCACCTGGAACGCCAACCCGAAACCCTTCTAGTTACGCACATCGTCAAGGTCAGTGGCGCCGGAGTTGGCTTGGGAGAAAGACGTTGAGTAGTTCGCCGTCGTCGCGGGTGACGCTCCACCCGCAGCGGATACGCCATTGGCGATGCGTGATGTCGGGAACGCGCGGATAGCACCGTCGAGGTCGCCCCATCGGGGGTCGCCGGGGACCAGCCAGTGCCAGGCCTTGACGGTGCCAATGCTGTCGATGAGCGCCCACCCGGTGGGGGTCTGGTATTTGCATTCGATGGGGGCCTTGTGACTCGTCGGGGGTAAGCGGCCACTGCCAGAGGAGAGTCATCGAGCTGCGACCAAACCAATCACTCTCGAAACATAAGAGCCGACTGCCGGAAACCCATGTCTTTCTCTAGAACCGACCGCTGGTGGCCCGGACTACGGCGGAGATACCGTGAAAGCAGGAAGGAATGGGGGTGTCGGGGCGTGCGCGCATACGGCGTCTGGGGCGGGCTGCGCAGAGCCGCTCGCACGAGGATGTCCCGGGTCGGCTGGCGGCTGCGCACCCGCTGGCGATCAGTGTTGTCCCGTGGTGCGCGGCTGACAGGAGCGACGGTCGCGGCCTTCGTGGCGGCTGAGCTTGTTGGTCTGCGCGATCCGCCGCCACTGATCGCCGCGCTCACCGCTTTGCTGGTCGTGGAGGCGACGCTCGCGAGCACACTTGTAAGCGGACTGCAGCGGGTGCTCAGCGTGGTGACGGGGGTAGCACTGGCGGTGGTGCTGGCGTCAATCGTCGGGTTGACGTGGTGGAGTCTGGGCGCCCTGGTCGCGGCATCGATCGTGGTCGGTCAACTGCTGCGCCTCGGACCGCACCTGCTGGAGGTGCCGATCAGTGCCATGCTGGTGCTCGGCGTGGGCCATGCGGCCGGCGCGGAATCGGTCGCGTCGGGCCGGATCATGGAGACTGTGGTCGGCGCGATCGCCGGGGTGCTCGTCAACGTCGCGTTCCCACCTCGAGTGGCAACCCGGGACGCGAGTCGCGCCGTTACGGCCTTCGCCAAGGAGATCGCGGCGCTGCTGTCGGTGGCGGCCGAGGCGTTGGAGGGCGACCCGATTCCGGGCGACCTCGCCGCGCAGTGGCTGGAGGACGCCCGCCGACTCACTCGCCATGCACCCCGCGTAGAGCGGGTGCTCGCCCACGCGGAGCAGAGCAGACGACTCAACCTGCGGGCACTGCGACACCCCCCGCAGGGCGGACTGCGCTCAAGCCTCGAGGCACTCGAGCACACCTCGATCTCAGTGCGCACACTCTTCCGCGCCATGCACGACGCCACGCAGCGGCGTACCGGCGTGCAGGACGACCCCGATTACGCCACGCAGGTGCGGTGCAGCGCCGCGGTGCTCATGGCCGACATGGCGACGGTGCTCTGGGCGTTCGGCCGGTGCGCACACCGCCGCGGCGCGGGCACGGCCGAGCAGCAACACGTCGAGCTGGCCAGCGCGCTGGCATCCCTGCGACGCCGCCGCGACGGGCTCGAAGACGTACTCATCGGGGACCCGCGCAGCCGGCAGGGACTGTGGGAACTCAACTCCGCACTGCTCACCACCGTCGACCGGATGCTGCTGGAGCTCGACGCCGCCACCATCACCGTCGACCCAGACCAGCGGCGCACGAGGCAGGCGCTCGGCAGGCTGCGTGCGGCCGTCCACGACGTCACCCACCGACCCGACTCGCGAGGCGCATCCGGCCAAGGACCGCCCGAATCGACCGAACGACCGTAACCCGATCCGCCATGTCGTGAGGCGTTGCCCTAGCCAGGCCTCTGACGGCGCGTCCGCGGCACATTGGGGAGACCCGGCTCGACGCCAAGACGGCCGTCACATCCCCATGCCTGTACAACATTCCACGCGCTGACCGACCGTGCCCTCGTCGCCGCCGTCGCGTCGAAGTACATCGCCTACAACCCAACCAGCAACATCAAGCCATCCAAACGCCACGGGCTGGCTTCCACACCGTGTGCCCAAATGTCATTTTCCTCAGGTCCGATGCTCGCGAAAAGCTCGATCAGCAAGGCATCCGCTGATACCGTCGTTATCGCGATCCCGATTCATGAACAAGTCGAACTCGAAGAAGTCGACACCGACGAATTGGACAACGTGTTTGATGGATGGATGACGACGACATCCACTTGATGTTAATGCCGCGGATTTCCCGGGAGGTCGCGGACGCGGTCAGCTCGGGGTGGAGCAGACCGCGGTCACCGGCGAAGGCGCAGCACCGCCAGTCATTGGGGAGGCACCGAATCGGCGAACGAGCCGGCCACCTCCCGGACGTACACGGCCTCATTGACTCGCGGCGTGTCCTCCTCAGAGACCGACCATCACCTGTACGGTGGTCGACGCTTGCCCCATGATCACGTAGTGGACCTGATCACCGGACACGCCCGCCTTGGCCAGTGCTGCCTTGATCGCGATGCCGCCGAGCTCGGAGCCCGAATTCGGATAGCGATCCCATCAGGCGCCCTCGCGGATGAACCAATGGGACGCCACTAAATTGGCCCGGAATGAATGGCCGAAACGATCCCGCTCGCAGACATCGCTTAGCCGCCATCGCGGCGCGCTCGACACGGCCCGCGCGCAACCTCAGTCTTCGGATTCGCCAGAGTCGACAACGAAGCCTGATCTCCTCCCTCGAACGAGGCGCGCCCCGAGTGCGCTTCAGAACAAACGCGGTTCGACGCCGAGCAACGCATTGGCGACTGCATCGGCATCCCACACGCCGCCCTGGACGGCCTCGCGCAGCGCCACCGAACGCGCCCGCCGCGCCTCACGCCCCAGCCACGAATCCTAGGCCGACCGCCTCCGCGCCGGGCGCGCACAATGCGCCGCATGTTGTCGAACTGCGTACCAGCCACCACGTGCTCACACAGGGCCTCAGGCCCACTCACCTTGACACACACCGGGTTGTCGCAGCCATGCAACGCGAACACGTCCGCACCCACAGCAGATCCGGTGGCCGACGCCAGCGCATACCGGTTGGGCCGCACGCAGAATCCCATGCCCGACCGGGTGATGAAGTAGCGGCCGTAACCGTCGGATCAACCCACAGGGCGACCGCCGGCGCCCGCCCCACGCGCCTTAAAACCGTCACGTCACCCGACACGCCGGATGACCACCGACACCGGCTGCGGCCGTCCACGATTCGACCTCAACCGGCGTGTCTTGGCCGCCGCCCGCTAGCGCCTGCGAAACGTCCGACGCAACGGCCGCACCGTCGGAACCTAGTGCTCGCGAACCATTCCCCGAAGCGGTGCCCGATACGGGCGCGGCGCTCTGAAGTTCTTTGAGGTACCTGCGGACGAGTTTCACGCTGCAGCCGCCGAGCTGGGCGATGTCGGCCACGGTTTCACCGCGATCACGCATCCGCGCCAACGCGCGGGCACCTTCCAGGCGTTGCTCCGCGCGGCGTTGTTCCGCTTCCAGCCGGACTTGCGCGTGCCGTTCTGCTTCCCACTGGCTGACCGCGCTGAGCTCTGTTCGGCGACCAGGAAGGCCACCGTGTCTTCCCGGTTGTCGGATTCTCGTTTCAGCCGCCCGCGGTTCACCTGAGCCTGGGCATCACGCACCTTGCGGCGCACATCGTGTTTGGACTCAATCTGGGGCATAGTGGCGAACCTACGACTGCCTGGCCGGTCGGCGCTAACACTAGCGTCGCTTTTGTCCACCACGAATATCCGGACGCGCCCCGGCAACGAGCAGCCCCACGCATTTCATGCTGACGTTCGACTTCCGATGTCCCGCGTGGGCAGAGCTGCAGATCGCAGATGGAATCGGTGCGCCGTGGCTGGCGCACCGATTCCTATTCCCACGTCCCCCGTTGCAGGGCCGCACCCTTCCCGCGGTGCTCGACGCCGTTGTAGGCGATCGTGATGTACGACGCCACCCCGGCCGGCGAGACGAAGCCGAACTGAACTCCGTCATCCGCGTCCATTGCGTGGTGTTGTGGCAGCGCGGGCAGGCTCGCACCTCACCCCTGCTGCCTCCCGATGCGCGGGTCGATGGATAGACCGGACAGCTTCGACGGACTCATCGCACCCGACGGCGATCCGGTCGGCGAGATCGACCGCGCCCGTCACACCGTCCAGACGGTCGTCTCGGCGACCGAGCGGCGGGGCGTCACGGGAGGCTGAGTCGTGTCCGTCGGCGCCGAGCCCAACCGGATGAGCGCCTGCGGGTAGGCCTCTGCGTCGAAGAGCTCGCACGCAAGTGCCATCCGGTCACGCATGTCCGTCATCGGTTCGGTCAGGGCACAGGACGGCAGTCCCAGCGCGGTGGCAGAGAGCAGCAGGTGGCTCAGCGCCTCCCCGGCGCGCAAGCGCATGGTGTCGTCGTCGGTGCCGGTCGCGAGGACCAGCAGGAAGCCGTCGGCGGCGCGGGGCTGCTCGCCGTCATGAGCGTCGTGGCCGTAGGCCAGCCGAATCACCCCGTCCGGCAGGCGGTTCCAGCGCAGCTTGGGCACGACGCTCACCTGCACTCCGTATCGGGCGGCGCGGATCAGGAGCAGCTCGAGCGTGGCCGGCGGTAGCGGTGAGGCGGAGTAATCGCGGCGATCCGATCTGCGCCGCGGGATGGCGGTCGCCAACTCGACGGCTCCGTCGGTCGGTGCGCGGTCGATCAACTCGAAGGACGCCATGTGGCCGCCGCCGTCGGGGAATCGCCGGATCCGGGGTCGCCAGCCCGCCGCGGCCAAACTCACCGCACAGTGATCCAGAATGGCGCCGCAGCCCAGCAGCACGTTGCGCCGGTCGGCGTCGGTGTCCCCGACCCCACGGTCCCAGTCGGCGTCGAGGTGGAGTCGGGCGGCGTCGACCTGCCATCGCCACGGCTGCGAATTGCGCAGCGAGGGCGCCCACGCGGCGAGCCCCAACACCCTTGTCAGCGTGGCGGCGTCGGGAAAGTCTCTTGGCAACCCCGTCTCCATCGTGACCTCACAACTATCTGACCTCGCATTTTAGATCATGCGAGCGGTCAGCTTTCAATCGCCCGAACCGGCCGACCGCTGCCGAGTCGGCCGCGGAACCGGCGCCTCGTGTTGCTCGATGTGACGACTTGATGGACGCGCCCGGGAACGCGTAGCCCCACAGCGCCGCGAGGGCTAGCCTGCACGGATGCCATCGACGCCTCTCCCTGTGGTGCTAGCCACGCTCGCCCTGCGGCGCAGGCTGAAGCAACTAGCAGACATGCTGGTGCCGCCTGAAATCGCGATGCTGGATCTTGGCGAGGGCGTCGGCGGCGTCCAGATTGCCGCGACCATCGCCGAACTCGGGATTGCCGATGTGCTCGCCGGTGGGCCGATGACCGCGCCGCAGATCGCCGCCCGGATCGACTGCGATGTGGAGACCACGCATCGCCTGCTGCGCGGCGCGGTCGGTTGCGGTCTCTGCACGATGGACCGCCGAACGGGAGCGGTGAAGCTGACCCGAACCGGAGCGGTGTTGCGCAGCGACCATCCTGCTTCGCTGCGGGCCTGGATGCGCTATAAGGGGATGCGGTCGACTGTCAACGCGTGGGGTGGCCTGACCGCCAGCGTGCGAAGCGGCCAAAGCGCCTTCGCGCTCGTACATGGGATGTCGGTGTGGGAATGGTTAGCCGCGCACCCGGACGAGGAAAGCATCTTCGCTGCGACGATGCGTCAGGCCACCGAGATCAGTGCCCGCGCCATCGCGCGGGCCTATCCGTGGCCCGACGGTGCTGTGGTGTGCGATGTGGCCGGCGGGATCGGCACGCTGCTGTCGGTCATCGTGACCGAGTCGCGCGCGCACCTGCGTGGGGTTTTGGTCGACAGTGCGGGGATGATCGCCGAAGCCGAACGATTCCTCGCCGACCGCGATGTTGCTGACCGCATCGATCGCGTCGAGGGCGACATCTTCCGCGCCATCAACGCCACCGCCGACGTGTACGTGCTCAAGGATGTACTTCACGACTGGGACGACGAACGCTGCGGGAAGATCCTCGCCGCGGTGGCGGCGAGCATGCCCAGTGGCAGCCGGCTGGTGGTGGTCGAATATCTCCAGCAACGTAATCGCCCGAATCCGTTTTCACCGCTTCTCGACCTGCACACGCTGACCCAGAGGGACGGCGGACGCCTGCGCTCGGTGGCCGGCTTGTCGGCCCTGCTCACCGACGCCGGCCTACGACCTACTGGCCGCCGGTTCTCGGTCGTACCGCACGACCTCATCGAAGCAGAGAAGATCTGATTAAAGGCTTCGGGTCTGGGATCGGCTTGATGGGGCCCACCCCCGCGCATGGACCACTCGCGGCTGCCGATACACCGCACTCGCATGATTCGACCGCCGGCAGCCCCTGAGGTGCAGGGTTCTGGCATCCGTTGTGTAATGAAACGATTTCATTTTAGGAGCGGCACCGTGACTGTCACCGAATCGCCGCGGGCCGCCCAGTCCCGCCAGCGCATCCTGGCCGCGGCAGGAGGAGCTCGCCGAAACCGGGGACCTGGGAGATAGCCGGGGTCTGCCGGCGCGCCGGTGTCAGTCTCGGACTGCCGTACCGATATTTCGACAGTCGCAGCGCACTGCTGGTGGCAGTGGTCGAGCAGTTCTACTTACGGCTGTGTCATGCCGCGGCCGGCCGTGAGTATTCGCAGCCGACCTGGGTCGGGCGGGAACAGGCCCCAATTCAGGACTGGATCGACTTTCTCTACGCCGAACCGTTGTCGGTGCTGGTGCTCGGCGGTTTGACTGGGGACTCGGCCGTGGGGTTCTGCGGTTGCTGGGCTCGAGGGGAATGGGGAGGTCTACCTGGTCCACCATCCCCGCCTACCGCGCCAGGATGCCCTCAAAGTTCTTCGTCCTGACGTCTCCAGCGACACCTCATTTCGCGAGCGGTTCATTCGTGAGGCTGACCTCGCAGCTGGCCTCCGGCATCCCCATATCATCGGAATCCATGACCGAGGCGACTACAACGGCCAGATATGGATCGCGATGGACTACATCGACGGCATCGACGCGGCCCAACTGATAGAGCGGCGGTACCCGGCAGGCATGCCCGCTGAACTCGCTATCCCTGTCATTTACGCTGTCGCCAGCGCGCTGGACTACGCCCACCTTCGGCAGCACCGGCTGCGTTACTGCAATCTGCGAGATCACGTTGACGTCGAGCTGCTGTGTCAGATCATCAAGGGATAAGCCCTCGACCGGCCCGTTGACGATGATGCCGGCGTTGTTGACGACGCCGTTCAGCTCGGCGGGAAGCCGATGGGGAAGCGCAGCGATTGCGGACCTGTCGGTGATGTCGAGCGCGATCGCGTGCACATTGGGTAGGTATCGAGGGTGTGCAGGGCGGCGTCGGATCGAGCGGTGGCATAAACGTCCCAGCCTCGTCGGCTCATGAGCTCGGTGATCGCCAAGCCGATGCCTCTGCTCGCGCCCAGGCGATGCACCCCGATGAGCGGCCGACGCCTGCCGCGTTAACGAACCAGCAGGTGCTCACCGAGCACGCGACTTCTTGCAGTGGGTCAAGAAACTCGACAGCCGCGGCGCAGCTCACCAGGTCTTGAGAATTGCTCGCCGCAAGCAGACGTGCCGCTGGCGCCTCTTCGGCCTGAGCCGCCATGCCGTGCGGCGTAAGCAGGCGTCGCGGGCGATCCGTGCGGCCTTGAAGCAAGTCATGCGGAAAGCGCGGGACTGCTCGCCAGCGCTGGAAGTGCAGCGACGACCGGGTTGTAGGGCAGCACCTTCACCGTCGCGCCGTCCACCTTGATCAGCTGCCCCGGAGCGCCGTACAGACCGGTGTGGTAGCCGGTGAATGCGTCACGGATCCAGCCCTCGGCGATAGTCTGCACGGCCGCGACGTTGCGCGGCAGCGGGAAGCCACACACCAGTTCCGCGAGGATGCTGGTGCTGGCGCCTTCAGCGTCGATGTGAGTGCCGTGTTTGACGAGAACGCCGATGAATTGGTAGGGGCGCGCGTGGTGCAGGGCGGAGGTGCCCGAACCGAAGCCGTTGCACAACGAGCACGGCGAAGCGATGTGATACACCGGACGGCCGTTGGCCCCGGTGAGCTTGGCCAGCGCCGCGCTCATCTGCCCGCCGCTGTCAACCGCGTCGAATAGCACCACCGCACGCAGGTCGCTGACCGCGCCGTTGTCGACGGTGTAGCCGGCCACCGCGGTGGCGAGGTTGCCTCCAGCGGAATGGCCGGCCAGCACGAACTGGCGGGGTAGCTCGACCGGGCGTCCGGCCGCCGCGCTGGCGCTGGCCGTCAGCGCCGCACGGTCGCCGGTGAACAGCGTCGCGACGGCCTGCTGCTCGGGTGCGCCGTTGATCCAGCAGCCACCGGCGGCGAACGGGTTGGAGCTGATGGTGGGAACGACCACCACGCTGTTGGTGGTGTCGGCAAGCTGGATCGCCATCGCGGCCATGTTGTTGTTCGAGCGGAAAAAGCCGTGCTGCAGATAGATCAGCCCGTCGGGCGGCTGTTGCTTGTTTGGGAAGACCCACAGCGCGTCGGCTTTCTGGCCGCAGCCGCAGCCGATGTCCAGGGTTGACCGGCCGAGTGTCACGGTGCTGCCTGGTGGCACGACCGGCACCGGGTCGAAGAGGCGCGAGATGCCCCCCAGCAGGGTGAAAATCGCCGTACCGATGACGTTGAGCAGCGGCGGCGTATAGGCAGCTGACTGCGACACCGCTGCCAGCTGGGTGGTGGTCGCCGGTGCCGCAGCCGCTGCGGCCGCCGGCACGTCCGCGGAGGTGGGTGTACCCAGCACAGCCGTTCGCGCGGGCGCGGCGCTCGCCGCGGCTGCTGACGGCGAGTCAGTACTGCCAGCTGCGAGATCGGCGACCCGGCTGAGGGGATTATCACCGAGCACGGCCGCACGTCTCGTCGGCGCTGCGTCCACCCCGGCGGGCGAAACCCGGTGGGTTGGCTTTTCGGCAGAAGCGGCCGCCTCTGACGCGGTTGTACTGGTCGACGGTGCCGTCACCGCCGAGCGTCTGGGCGTGGCCGCGGTGGTCGTGCCAGACGCGCTCGTGTTTGTGACCGACGGCGAGGCGGCTTCTTCGGATGGTGGGCTCGCCGCCGGGCTGGGGCTGATTGGCGAGGCGATGCGGCCGGTCGGTGTCGCGGTGGGTGTGCTGGGAGCTGCCAACGCCGGCCTCGTGACCTCTGCCGGTTTCGCCGTATCCGTCGGTGAGAGCATCGCCTCGATACTGGCCGGATCGGGGGGACCAGTCGGCCGTGATGGCGTCGTCCCGGTGGTGTGCTGGCGTTGGATGCCTGTCGGCATACCGCCACCGGACCCTGGCGACGTCGCGGTGTTGCGTCGAGGCGATGAGCTGCTCGACGCGATCTTGGACGCAGCCGACTGCGAAGCCGCTGACGAGACGCCCGTCCCCGTAGAGTCGGTGGCGCTGGAGGTCGACGAGCCCGGACCCGGAGAAGGCTCGCGGTCGCCGGAGCCGGGAGTGGCCGCAGCCACTGCGCCGCCTAGGAGGACTGCCAGACCCAGACCTGCCACGGCAGCAGCCAACCGTAACTGTGCCGCGCGCCATCTGCTCACATGTCATCCGCCCTTAAGCGCCAACGTGGCGCCGACAGCTCACCTAACTCAGGATTATTTTTCACGCGCGGGGACTTCGGTCGTCGGATGCCAGCCGGGATCACCCATATCGTCGCAGGTTCCGGATCGATTTCTGAGGCAATCATCGCCGCACCGCCGCGCCAAATGTGTGCCAAAACAAGAAAGTAAGGGCAGCAAAGTAGGGGGGCGCTGCATTTCACCGAAGCCAACTCGCTTAAGTGAGGTACCGGCGTCGGCTGCGCTGGAACCAATTCTCAGTACGGTGGCCTACGTGCGGATGTCCCGAAGACGATCCCGCTGTGTTGGCGCGGGGATACGCCCAGAATACCGACACGGCGGCCCTGCCGCGGGCCGTGCAACGCCTCGCGACACTGCTTCCGGCAGATCCCGTGGAAATCAAGGAGCTGTTGCTTGATCAACGCCGGGCCGTCCTCAGCGTCGTGTCGCGGCTCGTCATCCCTACCGGGCAGGCGTCGAGTGGGATCCCGCGGACCACATGTGCGTCGCCGGCGAGTTGGTCGCCGCCGAAGCCGAACCGGTCGATCAACGCTGGGCGATCAGGGGCGAGATCGTCGAGCTCTCCCGCTGACGCAGCGGATCCCTAACGAGCGCGGTCAGCGGTTCGGCGGGACGGCGATGTGGAGCGCAGCGGATCGTTGCTGCCGCCGACCCGTGGCAGGCAGCTCGTAGCGGTCGGTTGACAGTCCCCTCTGAGGGGCGCCGCTCGGGCGCTGCGGCTGTTGTGCAGATGTCGCCCGCGCCCATCCAGCTACCCGACGGCGACTGATCGCAGCCCAGAAGAGACCAGCAAACGGGTTCGGCACACCAGGCGATAACGTGGAGATGTTGGACTCGCCAACGTCTTTCGGCATAGTCCCAAGTCCTCTCGTGACTACTCAGCGTGTTCTCGCGTTAATTCGCGCAGGTAATTCTGCATTTCCGCAGGTCACAGCCCGGGTTCGATTCTCGGCAGCTCCACACAAGATGCAGGTCAGGTCGACAGACCTGGCCTGCTTCCTTTGTGGGCACATGCGCAAAACCGGCTCGACTGATCGGGTCATCGTCAACCGGCGCTGCGTAACGCCGTCGACGCACGACCCCAGGGTCACGAACTCTGCGCTGACGGAGTGTTGAGCAGTTCGCCGCGGGCTTCTTCCCCGGCAGGTCCGAACCTCGCACCCGATCTCTGAAGCCGGCGTTCGAACAACCGCTGCAGTGGTGTGGCAGCGAACGTCGTGATGATCGTCATAAGCGCCAGGATGGTGTAGAGCTTCCCGGAGATGAGTCCCGCCTCGAATCCGATGTTGAGCAAGATCAGTTCCATCAGACCGCGAGCGTTGGCGAGTGCTCCCATCGACCCGGCCTCGTACCAGCTCATGCCCTGCCAACGCGCTGCCAGCCCGATGGCGCCGAACTTGGCGGCAAATGACACGACGAGAACGACGCTCGCGATGAGCAAGGTCGATCCGTCGAATATCAACGTGAGTTGAGTGTTCAGACCCGAGTAGATGAAGAACGCAGGCAACAGCAGGTACGCGACGAGCGGTTCGAAGCGGTCCCGGATCGCGTCGAGCAGGTCACCGCGGGGCATGACGATGCCGGCCACGAAAGCGCCGAAGACCGAATAGATTCCGACTAGATCGGTGAACCAGCTCGCCGTGAGGACGACGAGCAGGATGATGCTCGTGTGCGCGATCGGTAAGCCTCCGGTGCGTTCAGCGTCGGTACGCGATGGCGTCCATGTCGCCAGTCTGCCCAGTAGCGGACGACCGATGTAGACCATCAACAGCAGGTAGGTCAGCCCACCGCCGATGGCCAGAAACGCGCCGAACAGGCTTCCTTTGGCCGTCGCAACCACCGTCGCCAACAACACCCAGGAGCATGCGTCGTCAACAGCCGCGCAGGACAGCGACATCGTGCCCAATCGGGTGTTGAGCAACCCAGAGTCGTACACGATCCACGCCAACATCGGGAATGCCGTGATGGCCACCGCGGCTGCGACGAACAGCCCGCCCTGCCAGTGCACGACTTTGTCGGTGAAATAGCCGCCGAGGCCGACCATCCACCACCCGACGAGGCCGCCGAGAATCAGGGGAACACCGATGCCGGCCGCCGCCGTGACGCCGGCTTGTCTCGCGTGAGCACCGAGGATGTCGAGTTTGAATGACGTGCCCACCAGAAACATGTAGAGCACGAGGCCCAGTTGGCCGACGACATAGATGACCATGAGATTCGGGTGCGTGATCGTCTCGGTGCCGACGGTCAGCTTCGCGGGGAACAACCAATGCTGCCCGGCAGGCCAGATCCAGCCCAATACCGAAGGTCCGAGCAGGAATCCGGCCACCATCATCGCGACAACCTGCACCTGGGCGAGGCGGCGAAACAGCGGCCACAAGAGGCGGTAGGCCGCCAGGATGACCGCTATCTGGAGAAAAAAGTGATAAGCGACTGAGAGCAGAGAGGGCATGGAGGTCCTTTCACGAAACCGCAGTCGCGCCGGTGAAGCAGGCTGCGACGGCATTACCCGTCGTCGACGTCACCGTCGGTCCGTCCAACGGAACATGCAGAGGCATGCGATCAGCCCGCCCACGCTCCACGCGCTGAGCACGAGGAAGATTCGCCCGTGCTCCCAACTGCCTGCCGGTTCGAACACGACCATCTGCGCCGGCAGCAGCACCGACCGAAATCCTTGCGCCATCCACTTGATCGGGAAGATCGACCCGACGATCAGCATCCACGTGGGCAGCACGATCAGCGGCACATACGTTCCCGACAAGAACTGCAAGCCGACCGCGGGACCGTTGGTGATGACGGCCGCAGAAACGGCGTTGCTGGCGAGATTGCTGATGAACACGCCCAACAATGAACAGCTGACGATCCCGAGGATGAAGACCCACGACAATGTGAACCATTCAGACACATCCGAGGGCAACCGTAGACCGAACACCGAAACCCCAACCGCCAGAAGTATTCCCGCCTCGGCGGAACTGACGATCGCGACGAGCATGATCTTGCCGATGAAATAGGACAGTGCGGTGGTCGGCGTGCCGCGAAGCCGCTTCAGGGCTCCGGTCTCACGGTCGGCCGCAATGCTGATGCCCAAGTTGATGAAGGACGTCGACAGGATGCCGTAGGCAAGCATGCTCGCCGCGATCACGGCGCCGGTGCTGATATCACTGTTCGGCAGCTTCGCCGAGAAGATGGACCCCAGTAGCAGACAGATCACGGCGGGCATCGAAAACGTTAGTGCCACTTGCTCGGGGCGGCGGTAGAACATCTTCAACTCGGGCACGACACGTGAAAATCCGATGCGCACCGCAGACGGGACGGGTGAGTGAACACTGTTGGCGCGGTGTCGCGACGACGTCGCCTTCTCGGTTTGTTCGACGGACATCACACCATGCCGATCAGTTGCAGGTAGGCATCTTCGAGCGTCGGCCGGGTGACCGTCAGTTGAGCGAGCTCGGCGCCCCCTTCGCTGCGTTGCCTGATCAATTCGGTCGGGAAGTCTGTGCGCTCAACCTGTACTTCGCCGCCCTCGATCCACTGAACGGTCGCCGCGGTGTCCACGTATCCGACCAACCTCGCAGGCGAGTCCACCGCGACTATCCGGCCACCGGCGATGACGGCGACCCGGTCCGCCAGCTCGGCGGCCTCTTCCAAATAGTGGGTCGTGAGCAGGATCGTCGCACCGTCGGCCGCCAAAAGCCTGATCAAATCCCAGAATTGGTGCCTGGCCTCGGGATCGAACCCGGTTGTCGGTTCGTCCAGGAACAGCAGTTCCGGCATGCCGACGATGCCCAGGGCGACATCGAGGCGGCGACGCTGCCCACCGGAAAGCGTCCTCACCCTCGAGTCGGACACTGACCCGAGCCCGACGAGATCGAGCACTTCTTCTGGCGCTCGCGCGTTGCCGTAGCAGCTGGTGTACATCGTGACGAGTTCCTGCACCGAGAGCATTCCCGCGTCGCTGGCGTCCTGCAGGACGATGCCGATCCTGGCGCGCCAATTCCTACCCGCGGTTTGCGGGTCTTCCCCCAGTACGGAAACCTGACCGGCATCGCGCTTCCGATTGCCTTCCAGGATCTCGATGGTCGTCGACTTGCCCGCGCCGTTCGGGCCGAGAATGGCGAAGATCTCGCCGTCGCCGATCTCGAGGTCGAGGTCGGTCACCGCCTGCACTTTTCCGTACGTTTTGGACAACCCACGGACAGATACCGCAGACGATCGTGTCGTGCGCGAGGTGCCAGTCACGAGTGCGCACCCCCCGGTTCCGGCTCCGCCGCCTCGAGTTCGGCCAGCAGCTCTTGCAGGTCGGCGTCGGACAACTCGTCGATCAGCTGTTCCACGCCGTCGACGAGCGGCGCTTGTGGCGGCGCTGGCTCTTCGGTTGCGGCGGAGGCATTCCCGTGGATCGAGTGCAACTCGACGAGAATGCGGCCCGCCAATGAGTTCACGCTGACGCCCTGAAGGATTTCCAGCACGGGAATGTCGATCGAGAATGTCGTATTGACCCGTACTCGGAAATCCATGGCCATCATGGAGTCCAAGCCGATGTCGTCGAGCATGTCGTCGGGCTCGATGTCGCTTGAGGCGCAGTCGAATACCGCGGCAACGACGCGTCGAACGTGCTCTGCAATTATCGCCGGTCGATCGGGCTCTGCAGCGGCGGCGAGGGTGTCGAGTACCGACGGCCCCGATTCGCCTCGTTGTGCAGAGACCTTGGCCGCTTGGAGTTCGGAGAACATCGCCGGGAAGCGTCCACCAAACCCGGTGTGGCGGGCACGGTCCCAGTCGGCGGTGATGGCGAGGACATTTGCAACCTTTTGATTGATGAGCCGATCCAGTATCCGGGTACCTACCGCAGGTGTAATCAGTTCGATACCGCGCTGGGCGTAGATCTTCTCCAGGTGGAACTCTTCGACCATGCCCACCGACCACGGCCCCCAACCGATGCTGATCGCCGGCAGTCCCTGCGCTTGGCGATAGTGCGCGAACGCATCGAGAAAGGCGTTGGCGGCCGCGTAGTTGCCTTGGCCTGGGGCGGCGATGGTCGATCCCGCAGACCCGAACATGACGAAGAATTCCAGGTCATGCCCTTTGAGGGCGTCGTGCAGAACGCGGGTGCCAATCATCTTGGGCGCCAATACCGCAGCGAAGTCGGCTTCGCTCATGTTGACCAACAGTTTGTCGGCCACCGAGCCCGCGGCGTGCATGATTCCGCGGATTGGCCGACCGCCGCGCGCAAGATGGTTATTCAGCCACGCCGCCACCTGGTCGGCGTCGGCGACATCGACACTGGCGGTGGTGACGTGGGCGCCGAGGCGTTCGATGGCCCGGATTTTGGTGACGAGCGCGAAGTGCGGGTCGCCGTCGGTAAGTGCCGACCAACGGTGCCTCGGCGGAATCGGCGTGCGGCCGAGCAGTGTGATGTGCCGCGCTCCGCGCTGGGCGAGGTAGGACGCCGCGACGCGGCCCAGTGCGCCCGCGCCGCCGGTGACGACATACGTCGCGTCCGGAGTGAGTTTCGCGGGGAAGGGTCGTGTGAGGCTGCTGCAGGGGCGTAGCCGCGGGACGAATGTCGCCTGACCGCGGATTGCAATCTGATCTTCGGACTCGTCGCCGAGAAGGTGATCGCATACGCGCGTAGCCATCTGGGCCAGTTCATCAGCGCAGTCGATGTCGATGAGGCCACCCCAGAGTTCACCGAACTCCTGATGGCCGATGACGCGGCCCAGCCCCCAGATCGCGGCCTGGTTCATGCCGGTCAGACGGGTTGCCGGTGCCGGTTGCGAGTTGCCGGTGATCAGGAACAGCCGCGGTTTGGCGGCGCCCTGTTCCGCGAGCGCCTTCACGAGATGCAGGATGGCGAACGCTCCGATGTCATGGTCACCGCCGTCGGCGCTGATATCGAGTGGCCAGCAGTCGACGATGCCCCACAGGTCAGCCTCTGCGCCGAGGTGGGCTGTGACCAGTTCGGCCATCTGCTCGGGTCGTTCCGGATCGACGAGGTATCCCCCCTCGACTTCGGTGAGAACGTCGACCGACTGGTGGCCGACGGTGTGCGCGCGGTGACCGCGGCGGCGCAGTTCTTCGGTTAACGTTGCGCCCACGCCGGATTCATCGACGAACACCAGCCATGATCGAGCTTCTGGCGTGGTCTCACTCTGCGGTGCCGCCGCGGCGCTGGCATCCTCGGTGGCATCGTCGGTTTTCTCGGACCATTGGAGTTCGTAGAGTCCCTTGTCGATGTGGGCTGCCGACATCCGCGACGAGGTACTCAGCGACTGCACGACGAAGCCATCGATGACGGCGAGCAGATCACCCGATTGATCGGTGATCGTGATGTCGCTTTCGACAGCTTCACTGGTCGCTGAGAGGACCTCGACGCGAACTGTCATGCGAGTGCGGGGTGAACCGTAAACTGCGCAGTGTCGGATGCGGGTGGGCAGGTAAGGCTCGTCGTTCTCCTTCTGCCCGAGAAATGGTGCACTGAACAATGTTTGGAAGGCGGCGTCGATGAGCGCCGGATGAAAGCGGTAGTCGCAGAGTTCATCGGCCAGCGCTGCGGGGATGACGATCTCGGCGGATGCCCAGTCCTCACCGGCGGTCACGCTGTGGACGGACCGGAACGACGGGCCGTAGACGAACCCGATGGACTCGGTGCGGGCGTAGAAGTCGTCACCGCCGATCGAAGTGACCGGCTCGCCGCCATGCGGCGGATCGTGCCGGCGCGGCGCGGCGGGAAGCGTGTTCAGTTCGGCGGTCGCGGTGATCGTCCATTTGAGATCTCCGTCCGACGTGGCGGTGAACGCGGCGAATTCCACTGTGCCGTCGTCCTCGTTGAGTGTGGTCCTGAGGATGGGGTCGCACGTGCCGTCGAGCAGGACCGCGCGGTGAAGCACGAGGTTGTCGACACTGTGGTTCGACCCATATGTCGCCTCGGCGGCGGCCAGCGCCATCTCGATGTACACCGCGCCGGGCAGGACAATGCTTCCCTGCACCTCGTGATCGGCGAGGAATGCGTTTAGAACAGTACTGATTTCGGCTTCCCACGTGGGATGGACCGCATTCACCGGCTGGCCCAGGAGTGGGTGCACCGGACGGTAGAACAGGGCTTCCGCCGCTTCCTGTGTTTCGTCCCAATACCGCTTTGTCTGCCACGGGTAGGAGGGCAGCTTGAGCAGCCTCTCGCCGCGAGGATGGATAGCGCTCCACGCGACGTCGTAACCATGGCAGTGCAGCTCGCCGACGCAGCTCAGTAGCGTACGGTTGTCGTCGTGGTTGCGCCGCTGGGACGTCATGACCGAAACCTTCTGCCTGCCAGCGGTTTCAAGGATAGATGCGGCCAGAACGGGGTGGGGAGCCAACTCGACGAAGTGGGTGTACCCATCGTCGAGCATTCGGCGGATCGCCGGTTCGAACAGTACGGTGGCGCGGGTGTTCTGCCACCAATAGGCGGCGCCCGCCACATAGCCGTCCAACCGTTCGCCGGTGACCGTCGAGTACAGCGGAAGCGTGGCCGCTTTCGACGACAAACTCTCGAAGGCGCTCAAGAGGTCGTCCTTCACCGCCTCCATGTAGTGGGTGTGGTACGGAACTTTCCCGCAGAGATACCGGTGGAAGGCGCCCGCCTCGTCCAACTGAGCGCCGATGTCGTCGAGAACGTCGCTATCGCCGGCGATGGTCACTGCCGACGGGCTGTTGACCGCCGCCACCGAGACCCGTTGGCCGAACTCACCGAGCAGCGACTCACCAAGCATTCCCATGAGCGTTTCGGCGTCGACGCCGACGGCGAGCATGCGACCTTGTCCGCTCGTCTGTTGTTGAAGCCGGCTTCGGTGATAGATGACATACACAGCTTGCTCGAAGGTGAGAAGACCCGCGAGATGGTGCGCGGCCACTTCGCCTGCGCTGTGGCCGATCACGGCGTCCGGACGGATACCGAAGTCTGCGAGTTGCTCCGCCAGCGCAATCTGGACGGCGAAGTTGGCGGGTTGGGCGATGTGCGTTTCCGCCATGCGAGAACATGTTTCATCGCGTCTGAGCTCATCGAGCAACGACCAATCGGTGTAGCGGGACAACTCGCGGTCGCTGCACAGGATCGATTCGGTGAACGTCGGCAACACGTCGAGCAATCCCCGGCACATCCCCCACCATTGGGGTCCCATGCCGGAGCAGACGAACGCCAGCTTCGACGCGACAGGGCCGGTGCGGCCCGCGGAGATCTTGCCACCGTCGGCGAGCGCTTGAAGTTGTTCTCGCACATCGGAAATGCTGTCGGTGACCATGACGTGACGATGGTTGAGGTGAGCCCGTCGCTGACCGAGCGTGTAGCCCAGGTCGAGTAACCCCGTCTCGGGGTGCGTGGTCAAATGCTCGGCCAGCCGATTGGCCGTTGCTAGCAGGGCGTCCTCGCTGCGCGCCGAGATCGGCATGAGGGTCAGCCGCGGCGACACGGATTGCTGCGAAGCGGTGGCGCCAGTCGGAGCAGGAGGCTCGGCGAGTACCACGTGGGCGTTGGTGCCGCCGAACCCAAAGGAGTTGACGCCCGCGATACGTCGCTCGCAGTCGGGGAAGCGCCGTCCCGTTGCCGGGATGTCGATCCTCAGATCCTCGAGGGACACGTGGCGGGTGGGCATCCGCAGATGCAGGTTCGCCGGAATGTAGCCGTGTTTGAGCACCAGGGCCGTTTTGATCAGGCCAGCAGCGCCGGCGCCGGCCTCGAGATGTCCGATGTTGGTCTTGACCGATCCGATCATCAGCGGATTCGTCGGCGCTCGGTCCGCAGTCAATGCGCTTGCGAGCGCACGCATCTCGATGGGATCACCGACGGGCGTTCCGGTGCCGTGCGCTTCCACGTATCCGACGTCGGTCGCCTGGATTCCGGCGCGTCGCAGCGCTGTCCTGATCGCTGCCTCTTGGGCTTCTTCGCGAGGCACCGTGATGCCGTCGGTGTGGCCGTCTTGTGACACCGCGGTGCCCAGGATCTGGGCGTAGATGTCGTCGCCATCGCGTAGCGCCCGCTGGAGCGGTTTGATGATGACGACCGCACCGCCTTCCCCGCGCGCGTAACCGTCCGCGGAGTCGTCGAAGGCCTTCGAACGTCCGTCAGGACTGAGGAATCCGCTCTTCGATTCCGCGATGGCCGTGTTGGGGCCGATCATGATGTTCACGCCGCCGGCGAAGGCGAGGTCGCATTCGCCGTCCCAGATGCTCTGCGCCGCCAGATGCACTGCGACGAGTGAACTGGAGCACGCCGTGTCGACCGTCATGCTGGGCCCGCGGAAGTCGAAGGCGTGCGAGATCCGGTTCGCCAGCATCGTCATCATCATTCCGGTAGCCGAGTGCGGCTTGAATCGGTAACGACTGGTGCGGCCCTGGTTCTGCAGAAGTTGGTAGTCGAGGGTGAAACCTCCGATGAACACTCCGACGTCGGTGCCCGCCAGGCTGTCGGCGGGCAACCCGGCGTCCTCCAATGCCTCCCATGTGGCGTGGAGCAGGAGCCGTTGCTGCGGATCGAGTGAATGTGCCTCGCGGGGCGACATCCCGAAGAAGTGGGGGTCGAATTGATCGATCTCGTTGAGGAACCCGCCGCGCTTGGTGACGACTTTGCCGATCTTCGCCGGATTGGAATCGGTATAACGCGCTGCGTTCCAGCGTGTTTCGGGAACGACGCTGGTCGCGTCGGTTTCATTGCAGAGCAGATTCCAGAAAGTCTCCGCCGAGTCGGCGCCGCCGGGAAAGCGGCACCCGATTCCGACGATCGCCAAGGGCTCGCGACTGATGTTTTCAGTGAGCATCTTCATCCTTCGTCCTCACACCGCGACGCATCGCTCGGTGGTGGGTGTTCGTCGATCGCTGCAGGTCGCTTGCCGGCGGCGTCGAGGGGGAAGTGGAGGTTTCGGTCACGCGACTCGCCAAGGAGTGGACGCTCAACTCGACTGAAGCGCGGGTGAGGTGCTGACGATCCAGTCGCCGCTGACCGGATTCGTCGCCTGTTCTCGGCGGTAGGTGGAGCGCAGCTCGCGCAGCAACGAATCCCGTTGCCAAACCTGAACTTGCCGCATGGTCGCGTCGTCACCGAACATCGACGACTTCTCCGACAGCACGGTTTCTACGAGCTGGCCCGCCAGCTGGCGCAGCAACCGGGCGTTGGCCTCGAACCGCTCGGTGAAGTTCGGGCTCGCTCCCATCATCGCGGTGTGCAGCTCGACCATGAAATTCAATGGCGCATACAGGTCGACGAACGGCACCGAGGACGCGCCGCTCTCCACCGCGGCCCACTCCCGGAAGAATCTTTGGACACGATTGCTGAGTGCGATGAGCCCCTCGAGGTGCGGAACGAAGTCGGGTTCATCCGCGACGCGCACGAACCGGTCATTCATGTAGAGAAGCCCGACGAATCCCCAGTAGAACGCGACGTCCCAAATGATCTTGGCCGACATCACCGTTGGCGTGCCCATCACCGTGTATTGATCCTGATATACGGCGAGCCACATATCGGTAAGTGAGCGAAACAGCGAATCGCTGATCTGCGCGCGGACGACAATGTCCTCACCGTCCAAGTCGCGGGCGATCATGTCGGTGATCAGACCGTTGCCGATGGCGACCAAGTCGAGGCCTGATGAGTACAACGGATCCAGGAACACGCCGGCATCGCCGGTGAGGCACCAACGGTCGTGGCCGTCGAACACCTGCGTTGTGCCGTGGCTGTATTTCTTCATCACCCGGAAGTCCATGATCAGGTCGTCGTGCTCAGCCAGTACCGCGGCGCACTGGGGCTCGTGTCGTGCGAGCCACGCCTTCGCCATCGCCAGCGTGTTGAATTCGTCGAACGGATGGAACACGGGGTCGGCGACGATACCGACGCTGGTGGCGCCGGATGCGAGTCGAATGAGCCACACCCAATAGCCCTGGCCCATCAGGTGATTCGTGGACATAGCACGGTCGCCTTCGATCAGCCGTGTCTGCCACTCGGGGTCATCGCTCCACCTGCCGACGTCGATCTCCGTTGCGACGCGGAACCACGCGGCATTGCAGCGATGCTCGTTAGCCCGTTTCAGGTCCAGCTGACGGGCCAGTGCTCGGTTGCGGCCCGACGCGTCGACCACCCAGTGGGCGGTGGTGCGGGTGATTCCGTCGTCGTTCTGGAAGGAGACGGTGTGCGCAGTCTTCTCGGCGCCGAACTCCACCGAGCGCACTCGGCCGCAGAACATCTCGACGCCATCAGATATGCAGCGTTGGGCGAGTTCGTTCTCCAGCCTGCCGCGGTCGATCTGATACGTCACCTGGGGCACGAAGGCGGAACTGCCGAGTTCCATCCGCTGTGCGATATCGGTGTTGCCGTTGTTCGAGAAGAACATCCGCAGACCCATCTTGCGCAGCTGACGGGACTGCAGGTGGTCGGCCAGACCGAGTCGGTCTCGGAGGTAATGCGCCGAAACCTCGACCGTCGACTCGCCGACCGTGTGGGTGATCTCGGGCACCGGGTAGCCGTTCGGCTCGATGATCCCGACCCGCGTGGCTGGTCGGGTCAGGCGGATATCCAGGGCCAAGGTGAGAGCCGCAGCGCCTCCGCCGACAATGCACACGTCGTGGTCGGCGCTCCGCTGACCAGCACGGGAAAGACGCGCTTTGATGCGTTGCGCGAGAGCGTCTCGTGTGTCTTGGCTCATCTGCGACACCTGCGCTCGCACGTTCACGGTCACCTCTCATCGAGTCGTGTCGCCGGCCTCCCCAGAGGTCCGAAGTCGTCCAGACTGCGGGAGACGGCGGCAGGAAAGACCCGCCCGGCATTCGATGCACGACCGTGGCAACACTCAGCCCGTGTCGAGGGAATCACATATGCGCCGCGAGGGCATCCTGAATGCGATTACCGATTCCTGACGCCTTGATGCGCCGGTTGGCGACGTGGGTCGAGCACGCCCGATTCGGACCGCTCAACAAAGCAAGCCAGAGCGTATCTTCGCTCCGGCCTGCTTTATTTGTGGGCACATCTTGGGCGCACCCTGATACCAACTCGTCCATCTTGCTGACACATTGCGGTGACCGCGGCTGCTGGGCACTACATTACGACAAGATCACTGATCGGCGGCCCCCACGCGACCGACTTTAAGGGTCTTGCCGAGGCTTCCTCTCACATATCGGGGACGGCGGCGGTTGACTTTGCGTCTGATCCGCTTGACTCGGGTGCTACCCGTCGGCGAGAACCGGCCTGGCCGGTCGCGCTCGTAGGTGCGTCGCCTGGCCATCAGGCGCTCGCAACACAAACCCAGGCCGGGCGGCCCTCAATCCGTCTCAGTTCCTCGGCCCGAATTTTACTCATCCAAAGCATGAACCCTCCCGCGTTTGATGCGCACCTCCATTCTTGGGAAGGTGCATTTCGTGGCGAGCAAGTACGACCCGGAGACGCGGGCCAAGGCTGTCCGTCTGGTGCTGGAGCACCGTGATGACTATCCGAGTGAGTGGGCGGCGATCACGGCGGTGTCCAAGCGGTTGGGGATGACCGCCGAGACGTTGCGGAGTTGGATCCGTCAGCATCAGGTTGATGATCTCCAGCGCGACGGCGTTTCCAGCGAAGCTGCAGCGGAGATCCGGGCACTGCGACGTCGTAACGCCGAGCTCGAGCAGACCATTGAAATGCTCGTTGACCCGGGCGTTGACGGCTTGGAGATTCTGGCGTGCCCGCTCGTCGCCCCGTTGCAGTCGGGTAGACGCCGTTGACTACGGACTATCTCGGTGCAACCATTGTCGAACTGAGCGATGTCACGTTCTTTATCGGACCGAACGGTTCTGGCAAGACCGCAGTGGTGGACGCGCTCTGCCGGCTGTTCGGTGCCGATAGAGCGTTGAGGCGGGTGCGCCTGAGTGATTTCCACGCGTCGCCAGAGGGCGAACGAGCGTCGTCGTTTTGGATTCAGGCCGATTTCGAGGTGCCAGAGGCGGCTGACCAGGCTTTCCTCCACCCGACCGTTCCGCCATTTTTTGCTCATATGTGGCTGGAGTCGGCAGGTGGAGTCCCCTATTTTTGCATCAGGTTACCGCCACCGTATCCCCTGAAGGTGAGGTTCTTGACAAGGTCCAGCATGTCGTCCGCGTCGATGACGATGGAGACCCGATCGCTCCAATCGATATGTCGCCTACGGATCGTGCCGCAATTCAGGTGCACTACCTCCCTGCAAGACGCGATCCCGCCGACCAATTATCCTACGCTGCAACAAGTTTGCTTGGCCGCGCTCTAAGAGCCGCCGACTTCACGACAGCGAGTGCGGCGATCAACGAGCTGGTGACACAGATCAACGCGGTGCTCACCGCGCATGACGCCGTCAACGAAACTCAGGCCGTGGTGAAGACTGCTTGGACGTCCCTATATACCGGGGAATACCTCAGCGACGCCGCACTCTCATTCGGAGCTACCGACGTCGAATCTGCTCTGAGGTTGATCAGCTTGACGTTCACTCCGTCGCCGGGCGGAGGGAGCTTGAGTTGTCGCGACTGAGCGATGGACAGAAGTCGCTGAGGTACATCGGCTTGGTTCTTGCGCTTCACGCGATGGGGCGTCGCGTCCTTCAGGGGCAGACCAGTGCATTCGATCCAGACAAGATGCGGCCTGCGATCTTTACTCTGCTGGCCGTCGAAGAGCCGGAAAATAGTCTCTCTCCGCACTATGTCGGTCGAATCATCGAGCAACTTCACGACTTGGCGCGAGAAGAGGATGCACAAGCGGTCCTGGCAACGCATGCCCCTGTGCTACTTCGTCGAGTCAGTCCCGAGAGCATTCGCTACTTGCGACTGAACGATCGAAGGCAGACAACGGTGCGACATGTTCTGATTCCCGAGGACGAGGCAGAGGCCCACAAGTGCGCGCGATTCGGCGTTCTCTCCGCCACCGCGCCCGAGCAAGCCCGCCAGGCAGAAGGAATTATGCAGTTTGGTGTAGAGCAGGCGCACGCCCGCTGGCAGTCGCTCGGCATCGACCCGACCGCTGGCCAGTTGCGCTTTTGGCGGATAGCCGTACCAACAGACAAACGGATCAGCGTCCTCGTCGGCTGACCCGCTGTGCAGGGCATAAATCAACACCACGGTGGGGCTGTCAAACCTAGCCGCGCGAGATGCAGTCCTGCCGAACGGGTGCGGAATACCTCCAATGAAATCGCTAACTTTCCAGGCAGCGCCGAGCTCCCCTGCGCCACTGCCACTTCCATTGCTTCGCTGTTATCAAGCAGCGCGGCTTCAGGCCACCACGACGGAATCTGCCGGCGCCCGGCGCCGGTCAGCTGCTCCGGTGACACCAATTCCGCCGAGCCGAACACAGGGTCGGCGAGCTGGCCCGCCAACTGCTCGCTCAGCGACGGCATCGGTGATCCTTCCCCTCCAAACGGATATGAACTGAACGTCCTATCACGCGAACATCGGCGCCATGTTCTTAAGCCTCGATTAATTGGTGCATCTTCTCCACCCGTGGGCAATCCCTGATCTCGTAGCGTCGTTGTCCTGGCTGGTTTCCGAGCGCCTTAGCTCTGACCGTGCGTGAGCACACCCCGACTCTGGAACGCCTCGAAGCCAAGACGGACGACACCATTACGGGGGTGCGCTCGGTCGAGGACAACGTCGCCGAGATCAAGGCCCTTTTGGTCCAGGCCCTCGAAAGATGATTCTCTGATCTTCAGTCGGTCAGCGCTTCACTTTCGGTGCGCATGAACGGTGGTTTGCGTATTTGCCTCCGTGGTGCCCCCTGCATGCAGCCGGTCGGTGGATCCGTGACACGCCGTTCTGATCGTCGAAGTCGGTCCAGACGCTCGCAACTTGCCTAGGAGACCGCGCAACTCATCGCCCGTTAGGCTCCTCCTATGCCCGCCAACGATCTGAGGTGGCTGGACGCGGTCGCCTTACGCGATCTGGTCGCCGACGGCGAGGTCACGCCGGCCGAGCTCGCGGAGAGCGCGATCGCCCGCATCGACGCCGCCAACCCGGTGCTCAACGCAGTCGTTGTGCCGCTGCCGGACGTCGGGCGTGCCATCGCCGCCGATCCGGCGCTGCCACGCGGGCCGTTCCACGGCGTGCCGTTTCTGCTCAAGGATGTCGGCGCCTGCCTGGCCGGCCTACCGCTGTACATGGGCAACGGGCTGTTGCGGTCGCTCGACTGGCGTGCACCCTCCGACACCATTCTCGGCGGCCGCTTCCGCGCCGCCGGCGTCGTCACCATCGGCAAGACGGCGCTGCCCGAGTTCGGCTGCCAGCCGACCACTCAGTCGATCGCCTTCGACGCGTGCCGAAACCCGTGGGACACCACGCGCTCCACTGCGGGATCCAGCGGCGGTGCGGCCGCCGCCGTCGCGGCCGGGCTGGTGCCGGTGGCGCACGCCAGCGACATCGGTGGCTCGATCCGGCTGCCGGCCGCGTGGTGCGGGGTCGTCGGTCTGAAGCCGTCCCGCGGGCGGACGTCGAGCCTGCCGATCACCGACCCGAACCTCGTCGAGCACGTGATCACGCGCAGCGTGCGCGACACCGCAGCGTTCCTCGACGCCGTCGGCGGTGCCGATCCGGCCGACATCTACCACCTGCCACCGCCGGATGTGCCCTACGCGACGACAATGTCGGAAACACCGGACGGGCTACGCATCGGCTACATCGAGTCGGTCGAGGCGACCGAGGTGACGGTCGACGCCGACTGCGTCGCCGCGGTCACCGAGACGGCCGGGCTGCTCGAAGCGCTCGGCCACCAGGTCGAGCCGGCCGGACCGGCGCGGCTGTTCGACGAGGAATTCGCGACACACCACCTGCGATCCGCCGGCTGGGAATTCCACCACATGCTGGACGGACTCGCCACCGCGATCGGACGGCCCCTCACACCGGACGATGTCGAGCCGTACTCGTGGGCACTCGCGAGCATCGGCGCGAACCTCACCGACGCGACCTACTCCGCCAGCCAAACGTGGCAGCGCGCCTACACGGCACAAGTGTCGGCGTGGTGGGCAGGCGACTTCGACCTGCTCCTGACGCCCGCCGCCGGCGAGCCACCCGCTCTTCTCGCAGAGCTCCTGCCGCCGTCTGCCGACCCACTCTCGATCCTGCCGCGGTTCGAACGCATCTGGTGCTTCGCGGCACCGTTCAGCGTCACCGGCCAGCCGGCGATCAGCCTGCCCATCGGGCAGACGGCGGCCGGGCTGCCGGTCGGCGTCCAACTCGTCGCGGCGCTCGGGCGCGAGGATCTGCTGCTGCGCGTGGCGGCACAGCTTGAGATGGCCGCGCCGTGGAGCGATCGCCATCCACCGCTGTCATGACACAGCTTCGCGCGCGGCCGTGAAGATCACACATCAAGTGCTGCCCGAGCCTTCGCTTTTCGGATCGGCTGCCTGTCGGCCTCTGGTATTCGGCTTCCCGATTTCACGCGGTGACCGCATGCGCTGCGTCATGATCGGACATGACCCGAGGAGGAGACCATGGCAGCGCTAGGTGAACAGCTATTGCGTCGTAAGCCGGTTCAGGAGATGGCCGCCGAAACCGGCGCCGACTCCGGAGCCAGTGAGCTCAAGCGAACCATCGGACTCTGGAGTCTCTCGGCGATCGGCATCGGCGGCACGATCGGCACCGGCATCTTCTTCATCCTGAGCCAAGCGGTGCCCATGGCGGGGCCCGCGGTCGTCTGGTCGTTCGTCATCGCAGGCGTCGTCGCGGGCCTGACCGCGGTCTGCTACGCCGAACTGGCAGGCGCCGTACCGGTTGCCGGGTCGTCGTACTCCTACACCTACGCCACTTTGGGCGAGTTCGTGGCCATGGGCGTCGGCGCATGCCTGCTGCTCGAGTGGGGCGTGGCAGGCGCGGCCGTCGCGGTGGGATGGTCCGAATACGTCAACCAATTCATCAACAACGTGTTCGGTGTCCAACTACCCGAATCCTTGTCGAACGCCCCCGAACAGGGCGGCTACATCAACCTGCCCGCGGTCATTCTGATCATCATGTGCGCGCTGCTGCTCATGCGGGGTGTCAGCGAATCGGCGAAGACCAACGCGGTCATGGTGGTCATCAAGATCGCCGTGCTGATCATGTTCATCGTCATCGGCGTGCAGGGTTGGAATGCCGACAACCTGGCCGACTTCGCCCCGTTCGGCTTCTCCGGAATCACGGCGGCAGCGGGCGTCATCTTCTTCACCTTCGTCGGCCTGGACAGCGTCGCCGCCGCAGGCGAGGAAGCGAAGAACCCGCGGCGAAACCTGCCGCTGGCGATTCTCATCGCACTCGGCACGGTCACGCTGCTGTACGTGCTGACGGCACTCATCGCCGTGGCCGCCCAGCCTTCCGGTCAGTTCGACGGCCAAGAGGCGGGGCTGGCCCAGATCCTCGAGGACGTGGTCGGTGCCCAGTGGCCGGGCACGGTCCTCGCCGCGGGCGCGATCATCTCGATCTTCAGCGTGACGCTGGTGTCCATCTACGGACAGACCCGGATCCTGTTCGCGATGTCGCGTGACGGCATGATCCCCGAAATTTTCCACAAGGTGAATCCGCGCACCCTGACCCCGATCGCAAATACAGCCATCGTCGCTGTGGTCATCGGTCTCATGGCCGGCCTGATCCCGATCAACTTCCTCGCCGAGATGACCAGTATTGGCACGCTCGTGGCGTTCATCTGTGTCTCGATCGGCGTGATCGTGCTGCGGCGACGCGCGCCCGACTTGCCGCGCAGCTTCAAGGTCCCCCTGTATCCGGTGACACCGATTCTCTCGGTGGCCGGTGCCCTGGCAATCATCTATACGCTGCGGCCGATCACCATCTATGTGTTCTTGATCTGGGTCGCGGTTGCCTTCCTTTTCTACTTCTTCTATTCGCGTCACCACTCCCATCTCGGCCGGCACGAGCATGTTGGGCTCGCCGAGGAGGACAGCGGGCCGTGACGATCGTCGTTGGCTATCCGCCCAACCGGCGCGGCAGGGGGGTACTCAATCTGGCTGCGCTGCTTGCCCGTTCCAGCGGTGAGGACCTCGTCGTCTGCGTCGTCGCGCCGAGCCCGTGGCTGCCCGGAGTGGTCCGGGAGGACGCTGCATTCCAGAGTCAGATCGACGACATGACCGACGGTGCGCTGGCTCAGGCCCGCGCCGAACTGCCGCCGGATGTGTCGGCGAGTTTCACCACGGTCAAAGCGCGGTCGATTCCCACTGGTTTGGAGGCGGTAGCCGGGCAGTATCAGGCGAACCTCATCGCAGTCGGTTCCTCGGCTGCCGGGCTGTTCGGTCACATATCGCTCAGCAGCATCGCAGACCGGCTGCTGCACAGTTCTCCGATTCCGGTTGCGTTGGCGCCGCGCGGCTTTCGGTCCGGCGATGCCGACAGGGTCGATCGTGTGACGGTCGCATACACGGGCACCGAACAATCCGATTCTCTGCTGCGGGCCGCTGCCCAGCTGGGCGGACAGTTCGGTGCGCCGATCCGTCTGGCGTCGTTCGCCGTTCAGCCGGCGCCGCCGGTGACGGCCATGTTCCGCACCGAGTCCGCGGAAGTCGTCGCCGAGTGGAGGGCGACCATCGAGGCGGCGGCACGCCGGGTGCTTGGCGACACGAAAGAGCCGGGCGCTGGAGTGGTGATTGGGCATGGGGGCGACTGGGCTACGGCGCTCAACGACGTCGAGTGGCACGACGGCGATCTGCTGGTCATCGGATCGAGTGAGTCGAGACCGGTTGCACACGTGTTCGTGGGATCACGGGCCGCCAAGATAATCCGCCACACGCCGGTCCCCGTGCTCATCGTTCCACGCGGTGCGGCGTGAAGGCATCGAAGGCCGACGCTCAGGGAGCGACCGATCGATAGCACCGCGAGCCGCGTCAGCCCTGCCTTTCGCTCCGCGTGTCGATGACGCGTTGGGCGATGTCAACCAGGCGGGTGTTGCTGTCCTGCGAGAGCTTGCGCAGCATCTCGAAGGCGCGCACGTCGTCGACGTCGTAGCGCTCCATGATGATGCCCTTGGCCTGCCCGATGCGGTCGCGGGTGGACACCGCCGACTGCAACTCCTCGCCCTCGCGGCTGGCCAGGATCGCCGCCGCGGCGTGGGCCGCCAGGACGGTGCCGAGCGTCTCGGATTCGCCGTCGAACGCGTGCGCTTTGAACGCGAACAGGTTGAGAGCCCCGGCTGTCCGATTCGCCGTATAGAGCTTGAAGGACACGCCGCTGAGCACCCCGATGTCGACAACCGCGGCTGAGTACTTCGGCCACCGTGCTTCCTCGCGGAAATCGTCTGTGCGCACGATCACTTCGTCGAGCGCAGCCTCCACACACGGCCCCTCGCCGAATGTCATCTGCAGCTCGTCGAGTCGATGCGGCAGATCGTCAGTGCCCGCGACCGAGTCCCACTTACCACCCTTGCCGATCAACAGCACACCCGCGGTGTCCGCACCAGGGATCAGCTCCAGCGCCGCGGTCGTCACGTCGGACAGCACATTCTCCATGCTGCGCGGAGCAGCGGCGGTGCGGGCCAGCTCGGCCATCCGCATTGCCAGGTCGTGGTTTCGCTGTTCGGCCATGGTTCTACGGGTTCCCACTACTGCCGCAGCGCACACAGCAGGTAGATATCCATTCAGACCGCCTGATCCACGTTTGTCTTTTGCCGAGCTTGGTAATGCTGCGAATCAGGTGGGCGCGGGGGTCGACCGCTGCGCGCACCGAGGTCTCGTCGGTTCAGACCAGGAGCCGGCGGGGCCGTCCGCCCGTTGCCGCCTCCCGGCCTCTTCAGTCACTCTGTTAGTTGTAGTATCGTCCGCTCATGGGCAGCTCCAACGTGTGGATTCTCGGCGGCTATCAGAGCGACTTCAGCCGCAATCTGACCCGTGAGGGCCTCGACTTCGCCGATCTGACGGGCGAAATCGTCGACTCCACGCTCGCCGCCTCGGGGCTGGATGCCGACGCGATCGACGTCGTCCACGTCGCCAACGCCTTCGGTGAGCTGTTCGCCAGCCAGGCGCACCTCGGGGCGATGCCCGCAACCGTGCACGAAGGGCTGTGGGACACCCCGTCGTCGCGGCACGAGGCGGCGTGCGCCTCCGGCAGCGTGGCGACACTTTCCGCTATCGCCGATCTGCGCTCCGGTGCGTACCGGACGGCGTTGGTTGTCGGTGTCGAGCTGGAGAAGACGGTGCCGGGCGATACGGCCGCAGCGCACCTGGGCGCGGCTGCCTGGATCGGACACGAGGGCTCCAACGCAAAGTTCATGTGGCCCACCATGTTCGCCCGCGTCGCTGACGAGTACGACAAGCGGTACGGCCTCGACGAAAGCCACCTGCGGGCGATCGCCCAACTGAACTTCAACAACGCTCGATCGAACCCCAATGCGCAGACCCGTGGCTGGACCGTTCCTGACCTGCGGAGCGGGCGCGACGACGATGAGCTAAACCCCGTGATCGAGGGCAGGCTGCGCCGCTTCGACTGCAGCCAGATGACCGACGGTGGCGCGGGTATCGTCCTGGCTACCGACGACTACTTGCGCGACCACCCCGATGTACGCCCGATCGGTCGGATCGAGGGCTGGGGCCACCGCACGGTCGGGCTGGGCTTGCAGCAGAAACTCGACCGCTCCGCAGCAGACCCCTACGTCCTGCCGCATGTCCGCGGAGCGGTGCTCGACGCGTTCGGCCGCGCCAACGTCACCCTCGACAACGTCGACGGTTTCGAGGTGCACGACTGCTTCACGCCGAGCGAGTACCTCGCCATCGACCACATCGGGCTCACCGGCCCCGGCGAATCGTGGAAGGCCATCGAGAACGGCGAGATCGAGATCGGCGGAGCGCTGCCGATCAACCCAAGCGGCGGCCTGATCGGCGGCGGCCATCCCGTCGGCGCCTCGGGTGTGCGGATGCTCCTCGACGCGGCCAAACAGGTCAGCGACGGCGCAGGCGAGTACCAGGTCGAGGGCGCAAAGACGTTCGGCACGTTGAACTTCGGCGGCAGCACGGCCACCACGGTCAGCTTCGTCGTCGGATCGGCGGAGGGTTTCTGAGGAATGGGTGCCACTGTAAGTCCAGAAGTCGTCGGCAAGTTCCTGTCGACATTGCCCGAAGACGATGACCACCCGTACCGAACCGGCCCATGGCGTCCGCAGACCACGGAGTGGGACGCCGACGACCTCACCGCCGTCGAAGGTGAGATTCCGCCGGACCTCGACGGGGTGTATCTGCGCAACACCGAGAACCCGCTGCACCCGTCGCTGAAGTTCTACCACCCGTTCGACGGCGACGGCATGATCCACATCGTCGGCTTCCGGGACGGAAAAGCGTTCTACCGCAACAGGTTTATCCGCACCGACGGGCTGCTGGCCGAGGAGGAGGCCGGCGGTGCACTGTGGCCCGGCCTTGCCGAGCCCGTGCAGGTCGCCAAGCGTGACTACGGCTGGGGCGCGCGCACATTGATGAAGGACGCCTCCAGCACCGATGTCATCGTGCACCGCGGCACCGCGTTGACGAGCTTCTATCAGTGCGGGGACCTTTACCGCGTCGATCCGATGACGGCCGAAACCGTCGGCAAGGAGGACTTCAACGGGGGCTTCCCGTTCGAATGGGGAGTCTCGGCGCATCCGAAGGTCGACGACGCCACCGGCGAGTTGCTGTTCTTCACCTACAGCAAGCAGGCCCCGTACATGCGCTACGGCGTGGTCGACGCCAACAACGACCTGGTGCACCTCACCGACATCCCGCTGCCGGGGCCGCGACTGCCGCACGATATGGCGTTCACGCCGAATTACGCCATTCTCAACGACTTTCCGCTGTTCTGGGATCCCAAGCTGCTGGAGGCGAATATCCATCTGCCGGGTTTCCACCAGGACACGCCGTCGCGGTTCGCGGTCATCCCGCGCCGCGGTGGACCCGGCGAAATCAAATGGTTCGAGGCCGACCCGACGTTTGTACTGCACTTCACCAACGCCTATGAGGATGGCGACGAGATCGTGCTCGACGGCTTCTACGAGGGCGACCCCGCGCCTGTCGACAGCCTCACGGGTGATAAGTGGCAGAAGGCATTTCGCTTCCTTGCCCTCGACCGGCTGCAGACCCGGCTGCGGCGCTGGCGGTTCAACCTCGTCACCGGTGACACCACCGAGGAGCAACTCACCGACAGCATCACCGAGTTCGGCATGATCAACGCGGGCTATGCGGGCCGCGAGTACCGCTACACCTATGCCGCGACAGGCAAACCCGGCTGGTTTCTGTTCGACGGGCTGGTCAAACACGACGTGCAGACGGGCTCGGAAGAGCGCTACGCGTTCGACGACGGCGTCTACGGCAGCGAGACGGCGATGGCGCCGCGCATCGGCAGCGCAGGCGAGGACGACGGCTATCTGGTGACCCTGACCACCGACATGAACGACGACGCGTCCTACTGTCTGGTGTTCGACGCCGCGCGGGTCGCCGAGGGGCCGGTGTGCAAGCTGCGGTTGCCGGAGCGGGTCTCCAGCGGAACCCACTCGACCTGGGCCGACGGCGCATCGCTGCGTCGCTGGCACAGTGCCGACACCGCCCCCGCCGCGATCGGGCTGTAGGTGGAGCAGTCTGCCTCTCGGGCAACGCAATTGGCGGCCGGTGACACCAATGCCGTCGGCCGGATGCTCGGGCTGCTCGGTGACGAGTGGACCCTGCTGGTGATCCAGCAGGCGCTGATGGGTGCGTCACGCTACGCGGACTTCTGGGCGCGCCTGCCGATCTCGAACTCGGTTCTGTCCATTCGCTTGCAGTCGCTGACACGTGACGGGTTGCTCACAAAGCAGACGTACCAGACGAACCCTCCGCGAGCCGAATACCTCACCACACCGCGCAGCCGGTCGTTGTGGCCTGTGCTGGTGTCGATTTGGGACTGGGAACGACACTGGGTGCCCGGGCACGCCGACGACCTGCCTGCAATGCACCACACCACCTGCGGCGAGGGCTTCGCACCGCGGTTGACATGCCGCGCATGCGACGACGGCGTCACGGAGAAAGATGTTGTCGCGCAGTGGGGGCCGAGCGGTTCATGGGCGCGGTCGGTGCCTGCTGTCGTGACGCGACGGCGATCGGCGACGGGCCAAGCCGGGCTCTTCCCGCAGACCATGGCCGTGCTCGGAAACCGGTGGGGGTTCGCGATTCTGGTCGCCGCGTTCGTTGGCGTCAGCCGGTTCACCGACTTCCAGACCCAGCTCGCAGCCCCGCCGGGATCAGTAGCAGACCGGCTGTCGATCTTCGTGTCGAACGGGGTGATGGTGTCGGCGGACAACCGCTACCGCCTCACGGAGAAGGGCCGCGCCCTGTTTCCCGTGCTGATCACGGCACTCCAGTGGGCGCAGCGGTGGTTCCACGCGCCAGAAGGGCGCGCGGTGCTGCTCACACACACCGCGTGCGGCGGGCGCTTCACCGCCGTCATGACGTGTGACCAATGCACCCGGCCACTGCGCGGAACTCAGGTGTCGGCACGCTAGCGCCGAGACTGCGGGGAGATCGCGATTTGTGCGTGAAAGGCGATCTGTCAGCAGTTTCGAGCTAGCACGCTGACGGGCCGCGGCGCTAATCGGGGCGGTCCAACCGAAACTGCAGATGCGTACGTACGGTTGGCCATTCGACATCCAGGATCGAATACACCACGGTGTCGCGCCGCGTCCCGTCGGGCACCAACTGATGGCTACGCAGTATCCCGTCGAGCTTCGCACCGAGCCGTTCGATCGCCGTGCGGCTGGCGAAGTTGAAGAAGTGCGTGCGGAATTCGACTGCCACGCAACTCAATACGTCGAACGCATGGCCGAGCATCAGCAGCTTGGTCTCCGAGTTGACGCCGCTGCGGCGCACTGATGTGCGGTACCAGGTGTTTCCGATCTCGAGTCGCCGGTTCGGTGCATCCACATTGAGGTAGCTCGACGAGCCAATCAGCGTGCCGTCGAGGCCGCGCACGACGAACGTCAGACCCGTATCGGGCGTCTGCATGCTGAGGCGCGTGTCCACCCACTGCGAGGCCGTCTGCGGCGACGGCGCGCCCGTGAACCACAGGCTGCCGACGTCGCCGTCGGCCGAGGCGGTCGCGATCTCAGGGACGTGATCACGAGTGAGGGGTTCCAGCATTACCCAGCGCTGACCGGTCAATGTCACGGGCTCGATGAAGCCGGTCATCGCTGCCGCTCAACGGACGCCCACGCCGCCACCATCGCCCACACCGACAACACGATCGCGATGCCGGTCACCACCGCACCGATGTACAAACCGTAGCCCGCGTCGACGGGCCCATTCACAAAGAGCCGGTAATACCACACCGTCAGCACCGCGATCAGGACCGAAATCGCCAGGGCCGCAGACGATGCCAGCCGAGCCGACAGACCGCGCGCCGCCATTGCACCTACGACGATCAACGTCGACGCCAACAGCGCGATCAGTTGGCCCGCGCCGAAGTGCGGCGGCAGGGTCAGGTTCCCTACGACACCACCGAGCGCGTTGGCGCGGCCTCCGCCCGCCGCGCGGGTGGTCAGCCATGGCAGCCAGACGGCGATTGAGAGGATCGCGGCACACAACGCGACCAGCCAGCCCGGGCTCCGACGAAGCATGGGATGAAGACTATCGGGTGTGGCGCGCGGTCCAGGCCAGCGCGTGATCGGCCACGTCCTCCCAGCCGTCGAGGACCGTGATGAGGTGCGGCCTGCCGTGAAAGACCTTGAAGTCCGTGGGCGCCGAGGACCGCCGATAACGGTTGAAGTTCTCGTAGACCACCGACTCGGGCATCGCGTGGTCACGGTCGGCTGCCATCAGCAGTAGTGGCGGGCGATTGGAGTTGGCGAAGTCGATCGCGCTCAACGCGTTCGGCCGTGGCTTGAATATGTCAGCGGCCACCTCGAAGATGACCCGCCCAGGCGCCGGAACAGCGAGTTCGGCGTGCCATTTGTCGGATTCGTTGCGCGATACGGTGTTGGCGAAGACGTAGTGGAAGTGCGCCGGGCTGATCGGCACCGCTCTTCGCCGGTTACCGGGATCGCGGATCACCGGCCAGATCGAACGCCACATCGACAGCGGAACTCGCAACACTCCACGCGGCATCGATGGCGCAATGGCGACTCCGGCTCGGCCCAGTCCGCGGTCGAGCAGCAGCTGGGTGATGAGTCCACCCATCGAATGGCCGATGATGACCGGCGGCTCGGGCAGGGAGCGGACGAAGGCATCGAAGTGGTCGATCGCCGCGGCCAGGCCGATATCGGGGTCCGGGGGCCAGTCGGGCGCGTGCACGACGCGGCCTGCGGACCGGTATCTGTCGACCCAGCCCTGCCAGCTATCAGCCGACAACCACAGTCCGTGGATCAGCACAATCGGCGCCGTGACGTTCGACATCGTCTCTAGTGTGGGACGTTGACACCACATTGAGGGCGGTAATGCGATGAGCGAACTTCCCGATTGGGCCGAGCGGCTCGACCTGTCCCCCCATCCCGAAGGTGGCTGGTTCCGGGAAACCTGGCGCAGTCGGCTTACGACACCGCAGTCCGCTCTGCCACCGGACTACGCCGGTCCGCGCAGCGCAGGAACCGCGATCTTGTTTCTGCTCATGCCCGGCCAGCAGTCGGCCTGGCATACCGTCCGCAGCAGCGAGCTGTGGCTCTACCACCGCGGCAGCCCGGTGTTGCTTCAGTTCGGCGCCGAACAGGATAGTGCCGCAACGCATCTGCTGGGCGGTGACATCAACGGGGGCGAGCAGCCACAGCTGATCGTGCCCCCGGGGTCCTGGCAGCGCGCACGCCCGCGCGACGACGAACCGTCGCTGGTCAGCTGTGTGGTAGTGCCGGGATTCGACTACGCCGACTTCGCGTTGGCCGCACCTACCGACTGAGCAGCTGCACAGCCGCCATCACCAGCGCGGCGTTGTCGGGGGCGGGCGAGCCGTCGGGCAGCACGAGGGTGTCCTCCATCCCGATACGCGCCTGCACTCCCCGCGTCGCTGCGTGTTCCAGCAGAGGCCAACAACTTTCGTCCAGGCCGTGCAGCAGCACCGGAGCGGGCGAGCCGGCCGCGAGCACCTCGCCGAGCACATCGTCGGCGGCGGCGATGTCACCGTCGGGTCCGAGTTCGACCATCACCCGCATACAGTGCGTGGCGATCTCCGACTTGGCCCACGACGCCGCCGCCTCGGCGTGAAAGATGCCGACTTCGACGCCGAGCCCCATCCTCAGCAACAGGTGGGCCAACGGCTCAGACCCCGGCTCGTGCCAGTTCACCGACGCGAAGTCGGGTCGCACCGTCCACGCTTCGACCGTGCGCAACCGCTCATCCGGGTCGGACAGCGCCCAGAAACCCGTCGTCACACCGAGCGGCAGGCCGGGGGCGGCGTGCCGAACGGCCCCCACCGCGGCCGCAACGACCTCGGGCTGCAGCGAGTCGACACCGTCGTCGGTCTTGGGATGCATGTGCACGGCCCTGGCGCCCGCCTGGTGAGCGGCCAGGGCTGCGGCCGCCAGCTGGTCGGGGGTTACCGGCAGATTCGGGTGCTGGTCGGGGGTTCGGGGACCGTTGATGCATGCCTTGAGGTAGGTCTTGGGTGTCGACACGTCTCCATCTTCACCCGTCAACCGAAGACTTTCCGAAGTAGCGTGCTCACATGCAGGGTCACACCATCGTCTGTGGCGACGATGCGCTCGCGCTGCGGATTGTCGAGGAGCTCACGACAGCAGGCATGCGCGTGGTGAAGCTGCAGGATCCCGAGGATCTGGCCGCGGCGGGTATCACCGAGGCGACCGCCGTGGTGTGCGTCGACGACGACGATGCGCTGAACCTTGAGCTCGCGCTCCTGGCACGGCGGGCGAACGCGGACGTGCGCGTGGTCGCCCGTCTCGCCAACACCGTGCTCCGCGAGGCCATGACACAGGACAACGGGCCCGGCGCGATCCTCGATGTCGCCGACTTGGCCGCACCGTCGGTGGTCGAGGCGTGTCTGGCGCGCACCACCCACACGATCTCGGCGGCGGGCATCGATTTCGTCGTTTCGGGAACCGACGCGCCGCGCGATGCCACCCTGCGTGAGATGTACGGCGACCTGGCGCCGGTAGCGGTGATCTACGGCGAGAACACCGACGATCCCGGCGATGTGGTGATCTGCCCGGGACGCGACTTCCCTGTCCACCAAGGCGATTGGACGGCGATGATCGGCACCGCCGAGGAGCTGGCCGCCCAGGGCATCGACGTTCCGAAACCACTGCCCCACGCGCGGGCGGGCCGGTCCCCGCTGCAGCGCGTGGTCGACGCTGTCCGAATGCTGCGCGACGACATCAACCCGATGTTCTACCGGGCGCTTGCCGTGTCGTTGACCCTGCTGCTCGCGTCGACGCTGATCCTTCGGTTCGCTTACCAGACCCCGCCGGGGATGAGGTGGATCGACGCGCTGTACTTCAGCACCGAGACCATTGCGACGGTCGGCTACGGCGACTTCAGCTTCATCGATCAACCTCTGTGGCTGCGGATTTGGGGCATCGGGCTGATGTTCGCCGGCGTCACGACGACGGCGATCCTCGTAGCATTCATCGCCGACTTGCTCTTGTCGCGACGGTTGGCGCGGTCAGCGGGGCGCCGACAAGTCCGGCACCTGCGCAACCACGTGATCGTCGTCGGCCTCGGCTCGTTCGGGATCCGCGTTGCAGGCGATCTCAAGGCGGCCGGGCAGGACGTCGTGGCCATCGAGCGTGACGAGGACAACCGCTTCGTGTCGGCGGCGGGCGAACTCGGTGTACCGGTGATCTTTGGCGACGCCACGCTGCGGCAGACGCTCGAGTCGGCGCGAGTCGAGGAGGCCAGTGCGATCGCGGTGCTGACCCAGGACGACATGGTGAACATCGAGACCGGGATCGTGCTGCACGAGATGCTCGCGTCGCGAACGGAGGTGGCCGCCAACCGCCCGCATGTGCCGACGGTGCTGCGTGTCTACGACCGTGTTCTGGGCGCTGCGGTCGCGCACCGTTTTCAGTTCGACAATGTGCGCTCGACGGTGGAGCTGGCGGCGCCGTGGTTCATCGGGGCCGCCATGGGCCTGCAGGTGTTCGGCACGTTCTCGGTCGGGCAGCGGTCGTTCATGGTCGGTGGCGTGTATGTGCAGCTCGGCAGCGACCTGGACGGTATGGAGATCGCAGACATGTCGACCCAGACGCGGGTTATCGCGGTCACGCGGCCGGGCAGACCCCTGCGGCTGCATCCGAGGCGCGAAACACAGCTCAGCGCCGGGGATACCGTCTATCTCGTCGGGCCGTACCGCGAACTGCTGGACACCCTGCGCAAGGGCCAGGGCGTCCAGCAGTCCGATGCCACTAATCCAGCCACGACAGGTTGAATCCCGCGCCGGTGGGATCGGCAACCGCCTCGCGCTAGGAAAGCGGCGTGCTAGGAGGCGAGGCCCAGGACCCGCAGGGCATTTTGCTTGAAGATCAGCGGAAGCACGTCGGGCTTCATGTCCAAGGTCTCGAAGTCGCGACGCCACCGGTCCATGTCGATGTACGGGTAGTCGGTGCCGAACAGCACCTTGGTGCTGAGTTGACGATTGGCGGCGCGGACCAGCTGCGGCGGGAAGTATTTCGGCGACCAGCCGGACAGATCGACGTACACGTTCGCCTTGTGCTGGGCGATGGAGATCTGCGCGTCGACCCACGGCACCGCGGGGTGTGCCATCACGATCGTCAGTTCAGGAAAGTCCGCGGCGACGTCGTCGAGCAGCATCGGATCGGAGTACCGCAGCTTGACGCCGTGGCCGCCCGGCAGACCGGATCCGATGCCGGTCTGGCCGGTATGGAACAGCGCGGGCACGCCCGCCTCCGCGATCGCGGAGTACATCGGGTAGTAGGCGCGGTCGTTGGGCTCGAAGCCCTGCAGGCTGGGATGGAACTTGAAGCCCTTGACACCCAACTCGAGTTGTCTGTGCACCCCGATTACGGCCCGGTCGCCGGTCAGCGGATCGACGGTGCCGAACGGAATGAGCACATCGTTGTTGCGTGCCGCGCCTTCGATGAGGTTCTCGACGGAGTTGGGTCGATGCCCCGAAACGGTCTGCGAGTCGACGGTGAAAACGACGGCGGCGGTATTTCGATGACGGTAGTACTCGGCAACAGAGTCGACGGTGGTCGGCTCGGAGTCCAGCTTGAAGTACTGTTTGGTCGCCGAGATCAGCTCGTCGTCATAGGCGCGGTGGCCGTGGTCATCGGCCTCGACGTGAGTGTGGATGTCGATCGCGTCGATGGCATCGAAATCGATACCGTACTCGTACCTTTCGCCGGCCATTGGTGCAGCCTAGTCTCTAATGATGCCGTACAAGATCGACCCGGAAGTGCTGGCCACGGTCGCCAAGGAGGTCGTCGGGCAACCCCTGGCCGGCGGCGAACTCATCTCGCGCACTATCCGATCGCTGGCCGATGCGTACCCCGATCTCATCGATCCCACGCCCGGACGCTGGGTGGGCAGCAAGGCGGGCGGCATCCTCGGCAAGGTTCGCTTCCTGTACTTCAGCCCGCGCGAATACATCGTGCTGTTCGGCTCTCCGACTGGGACACAGGGGTTTTCGGGCCGCTACAAGCACGTCGACATTTATAAATTCCTCATCGCGGGCCAGATCGACTCCTATGACCTCGAATCCGACGAGACGACGGGTATGACGCTGCGGCCCGGCGAACACACGATCACCGAGAGGGGGCATGCGCGAGGCATGACCATCCATCCCGGCTCGTGGCACATCGAATACGGCCGAGGAGCGGTCGTGACGACGCTGCCCTTCGCAATGGTGGACACACTTCTCGTCTCGCTCGAACTCGAATCCGTCCGCCGCTCGACGGTCGAGTTCGCCAGGCTGGCCAGCAGGCGGCTGCGTCGCGAGTCCCAACAAACACACGCGGCTACGCGGGGGCGAAGGTGGTCTTGAACTTATTCAGCGACTCGCGGATGTCGCTCTTCAGCGCGGCCGCGACCACCATGCCGATCGGGCCGAAGAGCGCGGGGCCGCCGAGGTGGACGTCGAACGTCACCGTCGAGCCGTCACCCGACGGCCTGACCTTGCCGATGAGCTTGACCTTGACGCCACCGACCCCGTCGCCGTTGAGGGTCATCGCCTCCGGCGGCTTGAAGTGGACGATGGTCCACTTGATCCGGTTCGGCATGCCCTTCACCTCGACGATCGACTCGAGAATCGTCCCCTTCTCCAGGTTCTCGGGCAGCTTGCTACGCCACACCCGGTGAATGCTCAGCCATTCTTTGTAACGCGACAGGTCCGATGCGCAGTCCCACGCGTTCTGCGGAGGCAGCGGAACATCAACGGAGACAGACAGTTTGGCCATACGCTAAGGGGTCTGCGGATCCGTCTTGTCGACGGCCTTCTTCGCGGCTTCCTGCACCTTGTCAACCTGGCTGGTGTACTTGCCCTGAGTCTTCTGGTCGACGATGTCGCCGGCCTTGTCGATCGCCTGTTCGACCTTGTCGGCATTCTTCGATACGAGGCCCTTGACCTTGTCTAGAAATCCCATGTAGGTCACCCTACCGCTGCCGTCCACAGCCGTCGCCGCTCGCCGTCGACGACGATCTGGTGTGGCGGGACCCAGTGGTCATCGCGCAAATGTTCCCTTACCCATTTCGTCGTAGTACTCGAGCGTCAGCTTGTTGCCGTCGAACGTTGCCTTGCCGATCGATCCCGGCGGCGAGTTCTCGCTGACCCACTCGTAGGTGAACACATTTCCATCCCAATGGCTCAGTGGCACATCGACCTTCGTTCCCACCTCGAGCTGCAGCTTGCCGCCTTTCTCGCTGACCCGCGCGGGTCCCCAATAGTCGTTGTGGTATGTGCCGACATAGGAGGACAACTGCGCGGCGGGCGCGGGGTTCGCGGGTGGCTGCTGGCCCACGAGCGCACCGACGGGCTTCTCCATTGCCGATAGCAGGGTGTTGTACAGCCGGTACCAGTCCTCACGGATCTCACCGAATTGCACGAGATCGGCGAATTGCGCGGTGAGCGCTTCCGGCACCCCGGACGGTGTGGCGTTGGTCAGTGCGATGATCGCCACGTCGGCCGACGGCAGGATGACGAAGTTGGTCCCGGCGCCGAGTTCGAAAGCGCCCGAATGGCTGAGCTCGGTGCGTGCGCCCGACGTGGTACCGACGTTGAAGCCGAATCCGTAGAAGCCGCTGCGCATTGCGGGTTCGCTCGCCGGACTGGACACGATCTGCGGTGTCACCGCGGGCAGCAGGGCTTTCGCGTCGACGATCTGCTTACCGTCAAAGGTGCCGTCGGCCAGCATCATCGCCAACCAGTGCGCCATGTCGTTGATCGACGAGCTAACGCCGCCTGCCGGCGCCTGCGGGTCCGGGTCGCGGGTGTAGAGCGGCTCGTACCCGCCGTCGACGTGAATGTGGCCGGTGGCTCGGTTCGTCCTGGTTCGGAAGTCGTCGAACCTGTAGCTGGTCGCGGTCATACCGAGCGGCTTGAACAACACCTCGTCGGCGAGGTCCTCCCACGACTTCCCCGCCCCGGCCGCAACCGCCTCGGCCGCCGCGGTGAGGCCGAAGTTGGTGTAGGCATACGAAATTCGGAACGGGTCCAGCGGCTGATCGCGGAGTCTCTCGAGCACGTAACGGCGGTCGAATCCGAGGTCTTCGAGCATGTCACCCGCATGGTCGGGCAGCCCGGAGCGGTGCGAGAACATGTCGCCGATGCTGACCATCCTGGTCACCGCCGGATCTGAGAGCGCGAACCACGGCAGCTTCGACACGATTGGGGTATCCCAGCCGATAGCGTTCGTGCCGACCTGGTGCGCCACCACGGTCGAGGAGATCGACTTGGACACCGACGCCAGCTGGAACACCGTGTCGGGGTCGACCTTCCCGCCGGTCTTGGTGTCCCCGACACCGAAACCCTTCGCGTAGATGGTCTTTCCGCCATGCACGACAGCGACAGCCATGCCCGGGATACCGGATTTCTTCATCAGATCGTCGGCGATGCCGTCCAGCTGGGCGACGGCGTTCTCGACGGCGTTCTCCGGCAACGGCATCGCGGGCACCAGCGGCGGCGGTACCTCGGACAGCGTCGGCTTTGTTGCTTCAGCCGGTGGCTTCGCCTCTTGGGCGGGCCCGGACTCGCACGCCGCCACCATCGATATCGCCCCGACAACGATCACAGGCGCGAACGCGAGGCGGGCTCTGATCACAGCCAGCACGCTAGCCGGTTATTGCTGCCACCACGGGTCGAACGCCGACGCCGTAACCGATGCCGAAGGGGTCGGTGTCGTCGGGTCGACGCGTTCGCCAGGGCGCGGCACCCTGACTTCGACACCCGCTGGATCGGCCGCGGCGAGAAGGCGTTCGATGGGTTCGGCCCACGGGTGCGGCGCCAGCCGGAACGTCGCCCAGTGGATCGGCAGCAGAAGCCCCTTCCCCGCTTCGGCGATGTCGAGATGCGCGCGTACGGCCTCTTCCGGGTTCATGTGAATGTCCGGCCACGAGGGGTGGTAGGCCCCGACCGGCAGCAGCGACACGTCGAACGGCCCGTGATCCATCCCGATCTCGGCGAAGCTCTTCGTATAGCCGGTGTCGCCGCCGAAGAAAGCCCGGTGCCGCGGGCCGATGATCACCCACGACGCCCACAGCGTGGTGTTGCGGGTGAACAGTCGCCCGGAGAAATGCCGGGCCGGGGTGCACACCAGCGTGAGATCGCCGATCTGATGGCTCTCATGCCAGTCGAGTTCGACGATGCGGCTGTCGGGGACGCGCCACTTGCGCAGGTGTGCACCTACTCCCAGCGGGACGACGAACGGCGCCCGCTGACTGTGGGCCAGACCGACGATCGTGTCCATGTCGAGGTGGTCGTAGTGGTCGTGACTGATCAGCACCGCATCGAGCGCGGGTAGTGCCTCCAAGGGCACTGGCACCTCGTGCATCCGCTCGGGGCCGACCGTCCGCGATGGTGAGCAGCGTCGGCTCCACACCGGATCGGCGAGCACACGGTACCCGTCGAGCTCGACCAATGCGCTGGAGTGGCCGAACCAACTGACCGCCAGATCCAGCGATGCGGTCTCCACCTTCGACGGAATCGCGAGCGGGATGGGGTTCCGCGGCCGCGTGACGTCGCGCGAGCCGACCAGCTCACGGACGATCAGGCGCTGCTGCTCACGGTCGAGGTTCACCGGCGACGCCGGGTCCACGTTGACGAACACCCCGTCCTGGTAGTTCGGCGATCGCCTGGCGACGGGCCAGATCTCGTCGGGACGAGCGCCGACGGCCGTCGGCGAGCCCTGCAGTGCGCGCAGCACCCAGCCGCTGGCCGCGACGGTGGCCGTCCCAACCGCGAATCGGAGCGCAGCGCCCAGCATCTGCGGTCAAACTCCCTGGAAGTTCGGCGGACGCTTCTCGATACGGGCGACCTGCGCCTCGATCACGTCCTGGCTGCCCCACGCCTTGTCGAACAGCTGCTGGTGCACCGGTTGCGGCTCCTCGTAGGCGCCGTCGTCGTTGAGCACCCGCTTGGCATGCTGCAGCGCCAGTGGCGCGAACCCCGCGATCTCCGCGGCCCAGGCCTGTGCATCGGCGAGCGTCCCGATCCGGTTGGCCAAGCCCGTCTGCAGTGCGACGTCGGAAGTGAGCCGTTCAGCACCGAACAGCATGCCCCTGGCCCGGCCCGCGCCGACCAGTGAGGTCAGCCGGCGGATGCTCCAGTTGTCCAGCGCCAGACCGTATTTCGCGACGGGGAACTGGAAGTACGCCTCGGGCGCGACGACACGCAGGTCGCAGATCAACGACAGGATGACGCCGGCCCCGATCGCGGGTCCGTTGATCGCGCCGATGACGGGTACCGGAACAGCGTCGATGGCGAGGTTCAGCGCCTTGGCCTTGTCAGGAAGTTCCTCGGCGACGCCCGCAGCATCGGTCAGGTCGGCACCCGAGCTGAACACGTGACCCTGGCCGGTCAGCACGATGGCGCGGACGTCGTCGGCGTCGGCCTTCTCGATCGCTTCGCGCAGCCCGTCGACCAGCGCGCCGTTGAGCGCGTTGCGGCGCTCGGCGCGCTGCATCTCCAAGGTCAGAACGTGCCCGTCGCGGGTCACACCGATCATGCGGTCCAGCCTATTAAAGCGTGCCAAACACCTCGCACCGGGTTGCGTTGAGACTGCGCTGACGGCGAAGATTACTCGCACTTCTTCGCCACTGCTGCAGTGTCAACGCGCAGTTTCAGTTGCCCCGGCCGATGACGCGTGCGTTGCCACGGCTGCGGTAGCACAGCACCGCGACGGCGACGACGACCTCGATCATCGAAAGTGCCATCGCGATCGTCATGACGACCGATTGCGGGACAACGGCTTCCACCACTACGTGTGTGACGTGATGTGAACCGGAGACCGGCAGATGCACGGCGACCATCGCAAGGTTCATCACCGCGACCAGCACAGCCGATGCGGCGTTGCCCGAATGGCCGAGCATAACGGCGTGCAGCGCCGCCGAGATGGCCGCCAACACCGCTCCGGCACGCCGCGCGACTACGGACATGCCGCCATTGTCGTGCACTACTCGGACAGGTAGCGCTGAATCGTCGGCCCCAGCCACGACACGATTTCCTCATGCGTCATCTCGACGATCGGCGGTAGTCGCAGCACGTAGCGACACAGCGCCAGGCCCAGCATCTGCGAGGCGACCAGGCTGGCGCGCCGCTCCGGCCGCACCGGGTTCAGGGCGGCGATCGCGGGCATCAACTGCTCGGCGAAGATCTCGCGCATCCGGTTCGCCGCCTCTTCATTCGACGTGCTCGACCTCAGCAGCACAACGAGCGCCTCGTCGCGTTCCCACCGCTCCATGAAGTAGTCGACGACGCGAGCTCCGACGTCTGCCGGGTCGAGGCCCGACAGATCGGGGATCTGCAGATCGAAGTCCGCTGCCGCGGCGAACAGCTGATCCTTGCTGCCGAAGTAGCGCATCACCATCGACGGGTCGATGTTGGCATCGGCGGCTATCGCTCGGATGGTGGCGCGTTCGAACCCCGATTCGGCGAACCGGTCCTTGGCCGCGGCGAGGATCACCGCCTTGGTTTCTACCGACGATCTACGCATGCCAACAAGTGTAGGCCAACAGTTGTTGACATCGCTCATTTCTAGGGGCATAGTGTTGTCAACAAGCGTTGGCATAGCGCCGCTACAAGGAAAGGAAATCCATCATGAACAGCACTTACGATGCCGATGTCCTGGTCGTCGGCGCCGGCCCGACCGGTCTGACGCTGGCCGCGTCGTTGGTCGCGCGGGGCATCGCAACCACCGTCGTCGATCGGCAGGCCTCGGGCGCAAACACGTCGCGCGCGGCCGTCGTGAACGCCCGCAGTCTCGAGGTGCTGGAGAGCCTCGACGTGGCCCGCCGACTCGTGAAGGAGGGTGTGCAGGCGCCGCGGTTCAGCATCCGCGACCGCGCGCGCAGGCTCATCCCTATCGACTTCAGCGCGCTGCCGAGCGCCTACCCGTACTCGCTGATGATCCCCCAGTCGACGACCGAGCGGCTGCTGCTGGAGCGGTTGACCGAACTCGGCGGCACCGTGCTTCGGCCGAAGACCCTGACCTCGATCGAGCAAGATGTCGACGGTGTGACGGCATCTTTCGACGACGGCGACGTGATCCGGGCGCGGTACGCGGTCGGCGCCGACGGCATGCACAGCATCGTGCGCGAGCAGGCGGGCATCGGCTTCCACGGCGGCGCATACGCCGAATCCTTCGTCCTGGCAGACGTCCACCTGATTGGTGAGGCACCCGCGGACGAGGTGATCCTTTACTGGGCGACCGCCGGTCTCACCGTGGTGGCACCGTTGCCCGACGACATCTTCCGCATCGTCGCTCCGGTTCCGGAAGCACCCGAAAACCCTTCTGCGGCATATGTTCAGCAGATCCTGGACACCCGGGGGCCGGGCAGGGGGCGGATGGTTGTCACCGACGTGGTCTGGGGCTCGCGCTTCCGGATCCACCACCGGGTGGCCGATACATACCGGGCCGGCCGGCTGCTGCTCGCCGGCGACGCCGCGCACGTGCACAGCCCCGCGGGTGGGCAGGGGATGAACCTCGGCATCCAGGACGCCGTCGCACTGAGCGAGGCGCTGGTGGGGGTGCTCGGCGGTAGGCCCGAGTCGCTGCTCGACGAGTACAGCGCGGTGCGACGCCCGATGGCGCGCGGCGTCGTCACGTTGACCGACCGGCTCACCCAGTTGGCGACACTGCCCCGTTTCGTCCGTCCGATCCGCAATGTCGGGATCGGCCTGGCCGGACGGTTCCCGGTCGTGCAGCGGGCCCTGGCGATGCGGTTGAGCGGACTCGTCTACCGATAGCATCTCCCGAGGGAGGGCAGCTGTTTGGCGACCATCGAAGCCGACTATCTGGTCATCGGGGCGGGTGCGACGGCGATGGCGTTCGTCGACACCCTGGTCAGCGAGACCGGCGCAAGCGTCGTCATGGTGGACCGCAACCACTCCCCCGGCGGGCACTGGGTCTCGGCCTACCCCTTCGTGCGACTGCACCAACCGTCGGCGTACTACGGCGTGAACTCGCGGCCGCTCGGCAGCGACACCATCGACGGCAGTGGCCTGAACAAGGGCTTCTACGAGCTGGCGGGCGGCGCGGAGGTGTGCGCCTATTTCGACGCGGTCATGCAGCAGCAGCTGTTGCCGACGGGGCGCGTCTCGTACTTCCCGATGAGCGAGTACCTCGGCGACGGCCGCATCCGCACGCTCGGCGGCGACGATGTCGACGTCGCGGCACGCCGGATCGTCGACTCGACATTCGTGGGCATCACCGTGCCGTCGATGCGGCGTCCGCCCTATGACGTCGCACCCGAGGTCGACTGCATACCGCCCAACGACCTGCCGCGGCACGGAACCCCCGACCGGTATGTGATCGTCGGCGCGGGCAAGACCGCCATGGACACCTGCCTGTGGCTGCTGCGCCACGGCATCGCGCCGGAGCGGCTGACCTGGATCAAGCCCCGCGACTCGTGGTTCCTCAACCGCGCCAACATTCAGCCCGGGCCGCAGTTCGCCAAGACGGTGCTGGCCGACGTCACCGGCCAGCTGAAGGCCGTCGACGAGGCCGAATCCGTCGACGATCTTTTCGCCCGGCTCACGGACGCCGGATCCCTGCTGCGCATCGACGATTCCGTCGAACCCGAGATGTACCGCTGCGCCATCGTGTCGCACGCCGAACTCGAGCAGCTGCGACGCATCGACAACGTCGTGCGTATGGGGCACGTGCAGGCGATCGAGCCGGGCCGCGTAGTACTCGACGAAGGCACGCTCGGGGTGACCGGTCCGGCGCTCTACATCGACTGCACCGCAGTGGGTTTGGGCCGCAGTGATGTGACCGCAGTATTCGACGGCGACCGCATCACGCTACAGACGGTGCGCACCTGCCAGCCGGTGTTCAGCGCCGCGCTGATCGGCCACGTCGAGACGGCCTACGTTGACGACGACACGAAGAACTCTCTCTGCCGGCCCATTCCGAACCCCCAGGTTCCCCTGGATTGGCTGCGAATGATGCTGACCTACAACGGGAACCAGATCCGATGGTTCGACGAGCCCGACATGATGGCATGGCTCGACTCAGCCCGGCTCAACATCCTCAGCCATGCGACGGCGACGGTCAGCCCGCGGGCGAGGGAAAAAATCATCGGGGTGATGCGCTCGCAGCTGCGCAAAACCAACGACAAGCTCGAAAAGCTGCTCGGCTGATATCGCGCGGCCGTTGAGACTGCGCTGACGGCGGCACCTACTCGCACTTCTTCGCCACCACTTCAGTTTCAACAGGCCTGTGGATGGATTCGGCGGGACACGTCGACGAAGTGACACGCTGCGACGGTGACGGTGTTCATCGGCAGCGAGGCTTTGGCGGCCGGCGAGTTGACACGGTATGAGCTGCGAACGTTTTACCGCCGTTTGCATCCCGATGTCTACGCACACAAGCGAGCAGACCTGACGTTGGAAGACCGCATTCAGGCCGCCTGGCTGTGGTCGCGCCGCCGCGGGGTCGTCTGCGGCTTGACGGCGTCCGCGCTACACGGAGCCAAGTGGGTCGGCGCCGACGTGCCGATCGAAATTGTCTCGTCGCATCATCGGGCACCTGCCGGTGTGATCACTCGCAACAACACCTTGTTCGACGACGAAGTGATCAACCGCGGGCGAATGAGGATCACGACGATCGAGCGCACCGCGTTCGACATGGCCCGTAGCGGCCGCGTAGGGCAAGCGGTCGCACGCTTGGACGCACTGGCGGCGGTGACGCACTTCAAGGATGACGATGTGCGGGAACTGGCGCGACGGCATCCCCGTTTGAGGGGAATCCGGCGTCTTGACAAGGTTCTCGATCTGGTCGACGCCGGTGCAGAGTCTCCGCAGGAAAGCCGGGTGCGATTGCTATTGCTGGACAATGACTTCCCACGTCCCACGACACAGATTCCCGTGCCGGGCCCGGACGGACTTCCCCGCTACTACCTCGACATGGGCTGGGAGGACATCATGGTGGCGGTGGAATACGACGGCGAGCACCATCGCATGAACACCGCCGACTATCGGAAGGATATCGTCCGGCTCGAATACATCCAGTCGCTTGGGTGGATTGTCGTTCGAGTGGTGGCAGGCAATCGTCCGCGAGAAATCGTGGAGCGGGTGCGCCGTGCGCGCGCGTTGAGACTGCGCTGACGGCGGCAGCTACTCGCACTTCTTCGCCACCACTGCAGTCTGAACGCCCGTCAGGCCAGCGACTCGATCCACGCCCGGTGCAGTGCCGCGTACCGGCCGTCACTGCGGTGGATCAGTTCGTCGGGCGGGCCGTCCTCGACGATGAGGCCGTGCTCGAGGACCAGCACGCGATCGGCGACCTCGACCGTCGACAGCCGGTGGGCGATGACCAGCGCGGTGCGGTCGGCCAGCACCATCTTCAACGCCCGCTGCACCATCCGCTCGCTCGGAATGTCCAGTGACGAGGTCGCCTCGTCGAGGATCAACACGGCCGGATCGGCCAGGAAGGCCCGCGCGAACGCGACGAGCTGACGCTGTCCCGCAGAAAACCGGCCGCCGCGCTTGGCGACGTCGGTGTCGTACCCGTCCGGCAGCGCCTCGATGAACCGGTCCGCCCCGACGGCCGCGGCCGCCGCGCGCACCTCGTCGTCGGTGGCGGCGGGTCGGCCGAACCTGATGTTGTCGGCGACGGTGCCGTCGAACATGAAGTTCTCCTGGGTGACCATCACGACGTGGCGGCGCAGATCGCTCTGCGACAGGTCGCGAAGGTCGACGCCGTCGAGTGTCACCGACCCTGTCGTCGGATCGTAGAACCGCGCAATGAGTTTCGCGATCGTGGTCTTGCCCGCGCCGGTGGCGCCGACGAGCGCAACGGTCTGGCCGGCAGGAACGGTCAGGTTCAGGTCCGGCAGGACCTCGCGGCCGGCCACGTACGAGAAGTGCACGTCGTGGAACGCGACGTCGCCGCGCACCGTCGTCAGCTTCACCGGATGCGCCGGGTCCTTGATTGCAGGACGTTCGGCTAGCACCCCCGCCAACTTCTCCAGCGCCGACGACGCCGACTGGAAGGTGTTGAAGAACTGCGAGATCTCCTGCATCGGCTCGAAAAACATCCGCAGATAAAGCAAAAAGGCCGCGAGCGTGCCGATGGTCATCTGCCCGTGCAGCACCCGGTACCCGCCGTAGAGCAACACCACGCCGGTGGTGGTGTTTCCGACCAGTTTCACCGCCGGCATGAAGATCGCCAGCAGCTTGAAGGTGCGCTCGTTGTCGGCGCGGTAACGGTCGGCGATGTCTTCGAAGATCTCTTGATTGCGCGGCTCGCGGCGGTAGGCCTGCACGGCCTTGATGCCGGTCATCGTCTCGACGAACTGCACAATCACCAGGGCCGCGCTCTCGCGAACCCTGCGATACGTCTTGGCCGACTCGTTGCGGAACCACCACGCGAGCGCGACCAGGATCGGGAACGCCGCCAGACACATCAGACCGAGGCGCACGTCGAGCACCACCAGGAGGATGGCTGTACCCACCAACGTGAGCACCGCGGTGATCAGGCCGTCGAAGCCGGTCTCGAGCATGTCCTGGATGGCTTCGACGTCGTTGGTCGATCTGCTGACGACCCGCCCCGAGGTGTAACGGTCGTGGAACGCGATGTCGAGGCGCTGGAAGTGCCGGAACAGTTGACGGCGCAGCTCCCGCAGCACCTTCTGGCCGACGCGTCCCGACCGGCGCAGGAAGAACATCCGGCTGGCCGCCTGCACCACCACGACCACGCATAGCGCGCCGACGACCGTCATCAGCGTGTGCGCGGGCCCGCCGTCGATGATCGGAGGGATGCCGTGGTCGATGCCGCGCTGTACGAGAAGCGGAACCGAAAGGCGCGCAGCGTTTTCCACTACGACGATGATCGCCAGGAACACGACCGTCCACCGGTAGGGCTTCAGCAGCGAGCCGAGCAGTGCGCGTGCCTCACGCCTGCGCGGCAGCGCCTCATCGATCGGCAGGTCGTCGTCGCGCTGCTCGTCGAACCGGCCGCGCCACGTATCGACCGGCTGCTCGGGATCGTCCGGGGTGTCGACATGGGTGGTGTCGGTAGCGGTCATCGGCCCTCGGCCTCCGTGGTGGCGTATTCACGGTCACGCGCCTCGCACGCCCGCTCCGTCGCCTCCTGTTCCCGATAGGCCTTGCCGAGCCTGCTTCGGTTCTCGTCGTCCTGCCATGCACACGCCCGCTCGACGCCGTCGTCGAGTTCGTCGTCCGCCGCGAGCAGGTACCGGTACTGCGGCACCGTCGCGAGCAGTTCGGAGTGCGTGCCGACGTGGGTGATGGTGCCCTCCTGCAGCAGCGCGACCCTGTCGGCGAGCAGGACCGTCGACGCGCGGTGCGCAACCACGATGCCCGTCACCGCGTGCTCCTGCCCATTTGCTCCTCGCGTGCGCAGAACCCGGCGCAGCGCCTTCTCGACGACGGCTTCGGTGTGCACGTCGAGCGCGGACAGCGTGTCGTCGAGAACGAGGATCTTCGGGGCGGCCAGTATCGCCCTGGCCAACGACAATCGTTGGCGCTGCCCACCCGACAAACTCATGCCCTGCTCGCCGATCCGGGTGTCCAGGCCGAACGGCAGGTCGTAGACGAACTTTGCGGCCGCGATCTCGATGGCCTGCGCCATGTCGTCGTCGGTCGCGTGTGGCCGACCCAGCCGCAGGTTCTCGGCGACCGACATGGAGAACAGCGTCGGGTCCTCGAACGCGGTCGCCACGGCCTGGCGCAGTGCGGGCAGCGACAGCTCGCGGATGTCCTGGCCGTCGATGAGAATCTGTCCTTCGGTCACGTCGTACAGCCGGGACAACAGCGACGCCAGCACCGACTTGCCCGAGCCGCTCGATCCGACGAGGGCCAGCGTCTCGCCGGGGTGCACCGTGACGTTGACGTGCCGCAATGCCCAATCGTTCGGTTGCGCATCGGGAAACTGGAAGCCCACGTCGACCAGTTCGAGCCGGCCGCCGCGCGGCGTCACCGCGTCCGGACCGTCGACGATCTCGCGAGGCGCGTCGAAGATCTCGGCGATCCGGTTCGCCGCGGTGAACGACTCCTGCGTCATCGACAGCAGGAAGCCGAGCGATGCGATCGGCCAGACCAGCGACAGCATCATCGTGATGAAAGCCACGAGTGTTCCCATTGTCAGGTAGCCGTGGCCCGCCGCATACGCGCCAATGCCTAGCACGATGATCAGCGTGAGGTTCGGGATGACCTCGAGCAGGGTCCAGAACTTCGCCGACACCGAAACGCGACGGACCTGGGTGCGGTAAAGGTTGGTGAGCTGTTCGTCGAATCGGTCGAAGACGTAGTCCTCGCGGCCGAAGGACTTGACCACCCGCAGGCCCAGCGCGGACTCCTCCACGTGCGTCGCGACGTGGCCGGACTGGTCCTGCGCCAGCCGCGACAGCCGGGTGTATTCCTGCTGGACGTGCAGCACCGTCGCCGCGATCGGCACGATCGACACCAACACGACCACACCCAGCGGCCAGTACATGGCGAGCAGGATGGCCGTCACGACGGTGATCTGGATGACATTGAGCAGAAGAAAAAGCATGCCGAACGACATGAACCGGCGAATCGTGCTCAGGTCGTTCATGATTCGCGAGAGCAGCTGCCCGGACTGCCAGCGGCCGTGAAACGACATCGGCAGGATCTGCAGCCGGGCGTAGAGGTCCTTGCGGATGTCGGCCTCGACACCCATCGTCCCGCGGGCCACCAGCCACCGGCGGATGAACCACAGCACCGCCTCGGAGATGCCGACGCCCATCGCCGCGGCGCCGAGCAGCCACAGGCCGCGCTGGTCCTGATGGCGCACCGGGCCGTCGATGACGGCCTTGGTCATCAGCGGAATGGCCACGGTGGCAACGAGGCTCAGCAGCGCGACGGAGATCATGGCGATCCAGCGCACGCGGTAAGGCATCAGGTAGGGCAGTAGCCGCCACAGATCTGAGCTGGTGCGCCTGCGAGTCGGGGGCGGCGCCACCGCGGGCGCCGAGCGCAGCGTATCCAATTTCGGTTCAGTCAAAGTAATTCCAATTATCCGCTTCGCGGCAAATGAATATCGGCCGGTTGCAGGCTCTCACGCCGCTACGACATCCTCGACGTCTGCCTGCTTGCCGAATTGGGTCTCGTAGAGCTCGGCGTAGCGGCCGCCGCGTGCCAGCAGCTGCTCATGGTTCCCGCGTTCGACGATGCGTCCGCCCTCGACGACGAGGATCGTGTCGGCCGCCCGGACGGTGGAGAGGCGGTGGGCGATCACGATCGACGTCCGTCCGGCAAGCGCCTCGCCGAGCGCCTGCTGCACAGCTGCCTCCGACGCGGAGTCCAGCGACGCGGTCGCCTCATCCAGCACCACGACACGGGACCGGCCCAGCAGCAGACGGGCGATGGTCAGCCGCTGGCGCTGCCCGCCGGACAGTCGGTAACCGCGCTCCCCCACCACGGTGTCGAGGCCGTCGGGCATGTCGGCGACGACATCGGCCAGCCGGGCTCGTCGAAGCGCCTGCCACAGCTCCTCGTCGGTCGCGTCAGGTGCGGCCAGCCGCAGGTTCGACCCGATCGACTCGTGGAACAGGTGCCCGTCCTGGGTGACCATGCCGACCGTTTGCTTGAGCGACGCGAACGTCACGTCGCGCACGTCGACTCCGTTGAGTTTTATCGAGCCGAAGGCTCCATCTGATGTCGCCGCATCCGCGGCTCCGATGTCGTAGAGCCGCGCCAGCAGCGACGCGATCGTCGACTTACCCGCACCCGACGAGCCAACAAGCGCGACCATCTCGCCGGGATGCGCGGTGAACGAAATACCGTGCAGCACTTCGTCTCCCCCGCGGACATCGGTTTCGCTGAGGACCGCGACCTCTTCGAGGGAGGCCAGCGACACCTTGTCGGCGGACGGATAGGAGAACCGCACCTCGTCGAACTCCACCAACACCGGTCCGTCCGGCACCGCGACGGCGTCCGGGTTCTCCTGGATCAGCGGAACGAGGTCGAGCACCTCGAAGACGCGCTCGAAACTCACAAGCGCGCTCGCGATCTCCACGTGCGCGTTGGCCAGCGCCGTCAGCGGCGAGTACAGCCGCGTCAGCAGCAGAGCCAGCGCGACGATCGCGCCGGTCTGCAGGTGCCCACCGATGGCCAACACGCCGCCGAGCCCGTACACCAGCGCCAGCGCGAGCGCGGACATCAGCGTCAGCGAGTTCATGAAGACCGACTGCAGCATCGCAGTCCGCACGCCGATATCGCGGACGCGCCCGGCCCGCACCTCGAATTCGCGCGATTCGGTGGCCGGGCTACCGAAGAGCTTGACCAACGTCGCGCCGGGCGCCGAAAAGCGTTCGGTCATCTGGGTGTTCATCGTGGCGTTGTGGATGGCGGCCTCGCGAGACAGTCGCGCCATGGTTCGGCCGATCCAGCGGGCGGGTAACACGAACAGCGGCATCAGAAGCAGCGACAGCAGCGTGACCTGCCAGGAGATCCTGAGCATCACCACGAGCGTCAGGGTGAGGGTGACAACGTTGGTGATGACGCCGGAGAACGTGTCGGAGAAGGCGCGCTGCGCACCCATCACGTCGTTGCCGAGCCGACTCACGAGCGCGCCCGTACGGGTGCGGGTGAAGAACGCGACGGGCATCCGCTGCACGTGGTCGAAGACGGCCGTGCGCAGGTCGAGGATCAAACCCTCGCCGATCGTCGACGACAGCCACCGCGTCACCAGCGATACGCCCGCCTCTGCGACGGCGACCCCGGCGATTACCGCGGCCAGCATCACGACCGCGCCTTCCGCGCCGTTGCCGATTTCGTCGATGACTCGACCTGCCAGCAGCGGGGTGGCGAGGCCGAGCAGCGCGCTGACGACACTGACTCCGACGAAGACTCCCAGGCTGCGGTGATGCCGCGCGGCGAAGCGCCAGATCCGGGTCAGCAGCCTACGGTCGGCCAACGACCGCAGATCGCCGCCCCTGGCATGCGTCTGCCGGTACAACGTCTGCCGGGCTACGGTTTCAAAGCTCATGAAATCACCGTAAAACCTCAACAATGGATGAGGTCAACGACTTCCCGAGGGCGGCCGGGGCGGTTGAGCCGCTTGACAGTCGCCTTGCTATCGAGTGAACGTCCGTCGGCGCCGTGACTTACCGGTTATCCGACCGCAGCAAAGGTGATAGCCAGGGGGTCCCGTGCCTACCCCATCCGTGGTGTTCAATCAGGCAAGATGGCGTATATGGACAGTGCTGCCGTCTCACCCCGGGTGCTCGTTGTCGATGACGACGACGACGTGCTCGCGTCCCTTGAGCGTGGCCTGAGGCTGTCCGGATTCAACGTTTCGACGGCGAAGGACGGCGCCGAGGCGCTCCGCAGTGCCACCGAGACCAGGCCCGATGCCATCGTGCTGGACATCAACATGCCGGTGCTCGATGGCGTCTCCGTCGTCACTGCGCTTCGCGCGATGGACAACGACGTCCCGGTCTGTGTGTTGTCGGCGCGCAGCTCGGTGGACGACCGCGTCGCCGGTCTGGAGGCGGGCGCCGACGACTACCTGGTCAAGCCATTTGTGCTGGCCGAGCTGGTGGCGCGGGTGAAAGCGCTGCTGCGGCGGAGGGGTGCGACCGCGACGTTCTCGTCGGAGACCATCTCGGTCGGCCCCCTCGAGGTCGACATCCCTGGCCGCCGGGCCCGCGTGAACGGTGTCGACGTCGACCTGACCAAGCGCGAGTTCGACCTGCTTGCCGTGCTGGCCGAACACAAGACCGCCGTGCTGTCCCGGGCGCAGCTGCTCGAACTGGTGTGGGGCTACGACTTCGCCGCCGACACCAATGTGGTCGATGTTTTCATCGGCTACCTTCGTCGCAAGCTGGAAGCAGGCGGGGCGCCCCGGCTGCTGCACACCGTCCGTGGCGTGGGGTTCGTACTCAGGCAGCAGTGATGAGCGCTCGCGCGAAGAACCGACAGCAGTAGTCCCATGGCCCCGCTGTCGCGGTTCCTGCGCCGCACCCCATCTCTCCGCACCCGCGTGGCGTTCGCGACGGCCATCGCCGCGGCGATCGTCGTCGGCATCGTCGGCACGGTGGTGTGGATCGGCATCACCAACGACCGCAAGGAGCGCCTCGACCGGCGGCTCGACGAGGCGGCGGGATTCGCGATTCCGTTCTTGCCCCGTGGGCTCGACGAGATCCCGAAGTCACCCAACGACCAGGACGCGGTCATCACCGTCCGCAAGGGCGACCAGGTCACGTCGAACGCGGACGTCGTCCTTCCGCAGCTGCCCGTCGGCTACGCGGACACCTACGTCAACGGGGTGCGCTACCGGGTGCGCACCGTCGAGATCCGCGTGCCAGAGCCGATGTCGGTCGCCGTCGGCGCCACCTACGACGCCACCATCGCCGACACCAACAACCTGCATCGCCGCGTCCTGATCATCTGTTCGTTCGCGATCGGTGCGGCGACGTTCGCCGGGTGGCTGCTCGCCGCGTTCGCGGTCAGGCCGCTCAAACACCTCGCCCAGCAGACCCGCCAGATCGACGCGGGTGATGAAGCGCCCGACGTCGAGGTGCGCGGCGCCACAGAAGCCGTCGAGATCGCCGAGGCGATGAAGGGCATGCTGCAGCGCATCTGGACCGAGCAGGACCGCACCAAGGCGGCGCTGGCGTCGGCGCGCGACTTCTCGGCGGTGTCCGCACACGAACTGCGCACGCCGCTGACCGCGATGCGGACCAATCTCGAGGTGCTGGCCACCCTTGACCTACCAGACGAGCAACGCAAAGAGGTCATCAACGACGTCATCCGCACGCAGTCGCGGGTCGAGGAAACCCTCGGCGCGCTGGAACGCCTTGCGCAGGGCGAACTCTCGACATCCGACGACCACGTGCCGGTCGACATCACCGAACTTCTCGACCGCGCCGCACATGATGCGATGCGCATCTATCCCGAACTGGACGTAGCGTTGGTGCCGGCGCCGACCGTGATCATCATCGGGTTGCCTGCGGGGCTGCGGCTGGCGGTGGACAACGCCATCGCCAACGCTGCCAAGCACGGCGGGGCATCCCGGGTGCAGCTGTCGGCGGTGAGTTCCCGTGCGGGCGTGGAGATTGCGATCGACGACGATGGCGTCGGTATCCCCGAAGAAGAGCGCGACATCGTGTTCGAACGCTTCTCCAGGGGGTCGACTGCCTCTGTTTCAGGCTCTGGCCTCGGCCTGGCGCTGGTGGCACAGCAAGCCGAATTACACGGCGGCACGGCGACATTGCAGGCCAGCCCGCTCGGCGGCGCGCGACTGTTGTTGCGGCTGCCAGGGCCGCGATAGCGCTACCCCTGCCCGCGTTGCGACTTACCACTGTCCCAGCGGTTGAAGCCCGCCGCCTCTGCGGTCTCCACATCGCGGAACCACACCTCGGCGATCGTCCGCTCGTAGGAGGGGCTGTCGGTCGTGTGGTAGAGCATCGAGTCCTCGTTGCCCTTGACCGTGTAGCCACCGGGTGCCTCGGCCGTCGCCTTCACCCGGATCGAACCCGCGCCGTACGGTTCGTCCCCGGCGACACTGGCGTCGCCGGCCAGTGCTCCCGCGCCGAGCGACCCGTATTCGGGTACCTCACGCTTGACCCGACGAATCACCAGGAAGAGCGTCAGCACCAGCCCGAGTAGGAATGACAACGCCATCAACCACCAATTGACGGTCTGCATCAGTTCGCTCCCGGCTCACGCGCGCCGGGAAGATCGGCGAGCGCTTCCTCTTCGGACGTCGGCTTGACTGTGACGACCGCGATCAGCCAGGCGACCAATGCACCGACCGCGAAGGCCACCAGGTACCACAACCACTGGATCACGAAGTCCATGCCGGATCTCCTTAGCTGACGGTGATGTCGACCCGGCGGTTCTGCGCTTTGCCCGCAGGGGTGTCGTTCGGGGCGATCGGCTCTGCGGAGCCGACACCCTTGGACGTGACGCGGTCTCCGCCGACACCCTGCGAAACCAGGTAGTCTGCAACGGCTTTCGCGCGGTTGTTGCTCAGCGGGACATTGATCGCGTCTTTGCCGCTGCTGTCGGTATGACCGACCACCGAGATTCTTGGGTCGGGGCACGCCTTCAGCTTGTCGGCGATCTGGGTCAGCTGCTGCTGTGAGGCGGAGGTCAGTGTGAACCCATCGGTCTGGAAGTTGATCGGCGTCGTCAGCAGCGCGGTGATATCGGCCTGCAGCGTCGTGCACGCGCCACCGCCGGGAGCAGGTGTCGGGGCGGGCGGCGGAGCGGCGCCGACGAAGCCGACACCGTTATCTCGTTGACAACCTTCACCTTCGGCCAGCCAGCTTTGACGGCGGCTTCCACTTCGGCCTTGGCCTCTTCGGACGGCGCGGTGCCCTTCAGCGTGACGGTGTCGCCGTTGAGGTCGACGTTGAAATCCGGGATGTCGATGGCTGCCCCGAAGATCGAGCCGAGGACGGCGAAATCCGGCGCGTTGACACCCGCCTTGATGTTCAGGTTGTCGGTCAGGTTGACGTCGGGTCCGAACGCGAGCTTGAGGCTGTCGAGGAGCCCATTCTTCGTCGTGAGGTCGGGCAGTTCACCCGAAAGCGTAAAGCCCCTGCCGTTGCGCAGAATTGACAGCGGCGCGAACGACAGATCGGGTGCGTTTACGTCCGGCGCGTTGACGTCGGGGGCGTTCACATTGGGCGCCGTCAACGTCGCCGACGGGTTGATGCTCGGCAGGGTGGCGTTGACGTCTGCGTCGGGTTTCTTCAGGGCCGCCCAGCCGATCAGCGCCAGCATCAGCGGAATTGCCAGGAAAGCCAGCCACCAGGCCGCGCCGGGCTTACGTCGGTAGAACCTGGAGGCGGTGTGGTAACCGGTGATCGTTCGAGTGTCTTCGGTGTCTTCGGAACCCGGCATGGGGCCCTCCTGGCGTCGACGAAGGTTCGCTGTGATCTTTTTGCGAACCGAGCCTAGAACTTCCGCAGCGCCTGCGGGGATGTTTGATTCATACCGGGCCAACGCCGATAACTGCCGATGAATGCGTACTCAACCGAAGATATTTACCACGGCGTTAGTCAGCGAACATCGAGCAGATCGATGACGAAAATCAGTGTCTTGCCCGACAATCGGTGGCCGCCACCGGCCGCTCCGTATGCCTGTGCGGGCGGAATGGTCAGCCGGCGACGCCCGCCCACCCGCATCCCGGGAATGCCGTCCTGCCAACCCTGGATCAGTCCGCGCAGCGGGAATTCGATGGACTCGCCGCGATTCCAGGAGCTGTCGAATTCCTCGCCGGTGTCGTACTCGACACCGACATAGTGCACGGTCACCGTTCCGCCAGGAACCGCCTCCGCGCCGTCGCCGACCACCAAGTCGTCGATGACCAACTGGGTCGGCGCGGGGCCGTCCGGAAATTCAACCTCGGGTTTCGTCGCCACGATGGCCTACGTTACGCGCCAATCACGTTAGGTCCGACCGTCGAAGCGGGCACACTGGAGCCGTGCCACCTGAAAACAACCCCTTGGCCCGCATTCACGAACTCGTCGAGGAGGAGCGTGAGCTGCGCGCCCGTCTACAGCGCAAAGAGATCACCGCAGACGAAGAGCACACGCGCTTGCGCGACCTGGAGGTGCAGCTGGACCAGTGCTGGGATCTGCTTCGGCAGCGCCGCGCTCTGCGGGAAACCGGCGGCGATCCCCGCGAGGCCAGAGTGCGGCCGCCGGACCAAGTGGAGGGCTACCTGAATTGATCTCCGATCCGCGCACCGACGTCGTCGTCGTCGGCGGCGGCCACAACGCTCTCGTCGCCGCCGCCTATCTGGCCCGCGCCGGGCGTCGCGTCCGCGTGCTGGAGCGGCTCGACCACGTCGGTGGCGCGGCGGTGTCGGCGCATGCCTTCGAGGGAGTCGACGCCCGCTTGTCCCGGTACAGCTATCTGGTGAGCCTGCTGCCGAGGCGCATCATCGACGACCTCGGCGTGCGCGTGCGCCTGGCGCGACGTCGGTATTCGTCGTACACACCCAACCCCGCGACCGGCGGAGAGACGGGCCTGCTGGTGGGCTCCACGTCGACGTTCGCCGCCGTCGGCGCAGAAAGCGATGCCGAACCATTCGCCGAGTTCTACCGCCGCGCCGGGATCGTCACATCCCGGCTGTGGCCGACCGTGACGGCACCTCTGAAATCCAGGGACGACGCGTTCAACCATGTCCTCGCTGGAGGCGATCCCGCCGCCGAAGAGGCATGGCAGACGCTGATCTGCCGGCCCATCGGGCATGCGATCACCGAAGCCGTCGACAGCGACCTGGTCCGCGGCGTGATGGCCACCGACGCACTTATCGGCACCTTCGCCCGCGTCGACGATCCGTCGCTGCAGCAGAACATCTGTTTTCTGTACCACCTTTTGGGCGGCGGCACAGGCGACTGGGATGTGCCGATCGGTGGAATGGGCGCGGTCAGCGGAGCGCTCGCCGCGGCTGCAGCCGGCTTTGGCGCCGAAATCTTCACGAACGCAGAGGTTTACGCCATCGATCCGGACGGCGAGGTGTGCTATCGGATTGACGGACAGGAACACCGGATAGGTGCCGAGCATGTGTTGGCCGGTGTGACACCGGCGGTGCTGGCGCAATTGGTTGGGGATCCGGCGCCCGCCGTGGCACCGGGTGCGCAGGTGAAGGTGAACCTCTTGCTGCGACGATTGCCTCGACTGCGAGACGAAACGGTCACGCCGGAGCAGGCTTTCGGCGGCACCTTCCATATCAATGAGAACTACAGTCAACTCGACGCCGCATACACGCGTGCGGCGGGCGGCGCCATTCCTGATCCACTGCCGTGCGAGATCTACTGTCACTCGCTGACCGATCCGAGCATCCTGTCTGATGAGCTCCAGGCCGCCGGCGCACAGACCCTGACCGTCTTCGGACTGCATGCGCCACATAGCTTGGCGACCGGCGCCGATCCGGACCGGCTCCGTGAGGATTTGACTTCGGCGGTGTTGCACTCGCTGAATTCGGTTCTGGCCGAACCTATTCAGGATGTTTTGATGGAGGACGCGTCTGGTCGTCTTTGCATCGAAGCCAAGACCACCCAGGATCTGGAATGGACGCTTGGCATGACAGCAGGCAACATCTTCCACGGAGCGTTGAGCTGGCCGTTCACGGAGAACGACGAACCACTTGACACGCCGGCGCAGCGGTGGGGCGTGGCGACTGATCACGAGCGGATCCTGTTGTGCGGGTCCGGTTCTCGTCGCGGTGGCGCGGTGTCGGGTCTGGGCGGCCACAGCGCCGCCATGGCGGTACTGGACTCTTAACGGCGGGCGTGCGTGTTTGCACACGACACGCCGCGAACAGTCGGCAATTTGTGCACGCTCGCGCAGCTCAAGGCAACTCCGCGGCCCACGCCATGTGTCCCTCGTAGCCGAGGTCATTGGCCATCGCGCGGTAGCGGTCTCGTAGTTCGCGGTACGCGGGTTCGCCGCGAGCCTGCGCCAGTAGCACACGGAGCCGGAGTGCGGAGATCTCACGCGAAGGCCATCCGCGATCGGCCGCCAGGAGCTCCAGCCGCTCTATTTGACGTGCGGCGTGGTCATAGTCGCCGCTCTCCAACAGCTGTTCCGCCATAAAAATGTACGGAAGGTCGAGGTTGTTAAGGCGGCCAGCGCTTTCCATCTCTTCGGCAATCGCGCGCCACTGTTCGATCGCGATGTCCTTCTCGCCCTCCTGCGCTCGCTCCAGGGCAAGATAGGTGTCGAAGACGGGGACCATGTTCATCGTGAACTTTTGCTTGACGCATGTCTCGCGCAGATCGCGTAGGTCGTCGTAACCGCGCTTCGGGTCAGCGCCATGGTGAATCAAGGTCATCGCAAGGGTCAGGCGCAACAAAACAACCGCCGAGTCGTCACTCGATCTCTCGACAAGCTTTATCGCAGACTCGATCTCGCGCAACACGGATTCGGTCGGCAGGAACAGCCCTCGGGACAATCCCGCGTACTTGTAGGCGATGACCAGCGCTTGGGACGAGGAGTCAGAACGTCGGGCAATGGCGCTTGCTTCCTCGAAGTCATCGCGCCAGCCCGACATGCCTTTCCGGTAACGCGCCGTGCCTCTCCATGCCAGCGCCGTGGCCCGTGGGGTAGAAATGATGATTTTGCCCTCGTCAGAATCCTCGGCCGTGAGGTCGATAACAGCCTGGGTCCATCGCAACGCTTCCGTTGTCTCGCCCGTCTCGTGCTTGGCAACGATCCCCGCGAATGACAGGGCCATCGTCAGCGCAGGGTCACCGATCGATTCCACCAACGCCATGGTCTCCGATGCCAGCCCAGATGCGTCCCGGACACGTCCGTGCAGCACGTGCTCGACCGTCATGCCGGCCATGCCCACCGCCAACGAGGCCTTATCACCGGCCTGGGTGCAGAGGTCGCGGAGCTCCTCGAAGCGGGAGGAGATATCGGGGTGGAAACGTTTCCACGTGTTTCCGCAGATCAGCGTCCGCGGGGCTATACGCATGGCCAATTTGTTGGGCGTATCGGCAGGTAGCGCGTCGGCGACCTGTAGCGCACGCTGCCAACTGAGCTGAGCCGCAGCGATATCGCGGTTGGTTGCCCAGGCTCCGGCCTTCATATGCCACTCGTATGCCGCGGGCAGATCGCCCGCGGCCTCGAGGTGCTCAGCGATCAATGCAGCATTTTGGTCGTTCTGTTCCAGAGCGGTGGCGACGCGCCTATGTAGCTGAGCGCGGTCTGATTTGAGCTGTGATTCGTACGCCACCGCTCGGATCAACGGGTGCCGGAAAGCGTACTCGGCAGGTGGGTCAGACACTGTTTGGTCGATGAGCTCGGCAGACAGGAGTTCGCTTAAAGCAGCTTCGATCTGGAGAGCTTGCAGCATGTCCGGCGTGAATCGCGACCCGATCACCGCCGCGGCATTGAGTGCGCGCTTGGCGGCGGGGTCGAGACGGTCGATGCGGGCGGCGATAACTGCCTGCAGCGTGCTGGGCACGTGAATGTCAGCAACCGGACCCGTGCACAGATAGCAGCCGCGACCGCCGATCAACACGTCGCGCTCACTGAGATCACGGACGATTTCCTCGGCGAAGAAGGGATTTCCCGCGGCACGCTCGGCAACGAGCTCGGCCAGTTCGGTGACCGATCTGTCCTCGCCCAACAGCTCGGCGCCCAGCTCCAGCATCTGAGATTCGTCCAGCGGCTCGAGGGCGATCATCTGCGAACGGGGCGAATGGGCAAGCACACCATCGTATTCCGGCCGGTATGTGATGACGACCAATGACGGTGTCTGAGGGACCACGGCGAGGAAATCTGCAAGCATGGACTCGCTGATCGTGTCGATCCAGTGCGCATCCTCGATGACGTACATCACCGGGGTGGTTCTGACCAATGCGACGGCCTTGACCAATGCTGCGACACGACGACGTCGCGCGTCAGGGTCGATCCGAGGCAACGCAGCCACAGAATCGGCGATGCCGAGGAGGTCGTCCAGGAGCAGAAGGTCCTCCTCATCGACCCCCGTGAAGCGCGCTCTGACCTGCTTCCGCGCGGAGGCGTCGTCCACGCCGTCCAACCCGGTGGTGGACCGCACCAGACCGGCGACGGCGTGGAAGGGCACCTCGGCGGTGTGCGACTCGCAGTAACTGGCGGATACCTGGACACCGGAACCGGCGGCAAGCGACGTCAGTTCGCGGACGATGCGGCTCTTGCCGATTCCCGGTGGGCCTACGACGCCGACGACACATCCGCTGCCGTTGACAGCACGATCCAAAAGCCCTTGGAGAGCGCGCATTTCCCATTGCCGTCCAACGAAAGTCGGTTCCGCTCGGTCCGGCCGCCGACCGGTCGCCATCCCGATCAGGCGATGGGCAGGCACCGGTTCCACAGCGCCCTTGATCTGCGCCTGTTCTGTTTCGCCGAGAAGCGCGGCGGTATTCACCAGTCGTGCCGTCGAGTCACTCACCATCACACCGCCGGGCGGCGCCACCGACTCCATGCGCTGCGCCATTCCGACCTGCTCGCCGATTGCGGTGTATGACATTGGGCCTGAGCCGATCTCACCGGTGATCACCTCACCGGAGTTCAGCCCGATGCGCAGCTTCAGCGAGATATGATCGCGCGGGTCGACCTCCGCCGCCAGGTGTTGTGCGTCGATCTGGATGTCCAGAGCGGCGCGACAGGCGCGCACGGCGTGGTCCTCCAGCGCGATCGGCGCACCGAAGACCGCCATGATGCCGTCCCCCGTGAACTTGTCGACCCTGCCGCCGTAACGCTGGACGATCACCGAAGACCGGCGGAACACCTCGCCCATGATTTCGCGCAGCCGTTCCGGGCCGACTGCAGCGGCGATGTCCATCGAGTGCACAACATCGGCGAACAGCACGGTGACCTGCTTGTACTCGGCGTGGCTGTCCGTCGCGACGGGCGTACCGCAGGCGTCACAGAATCGGGCGCCGTCCCTCAGCCCGGCGCCGCACGCACCGCATGAAATGGCCACCGCAACCAGGATATGGGCCAGCGGCTAATCGCCGGAAAGCTTGGCCAGGATGGCCTGCAGCTTCTTCAATTCCGACTCATCGAGGCCGGACAGGATCTCGGGAGCCGGATCGTCGGTTGCGTCGATGGTTCGCACCATGTCGCGGCCCGCGTCCGTCAGCGACACCACCTTGCACCGCCTATTGGTCGGGTCGGGTGTTCGCACCGCCAGCCCGCGATCTTCGAGGTCGTTGACCGCGACCGTGGCCGCGGGCGCATCCATGGTCGAGGCACACGCCACCTGTTTCACGGTCATCGGGCCCCTGGCCAGCCGGCGCAGCACCCGGATCCGGCTGAAGGGTAGACCGCTGCGCTCCACCACCGCACGCTTCCAGCTGTCTCGGTTGTCGATCACCAGGGAGGCCATCGCCCGCCAAACCTCGTCGGCCATCGGGTTATCCGACATGCGCGCCCTCTCGGTTGAGCGGAGTGCCCGCGATGAGCGGTGCGAGCCGATCGGCGGATGCGATCGACCGAGGTGAGGTCGAGATGATGCCGAGGGTAAAGACCACGAGGCCGAGCGCGATGCTGACGAGCCACAGCGGCCGGGCCGCGGTCGCGAAGTCCGCGGTATGCGCCAGCGCGGCCCCGGCAAGCGAACCGCACAGCGCCACACCGATACTCACGCCAATCTGCCTGCTGGTGGAGGTCACGGCCGACGCCGCCCCCGCACGGTCCAGCGGCATGCCGCTGACGGCGGAATTGGTGATGGGCGCGTTCACCATTGCGAAGCCGATGCCGAATATGGCGAAGACGATCAACAGCTGCCAGACCGGAGTCGTTGCCGACAGGAAGGTCAACATCACCGATGCGACGATGATCAGCACACCGGCGACCATGAGCGACGGCCGCGCACCGAACCGGCCGACAAGACGACCGGAAAGCGGCGAAAAGATCAGCGCGCCGATCGCGATCGGAAGATAGATCAGGCCCGTGTGCATCGCAGAGAAGTGGCGCTCGCCCTGCAGGTATAGCGACATCATGAACAGGAAGGCGCCCCAGGCCGAGAACGCGCTGATGGCCAGCACCGTCGCCGAGGCGAACGGGATGCTGCGGAAGAAGCGCAGGTCGATGAACGGGTCGTGGCGCCGGTGCTCGTAGCGCAGGAAGGCGACGAACGCGACCGCCGCGATGACCGCGACCGCGATGGTGCGGGGGTTCGACCAGCCCATCCCCGGGCCCTCGATGAGGGTGAACACCAGACCGAACAGGAACACGACCGCGAGGCCCTGGCCTATCGGATCGATGTTGCGCATGGTCGCCGACTTGGACTCGGGCACGAAGATCGCTGTCAGGATGATCGCCGCGGCACAGATCGGCAGGTTGATCCAGAACACCGACCGCCAACCGATCCACTCGATGAGCAGACCGCCGACGATCGGGCCGAGCGCCATCGAGATGCCGACCACCCCACCCCAGATCCCGAGCGCGCGTGCCCGCTCCACGCGACCGACGAAGATCTGCGAAATGATGGACAGCGCAACAGGGTTCAGCATCGAGCCGCCGACCGCCTGCATGAACCGCGCGATGATGAGCATCTCGATGCTGGGGGCCAGGCTGCACAACAGCGACCCCAGCGCGAACACGGTCAGCCCGATCTGAAAGATGCGTCTGCGACCGAAGCGGTCACCTGTGGCGCCAGACAGCATCAGCAGCGACGCCAGAACCAACGTGTAGATGTCGACGACCCACTGCAGCTGGGATGGCGAAGCGCCGAGGTCGGTGCGAATGGACGGAATGGCGACGTTGACGATCGTCGCGTCCATCGACACGATCAGCAGGCTCAGGCAGCAGGACATCAGGATTATGACCTTGCGCCGTGAGCTCAGTGAGCGGACGACAGTTTCATTCACACAACTATTGTGAAACTACAACTGTCGAGAATGCAAGCTCGACCGCAGTGAAATGCGTCGCCGTACGTGTCTAGCGCTTACCGATCTCGTGGTAGTCGCGCTCGGTGTAGCCGGTGTAGATCTGGCGCGGACGGCCGATCTTGCCGCTGCCGTCCTCGTGCATCTCCCGCCAGTGCGCAATCCAGCCCGGCAGCCGGCCAACCGAGAACAATACGGTGAACATCCGGGTGGGGAAGCCCATCGCTCGGTAGATCACGCCGGTGTAGAAGTCGACGTTGGGGTACAACTTGCGCTCGACGAAGAAGTCGTCGGTCAGCGCCACCTCTTCCAGTGCCTTCGCGATGTCCAGCAGTTCATCGTCGCCGCCGAGCTTGCCCAGGATTTTGTCGGCCTGCTCCTTGACGATGCGAGCCCGCGGGTCGTAGTTCTTGTAGACCCGGTGGCCGAAGCCCATCAGCTTGACGTTGTCTTCGCGGTCCTTGACCCTCTTGACGAAGTCATGGACGTCGCCGTCGGCTTGGCGGATCTTGTCCAGCATCTCCAGCACTGCCTGGTTGGCGCCGCCGTGCAGCGGGCCCCACAGCGCATTGATGCCGCCCGAGATCGAGGTGAACAGGTTGGCCTGCGACGAGCCGACCAGGCGCACCGTCGACGTGGAGCAATTCTGCTCATGGTCGGCGTGCAGGATGAGCAAGAGATCAAGTGCCCGTACGACTTCCGGGTCTACCTCGTAGGGCTCGGCGGGGAATCCGAACGTCATCCGCAGGAAGTTCTCGACGAGCGTCAACGAGTTGTCCGGGTACAGGAACGGCTGGCCCACCGACTTCTTGTACGCGTAGGCCGCGATGGTCGGCAGCTTGGCCAGCAGCCGGATGGTGGACAGCTCCACCTGCTCGTCGTCGAACGGGTCGAGCGAATCCTGGTAGTACGCCGACAGCGCGTTCACCGCACTGGACACCACCGGCATCGGGTGCGCGTTGCGCGGGAAGCCGTCGAAGAATCGCTTGAGGTCCTCGTGCAGCAGGGTGTGCCGCTGAATCCGGCCAGTGAAATTGTCCAGCTGTTCCTGCGTCGGCAGCTCGCCATAGATCAGCAGATAGCAGACCTCGATGAACGTCGACTTCTCGGCGAGCTGCTCGATCGGGTATCCCCGGTAGCGCAGGATGCCCGCGTCACCGTCGATGTAGGTGATGGCGCTCTCGGTGGACGCGGTGTTGACGAAGCCCTCGTCGAACGTGGTGTAACCGGTCTTGGCCAGCAGCGACCCGAGAGCGATTCCGTCGGACCCCTCCGTGGCGCCGACGATGTCCAGCTCGAGCTCGCCACCGGGATAGTGGAGGGTGGCGTGCTCGTCTTTTTCTGCCACGGGAATCCCTTCGTCGCTGAGAGAACCGACATCTGACCTCAAAAGGTAGTCCCATTGTGGCAATCGCGCCCGCGCGGGGTGCGCAGGGGTTCAGCCTGCCTGCGCGACGCCGCCGATCACCCCCGCGAACTGGGCGAAGGTCTCGTCGATCCGGTCGATGACGTCATCGATATCGACGCTTCGCCAGCTGGTCACCATGCTGACGTCGGCAAGGGCCGTCATGATGATCGACGCCCAGACCGCGGCGACCAACCGCAACTCGCGATCATCGAGGCCGACGCCCATCCGCCTGGCCAGCTCGATGTTCACCGCATGCGGCCGGAACTCCATGACCGCCTGCTGCAAGGTCGGCGATGACGTGATGATCCGCAGCGTGCACAACAGCCGCGGAGCCGTCAGTTCTCCGATGCCTGCATTCTTCGTGTTCCGGTACATCGTGACCGAAGCGCGGTACAGCGCCTCCAAGTGGTTCATGTGCTCGGGCAGCTCGGCCAGGTCGACGGCGGCCACGTCGATCGCGTCGTCGACCAGGGCCAGGCACACCGCTTCCTTGGTGGCGAAGTAGCGGCTGAAGGTGCGGGGCGAGACCTCGGCGGCCGCGGCGATCTGCTCAACGGTGGTTTGTTCGAACCCCTGCCGTTCGCAGAGCTCGATGGCGGCGTCGATCAGCGTGGCACGCGTGCGCTGTTTTTTACGCTCACGCAAGCCCGGTCCTCTATAACCCTCGGACTCACCAGGCACGCCAGGATGCTAACCCGACCGCTTACAGTTGCCAAGGAAAGTGTCCGGCGATCGTAATCTGCTTGCCGTCAGACTTTGTCGTCATCCGGCGCGTGTTCGCTGACGGCGTCCCGCTGGTCAGTGCCGGGTCGACTGACCCGGTACCGCACGAACGCAGGTACGACCAGAGCAGCGACCAACACCCCCGCCACGACGAGGCCCCCGCCGCCGGCCGCGGCCACGGTCGTGCCCACAGCTGCCGCCGCGGCGCCGTGGACCGCGTCGGCTACCCGAGGACCGCCCGCCACGACGACGGTGAACACGCCCTGAAGCCGCCCACGAACCTCGTCCGACGCGGCTTGGAGCAGGATCGTGTTGCGGAAGGCGGCCGACACCAGGTCCGCCGCACCGCCAATCACCAAGAATGTCAACGCAATCCATAGCATCAATCCGGTATGGCCGCCGGCGAGTCCCGCGGCGACGCCGAACCCGATCATCGCCAGACCCCACACGACGACCGCGGCGACGACCACCAACCCCTGGCGCTGAACACGCGGCAGCCAGCCCGAGAACACGCCGCCCGCGACCGCACCCACCGAGATGGCGGCCGCCAACAGCGCCATCGTGGAGCCGCCCTCGACCGGGCCCCCGAAGCTTTCATGGGCCATTTGCGGGAAGAGCGCCCGCGGCATACCGAAGATCATGGCGATCAAGTCGACGACGAACGACATCAACACAACGGTGTTGCCGGCGAGGTAGCGGAACCCGTCGAGCACCGCGGCGAATCCCCATCCCGCCGATCCCTCCGCACCGGCGCTCGGCGGAATCGGCGCGAGCCGCACAGTCGCCCAGATCGGCGCGGCGCACGTGATCGCGTCAATCAAGTAGAGCGTGGACAGATCCACCCACCGCAACATCACGCCGGCCAGTAGAGGCCCGACGATGGCGCCGAATTGAAACACGGTGAAGTTCAACGACGTCGCCGCCGGCAGTTGCTCGCCAGGCACGATCCGTGAGATCGCCGCCGACCGCGTCGGGGAGTTGATCGCAAAGAACGCCTGCTGGACCGACAACAGGCACAGCACCACCCATACGTTGTTGACGGACGCCGCGGCCTGGATCCACAGCAGGATCGACGCCACCGCCAATCCCACCGAGGCGATGATCAGCAGGACGCGACGATCCATGGCGTCTGCCCACGCCCCGCCCCAGAGCCCGAAGACCACCAGCGGAACGAGCGCGAAAATCCCGGAAAGCCCGACATACGCGGAGTTTTCGGTCAGCGCGTAGATCTGAACTGGTACGGCGAAGATGGTGAGATTGGCCCCGATGACGGTGGGGATGCCGGCGAAGAACAGGCGGCGGTAATCCGGCGTCTGTAGCGGCGTGAGGTCGGCGAAAAACCGCCCCCGCGAGCGGAGCAGACGTCGCAGCACTAAGGTTGCAGCCGCTCGATGCGGCCCTCCGAAACCCGAATCCTGTTGTGTACCCGGTTCTCCCGGCCCTGCCAGAACTCGACAACCTCGGGCGAAATGAGGTAGCCGCCCCAGTTCGGCGGCACCGGAACCTCGTCGAGGTCGGCGAACCGTTGGGTGACACCGGCCAACTGATCCAGCAGCGCCTCCCGCGAGGCGATCGGGTGGGACTGATACGACGCCCAGGCGCCCAGCTGAGATCCGCGCGGCCGATGACGCCAATAGTCGGCGGTCACCTCGGCCGACACCTTCGTCACCGGGCCACGGACATGGACCTGGCGGCCGAGCCGAAACCACGGAAACGTCGCCGACGCGTAGGGCACCGCGGCGAGTTCTTCGCCCTTGGCGGAGTCGTAGTTGGTGAAAAAGGTGATGCCGGTGTCGTCCACACTCTTGCACAACACCGAGCGGGTCACCGGCCGGCCCTGACCGTCGACGGTTCCCACGACCATCGCGTTCGGCTCGACGATGCCGCCGTATTCGGCGTCGGCTAACCACTTGCGCAGCAGGGCAACCCACCCGTCGGCGAGCCAGTCGGCGTCGAGATCGGGGCTGCCGTCTTTCTCCGCCGAGCCGTACTCCACGCGCATTGCGGCCAGGTGTTCGTTCTCATGCGTAGCCACCGCGCCAACGCTACGCCCCAACACTTCGGCGGCTTGTTACCGACCGGTAGCGAGGGCCGTCGGGTCGGTGCGAGAATCGGCTCATGACCGCGGTACCCGAGGATTTCGTGCCTGGCCTGGAAGGCGTCGTGGCCTTCACCACCGAGATCGCCGAGCCGGACAAGGACGGTGGTGCGCTGCGGTACCGCGGCGTCGACATCGAGGAGCTGGTCAACTGCCAGGTCGGTTTCGGTGACGTGTGGGCACTGCTGGTCGACGGCAAGTTCGGCCACCCGTTGCCGCCGGCCGAGCCGTTCCCGCTGCCGATCCACAGCGGCGACGTCCGTGTCGACGTGCAGGCAGGACTGCCGATGCTGGCGCCGATCTGGGGCTATCCCCCGCTACTGGACATCGACGACGCAACCGCCCGCGAGCAACTCGCCCGCGCCTCGGTGATGGCGCTGTCCTACGTCGCGCAGTCCGCCCGCGGCATCTACCAGCCCGCCGTTCCCCAGCGCATGATCGACGAATGTTCCAGTGTGACAGCGCGTTTCATGACCCGCTGGCAAGGCGAGCCGGATCCCAAGCACGTCGAGGCCATCGACGCCTACTGGGTGTCGGCCGCCGAACACGGCCTGAATGCCTCCACCTTCACCGCCAGGGTGATCGCGTCGACGGGCGCCGACGTGGCGGCCGCGCTGTCCGGCGCGATCGGTGCGATGAGCGGCCCGCTGCACGGCGGCGCCCCCGCGCGGGTGATCCCGATGATCGAAGAGGCCGAGCACACCGGCGACGCGAGGGCGGTGGTCCGCGGCGTGCTGGACCGCAAGGACAAGCTGATGGGCTTCGGGCACCGCGTGTACCGCGCGGAGGATCCGCGTGCCCGGGTGCTGCGGGCCACGGCCAAACGACTCGAGGCGCCGCGCTACGAGGTCGCGGCCGCGCTGGAGCAGGCCGCGCTGACCGAACTGCGCGAGCGTCGGCCCGACCGCGCCATCGAGACCAATGTGGAGTTCTGGGCGGCGGTGATCCTCGACTTCGCCGAGGTGCCGGCCAAGATGATGCCCGCGATGTTCACCTGCGGCCGCACCGCCGGTTGGTGCGCGCACATCCTCGAGCAGAAGAGGCTCGGAAAGCTCGTCCGCCCGTCGGCGATCTACGTCGGTCCAGGACCGCGCGGCCCCGAGTCCGTCGAGGGCTGGAACGAGATCGCGAAGGGCTAGCGTCATGGCGGGCCCGGTCGTGATGTTCGAGTCGGCGGCACGAAGCTACGCCGACCTGGCTCGGCGCATTCCCGACGGAGCGTGGGACGGACCGGGACTCGGAGACTGGGATCTACGGTCGTTGGTCGGGCACACCTCGCGCTCGCTGATCACGGTGAGCACCTATCTGCAGACCTCCGCAGAACATGAAGACGTCGCGACGCCGCAGGAGTACTACGCGCGGATCGCCGACTACATGTCGACCGCCGGCGCCGACGCCATCACCGAACGCGGCAGGCAGGCCGGCCGCGACCTCGGCGCCGACCCCGTTCGCGCCATCGATGACCTGATTAAACGCGTACTCGGGGAGTTGGGAACCGCCGGGGACCCGCTCATCGAAGTCATCGGCGGGCTCGGCATCCGGCTGCACACATATCTGCCGACCCGGACGTTCGAGCTCGCGGTGCACGCGCTGGATATCGCACGGGCAACGGGCCTTTCGTTCTCGCTGCCCGAGGATGTGCTGGCCGAGGCCACGTTGCTCGCCGCCCAGATCGGCGTGGCAACGGGTCGCGGCGAGACGCTGTTGATGTCGTTGACGGGGCGTACCGCGCTGCCGCCGTCGTTCTCCGTTGTCTGAACCTTAGCGATGAAATCGGCCGGGATGGATGGTCTATACCCGCAGCCCATCCGGGTGAGGAAACCAAACCGAGGAGATCACCATGGCAATCGAAGTTCAACCCGCAGTGCTGCCCCACCTCACGGTCGACGATGCCGCCGCAGCGATCGATTTCTACGTGAAGGCATTCGACGCGGTCGAGCACGGCCGGGTCCCCGGACCCGGCGGCAAGCTGATCCACGCCTCCCTTGGGATCAACGGCTCGTCGGTGATGCTCAACGACGACTTTCCCGAGATGAGCGGCGGCAAGTCGATGACGCCGAAGGCGCTGGGCGGTTCGCCAGTGACCATCCATCTCGTCGTCACCCACGTCGACAAGCAGTTCCAGCAGGCGATCGACGCGGGGGCCACAGTCGTCATGCCGGTCGAGGACCAGTTCTGGGGCGACCGCTACGGCGTCCTTCGGGATCCGTTCGGCCACCAGTGGTCAATGGGTCAGCCGGTGCGCGAGGTCAGCATGGAGGAAATCGAAGCGGCGATGCAGCAGCACTAGCTGCTTTGCGCCGAAACGGAATTCCAGCACGCCTCTACTCGAACTTTCGCTGCTGGAATTCCGTTTCGCGGGCGAGGAGTATCAGCGCCGTAGCCCGGCGCGCACTCGCTGCCGCAGTGGGGGCGCGGGCGCGGTGGCGGCGACGGCCAGCATGTCGGCGACCGAGGTGAACTTGTCACGCGGGCGGTCCTCACCGCCGCGAGCGATCTCGGCCTCGTCGATTGCGTGCCAGCCGGCCGCGTCGACCACCTCCGGTTGCCTGCTGCGCACCAGCTTGTGCAGGGCCGCGGGCTTGGCCACCGGATCGGTGAGACACCCGGCGTTGTAATCGTCGACCAGGTGTTGCACGGTCTGCAATGCGCACGACTTGTTGGTACCGATGAAACCGGTAGGCCCGCGTTTGATCCAGCCCGCGACGTAGCTGCCCCGCACCGGCGCACCGGTCTGCGGGTCGACGACGCGGCCGCCGTCGTTCGGCACCACGGCGGCGGATTCGTCGAACGGTAGATCGCGAATGGGCTTGCCGCGGTAGCCGATCGACGTCAGCAATAGACCCGCGTCCATCCGGCGGGTCTCATCGCTGTCGGTGACGATGAACTCCACGCCGGTGACCCGGTCGGATCCGAGGACGCGGTGGGGCGTGAGGCGGTACGCGAGCCGGATCCGCGGACGCGTCGCGGGCACCGACGCGTCGCCGAGCTTGCTCAGGATCTCCAGCTTGTTGCGGGTCAGCGGATTCTGTTCTGCGGCCAGGTCGGCCAGCACCAGCCGGCGGTCGGCGGCGTCGAGCACCACCTCGCACGTCGACGTCAGCCCGATGAGTTCGGGCAGCGTGAACGCCGACTGCGCAGGCCCGCGGCGCGCAGCGATCACCACCTCGGTGACATTCGACTGCCGCAGCGCGGCCAACGCGTGATCGGAGATGTCGGTGCACGCCAACGCATCTGGATGGGTTGTCAAGATCCGCGCGACGTCGAGCGCGACATTTCCGTTACCGACGACAACCACTCGCTCGTGCCCCAGATCGACTGGGAGGCCGGTGTATTCGGGATGCCCGTTGATCCACGCCACGATCTCGGTGGCCGTGCCGGTGCCGGGAAGCCGCATACCGTCGATGTCGAGCCTGCGGTCGTTCGGCGCTCCGACTGCGTAGAGCACGGCGTGATGGTGGGCCAGAAGCTCGGCGTGCGACAGGTCCGATCCCACCTCCACGTTGAGGAAGAAAGTGAAACCGGGCAGCCTCGTCACTTCGTCGAACAGCCGGGTCACCCGCTTGGTGCTCTGATGGTCGGGAGCCACGCCAGCGCGCACCAACCCGTAGGGCGTCGGCAGCTTTTCGAAGATGTTCACCCGCATACCCTGCTGCGTCAGCAGTTCGTCGGCCGCATACATCGCGGCGGGCCCGGAACCGACAATCGCCACCGTCAACGGATTCGTGCCCCGCGCATGGACTTTCGGCGCGTCGATGACCGGCGCCAGCTGCGACGTCGGCGGCAGCTTCTCGCCCCGCGGCCGCTCAGGATAGAAGGCCGCGTTGAGCGCGATGAACGGCAATTGCTTGGGCTCGAGCTTGGTGTCGGGCGCGATGGCCCCGACCGGACACGCCGTCACACACGCGCCGCAGTCCACACAGGCGACGGGGTCGATGTAAAGCATCTCGGCGGTAGCGAAGCCCGGTTCGTCCGGTGAGGGATGGATACAGTTCACCGGGCAGGCGTAGACGCAGGACCCGTCGCTACAGCACGACTGGGTGATCACATGGGGCACGACGTGCGTCCTTCGGCTATGCGGCCGCGACCACGTGCTGTCGCTGCGGTTCGCTGCGGTAGCGGCTCGGCCGCCCGTCGATCTTGCAGATCCGCCACATGAGCGTGGCGATCGGGTTGATCAGACCCGTGTCGCGGCACAGCATCCGGACGTCACCGAACATGTCACGCAACATCTGCCGAGATTCCGGCGAGGAGAAGAACACTTCCTTGCGCACCGAGCGCGGGATGTCGAATTCCTTCCAGAACGCCCGCGGCGGAACGATGATGGCCGAACACAGAACGCGCATGGTCAGCGGAACATAGATCGACAACCAGAACCGCTTCGGGCGCGACAGGTGAGGAATCCGCTTGCGCAGATATTCGTGCGCGAACGAAATGTGCCGCGCTTCCTCCGCGACGTGGATCGCCATCACCCGCTCCATGATCGGGTGCAGCGTCTTACCTTCGCGCAGGACGTTCTTCTGCGTATGGTCGATCGGCTCTTCGCCCGCGAGGATGCCGAACCAGAATGGGATTGGCAGCGGACCCGCCACCAGCGGAATGACCGGCTGGATCCACTTGAGCAGTCGCGGCATCCCGGGCACATCCGCGCCGATACGGTTCACCATCTCCTGGAACATCAGGGTGTGGTTGCACTCTTCGACAGCCTCGTGCAGGCAGTACCGGTATTCCGGCGAGCCGTTGGGCGTCCAGAACGCGTACTCCATCAAGCCCCGGATCAGGATCGACTCGAAGTGCAGGCCGACCTTGGCGACATTGGCCTGTCGCCACATGCCGATCGCGATCTGCCGCTCGAGCGACTGCGCCTGGTACCACGGGTGGCGGCCCAGCGGATCGGTGGCCGGAAGGATCCAGCGTTCGTCGTTGTCGATCACCGCGAACTCCGGGCTGTCCCAGTCGATGTCGGTATATGGGTTGAAATTGCGCCGCACTGACCCCTCGGAAAGGGTGCTGAGCATGTCGGTGTACTCGGTGTCGTCAGCCACATCCATGTTGCGACGCCAACGCCTGACCATGCGTGTCCTAGCCATCAAAGCCTCCTGTGAGGTTTACATATCTAGGTTCGATGTCCATCGACGGTACCGCAGGTATCGCATATTGAAAATGCCCTCTGCCGCGATGTGTCGAACCGCTACGGCCCGCAGCGAATGTAATACAGATCACAGGTGACGGTGGGTCTACTTTGTGCCGAAATCCCCGGCTGCAGTCATCTCGTCGCCGTTGCTCACCGCCGAGAACCCGGCATCGGTCAACGCGCAGTCGGTGATGATCGCGCGGTGGCCGGGGCTGTTCATCCACCAGTCGACCGCGACAGCCGGGGCGCTCCCGGCACCGGTGCTCCAGAAGACGATCTCGCCGACCGCGGCGTACGGCGCATAGCCTGCGTCCGTGACCCGCTGGACGAGAGACGAGCCGTCCGAGCCGACGTGGCCCTGCACATTGTTGTAAAGCATGTCGGTGGCATGCCGCGCCGCGGACGCGGTCAGCTGAGGACTGGCGGCAACGGGACCACAGCCGTTCGCGGCGCGCGTGGCATTGATCTCGCTCAGCAGTTCGCCCCCTTGGTCACCACCGTCGGCCATGGCCGGTACCGCGCCGAACATCGATCCGAAGGCCACCGCCACGGCCACCGAATAGACCGGTATGAGCATCATGAGCGTCGAAGCTGCCTTTACTGATCACGCGCCCCTCGAACACGGGCTCGAAACTGCAGTCCCCGACCAGCCCTCAGTATGCCCATAGTCGGCGTCGATGAACCGGGTCTTCACCTCTTTTTCGGTCTTTTCACACCGACCCTCCCCGCAGAGGGTGCACAAGTCCGGTCACTACTCTTGACCGCATGGCCAACCCATCTGATGCTCTTCGCCCAAGTGGCTCATCGTTGACCATTCCCGCCGACCTCAAACCCAGCGACGGACGCTTCGGCTGCGGGCCGTCGAAGGTGCGGCCGGAACAGCTGGCAGCGCTCGCCGCGGCAGGCGACCTGTTCGGTACATCGCATCGACAGGCGCCGGTGAAGAACCTGGTCGGCCGGGTCCGCGACGGCGTGCGCCAGCTGTTCTCGGCTCCCGACGGCTACGAGGTGATCCTCGGTAACGGCGGGTCGACGGCGTTCTGGGACGCGGCGGCCTTCGGGCTTATCGACAAGCGCTCGCTGCACCTGACCTACGGGGAGTTCAGCTCGAAGTTCGCCTCGGCTGTCGGCAAGAATCCGTTCGTGGGCGACCCGGTGGTCGTCAAGTCCGACCCCGGCAGTGCACCCAAGCCGCAGTCGGATCCCTCGGTCGACGTCATCGCATGGGCACACAACGAAACCTCGACCGGCGTCGCGGTGCCCGTCGAGCGCCCGGAGGGTTCCGGCGACGCGCTCATCGTCATCGACGCCACGTCGGCGGCCGGCGGCCTGCCGGTGGATATCACCGATGCCGACGCGTATTACTTCGCGCCGCAGAAGAATTTCGCGAGCGACGGCGGCCTGTGGATTGCGGTCGTCTCCCCCGCCGCGCTGGCACGCACCGAGTCGATCGCCGCGTCAGGACGCTGGGTGCCCGACTTCCTGTCGCTGCCGATCGCCGTCGAGAACAGCCTGAAAAACCAGACCTATAACACCCCCGCGATCGGCACCCTGATCCTGCTCGCCGAGCAGCTGGACTGGATGCTGTCCAACGGCGGCCTGGACTGGGCCGTCAAGCGCACCGCGGACTCGTCTCAGCGGCTGTACTCGTGGGCCGAGGCCTCGCAGTTCGCGACGCCCTTCGTCGCTGACCCCGAGCAACGCTCGCAGGTGGTGGGCACGATCGACTTCTCCGACGACATAGATGCTGGTGCCGTGGCGGCGATATTGCGGGGTAACGGCATCGTCGACACCGAGCCGTACCGCAAGCTCGGCCGCAACCAGTTGCGGATCGGTATGTTCACCGCCGTCGAACCCGACGACGTCTCCGCGCTGACGCAATGCGTCGACTGGGTGGTCGAACGGCTCTGACCTGGGTAGCTCGGGCGTGTCGGCCGGGTAACGAGCCGATAACGCAGTAGGGTGAGCTGCTAATCGGGCACGGCGCCCCGGCGCCAATGAAGCCCGGAGGAGGTCGGCATGCGGGAACTCAAGGTTGTCGGACTCGACGTTGATGGCAAACGCATCATCTGCGAGAGCGACTCACCGAACGAAAAGTTCATTCTGCACGCCGACGACCGGTTGCGTGCGGCCGTGCGCGGCGACAAGCCCGCAGCCATCCAAACCCAACCCGATCCCGAGGTTCCAAGCGTGTTGCGTCCCAAGGAGGTTCAAGCCAGGATCCGCGCCGGCGCATCCATCGAGCAAGTCGCGGAAGCCGCAGGCGTCGACGTCTCCCGGGTAGAGCGCTTCGCCTATCCAGTCCTGCTCGAACGCACACGTGCGGCGGAGCTGGCAACCGCGGCGCACCCCGTCCTTCCCGACGGTCCGGCAGTCCTCACGCTGCTGGAAACCGTCACGACAGCGCTGATCGCCCGCGGCCTCGATCCCGACTCCCCCAATTGGGACGCCTGGCGCAATGAGGACGGGCGCTGGACGGTGCAGCTGTCATGGCAGGCCGGTCATTCGGAGAACGCCGCGCACTTCCGGTTCACCCCCGGTGCGCACGGTGGCACCGTCACCGCGTTCGACGACGCCGCCTGCGAGCTGATCGATCCCGACTTCGCCCGCCCGCTGCGGCCGGTCCCCGTCGCTGAGCTCGCAATCGATGAACCAGAGCCGGCGGTGCAGGTCGAGGAAGAGCCCGAGCCACCGAAACCCGCTCGCAACCCAACTTCCCGCAAGGGCAAGCCGCCGGTGCCGGCATGGGAGGACGTGCTGCTCGGAGTGCGCTCCGGCGGACAGCGCTAGCCGAGGGTCAACGCAAGCAGGGCCAGCCAGGCGCCCGCAACACCGACACCGAGACCGAGCACGAACCATCGCAACACCGGTGTTGCGCGCCATCCCCACACGGTCGGCGCCAGCCCGCCGACGGCCACCAAGTTGAGCCCGACGGCGAGCAGTGGATGAACGCGGATCAATCCAATGCTCAAGACCACCACCGCTGCCGCGGTAACGATCGCGACGAAGGCCGCCACCGTCAGCCCGGTCCCCCACGGCGTCGCGTCGTCGGTCACATCAATCCCCCAGTCGTCCCCTGCCCTTCGGGCGTGGGCCCATCGCTCCTACCCGCCGGCGCTGCCAATCTAACCCGCTCGTAGAACGCCAAACCTGCGGCGGTCGCCACATTCAGCGAATCGGTGCCACGCGACATCGGAATGCGAACCCTGATGTCGCTGGCCCGCATCGCCGTCTCGGTCAGGCCCGGCCCCTCGGCGCCGACGAGGATCGCGACGCGGTTGTCGCCCACCGATGTCATCGCCTCGGACAGCGTCGCCGCAGCCGGATCAGGCGTCATCGCCACCACGCTAAAACCTTTGTCGTGCAACATGTTCAGGTCAGCGGGCCATGCCGTCGCCCAGGCGTACGGCACCAGCAGCACATGACCCATCGACACCCGCACCGCGCGGCGGTACAGCGGATCGGCGCAGCCGATGCCGAAGACCACCGCGTCGACCCCGAGCCCGGCCGCGTTGCGGAAGATCGAGCCGAGGTTCTCGTGGTCGTTGACACCCTCGAGCACCGCCACGGTGCGCGCGCCGTCGAGCACCTGGTCGACCGTCACCTCACCCGGGCGCTGCGCCGCGGCGAGCACCCCGCGGTTGAGATGGAAGCCGACCACGTCGGCCATCACCTCTGCCGTCGCCCGGTAATAGGGGGCGTCGGTCGCGTCGAGGTCGGCGGCGAGTTCACGCAGCCGTCGATCGGTACCGAGCATGGCGCGAGGGCGAAAGCGGGACGCCAGCATCCGCTGCACCACCAGCACACCCTCGGCGATCACCAAACCCTTGCCGGACGGCAGATCGGGTCTGCGGTCGACGCTGTTGAGGTCCCGGAAGTCGTCCAGCCGACGATCGGCGGGATCGTCGACATCGACGACGCTGCTCATTCCCCGCTCGCTTCGCTCGGGCGCTTCATCCCGATTCGTCGACGAGCGCCGACATCAGGTCGGCAGCTACCAGCAGCGTCTTGCGCTGATCGGCGTTGAACTGTGCGAGCCGTTCTTGCAGCCATTCCTGGCTGGCTCTGCGCTCGGCCTCGATCAATTCCGTACCGGACGGCGAAACCGACACCAATACCTGACGACCGTCGGCGGGATGCGCGCTTCGCGCCACGAATCCGAGTTCGGCCAGCGAGGCAATGACCCGCGTCATCGACGGCGGCCGGACACGTTCGCGAAGCGCCAATGCGCCAGGCGTCATCGCACCCTCTTTAGCAAGCGTCGACAACGCCGACAACTGCGATAAGGAGACCGACGAATCCGGGCGGCGAAACCGCAATTGACGTGCCAGCCGCATAACCGCCAGCGACAAGTCGCTCGCCAACCGTGATTCCCTGTCTTTCACCTCGCAAAGAATAGCGAAGCCACACTTGGGGTGGGCAGCAAAACACGCGGGCTTCCGGCCCGATGGCGTTGCGGCTAGGTTGGAAACCGATGAGCGCAGAACCGCCCGGCGCCGATGAGCCGAGACCGCCTGCCCTGCCTGCGATCCTGCTCGATCCGTGGCCGGTCATCATCGTGATCGCGACGGGTTGGTTGATCGCCGTTGTCCTTGCCTTCACGATCGTCGGGCTAAACGAGTGGCGGCCCATCGCGATCGCCGGGCTGGGGGTCGGCGTCCTCGGCACGTCCATTTTTCTTTGGCAACGGCACGCCGTACGCCGCGGCTCGAGAGGCGCACAGAGCGGACTGAGCTGAACTCGACCACTGCGCATGAACGCCGATTACTCGGTGGCCGGATCGCTCACGTCGGTCGGTTCTGGTTGCTCACTCGACGCCTGCGGTTCCTCTTCACTGGGCGTTGGCGGTTCGACGACGTCAAAGACGCCGTCGTCGTAGGGGTCGTACAGAGGTGAGCCGCTTCCTGCAGGTGCCGGGGTGTCGGAGTGTGCGCCGCAACCGTATTCGGCATCGACCACATGACCGTCGGCGGACAGCTCGTTGGCGCACACGCCGAACATCAGGCCGAGGGATCCGGACAGCGGAAGGTAGAAGCCGCAGTCCCGGCACACCCGTCGGGTGGACCTGGCCATCGCAGAGCCGGGACCGAAGTCGCCGTCGTGCCAACGCTGGGCAGCGTCGGAACGGCCCAGCTCGCCGAGCAGGCGGCGTCGCCCCAGACCCAGCTCATAGGCGACGTCGTCGATCGCCGGGTCGCCGGTCGCGAAGAAGCCGGGCACCAGGCGAGGGTCTTCCGCGGGCGCGGCAAGCAGGTCACCGGGTCCGAGATCACCGGGCCGGAGGCGTTCCTGCCATGGCACCCACTTCGGGGCCAGCAGCGCGGTCGGCCCCGGCACCAACACCACTTCGCTGATCGTGGCGTGGTCGGCACCGGGATGCGCCGCGACAACGACGGCCCACTGCCATCCTTGGTAGCCGGGCATGTTGGCCAGGAAGCGGTGCGTCGCCGCGGTGGGGTCGTCGAGCGTCGCGCCCAGATAGTCCCCGACGGTGTCACCGCTGTGCTCCACGATCGCCGTACGCGCCAGGTCGACGGCGCCGATCAGCACCGCCTCCAGGTCCGCCGACCGCTCGGTCGCCTGCGTCGGTGAACCGTCCTCGGCGGATTCCGTCACGCTGTCCACGCACTTAATAGTGCCCGACCGGCCCGCGTGCAGCCACACCCGGGCGGCTACACGACGCCGTCATCGCAATGGGGGAGAATCTTGGTGTGACCGGATCGCGGCGTGACCCCGAGGACCGGAAGGCCCCGCGCGATCCTCGGTATTACCCGCCGCGACCGCCCTCGGAGCGCGGTGAAGAGCACCCTGGGATGGCGAACTACCCCAGCGACGGAGTGGATTACCGACGCCAGCGTCGCTCGTCCACACCGAGCGCCAACCGGTACCTCCCGCCGCTCGAGGACCGGCCGTCCAGCCGCAGCGATCCGGGTATCGGCGAAGGCGCCGCGCGCGGCGCCGACAGCGGCCCCCGCTCGGCCGCCCAGCGCAGCCGGGACATGGGCTCGAAGATGTACGGCCTGTTTCAGCGCGCCGCCACCGCTGACGGCGCCGACAAGTCGGGGCTGACCGCGCTGACTTACCCGGTGATGGCCAACTTCGCCGTCGACGCCGCGATGGCGGTCGCTCTGGCCAACACCCTGTTCTTCGCGGCGGCCTCCGGCGAGAGCAAGAGCAAGGTCGCGCTGTACCTGCTCATCACGATCGCGCCGTTCGCCGTCATCGCCCCGCTGATCGGTCCGGCGCTGGACCGTCTTCAGCACGGCCGCAGGCTCGCCCTGGCCATGTCGTTCGGGCTGCGCACTGCGCTCGTCGTTCTGCTCATCGCCAACTTCGACGGCGCCACCGGAAGCTTCCCGTCGTGGGTGCTGTATCCGTGCGCGTTGGGAATGATGGTGCTGTCCAAGTCATTCAGCGTGCTGCGCAGCGCCGTGACGCCACGCGTGCTGCCGCCGACCATCGACCTGGTGAGGGTCAACTCGCGGCTGACGGTGTTCGGCCTGCTGGGCGGGACGATCGTCGGTGGCGCCGTGGCCGCAGGGGCCGAGTATCTGTTCGGCCTGTTCCAGATGCCCGGCGCGCTGTACGTCGTCGTCGCTCTCACACTGGCCGGCGCCGTACTGTCGATGCGCATCCCGAAATGGGTGGAGGTCACCGAGGGCGAGGTCCCGACGACGTTGAGCTACCACGGCGGAGTGGGCGAACTGCGCCGCCACTCGCAGCGGTACTCCGAACCCGGCGTCACCCGACAGCCGTTGGGCCGCAACATCATCACTTCGCTATGGGGAAACTGCACCATCAAGGTGATGGTGGGCTTCCTGTTTCTCTACCCCGCGTTCGTGGCCAAGTCGCACGACAAGAGCGGCTGGGAGCAGCTGCTGATTCTCGGTGTGATCGGCGCAGCTGCGGCGGTCGGCAACTTCGGCGGCAACTTCGCCAGCGCGCGGCTTCAGCTCGGACACCCGTCGCAAGTGGTGGTGCGCAGCACGATCGCGGTCACCCTGGCCGCCTTGGCTACTGCGCTGACCGGAAAGCTGATGGTGGCCGCACTGGCGGCGCTGGTGACCGCCGCAGCGAGCGCGATCGCCAAGGCCTCGCTCGACGCGTCGTTGCAAGACGACCTGCCAGAGGAGTCGCGCGCATCGGCGTTCGGACGTTCGGAGTCGCTGCTGCAGTTGGCCTGGGTGTCAGGCGGCGCAACGGGTGTACTCGTGTATACCCAACTCCACGTTGGCTTTACGGTGATCTCGACCATTCTGATCCTGGGTCTCGCCCAGACGCTGGTGAGCTATCGCGGTGACTCGCTGATTCCCGGACTCGGCGGCAATCGCCCGGTCGTGGCGGCGCAAGAGGGCGGCCGCAACGATCCGGCTGGGGGCACTCCCCACACAAGCGGTGGTCCCACCCGCTTGCGGGGGACGGTGCCGCGGGAGTGAAGAAAGGCCTGGCGGTGCTTGCGGCCGTCGCGGTGGTGGCGTCTGCCGCGACCGGCGTGCTGATCTGGCGGTTGACCCGAAACCCCGCGCCCGAGCATCCGGAGATCAGCGCCTACACCCACGGGCAGTTGGTCCGCATCGGGCCGTACCGATACTGCGATGTGTTCAACCCCACCAAGTGCGACACTCCAAAAGCCATGGGGGAACTGCACGTAACGTCGCGACACCCCGTGCAGTTGTCGGTGCCGAAGGCCATCTCGCGGGCGCCGTGGGTACTACTGCGCACCTACGAGGGCCCCGAGGACAGCGTCGTCGAGAAGTTCGCTCCCAACAGCAGAAGTGCGGTGACAATCCCCACCGTCGACCCGCATCTTGGCAGGCTGACCGGCATCGCGGTGGAATTGCCCACCCTCGTCCGCGACGAGCAGAACAACGAGTTCCTGGTACCGCACGCGGAGTGGTCGGTCAGCACCGTCTGGCCCTAGGCCGCGGAATGCCCCGCAGGCACTCGCTCCCCTTCGCGCGTCGGCCCCGGCGGCGTGCCGTCGCCAAAAGGCCTGCCGCCCAACGCCTCCCGGTGATGCGGCGTCAGCCAGTTGGACAGGTCCGGCCCCTTCGGAACGATGCGTGTCGGGTTGATGTCGGTGTGCACGATGTAGTAGTGCTGCTTGATCTGGACGAAGTCGATGGTGTCGCCGAAGCCGGGGGTCTGGAACAGGTCGCGTGCATAGGCCCACAGCACCGGCATCTCGTCGAGCTTGGACCGGTTGCACTTGAAGTGGCCGTGGTAGACGGGATCGAAGCGCGCCAGCGTGGTGAACAACCGGACGTCTGCTTCTGTGATGGTGTCGCCCACCAGATACCGCTGATTCTCCAACCGCTCGTTGAGCCAGTCCAGCGCGGTGAACAACCGGTCGTAGGCCTTGTCGTAGGCCTCCTGTGAGCCGGCGAAACCGCAGCGGTAGACGCCGTTGTTGACCTCGGTGTAGATGCGCTGGGTGACCTCGTCGATCTCCTCGCGAAGCTCTTTGGGATACAGCTGCGGCGCGCCTTCGCGGTGAAACGCGGTCCACTCGGTGGACAGGTCCAGCGTCATCTGCGCGAAGTCGTTGGTGACGACCTGGCCGGTCGGCACGTCGACGATCGCGGGCACCGTGATGCCCTTCGGGTAGTCGGGGATACGGGCGAAGTACGCATCCTGCAGCCGCGGGATCCGCAGCACCGGGTCGACACCGTCGGGGTCGAGGTCGAAGGTCCAGCTCCGCGCATCATGCGTCGGCCCACAGAAGCCGATGGACAGCGCGTCTTCGAGGCCGAGCAGCCGACGCACGATGATCGCGCGGTTGGCCCAGGGGCAGGCCCTCGCGACGATCAGCCGATACCGGCCGGGTTCGACGGGGTAGCCGTCGCTGCCGTCAGCCGTGATGCGGGTGGTGATGTAGTTGGTGTCGCGATCGAACTCGCCGCCGCTGGAAACGTATGCCACGCCTCCAGCATGCCCTCATTCGCCGAGCGTGAAGCGGCTGCGAAAAATCGCGCCGAACATCGCAGTGGATGCACGCTCGGCGAGCGGAAGCGGCTAGGCCTGGCCGTCGAGCTCGCGGGCGACAGCCCGGACCACCTCGGACACGCGACGCGCGACCTTGCGGTCGGGATAGCGGCCCTTGCGCAGCTCGGGCTGCACCGCACCCTCCAGCAGGGTGATCATGTCCTCGACCATGCCGTGCAACTCGTCGGGTGTGTGCTTGTGCTCGGCAGCGGCGGCCTCGCGACGGGTGCGGGTCAGGCTCGGCGGCGGGTCGAGAACCTTCACGCTCAACGCCTGCGGCCCCCGACGGCCCGCGGCCACACCGAATTCGACGCGCTGGCCAGCCTTCAGCCCTTCGACACCGGCGGGCAGAGCAGAGGACCGGACATAGACGTCCTCGCCTTCCTCTTGCGACAAAAAGCCGAAGCCCTTCTCGGCGTCGTACCACTTAACCCGGCCGGTCGGCACTCGTCTCACCCGCTCGTCAGTCTCGAAACAACATCAACACACAGAAAGCGTCCCGCCTTTCTCCGCTGGGACGCGCATGCGTGATCCTACTCGGAGGTCGCGGCGCCCAGCACCCCCATTACTCGGTAGGCTAAAAGCCCCGGCTGGAGGAAGAGATGCGCCTGATCCTGAACATCATTTGGTTGGTCTTCGGCGGCCTCTGGCTGGCGCTGGGCTACCTGGTGGCGGCGCTCATCTGCTTTGTATTGATCATCACGATCCCGTTCGGCTTCGCGTCCCTGCGCATCGCCTCGTATGCCCTGTGGCCGTTCGGCCGCACCGTCATCGACAAACCGGGGCCTCGGCCGGGTGCGCTCGTCGGCAACGTCATCTGGGTGATCCTCTTCGGAATCTGGCTGGCCATCGGTCACGTCATCACCGCCGTCGCAATGGCGATCACCATCGTCGGCATCCCGCTCGCGCTGGCCAACCTCAAGCTGATCCCGGTGTCGCTGGTGCCGCTGGGCAAGGAGATCGTGCCGCTTGATCAGACGCGCTCGCCGTCGTCATATTCGTCGCGAGTCGAGCCATGACCGTCACCGAACTCGGTGTTCCGTCGGTGCTGCGGCCTGTGGCGCCCGCACCGAGCGACGGGCCGCTGCTCGACACCTACGGGCGGGCGGCCACCGATCTGCGGGTCTCGCTGACCGACCGCTGCAATCTGCGGTGCACGTACTGCATGCCCGCCGAGGGGCTGGCCTGGATGTCGGGCGAGCAGCTGCTGACCGTCGACGAGTTGACCCGCCTGCTGGGAATAGCGGTCACCCGCCTCGGCATCACGCGTGTTCGCTTCACCGGCGGCGAACCGCTGGTGGCCAAGCAGCTCGAAGATGTCGTCGCCGCCACCGCCGTCCTGCGACCCCGCCCCGAAATCGCCTTGACCACCAACGGAATTGGGCTCGATCGCCGGGCCGCAGGTCTGAAGCGGGCCGGGCTGGACCGCATCAACATCTCGCTCGACACCGTCGACCCCGAGCACTTCGCCCACATCACCCGCCGCGACCGGCTCGCGGATGTGCTGGCTGGCCTTTCCGCAGCACATCGCGCCGGCCTGCGACCGGTGAAGGTCAACGCCGTGCTCGACCCGACCACCGGGCTCGAGGACGCGGTGTCGCTGTTGCGGTTCTGCCTCGACCACGACTACCAACTGCGCATCATCGAGCAGATGCCGCTGGACGCCGGACACGAGTGGGCGCGCGGTACGACCCTCGTCGCCGACGACGTGCTGGCCGGCCTGCAACGCCACTTCACGCTGACGCCGGACTCGGCGCCGCGCGGATCCGCTCCAGCGCAGTTGTGGCTTGTCGACGGTGGGCCCGCGACCGTCGGCATCATCGCGTCGGTATCGCACGCGTTCTGCTCGGCCTGCGACCGGACCCGGCTGACCGCCGACGGTCAGGTACGCAGCTGCTTGTTCTCCCGCGAGGAGACCGACCTTCGTGTGCTGATGCGCACCGGGGCCGACGACGACGCGGTCGAGGCGGCCTGGCGCGCCGCCATGTGGGCCAAACCCGCGGGGCACGGCATCAACGATCCGGACTTCGTGCAGCCCGACCGCCCGATGAGCGCGATCGGCGGGTAACGATATGGAGACGATGTCCACGGCGACGGTTCTGCTGACCGTTCGCTATTTCGCCGCCGCGCGGGCGGCCGCGGGAACCGAGACCGAATGCGTGCGCGTGGCGCAGGGCACCACGGTCGCGGCGCTGGTCGAAACCCTGGCAACGCGTGGTCCGCAGCTCGCGAAGGTATTGCAACGGTGCTCGTTTTTATGCGACGGAATCGCTGTTCGCGACGAGACGAGGGAGCTGTCCGACGGGCAGACAATTGATGTGCTCCCACCCTTCGCGGGCGGCTGATTGTGATTTGCATCACATAACGAAATGGTCACAAGCTGGCTACAGACTGGTGGAGCGGGGTACCGCACCAGCGGAAACGCGCATAACTCCTGCAGGTTTAGAGCGTCATTAGGATTTGCCGACCTGCAAAACGCCCCTGCGACCAAGAAATGACTACACCGCGCAGACCAGCTATGTTCTTCGGCAAGCCAGTCGACCCTAATCGGCTAGCCCCTCCTGTCCGATAGCGCCGAACCCCATCCGTTGGGCAGGAAAAACGACGAACAACTGATGGGGGCGGGGGACCCACCGGTCCACCGAATAGACAACGGACCAGGAGCCGCGTGCGGCTCCTTGGGGTGAAGCCGAAGCCGTTTTCACCGACGGATCGGCCGGGCAACCTCTCCAGCCCGAACCCGACAGCTGACCTCGTGGGCGCATCAGAGAGGACTTAGCGCACCCATGAGTGGACGGCATCGCAAGCCCACTGCATCGGCGAAATCAGTCGCCAAAGTCGCCTTCACCGGCGCTGTCATCGGCAGCGGAGGCCTCGCCCTCGCAGGGCATGCCAGCGCCGCCACCGACGGCGAATGGGACAAGGTCGCAGCCTGCGAGTCGGGCGGCAACTGGGGCATCAACACCGGCAACGGATACCAGGGCGGACTGCAGTTCTCGCCCGGCACCTGGAAGTCGCACGGGGGCGGCGAGTACGCGCCCTCCGCGCACCTAGCCAGCAAGCAAGAGCAGATTGCGGTCGCCGAGCGCGTCCTGGGCAGCCAGGGCCGCGGAGCCTGGCCGGTCTGCGGCAGGGGCCTTTCCAGCGCCTCCCCGCGCAATGTGGTCGATGAGCCCAAACACGCTGTCGACAGCGGTCTCGACACCGTCGGTCTGAACGGCGAGCTGCCTCCGCCGCCACCGGTCACCGAGGCTGCCCCGGTCGACGCGTTGGCGGCCCCGCTGCCGGATGCGCCGCCTCCGCCTGCTCCCGAGCTCCCGCCGCCCCCGGCCCCTGAGCTTCCGCCTCCCCCGGCGCCCGATGCCGTCGCGCTCGATGCGCCGCTTCTGCCGCCGCCCGCCGAGGCACCCGTGTTCGATGCTTCGTTCGCTCAGCCCGCACCTGTCGAGTTGCCACTTGTGCCGGCTGACCTGCCTCCTGCTCCGGCTGACCTACCTCCTGCGCCGGCTGACCTACCGCCTGCGCCGGCTGACCTACCTCCTGCTCCGGCTGATGTACCGCCGCCGCCCGCGCCTATTGAGGACGTGAGCTTCGAAGCGGCCCCACCGGCACCCGACTGGGATTTCCTCGCACCTTTCGCGGACGGACCGGAGGTCTGGTCGCGGCACATGGCACCGCCGCCGCTCGAGCCCGCACCGCCCGCTCCACCTGCTCCGGCTCCGCCGCTGGCCGCCCCCGGACCCGATCCGATGGCAGCTTTGAACTCGGTCGACGTTCCTGCGCCCGCGCTGGACGCGGCGAACCAGGCGATGACGGGCGATGTGCCGGTGCCGCCTGCCGAGATCCCGCATCTGGCCAGCCCGGACAACCTGGCTCCCGGTTACACGATGGACGAGTCGACGTTGCCGGCCCAGGGACCCAACGTCGGGTACCTCCATGAGCTGTGGCACGCGATCCAGACGCAGGACATCACGGGTAAGGACGCGTTGCTCGCGCTCACCCAGCGTCCGCTGACCACGCCGGCGCCGGCCAACGTCAACGGCCCTGGCCCGGCGCCCGCTCCGGGTGCGGAGGTTCTGCCGCCGCTCCCTCCGGACCCGGAGCTGCCGGCGGCCTGATCGGACTCCGGTTAGGCCGATCCGACCCATTCGTCGGAGCCGTCGGCGAAGAACTGGTGCTTCCACACCGGTAGCCGGGCTTTGACGGTGTCCACCAACCGGGCACAGGTATCGAAAGCCGCCTGTCGATGGTCGGCCGCGACAGCGGCAACCAACGCGGCATCACCGATCTCGAGGGCGCCGATGCGGTGGCTGACCGCGATCGCCCGCACTCCCTGGCTGTCGGCGGCGATCTCGGCGGCCACATCGGCCAGGGTCTGCTGCGCCGTCGGATGCGCGGAATACTCCAGCCGCGTCACCGTGCGGCCGCCGTCGTGATCCCGCACGACGCCGGAGAAGCCGACGACGGCCCCTGCGGCCTGATGCGCGACGAGGCCCTCGTGCTCGGTGAGTTCGATGTTGTGCTCGGTGAGGTCGGCGCGCAGCACGACAGCGGTCATCGCGCGTGGTCCTTGCCTGCGAGCTGATCGAGAGCGTGCTCGAGAACGTCGTCGAGCACGCCGAGACCATCCTTGACGCCGCCGGTCGAGCCCGGCAGGTTCACGATCAACGTGCGCTCTTTCACCCCGCAGACGCCCCGCGACAGCACCGAGGTCGGCACGTGCGGCAGCCCCGAACGCCGGATCGCGTCGGCGAGGCCGGGAATCTGGTAGTCGACGATGTTCGCCGTCGCGTCGGCGGTCCCGTCGGTCGGCGATATGCCGGTGCCGCCGGAAGTGATTACCACATCGGCTTTTTCACCGATCGCGCCGAGCAGCGCGTGTTCCACGTCAATGCCGTCTGCAACCACGTTCGGCACGGGAGTCGCGATGCCGCGCTGGTTGAGCCAGTCGACGATGATCGGCCCCGTGCGGTCCTCGTAGACGCCGGTCGCCGCCCGGGTGGATGCGATGACCACTCGTCCCGTACGCGTCATGATTTTCTGATCTTCGCGCCAGCGCTCATCCGCGGGTCCAGGGCCCCGTCTTGCCGCCCTCTTTGCGCAGCACCCTGATGGCGTCGATGCTCGCGGCGGGGTCGACGGCCTTGAGCATGTCGTACAGCGTCAGCGCCGCCACGCTGACCGCCGTCAACGCCTCCATCTCCACGCCGGTGCGGTCGGTGGTACGCACCGTGGCGGTGATTCCCACCTCGGCCTGACCGATCTCGAAGTCGACGTCGACACCGGTCAACGCGAGCTGATGGCACAGCGGGATCAGGTCGCTCGTGCGTTTCGCCGCCAGGATGCCTGCAATGCGGGCCGTGGCCAGCGCGTCACCCTTCGGCAGGCCGCCCGTCGCAATGAGCTCGACGACGTCGGCGCGGGTGCGCAGAGTGCCCGCCGCGACGGCGGTGCGTTTGGTGGCGTCCTTGCCGGTCACGTCGACCATGTGCGCCGCACCCGAATTCGTCGACGTGCGACAGCCATGGCCCGGCCGAGCCGTAGGAATCGCCTCCAGCCACGGTTACCTGTTGACGACGGTGACCGGGTGCGTGTACGGCAGATCCTCGGGAGGCAGCGGGAACGTCAGGTCACCGAAGGGCGATAGCGCGCCGGTGCGGTCGGCCGCCAGCTCGCTGATCGCGTGATCGTCTTCGCCGTCGGTTTCCGGCCACCCGTTGTCGACATAGCGGGTCTTCTGCCGCTTCTTATCTGCCACGCCCCATATTGTGGCAGGCCCCGCGACCGGTGGCGAGACCGGCGGGCTGCTTTACGCTGGTCAGTAATGTCCGAACATCCGCGGGGTAGGAGCGAATCGACTGGGGAAACGGTACGGCCGGGTACCCCGCTGGGCGCCTGGCTAGCCGATCTGCCTGACGAGCGGCTGATCCGGCTGCTGGAGCTGCGGCCCGACCTGACCCAGCCGCCACCAGGCAGCATCGCGGCGCTGGCCGCCAGGGCGCAGGCCAGGCAATCGGTCAAGGCCGCCACCGACGAGCTGGACTTCCTGCGGCTCGCGGTGCTCGACGCCCTGCTGACACTGCACGCGGAGACGACCCCGGTCCCGCTGACCAAGCTGACCGCGCTCATCGGCGACCGCGTCGGAGAGGACGACGTCGCCGCTGCCGTCGACGACCTGCGAGAGCGGGCGCTGGTGTGGGGCGACTGCGAGGTGCGGGTGGCCGCGGAAGCCTCGGCGGGGCTGCCCTGGTATCCGGGCCAGGCCGTACTCGAGGGCGCCGAGTGCACCGGGGCCGAGGTCGCCGATCGGCTCGCCGTCATCGACGACGCTCAGCGTGACCTGCTGCGGCGGTTGATGGAGGGCTCGCCGATGGGCAGGACGCGTGACGCCGCCCCCGGCACGCCGCCGGACCGGCCCGTGCAGCGGCTGCTGGCCGCGGGGCTATTGCGGCAGATCGACGCCGAAACCGTGATCCTGCCCCGAGTGGTCGGTCAGGTGCTGAGGGATGAGATCCCCGGGCCGGTCGAGCTGACCCCACCGGATCCCGTGGTGTCGACGACGACCGCCGCGGACGTCGATGCGGTCGCCGCCGGTGCGGTCATCGACGTGTTGCGCGAAGTCGAGGTGATCCTCGAAACACTCGGCGCCACACCGGTTCCCGAACTTCGCAGCGGCGGACTCGGCGTTCGCGACGTCAAGCGGCTGACGAAGGTCACCGGCATCGACGAGCAGCGACTGGGGCTCATCCTGGAAGTCTCAGCGGGCGCAGGCCTGATCGCGGCAGGCCTTCCCGACCCCGAACCGCTGGACGGCACTGGTCCCTACTGGGCGCCGACCGTTGCCGCCGACCGGTTCATCGAGTCCCCCGTCGCGGCGCGTTGGCACCTGCTCGCGTCCACCTGGCTCGAACTGCCCGGCAGGCCAGGACTGATCGGCGGTCGCGGTCCGGACGGCAAACCCTATGCGGCCCTTTCTGATTCGCTCTACTCGACCGCCGCACCGATGGACCGCAGGTTGTTGCTGACGATGCTCGCCGATCTGCCCGATGGCGCGGGCGTCGACGCGATGGAGGCGTCGAAGGCGATGATCTGGCGGCGTCCCCGCTGGGCGGTCCGGCTGCAGCCACATCCGGTCGGCGACCTGCTGACCGAGGCGCACGCGCTCGGCATCGTCGGCCGCGGCGCGATTACCCGCCCGGGACGAAATCTGCTTGCCGGCGAGGCCAATGCCGTCGACGCGATGGCGCGGGTGCTGCCGAAGCCCATCGACCATTTTCTATTACAGGCCGACCTGACCGTCGTCGTCCCTGGACCGCTCGAACGCGATCTCGCCGACCAGTTGGCCTCGGTGGCGACGGTGGAATCGGCGGGCGCGGCCATGGTGTACCGGATCAGCGAGCCGTCGATCCGGCGTGCGCTCGACACCGGACGCACCGCAGGCGAGCTGCACGCTTTGTTCGAGCGACACTCGAAAACACCTGTACCTCAAGGTCTTACATACCTCATCGATGACGTCGCCCGCAGGCACGGGCAGCTGCGCGTCGGGATGGCGGCGTCGTTCGTGCGTTGTGAGGATCCCGCGTTGCTGGCGCAGGCAGTCGGCGCGCCTGCTGCCGAGCCACTCGACATGCGGCTGCTCGCGCCGACCGTCGCGGTGTCACAGGCGCCGATCTCGGAGGTGCTGGCGGCGCTGCGCAGCGCCGGCTTCGCACCCGCGGCCGAGGACTCTACCGGGACCATCGTCGACATCCGCGCCCGCGGCGCCCGGGTGCCCGTCCCTGCCAACCGCCGGGTGGCACGACAGCTGACGCCCCCGGGGGGACAGACGCTGAGCGCCATCGTCGCCGTGCTGCGCAAGGTGGCCGCGCAGCCGTTCGCCAACATGCGCATCGACCCGGCGGTGGCCATCTCCCAGCTGCAGGAGGCGGCCCGGCTGCAGAACTCGGTGGTGATCGGCTACGTCGACCCCGCGGGTGTGGCCACACAGCGCGTAGTGGCACCGGTGGCCGTGCGCGGCGGCCAACTGACGGCCTACGATCCGGCGACGGGCCGGGTCAGGGACTTCGCCATCCATCGCGTCACTTCGGTGGTGTCGGCCGACGAGGTCTGAGGCCTGACGTCGCCCCGCGAGCGTGCGCGTTTGCACACGACACGCCGCGGAAACCTGGCATTCTGTGCACGCTCGCGGTGCGAGTGGGGCGCACTCGTCTCGGGTCTGTCCGCCGCATCCGGATAATGGACAAAATGACCGCCCGAAGACGACCACGAGCGAGGATCGCAGCGAGGCACGAGCGAGGACGAGTGCGAGTCGAAAAATGACCGACGGCCCCCTGATCGTGCAGTCCGACAAGACGGTGCTGCTCGAAGTCGACCATCAGCAAGCCGGCGCGGCCCGCGCGGCGATCGCCCCGTTCGCCGAGCTGGAGCGCGCGCCCGAGCACATCCACACCTACCGGATCACGCCGCTGGCGCTGTGGAACGCACGCGCCGCCGGGCATGACGCCGAGCAGGTCGTCGACGCGCTGGTGTCGTTCTCGCGCTACGCGGTGCCGCAGCCGCTGCTGGTCGACATCGTCGACACAATGGCCCGCTACGGCCGGCTCCAATTGATGAAGCACCCGGCGCACGGTCTCACGCTGGTGAGCCTCGACCGGGCGGTCCTCGAGGAGGTGCTGCGCAACAAGAAGATCGCGCCGATGCTGGGTGCCCGAATCGACGACGACACCGTCGTGGTGCACAACAGCGAGCGCGGCCGGGTCAAGCAGATGCTGCTCAAGATCGGCTGGCCCGCCGAGGATTTGGCGGGCTACGTCGACGGCGAGGCGCATCCGATCAGCCTGAAGCAGGACGACTGGCACCTGCGCGACTATCAGGAGATGGCCACCGATTCGTTCTGGGAAGGCGGCTCCGGTGTCGTCGTGCTGCCGTGCGGCGCAGGTAAGACGCTGGTCGGAGCGGCGGCGATGGCCAAGGCGGGCGCGACGACGCTGATCCTGGTCACCAACACGGTCGCCGGTCGGCAGTGGAAGCGCGAGCTGATGAACCGCACCTCGCTGACCGACGACGAGATCGGCGAGTACTCCGGCGAGAAGAAGGAGATTCGCCCCGTCACCATCGCCACGTATCAGGTGATCACCCGGCGCACCAAGGGCGAGTATCGGCACCTCGAGCTGTTCGACAGCCGCGACTGGGGCCTGATCATCTACGACGAGGTGCATCTACTGCCCGCGCCGGTCTTCCGGATGACCGCCGACCTGCAGTCCCGGCGGCGCCTTGGCTTGACGGCCACCCTGATCCGCGAGGACGGCCGCGAAGGGGACGTGTTCAGCCTGATCGGGCCGAAGCGCTACGACGCGCCGTGGAAGGACATCGAGGCGCAGGGTTGGATCGCACCCGCGGAGTGCATAGAGGTGCGGGTGACGATGACGGACAACGAGCGGATGCTCTACGCCACCGCCGAGCCCGACGAACGCTACCGGCTCTGTTCGACCGTGCACAGCAAGATCGCGGTAGTGAAATCCATCCTCGAGCGTCACCCCGGCGATCAGACGCTGGTGATCGGCGCGTATCTCGATCAGCTCGACGAGCTGGGTGAGGAGTTGAACGCTCCGGTCATCCAGGGCTCGACGAAAACCACCGAACGCGAGGCGCTGTTCGACTCGTTCCGCCGCGGCGAGATCCCGACGTTGGTGGTGTCCAAGGTTGCCAACTTCTCCATCGATCTGCCGGAAGCCAATGTGGCCGTGCAAGTTTCGGGAACGTTCGGGTCGCGGCAGGAGGAGGCGCAACGGCTGGGCAGGTTGCTGCGGCCGAAGGCCGACGGCGGCGGTGCGATCTTCTATTCGGTGGTGTCGCGCGACAGCCTGGATGCCGAGTACGCCGCGCATCGTCAGCGCTTTCTTGCCGAGCAGGGCTACGGCTACGTCATCAAGGACGCCGATGACCTGTTGGGACCCGCGATCTAGACATGCGGCCCAACGGATTTCACAACGGTCAGCAACACCACCGAATCCTCGAGCGCCTGTAATCCGTGCCGGGACGCCGGGATGACGATGTGGTCGCCCGGTGAGCCCTCCCAATGTGCAGGCTCGTTGGTGACGCGTACCCGACCGTGCAGTACGTGCAGCGTCGCCTCGCCCGGACTTTCGTGGTCGTCGAGCTTGCTGCCGGACTTCAGTGCGATCAGCGTTTGGCGCAGCGAATGCTCGTGGCCGCCGTAGACGGTGTGTGAGCTACGGCCGCTGTGGGCCGCCCGTGCATTCTCCAGATGCTCACGCGCGAGGGCGGTGAGCGAAACCTTGTTCATACCCGGGGCATCCCTTTCAGACGATCGGATCGAGCGTTTGACCATGAGTCGAACCATGCCAACAACACCATTCTCGTCATCGACAGCACCGGCAAGACCGGAAAGCGCATCGCAGATCAACTCCACTCTCCATCGGCATCTGGATGCCTCAATCGCCATCAGCGGCTAGCCTCGTCATTCATGACACGACGGAGAATCGCCTCGCTGGCGATCGCAGGCACGGTCATCGGATTCGGTGCGCTGGGTGTGGCGGCCCAGGCTGCCGCGGAACCGGTGCCCCCCACGCCACTGCCGGGGGTGCCTGTTGCCCCAGGTCAGCCCGTGCCTGACGGCCCAGGCGCCGACGTGATCGCCGCGCCTGCGCCGCCGCCGATCGGGCCACCGCTTGTGCCTGAGATCGCCAATCCCGTGTACGGGTCGGGCCACTCCGACGGACCGCTCGGCTTCCTCAGGGATGCCTGGCACCAGGCCAAGGACCCGTACGGATTCGCCGAAACGCCGCTCGGCGAGGCGCCGGGAGGCGCCCCACCGCCTCCGGGAGCGGGTCCTGCGCCGCAGCTGCCGCCCGGATACGTATCGCTGAACGCGCCGGAGTCCAACGGCCCGCCGGTGGCGCCGAAGGCGGGCGGCCCTGCGCTGCCCCCGGGCTACTACCCGCTGGACGGGCCGCCGCCCCCCGGGTATTTCGACGCACCGCCGCCCGACCCGGCCGCACTGCCACTCGGATAGGCGGCGTCAGCTCAGCTCGGGGATGACCTTCTGCTCGAACAGCTCGATGCCCGAGCGGTCATACGCCGCCTCAGGAAAGTAGAGGATCGCGTACTCACATCCGAGATCGCGCATCCGCCTCAGCTTGTCGACGACCTGCTCGGGTGTCCCGCTGGCCGAGTCGGGTGACTTCACGGTGCTGAGCATCGCGTCGACCGCCTGCTCGTTGGCCGCGCCGACCAGCCTCGCCCTGATTCGCGCGATCCGCTCGTCGACGTCGGCTTCGGACTCGCCGATGACGGCGTTGAAGTTCGACGAGCGGACGATCGCGTCGTAGTCGGTGCCGACGTCGCGGCAGTGGTCGGCGAGCACCTGCGACTTGTGCGCGAACACGTCCGGCTCCGAGCTGAAGTTGGTGTACTGCGCGTACTTCGCCGCGATTTTCAACGTCACCTTCTCGCCGCCACCCGCGATCCAGAGCGGAGGACCGCCGTCCTGCAACGGCTTCGGCGCGACGATGGCGCCGTCGGCGTCATAGTGCTTGCCGTGGAACGTGACTCGTCCGTTGCGCCACGCGTCGCGCATGATCTGGACGCCCTCGTCAAGCCGGCCAAGCCGGACGCCTGCCGACGGGAAGCCGTATCCGTAGGCCTTCCACTCGTGCTCATACCAACCGCCGCCGATGCCCATCTGGACCCGGCCGCCGGAGATGATGTCGGCGGTCGCGGCCACCTTCGCCAGATACACGGGGTTGCGGTAGCTCATGGCCGTACACATCTGGCCGAGTTTGATGCGCGATGTGGTGGCGGCGTAGGCCGACATCAGCGACCACGCCTCGTGGGTGGCCTCGTCCGTCGGCATCGGCACGGTGTGAAAGTGGTCGTACACCCACAGCGAATCCCACGCACCGTTGTCGGCGTAGGTGGCCAGCTCATGCATCGCCGGCCATTGCCTTTCGGTGGGGATGTCAACGAGATCGAGACGCCAGCCCTGCGGAATGAACAGTCCGAATTCCATACCTGTGGACATTAGTTAGTCGCGGCCGCGCACGTCCTGTCGGCCATCGATGGCATCCACCCGAGGGCACGCGCGGGCAGATGATGCCGACCCGAAAACAAACCCGGGCCACCGACCGCAAAGCCCGCATCGATGCCGAACGCCGACAGAACACCACCGATCCTCCGTTCTGACTACGTTGGGGTCATGGCCCTTTCCAAGGAAGAACGCGAACAGTTTCTGGCCGAGCCGCATATCGCGGCGCTGTCGGTGAGCGCGGGCGACAAACGCGGCCCGTTGACGGTCCCCATCTGGTACCAGTACAGCCCGGGTGGCGAGTCGTGGTTCATCACTGGCGCCGGCTCCCGTAAGCACCGGCTCATCGAGGCGCAGGGCGAGTTCACCTTGATGGTCGACCGCGTCGAACCCACTGTGCGGTATGTCGCGGTCGACGGCGTCGTCAGCCGCATCGAGCCCGGCACCGACGACCATCTCGTCGAGATGACCAAGCGTTACCTGCGTCCCGATGCCGTCGACGCGTACCTGGAATTCGCGCGCCGTGAGCACGGTGAGAGCGTGGCCGTCCACATGACGCCACAGCACTGGCTTTCGGCAGATCTCGGATCGGTCTGACGTGGCCTCACGGCACCTGCTCTTCAAGACCCTCTACCGGTTCGGCTTCGTTCCGTGGGATGGTCATCCGCTGCCGAAGAGCCTGACGGACTTGGTCGAAGGCGATGGCCACAGTTCGCCGCTGGCTCCGGGAAAGGCCCTCGACCTCGGCTGTGGAACCGGCGACAACTCCATCTATTTGGCCAAGCACGGTTGGCAGGTCACCGGAATCGACTTCGTCGCCAAGGCGGTCGATAAGGCAAGGGCGAAGGCCGCTGCCGGCAACGTCGACGTCAAAATCGAACAGGGCGATGTCACCCGCCTCTGCGAGGAGGACGTCGGCTCGAACTTCGCGCTGATCGTCGACAACGGGTGCCTGCATGGCTTGAGCGACGAGGACCGCTATGACTACGTGCGGGAGGTAACCGCGGCCGCCGCACCCGATGCGAGGCTGCTGCTGGTCGAGTTCATCAGGGGCGGCTCGTACGGGGTCCGGGGTATCGACCCCGACGAGGTCGAGGAGCGCTTCGCGTCGGGGTGGACGATGGTGTCGTCGGGCAGCGAGCCGTCCATGGACCACAACGGCAAGAACTCCGGCCGGTACTACCTGTTTCAGCGGGTCTCGTAGAGCGCGGCGACAGCGGGCAGGCTCACCTTCAGCGCCGGATTGAGCGGGAGTTCGTCGACGACCGCGAACGCGACCGGCACGTTGTACACCGGCAGCGACTGACGGACCAGCTCCTTGAGCTCGTCGTCGGAGGGCACCGGTTCGCCGGGTACGGCCTCGATGGCGGCGAACGGCACCTGCCCGAGCCGCGGGTCCGGCACACCCACCACGCACGCATCGCGCACGGCGGGGTGCGAAATCAACACTCTGCGAACGGTTTCCGGCAGGATCTTGAACCCACCGCGGTTGATGGCGCCGTCAGCCCTTCCGTGCAGCGTGACGAAACCGTCCTCGTCGATCGACGCGACGTCGGTGGTGCGGATCCAATCGTCGCTGATCGCGAGGATCTTCGCCTCCAGTAGCCCCCGCTCGCCGGTTGCCGACTCGGCCCCGGTGTCGGGGTCGACGATGCGCAGTTCGGTATCGGGAAGCGCCCTGCCGACACTGTTGCGCTTGGCCCCACCGAACTCACGGTCCATGTCCGGTGTCCATGCGCACAACGATCCGGCGAATTCGGTTGCGCCGTAGGCTAACTTGACCGGGATACCGTAGTGTGCCTCGAACTCGTCTCTGGTCTCGGGATCCAGCGGGCCGGACGCGCTGATGAGAAAGTCCAGCGACGCGAGGTCTTCCTTGGGGACGTTGGCATCGAGCAGCATCCGGATCACGGCCGGTTGCACACCAGAACGTTTGATGCCGTGCGTCTTCACCGCGTTCACCCAGCTCTCGACGGAGAACCGCTCCAGGATGACGATCCGCCTGCCGTTGTAGGCGCCCGCGATCAGCTGACAGACCCCGATACCGCCGAACTGCCAGTACGAGAATTCGGGCGGGGCGCCACGCGGGGCCGCCTCTCCGCTCGTGACGCTGAAGACGGTGCGCTCGAGCACCCTCGTCTTGATCGACTGCCGCTTGGGCGGACCGGTGGTTCCGCTGGTCAGGATCTGCAGTGCCACACCGGGTTCCGCATCGGCGTGGCCGCGGCTGTCATCACGACTCTCGAGCCCCGGGACGGCAGCGACGGTCGGCGTGCCAAGCGACAGGGCGATCCCTGCGCTGCCCGCCCGCTTGGCGGCGGCGATGACCTCGTCGGTCCAGTCCTCTTCGTCCGCGACGATCGCCGATAGGCCCAACTTTTCTATGTCCCGGCCGATCGACTCCGGGGACTGGAACGAATAGATCATCGAGACGGTACGGGCCGCCGCGATGAACCCCATGATGGCCGCGGCGTGCGGCAGCCGGTTGCGGACCACGAGACCGACCGGTGCATCGTCGGCGACCCCGGCGTCGCGCAGCACCGACGCTATGTCGTCGGCGTAGTCCGTCACCTCGTTGCCCGAGTACCACCGGCCCCCGTAGTAGATGCACTGCCCCTCCCCGTAGTTGGCCAGTGCTGCCGCGAACCGTTCGGTAAAGGGCTCGGTCACGCCTCGACCATACGCAAGGACGTCGAGGAACCCGCTCAGATACCCAACGCCGCCATGGCGCCCTCCACCGTCGCCCTCCGGAGTTGCACATAGGGGGCGTCGGGAAACTGCAGGCAGCAATCTTGTAACCCGCCGAATGCGATCACGGCCCTGGTGGACTGCCGTAGCGTCGGCCTGCTACCGAACACCAGCTTGCAGAGCCGCTCCCGCCAGGCCAGCATCATGTCGATCAAGCCGAGGTCGGCCAACGTCGTCAGCTCCTCGACCACGAGCACCAGGTCGGCACGGTGCCTGAAGTGGAAGTCGAAGTATCCCTCGAGCAGTTCACGAGCCGAGGCGCGCGCCGAACCCCGCCGCCTCTCGTGCTCGGCGACGAAGCTCTCCCCCTCGTCGATCAGAGGTTGAAGGATGCTGCGCACGAGTTCTTCGCGGGAGCTGAAGTGGTAGTAGAGCGCGGGTTTTGTGATTCCCAGCCGGTTGGCGATGTCCTGCAGGCTGGTGCGTTGCACACCCTTCTGCGAGAAGAGCTCCCTGGCGACGTCCTGGATGCGCTGCCGGGTCTCCGAAGGGGGCCTCGTCACGTAGCCACCATAACTTACTTAACGATAGGTAAGCTCTGTGGTCATGCGGATCCTGATATCCGGGGCGAGCATTGCAGGCCCCGTCCTCGCCTACTGGCTCACTCGGCGTGGCTTCGACGTCACAGTGGTTGAACGCGCGCCCGCGCTGCGCAAGACGGGCGGCCACGCCGTCGACCTGTTCCGTCCCGCGATGGAGATCTCCGAACGCATGGGCGTGCTGTCGCGCATCGAGGAACACGCCACCGGGACCAGGGTCCTGACCGTGCACCGGCCGTGGGCGTCCAAGCCGGCGCGAATCGACTACCTCAAACTCATCGGCGCGGTGTCCGACCGGCACGTCGAGATCATGCGCGACGACCTCAGCGAGATCTACTACGACGCTGGCCGCGACGACGCCGAGTACATATTCGGCGACGAGATCACCGCAATCACCGAGGACGGCGGTGTGACGTTCGAGCACGGCGCGCCGCGGAGTTTCGACATCATCGTTGGCGCCGATGGACTGCATTCCGGCGTTCGCCGGATCGTGTTCGGCGACGATGTGCCGGAACGCTTCCTCGGCGGCTACCTCTCGGTGGTGTCGGTGCCGAAATCGCTTGCCCGCGATGGCGAGATGGACGGCTACTTCGAACCCGACCGGGTTGCGATGGTCTACACCGCCGACCACCTCGACGATGCGCGTGCGGTGTTCATGTTCCGGCCGCGTACGCCGTTGGATTACGACCACAGGGACGTAGCGCGCCAGAAGGCCCAGCTGCAAGCCGCGTTCAGCGGGATCTCCGCGGACGTGGACCGCTGGCTTCTCGAGGTCGAGCGCACGCCGACGTTCTACTTCGACGCAATCACCCAGCTGGAGCTGACCAGCTGGTCGCGGGGACGCGTGACATTGGTGGGAGACGCCGGCTACTGCCCGGGTCCGGCGGTGGGCGGCAGCACCAGCCTCGCGGTGTACGGCGCCTACCTGCTCGCCGGCGAAATCGCCAGCGCGCGTGGGGATCACGTTGCAGCGTTCGCCGGCTACGAGGCAAGGATGTCGGAGTCCGTACTCGGCAGCCGTGCCTTGGCCAGGGTCAACGCCAGGACGATCGTGCCAGCTAGCCGGTGGGGTGTACGCGCTCTCGTCGGTGCCGCACGCGTGGTGTCCGTCCTACCGCTCGGGGTGACCCAGGCGCTCGCCAAGCTCAACCGCAAGGGCATCAGGCTGTACGACAGCATGCCTCTGCCCGATTACCCGGCGATGACCACCCGCAACTAAGGCGTTGTCCCGCAGGCGAACAGACGCAAAAGTCCCCGAAAGTTGGTTTTTTCGGGGACTTTTGCGTCTGCTGGGCGAGAAAACTAGAGCAGCGACTGCGGCGGGTTGAAGCGCTCACCGTAGCTTGGCGGCCAGTTCCCTCGCGCGGGCGACGAAGGCGTCCTTGCCGGTGCCGCCCGCACCCTGGTAGCCGACGATGAACTGCGCGCTACCGCCTGTGTACGGCGGGTAGCCGATGCCCATGATCGACCCGATGTTGGCGTCGGCGGTCGACGTGAGCACACCCTCGTCGAGGCACTTCTGGGTCTCCAGCGCCTCGGCGAACAACATCCGGTCGATCATGTCCTGCAGCGGCACCTCCGCCGAGCCGGACTTGAACGTCTCCGCCAGGCCGGGCCACAGACCGGTGCGCTTGCCGTCGACGTACTCATAGAACCCGGCGCCCTTCAAGCGGCTCGGCCGGCCGATCTCGATCATCTTCTCGACGACCGCCTCCGCCGGGTGCGGCTCGTACGTCTGACCCGTGTCCTCGACACCCTTGCGGGTGGCGACGGCGATCTTGTGCATCAGTTCGAGGTTGAGCTCATCCGACAGCTGCAGCGGCGGAGCCGGATAGCCGGCCTGCGATCCGGCGTGCTCGATCGACGCCGCGGCGACGCCCTCGCCGAGCATCGCCAGCGCCTCGTTGACGAACGTGCCGATCACCCGTGACGTGAAGAAGCCGCGGCTGTCGTTGACCACGATCGGGGTCTTACCGATCGCCAGCGTGTAGTCGAACACGCGGGCCAGCGCCTCGTCAGAGGTCTTCTCCCCCTTGATGATTTCGACAAGGGGCATCTTGTCGACCGGCGAGAAGAAGTGGATCCCGATGAAGTCCTCCTGCCGCTTCACGCCGGTCGCCAGACCGGTGATCGGCAGCGTGGAGGTGTTCGACCCGAGGATGGCGTTCGGCTCGACGATGTCCTCGATCTCCTGGAACACCTTGTGCTTGAGTTCCTGGTTCTCGAACACGGCCTCGATGACGAAGTCGACGCCCTTGAGGTCCGCGGGGTCGGCGGCCGGCGTGATGCGGTCGAGCAGCGCCTTGCTCTTCTCCTCGGTGGTCTTGCCGCGCTCGAGTGCCTTGGCTTCGAGCTTCTCGCTGTAGCCCTTACCCTTCTTGGCGGCCTCGATGTCGACGTCCTTGAGCACGACGTCGAAGCCGGCCTTGGCCGAGACGTAGGCGATACCGGCGCCCATCATGCCCGCGCCGAGCACACCGATCTTGGTGATCGGGGTCTTGCCGATGCCCTCGGGCCGCGACCCGCCACCGTTGATGTGCTGCAGGTCGAAAAAGAACGCCTGGATCATGTTCTTGGCGACCTGGCCGGTGACGAGATGCGTGAAGTAGCGGCTCTCGATGCGAGAGGCGGTGTCGAAGTCAACCTGCGCACCCTCGACCGCGGCGTCCAGGATGGCCCGCGGCGCGGGCATCGGCGCACCCTTGAGCTGCTTCTTCAGCAGCGCCGGGAACGACGGCAGGATGCCCGCCAGTGCGGGGCTGGCGGGCGTGCCCCCAGGCATCTTGTAGCCCTTGGCATCCCACGGCTGAGTATGACTGTCGGGGTTGGCCTTGATCCACGCCTTCGCGGCGGGCACCAGTTCCTCAACCGTCGGCAACACCTCGTCGACCAGACCGGCGTCCTTGGCGTTGCCCGGCTTGAAGCGCGTGCCCTGCGACAGCACGTTCATGAACGCGTTCTGGATGCCGAACATCCGCACGCTGCGCGTCACCCCGCCGCCACCCGGCAGCAGGCCGAGCGTCACCTCCGGGAAGCCGACGACGGCACCGGGCACGTCGGCGATGATCCGGTGATGGCACGCCAGCGCGATCTCGAGGCCGCCGCCGAGCGCGGCGCCGTTGATCGCGGCGACGACGGGCTTGCCGAGGGTTTCCAGCTTGCGCAGGTCGGCCTTGATGCCCTCGACGGTGCTGAAGAACTCGCCCGCGTCCTCCGGCGTGGCCTTGACCATCGCCGTGAGGTCACCGCCGGCGAAGAAGGTCTTCTTCGCACTGGTGATGACGACGCCGGTGATCGAATCCTTCTCGGCCACAAGGCGTTCCACGGCGTTGTGCATGGACTCGCTGTAGTGCTCGTTCATCACGTTGGCCGAGCCGGTCGGGTCGTCCAGCGTCAGGGTGACGATGCCGTCGGCATCCTTGTCCCACTGAATGGTGTTCTCTGCCATTTCTGAAGGAACCCTCTCTCAGACTCGTTCGATGATGGTCGCGACACCCATGCCGCCGCCGATGCACAGCGTGATCAGCGCGCGTCGCGCGTTCCGCCGCTCGAGCTCGTCGACCATGGTGCCGGTGATCATGGCGCCGGTGGCGCCCAGCGGGTGGCCCATCGCGATGGCGCCACCGTTGACGTTGAGCTTCTCGTCCGGGATGTTCAGGTCCTTCTGGAACTTCAGCACCACGGACGCGAACGCCTCGTTCAGCTCGAACAGGTCGATGTCGTCCACCGTCAGGCCGGCGCGGTCGAGCACCTTCTCGGTGGCCGGCGTCGGGCCGGTGAGCATGATGACGGGATCCGAGCCGCTGGTGGCGGTCGCCACGATGCGCGCCCGCGGCGTCAGCCCCTGCGACTTGCCCGCCTTCTCACTGCCGACGAGCACCAGCGCGGCGCCGTCGACGATGCCGGAGCTGTTGCCGCCGGTGTGCACGTGGTTGATCTTCTCGATCCAGTGGTACTTCTGCAGCGCCACGTCGTCGAAGCCGCCCATCTCGCCGATGCCGTCGAAGGCGGTCTTGAGCTTCGCGAGGCCCGCCATGTCGGTGTCGGGGCGCATGTGCTCGTCGTGGTCGAGGATCACCAGACCGTTCTGGTCGCGGACCGGAACCACGGACTTGGCGAAGTAGCCGCCCGACCATGCGGCGGCGGCCTTCTCCTGCGACCGCAGCGCGTAGCGGTCGACGTCCTCACGTGAGAAGCCCTCGATGGTGGCGATCAGGTCGGCGCCGATGCCCTGCGGCACGAACCCGATGGTGTAGTTCGTCTCGGGGTCGGTGGCCCACGCGCCGCCGTCGGAGCCCATTGGCACGCGGCTCATCGACTCGACGCCGCCGGCGAGCACCAGGTCGTCCCAGCCGGAGCGGACCTTCTGCGCAGCGGTGTTGACGGCCTCGAGGCCCGACGCGCAGAACCGGTTCAGCTGGAAGCCGCCAGTGGTCTCGGGCAGCTTCGCCACCAACGCGGCGGTCCTGGCGATGTCGCCACCCTGGTCGCCGACGGGCGACACGACGCCGAGGATGACGTCGCTGATCAGGTTCTCGTCCAGGTCGGGAAAGCGGCTGCGCAGTTCGTCGACCAGGCCGACGACCAGGCTGACCGGCTTGACCTCGTTGAGGGCGCCGTTCTTGTTCTTGCCGCGAGGCGTACGAATGGCCTCGTAGATGAAGGCTTCTTCAGACATGAAGATAGTTCCTGTTCAGATGGGGTTATTGGGAGACCAACCCGCATGGGTGGTTGTCCTCTGCGGGCCAGCCTAACAGCCTCGGCCAACCTGTTGGTTGGGAGGTTGGTCACGCCCCCGCTCAGGTTTCGGCGAGAAAGTGCGAGCGGATCGCGCCATTACGTCTATCTCGGTGCACGCGCCGCGCCATTAGGCTGCGAACTCGTGACGGTATCCCGGCTGCAGCCCTACGCGGTGACCATCTTCGCCGAAATGTCGGCCTTGGCCGCCCGCACCGGCGCCGTGAACCTGGGCCAGGGATTTCCCGACGAGGACGGGCCGCCCGCGATGCTCAAGACCGCCGAGAACGCTATCGCCGAGGGCGTCAACCAGTACCCGCCCGGCCTGGGCATCGCGCCGCTGCGACAGGCGATCGCCGCGCAGCGCAAGCGGCACTTCGGCACCGAGTACGACCCGGACACCGAAGTGCTGGTCACTGTCGGCGCCACCGAGGCCATCGCCTCGGCGGTCCTCGGGCTCGTCGAGCCCGGCTCGGAGGTGCTGCTGATCGAGCCGTTCTACGACTCCTACTCCCCCGTCATCGCAATGGCCGGCTGCCAGCGCCTGGCCGTGCCGATGATTCCGGACGGCCGCGGTTTCGCGATCGATGTCGACGGGTTGCGCCGCGCCGTCACACCGCAGACCAAGGCGTTGATCCTCAACTCGCCGCACAACCCGACGGGGATGGTGGCCACCGACGCCGAGCTCGCGGGGATCGCCCGGCTGGCAGTGGACAACGACCTGCTGGTGATCACCGACGAGGTCTACGAACACTTGGTATTCGACGGCCACAGCCACCTTCCCCTGGCCAACTATCCGGGCATGGCGGGCCGGACGATCACCATCTCGAGCGCGGCCAAGATGTTCAATGTCACCGGTTGGAAGATCGGATGGGCCTGTGGCGCAGCCGAACTCATCAACGGTGTGCGGGCGGCCAAGCAGTACATGAGCTATGTCGGCGGTGCGCCGTTCCAGCCCGCGGTGGCTCAGGCGCTGAACACCGAGGATGCCTGGGTGGCCACGCTGCGAAAGTCGTTGCAGGCCAAGCGCAACCGGCTGGGCACGGCACTGGACGAATTGGGCTTCGAGGTGCACGACAGTTTCGGCACCTATTTTCTGTGCGCGGATCCGCGGCCGCTTGGCTATGACGACAGCACGGCGTTCTGCGCCGAACTGCCGGAGAAGGCGGGAGTGGCCGCGATCCCGATGTCGGCATTCTGCGACCCGGGCGCCGAACATGCAGGCGCGTGGAATCATCTGGTGCGCTTCGCGTTCTGCAAGCGCGAAGACACGCTCGACGAGGCCATCAAGCGGCTCGGTGTCCTACGCCGAAACTGACGTTTGGGCGCGAAGACGCAATTACTCCGTATCCCTGAGAACTCGCCGCCGAAGGCCTTCGGTCGCCGCATCGATCACCGTCTTGCCCGCCCTCTTGATCAGGAAGTCGGGGATCAGCGAATCGGGCTCGACGGTGACGTCGACCCGAACCACAGTCGACATACCGGTGTGGTCGGGCCGCAACCTGTACTCGACATGCTGTGCATACTGCTGTGACGTGCGCTCGGCATCCCACACCAACCAGTCTGGGCCCCAGTGGTATTCGAGAACCTCCTTGTCCGCGATGCCGAGCACCTTGACCGCGATGCGTACGTGATGCGGACGCCCGTCGTCGTACCTGTCGATGACCTCCGCCGACTTGTACGCGGGATGGTAGGAGGGCAGCGCTTCGACGTCGGCAAGCGCATCCATGACGGCTTCCAACGGTGCCTCGATCACGATCTCACGTGACGTGCGGACGGCCACGGCTCGCGACCTAAGGCGAACCTTCCAGCATCACACGCTCACGCAGCCGTTCGGTCGCCACGTCGAGCACCATCTTCTTGGCGCGCTTGATCAAAAACGCGGGAACCGGCGCGGCGAGCTCCACAATGATGTCGAATCGGACCCGCGTCCTGTCCTCGCCTTCAGGGGTGAGGTTGTACTCGACGTGCAGCCCGCGCTGTCGGAAGGTCTGCGAAGAGTCCCACACCATCCAGCGGTCGCCCCAGTTGTACTCGACGATCTCCTTGTCGGTGACACCCATGATCTTCAGCGTGGCCTTCACATGATGCGGCCTGCCGTCGGGGTGGCGGTCGATGACTTCGGTGCTCTCGTGCAACGAGGACCACGACGGAACGGCATCGACGTCTGCGAGCACGTCGAGGATCGCCTCGGGAGGGGCGTCGACGACGACCTCGCGCGATGCTCGAACGGCCACGTTGGCAAATCTAATCCCGTTGCCTCATGATCGAGGGCCAACCCGCTGGTTTACCACCCGATTTCGTCGAGCGCGGTGGTGCCCTTCGGCGGCGTGCCGACGGGCCCGGTCGGCGTCCTGGAAAACCGCGGCGCAGGAGCCGCCTGCTCGACGCCGCCGCGGTCCATCACCGTGGAACGTGCCCTCAGGTGCTCGTTTTCCGCGGCCTCGGTCCAGGTCAGTACCGGCGTCACGCAAGCGTCGGTGCCGGCGAATATCTCGGTCCACTCGTCGCGCGTCTTGCGCGCGAACCGCTCTGTGAAGATCCTTTGCATCTCTGGATAGGCGCCGATGTCGAGTTGACCGGGCACCTCGTCCCCCGATAACCCGAGGCCGGTCAGCAATTCCGCGAAGAACTGCGGCTCGATTGCGCCGACGGCCATGTACCTGCCGTCGGATGTCTCGTACGTGCGGTAGAACGGGGCGCCGCCGTCGAGCAGGAACGACTCGCGCTCGTCGCGCAGGCTGCCCGTCGCCTTCATCGTCCACATCATTTGCGACAGGATGCTGACACCGTCGACCATCGCCGCATCGATGACCTGCCCCTTGCCGGACCGTTCCCGCTCGTACAGCGCGGCGACGATGCCGACGAGCACGAACATCGAGCCGCCGCCGAAGTCGGCGACGAGGTTCAGCGGCGCGACGGGCGGCCGGTCGCGGTATCCGATCGCGGACAGCGCACCGGTCTGCGACAGGTAGTTGATGTCGTGGCCCGCGGTCATTGCCAGCGGGCCGTCCTGACCCCAGCCGGTGATGCGGGCAAAGATCAGCCGCGGGTTGACCGCGGCGCAGTCCTCGGGCCCGACGCCGAGCCGTTCGCACGTGCCCGGCCGGAAGCAGTCGAGCAGCACGTCGGCCCTGGCTGCCAGGTCCAGCAGCGCCTGCGGTTGATTCTTGACGTCCAGGTCGACGATGCGCTTACCGCGATGCAGCAGGTCAACGTCCTCGGCAGGCATCGTCAAACCGCCGGGTCGACGCACGCGCACCACGTCGGCGCCGAGGTCGGCGAGCATCATCGCCGCATGCGGCCCTGGGCCGATGCCGCCGAGTTCGATCAACTTCACCCCGGCAAGGGGCCCTGTGTTCGTCATGCGACGCAGACTAGTGGGATGGCCGAACAGGAAAGCGCGCTGACCGTATTCGTCGCGTTCGCCGCCAACCTGGCTGTCGCGGTCGCCAAGACGGTCGCGGCGGTGATCTCCGGATCGGCGTCGATGACGGCCGAGGCCGCGCACTCCTGGGCGGATACCGGCAACCAGGGTTTCTTGATCATCGCCAACCGGCGAAGCAGCCGGCCACCCGACGCCGAGCGGCCGTTGGGCTACGGCGGCGAAGCCTATGTGTGGTCGTTGTTGGCCGCGGTCGGGCTGTTCGTGGTCGGCGGCTCGTTGTCGGTCTGGCGCGGCGTCACCGAACTTCTGCACGGCGAGTCGAGCTCGGAGAACTACCTGGTCGCCTACATCGTGCTGGGCATTGCGTTTGTCCTCGAGTCGACGTCGTTGATCCAGGCGGTGCGCCAATTGCGAGGTGAGGCACGCGAATTCGACAAAGACCTTTTGGCCCACGTACTTGAGACGTCCGATCCGACCACGCGTGCGGTGTTCGCCGAGGACACCGCGGCGTTGGTCGGCATCGTGATCGCCGCGCTGGGAATCGGGCTGCATCAGTTCACCGGCCAGGCGCTATGGGACGGGATCGGTTCCATTCTGGTCGGCCTTCTCCTGGCAGCCGTCGCCGTCGTGCTCATCGACCGCAACCGCCGCTTTCTGGTTGGCCAGCCGGCCAGTCCACAGTTGCGCGAGGCGGCCATCGCCCGTCTACAAGAGCTGCCGGAGGTGGCGACCGTCCGGTTCGTGCGCCTGGTGTTCGTCGGCCCCAAGCAACTGTTCCTGGTGGCCAGCGTCGACCTCGTAGGCGATGCGGTCGAGTCGCAGGTCGCCACGACGCTGCGTAATTTGGAACATCAGCTGCAGGCGCAGCCCTACATCGTCGACGCCGTCTTGACCATCGCCGAACCCGACGAGCTCGACCGGCAGCTCTAGCTGCGGCGGACTACTGCGACTGTCAATCGCCTCGTTCTTTCCGGTGAGCGCCCTATCCTGTGGGCAACTGGGGCCGGACCCCCATAGATCGGTGGTGGGTGAATGACGGCAGGCGTGGCGTGCGGCTCCTGCGGCACTGACCTGCGGGAGAACGCCAAGTTCTGCGACGAGTGCGGCACCGCTACCGCGGCTGCGGTCGATACGCCGGTATACAAGCAGGTGACGGTGCTGTTCGCCGACGTGGTGGGCTCGACGGACATCGCGGCCGCAGTGGATCTGGAGCGGCTGCGCGAGATCATGACCGAACTGCTGGAGCGCGCGGCGGCGGTGATTCGCCGCTACGGCGGGACCGTCGAGTACAACGGCGACGGCGTGATGGCGCTGTTCGGCGCCCCAGTTGCGTTGGAGGATCACGCATTTCGCGGGTGCCTTGCAGCTCTGGCCATCCAAGAAGAGGCCAACCGGTTGGCAGCCGATGTGCGACACCGCGACGGCGTGGCTCTGCAGCTGCGGGTGGGCCTGAACTCGGGTCGGGTGATCGCCGGTGACATCGGCTCGGGGTCGTTGGGGTACGCCGCGACCGGCGAGACGGTCGGGTTCGCACAACGGATGGAATCGAGAGCGCCCGCGGGCGGAGTGATGCTTTCGGCGTCGACGGCGCGGCTGGTCGAGCATGCCGTCACGCTCGCCGACCCCGACTGGGTGCGCATCAAGGGAGCCGATGAACCGGTACTCGCGTACCGGCTGGTGGCAACCGGAACCCACGATGACCTGGTCAGGTGGACCGACGCCAGCCTGGTCGGTCGACGATGGGAGATGGCCGCCCTCGAGGCCATCGTCGACCGCGCAATCGGCAGCCGCGGCGGCGTCGTGAACGTGGTGGGACCACCGGGCATCGGCAAGAGCCGGGTGGCCCGAGAGGTAGCGGCGCTGGCGGCGAGTCGCGGCGTCGAGGTGTTCTGGGCGTTCTGCGAATCGCATGCCGGCGACATCCCGTTCAACGTCGCAACCCAGCTGCTGCGAGCCACCCGTGAGCAGTTGCAGACTGCTGTGCCCCATGGCGACCCGCAGGATTTGCTTCTGCTCGACGATCTGCTCGGAATCGCCCAGCCCGACGAGCCGGCACCCCAGATCGACCCGGACGCCCGGCGGCGTCGGCTGACCGCGCTGATCAACACCGCGACGCTGGCGCGCGCCGACCCGGCGCTGTTCATCATCGAGGACGCACACTGGATCGACGCGGTCAGCGAGTCGATGCTGGCCGACTTCCTCACCGTCATTCCGCGCACCCCGACCATGGTGCTGATCACCTCCCGCCCCGAGTACGAAGGCGCGCTCGCACGGACGCGCGGCGCCCAGGCGATAGCCCTTGCTCCACTTGGTGATTCGGACACCACCGCGCTGATCACGGAGCTGCTGGGGCCCGATCCCTCCGTCCGTGAGCTGGCCGAGATCATCGCCGACCGAGCCGCCGGAAACCCGTTCTTCGCCGAGGAGATGCTCCGCGAGCTAGCGCAGCGGGGGGTGCTGAGCGGCGAGCGGGGAAACCATGTGTGTCACACCAAGGCGGCCGATGTCGCGGTGCCTGCCACGGTGCAGGCCGCCATCGAGGCGCGCATCGACCGGCTCAGCAACACCGCGAGGCAGATATTGAACGCGGCATCGGTGATCGGCGCCCGGTTCGACGAGAGGCTCCTCGCCACGCTGGGGATCGATGCGGTATTCGACGAGCTGCTGGGGGCGGAGCTGATCGATCAGGTGCGGTTCACCCCGCACGCGGACTATGCCTTCCGTCACCCGCTGATCCGCGCGGTGACCTACGAATCCCAGCTGAAATCCGATCGCGCCGAATGGCATCGACGCCTCGCCGCCGCGATCCAACAGTGCTACTCGGGGTCGGTGGAGGAGAACGCGGCGCTGATCGCCGAACACCTCGAAGCAGCGGGCGAGCTGCACGCAGCCTATGGCTGGCACATGCGCGCCGGCGCGTGGTCAATCAGCCGCGATCTCGACGCTGCCCGGCTCAGTTGGGAGCGGGCAGCCAGCATCGCCGACCAACTACCCGAGGACGACCCCAACCAGTTATCGCTGCGCATCGCTCCCCGCACCGTGCTGTGTGCCACGATTTGGCAAGGCCGGGGGGCAGTTGGGGAAGGCGAACGCCGTTTCGCGGAGTTGAGGGAGTTGTGCGACGCGGCCGGGGACAAGGTTTCGCTTGCCATCGGCATGAGCGGGCTGGCCACCGAACTCGTCTATTCCGGGCGTGTACGCGAAGGCGCGCGGTTGGTGTCCGAACAGGCGGCGCTGCTCGAGTCGATCGGCGATCCCACCACTACCATGGGGCTGGCGTTTGTCGCGTTCGTCACCTGGTTCGCAATCGGTGACATCGGCAAGGTCTTGCGGTCGACGCAGACCTGCATCGACCTGGCGGCCGGTGACCCCACGAAAGGCGCCGGCTTCGGTGTCGGATCACCACTGGCGTTCGGTTTGGCCTGGCGCGGAGTCGCCCGGTGGTGGGTGGGCCATCCCGAATGGCGACAGGACCTCGACGACGCCGTCGCCCTGGCCCGGCGTAGCAACGACCCGGCCACCGCCGCCGGTGTGATCGCCTGGACCTACGGTCTGGAGATTCAGTACGGGGTGTTTCGGGCCGACGACTCTGCGCTGCGCACGATCGAAGAGGGAGTCCAGACCGCGGCCGGATCCAGCAACGATGCCCTGCTCAGTCTGGCCGAGTACACACTGGGTGTTGCACTGTTGAACAGCGATGTCGAGTCGGGCCGACACCGCGGGCTCGAGCTGATGGTGCATGCCCGCGATGTATGGCAAAGCGAGCGCCTTCTCTTCCTTGTGCCGGTCACCGATCTGTGGATCGCCCGGAACAGGGCCGAGGGGGGCGACCGCGATGCTGCCATTGCGGTGATGCGCAACGCCGTGGCGGACATCTACCAGGCAGAAACGGTCGGCTACGCCGTATGGGCTACCTGTGTTCTTGTGGAGACACTGCTGGAGCGGGGCAGCGAGGCCGACCTCGCCGAAGCCCAGAGGGAGATCGACCGGTTGGCCAGCCTTCCGGCAACAGAAGGTTCGGTGGTGCGCGACATCACGCTGCTGCGCCTGCGCGTGTTGATGGCCCGGGCCTGCGGCGACGACATTGCTTACAAGGACCTGGCGAGCCGCTACCGCGCAATGGCGGAATCGCTTGGCTTCGAAGGACACATCGCCTGGGCGGAGGCAATGATCGAATGACGGCGGGGGCGTGTGCATTGTGCGGTTCGGGGCTGCGGGCGAACGCGAAGTTCTGTGACGAGTGCGGCGCCCCGACTGCGGTACCCGGCGACGTAGCCGAGTACAAGCAGGTGACGGTGCTGTTCGCCGATGTGGTGCGCTCGATGGACATCGCGTCGGCGGTGGGGGCGGAGCGGTTGCGCGAGATCATGGCCGAGCTGGTCGGCCGCGGCGCGGCGGTGGTGCAGCGCTACGGCGGCGGAATGGAGAAGTTCACCGGTGACGGTTTGATGGCATTGTTCGGCGCGCCGGTGGCGTTGGAGGATCATGCGATCCGCGCGTGCTTGGCGGCGCTGGACATTCAAGTTGAGGCTGGGCATCTCGCCGCGGAAGTACAGCGTCGTGACAACATTTCTCTGCGGCTGCGGGTCGGCCTGAATTCGGGTCGGGTCGTTGCCGGTGAGATGGGTTCGGGTGTAACGGGTTACGCTGCGATCGGGGAGACGGTCGGGTATGCGCAGCGGATGGAGTCCGTCGCTCCGCATGGTGGGGTGATGCTCAGCGAGGCCACCGCTCTTTTGGTCGAACACGCCGCAGTCCTGAGGGACACAGAGTTGGTGCGCATCAAGGGGATCGACCAACCGGTGCCGGTGCGCCAGCTGTTTTCTGTCAGTCCGCGGGACACGGTGGTCAGCCGCGCCGAGACGAGCCTGGTCGGTCGGAAGTGGGAGATGGCGGTACTCGACGCCATTGTTGACCGCGCGATCGGTGGCGGCGGCGGCGTCGTGAACGTAGTGGGACCGCCGGGCATTGGAAAGAGCCGGGCGGCCCGCGAGGCGGCAGCGCTCGCGGCAGGTCGCGGCGTCGAAGTGTATTGGGCTTTCTGTGAATCCCACGCCAGCGACATTCCCTTTCAGCTGGTGTCGCGGCTGCTGCGCGCGGGCACCGGCGTGGTTGATCTTGAAGGCCAAGCCGCCCGCGCGAAGGTCCGGGAGCAAGTTGCGGATGCCGACCCCCAGGATCTGCTGCTGCTCGATGATCTGCTCGGCATCGCCGACCCTGAGGTGGCGCTGCCGGCGATCGACCCGGATGCGCGGCGGCGCCGGTTGACCGCACTGATCAACACCGCGGCGCTGGCGCGCACCGAACCAGCCCTGTTCATCATTGAGGACGCGCACTGGATCGATGCCGTCAGCGAGTCGATGCTGGCGGATTTCCTCGCCGTCATTCCGCGCACGGTGTCGATGGTGCTGATCACTTCCCGCCCCGAATACGAAGGAGCGTTGACGCGGGCGCATGGGGCGCAGACGATAGCGCTTGCCCCACTGGGTGAGTCGGACACCGCGGCGCTGATCGGTGAGCTGCTGGGGTCGGATCCCTCGATCGTCGAGCTGGCGGCGATCATCGCCGAGCGGGCCGCCGGCAACCCGTTTTTCGCCGAGGAGATGGTGCGCGATCTGGCGCAGCGCGGCGTGCTGCAAGGCGAGCGCGGGGGCTACGTCTGTCGCGAGGATGTCGCCGAGGTGAGCGTGCCGGCCACGGTGCAGGCGGCTATCGAGGCTCGCATCGACCGGCTGAGCCCCGCGGCCAAACGCGCGTTGAACGCGGCGTCGGTAATCGGGGCCCGCTTCGGCGCGCAGCTACTCACCGCACTGGAAACCGATTCGGATTTCGACGAGCTGCTGGGCGTCGAGCTGATCGATCAGGTGCGGTTCACCCCGAGCGCCGAGTACGCCTTCCGCCATCCGCTGATCCGCGCGGTGGCCTACGAGTCACAGCTGAAATCCGACCGCGCGGAATGGCATCGGCGCCTGGCCGCCGCGATCCAAGAGCATGCACCCGGCTCGGTGGAGGAGAACGCGGCGCTGATCGCTGAACACCTCGAAGCGGCAGGCGAGCTGCCGCCCGCGTATGGCTGGCACATGCGCGCCGCCGCATGGTCAACCAACCGCGATCTCGGCGCCGCCCGGGTCAGCTGGGAGCGGGCGTGCCGGATCGCCGATGCGCTGCCCACGGACGACTCCGGACAACTGGCGATGCGTATCGGTCCCCGCACCATGTTGTGTGCCACCGACTTTTACGCCCGAGCAGTCCAGGACAGCCGGGGCCGCTTCGCAGAGCTGCGGGAGTTGTGCACCGCAGCCGGGGACAAGGTCTCGCTGGCCATCGCGATGACCGGACTGGCCACCCAGCTCGTGTACACCGGGCGTTCACCTGAGGGGTCGCGACTGGCATCCGAACAAATGGTGCTGCTGGAGTCCATCGGTGATCCCAACTTGACCATGCCGCTTTCGGTCATCGCGTTCGTCAACTGGATCGATGCCGGTGAATTCGGCGAGATCTTGCGGTGGTCGCAGACCGTCGTCGACTTGGCTGCGGGCGATCCAGGCAAGGGCGCCGGCTTCGGTGTGGGAACACCGCTGGCGTACGCGCTGGCGGCTCGCTGCGTTGCACGGTGGTGGCTGGGCCGTCCCGGGTGGCGTCAAGACCTCCACGACGCCATCGCGATGGTCCGACACAGCGACCCGACAACCATCGCCTTTGTCGTCTCCTGGACCTACGGTATGGCGGCACTCCATGGGGTGCTTCGAGCCGATGACTCCGCGCTACGCGCGATCGAGGAGGCGGTGCGCACCGCCGCGGGATCCGGCAACGATCACGCACTGGGCTTGTCCGAGTTCGCGTTGGGTGCCGCGTTGCTGAATCGGGATGACGCGGCTGACCGTCAGCGCGGGCTGGAGATCATGGTGCAGCTCCGCGAGTTCATGCGCGAACATGGTCCCTTCCTGGCCCCGGTCACCGAGTTATTGGTCGCCCGGGAGAGGGCGAGTCGCGGCGACCGTGATGCTGCCATTCCGGTGATCCGCCAAGTCGTGCACAAGCTGCACAAGGCCGGAGAGCTCGGGGCTACCGTTGGATGCACCAGCCGTCTGGTGGAGACGCTGGTGGAGCGTGGCAGCGGGGGCGATCTGGCCGAAGCACGCGAGAGGATCGACCGGTTGGCCAGCCTTCCGGCAACAGAAGGTTGGGTGGTGCGCGACATCTGGGTGTTGCGCCTGCGCGCGCTGCTAGCCCGAGCGAGCGGCGACGATGCTGCCTACCGGGACCTGGCGAGCCGCTACCGCGCAATGGCGGAATCCCTTGGCTTCGAAGGACACATCGCCTGGGCAGAGGCAATGATCGAATGACGGCGGGCGGCGCGTGTACAACATGCGGCACGGGGCTGCGGGCGAACGCGAAGTTCTGCGACGAGTGCGGCGCCCCGACTGCGGTGCCCGGCGACTCAGCCGAGTACAAGCAGGTGACGGTGCTGTTCGCCGATGTGGTGCGCTCGATGGACATCGCGGCAGCGGTAGGTGCGGAGCGGTTGCGCGAGATCATGGCCGAGCTGGTCGGCCGCGGCGCGGCGGTGGTGCAGCGCTACGGCGGCGCGATGGAGAAGTTCACCGGGGACGGTTTGATGGCATTGTTCGGCGCGCCGGTGGCGTTGGAGGATCATGCGATCCGCGCGTGCTTGGCGGCGCTGGACATTCAAGTTGAGGCTGGGCATCTCGCCGCCGAGGTGCAACGTCGTGACAACATCTCGCTGCGGCTGCGGGTCGGCCTGAATTCGGGTCGGGTCGTTGCCGGTGAGATGGGTTCGGGTGTAACGGGTTACGCTGCGATCGGGGAGACGGTCGGGTATGCGCAGCGGATGGAGTCCGTCGCTCCGCATGGTGGGGTGATGCTCAGCGAGGCCACCGCGCAGTTGGTGGAGCACACTGCGATCCTCAAGGACGCCGGGTTGGTGCGCATCAAGGGGGCAGACCAACCGGTTCCGGTGCGCCAGCTGATCGCGATTGGTCCGCGGGACCGGGTGGTCGCGCGCGCGGACGCGGACCTGGTCGGCCGGAACTGGGAGATGGCGGTCCTTGACGCCATGGTGGACCGCGCGCTTGTCGGCCGCGGTGGCGTAGTGAATGTGGTGGGGCCGCCTGGCATCGGCAAGAGCCGGGTGGCGCGGGAGGTCGCCGCACTGGCGGCCTCCCGTGGGACGGAGGTTTACTGGGCCTTTTGTGAATCTCATGCCAGCGATATTCCGTTCCAGGCGGTGGCGCGGCTGCTGCGCGCCGCAACCGCCGTCACCGGCCTTGATGGCGACGCCGCGCGGGCTCGGCTGCGGGCGCAGCTTCCCGACGCCGACCCACAGGATCTGCTTCTGCTCGATGACTTGCTCGGCGTCACGGACCCGGACGTGCCGTTGCCCCAAATCGACCCCGACGCCCGGCGGCGCCGGCTGACCGCACTGATCAACACCGCGTCCCTGGCGCGCACCACACCGGCGCTGTTAATCATCGAGGATGTGCACTGGGTTGATGCCGTCAGCGAGTCTATGATCGCCGACTTCCTCACCGTCGTTCCGCACACTCCGTCGATGGTGCTGATCACCTCACGCCCGGAATATGACGGAACGTTGACGCGCGTGCACGGGTCCCAGACGATAGCCCTTGCCCCACTGGCTGATTCCGATACCTCAGCGCTGCTCGGCGACCTGCTGGGCGCGGATCGTTCCGTCGGCGAACTGAAAGCGATCATCGCCGACCGGGCTGCTGGGAATCCGTTCTTCGCCGAGGAGATGGTGCGCGAGTTGGCGCAGCGCGGTGTGCTGCGCGGCGAGCGCGGCGACTACGTTTGTCACGCGGATGTCGCCGAGCTGAGCGTGCCTGCCACGGTGGAGACGGCCATCAAGGCCCGCATCGATCGGCTGAGTCCCCAGGCCAAGCGCACGTTGACAGCGGCATCGGTGATCGGCGCATACTTCGGCGCGGATCTGCTCGCCGCTCTCGAGATCGATGCGGTGTTCGACGAGTTGCTGGACGCGGAGTTGATCGATCAGGTGCGGTTCATCGCGGGCGCGCAGTATACGTTCCACCACCCGTTGATCCGTGCGGTGGCCTATGAGTCACAGCTGAAATCCGATCGCGCCCAATGGCATCGGAGACTAGCGGCCACGATCGAAGAACGCGGGCCGGGATCGGCGAAAGAGAACGCGGCGGTGATCGCGGAACATTTGCAGGCGGCCGGGGAATTGCACGCGGCCTACGGCTGGCATATGCGCGCCGCGGCATGGTCAGGCAACCGCGATCTCGCCGCCGCCAGGGTCAGCTGGGAGCGGGCCCGCCGCATCGCAGACGCGATACTTGCCGACGACCCCAACCAATTGGCGATGCGCATCGCCCCGCGCACCATGCAGTGCGCTACCGGCTGGCGAGTCGCTGAGAACATCATCGACCATTTCGCCGAGCTGGCGAAGTTATGCGCGCTGACCGGGGACAAATTCTCGCTGGTGATCGGGATGGCTGGGGTGGTAGGGAGTTACGTGGTCCAGGGGCGCCCGCACGAGGCGTCGCGACTGGTGTCCGAGCAAATGTCGCTGCTGGATTCGTTGGGTGATCCCACCCCGAAACTGGCGTTGTCGTTCACACTGTTCGCCTATTGGTTTGAGCGCGGTCAATTCGACGAGATCTTGCGGTGGTCGCAGACCGTCATCGACCTGGCCGAGGGCGACCCCGCCAAAGGCGCCGGCTTCGGCGTGGATTCACCGCTGGCGATGGCATTGACGTGGCGCGGGGTTGCGCGGTGGTGGCAGGAACGTCGCGGGTGGCGGCAAGACCTACACGACGCGGCGGCGATGGCCCGAGACAGCAACGCGGGAACCATCGTCGGTGTTCGCGCCTGGACCTACGGACTCGCGATTTACTACGGGGTGCTTCGGGCCGATGAGTCCGCGCTACGCGCGATCGAGGAGGCGGTGCAGACCGCCGAGGTAGAGGCCGACGATTACATGCTTTGCGTGGCCAAGTACAACCTGGGTTTCGCGTTGCTGAATCGGGACGCCGCGGCCGAACGTGACCGCGGGCTGGAGCTGGTGGTGCAGGCCCGCGACGTGCTTCTGCGTCTGCGTAGTCCCTTCATGGTCCCGCTCGTCGACTTGTGGGCCGCCTGGGAGAAGGCCAGGCGCGGCACCCTCGATGCTGCAATTCCCATGATGCGCGAAGCCGTAAACGAGCTTCACCGGGCAGGACGGATCGGCTATGGCGTTTGGGGCACCGGCGTTTTGGTGGAGGCGCTGCTGCAGCGTGGCGCCGAGGGCGACCTCGCCGAGGCCGAAGAGGCGTACGGGTGGTTGGCGAACGTGTCGGCCGACACCGGTTCGGCGGTGCTCGAGATCACGCTGCTGCGAATGCGCACCTTATTCGCCCGGGCCCGCGGCGACGATATTTCCTACCGCGACTTGGTGAGTCAATATCGCGCGATGGCGGAATCGCTTGGGTTCGAAGGACACATCGCCTGGGCCCAAGAGATGATCGAGGGCTGCCAACAGTTGGGGTCAACGGACTCGTCGGACCCTGCGGGCGACTGCGGCTAAGTAGTCCCGCACCAATCGCATGGTCTCGTCATCAGAATCATCCGGAAGCCATTCCTGCACCCGGTCCAGCACATCCTCCAGAGTCGCGGGTGGCGTCTGGGACGGACGCGCTTCCCGTAGTCGTTGTGGGACAGCGCAGCACGGTGGCGTTGTCGGTGCACATGTGCGCCGCGCTGACGTTGGTCGACGGCAGAGCCATCCAGTCCAATCCGTACACACCGTCGGTAGCAGTGCTCGTCAACAGCCGATCCGGTGAAACCTCACGGAGCGCAAGCGAATCAATACGACCAACTGATTCGCCGCACCTGTCGGTCAGGCTGATCGAAACAGCGTCGTCGCCGACCAGCGTGATCCGGGCGCGCAGCTGCGTCGCGCCAACAGCGTGCAGCGAAACACCTTCCCATTCGAACGGCAACCTGGTCAGCGGCGATCCCGCCAGGATGCCGACGGCGCCGAGGCCGTGCAGGACCGAGTCGAGCAGCGCCGGATGCAGACCGAACCGGCCAACATCGGCCCTCACCTGCTCGGGCAACGCCGCCTCGACGAACACCTCGTCGCCACGGCGCCACACCGAGCGCAGGCCGCGGAACGCCGGACCGTATTCATACCCGTGCGAGGCCAATTGCTCGTACACCTCGGAGACGTCGATCGGTTCCAGGTCCGCCGGTGGCCATTCGCCAGGCTCGCCTTCGACGTTGACATCTGGGATCGCCGCGAGCGTGCCTTCGGCGTGGTGCGTCCACGCCCGGTTGGCGACATCACGATCAGGACGGGAATAGATCCGGACCGCACGTTCGCCAGATTCACTCCACGCACCGACGACGACCTGGACTGTGACACCGCCACTTTCGCCGACGATCAGCGGGGCGTGTAGCACGAGTTGCTCCACTCGCGCGCAGCCGGCGCGGTCGCCGGCATGTAGCGCCAGTTCCACCATCGCGGCACCGGGCACGAGCACGATACCCTGCACCTTGTGATCGGCCAGCCACGGCTGGGATGTGAGCGACAGCCGACCAGTGAATATGATCTCGTCGGAATCTGCCTGTGCTACAACAGCACCGAGCAATGGATGCTCGGCCGGGGCGACGCCGAGACTGCTTGCGTCCACGGACCCGGACCCGAGGTTCATCCAATAACGCTTCCGTTGGAAGGCGTAGGTGGGCAAGTCGACACGATGTGCACCGGCGTCGTCGAACATTCTGACCCAATTCGGCGATTTTCCGTTCACGTGAGCCTCGGCGGCAGCCAGTAGGAACCGGCGCATGCCGCCTTCGTTGCGGCGGAGCGTCGCGAATACGCTGTGGTCGTCGCCGTAATCCTCCAGTGACTCCTGGATGCCTGCGGTCAGTACCGGATGCGGACTGGATTCCAGGAACGCGCGATAACCGCGTTCGCGCGCCCATCGGACCGCCTGTTCGAACAACACCGGTTGGCGCAAATTGGCATACCAGTACTCACCGTCGAGAATCGACGTGTCGAGGCCGGCCCCGGTGACCGAGGAGATGAACTCGACATCGCCGGTTCGAGGACGAAGCCCCGAAAGCGACTCACGCAGGGTCTCCCGCAACTCCTCGACCTGAGTGGAATGCGAAGCGTAATCGACCGGAATCCTGGTGGCCGGCACGCCGTCCCGTTCGCATTCGGCCATGAGTTCGTCCAACGCGGAGGCATCCCCTGTGACGACCGTCGAGGACGGACCGTTCTGGGCTGCCAGGGCGATCGATTGGCCCCACGGCTCGACGAGCGCGAGAACCCGTTCGACGGGCCACAGGATCGAGACCATGCCGCCGGTGCCCGCGATTGCGCCGATCGCCTTGCTACGCAACGCGACCACCTTCGCTGCGTCTCGCAACGAAAGGGCGCCCGCCACGTATGCCGCTGCGATTTCGCCCTGCGAGTGGCCGAGAACGGCATCTGGATGAACCCCCAGCGCCCTCCATTGTGCGGCAAGCGAAACCATCACCGCGAACAAGACCGGCTGAACTACATCGACTCGGTCGAGGCTCGGAGCACCGGCACCACCTCGCACAGCATCGAGCAACGACCAGTCGACAAAATCGGCGAACGCGGCATCGCAAAGCCGGATCTCAGCGGCGAACGCGGGTGCAGTGTCCAAGAGTTCGATCGCCATACCCGTCCACTGCGATCCCTGGCCAGGAAAGACGAAGACGGTTCGGCCGGTGGCGGCAGCCTTTCCGGTCACCACATTGAGTGCGGAGTCGCCATGGGAGATCGCCGCCAAACCGCTCAACAACTCGTCTCGGTCCGCGCCGACCACCACGGCGCGGTGGTCGAACGACGCGCGGGTGGCCGCCAATGAGTATGCGACATCGTTGGGCTTTGCTTCGGCGCACTGCTCGATGAACCGCTGCAGCCGCTGCGCTTGCTCGGCTAGCGCGGGCGCTGATTTCGCGGACAAGACCCACGGCACCACTGACAGTCGCTTGGCAGCCGACTTCCCGGTCCCCCACGCTAGCGGCGGCGCCTCGAGTATCACGTGAGCGTTCGTTCCACTGATGCCGAACGACGACACCCCGGCGCGGCGCGGTCGGTCACCCTGGTCCGGCCACGGGCATGCGCTGTCGACGACCGCGATGGCGCCGGAAGACCAATCCACCTCCGGCGTAGGAGATTCGAAATGCAGCGTGGCAGGCACCATCCCGTGGCGAATCGACTCCACGATCTTGATCACTCCGGCGACCCCTGCTGCCCATTGCGTATGGCCGATGTTGGACTTGACCGAGCCGACCAGCAGCGGCCGCGCCACCGAGTGGGCTTTGCCGTATGTTGCCTGCAGCGCTTGGGCTTCGACGGGATCGCCGACCCTCGTGCCGGTGCCGTGAGCCTCGACCACGTCCACGTCTTCCGCGGTGAGACCTGCATCTGCCAGCGCCCGCATGATCACCTGCTGCTGCGCTGGACCACTCGGGGCGGACAGCACCTCAGAGGAGCCGTCCTGACCAACGGCGCTGCCGCGGACGACGGCAAGCACCGGGTAGCCGAGGCTGCGAGCATGCGACAGTGTCGCCAGCACAAGCACTCCGGCGCCCTCGGCGACGCCGAACCCGTTCGCCGCCGCTGCGAACGGTTTGGATCGGCCATCCGCGGCCAGCGCTCCCTGTCGGCCGAGCCCGACGTAGATGCTGGGTGAGCACACGACCGTTACTCCGCCGGCCAGCGCGATGTCACATTCACCGGACCGCAGAGATTGTGCGGCGAGATGAATCGCAACCAGAGATGACGAGCAGCCGGTGTCGACCGTCATCGCCGGGCCGTGCAGCCCCAGCGTGTACGCCACCCGCCCAGATGCGACACAGGTCGCGGTTCCGGTCGCCAGATGGCCGCCAAATCCCTCGGTGTCTTCGTAGACGCGGGGGCCGTACTCCTGGGCGACCGCGCCGATGAACACGCCGGTATCGCTGCCGTGCAAAGAGTTCGGGTCGATCATGGCCCGCTCCAGCGCCTCCCAGGTCACCTCCAACAGAAGCCGCTGCTGCGGATCCATGGCCTGGGCTTCGCGCGGACTGATTCCGAAGAACGCGGCGTCGAAATCACCGACGCTGTCCACGAACGAGCCGGCGCGGACGTCGGTGGCTCCCGGTGCGTCCGGGTCGGGCCCGAACAGCGCTTCGAGGTTCCAGCCGCGGTCGGCGGGAAACTCCGAGACGGTATCGCGTTCCTCGGATAGCAACTGCCACAAGTCATCCGGTGAGTTGACGCCCCCGGGGAATCGACAACCCATCCCCAGGATCGCGATCGGCTCGGTGCGGCGCACATCGTCGCCGATGTGATCAGACATTCTTGCTCACTTCTCCGCTACGTGGATGAAAAAGTCGGCCTCGTTCTCGCAATAGCTCTCTTCGAAGTCGCCGTATGTTCGGATACGTTGGAACCCGGCCTCGCGCAGCAATCGGCGGACATACCCCTTCCGCAACGGGAACATGTTGAGCGTGTATTCGCAGCCGTCCGTGAAGGAGTACTTGAAGCGGGCCAGACCTTCGTCGATGTACTCCGGCGCCGCCGTAACCTGATCGCCGCAGTAGTAGTACTTGTGCTTCGACGTGAAGCCGTGATCGAGCATCTCGTCGTAATTTCTCTGGTCGAGAATCAGAATTCCGTCGTGCCGCAAGGCCTTCGAACGGATCATCGGCGTAGTGCTGTTCCAGCGAGCACAGTTCCGCGTTGGCCCCCAGATCGCCGGGATTCGCACCGACACGGCGCAACGCCGCCTGACGTGCGAACTTAGCGGTTGTCATCGTGTGATCGTGGCGCGCGTAGACAGGGTCGGGCGCAGTACCGCGGTACTGCAATCTCGGCCGGTTTCGGCGCAGTATTACGAGTTGATGGCGTCGGACTCGTGAATGCAGCCCCGGGACCCCTCGACCCCGGAGCTGCCCTCTGTTGGTCCTTACGGCGTTGCGCCCTCATCCTCGTTCGCGTCGCTGTTTTCGCCGATCCCGCCACCGCTCAGCGCCCTCTTCAGGCCGTCGCGAACGCTGGCGACAGCGTTGGTGATGCCGTTGCCGGCCTTGGCGATCGCGTCTCGCACGGGCCTCGTCCGGGTGGGGTTCATGACGCTCCCAGTTGAGCGGTTTTCGGCTTCACGTCACCGATGGTCGCGTTGACAACGTCTCGTGCGTGCACGTGACGCTGCGACTCGAGCGCGGTGGTCCCGCGCTGGCGCGAGGCCGATGTGTTGAGCGAGGCGCCCACGTCCTTGACCGCCTGCCTGACACTGGTGGTGACCGAACCGACGGCACCAAGCTGCGCGATCGACGGCGCCGTCGGACTCGTGTTGTCGTACGGGTCCACGTGTGCGTCGGGCGCATCTGGATTGCCGAACACCGCCTGCTGAACTCCGGTGAAGCCATCCTGGATTGCCCCAACGACGTCGCGGCGCTCGGTGGCCGCGAGGATGACGTTCTGGACGGCGGACACCGTTGCACCCCGCACCAACACCCGAGCCTGCTGAACGGCTATGCCAACCTTCTCCAGCGAGAGAAGCGTTTGCTCGACGACCTTCGGCACGCCCGCCTCGGTGAGGTTGCGCGCGACCTGGTTGATCGCCACGACAGTCCCGGGCAGAATCGCGCCGTCGACGACCTCGCTGTAGGCGCGATCGTGACGGTCGTTGGGGTCACCGGTGGGAATGGTGTCGGTCGGAACATAGAACCCGGGAACGATGTCGTCGTAGCCGAGATTGATGCTCACGGGGAAGCCGGCTGGATAGCGCACCCCGTTCCAGAAGGAATCCAGTCCCTCTGCGGCTAGCGAGAGAACCGTGGGGATGCGCGGTGGCGACAACAGCGAGAAGAACGCCACCGAGAATGGCAGTAACGCCAAACTAGGCAGAGCCCGGACGGCGACGTTCACCGATGTTCCGAGTCCATCGCCGAGTATTCCTGCGTTCTCGCGAACGAACGCGGCGGGGTCGAGTGATGCCGCCGATGGCGCCTTCGCTTCGACCATGGCGGCAGATGTCGGAGCGACCGCCGACGGCGGCGACAGCGAATTGATCAGCCACGAGATAGCCGACTGAGCGTAGAAGAGAGCCGCTGCAGGGAGCAGTACTGGAAGCGCCGGAATCAAAATGATGAACAAGGGGGCGAACAACACAATGGGACCGACGATCTGCAGGAATATCGCCCCCAAATCGGTACCGGAAGGTGTCGCCGCCAGAGCGGCGTTGTTCACCTGTCGACTCGCCGGGTTTGTCGCTGAACCGAAACCGCCCGCGGATACCAATTGGGTCACAGGAATGACGGTGATGGCTTGATTGCCGACGTTGACCTTCTCCAGGAGCGGAACCCAGGACGACGCCGCGGGCAATGCCAGGGACGCATATTGCACCGTGTGGACTTCACTCTTCGCGGCGTCAGAATCCGATGGTGGTACCACCAGGAGGCTGAGCACGAGGATGCCGGCGCTGGCGAACGCGCCACCAGCCATGAGTTGAGCGCGAACAGATGGGTTCGACCCCGATACGACCGCTTTGCCTGCGAAAACCATCATCGTTCCTTTCGCGCGATGTGCCAGCCGAACGCGGCCACCGGAATAGCCGCTCTCCGCGAAGGAATCGTGCCTCCGTGGCGGCGTGGTGAGCGCAGTAGTGCGGTACTGCAATAGCGGCCGGCCCTCGGCGCCGTACTTCTACTTGGGCGCCTTATGACGAGGTAGCAGAGCGGCGAGTTCGTCGCGGCTTGTCGTTTCCGTCTTCAACATGGCCCGGTAGACATAACTCTCGACCGTGCGTACGGACAGGGTCAGCCGGTCGGCGATGGCGCGGTTGGACAACCCCTCACCGATCAGCATCACGATCTCTGTTTCGCGGTCGGTCAGCGGCAGGGCCTCGGTGGCCTGACGAAGTGCCGGCGTTACTGCGCCGCATTGGGCCGCGAGGGCTTCTGCACGTGTCGAGCATCCCAGCGCCGATCCGCGCTTGTCCTTGCGGCGATACGCGAGCGCCGCGTGGGCGCCCGCATCGATGGCGGCGACGAGATCGCCCATCCGCTCGAATTCCTCGGATATCGCCGATAATTCGGTGCCGTCACCGTCTTGCAGGGCAACGGCGAATCGCGCCGCCAAGCCGGCCCTCGGCCCCTCGACCGTCGTTTCGAGCTCACGCAGTCTGGAAGCGCAGGTGCGATCACCGAACTGCGTTGCGGTCTGCAAACACATCACTTCCTCGGCCAATCGCCCTGCAGTTCCGGCTCTTTCGGCCGCTGCCAACAAGGTTGCGATCGCTTCGCTGAGCGCGCCCTGGCTCGCGGAAACCCACGCCCTGGCCACGCTCCGCTCGAAGTCCAGCGACCGAAATCCCCGCTGTACTCTGTCGAGTGCACCGAGAGCGGCCAGGGCCTCGTCGCTTGAACCGCGTATCGCGAGTGCAGTCACTTGAGCGGCGCGGTAGCGGTATCCCCAGCCGGCCGCGTACGACGCGGACAACCCATGTACCGCGTGTTCCAATAGGCGGCATGCGTTTTGCACGTCGCCTGCGCCCAGCGCAGCCCGGCCCGCCACGGCGGCACCCAGCAATTGAGCCGCTCCCGGAAGGTCCTCCGCCTGTTGGCGGATCCGCTCGGCTACCTCGAGCGCCTCTGCAATCCGGCCCGCCAACAGCAGAGCGCTGATGTGCGCATCGGCGATGTTGAACCTCATGTGCGGAGCGTCGAGGGTGCGAGTCGCGACGTCGTATCCCGCCTCTGCGGCATCGACGGCTTCGGCGGTGCGGCCCGCATCCGCTGAAATTTGCGCCAACGCCCAGGCCATTTCGGCCCCGACGACGGGAATGTCGGTCAACGCAAGGTTTTTCGAAGCCTCAACCGCTTCCTCCGGCTGGTCCATCGCGAACCAGTAGACCGTGAGGAAGGCGTCGATGTGGGTACGAGCGTGGGCAGGCGCGATACGCGACGCCTCGTCGATGAGTTCCTTGGCTCGCGTGGGGTCGCCGAGAGCCCACAGCGTGTTGCTCGACCGGAGGAACGCGAACCGGTCGCGGTCGTGGTCGGTCAGTTCAGCGGTATCGATGGCGGCCAGCACGGCCTCCGCTTCTTCGCCGCGCCCAAGCCACGACAATGCGTGCGCACGAACCAAGTTCGGTTCCGGTCCGGCGCCTGCACGGACTGCAGCTTCCGCGAGCCGGTCTGCCAGCGGCAGGTCAGCCAGCCAGACGGCACCATGTGCAGCCTTGACGAGCAGGTCGGGGTCGGGCCTGAGGTCGGAGTCCAGACTCAACGCCGCGCGGCGCACGATGACCCGCACGTCGTCGTGGTCACTGGATGACGCCAGTTCGGTGGCGATCAGACCGCGCAACCGGCGTAGCCGGGTCAACGCCGAGCGCCTGCGCCGCACCTCCGCGTACAGCGGATGCGCCACTCGTACCTCGATACCGGCGCCGGCGGGCTCGAGCGTGATGAGGCCCCGTATGTCAGCCTCCTCGACGGCGGCCGGGTCGGTGATCCGCGCCAGGGTCGCGAGGTCCATCGGCGCCCCGACCGCCACCACGTCGACCACATCGCTGACCAGTGCGGGCAGGTCGCCGATGCGGGATTCGACCAGCTCGGCCAGACCCGGCGGCAGGACCGGATCACCGGTCCAGCGCCAGGAGTCGCGCTCGTGCACGATCCGGCCGTCGGCAACCTCCTGCTCGACGATGTTCCGAAGGTACAGGGCATTGCCGTGAGTCAGCTTCCACAGCCGTTCAGCCGCATCACCGGCGACCGATCCTCCCAGCGTCGCCGACAGCAGCGCCGTCGTCTCACCGGGGGACAGGGGCTGCAGGTCGAGCCGGTCGAACGAGGCGACGCTCCAGATCTCTTGTACGGCAGGCGGAATCGGTTCATCGTCTCGGACGGTGAGTATCACCTTGGCCGCACCGCGCTGCACGATCTGGTGCACCACGAACGTCGACAGCTCGTCGAGCAGGTGAGCGTCGTCGACTCCGACAACCACCCTGGCGCCCGGGGGCGCCGCCGTCAGCGACTCGACCACCCCCCGAAGCAATTGAACGGTGTCGGTGACACCCGACGGCGCCCATGCGGTGAACGCCCCGAGCGGAATGGCTCGCGCCGACGACGTACCGACCGTCCACCGGGTTTCACCACCTTGCGATGCCGCCGCCGACAACGCCTCGCGGGCGATCCGACTCTTCCCCACGCCCGCCGGACCGCGGATGACAATGCCGCCGATATCGGGGGCCGAGATGGCGGCCTCGATGGCTCGCATCTCATCGGAGCGGCCGATCATCGGCCACGACAAACGCACCGAACGAGCCTAAGAGCAGCGCCCGCTCTAGCGGCCTTTTTTGACCTTCAACACATATTTGCGCAGGCCATCGGTGGCCGATTCGAGCCCACCCTTCATCGCTCGCTTCAGCACGAAGCCCGGAATCGGGACCGCCGGGTCCACGGTGATCTCGAACTTGACACGTGTCTTGTCGCCGTCAGGCGTCAGCGTGTACTTCGCATCCTGCGTCTTGAGCTGACTCGAGCTGACGAGGGTCCAGCCGGCGCTGTGGTCGGTCCACTCGTACTGCACGACCTGCTCGTCGGCGATACCCATCGTCTTCAACTTCAGCTTCACCCGCCCGGGTCTGCCGTTGTCGACGGTGTCCAGGATCTCGGCGCCCTGATGCTGCGATGACCATTCCGGTGCAGACTGGACGTCTGCGATGACGTCGAGGATCTCCTCGGGTGTTGCTTCGATGACGACTTCTCGTGAATCGCTGACTGCCATGGCGCGACCCTATGCCAGCGGATTACTGGCCGGGCGAAATCAGCATTGACTGCCAGGACTTGTTCTGAGGGTGCGCGAGGTCGGTCTGCGTGTGCCGGATGCCGTCGGGTCCGATGTAGTCGCCGGTAGCCGGGTCGTAGGGGGCGAACGCGACCGGCGGCGCGGTGGGCGGCGGCGGTAGACGCGGGTCCTGTCCAGGCGCATATTGCGGCACCCCCTGACCGGACAGTGTCGCGTTCGGGTCGCCCTTCCAGTTGTAGCCGTCGTTCAGCGGGACGTACTCCTCATTGCCTTCGCACATTTCCACCGTCGGCGCTCGCTTCGCCGGGTTGTTCTCGCACGGAATGTTCCGCACGCCACGGACATTGAGCGCGGAGTCCTGCGGCACCCGGCAGTACAACTCGCCTGCGGGGCGTTCGGGATAGTCGACGTCGGAAGGCGAGCGTTGTTGGCGCACCGGCAGGAATCCGGTGTTGCAGGGTGGCGGCAGGTTGAGGTTCAAGTTGAAGTCGAGGTAGATGCCCTTGTAGTCCTGCTTCGTATTCGCGTTCGCGGCGACGATCGCGGACATGACGGCTGTGCCCTGCGGGAACAGCACCAGCAGCTGCTCGAGGTCGGAGCGGTAAGTCACCGCGATCTCCCCGAGGCTGACCAGGTCGGCGAGCAACACCGGCAGGGCCGGCGCGACGCGGTTGAACAGCGCTGTGCCCTCATCGAGCGTCGGACTGGCCATGTCGAGCAGGTCGGCGAACGCCACGTCCTGTGCCTTGAGCTGACCGGTGATGGACGCCATGTGCTGTGCCCACATGGTGATCGAATCCGCCGTCTGCACTTGAGAGTTCAGCACAGGCGGTGACTGATCGATCAACTGGGTGATCGAGTCCTGGTTCTTTTCCGCCTCTCTCGCGAGCGATGTCGATCCGTCGACGATTCGGGATAGTTCGGGGCCGAGCCCGGCGACGGCCTTGTCCGCTTCGTCAACGACGGTGCGCAGGTTGTCCTGTGGGATCGCCTGCAGGGCCCGGTGGGTGGCGTCCAGTAGGCCGCCGATGTCGGGCGGAATCTGCGTTCTGCCGGCAGGGATGATATCGCCGTCGCGCAGCGGCTGCGATTTGTCGTCAACCCCAGGGTGAGCGGTTCGTAGCTGCGCAACGTGCCGGAGAACAACATCGCGGTGAGCGCGCTGATCGCGACGACGACCAGGATCAGAACCGGCGCCCACCAGATGGGGTCGATCTTCTCGCGTCGAGTTGAGTTGGTCATCGGCGGCTCACCCCGAAAGGTGGAAATTGCCGGACTGCCCATACACGGACAGTGTGACGGTCAACAGGATGAAAACTCCCGCGGTGATCGACATCCGTACCGCGCGGCCCACCGCTTCACCGACACCGGCAGGCCCACCGGTCACGTGGTAGCCGTAGTAGGTGTGGATCGCCATCACGGCGGCGGCCATCGCCAACGCTTCGATGAACGACCACACGAGGTCCGTCGGCTGCAGGAACGTGTCGAAGTAGTGGTCGTACACACCTCGCGACTGCCCGTAGACGATCGTGGTGCCGAATCGGGTGGCCAGAAAGGACATCAGCACAGCGACGGTGTAGATCGGGATGACGGCGACGACACCCGCGACGATGCGGGTGGATGCCAGATACCTGATCGGGCGGATTCCCATCACCTCGAGCGCATCGATCTCTTCGTTGATGCGCATGGCGCCGATCTGCGCGGTGACCCCGGCGCCGATGGTCGCGGCCATTGCCACGCCCGCGGTCACCGGTGCGATGAATCGGACGTTGAGGAAGGCTCCCAGAAAGCCGGTGAGGGCCTCGATGCCTACGTTCGACAACGTGTTGTAGCCCTGCACGGCGATCAAGGCACCGGTGGACAGCGTGAGGAACCCGATGATGACGACCGTGCCGCCGATGACGGCCAGCGCTCCGGTTCCCATCCCCATGGCGGCGATCTGGCGCAGCACCATGGTCGGATAGCGCCGAACCGCGTCGGGGGTGTTCCACAGCGCCTGGCCGTAGAACGCCGTCTGGTCCCCCAGCCTTCGGGTGCGGTCCACCGCCTGACCGACGCGTGACGAGGCGTCGACCTCTGACGTCACGGTGCCACCTTGACGCCGAATGCGGTGGCCAGAATGTTGATGAGAAACAGTGCCATGAAGGCGAAGACGATGGTTTCGTTGACGGCGGTGCCCACCGCGGTAGGGCCGCCTCCGATCGTGCAGACCCTTGTAGCAGGCGATCAGGCCCGCCGACAGCCCGAAGAGGAGCGCCTTCACGAGCGAAACGATCACCTGCGGGAGGCCGGTCAGCAGCGTCATGCCAGCCACGAATGCGCCCGGTGTGACGTGCTGGACGAAGACAACGAAGAAGTAGCTTCCGAAAAGCCCTACCACCGCGACAATCGAATAGAGCATCAGCGCAACGAAAGTCGCCGCGAACACCCTCGGCATCACGAGCGCCTGAATCGGGTTGACGCCGATGACTTTCATCGCGTCGATCTCCTCGCGGATGGTCCTCGCGCCGAGGTCGGCACACATCGCGGTGGCGCCCGCGCCGGAGACGACGATCGCGGTGACGACGGGACCGACCTGCGTGACGGATGCCAGCGCCGCGCCCGCACCGGAGAGGTCACCCGCGCCGACTTCGATGAGCACGATGTTGAGCGTGAAGACGATGAGGACTGTGTAGGGAATGGAGAGCACGAGCGTGGGGACGATCGACACTCTGGCCACGAACCAGATCTGATCCAGCAGCTCACGCCATGCGAACGGACGGCGGAACGAGGCCGCAAGGGTTTCGCCGGCCATGACGACGAAGTCGCCCATCGCGAAGGCAGGTTTGGCGAGCGTCGACCCGTTCACCGCGCGGACGATAGGGCCGCCGAGATTAGCGGTCAAAGGCACCTCAGGGCCAAACACGCACGTCAATATGCGAAACGGCTGGTTGTCAGAACGCGCTGCCTTTAGCTCATTCTGAGTGAATCTCGGCGATTCTTACTGTTGCCATCGGCAATGATCATCATCGGTAGGCTCGCCGACATGAGCGCCGACGTCAACCCAACGGCTTCGCCGAGCGGCACCGGTTGCGTCGAGTGCGACGCCGCCGGGGGGTGGTGGGTGCATCTGCGTCGGTGCGCGGCCTGCGGCCACATCGGCTGCTGCGACGACTCTCTGGCGCGCCACGCGTCGGCGCACTGGCGGGAGACGGGCCACCCGATCATCCGGTCGTTCGAACCCGGCGAGGACTGGTTCTGGAACTACCGGACCAACGAGTACTACGACGGCCCGGAACTCGCGGCGCCGGCTTGCCGCCCCAAGGATGAGACCGTGCCCGGCCCACGCAGGCGTGTGCCCGACGACTGGGCAGACCAGTTGCGCCGCCGCGCCGACTGAATGAGCGACCGGTTCACCGGGTAGTCCGTGTCGGTGAACAAGGAAAAGCCTGAGACGGAACAGTCGGACGCCGGACCCGAGAACGCCGACGACGATGTGGTGAGCGACCCGGCCAGAAGCGCAGGCGCCGGTGGCGACTGGTCCGACGAGGGCGGGGCCACCCCGAACGGCCCGGCCGACACCGGGGACCACACGCAGTAGCTAGAGCGACTCCGCCAACCCCGACAACGTCTCGGCCGCGGTGTATTCAGGGGTCCAGCCCAACTGGGACCTCGCCTTGGCGGTGTCCATCACCACGGTCGTCCGCCCCGCGTGCAGCCACTCGAGGGCCGACGGCACAAACGGCAGGCGGGCCATGACCTGCGAGGCCGCCGACACGGCGATGCGGGGCACCGGCACCGGTCGGGCGCCCAGCGCTTCGGCCACGTCGGACATCGACAGCAGCCCGTCACCGGCGAGGTTGTACGCCCCAGGAGGCGCGGAAGTGGTTGCGGCCAAGGCGATCGCGGCGGCGACGTCGTCGTGGTGCACGAGCTGGACCGGTGTGCCTGGATCGGGGAACGGCGGCTTGAGCAGGGGCACGGCCTGCGACACCTTGCGAACCACGTCAGGAAGCTGGTTCCACGGCATGGCCTCGGCGAGCGCGGGCGCCTTCGGGCCGGCGACGATGCACGGCCGCAGGACGAACACTTCCAGCGGTGTGCCTGCGGTGATTTCGGTCAGCGCCGCTTCGCACGCCGCCTTCTGCTCGGAGTAATAGTGCTCGGCCGAGCCGCGGGTCGGCACGTCCTCGGTGATGGGCACCGGGTTGTCGGCGTGGTAACCGTAGGCCGCCACCGACGAGGTGTACACCAGCCGCCTGGCCCGGGGGGATGCCACCGTCGCCTCGAACACGTTGCGGGTTCCCGCCAGGTTGACCCTGGCGCTTTCCTCGCGTGAACCCATGATGATGAAGGCCAGATGGACGACGATGTCGGCGTCGGCCACCAACGCGTCGACGGCATCGCGGTCGAGGATGTCGCCCTGCCGGTACTCGCTTTTGGTCCACCCGTGAGCGGCCGGGTCGAAGGGTCTGCGGGCCATGCCGACCACCCGCTCCACGTCGGGGTGCCGCTCCAGCGCGTGCACCGCAGAAATGCCGATATCGCCCGTTGGGCCCGTGACCGCGACCGTCCATCCCATGCGGGGTGGTTTCCCGCTTCACGAGCCGCGAAACGCGGCGCGTCAGGCTTCGGCGAGCGCCTGCTTGGCCGCGTTGTATCCGGGAATGAACGTGATGCCGGGTCCGCCGTGGCAGCCTGCGCTGCCGAGGTACAGGCCCTCGATCGGGATGGGTTGGTCGACATAGCCTTTCGGGCCAGGGCGGTTGGGGCCGATCTGGTCGGGGTGAATCAGGCCGTGGCAGTAGTCGCCGCCGGGCGCACCGAACATGGTGCCCATGTGCTTGGGCGTGAAGGTCGTGTGCTTGATGATCAGGTCTTCGAAATTCGGCGCCAGTTTGGTGATCTTGTCGATCACGCGCTGCCCCATCTCCACCTTCATCTCGCCGTAGCTGGACTCGCCGTCCTGGATCGGAAACCACAGCGAGAACACCGACGCCGCGTGTTTGCCTTCCGGCGCGAGGCCCGGATCGTTGACGGACGGGATCTGAAGGGCGATCGACGGGTCGGCGGGCACGATGCCGCCTCTGCAGTCCTCCCACTGTTGCTGCAGCTCCTCGGGCGTGCTGAAAATGCCGATGTTGGACTGCATCTCGGGATTGTTGAGCACCTCGTAGGGCGCCGCGAACTCCGGTATGCCGTCCAGCGCGAAGTGCATCTGCAGGTAGCTGCCCCGGTGGTCGATCCGCGAGAACCGCTCGCGGATATCTGCGGGCACGGCGTTCGAGTCGACAAGGCCGTTGATCGTCAGGTCAGGCGCGACGCCGGAGATGACGATCGGCGCGGCGATGGTCGAACCGTCTTCAAGGCGGACCCCGCAGACGTGGCCGTCCGATACCAGGATCTCGTCGACCCTGCTGCGCAGCCGCAGCTCGCCGCCGTTCAAGGTGAACAGCCGCTGAAGATGTGAGGTGAGCGCACCGATACCGCCCTGCAGTTTCTTCACCAAAAGCGCGTTCTCGTCCGGTACGGCGAACCCGTAAGCCAGTGCGGCTGCGGTGCCCGGCGTGGCAGGCCCGCGGTAGGTGGTGTTGCACGCCAGCAGCGACAGCATGCCGCGCAGCCCGCCGTTCTTCTCCTTGTCGGGCAGGTAGCGATCGAGTACATCCGACACCGAAGCGAAGAGCATGTCGGTGATCGTCGAGCGCTCGAATTCGTTTGTCGCGCAGGCATACATCTCGTCGAGCGTCTTCGGCGGTTGGCCCGCGTCGAATCGCCCCAGCGCCCTGGCCGGCGCCTGGCACCAGGCCATCAGCCCCGCCATCCCGTTGACGGCCTCGGCGCCGTGCATCTCGTTGATGTGGGTCAACAGCTTCATCGGGTCGGTGTAGTAGATCAGCGGTTCGTCACCGACGCCCCGCAGCGACACCGACATCACGTCGAGGTCGACCGTGGGCAGCGTGTCGAGGCCGAGCTCGCGGCTGACGGTGGCCGACGTCGGAATCTGCACCGAGCCGGCGATCTCGAACTTGAAGCCGTCGAAAAGCTCCACGGTGGAAGCCATTCCGCCGGCGTAGAGCTTGAAGTCCAGGCACAGCGTGCGCAGGCCGGCCTGCTGCAGGAGTGCGGCCGCGGTCAATCCGTTGTGGCCCGCGCCAACGACGATCGCGTCAAAGTCCGCCATTGGCTGAGGCTGACACGGGGGCAAAGTTTTGTCAATAATGACGAAACATCGGTCTAGACGGCCTCGCTGATTCCCTTCTGCAAGGTCTGCAACGCCTCGTGGGTCAGCCGCGTCAACTCGGGTAGCGAGCGGTCCTCCCCCAGCATCCAGACCTCCATCGCGCCGAACACCGCGGCGGCGATGCACCTCGCGATGACGGTGATCCGCATCCGGTCATCGCTGCCAGGCTTGGGCGGGTCGGTCCCGCCGAGGTGCTCCTCGATGACTTCGGCGAACTCCGTCTCGACCTGTCGGATGTGCCGCACGATCCGGCCCGGGTCGAGTTCCTGGGCCCGCAGAGTCGGGATCTCCGCGACCGCCCAGTCGTCGTATGGTCTGGCCAGGATCGCCGACTGGACGGACTCGATGATCGACTCGTCCGGCGACCGCTTCGCCAGCGCCGACCGGAACCACTGCAGGCCGACGTCGTAGTCGGCAAAGAGCAGATCGTGTTTCGATGCGAAGTGGCGATAGAAGGTACGAAGCGACACCCCGGCATCTGCCGCGATCTGTTCGGCGGACGTGTCCTCGACGCCCTGAGCGAGGAAGCGCACCACCGCCGCCTGCCGCAGCGCCTCGCGCGTGCGTTCGCTGCGCGCCGTCTGGGCAGGTCGGACCATGGGCGTAAATTACCTTATGACGGTTATGTCAATATTGACATAACCGAAATCAGCCATGAGACTCCGCCTATGGTGTCCCTCCTCGTGCACGCGATCCTCGGCATCGTCGTCATCGCGTTCGTCGTGAAATCGAACCCGCTCGTCTTCACGCGAGTGGCGAGAGGCCCTCAGCTGTCGAAGCTGGAGATCGCCTACTGGGCCATCGGCATCGTCTCGCTGCCGCTGTGCTGGTTCTTCAACATCCGCTACGTCTACACCTACGCACCCAATCCGATGATCGGGCAACCGAACTGGTCGGAATTCATCGCTTTGGGCTACGCCAACCCCGCATCGAGTTCACAGGTCTTGGACTACACCATCATCAATGTGATCCTGTTGCCGTTGTTCACCATCGTCGACGGCGCCCGCCGCGGCATTCGACGGCCGTGGCTGTTCTTCGTCTCCAGCCTGTTCACCAGCTGCGTGTTCGCGTTCGCCTTCTACTTCGCCACGATCGAGCGGCAGCGTCGGCACCAGCTCGCGGAGTCGCCCGTCAATTCGGTGACCTGACGCCTGCCGACGTCGGCCTAGAGTTGGACGATGATCGACGACGCTCCGCCGACGGGCAAGGCGTTCCGGGTGCCGATCATCGCGGTGTTCTTCTTCGATGGCGACCGGATCGTCAACGAACGCGTCTACTTCGACTCGGCGAGCCTGGTAACGCAGATCGGCCGCGGCGAATTGCTGGCGCTGGTGGGCGATGCCGGCGCACCCGAGGAGCAAAAGAGCCGGTGAAGGTCCACCACCTCAACTGCGGCACCATGCACCCCCCGAAGGGGCCCGTATGCGTATGCCATGTCCTGCTGCTGGAAACAGACAACGGTCTCGTTCTCGTCGACGCCGGCTTCGGCATCGACGACTGCGCCGATCCGAAGGGACGGGTGGGGCCGGTTCGGTTCCTCACCCGGCCGGAATTCCTCGCCGCCGAGACCGCGGCACGCCAGCTCGACCGGCTCGGATTCCGCCGCGAGGACGTGCGCCACATCGTCCTCACCCATCTGGACACCGACCATGTCGGCGGTGCAGCGGATTTTCCGCATGCACGACTACATGTCACCTCTAGCGAGACCATCGCAGCATTCGCCGCGCCCACCCGCGCCGAGAAGATCCGGTACGGCCTACAGCAGTGGGTGAAGGAGCACGACATTGTCGAGCACAGTCCGAACGGTGAGCCGTGGCGCGGATTTTCGGCGGCCAAGGAGCTCGACGAGATCGCTCCGGGCATCGTACTGGTCTCGCTCCCCGGTCACACCCGCGGTCACGCCTGCGTCGCGGTCGATGCGGGTCACCGTTGGGTGTTGCACTGCGGTGACGCGTTCTACCACTACGGCTCCCTGGACGGCACCCACGTGCCGCGCACCCTGTGGGCAATGGAGACCGCCGTTGCGTTCGATCGAAAGAAGATGTGGGACAACCACGACCGTCTGTCGGAGCTGTACCGGAAGGCGGACCCGGATCTGATCATCGTCGCGGCGCACGATCTCGAGTTGTTCGAGCGCGCCAAGGCCACCGCCGAATTCCCCCGTTAAGGCACCAGCACCACTTTGCCGACGTTCTCGCGTGCAGCCAGAATCCGGTGCGCCTCACCGGCGTTGGCGAACGGCACGGCTTCATGGACCACCGGAACGGCTACCTCGTCGGCCAGCGCGGTGGTCAGCGGGCCGATCCACGGCTCAAGCGTGCCCCGGTCGTCCCAGAGCTTGAGCATGTTCAGGCCGATGACTGCCTTCGAGTCCGACAGCTGCTTGACGAGGTTGAAACCACGCAGCATCGGAAGAAGCTGGGGCAGAGCCGTGCGCAGCGAACGCTTCTCGCCCTGTTGCATTGCCGAGAAGCCGTAGGCGATGATCCGGCCACCTGGCCGGATCAGCTCGTAAGAGCGTTTCAGCGACTTTCCGCCCATCGCGTCGAGCACGATGTCGTAGGGCGGCAGGCCTTTCCACCAGCCGTCCTTGCGGTAATCGATGGTGCGGTCGACGCCGAACTCGGCAAGCCGGGCGTGCTTGCCCGGCGATGCCGTGCCGTGTATCTCGGCGCCCGCGGCCTTGGCCAGTTGTATTGCCGCGATGCCCACGCCGCCGGCCGCGGCATGGATCAGAACTCGCTCACCGGCGCGCAGCGAACCGTAGCCGTGAAGCGCCGCCCACGCGGTGGAGTAGTTGACCGGTATCGCCGCGCCCTGTTCGAAGCTGAGCGACTCGGCCAGCGCAATGGCATCGGACGCCGGGATGTTGACAGTTTCGGCGTAACCGCCGAATCGCGTTCCGCCGAACACGCGTTCGCCGACGCGCGCAGGGTCGACGCCGTCGCCGACAGCCTCGATGGTTCCCGCGACCTCGTATCCGACGACGCACGGCGGCTTCGGCGCGTCCGGGTAGAGGCCGACGCGCGCGAGGTGGTCGGCGAAATTCACACCGGCCGCACGGACCGCGATCCTCACCTGACCTACCGATGGCGGCGGCGGATCCGGCCGCTCCTGAACCTTGAGCACAGAGATGTCACCGTGTTTGGTGATGACGACGGCGCGCATGTCGGATCAGACCGTCGCCGGGACAGGTTGCCGTGCGCGGCTTCTGAGTCGAGCTTCGAACGCGCTGATCACGTCGTAGTACCGGGTGGGCGTCAACCGGGTCAGGACGTCGAACACGTAGGCATCCGGTCCGACGAGGATGCGCGCCTTACCCCTCTCGACACCGCGGTGAATGATCTCGGCGGCCTTGTCGGGCTGAGTCATGGTGATAGCGGCGAACTCCTGCGCCATCTGCTCGTGGCTGCGACCACGCCCGTCAGGATCCTTACGGAATCGCGCATTGCGCACGATGTCGGTGTTGATCCCGCCCGGGTGCACGTTGATGGCCGTGACGCCGGTGCCCCGCAGCTCCTGGCGCAGCGAATCGGTGAACCCGCGGACGGCGAACTTCGCTGAGCAGTAGGCACTCTGGTTGGGCATGCCTGCGAGCCCGAACACGCTCGAGGTGTTGACGATTGCACCCGAATCCTGCTCGACCAGGATCGGCAGGAACGCCCGCGTTCCGTTGACGACACCGTGGAAGTTGATGTCCCACAGCCAGTTGTCGTCATCCGGGACCGACTCGAGCACGCTCGAAGAGACGGCGACACCCGCGTTGTTGAAGACCGCGCCCAGCGGGGCGGGCGCCCAGTCGCGCACCTCGTCGGCGAAGTCGCGTTGGGCGCCGGCGTCGCGAACGTCGAGCACTCGGACCAGGCTAGGGCCCGACAGGCCGGCCTGGGTCTCCTTGAGTCCGCCCTCGTCGACGTCGGTGAGGGCCACCGGGCAGCCATGGGCCGAAAGCCGTTGCGCCAGAGCACGACCGATACCCGACGCTGCTCCCGATATGACGGCGGTGCAGCCGCTGATCTTGCGGGTGCTCATCGATGTCCCTCCAGTTCGGTTTCGTTGCTTGGCGCCGAGGCGACGTGGTCGGTGATCAGGTTCATGACGCGGTCCCATGCACCAGCGGGTAGGTCGTGACCCATGCCCTCGATGGTTTCCAGGCGTGCCCCGCGTATGGCGCGAGCCGTTGCAGCACCGCCGGTCGGATGGACCATCCGGTCACGGTCACCGTGAATCACCAGCGTCGGCACATCGATCTGACCGACTTCGGCGGTGCGGTCACCGGAACGGAAAATGGCAGCGAGTTGGCGTGGGGTGCCCGCGCTCGACTTGTCGCGTTCCCAACCGCTGGCGGCCCTCTCGCGGACACGCCGCTCGTCGAACGGAAAACCATGCGAACCGATGTGACGGAAGATCGCCACGTCCCTTTCCATCGCTTCGACGAGGGTGCGCGGCGGCTTGGCGGTGGCCAACCGCCGCCACGTCGACAGCGCGGGCCTGCCGATACGCCGAGCGCCCGTGGTGGACATGATCGATGTCAGCGTCCGCACCCGGCCCGGATACTGCGCGGCGACGGTCTGCGCGATCATGCCGCCCATCGAGATGCCCGCCAGATGTACCTCCCGGTAGCCGAGCACGTCGAGGAGTCCGACCGTGTCGCGCGCCATGTCACCGAGGTGGTACTGCCGCGGATGGTCGCCTCCGCGCAGAAGCGCCATCGGCTTCGGCGGCGGAAAGTCCATGTGCGTCGATCGCCCGACATCACGGTTGTCGAACCGGGTGACGCAATAACCGCGGCCTGCCAGCGCAGTCGCAAAGTCTGTCGGCCATGAGCCGTGCAGCTGTTGGCCGAGACCGCCGATCAACACGATCGGCGGATCGTTCGGGTCGCCGATCTGTTCGTAGCACAGTTCGATGCCACGGCCGACATCGACCACGACCTCCTCTTCGGTCATGCCTCGCCTCCCGCTCGGGAAGTCATACCGGCACTCTCTCGGATTCGTTGAGAGCCGTTGATTTTCGATCCCACCTTTCGTCGATACACAACGGCGACCCCGCCGCGTGCTGGTGCAGTCGCAACGCCACGCGAGTGGACGCGCTCGCCTGCGGCAGACGTTGTGCCGAACTCGAATTCGCGAAGCAACGTCCGAAGCGTCACGTTCATCTCCATGTTGGCGAAGGCGGCGCCGATGCACCGACGGATGCCTCCGCCGTAGGGAATCCAGGTATGGGTGTCCGGGTTGCCGCCGAGGAAGCGATCCGGATTGAACGACTTCGGGTCCGCGAAGTTGCGCTCGGACGAATGCGACATCGTGATGCTCGCGATGACCGCATGATTCTCGGGAATGACCCAGTCCCCCAGCCGGATTCGCTTGCGCGCAACTCTGATGGTCGCCTCGACCACCGGACGAATGCGCTGAACCTCCCAGATCGTGGCCTGGAGCAGCTCCGAGCCACCCGCATCGACCTCGGAAGCGAGCCGGGACAGCAGGCGCGGATGCCTGCGCAGCCGCTCGATCGCCCACGCCAGCGTCGTCGCCGTGGTCTCGTGGCCCGCCGAAAGCAGGGTGAGCAGTTCGTCGGCGATGTGGTCGTCGGAGATCGGCGAGCCGCCCTCGTATCGCGCCTGCAGCATGAGGGCGAGCACGTCGTTGCGTTCCTCGAACGGGGGATCGTTCCTGGCTTCGGAGATAAGGTCGGCGATGATCTCGTTGTAGCGCCTGCGGTAGCTCTGAACGCGTCCCCACGGACTCCACGGGCCGAGGTCGCGCCTAAAGGCCGCCGGCATCACCGCCATTCGCGATGCGAGCGGGATCATCGGCGGGAACAGCTCACGCAGTTCATCGAACGCGCTGCCCTGCGCGCCGAACACGGTGCGAAGGATGGCGTTGAGGGTGATGCGCATCATCGGCTGCAGCGTCTGGAATTCGCGGCCCTCGGGCCAGCCGGCGATCTCACGCATCACTTCTTCTTCGACGATTGCCTCGTAGCCGATCATCCGCTTGCCGTGGAAGGCCGGGACGAGCAGCTTGCGCCGCGCGCGGTGCTCGTCGCCGTCCAAGCTGAACGTCGAACCCGGGCCGAGCACCTTGCCGAGGTTGGACGCCCGGCCGACGAGGTCGCTGCTCGTGGTGAAGAGGTCCTTGATCAACACCGGGTCGCTGATGACGGTGGTTTCCCCGAAGATCGGCAAGTTCACGGTGAACGCGCTGCCGTAGCGCCTTCCCGCCGCGGCGACAGCGCGGTGCCGCGCCGTCAGGAAGGCGATGCCCATCAGGGCCTTCGGTATCCGCGGTCCCGGCGGCAGTCGGACCGGCTCGTTGGTGGCCTCACCCATGTCGTTCCTCCGTGGCGGTACTCCAAGGTACCGATAACGGTACGCGACCGTACCGGCGACGACAACCCCTTGCACATATGTGCAATAGCGCTTCGGCACACGCTTCGGTGCGCAACAGCCGCCGGTGCGGCATGCTGATCAGCTGTGACGATCTGGTATCCGCTTGAACCCGCCGATGCCGACTTCCTCAAGTCAGCTCCGCATGTCTTCGTCTATCAGAAGCGCTTCGCCGCGCCGCCCGCCGAGGTCTGGCAGTCGCTGACATCAGATGAGTCGATCGCGGCGTGGACACCGATCATCAAACAGGTCACCTGGACGTCGCCGCGGCCCTTCGGTGTCGGCACCACCCGTGAGGTCGCTGCCCCGGTCGGTCCTCGCATGCGCGAGCGCTACTTCTTCTGGGACGAGGGACGCCGACACTCCTTCGCGGTCTACGAGTCCACCGCGCAGATCTTCACGCGCTTCGCCGAGGACTACCTTGTCGAGCCCGACGGCAACGAAACACTGTTCACATGGACGTTGGCCATCGAGCCTAGGAGTGCGCTGACGCTGCCGATCAAGGCGCTGGCCCCAGTGATCAAGGCCGCCTTCGGCCGGATGCCTAGCGACGGGCAGCGCTATTTCGCCAAGCGTTCGATTACCTGAAGTAAGGTCAGCGCACGCCCCGAGTGGTCACGCGCTGTGGGTGCCGATCAACGCGGCCCCGCGCGGCCGTCGATGACGCAGGATGTGTGTACATGTCGCGGGACCAGGTTTGCGCCCTGGTCGCAGATGTCGTGGATCGGGCGGTCGGTATATCCGTCGAATAAGCGTCGCATTGCCGAGAAGGCGTGAGATGAACCAACCTCTAAATAAAGTGGCCAGGGCCGGGATCGAACCGGCGACCTTCCGCTTTTAGGTCGAGGATTCTCGACACGCCGCGGTGGTTGCCAATCGTTCTGTGTCACAACGTGGTTGGGAACTTCATACTTCCGGTAGGTTCTCGACGATTCTCGGCGCGTCGCGGGTATAAGCGACGAATAAGCGTCAATTCGTGGCGGTGGCCAGGCGCAGGTCCCCGCTCGGGTTCCAGAGGTTCCGGTTTGGCTGCCCTTGCCGGGAAAGGAGCCCACGCGAAGGGACGCTGTGACGCTTCGACGCAGTCCGAATGGTTCGCTAATCTCGTTTCCAGCAGACCCATCAGGTGCCTTGTATCCAGGTCGCAGGTTTGATCGCTGCCGGGGGCGACAGGTCAGGGCGCGTTTATGGCGCGTTCGGGCAACTACCTGGCAATAGTGGTCCAATTGAACGGCGGGCAAGTGCAGGCGGCTCTTGCCGGTGCCGATGTCGCGCTGGTCGAGCTCTTCGACCGCGCGCACGGCGATGTCCGACAGCAGCCGGATGGTCGGGGTGACGACGAACCTGCGATCCAGACGCGCGGCCAGGTCGGCCGGGCTGGCCGCTCGCCGCCGGGCACGGCAGGCAGCCAGGATGCGCGCCGCGACCAGCGTGGGCACCCGGTCGGCCACCGACATCACAGCACCCGCAGCGGGCGCGGCTGGCCCTTGGTCGGGCCGGGTGCACCGATTGCTCCCCCGGGAACGGCAACTTGCGGCGCTGTGTCAGCATCGCCACGGCGAATGATCGGGTCCACCAGGTCACTCTTGGCGCACGTTTCCGACACCCGCAGTTTGATCAGTGGCTCACGCAGCTGCTCGGCGGTCAGCGCCTCGGCGCCCGTCGGCGTCGACGTCGACGTCGACGTCGAGCGGATCAACTACACGTCCCGAACCGGATTCGCCGCCAGCACATTGTTCAGTACCGCAAGCTGCAGCGCCCGACGTAGCAGGTACTCGCGAACAACCTTGCCGTGGTGCGCACTGCGCAGCGGCGGGCGGCCAGCCAACTCGCAAAGGCAGTTACCGCGAGCTAGGCGGACGTGCGTTTCGCAACTGCGAATTGCTGCGCTTCCCAATCGACTACGTCACTCAAGCGGTATCGGACGTGTCGACCGAACCTCGCATAGCGAGGGCCCGTCCCCTTGGATGCCCACTGAGCAGGCGTCTTCACAGGTAACCCGTATCTCTCAGCGAGCTCCTGGCGAGTGATCCACTGATCACCGGTATGGCTGTCCATGACGGCGCCCTTCGTTGAGGTTTGCGAATCTCCTGATGAGGTGGAGAGTTCTCATTGGGTCCGAAGGTAAGCCTGCTAGCCAATGCCCGTCTACCACTGCGCCGGCATTCAGTGGCGGATTTCTCAAACGCACCTAGATTCACCCATTTTCGCCACACCATGTTGAAATACGTTGACTTGTACCGGTACTCGGATGGCGTCGCCTTGATCGGTCACCGTCACAACCGGCACCCTGCCTCGAACGCCGCGGGCGGCCCGCGCCGGCGAGGGGTCACCGGCGCGGGCCTGTCTGGGTAGGCGATTCTTCACTTACGAACCGCGATGTCGAGTGGTGCAGCCTTCCAGCGCACGCTCATTGACCGTTACCGGCGCCAGCCAAACCAGTTACCCCAGCCGCGATCGCCGTGCCAGCCGCCGCGGTCACCGCCCCAGCCGCCGCCATGAAAGCCGCCGCCATGAAAGCCGCCGCCGCCGTGACCGGCGGTCTGGACAATATTGGGGGCCACGGCCGCCGGCGCGGTGACGATCGCTGCCGGCTGAGCCGGCGCGGGATCGGCCATGGCCACTGGTGCGGCGGCAATGGCCACCGCGGCAGCACCCGCCGCCAACACCAGGGTGAGGTAGTTCAGTCTGATTCGCATGGAGACACTCCTTCGCTTCGATGGTCCAACCTGGACTCATTCCAGAATTGCGCCCCAGCGAACCGATGTCGTCACCGCCAACACCCATCAATGATTCCCCACTAACTGGAATCGTTCTTACCTGTCAGCAGATTGAGCGGCGGCAGCCTGAGCGGAAACCATCGACGCGCCGAGCCGCGCTTGCTGGCGGCGGTGCACCGGTCGATCCGGCAACCGCTCGTCGAGCAGTTCGTCGACCTGACGGCTCGACAGCTCGACGCCATGCTTGTCCCCTGACTTGGGCCAAGGATCTGTGCAGCGGCTCCGATCGCGACGCGACCCGTGAGGATTGCCTGCGCTGCATCGAGCTAAAGGAAACCATCCGTTGCCACGCTCGGAATCCAAGGGTGTCTCTGTGAACCGCCCCCTCCGTGATCGACGCAAACCGGTTCACGTGATGGTTGCGTCCCGTGAGGAGACAACGGCGAGTTGAAATCGGCGTCGTCTAGCACGATGTGGGCCGACTTGCCGCCCAACTCCAGCAGCGTCTTCTTTACCGTCGGCGAACCCGCGGCCAGGATCGCCCGCCCGGTGGCCGTCGACCCGGTGAACGTGATCATGTCCACCCGCGGATCGGCCGACAACGCCGCCCCCACTTCGTTGGCGTTCGAGGTCACCACGTTGAACACGCCGGCCGGGATGTCGGTCCCCTCGGCCACGATGCGCCCGTACTCGCTGCCCGACCACGGCGTCAGTTGCGCGGGCTTGAGCACCACGGTGTTACCGGCCATCAGCGCTGGCACCGTCTCGGCCACGTTCAGGTAGAACGGCACATTCCACGGCGTGATCGCACCCACCACCCCGACCGGCTCGTAGTGGATCTTGCGCCGCGCCGGGCCCAGCGGGGTTTCATGCACCCCGTTGTCGACGAGGTAGTCGAAGTTGCGGCCGTGCTCGGCCCAGTGCTTGACCTCCTCGATCGGACTCTCGATCTGGCTGCCGGTCACCGACACCGGACAACCGACCTCGGTGATAAGGATCCTGCGCAGCCGCTCCTTGTTGCGCTCCAGCGCCTCATGCAGCTGGGTCAGGCAGTGATAGCGGAACTCCAGATCCCGCGACCAGTCGGTCTCGTCGAACGCTCGGCGGGCCGCACCCACAGCGCGCGCCATGTCCTCGACCGTGCCGTCGGTGGCCCGTCCCGCGACCTGCTCGCTGGCCGGATGGATCACATCGAACGTCGCGCCGCTGGAAGTGGTCTGTAATTCGCCGTCGATCAGCATCCGCTCATCACCGGCCAACACACCGGTGTCGTCCTGCACGGTTGTCACTTCTTCCGACTCCTGCGGTTCGTAGGTTCTTCAGGTAGAGGCGCGCTGCCGGCGGGTGGTGCGAGGCGCCAGGTGTCGAACGCCATCGCCAGCATCACGTCGGTGCCGACGACGAAGATGAGTTCCATCGCCCGGTGCGTGCCGAGTTCGTCGGTGAGGCGTTGCCACGTCGCTTCGCCGGCGCGGCCGTCACTGAGCAGCTCGTCGGTGGCCTCGAGCACCAACCGGTCTGTGCCGTCGAAGCCGTCATTGCCCTCGGCAAGGCGAGCGATATCGTCCTCGGGCACACCGCCTTCGGTGGCGACCCTGGCGTGTTCGCCCCAGAAGAAGACGGACCGTCGGGTGAGCGCCACTCGTAGCACTGCCAGTTCACGCAGGCGCAACGGCAACTCGCCTCGCTGTAAAAGCCAACCGTGGAAAGTCAGGAACCCTCGGGCCATCTTCGGGTGGCGTGCGAGCAGGCCGATGATGTCGAACTTGAGAGGGTCGGCGGGATGGCCCGATCCGGCCCGGGGCACCTTTTCGCCCGGCAGGCCCAGTAGTGCACCGAACGCGGCGTACTCGTCGTCGCCCCACTCGTCGGCGGTCAGCGGTGCAAGGAGCGGCGGTGTGCTCTGGGTGCCTGTCACGTTCGGCGCCCCCCGTTGACGGGGATGATCTGGCCGGTGATGTAGGAGGACTCGTCTTGGCACAGGAATATCGCCGCGTTGGCGATGTCCTCGGGCCGGCCCGCCCGCCGCACTGGCGTGATCTTGGCGAAATGGTCCAGCGATGCGGTGAACCGGCCTTCGGCGATCGCCTTCTCGAGCATCGGGGTGACCACCATGCCAGGAGGAATCGTGTTGACTGTGATGCCTTTTGGCCCCATTTCCAACGCGAGGCTCTTGGTGAATCCGATGACCCCGGCCTTGGAACTGACGTAGGCCGCCATCCGGGATTGGCCGCCCTGCGCGCTCGAGGACGAGATGTTGACGATGCGACCCCACTGCGCGTCGAGCATGTCGGGCAGCACCGCCTGCGTGCAGATGAACGGTCCGCGCAGGTTCACCGCCATCACGCGGTCCCATTGCTCGTCGGTGATCTCGGCGAACTTGCCGAACTGCTCGATGCCGGCGTTGTTGATCAGGATCAGCACCGGGCCGAGGTCGGCTCGGACCTGCGCCACGGCGGATTCCACCGCGGCACGGTTCGAGACGTCGACGACATAGCCGGCGACCTTCGCGCCTTCGCGGCGCAGGCGGTCGACTTGTATCTCGATCTCATCGGTGGTGATGTCGAATATCGCGACCTTCGCGCCACGCGCGGCGAGTGCCTTGGTGATGGCCAGGCCGAGGCCAGCGGCACCGCCGGTGACGATGGCGGTGGTGTCTTCGAACCGCATGTCGTTAAAGCCCCTACGAGAATTCGATGTGCAGGCGGGGCAGCCCGCGCAGAATGAAGGTCGGCAGGTAGGAGTAGCGGCGGTTGTCGGCGAGGCCGTGCTTGCCTTCGTCAATCCGGATGTCGGTGGTTCGGTCGAAGAGCCGCTCCAGACTGATACGGCCTTCGGCGCGGGCCAGCGGTGCACCCGGGCAGGCATGCGGCCCCCGGCCGAACGCGACGTGGCTGCGCGCGTTAGCTCGCTCGATGTCGAAGGTGTCGGGTTCGGTGAACCTGCGCGGGTCGCGATTCATCGCTGCGTTGAGCAGCATCACGGTTGTTCCGGCGGGCAGGTCCACACCACCCACCGTGACGGGGCATTTCGACAGCCGGAAGTCGCCCCGTACAGGACTCTCGTAGCGCAGCGTCTCTTCGATGAAGCCTGGGATCAGGTCCCTGTCCGCGCGCAGCTTCGCCTGCAGGTCGGCGTCTTCAGCGATCAGCATCACCGCGGCGCTCAACAAGCGAACCGTCGTCTCCTGGCCGGCGGCAAACAGGTTCGCCGCGACTCGGACCGCGTCGATCACTTCCGGGACGGTGCCGTCCGGAAAGGTCGCTGCCGCAATACCATTCAACACGTCGTCGCGGGGCTCGTCTCTGCGGCTCTGGATGTATTCACCGAACTTGCCGTAGAGGTACTCCAGCGGTGAATGATGCATCTGGTCGCCCTCGCTACTGCCGATCGTTCCCGCTTCGGTCAGTAGCGCATCGCGGAACTCGTCGTGGTCGGACTCCGGCACGCCGAGCAGGTCGGCGATGACGAGCATCGCGAATGGGGACGCAAAATCACCGATGAACTCGCAGCGCCCGCCGGTGAGCGCGCGGTCGAGTTGGCGGTCGGCGAGCCGCCACATGAAGTCTTCATTCTCCTTGAGTCGCTTCGGAGTGAGCATTCTCGACAGCAGCGCCCGGTGTGCGGTGTGTACGGGCGGGTCGAAGGTCGGCAGTTGGTCGCTAAACGGCACCTCGTCGCGGTGCTGGGCGATCAGTTCGGAGACGTCGTCTCCTTCCAGCAGCACTGGGAACCCGGGGAACGGGCCCGTGACCGAGATGCATGACGAGAACCGCGCCGTGTCGTTGTAGATGGCGACACCCTCGTCGTACCCGGTCACCATCACCACGTCGTGGTGAGGCTCGCGGCGCAGCGGGCACTCGTCGCGCAGAACGGCGAGGTAGTCGTAGGGGTCGTGCAGTAGCTCGTTGTCGGTGAAGAAATCGACGGCGTCGAGCCCACCACCGTCGGTGGTGGTCGTCTGCGGCTGGGTCACTCCGTACCCCCAGCGCCGTCAAAGCTCGGCACGGCCGTGTTGGGCAATTCCATCTGCAGATACACGGCTATCCGGCGAACTTTGTCGGCGGCGTCGAACTCGTAGACCGAGACGGTGTTGACCACGCTGTCGAAGTCGCCGACGCGACTTCGCTCTTCCAGTTCGAGGAACACCAGATCCGGTGTCTCGGTGATCCGTTGGAACGAGCAGTCCCAGTCCGCTGACGTCGCCCAGTTCGTCAGGAATTGCGCGTATTCGGCCCAGTTCATCACTTCCTTGAACGGGCCGATGCGCACGAAGTCGTCGACGGCGATGAGCTCGGCGAGTGGTGCCCAGCTCTCGACAGTGAACCCGGGTTGTTTTGCGCTGTCGACCAATCGCTTGGTGATCTGGCTGTACTCCAGTACGGAACGCGACCGTCCCGTGGTGGTTACCAACACGTCGTCGATTGTTGTCATACCGTCACCCCGGCTTCAGCCAGGCGGCGCTCGAGAGCGTCCAGGTACTCGCCGGTGCCGTGGAACGGACCGTGGGCACCGATGGCGATGTCCAAGAAGGCGTTGTATTCGTCGTTGACGTGGGTTTCCCACCGGGTGATCTGCCCCCGCTCGTCGGTCTCGACGAAGCTGTACGAGTAGAAGCCCATCTTGACGTTGTCGGTCGTGTGCCCCTCCCATCGGGTCTTCATCACGAAGCCGTGGTCGGCCGGCCAGTAGGCGAAATCGGCGGGCTTCCAATCGGGAAAGCTCAGCGAATACGCCTTAGCCTCCATCGTGGAGGCCTTGGCGGTGTCTTCGGGAAACTCGCTGAGCTTGAACACCTCATCGCCGGTGAAGTACGGCGAGACGTAAACCCCGTCAGGAGCGAATTTCCATGTGTCAGCGAAGGCTTCGCCGTCCTGCACACCCTGGCGCAAGTAGGCATCACGGTACGCCTCGGCCATTCGGATGTGATGCGCGATGCGTTCCTCGAGAGTCAATGTGTCTTCTTTCGGTTGATTCTGGTTCGAGTCAGTTGCTCGCGGCGTTGGCCATGTAGCGGTCGATCACCGAGTGGAAATGCGCAATGACCACTTCCTCTTTCACCAGCGACATGTGGTCGAGCCGGTCGTTACGCAAACCGCGTTGCTGGCGCGGCATTTGCACGTAATCCTGGTGAAGGGCCTCGAAGTACTTGTAGCTTCCGGGCTCGTCCACCACGATCGGTGCGGCGCGGAACGCGTCGCGGTGCTCGGGCGGCAGATACATGTAGCTCGCGACATGCCAGATGCAACGGTTGGGATCACCATCGGGGTGCGGTCCCGCCGTGATCACGTGGCATTCGCCGGCGCGCACGGTCATGAAGTAGTTGGGGAATAGGACCCAGCCCTGGTTGTCGCTCATCTGGTTGTCGGTCAGTTCACTGACGTCAAGTCCCATACCGGTCAGGACATCGCGGGTGGCCTCTTGCAGCAGCCCGCGGGCGGTGACGCCGTCCGGGAATTCCACCTCCCCGTCCTTGCCCTGGTAGGGCGCGACGAGTTCCTGGAAGCGCGGAATCACCGCCGCGGTGCCCGGGAATGTCTCTGGAAGCGCCATGATCCCGTCGACCTGCTTCTGCGCACCGGCGCCCTGTACCTCGAACGGTGCGACCGCCACACTGTGGTGCTCGAAGAACTGGTACCGCGCTGTCTTCGGGTTGATGTTCAGGACCGCGAGCAACTGGGGATGGATGCCGTTAATGTGGTAACCCTCTTCGAAGGCGTCCATGACGACCTTCCAGTTGCAGTCAATGGCCTCCTGCACATCCATCACCGTGGTGAATTGATCGATGTGGTAGGGCTCCAGCAGGCGGTAGACCTCCTCGCCCAGGTAATCGCCCAGCGGCCCGGCCTGGGGGTCGGGGTTGAGGAAAATGAATCCGGCGAACGTGTCGACGGGCACTTCGTACAGGGAGTTCTCACTCTTGTTTATCTGACCGGCAAGGTCTTCCCGCAGCACGCCGCGCAGCTTGCCTTCCAGATCGTAGGACCACAGGTGGTACTGGCAGAGAAAGCCTCGCTTCGCGTTCCCGGTTTCGTTGATGCACAGCGCGTTTCCGCGGTGCCGGCAGGCATTCACGAAGCCGCGAAGCTTGTCGTCCTTCCCTAGGACGATGATGAACGACTGGTCTTGGATGTCGTACTTCTTCCAGTCGCCAGGCTTCGGCAGGTCCTCGGCGCGGCCGACGATCTGCCACACGCGCATCCATATCGCTTCCCGCTCCCGCTGCGCGTATTCGCGTGAGGTGTAGCGGTCCGTCGGGATTGTCATGTTGAACGTCCCTGGCTGAACGTCTTCCAGACCGAGACCCAGGCCGGAGTCGGGGTCGAGCCAATCTCCGGGTCGCGTTGCTGGCATCAAGGGAGTCCTCCTCAGTCGGTGAGACCACGCGGCGGGTGCTGGCATCCGATGCCCAACGGGGCTTCGCTGGCGCTAGTCGCCGCCTTGGCTGTGGCATGGATCCGAGCGTCAGCCGCCTGTGACGTGATCCATCATATACACGAATGTATTGCAGATACAATGGTGTATAAAAGGGTGGCGTCACACCAGCCGAAGCGACCAAGGAGGGCCGGACGTGAGCAGCTACCGACTCGACGTCATAAGCGCCAGCGTCGCCGACGCTGTTCGTTACGCCGGTGGACTGATGTTCGACCGCGGTCGTGCGGGGTGGCGCGTCGTCGTCGTCACCGAGGACGCCACCCACTCAACAGCGTTGACCATTCTCGGGACCCGCACCCAGCCCCCTGGGCAACTGGAGGAGATTCTGGGGAAGCCGGGTCGAGTGGTCCGCACCCGAATTCTGTCGGGCAATGCGCTTTCCGTGAACGACGGCACAGCGCGGGTGGGGCTGCCACGGGTCGAGTCCGGTTCGCAGCTTCTGTTCTGGGGACCGCACGTCAACTGCGAGACGGCCGCGACCGTGTACCCCGTCCGCCATGAACTGAGCCCGGCGGCCCGGATGTTCAAAGCCCATGCGCTGCACGCCGCTGGTCTGGACACTCACGTAGAACCGTCGGAGGAGTTCTGGTCGAGGGATGTCCTCGATCCAGACCTCCTGGTCGATCGCTTGCTCGAATCGCAGACATACGACGACGAGTGCGAAGCCCGGTCGCCTTCGCCCACTTTGATGGGAGGATGACCGCGTGGCCGAGCGGTGGACGAAAGAGCGGCGTGCCGAGCACACCCGCCAGATCCTGTTGGATGCCGCGGAGGAGGTCTTCGCTCGCAAGGGCCTGACCGGTGCAGCGCTGGAGGAAATAGCCGACGCCGCCGGATTCACTCGGGGCGCCATCTACTCACAGTTCGGTGCCAAGGAGAAGTTGTTCTTGGCGGTCGTGGACCGCCAGCGGCAGCGCTTCCTCGACGGATTCATCGAGGTGATGATGTCGTTTCATCGCCCCAGTGACATCGATCTCGACGAGTTGGCCGACCGGTGGCGCCAATTGAGCCGCGGAACAGATCGGGCGGCACTCGGATTGGAGTTGAAGCTGTTCTTGCTGCGCAATCCTGAGGCGCTTGAGCGCGTCGCAGCTCAGCGCCTCGAAACCACCCGCGCGCTCGGTGAATTCATCAGCAAGAACGTCGCCCGTATCGGAGGAACCCTCACCATCGAGGCGGAGACGCTGGCCCGAGTAATCCTTGCCGCCAACGACGGCATCACCCTCGATAGCCATCTGGATGGCGAAGACCTCTACCGCCCGTATCTGCAGCTGGTGATGTCGAGCATTGAGACCCCCGATAGCCCGACCGCTTCATCACAAGAAGAAAGCATCTAATGAATGCTGACGACCTGATCCTGGTGAGCATCGACGACCACGTCGTGGAACCGCCCGACATGTTCTTGCGGCATGTCCCCGGCAAGTACGAGGACGAGGCGCCGATCGTCGTCACCGACGACAAGGGCGTCGACCAGTGGATGTACCAGGGCCGACCCCAGGGCGTCAGCGGCCTCAACGCCGTGGTGTCCTGGCCCGCTGAGGAATGGGGCCGCGACCCGGCCCGTTTCGCCGAGATGCGGCCAGGCGTCTACGACGTCCACGAACGCGTCCGCGACATGAACCGCAACGGCATCCTCGCGTCGATGTGCTTTCCGACCTTCACCGGCTTCTCCGCCAGACACCTCAACATGACGCGCGAAGACGTCACTCTGGTGATGGTGTCGGCCTACAACGACTGGCACATCGACGAATGGGCAGGCTCCTACCCGGACCGCTTCATCCCGATCGCGATCCTGCCGACCTGGAACCCCGAGGCGATGGTCGCCGAGATCCGCCGCGTCGCCGCCAAGGGCTGTCGCGCCGTCACCATGCCGGAACTGCCCCACCTGGAAGGCCTTCCGAGCTACCACGACGACGAGTACTGGGGCCCGGTCTTCACCACACTGTCCGAGGAGAACGTGGTGATGTGCCTGCACATCGGCACCGGATTCGGCGCGATCAGCATGGCGCCCAACGCGCCCATAGACAACCTCATCATCTTGGCGACCCAGGTGTCGGCGATGTGCGCACAGGATCTGCTGTGGGGCCCCGCAATGCGCAACTACCCCGACCTCAAGTTCGCGTTCTCCGAAGGCGGCATCGGCTGGATCCCGTTCTACCTCGACCGCAGCGACCGGCACTACACCAACCAGAAGTGGCTGCGCCGCGACTTCGGCGACAAGCTGCCCTCAGACGTGTTCCGCGAGCACTCGCTGGCCTGCTACGTCACCGACAAGACCTCACTGAAGCTGCGCCACGAGATCGGCATCGACAACATCGCCTGGGAATGCGACTACCCACACTCGGACTGCTTCTGGCCCGACGCCCCCGAGAGGGTACTCGCCGAACTCAACGCTGCGGGCGCCGACGACAGCGACATCAACAAGATCACCTGGCAGAACTCTTGCCGCTTCTTCAGCTGGGACCCCTTCGCTCGAACACTGGAAACCCAAGCGACGGTCGCGGCGCTGCGTGCGACGGCGGCCGATGTCGACGTGTCGATCCGCCCCCGCGAGGAATGGGCGCAGCTGTACGAAGAAAAGCGACTCATAAGGTCCGCCGGCCGATAGCAACGTCCATTGAACCGGTTAGGGCCCGCTGTTTGTGCGGCATGGAGCCCCACCGCTCCGCGAGCGCATCCAGTTCCACGGAGCGCTGTTCCGGATGACGTGCGGCGTAGCGGCGTTAGACGATGGCGATGCGCGTCCAGCAGGTGGGGATCAGCCGCGAGCTGCCCGTCTCAGTCGCAAGAACCCATAGTTTTCGAGACAAGTCTTGAACACTTCGAACGAAGGTTCAGCTACCCGAGGATGCGACCGGGCGACCATCCGGCCAGCGGGTCATACCCGCCGGCCCGACTCGGCAGGGGGACAGTCTCAAGCTCGGCGATCGGCTCTGCCACCGACTTGGATTGGACCTCCTCGGCAGCCGACTCCTCACTCGTGAACGACTCCGGCTCCGGCCCCGGCAGGGTCTCGTCAGCGTTGGACTCGCTGATCGGCTCACCCGCCCGCACACGCATCACCGCCGCCCACTCGCTTAGTTCTTCGGAGGTCAGAGCGCCCAGCGCGATGACCTGGCGGGCGACGTCGGCCTGTACGCCCCAAGCAGGGTCATCCGGCCCGACGACGGTGCCAAACACGTCGCGAAGCTCCGTCACCGCCTGCTGCTCCAGCGCCGCCGGGTCGAGTCTGCCCTCCGCAACGTCCTCCGCGACGCCCATCGCGCCGGTGATGGCATCGTGCTTGGTCATCGCGGTCATCGTTGTATCTCCTTCGTCGTCGGCATGTCGATCACCTCGGCGTCGAGAACCGACAGAAGCCGCTGCCGGGCGTCGGCGATGATCGCGGAAGCATCTTGGACGACGTTGACGTTGACGCGCTCGGGTTCGTACAGCCCGCCCACCTTCGCCAGTTCGGCCTCGTTGCGGACGATCTCGCGGTTGAGCGCGATCAGTGTGTCGTCGTCGCCCGCCGTGAACGCCGCTGTGAAGCGGGCGGTCATCGCGCGGGTGCGAGTCTCGATCGCGAACTTGTGCGACTCGACCGAGGTGGCGGTCGGCTCACGACGCAGCCGCTCGACGTGACGGTTGACGGCGGACTGCGCCGCCCCGATGGAGCGGTAGCCCAGGCGGTCGCACACCTCGCGCCAGGAGTACCGCGACGCCCGAAGCTGGAACGCCTCGGCGGCGCGGTCTTGGCTGGCGTGCCTCGACATCGTTGGAGCCATACAGCATTCCTACCGCATTAGGGTGCAAGGGTTTTAGCGCTTGCAGGGTCAGGACGGCGCAGCCGGGCAGGCAGGGGCGGTGGGTGGATGACTCAATAACCCGATACCGGGTTATAAGGCCGAAACCGTTCTCCTACATACGAATACACTCTCCTCTTTGTGTCTAATTTTCCGAGTTATCTAGGTTATGGCTGTGACTTTTCCGACAGAGGAGCTCCAGCGTAAGGAGCGCGAACGGCTGCACAAGATCATCGAGCGGCTGGTGGTGTGGGAGAATATCCGCGACGAGAAATTGCTCGCCGAGGCGCATGCCGAGATCCTCAAGTCGACCGACGGTAAGCCACCACCGATTCTCGATCCGTTCTGCGGCGGGGGTACAATCCCGCTTGAGGCGCAGCGGCTCGGCCTGGAAGCCCATGCCTCGGATCTCAACCCGGTCGCGGTGTTAATCACCAAGGCGCTCATCGAGATACCGCCTAAGTTCCGCGATCATCCGCCAATCTTCCCCGGACTTGCTGAATCGGAGATCCGACGGTGGAGGGGGCCCGAAGGTCTTGCAGCGGATGTCCGAGCGTATGGCGCGTGGATGCGAGAAGAAGCCGAGAAGCGGATAGGGCATCTCTATCCCAAGACGATTCTTCCTGATCGAACGAGATCCTCTGTGATTGCGTGGATCTGGGCGCGCACTGTCACATGTCCTAACCCTGCGTGTCGAATCGAGTTGCCACTCGTGCGAAGTTGGTGGCTTGGGAAGAAGACGGGTAGAGAGGCATTCGTCGTGCCGTCTGTCGTTTCGGACCCCTCGAAACCCTCGGGGCAGCGCGTTCACTTTGAGATCGGTCACTCAAGAAGCGGACCCCAATTTGAGGGTTCGATGTCCGGCCGACAAGGTGGAATTTGCGTGGCATGCAACTCGGTCGTTGGCAAGGGTTACATAAAAGCCGAAGGTGCTGCTGCTCGGATGGGCGTCACGTTAATGGCCGTCGTAGCCGAAAATGCGCGGCAACGTGTCTACGTAGCGCCGACGCCCGAGGATGAGGGAGCTGCCGCTGCGGTCGCCAGACCTGATGGCGTGCCCGACCAAGGACTTGGCTACGATCCGCGCAACCTCTGGACGCCGGCTTACGGTTTGACCCATTTCGCTGATCTCTTTACGGCGCGACAACTTGTTGCGTTGACAACGCTGAGCGACTTAGTAGGCGAAGCTCGTGACCAAGTTCTGGCTGACGGTGGTGGACAATCGTACGCCGACGCCGTCGCTACTTACCTTGGATTGGGGGTAAGCCGTACGACCGACCTCATGAATTCTATTGTTACTTGGTCAAACTCGCGTTATCAGGCGCGAAACTTATTCGCCCGTCAAGCAATTCCGATGTCCTGGGACTTTGTTGAAGTAAATCCATTTGCGGGCGCAGCCGGTGATGTGGGTATTGCCCTGGAGACAATATCGCGGGCGCTGGCGCAACTGACACCCTCAAGCGCGGGCTGGGCTGACCAGGCCGATGCCGCCAGCCGCAGTCTCGTCGGATTTCTGATAAGTACTGATCCGCCGTACTACGACAATATCGACTATTCGGATCTTTCCGACTTCTTCTACATATGGCTACGCAGGAGCCTTCGATCGCTGTACCCATCGCTGCTTTCGACAATGCTCGTGCCGAAGGCCGAAGAACTTGTTGCGAACCCATATCGGCACGGCGGTAAGGCTGGTGCTGAAGAGTTCTTCGAGGATGGTTTCCGACGCGTATTCGAGAACGCTCGAGCGGAAGCTCTCAGCAACTATCCCGTGACCGTTTACTATGCATTCAAACAGAGCGAATCAGACGAATTGGGTCAGGCCTCGACAGGCTGGGAAACGTTGTTGGATGGAATGATTCAGTCGGGCTGGGAAATCACTTCAACGTGGCCGTTGCGGAGTGAACGAGGCGGGCGGATGATCAGCGTCGGGACAAACGCGCTGGCATCGTCGATCGTGCTGTCCCTCAGGCCACGATCTGAAGGGGCACCGACCGCCGACCGCCGCAGCTTGATCGAGGCGCTTGACGCCGAGCTCCCCGGAGCATTGCGTAGGCTTCAGCAAGGTCTGATCGCCCCGGTCGATCTCCCGCAGGCGGCGATCGGACCTGGAATGGCGGTTTTCAGCCGGTACAAGGCTGTCTTGGAGCCTGACGGCAGTAAGATGACTGTCCGTTCGGCATTGACTCGGATCAATGAGATTCTGGACCGCGTTCTCAACGAGCAGGAAAGCGACTTCGACCCGACAAGCCGGTTCGCGATCGCCTGGTACCGCCAGCATGGTTACGGCACAGGGAAGTTCGGTGATGCCGACAACATCGCTCGCGCTCTAAATACGAGCGTAGATCTAATGGATAGAGCTGGAGTCCTAATGGCCCGCGCCGGGAAAGTTCAGCTGATCAAGCCGGAAGATCTGAGTGGGGAGTACGACCCAGTCACCGACACGCACACGAGCAATTGGGAAGCCCTTCACCATCTCATCAAGGAGTTGGAGCGCGACGGCGTCGCGCCTGCCGGTGCCTTCCTGCGTGCAGCGTTGAGTCGCCCTGACGGAGTTGTCGACGCTGATCTCGTTAAGGAACTGGCGCACTTGCTCTTTCGCGTGGCGGAAGGTAACGGCTGGACCGTCGATGCGCTCAGCTTCAACAACCTCGTGACGAGCTGGCCCGAGATCCTCGACGTGGTCCGCGCCGATAACGCGCAAACCTCTGGCTCTCAGGGTTCGCTGGACTTCGCGGAGGAGGACGATTGATATGGCGTTAAGTAATCGAGACCGCATCGATCGGATGTTCCAGACGATGGCCCCTGCTTTGGACGATTACATCGCCACCGTGGTCGGGCAAGGCGACCAACAGTTAGGCGCGGTGTGGACGAAACTCGTCCACACCAAGGACATGAAGAGGGCGCACCAGCCGATAAGACCTATGACCCGCTCGATCCTCAGGTTCAGTTGCGAATGTTGACTGAGGGCAACATCACCGCCGGGTTCAAACCTGGTTGGTACCCCTTAAGCAAGGCGCTCGGGCGAGCGGGCGAATCGTTCGCGACTGAGCTACGCGAAGTACGAAATACCTGGGCACACCACAGCAGCACGTTCACCGACGATGACGCCTACCGAGCGCTCGACACCGGCGAACGTCTGCTCAAGCTGATTGGCGCTGCGAAGGAAGCTGACGAACTCCATAGCATCCGACTCAACCTTCGCCGAGTCACCGCGGACAAGGACGATAAGAAGGTACTCAAGGCCGCGGTCGACAATCCCGAAGCCGCAGGCCTACTTCCATGGCGCGAGGTGCTACCGCCCCACGACGACGTAGCCACCGGCAACTTCGCCGCGTCCGAATTCGCCGCAGATCTCTACAAAGTCGCCTTTGGCGGCGAACAGGACTCCGGCTACGCCAACCCCATCGAATTCTTTAACCGCACCTATCTCACTGAAGGACTCAGCGACCTGATCGGGCACGCCGTCCGTCGGCTCTCCGGCGACGACAACGCCCCACCGGTGATCAACCTTCAGACCAATTTCGGCGGCGGCAAGACGCACTCGATGCTGGCACTGTGGCACGTCGCAGCTGGTCTACCTGTCGGAGACTTCCCGCAGGACACGCAAGATCTTCTGTCTGCCAACAGTTACACGAGCGACAAGGTCAACCGAGTTGCGATCGTCGGCAACCACTTCAGCCCGTCGGGCGTCATCAAACCCGACGGCACACACGTCAATACGGTGTGGGGTGAGTTGGCCTGGCAACTCGGCGGGCCTCAGGGATATGCGGGCTCTTCGACTTTGGTCGGGCAATCAGCATGAAGTCTGGGTTGCGGTCACCCGCTGTTTGCGGGTGCAGTGGAAGCGTATCCGGCGGGTGGAATTGTCGCGATTTCTGAACCCGCAGCCGACGCGCTTGACCTGTTTCACAAGTCTGTTGTAGCCCTCGGTGCGGGCGTTGGTGATGCCGGTGGTGACGAAGGCGTTGATCTCGGGCCACCAGGTGTCGATGGTGGTGGCCAGGGTGAGCAGCTCGGGGATCTGCGAGTCGATACACCAGGACAGGAACCGGTGCAGCCGGTGGCGGGTCAGGTGCGGATCGCCACCGACCCGGACGGTCGCGAGCAGGGTGCGTAGCTCCTCCTTCGCGATCCACGCCGACAGGATCTGCGCGCTCGGGTCCTCGGCGGTGATCGCGTTCCACATCTTGGCGAAACTCTTCTCCGACAGGCGTTCCCGGCCGCGTAGCAACCGGCGCCGGTTCGCCCACTCCGGATCGAGCTTGCGGCCGCGGCGGTCCTTGAGGTCCCAGGTGACGCGGCGACGAACTTTGGTCACCGCGTCGTTGCCGAGCTTGACCAGGTGGAAGTGATCGACCACGAGCGTCGCGTTCGGCAGCAGACCCGGCGTGCGGATCGCCGAAGCGTAGATCGCGGCCGGGTCGATCGCGACGAACTCGATCCCCGCCCGGAACTCGGGCGTGCGCTCGGTCAGCCAGTCGACCACGGTCGCGCCGGTGCGGCCTTCCTGCTGGCCGAGCAGGCCCTGGTCGCCGTCGAGGTCGACGAACCCGGTGTCCCACGGGTCGACCCGCACCCACCGACGCTCGTCCTGGCCGTAGGCCCACCTGGGCTTTCCGCGGCGGGTCTCGTCGATACCGAGTACCCGCGTCGGAGCCGGCTCGGGCAGCGCTGCGTCGGCGTGGTCGACGAAGGCGCGGTGCGCGGTCGGCCAGGACACCCCATGGGCATCGGCGACCTCAGTCACTGAGCGGGCAGCATCGCCGATCGCCACGCCGATCTGGGCGCGCAACCGCCCCGTGGTCCGTGCCCGCGCCGGCACCTGCGCGATCGCCTCGGTGAACGACGCGCGCTCACAGTAGTCCTCCCGGCATCTCCACCGGATCTTGTTCCACCGCACTGCAATACGATCCTGACCATAGGGGATGTCCTTCGGCGATGTGGTGACCCGGCCTTTCACCGACGTGGACACCACCCCACATGCCGGACACGCCGCCGCGGTCGGTTCGTCGGTGACGACGTGCACCACACGGGCCCCGTCTGGCACGCGCTCGACACGCTCAACCCGTACTCCTGGCAGCCCGAACAACAATGCCGTACCGTCGGTCACGGCCCTTGGTCCCTTCCTCCGCCTGAATGCTTCGCAACTTTCAGACTTCAGAAGGCCAAGGGCCTTCTACATCAGCGACACGCCCACGAGAGCGAAATCACAACTGCCCGCTTAAGATTGAAGAGCCACCATGACCGCACCACCAGTGACCGTGACACCACACTGGGGAGGCAGATCACGCGATATCAAAAAGGAATGAAATTTGTGCGTTGACCGGTGCGGATCATGTGTGTTGTGCAGACAAGACACGCGTCGTGCGAACGGACAATGTGGCCGAGCTGTACCGGATTTCCTGGGTCGGGAACGGCAAGCCCGACCAGGCTTTCCTCCCAGTGGCCGCGGCGACCGTTGGAGTCGCGCGGCGAGGCGTTCCAGGTCGTCGGGGTGATGACCTGATAGTTAGAGATTTTGCCCTCGTGGATACAGATCCAGTGACCCAGGGTTCCTCGTGCCGCATTGACCGCGCCAAAGCCTTGAGCGTCGTCGGGCACATCAGTGGCCCACACCATGGCCGGTTCGCTGCTTTCCGCCCTTAGCTCGGCGATCGTCTGGCGCATGAGTTGCATGACGACGACGGGTCTGTGCAGGCGGGTGAGTTGGCGGAGCCAGGCATTGGGGCCCTCGGCCCGCATCCAGGACGCGATGAGGGGATCACCGGCGGCTAAGAGGTCGACCATTGGCCCTAGTTGGACCACATGATCCGCATAACGGGTCGCTTTCGCATGGCTGTATTGTCCTCTGTCCTGCCCGTGCTCGGCCTTGGTGACCGAGTCCCACGGGTGGGTGGGTCCGTAGTCCGTGAACCAGGAATAGCGCGTGTGTTCCCGCACCAGGTGGTGGTCAAAGGGTTCGACGCGTTCGCCGTTCCAATATCCGCCCGGCATCAGAAAACCGTTGCTGTCGGGACGGGGATAGCAGCCACAACTCAACAGGTAGCCGCTGCCTCGACCCAGCTGCTGTAGGCCGATGGAGCGGCCGAAGCCGGCGTAAAGCCCGGCCCCGGTGTCCGGATGCTCCTCAAGCCAGCCGAGGAACTCCTCGGTGCTGTGAAGTCCCAGCCATTGGTCACTGGTATAGCCCAACACCTCTGCCTCATACCAGGATTGGTATTCGTCGATTGCGGCTTCACACTTGGCCAGTTTCTCGGCTGTCACCTCGCAGGTGACTCCTCCCGGTGCCATGTAGGTGGCATGGGGCCACTGCCCGGCGAATGCGGTGATGACGCCGAGCATGCCTTTCGAGCGCAAGACCGCCTGGCGGGCAAAGTAACCTTTAATCGGAGGCTCAAAAGCCGTCACTATCTTGTCGTATAGAGGGTGAGAGCGATAGGCGGGATGGCAGAAGTCGGGGCAGAACATCACAAAGGTTTGCCGGGCGTCATTCATCACGGCTTCGGCCATCAGACACAGATTGCGAACGCGTACTCCATTGGGAGCCGGCTGGATTTCATAGGCGTCTTCGAGTGCTCTCACCCCGGCGTAGAGCTGAGCTGTGCTACAGATGCCGCAAATGCGCGGGACGATGACCAAGACATCAGACGGTGCGCGGCCGACCAGAACTTGCTCGTAGCCTCGGTACATGGTGCCCACGCACCAACTGTCTCGGACGACGTTGTCCTCGACATCGAGTCGAACCTCGAGATCTCCTTCAACTCGATTCAGGTCAATAGTAATTCGCTCGCGCATTTTCTGGCCTCCGTCCACTTGAGCATCTCTCGGCTCAGCGGGAACTTCTGACTGATGCAGCCGTAACACGAATGGCCGACCCATTGTGCGGTGCCGCACTTTGGCCGGTCGGCGCCGGATAGGCAGGGCCGAACGAATGTCGGCCGCCCAAAATGGTCCAACTGCGCCGGATCCGGATCGCCGGCCAATAGCCAGCGCATGGCCGACACCATGGTGTCGCTGTCAGCCGAGCAGCCCGCGACGTTGACGACAGGCAGCTCCTTCGCCGATCGCCAATCTTTCCCGAGCAGACCGCCGGCCTGGCCGTCGCTGTACTGCAGCCCGACCGCTGCGGTGGGATTAGGCGGTGCCGCCGGGATGCCGCCATAACTGGCGCAGGTGCCCAGGGCAAGCACATAGTCGGCTACGGCGCAAAGCTCATACAGCAAGTCTCGCTTCGGTTGGCCGTCAAAGGTGTCGAACAGACCCGTGCCGTCTGGCCCCGTCGCGATTGAGCCTTCGACGCACAGCAGTGTCAGCGGCAGCGTTCCGTTGAGGACCCGGTTAACGATCGGCGCCAATGGTTCGAGCGAGAGCGAGGGATGCCACAGTAGCCGAATCCCGTCTTGCTCAAGCAGATCAAGAAAATCAGTCGCCTGCCCGTCGACACCGAGAATGGCCATCGACTCGCCACTACACGAGCCACAGCCAATCCACAGCAGTGTCGGAGGTACCGGCTTGGACGACGCAGTGGCATCGGGCTGAGCGCGATAGAGCGATATCGGGGTAAGCATCAAACCTCCCCTCGACCCGGAATCTGCTGGGCTTCCCGCACCTCTGGACCATTGATGCTTCGCGCTGCAGGCGCGGATCTATCGTTTCGTCGCCCTGGTTCTGGCGCGTGCGTAGTCGACTACTCGAATTTCTTGCCGACACAGCGACGCGTATGTGCGACGCTACGATCCGAAGCATTGCCGCGTCATGACCACAATTGGATGTTTTCGAAACGCGCCGGGATAGTCACAATTGACTATCGACGCCCCAACCCGGACCGGGTTACGTTGCCAACATGGCCCACTGGGTGCCGCCACCGCTTCCGGGCAATCTGGTCGCACTTCGACAAGGCCCGATGGTGGGTCGCGCCGCCGAGCTGGCTACGTTCGAGCAAGCCTGGGCGCAAGTCGAGAACGGCAACCGCCAGGTCGTGCTGATCGGCGGCGAGCCCGGGGCGGGCAAGACACGCCTAGCCGCCGAGGTGGCCGGCATCCTCGCCGACCACGGTGTGGCCGTCCTGGTCGGCAGCTGTAACGCCGACGCAGGTGTGCCGTACCGGCCCCTCACCGAGGTGCTGGACGGCCTTTTGAAGGCCTCTCCGCCTGGCTCGCTGACAGGCGCGCTCGCCGATGCAGGACCACAACTGCGGCGCCTGTCATCGCATGTCGATCGGCACCTACTCGGTCATGTCGAGGTACCCGAGATCGGCCCGACCCGTGAGGACTTGTTCGAGGCCTTCGCGGGTTTCATTCGGCGCTTGGCGGTCGACCGCCCGATCGCGTTGATCCTCGAGGACCTGCAATGGGCGCAGCTGCCGGCCCTCGCCATGCTCGAGCATGTGCTGATCAACTGCGCCGGTATACGGCTGCTGGTGGTTGGAACATTCCGCTCCACCGAACCCGACCGCTCCGAAGAACTTGTCGCCCGACTGGCCGAGCTGCACAGGTTCGACGGTGTCCGCCGACTGGACCTCGGTGGCCTCGACACCGAGGCGATCGCCGAGTTCGTCAGCCGAACGCTGCGGCTAACCCCACCGTCCGTCCGGACGGCGGCGGCCATTCTGCGCGACAAAACCGGCGGTAACCCATTCTTCCTGACTGAACTCTGCAGCGAGATCGCCAGCCGGGGGGGAAATGCCGCACTGACGCCTCAGCACGGTGTCCCGGCGTCGATCGGCGACGCTATTGCCCGCCGGCTGGCGGGCCTGGGGTCCACCGTCCGAGAACTCATCGAACAAGCGGCGGTGTTAGGGCAGACATTCGATCTGCCAGCGCTAGTCGCCACAAGTGAGTCTGATCTTGCCGCCACGCTGGCGGCGGTCGACTCCGCGGAGGCCGTTGGCCTGATCCGAGCGGTACGCGACTCCGACGGCGAATATTCGTTCGTGCACACGCTGACCCGTGAAACGGTGGTCGACCGGATGGCGGCTTCTCGGCTGCGGATCATGCATGCCCGTGCCGCCAGGGCGCTCGAGGGACGCAGCGACCCATCGGTTGTTCCGCGCCTGGCCAACCACTACCTGCTGGCGCAGGTGCTCGGGTATCACGAGCAGGCGCTGCGCTACGCGGAGAAGGCGGCCCGGATGGCCGAACAATGTCTAGCGTTCGAGGAAGCGGCCATGTGGTTCGAGCGCGCCGCTTCGCTGCCCGAGCTGGGCCTGTCCGAACGCGCGAGGCTGAACTTCGGCGCAGCCGCTAACCACTTGCGCGCCGGTGACTTCGCTCGCGCCAACGCCATCTACGGCCGCCTCACAGCAATGGACGACCCCCTCGTTCGGCTGGACGCGGCAGTTGGTTACGAGGACGCGAACTGGCGTCCTGGACTAGCCGACTCCACGGCGGCCGACCTGCTCGCGCCGGCCCTGGATTCATGTGGACTGAACACCAACGACATCCGTTACGTGCGGGCCCTCGGCAGCTTCGGCCGAGCACTAGCCTTCGCGGGCGAGCCGGACCGCGCCCGCGAAATCGGCAGCCGGGCCATCGATCTCGCCCGCACCACCAACGACCCCGCCGCGATCATGCACAACCTGACGACCAGCCTGTGGCACGGTCTGACCCCTGAAATGTCCCAAATCCAGTTGGAGCGCTCTGTCGAGCTGTCACGCATCGCCCTGTCGCGGCGGGACTATGAAGCCTTAAATTTTGCTGCCTACTTCCGCGTTATGGTTAGCTACCTCACCGGCCGCCCCGACGACCTGGCTGCGGCGACCGCCGACCTGCGCCGATCGGTGGAAGCCTGCGGGCAACGCTTTAACCGCTACTTCGAAGCTTGCGTCGCGGGGGGTCTGGCCTATCTGCGCGGCGACTTCGCGGCCGCGGAACGCTGGGCCGACACCGCATTACGCACCGGCGACTCCTTGGGCACCGAAAGGACTGAAGGGTCATACGGGGTTCAAATGTTCATGATCCGGCGCGAGACCGGCGCCCTGCAGCGATTCCGCGCCTTCATCGACGGCAGCGAGACCTTCACGGGGCGTTGGGTGCCCGGCCTGCTCGCGCTCTACACCGAGTTAGGAATTGAGCGCGGCATGGTCCGCGCGCTGAACCACCTCCTCATCGGCAATTTCGTCGACCGTACTGCCGATACGCAATGGCCGATGGAACTGATCTTCATGCTCGAGGCGGCCCTTGCCCTAGATAACCGTGAAGCGGTGCACCGGCTGCATCCATTTATCGCCGCGTATGCAGGCAAGAACGTCGTGGCCGGGCAATTCGTCGCGCTGTTCGGAAGTGCCGACCGTTACCTGGGCAGGATCGCCGCGCTCACCGGCGACGCGCTCGCGGCCGAGCACCACTTCGGCATCGCGTTGGAAATGGACCAACGCATAGGTTCGGTGATTCATGTGGCGGAAACCCTCGCCCGATACGCCTTGTCCGCGACGTCATGTGGTCGCGCCGAACACGCCCGACGTTTGGCGGAGCAGGCCCACGACATCGCCGCCCCGATCGGGCAGACGCGCGCCCTCGACCTGGTGGACACGCTGCTGACGACGGGACAGGACGGACTGACAAAGCGGGAGGTCGAAGTGCTGCGGCTGCTGGCTGCGGGGCTGAGCAATCGTGCAATCGGGGAACGCCTTTGCATCACCCCCAACACCGCAGCCAATCACGTTCGCAGCATCCTGCTCAAGACCGGAGCCGCCAATCGCACCCAAGCGGCCATGTATGCCGCCGACCACGAACTACTCGCGTGAAACTCAAATATTAGCCAGAGCCCCGTCCGGCATGATGCGCGTGCTCACCTCGACGATCACATCGGCGGGAAGACCCGCGCGGGCGGCCGCCAGCCGGATGGCTTCCGGTGACGGAGCCTCATACAAGCAGTATGTCTTGCGCCGATCCGCGGACAGAAATGAGTAGAGCCAACGAACGCCCTCCTCGGCATTTATCCGATTGATTCCATCCGCTGCTTCAACGCTGGCCTCCAACTCGGCAGCGTAGGTCCGCTCAACCATGAACATCGCCACGACGGCCTCCTCTCCCCGACTTCACCGTCAAAACCACCTTCTGCGAATGTACCGTCGCCACTCGTGTCGTGAGCCTGATACGCCCGACGGCGGGAAACAACTCCGGGCCGGCGGATCGTGCCGGGTCGTTGATGGCGGTAGTCCGGCGAACCTTCACGGCAGGACGCGTTCGCGCCGGGACATGCAGTTGGGCTGCAGCACACGGATCGGCCAGGTGGGCCCCCCTGCCACCCTGTCGTCACCGAGGTTCACCATGATGCACTCCGGTCGGTCGATCATGTTGCGCGTGTCGACGAAGCGCATCGTGATGCTGTCCGATGCAGCCGCTAGGGAGCCGCCTACGCTCGGCGGGAGAATCGAGCGTCCATGTTGCGCAAGTAAAGATGGTTCGGGAGGGCGAAGAGGCTGTATTGAGGGGTCAGACGTGTGCCCGGCGGGTGCTCCTGATGTGGGACTCACGCGCTTGCTGCCGGCTTGCCGTTGAGGACAGCGGCCCGAGTCAGCAGTGCCGGGGTGAACAGCCATAGCGGCGAGCGCTTCCGGGTGGCCACGGCCGCAAGCCGGTCGGCCACCGTCTGATCTCGTGCGGCGGCTGCGAAAATCAACCGCTCGAGGGTGTTGAATCGGCGTCTACGGCTGAAGTCTATGTTCATCGCCTGATGGGGCAGTAGTGAGCGGCGGTGCCGGCGCTGATATCGACATGCCGCTGCGTCGATGTCGTGGTTGTTGCCCGGACGTAGCGCCGGCGATACCGCGTCACTTAGCCACTCGGCGGTTTGCAGCGCCCAACCGCACCCGGTTCCCCACAAAGGGTCACCGACCATCGCCGCGTCGCCGATCAACGCCACGCCGGGGGCCACGATCCGGCGACGTGTGATACTCGGATAGTCGGTCGTGCCGATGACATCGGAAACCCTTTGGGCCCGTGACAGATCGGGGCCGTTGGATAGTCCGGTGAACATGCCCAGCAGGGCGGCTTCACGGTCGTCACGGAAATCGGTCAACCGATCCTTGGCGGGAAAGACCACCAACACAGTCACACCGTCGTCGTTGCACAGGAAGGCCGTGATGTCCGGCTCGTGGAACCATATAGCGCCCGACCAGCCTACGGGCACGCCGACGTTTCGGTATCTCGCGAGGTAACCGCACCGGATGTTCGCCCAGCGCCGGCCGGGCAGGTTCGCTAATGTGGCCACCTTTGACGAGTATCCGTCGGCGCCAACCACCAACCGAGCGTCGATGCGCCGTTGGTCGCCACTGATATCCGCCACGACGCCGGTGAACCGCCCACTGCGATCGGTGGTCAGTTCCCGGACTCGAGCGCCCATCATCAGATCTAGCGCAGGCAGCGCCACGGCCGTGGTTCGCAGGAACGGGTCGAGGGTCGCACGCTGGACGTTGTAGCCGTGTTGTTCCTGGTCAGTACGTTCGTGAAACCAGCCGTGTTTCGTCCAGACGTTTTCGTGGTGGCGCACCGCGCCGAGTTCATCCAGCGCATGCGCAATGCCCAGCCGCTTGATAGTCGGCAGTGTGCCGCCCCTAATACTGTGCGAGCACAACCTTTTGTAATGGTTCAGATCCTTGTGCGATTCCAGCAGCGCGACCCGTAGTCCGCTACGCGCCAGGAATATTCCCGCCGCGGATCCAGCCGGGCCCGCTCCCACCACGACGACGTCGTAATCGCTGGCCATTACGCCCCCTTTGGGTGCGTCAAATACTACGCTGGCGGGTTTTCGGTAGGGCAGCACTGGCTGAAGATAGGCCACTATCGTTTCCCGCCGCCGGGCGGTGGTACCTGCGCCGTAGATCAGCCCCCTTGGCCTGTGCGCAATTCCGGCGTCGGTTACCGCGTGGTCCGGTAGTGAATCGTTGTTCGACCCCCCCACATAATTACCTGTCTTGTCCAGTCGACGATTGCGATAGATGCCGGGCTCGTGCTGGCGTTTGCAATCTATGTCTGGACAATCTCAACGTAGGTCGTCCAGATTTACATTGCACTTTCGGTGACGAAACATCCGGGCGGGTCGACCGGCGGCAGCACGCCGTCGACGTGCCGGTCTCCAAATAAGTTCCGCGGTGCAGGCAGATCTGGGCTCATTTGCACAGATCCGCTATGCGCGCTGGCCGTCTCGCCGTCGCGGAGCCGTCCGGCCTGGGCCGGGTCGTCGTTGGGCGCGCCGGCCAGGGCATTGGCCGCGATATCCAGCAGATCGTCGGCGAAGGTGTGGATCGCCGCCGCAAGCGGCGGTGGCGTCGCCGGGTCCAGCCGGTTCAGCAGATACTGTGCGCTGACGACCACCGACAAGCGGGCGTCGACCGCTACCGCCGGGGTGGCGACGGGGTCAGCGGCCCCGGTGGCGTGGGTTTGCAGCGACACCCCGGTGCGCACCGTGGTGTAGGCGGCGCAGGCCCGCGCCTTGGCGTCGGCGACCTGCTGGTTGGTGAACGCCGGCCAGGCCCCCACCGACGCGCTGCGACCCGACCAACCGCCCAGCGCCGCAGCGCATCACCAGTTCGCCGTCTACCTCGCCGATGCCTACACCCAGACCGTCACCCCGGCGGCCGCGGCCAGCTACGCCGCCGCGTCGTGCCGCAAACCGCGCCGAGCAAGTGGGGCGGCAAAACCGTCCACTGGGCGGCCCGTACTGCGGTCCGATCACCTTCCAGATCCGCGACCAACTCGGCCTGCGCAGTGCGCTGGCTCTGTTGACACGCATACACAAGACCGCGGTCGCCGTCTGCATTAGCGCCCACCATGTTTGATGGAGCCCAATCCGCACAGGTCAGGAAGTCGAAGACGCGTTCGCACGGAGCCGCCCCGGGTCCACCGGAGGACGCCTCTCGTCGTCTCGACCGCCGGACGGATGTCCTTACTTTGGGCCGAGCCGATGGGCTGGACCAGCCAGCCGGCAAGGGCGACTCTGCACTCATACCGACGGTTTGATTCGCGCTCGATGCCGCCAGCGTCTGGGTATCTGTGCTGGTCAGTTCCCTCAACCCCATGAATGACTGGGGTTAACACCTGCCCGAGTAACGGCCAGGTGAGGGGCGCTGACCCCGACAGGAACGTTCCGTTTTTGCTGTTAGCCGGCACAAAGCAGGTACTCAACTACTGACGGGACCGCGATTCGTGCATGCGACAGCACAAATGCCGGGCAGTTGCCGAATATTCGGCCAAGTCCCACTGTTATCTCGACACGAAGTATGTACCATATACGCAACTAAACTGCAATCTATGGGAGCGCGCAAATGGCCGCGGCGAGAAGGACTACTGAAGCAAGCACAGCATCCACAAATTCGAAAGAAAGCGAAACGGCCGGCTCTATCGACGGAATTATAGCCGACAAAAACCATGAAATTCAGGAGTTCGAGGAGGAATACGCATTTACACCAGCAGATTCGGACTTCCGCCTGAGTTAGGACATTTAGCTTAGTGCCCCGGTGCGGGGATGCCAAGGCTGGCCATGATTTTTCTTTGTGGCGCTGGGATTTCGGGTGGGAAGGTCTCGGTGGTGCCGTTGATGACGATGGTTGCCGACCGTAGCGGCCGTAGTTGCTTGATGACGTTGGCGATGGCCAGGCCGGTGCGTTCCTGGATGCTGTGCGCGACGGCCAGGGCGGTGAACACGATGGTCAGGTGGGCTTCGATGGCGTCGCGCGTGCGGTGAAACATCGGCCGGGCGCGAAGGTCGCTCTTGGACATCCGAAATGAGCGCTCGACGTGCCATAGGTCGTGGTACTTGCCGATCACCTCGCCCGCAGCCATCACCGTGGTGGGGATGTTGGTGACGTAGCCCTTGAGTCCGACCAGCGATTGCGCACGGGCCAGGCTGGTTTCGTCGAGGATGCGGTCCCCGGCCCGGGTCTTGACGAAGCGGGTGGCCTTGGCGGCGCGTTCACCGGCTACGACTGCGCGGGCGCGGGTCTCTTGGGCGTAGAGGGTCTTCTGGTCGCGCCGCGCTCGTTTGGCCGAGTACGCCCAGATCGCCCGCCACGCCCCCTGATGATCGTCGGGGTTCCACACCGGTTCGGCCCGGTGCGCGACGTCGTTGACGGTGCTGTTGGCGTGCCGGGGCGTGACGGTGTCGATGATCTGCCCGTCGGTGAAAACGTCACCGTTCCAATGGAAATGCGAGGCGAGGTCGATCGGGGCCTTCACGCTGCGTGACCCGACGATGAACCCCAACCCGGCCTCGTCGAGTGCGGTGAGGTTCGACGCCGAGAGCATGCCGGCGTCCGCGGCCACCACCATCGGCGCATCGGTCAGGTCGTGACGTTCGGCGAAGGCGGTGATGATCGGCACCAGGGTGGTGGTCTCGGCGGTATTGCCCTCGAAACAGCCGATCTCCAAGGGGAACCCGGTGCGATCGACCAGCAGACCGACGACGATCTGGGGGTCGATGCGGCGTTCCTTGGAGTAGCCGACCTTGCGCAGGTCGTCTTCGTTCTCGGCCTCGAAGTACAGCGTCGTGACGTCGTAGAGCAGCAGGCTCAACCCGCCCCGATCGGCGGCGTGGGTGAAGCATCGTTTGGCGATGGCATTCCGATAACCACCGGTGTCGACCTTCACGAGGTGACGTTGAATCGTCCTGTACGACACCGTGTCTGCGCCCAGATCGGTCAGCACCCGCGCCGCGTCGACCTTGCTGGTCGGTTCCACGATCCGCGCGATCACCAAGTCCCTGAACACCCCGTCATCGACGGTGTCGAAGCCCAGCCAGTCATAGACCGCGCCGAGCACGTCGTAGAGCAGCCGCGAATGGGTCGAGGCGGTACGCCCCGGCGGCGCCGGGACACCCTTGGGCCGGGGCGTCGCGGGAATCAGCTCACCGGCCCGCCAGTCGGCGATCCCATCGACGCGATTGGGTCCGGGCCGCCACCTCGATATCGAGAACACCTTGATCCTCGGCGGCGATCCGGCGGGCCCGCTCGAGCAGGATCCCCAGCTGCGCATCGGTATGGGCTGACCCCACATGAGCCAGGATCGTCCGTTGACCTCGGTGTTTACGCACGACCTGCACCGCCACCGCACCCGAGGCCGTGCGCACCTTCCGCACGTACGCCACCGCCCGAACCTACCCGCTTAGTGCCCCAAACAGGGCACTAAACCCAGAGAACCCGCAGGTCAGCCGCCCGGCAACCCAAAAGCCAACCGACCATGTCCTAACTCAGGCCAGAACCCCCGTGTTCCTCAACCCCATGAATGACTGGGGTTAACACCTGCCCGAGTAACGGCCAGGTGAGGGGCGCTGACCCCGACATGAACGTTCCGTTTTTGCTGTTAGCCGGCACAAAGCAGGTACTCAACTACTGACGGGACCGCGATTCGTGCATGCGACAGCACAAATGCCGGGCAGTTGCCGAATATTCGGCCAAGTCCCACTGTTATCTCGACACGAAGTATGTACCATATACGCAACTAAACTGCAATCTATGGGAGCGCGCAAATGGCTGCGGCGAGAAGGACTACTGAAGCAAGCACAGCATCCACAAATTCGAAAGAAAGCGAAACGGCCGGCTCTATCGACGGAATTATAGCCGACAAAAACCATGAAATTCAGGAGTTCGAGGAGGAATACGCTTTCACACCAGCAGATTCGGACTTCCGCAACTTCACCACCGATGCGGCAGCAGCCCGGCGCAGGATACGTTTTGCCGACGTCAAGGACGAATACTCGAACCTTTGGGCCGAGATGGCTATTCGTCGCGAAAAGCTGCCCGAAGTGGATACGATCATCGAGCGCATCGTCCGCCACAAGGAGACCTATCGCTCGGTCGAACAACTGACGAGAGTCCCATGGTTCGCGATCGCGATAATCCACAACCTCGAGGCGGGCGGCGACTTCAACAGCCATCTGCACAATGGCGACCCGCTAACGGCGCGCACCGTACACGTGCCCGCCGGTCGGCCGAGATCTGGCAATCCGCCATTCACCTGGGAGGAGAGCGCTGTCGACGCCCTGGAATATGACGGGCTCACCACCCAGGTCACGGACTGGTCGACCGAACACCTGGCCTACTTATTCGAGGCCTTCAACGGCTGGGGATATCGCCTGTACCACCCACATGTGAAGTCGCCGTACCTGTGGAGCTTCAGCAATCACTACACAAACGGGAAATATGTCGGTGACGGCCAATGGTCCGAGACGGCCGTAAGCCGGCAATGCGGCGCGATGGTACTGCTGAAGCGGCTTCAGGAGAAAGGCCACATCCGGCTTGATTTCGCCAGAGTCGAAGCGCCCGTGGCATGGCCGCAGCCGGCCTCGATCCTGAGTGCTCCCCCCACGGTGGTCAGCGAGCTGACGATCGACACGTTCGCAAGAGAAAGCGCAGCGACCGCCGTTGCGCGGGTTGCGTGGCCGGTTGAGACACAGCTGACCGATGGACCGGGAATCTTCGGCTATTACTCGCCGGACAAGCGGTACGGGACCGCCTCGACCATTGCCGCGCTCTACGAAGTCGGTCGCATATGGCAGCTTCGCCGCGCCGCGCCCCGCGTGGGGGTCGGCGACATAAGCCTGCGCGGTGGTGGCGACATCGAGGGCCACGCGTCGCATGAAACGGGGCGGGACGTGGACCTGCGCCCAATGAAAAACGACGGAACGGAAGGACCCGTCACCTGGAAGCAGGCAAAATACTCGCATTCACTCACGCAGGAGCTAATCGACGTCATCTATGCGAACGGTGTCGTCATGGTGAAAGTCATCGGCTTCAACGATCCCAACATCGAGGGATGCGTGAACTGGGTCAACCACGACAACCATCTGCATGTGCGCTTCCACTTCCAAGACGAGGCGCCCGGTTACCCGCTCCTAGAGCTGGGCATGTACAACTCGCCACCGGTGCGCGAATGTCAGCGCCGTCTCAACAACTGGAAACAGCGGCGCGGCGGCACGGATCTGCTGGCGCCAGATGGCGACTTCGGCCAGAACACATTGAAGGCCGTACGAGACTTCCAGGCCGCGATGGGCCTCGTGGTGGACGGCAAAGTCGGCAACGTCACGTGGAGACGCACCCTGGACTATGTCGTCGCGTAGCCCATCACCTGGGGTCATCGATTGGCGATCGTCCACGCGTCGTGGGCGCAAATTCCCACACTAGGATCGGCTAACGAACAGAGGTCGGCGGCGGAGCAGGCAACGCCGAACCTCGGCACCGCCCGGCTGTGATCAGACCCGAGTTGGCTCATCCTAGTGTTCAAGTTTTCCGCCGATCTTGGCGATCGCTTCGCGGAGGTCGTCGGGTAGCGGGTCGGCGGCGGTCAGGATCTGTCGGCCAGCTTTGATCTGCACGGTGCGGTAGCGGCGCACGGTACGGACGAATTTCTTTATGCTCCAACCAGTTTGGGTCTCGATGTAGTGGGTGACGGCCATCGCTGCGACCACGATGCTCAGGTGCGCCTCGATCGATTCGCGCAGGTGGTGGTAGATCGGTCGGGCTTGCAGGTCGTGCTTGGACATCCGAAACGCCTTCTCGATGTGCCAGAGCTGGTGGTAGGCATCGATCACGAACGCCGAGGATTGGGTGGTCAGGTTGGTGGTGTAGCCCTTCCAGCCGGCCAGCGCACGGGTCTTGGCCTCCAAGGTGCGGTTGACGCTCTTGGTCGCACCGGCGAGCTGGATGTAGCGGTTGCGTTTGACCGGGGCATGTCCGTCGACGGCACGCTCGGCCTTGCGGACCTGCTCGTCGATCCCGCGCAGCGTGCGCCGGGCCCGATCATGGCGGAACTGGTAGTAGATGACCCGATCCGGGATGCCGCGGACCTTCTCGCTGCTGGTGGCCGGCCACGGCTGAGTCAGAGTAAGCCCGTCGGGAATTGCCTCACCTGGGTGTTTGTCGCGCCACTCGCGCACGACGTCGGGCAGATGCGGGATACGGGTGCCCAAGATGAACGACAACCCGGCGGCTTGCAGGGCGACCTGGTTGGCCTCGGAGATCATCCCGGCATCGGCGACCACGGTGACGTCGGACAGTTGGTGGGCGGCCTTGAAGGCGTTGATCACCGGCAGCATCGTGGCGGTCTCGGCCTTGTTGCCCTCGAACGCCTCAACCGTCAGCGGGAACCCGGCCGCGTCGGTCAGCAGCCCGAGGGTGATCTGTGGCTCCAGACGCCTCTCTTTGGAGAATCCAGGCTCACGGAACCCATCGCCGGCATCGGTCTCGAAGTACAGCGTCGAGACGTCGAACAACACCAGGCTCGCTGGCCCCAATCGCGCATGCGCTGCGCTGACCGCAGCCAGCGCTTGGCGCCAGCCGGGTTTGGCATAACGCGGCAAGCGCCGCTTGACCGTGGCATACGACGCCGGGCTGAGACCGACCTCCGTCAGTACCCGCTCCGCGTCGATCTTGCTCGTGGGTTCGATGATCCGCGCCAGTACCAGATCACGAAACACGTTGTCGCTCTTGGCGGCAGACTCGAATCCCAGGGTCCGATATGCGACGCACAAGGTCTCCCACAGAGGGGTCATCTGCGAGGACAGGATCGGCAACGTGCCCGGCTCCAGATGACCGGAGATCCCCAGATCCAGCTCGGTCTGCCCAGCGGCCAACCGCTCGGCAGCAGCGGCCTTCAGTGCCGCCAACTCGACGTCGTCGTGCGCCGAACCGAGATGCTCGATCGAGCGGGAGCCCTTGCGCCAGGACCACACGATCTGCACCGCGGTGGCCCCCGACGACGTCTTCACCGTGCGCACGTAGGCCATCCGGGCAGCTTAGGGTCCGATCCTAGTGTTCAAATTCCACCCGAATCGCAACCAAACCGCAGCTCAACGCGCCGCCGCTACGCCAACACCCCAAAACTGAGCCAAGTCAGCAGATCAGCGCCCGATGGGCGCACCGTGGGGCGTGAAGATTCGGCGGTGGTCACCTGTTGTGCTCACCTCGGGCACGGCGGGATCATTTAGGGGCGTTCGTCGTGGTTGTCCCCGGAAAGACCTTGGTGCTTTGAGCCTGTAAGTCAGCATGGCGGCGGAGGGCTTCCACGGGAACCGTGGATTGGTGCCTTGAGCCCGTGCGTCAGACTTCCGACTCTCCTGCTCTCCCCACGACGGACACCTTCACAGTGCGCTACGAGAGAAGGGAGCGGCGCCGTGGACGTCATTCATCCGCGCTGCGCGGGACTGGACATTTCCAAGAAGGACGCCAAAGTCTGTGTCCGGATCAACGGTGCAGGCCGCCGCAGGACCAGTGAAACGGTGACCACGTTCGGAGCGACCACCCGCCAAATCATGGCGATGCGGGATCATCTTGCCGCACAGCAGGTTACGTGTGTGGTGATGGAAGCCACCGGCGACTATTGGAAGCCGTTCTACTACCTGCTGGAGGATCTGCCTGGCGTGGAGGTGATGTTGGTCAATGCCCGGCACGTCAAGAACTTGCCGGGCCGCAAAACCGATGTCGCTGATGCCACCTGGCTTGCTCAGTTGGGTGCCCACGGTCTGGTCCGTGGGTCGTTCGTTCCGCCGGAACCGATCCGGCAGCTGCGCGACCTGACCCGCACACGCACCGCCGTGACTCGCGAACGCACCCGCGAGATCCAGCGCTTGGAGAAGCTACTTGAGGACGCCGGGATCAAACTGTCCTCGGTCGCCGCTGATCTCAACGGCGCCTCCTCGCGGGCGATGCTGGGCGCCTTGCTGGCCGGCGAAACCGATCCGGCGGCCATGGCCGAGCTTGCCAAGAAACGGCTGCGGGTGAAAATCCCGCAGCTGACCGAAGCCCTCTACGGCCGGTTCACCTCCCATCACGCGTTTCTGACCCGCATGCACCTGGACTTGATCGACCAGCACACCGCGGCCATCGAGCAGCTCACCAACCGGATCGAGGTGGTGATGGAACCCTTTCACGGTTTCCGCGACTTGATCTGCACCATCCCCGGTATCGGTGGGTACACCGCCGACGTCGTCGTCGCCGAGACCGGAGCTGACATGACCAGATTCCCCACCGCACAACACCTCGCGTCGTGGGCGGGCACCACCCCGGGCAACAACGAATCGGCCGGCAAGGTCAAATCGCGCCGCACCCGACCAGGCAACCCCTACCTACAAGGCGCCCTCGGCACCGCGGCGATGTCCATCTCCCACACCCGCGACACCTACCTGGCCGCCAAATATCGCCGGATAGCCACCCGCCGTGGCCCCATGAGAGCCAACGTTGCCGTTCAACGCGCACTGCTCGTCGCGATCTGGAACATCGCCACGACCAACACCCCGTACCACGACCCCGGTGGCGACTACTTCACCCGACTCAACCCGCAGAAAGCACGAAACAACGCTGTCCGCCAACTCGAAGCCATGGGCTACCGCGTCACCCTCGACCAGGCGTCCTGACCGAACCGCTCACCCCGCGAACCCACCTCACACGAATCTTCTCGTCAGGTCCAAGAGAAAAACGCCCACAGATTCGGGAGATCTGCGCATGGGGCGATCGCATGACCGGCGGTGGTAACACCGGCAGAGCGGATCGGAAACGGTGCCGCATCATGCTGGCCAGCAAGTTGCGTTTCCTGCCCGGATGCCCATCGGCTAACGAACAGAGGTCGGCGGCGGAGCAGGCAACGCCGAACCTCGGCACCGCCCGGCTGTGATCAGACGCGCTCCCCGATCGCGCGGCCGATCTCGGCGGCGCGACGCTCGGCGTCCGGATCGACGAGCAGGTTGAGGAACCCGTGCGGGAGGTTCGGGAACCGCTGCACGCTCGCGTCCACGCCCGACTCGCGCAGCCGCTCGCCGAAGGCCTCGCCCTGGTCGCGCAGGACGTCCATTCCAGCGGTGGCGATGTAAGCGGGCGGCATTGCCGAGAGGTCGCTTGCCGCCATGACTGCGAAGCGCGGGTCTAGGCGATCGGCATCGTCGGGGGCGTAGCGGCGCATGTCGCGGTGCACGATCGCCCGGTCGAGCGGCGCGTGGAACAGGTGCGTGGATTCGTAGCGGTCGAGATCGCCGTCCACGACCGGATAGATCAGCGCAGCGAGCTTGGGCCGGTAAGTCGGGTCGGCACCGAGCGCCAGCGCGGCAGCCGAAGCGATGTTTCCGCCGGCGCTGTCGCCGGCGATCGCGATCCGGTCGCGCGCGACACCGAGCTCGTCGGCGCGATCGACCGCCTCTCGGAAGCCGGCAACGACGTCATCGAACGCAGCCGGGAACTGCGCTTGCCAGGCGAGCCGGTAGTCGAGCGAAAGCACTTTCAGCCCAGTGGTTTTCGAGAGGAACGCACATACGCCGTGGGAAGCGTCGATGCTGCCGAACTGCCATCCACCGCCGTGGACGAAGACCACCAGGCCCGTCGTCGGTTCCATCGGCTCGAACAACCGTGCCCGGCGTCCGCAGGCGCTCAGGTCCCGCCAGCTTGCGTCGTCGCCGTGCGCGAGCGTGAGCCATTGACCCACGGCGTCGAACCTGCGCTCCAGCGCGGTCGGTGGAAATGACAGCCCGGCGAGCGCGCGCCTCCCGCCGTTGGCCAGCAGTTGCAGGCGCGGAGTCAACCGCTGGCCGTCGATCGTCGGGCGTGGTCCGGCGAGCGGCGCGAGCACCGCGTTCGGGAGTGACAGCAGCGCGTGGGCGCTACGGCCAATGACATCGGTCGACTTCATTGCCCTCCGATCTAATCAAGAGTTTGATTTTTCAGGATCGGTCATTGGGTGCGCGCTTCCCGGCTGTGCTGGCGGCGGCACACTCGGTCAGTGCGTGTGCGATCGGTGCGCGCGGCTAGAGGGCGAAGACCGAGGCAATGGCTTTGATTTGGTCGCCGGCGACATGCGTGAGCGTCCTCACCGCGCGGTCGGCCGGTTCCGCGCCGAAGCTGTCGGTGCAACCGGCCGGTGGGTGTGGGCGAGGATCTCTAGCTTTTCAGGACTCGCATCGAACTACGGCTGGGTAATCCCGCCGAGTCCGAGATGGACCGGAAACGGGCTCGCCAGCTCATCGACTGTCCGCCGGGCCGGGGCATCACCCGCGACGGCCGAGAGATAGTCATCGCCCTGCCTCGAGTGGGGGCCGACCCATTTTGGTCAGATTCCCCACCCAGGACTGTCGCATAGGTGACCCACCCTGGCGTCCGTCATCGAGTCGACATCGAATCCCGGGGAGCCGGCTGCCAGGTGGGGTGGTGGTGAGTCGATCGGCCAGCACCGCCGGCCAGTCGACATCGTGCAGTGGTCATCGTGTATTTCTTTGCTCGAGGGACTTTGGACGGTCTCTCGAAGAATCCCGCGATGACCTTTCATTCATCCGGCTACGACACGCCGGCCCTCAACAATTAGGTCCGACTCGTAAACCACCCTGATGGACGCAACCCTGACTCTGTTTGCTCAAAGCCGACTCGGCCCGTCATCCTGCCTTGCCTGGAGTGACCGGGCCGACCCTTGGTGCCGCGCGCCCAAGCCGCCGAGCCAATCGCCGGATCACGCTGCTTATCCAGATTCCGCACCCAGACCGTCGCATCGGTGACCGCCTACACTCGGGTGTCGGTCATCGAGTCGACGATTGAGTCCCGGGTCCCAGCTGCTAGGCGACGTTATCGAGAAGACATCCGGCGCTTAACGCCCCCGGACGGACGACGCGCAATGCCCTCGGACGGACGACAACCAATGACCCCGAACGGACAACACCTAACGGGCCCGGACCGGCGAAGCGCGCGATGCCCGCTGCCTGCAATACGAAACCGGCTTTGGCCTGGCGGTATCCGACGCGCACCCCGGCCGCGGTAAGGATCATCAGCCCGCCGACGCCGGGCAGAGCGACAGCGGCCAGCGCCGCCAGTGAAATGGGTAGCACCCCGGCTGCGGCAAGGATGGCAAGCCCGGCGGCGCCTGGCAGCGCCGACAGTGGCCGGGGTAGCAGGGGTTCGCTGTCGGCATGCCGGAAAAACGACTGCTTACCCAGCGGAATGGCGCCATTGGGTGCTACCTGGGTGGTCGCACCGAAAATAAATGCCGCAAGCCTCCCGAGCGTTGCAACCCCGAGTGCGTCGTCGGCCAACGGACCGCCCCGGATACCGGCAAGTGACAGGACCAGCCGCCATTGCGACGCCAGCGACGCACCCGCGGCTGCCGACAGGACACCACCCTCGACGCCTCCCAATCCGGCCACTACCGGCTGCACCCCGGCGATGCCCACCAAGGAGTAAAGCGCGGACTGCAGCTGCGTGAGCGGGACGACCGCACCGGTAACCGAGGTGAGCATGTCCTGAATCCACGCGACGACGTCTGAAAGCGCCGCGACCAGATTGGGAACCGGCGCCACCCCGGCGATGCCCACCAAGAAGGAGAAAAGGTCGGACTGCAGTTGCGTGAGCGGGACGACCGCACCGGCAGCCGAGGTGAGCGTGTCCTGAATCAACGCGACGACGTCAGAAACTGGCGCCACCCCATCGGTAACCGGCGTCACCGCGTTACCAACCGGCGTCACCGCGTTACCAACCGGCGTCACCGCGTTACCAACCGGCGTCACCGCGTGACCAACCGGCGTCACCGCGGTAGTAACCGGCGTCACCGCGGTAGTAACCGGCGCCACCGCGGTAGTAACCGGCGCCACCGCGGTAGTAACCGGCGCCACCGCGGTAGTAACCGGCGTCACCGCGTTACCAACCGGCGCCACCACGTGACCAACCGGCGTTACCGCGTCAGTAACCGCGGCGACCGGATTAAAAACCGCGGCGGCGGGGCCCGAGTCTTTCTTGTCGCCCTTGGTGTCCGTGCCGTTTTTCTTGTCGTCCTTGGTGTTCGTGCCGTCTTTCTTGTCCTGCTTGGTGTCCGTGCCGTTTTTCTTGTCGTCCTTCTTCTGCTTTTTGGCATCGGTGGAAGATTGCTGGCCGGAATCGTTGGCGCCGTTCGCGGCGGAACTGCTGGAATCGGGATCGGCAACGGCGACCGCGCCCCCGGCACCACCCATCAGCAGGCACGCTGCGAGCAGACAAACACCTGCAGCGAAGCGCAAACGCGACCGACCCACCATCTCGCCTCACCACCCAAAGGACCGCTCGCCAGCGTCCAACGTTTGCAACAATTGTCGCATGGTCCGAGCATCGCGTGTACGGGAATCGCAAACCAAATACGTTCGCTCTAACGGTCAGCAGCAAGCACTTCTACGACGCTTGATGCCCAATCCGCACGATCAGGCAGCGCTAACGATGCCTGCGCTCAGCGGCGACGCCCGGGGCGAAGCGAGTCGGTGAACGACAGCCAGAAGCTGGGTGGATTGGCGGTCCGGCCGAGACGACAGCAGCTGTGCATCAGCACCGGCCGGTTGGGCTCAGAAGATTGCGCAGCTACTTCGCCCATTGGCTGTCCCGCTCGATAAGCCCGCGTAAGCCTCGCTATCCACATCAGCTAAGACCTCGATTCGTGTCTCTGCGACTGATCAGAACATGGGTAAGGGACCCTCAGCTAACTTGACAATCGCATACTGGTGTGACTCTGCTGCAGCATAAGTGGACCAAAATTGCCGTGACGATCAACATCCGTTACTGATCGTCCGGCCTACGGATTTCGTACGTAAACTGGGGGTTCTAATGCGCAGCTAATTTCTCAAAGTTTGCCATATGTGACGGGACAGCTTGGTCCTTGTGTGCGTGGCCACATGTTGGCTGCTGTGCTGCGCCTGTCATTGGCGCGGAATGAGACGACCCAAGCCCACCCCAGCCGCAACCTGGAAACGACTCGTCTGTGACGAGTTCCGGCGGGCGAGAGCCCGCAAGGGACGTCGGGCCGCCCCCTCCCCCAGGTGGCGGGCGAGAGCCTAGTGAACCAAGCACGCCGCCAGTCACAAAGCCGGGCCCCGCGTCTTCAAAACTGCAACCGCTATCCGAACTCCTTGTCTCGTCCAGTTCAAGATTGCGAGGGATGGCCCGCGGTAACCCACGTCCTACGTTGCCCGTTGGGACGTCATCGTGAGTCGGGGCCTCATGTCGCAGCACCCGCAGCTACTGCGGACATACGTGCCACCTATTGGCTCGGCACGGCATATTTCGTGACCGCATCGCTCGATTCTGCGGAGAGCCAGTGCATCCGGTCCGAATCGTCACGTCACAAGTTGCCGCGGCGGCCAGGTCGAACTCGTGGTTTGGCTCGCCCAGATGGTGCCCGCGATGCCGTCCATCTTTGGCGACCATTCGCGGATCAGGACCGGCCGGATGTGGCGGTGGTGCAGGATGGCGCCGCCACCGCGGCGGGTGCGGGCAAACCATTGTGCGCTGCGGTTGTGTCGGTCTCGGCTGTTTGCACTGACCTTCGGTGGCTGACTTGCGCCGTGCGCGCGGGTGTCGGGGAAAGTCCTGTCGGGTCGGCTCGGGGGTCGCCAAGAGTCGAACATCATCCAGTGGGCGACAGCGTCACCGCCGTCGCCCGGGTAGTAGTGCGGGCGGTCCAGGCGACGGCCCACCTCGGTGGTGAACTGTCGCTGCTGATCGGCATCACCGGCGGCCCGGTGTCGCCATGTGGGCGAGGCGATGAGACCGGCGAGGCGGACGGCTTCGGGATAGAGCACCGCGAACAGCCGGGCGGCGCTGAACGTCGCCGTCTCGGTGCCCGGCGGGATCAGGACCTCGGCGCGGCGGGTCCATTCGCGGTGAACACCGGCGTCGTCGCGCCGATTCATCCAGAGGTGACCGCAAAACAGGAACCCGGTCAGCACCGCGTCGTAGCCGGCGGCCGGACCGTGGCGGCCCAGCAGCCGCAGATGGTGTCGCTGCGCATGGACGACATCGTCGAGGCCGCCCAGGTCGGTGGCGGGCTGGTCGATGTCGGGCGGCCCGATCCAGTAGCGGTGGCGGGTGCAGACATAGCGGTGGTGCGGCAGGAGGTGGGTCACCGGACCGCCGGGGTGTCGTGCGTCGCAGCGTGGGCAGCCGGGCTGGGGCTGAGGGCGCAGCGCCGACCAGCCCGGCGCGGGATGCAGCTCGGGCAGCGCGCGGACGAGGTGCTCGCGTCGGTGGCCGGTCACGGCGGCCAGCCGGTCGGCGAGGACGTCGCGTCGCCGGCTACCTGGGCGTGGGACGCTGATCGGTTCCCACAGTTCCCGCAGCGGTAGCCCGTGCAGGTTGGCCAGGCGGGTGAGGTAGGAGGCGACGGTTTCCTGCTGGGCCGGTGCGACGGCGATCGGCAGCCGGTGCAGCCGCATCAGCTCTGCTTGGCTTCCCCGGCGCGGCTTCTACGGTGTGGTGGCCGTGACGCGGCGCCGGCGCGTTGTGCGGCGTAGTCGACCGGGACGCTGTCGAGCAGCTGTTTGCTGATCTGTTCGCTGCCGTCCTCGATGGCCAGGATCGCCGCGCCACGCACCAGCTGCGAGAGGCTGCCGATCATGCCTCCGCTGCGCCGGTAGAGGTATTCATCAAGACGGACCAGGCTGCCGGGGCGGTGGCGGTGCAGGCGCAGCAGGGATTCCAGGGTGGCGGTCAGCGCCCGCCACTGCCCGCGTTGGGCGGCGGTGCCGTAGGCGAAGGGCGCGGCGGGGATGACGGTGAACCGGCCGGCGATTTGGCGGCCGCGGACACCGGCGAATATACCTTGCGCTTCGACATCGATGCCGGCATAGATGAAGGTGGCCGGCAGCCGTTCGGCGAAGTACTTCAGCTCGTCAGACACCTCCGCGCCGGTGCGGGTGGCCAGATTCAGGTTGTGCAGCTCATCGACGCAGACCAGCTCCACACGGGTGTGCGCGGCGGTGGCGCAGACCGCGTTGACGATGTCGGTGATGTTCGGCCGACAGTCCACCACCACCGCCGGGCCATCCCTGCGGCGGGCGAAGAAGTCCGGCGCGTGGGTGACCGTCGTGCCCGCCGCGGCGGTCCAGTGCAGCCAAAACGGCTGGGACGCGATGCCCACCACGGACGGATCGAAATCCAGATGCAGCAACGAATCGCGTTCCATACCGGTTGTCCCGGAACCCAAACTAACGACCTTCGGAGGCCCACGCCCCGGACTGCACGACTTCGTGGTGCCATTCAACCTGCTGATCGACAACTGCTTCCGGGTGGTCAACCTCTTCGATATCGTCCCGCACCTGCCGTTGGCGTTGCCCGGCCTGCCCTACGAGCACGTGGGCATGCAGATCGCCGTGGATTCGGGTGGTTCCATCGACCAGACCCACCGCCACAGCCTGGACGCCTACCCTCGCCGGCCTGACCGATCTCATCAGCGCGCAACCTGCCTGGGCCGCTTGAGTCACCCGCCAGGGTCGTCCGTTCGACGACGCGATCCCATCCACCGCCCTGCGGCGCAGCCCCATACAAGCCCCGATCATCACCGAGAACCTGGCCCACCTGGGCTACCAGACGGTCCAGTGACATGCCCCGCAGTATGTCCGACACCCACCACAACCCGCTAACACCAACACCAGATTGGTCACTCGCCATATCGAGGCGCCGGCACCATTGGTGACGTGCGTAAACACGCTCTTTGCCGCTGAGTGCCACGATCTGCCCGACAAGCGATGGACGGACACCCGCCAAGGGGCTCGCGATCCACCCCTTCAACCAGCGCCGTGCACAACGATGCGGTGGCAAGCAGCGTTCGACGGCGCGCGCAAAATCGCAGCAGCTCACCGGCCATCGCATGGGCAGCGATCCCGACGGATGCGGCTGTTCGACGAGCGCCAGATTTCCTCGACTGACCACCAGCCCCCAGCTGGCGACGGCCCCGCACCTGGCGATCGAGTGTCTGCTCGAGCGCGGCGCGAAACCCCACATACGCGACCTATGAAGCTCTAACGAGTGGAGATTTCTGAGGACGAGCGGGCCGAATTGCTGACCCAGCACCAGCAGAGGGTTGAGTGCTACCGAGAAGCGATTCAACGTGCGGCCGGGGGTTCGCTCGTTAATGAGCCCGAGATCGAACACTGATCTGTGGTCGGTGCTTGGTCGGTGAATCCGCGACACGCCGTGGTTTCGCATGGCGCCGATTAGCTTCAAATAGCCAGTTCAGCGCGCCTTTCAGGGCCACGAGTAGGAGGGCTTGCAGGCTCTCCTAAAACCGTGGTCGTCGGGGTCAGTGTTGCCCGTCACCCCAGATGACGACCACACCAAGGCGTTTCGTCATCGAGGCTTGCGACGACCATGACCGTACTCGGGCGGTGGTGTGCACCATCAATGTGCACATCGTTGTCGCGTCGAATCGGTGGTGCGCGACGGTCGGCAACAGGGACGGAAGCCACAACAGTCTGCTCGGCATGGGCGGAGGTCAGAGTGGCGAACGTGGGATGCCGCCCCTCGGCACGTCAGGGGCTCCATTGGCTGTAACCGTGATCGCAGCGCTGTGGGTGTCCGGATAGCCAGGGCTCAATGAGAATGTTTGCGTACCACCCATGTGAGACTCCGCTGGCCGAGCGGACTACCGGCGCATTGGAGGCTCACAGTCTGTCCGTTGGGGGTTCGGCTTGCGGGACACGACGTGCTGGACACCGCGCGGCGAGACCATCTCGGTGTAGACGTTCGGGTGGTGGTGACGCGCCAGCACGTCACCGCCGGTCCTCGTTGCGCCCTTCAGGGTGTGGGCGCCTTTTCCTTCACGTAGCTGCCTGGGGCCGCCGGAGTCAAGACGGAGCGCCCGCACCGTAGCGAGGACGAACGGTCTTGACGCTGGGCCGGCCCTTCAGGGATGACAGTGCCAACGGGCGGCCCTGGCGACCTGACCCGACCCAGGATCTGCACGACCGGTACGGCCGGACGTATCTGCACTAGTCACGACGGCATGGACGCAGCCGACGGCTAGGACTACTCGCTCGACGCGGCTCCAGCTCTACCGGACCACCCTGTCGGCAACCCACGTTCACATGTGCGCGAGGCCGAAGCCTCGTCATACCGTCGTGGCCTTCGATTCACAGTAAGCCCGCGTTGAATATAGCCACTAGCTGTGCTTGCTGATGATCTGCTGGAGGTCTTCGATGATTGTCGACTGCGCTCACTATGTCGACGGTAGCCGTCAAAGCGACCGGACGATCTCGTTGGATGAGGCGGCATTGCAAATCTATCAGGGCGGATTCGTCTGGCTGGGCATGTTCGAGCCCAGCGGTGAGGAGCTCGACGAGGTCAGGTATGCGTTCGATCTGCATGAGCTTGCCGTCGAGGACGCCAAGAGCTTTCACCTGCGCCCGAAGGTCGAAGAATACGAAAGCGGGGTGCAGCTGGTCATCCTGCGCACCGCCCGTTACAACCATGACAGTGGCGAGGTCGATTTCGGCGAGATCAGCATCTTCGTCGGCCCTAATTTCGTGATCACGGTTCGGCAGGGTGTCGCGAGTGAGCTGCACGGCGCGCGCACGCGGCTCGAACAACACCCCAAACTGCTCGCACTTGGCACTAACTCGGTGCTCTGGGCAATCCTGGACCACGTGATCAAGGGCTACGGCCCGGTCGTCGCCGACCTTGAATCCGACATCGAACAGGTCGAGGGCACCGTCTTCTCCGGCGCGGTCGCACCGACCGAACGGATCTATGATTTGCGCCGCGAGGTCTCGGACTTCTATCGCGCGGTGCATCCGCTGCTCGCCGTCCTGACTCGCGTCGAGCGCAACGTCGGTGAGCCGGATCTCCAGCCATATCTGCGCGACGTACACGACCACGTGCATCTCATCAGCGAGGAAGTTGCGGCCCAGAAGGACCTCCTCGCCACCGTCCTGCAAGCGAACATGGCCGTCATCTCCGTGGAACAAACCCGGGTCAGCGTGCGCCAAAACAGCACAATGGAGCAGCTGACGATCCTGGCAACCGTGTTCCTGCCGTTGACTTTCATTACCGGTTTCTTCGGACAGAACTTTGCGTGGCTCGTCGACAACATCACCGGCTTCACCAGATTCGCCCTGCTCGGAATCGGCGGCCTGCTCGTTCCGTTGGCTCTGCTCTGGATGTGGATGCGTCGGAACCGACGGGCGACCGCCGCAGCCGAAGCCCACGCCGTGGTCGAAAAGGGCAGCGGCTGATCGCGTCGGCGAGCGGGCTCAGCACCGCGACCTCGACGATCAGGAACAACGTGAGGATGCTTGGCTGGCCGAGATGGCGACCGGCCTGAAACACCACACCCGCATCAAGCACCTGCCGGCTTATACCGGTCAAGGCCTTCGGTTTCTCCTCCGGCGGTGCCCATACACCGCAGGCCTGGCGACGCGAAGGATGCCAACGGAGTCATCCCAAAATGGGTCCATTTGGACACGACCAGTTTAGAGATTGGGGTCCGCGTACTTGAGGGCTCTTCCGGTTTTAGAGTGCGCCGATTTCTGAATCCGAGGGCGTTTCTGCGTAGTGCTTCGAGGCGGCCGTTGATGGCTTCGGTGGGTCCGTTGGAGGCGTGGTGGTCGAAGTAGGCCAGTATGTCGGCGCGGCGTCGGTGCAGGGTGCGGCCGAGTTGGGCCAGTTCCTCGAGCGCGTCGGGTACACCGTTGCGCAGGGTGTTGATGATCGTGGTCATCATGGTCTTGCCGCGGCGGCGGTCGGGGTGGGCGTAGGCGGCGGTCAGGCGCTGGTAGACGCTCCAGCACAGTTCGACCGCGATATGTGCGTCGTCGGTGAAAACGGCTTCCAGGCGGGCTTTTTGGCGCATTGAGCAGCGGGTAGCGGGTGCGCAGGGTGCGCCGCACCCGGTAGAGCGGATCGCTGCGGCCACGGTGCCCGCACGTCTGCTGTTGGATGCGCTGGCGGCACAGGTCGAGCTTGGCGCCGGCCAGGGCGACGACGTGAAAGGGGTCCATGACCGCGGTCGCGTCGGGCAGCTGATCGGTCGCCGCGGTCTTGTAGCCGCCGAACCCGTCCATCGCGACAACGTCGACGCGGTCACGAAACGCTTGGCTCTGCCCGGACAGCCAGCTGGTCAAGGCGGCTGCCGAGCGTCCGGGGACCAGGTCGAGCAGCCGCGCCCGGCCGGTTCCGTCGAGCACCGGGGTGAGATCGATGATGACGGTGACGTAGCCGTCCCGGTCGGGTCGGCGCACATGCGACCAGCGGTGCTCATCGACTCCGATGACCCGCACGCCGTCGAGTCGACCGCTGTCGTTGGCCACGATCATCTGAGTGGCGTCCATCGCAATGGTGTTCACGGTGTCCCACGACAACCCCAACTCCCGTGCTACTGCGGCGACGGTGGCGCGGTCGATCATCAGCCGGCGGCAGATGTAGCGCGCACAACGCCGTGTCGTCGACCAGCCCGGCCGCGCCAGTGCAGAGGTGTTGTGGGCGAACACCTCCCGCTCACAGGCGGTGTTGACACAGCGGTAGCGCGGCACCCGTACCCGCAGCCGAAGCGGATGTCCGACCACCGGCACATCGGTCACGTTGCGGATCACCGTGTCGCGGTAGATACCGTCGGTGCCACACCCTGGACACTGCCGCGCCCCGTCGTCGCGCAGGGTGCAGAACACCACCGTGGTATCGCCGTCGACAGCGGCTTCGGTGATCGTCACACCGAGTTCGACGGTCCGCACGATCGTGTCGGCGACAACGGCAGCAGCAGACGACGTAAGGTCAGACACAGGGCTCCCCGGCAGGTAGGCGATACGGCGTAGACACCTGCATCCTCTGCCCGCCGGGGCCCGTCTCAGCTCACCGACACGACCCCATCACCGGGATTCTCACGCCCTTCCCTGCACTCCATTTCCGGAAGAGCCACTTTGAGCCTGCGGCGCTACCAACCCATTGTTTATTCATCGTTAATGACGAAAATCGTTGGGAAATAGCGAGACGCTACTAGATAGCTCGCTGTGTGAAGTGCCTGGCAGGAGGGCACTTTCGGTCGGTAACGGGCACGGATGGAAAGCTATCTTTGCAAAAGCCTCATTAGAGGAGCTAGAGACAGCCCCAGCGAGGAAGCTGTAGCTGCTTGGCCGGGTACCGGCAGCTCGCTCCAGTTGTCGTTTATTCGTCCAAAATGGTCGGCAATCGCCAGGAATCGACCGGCCATACCGAGCACAATGAGACGCTGAGTTCGCTTGCCACTCAAGCGAGTACGACACGTAACAGGATGTTCCAAGACTTGTAGATTGTTAATCCCTAGATAGTAGATAGAGGGATGCCGACGCCGGATACGTTTTCGCCGCGACGCACGTGGAAGATATGACCGAACGCAAGGACGTATATATGTCGTCGTTGACGAGGGCGTCGTCGTCCCGCCCGGAACAGGCGCGAGAGGCGGATAGCCACTTTTCACGTTATTCAACACGGCCAGACGAAAACGGTTGAAAATACATGACTGTGAGCAATCTTTCGTCGAATCTCGGTGCTGTTGTAGACGGGTTGAATCGCACAGCCCTACCGTGACAAGAGTGGAGCAGCGTACGACAGAGCATCACACCGCGGCCGGCCGCGCGATGCTGTCGGCCACACCGCAAACATGAGCTGGAAAGCACTCGACTGGGCAACCGAGTCCGACATCAGATCACCGACCACCAAGTTTATTTTGCACCTTCTCGCCAACAAGGCCGATGAAGACTTTTTCGACAGGCTATTTGCGCGGACCGACAGTGGCGGGTAGACCTCCGCTGCGGATCGGGCAGCACGGGAAGATCACCCGCAACTATCTGGGTGACGGTGTGTGGTTGGCGCGGTGTCGGTTTCGTGATCTCGATGGTGTTGCTCGGCGGGTCGAACGGATGACACCAGCCGGGGTTCCGGACGAGTATGGGGCACGAGCGGAAGAGGCGTTGGTGGATGCGATCGCGGATCGCCGCCCACCGGGAAGCGGGACGATCACCAACATGACGCTCCTTGGGGATCTGGTCACCCGCTACATAGCGCAGTGCCGGGCGGACGGTGAGTTAGCTCCTAAGAGCGTCGACACCTATGAGGCGACAATCGACGCGGTGAAGTCACGGTTTGTGGGGATACGCATCAATGAGACGACGGCCGGGCTCATCGACGAGATCCTGAAAGGCATCCGGCGTGATCACGGCGCGACCCGCGAACGTCACACGAAAGTGGCGCTGAACTCGGTCCTCACGGACGCCGTGCTCGCGGGCGCAATTGCGGCGAATCCAGTACGGGAACTCGGCATTCGGCGCAAGCGCAAGAGCGACCCGAAGGTGAAGGGCGCGCCGGCGCTCGGCGTCCATCAAGTGCGGGCGTTGTTGACGGCAATCAGCGAGTCCGAGCTGTGCTCGCGGAAGGATCTCCGAGACCCAGTGATCGTGCTCGCGGCCACCGGTGTGCGACGGTCCGAGCTGCTGGCGCTGCGTTGGGAGGACGTCGATCTGGATCGCCGGATCCTGACGATCGGCGGGTCGGTGGTGAGGTTGAAGGGCCAGGGCCTTGTCCGGCAGGACACGACCAAGGGCGGGGCGGAACGATCGGTTCCGCTCCCCCAGTTCGCAGTGGACGCGCTGCACCGTCGGAAGGGTGAAGTGCCGCGGCCGAACACGGCCGGTGTGATCTTCCCGTCATCGGCGGGCACGCTGCGGGATCCGGACAACTTCGGCAAGCAGTGGCGCGAGGTGCGCGAGTCGCTCGGGTTGCCCGACGTGTCATCGCACAGTTTCCGGAAGACTGTGGCCACGCTCATCGACGACAGCGGGTTGTCGGCGCGGATCGGGGCCGACCAGCTCGGCCACGCGCGTCCGTCGATGACTCAGGATGTCTACATGAGCCGAGGACAGGTGCATGCCGCGGTGGCTGATGTTCTGGACCGGGCCGCCGGTATAACCGACGAATAAACGTCGAGTACCGTTCCCTGTCAAGGCGAAAATAGCCTCTGACGTGGCCAGGGCCGGGATCGAACCGGCGACCTTCCGCTTTTCAGGCGGACGCTCATACCAACTGAGCTACCTGGCCCGACGGCACCGCCGTGCCTCGCCGCCGTGGCGACCCTGACGGGACTCGAACCCGCGACCTCCGCCGTGACAGGGCGGCGCGCTAACCAACTGCGCCACAGGGCCTTGCTCTGCATTCTCCTCCGCGTTACCGCGAAGCTTGTACCCCCTACGGGATTCGAACCCGCGCTACCGCCTTGAAAGGGCGGCGTCCTAGGCCGCTAGACGAAGGGGGCCAGCCGAATCTCTCCGGGGTACTCGCAACGCCATGACGCTGGGAGCCTCGATAGCTTAGGGTACCGGGACCCCGATGCTCAAACGAGATGCCTGCCGGCAGGCAGTATCCTTTCTTGGGTTCCATATCCACACTGCCCCTATAGCTCAGTTGGTAGAGCTACGGACTTTTAATCCGCAGGTCCCAGGTTCGAGCCCTGGTGGGGGCACAGCTCAGATGAACTACCTCGCCTGATGCGTGACATTTCGTCTTCGGCTGATGCGTGACAGTGTTTCGGCTGGATGCGTGACAGTTGTTTCGGCTGATCGGTGACACTCCCCGCATGAGGGAGTTGAGCGTGCAGAGCAGCGATATCAGGCTGTGATGGCGGTGATCGGTGACGGTTTGACGGTGTCGCAGGCCGCAGAGAAGACGGGGGTGGCGCGTCAGACACTGCACCGGTGGCTGGCCCGCTATGAAGCCCAGGGTCTGGACGGGTTGGCGGATCGGTCGCATCGGCCGGTGCGCTGTCCGCGTCAGATGACCGCGCCTCAAGATCGCGACTAAGTAGTGCCGGGCCGAAACCGGGCGAGATTGCAGTGGGGTGCTACTGCGCTCGTTGCACCGAACTCGACTGATGATTCATCCATCAGAACACCAACGAAGAAGACACGAAGTGTCGGATAACTCATCGTGGCTTCTCCATCGCAGTTATGGCGAAAGGATGGCCGCGGTGTTACGGCGACGATCTCCCGACCCGCGACCGGCCCCAATCGCCGTACCCGTCGACGCAGGAGAAGGCGATCATGCTAGATCGGCTTGCACGACTAGCCGTGGCCCGGCCGAAGGCGGTTCTCGCCGCGACCTTGGTACTCATGGTTGCCGCACTTGTATATGGGTCGGGGATCACTGAGCGGTTGTCAGGCGGCGGCTTCTATAGCGTTTCTTCCGAATCGCAGCGCGCCGCTGCCATGCTCGAACAGCGGTTTCACGTCGGCAAACCGAACTTGGTGATTCTCGCGACCGACACCGGCGGCGGGTCTGTCGACGACCCCGTTGCGATTGCCGCCGGCGAGGGTCTTACTCAACAGCTTGCCGCCACGCCTGGTATCACGACGGTCAGCTCGTACTGGGGACCAGGCCAGTCCGAATTGCTGCGCAGCGAGGACGGGACGAAGGCGCTTATCGTGGCGCACGTCGAAGGCGATGAGCGCGAGTTTGCGGTGGCGGCGGCCAAACGTCTCATCGCTACTTACCGTGACACCGAGCGCGGTCCGCTGAAGCTCGAACTCGGCGGTGAGGCGGTCAGCTACAACGATGTGACCGATCAGCTCAACCACGACCTGGGGATCAGCGAAGCAATCGCGATGCCGATAATCCTGGTGCTGATGACACTGGTGTTCGGCAGTCTCGTGGCAGCCGGCTTGCCGCTCGTAATCGGTGTGCTTTCGATCGTGGGTTCACTAGGCCTTCTCGCGTTGTTGTCGGATATCACCCCGGTGTCCAACTATGCGCTCAACGTGACGACGATCGTCGGTCTGGCTCTGGCCATCGACTACAGCCTTCTGGTGCTGACCAGGTTCCGTGAAGAACGGACTCGAGCCCAGTCCCTCGATGATGCGATCATCGAGTCGGTTCGAACCGCCGGCCGGACGGTCGTATTCTCTGCCACCACGGTGACGCTGTCGGTGCTGGCGCTGCTTGCCTTCCCGATGATGTTCCTGCGTTCGATCGCCTATGCGTGTGTCGGTGTGATACTGATCGCGACGTTGTGCGCGCTTGTCGTCATGCCCGCCCTGTTGCGACTTCTGGGCTCCCGAATCGACTCGCTCAACGTGCGCCGGGTGAGTCCGCAGATGTTTGGGCGTCGCGCACCGGCCGAAGCGCGGGCTGAGGAAGACGGGTTCTGGTTCCGCAGTTCACGGCTGGTCATGCGGAGGCCGGTCGTGATGGGGGGCGCGGTTCTGCTCCTGGCTCTGGTGCTTGCGGCACCTTTCGGTGCCATCCGCTTGAATTTTCCGGATGACCGGTCGCTGCCGGCGACGATTGAAAGCCGAAGTGTCGGCGACGTGATCCGCTCCGAATTCCCGGCACAAGCGACCGCTGCGATGGATGTGCTCCTCGACAACTCCGCGAGCGCGGATCAGCTGGACGGGTACGCCGGCGCTGTCACAGTTGCCGCATGTCGTGGCCGTAAAGCTCGGAATGACAAGCTATGTCGACGGGCAACGGATAGGCGAAAGGCCGGTGCCCGACGCGAAAGGCGCCTATCTACGGCTGATCCCAGACGTCGATCCCTACAGCGACGCGGCCAACCTGCTGCTTGATCAGGTACGCGGAACACCAGCTCCAGGTACCGTGCATGTCGGCGGACTCACTGCAGAGAACGCCGATACCAAAGA
>CAVQRJ010000009.1:0-369686 GCA_963715215.1 uncultured Actinomycetota bacterium
ATGAGCAGACGCACATCACACAACAACACGCAGTCCAGGGCGCGGCGAATGTATTGCGCGGCGGTGCCGCGGGTGACCCCCGGGTGGGCGAAGAATTCCAGCATCGCCAGGTTGAAATCCTTCATCGTGGTGTTGCCGGTCAACCCCACCCGGCACACCGGCCACCGCTCATCACCTTCGGCGGTTCGGGGGCCGCGCTCGGCGACCTCGCGCAGATGAAAATCCTTCCCAAACGCCAGCGCCGCGGTCGTCTTGCCTAGGCCCGCAGCGGAGTCGATCGCCACGGCGCCCTTGGCCTTGTCACCGTCTTGCAGATTGCTGTCCAGGATGTCCCACAGATCCTCGTGCAGCGCGGCCAACTGCGGGGTCTTCAGCGGGCCCAAGTTCGCGTGCCATTCCCGGCGGCGGAGGTTGTAGTCGTTGGCTGCGGCGTCGCCGAGCGCGCGGATTGCGCTGCGGGTCAATGATTCCGGCCGTTGTCGGGGCACGGCGTTGACGAACGCCGCCCAGCCCTCTTTGCGGGCCAATGTCAGATTGTCCAGCGTCGGATGGTCGGGTCGGTGCGCTACGGCTGCCCCGGCCAAACATCCTCCAACGCATCGGCGTAAAAGTTCTCGGGTTCCCCGGAATCGTCGTCACCGGTCTCGAGCGTCTGCTCCTCGGAATCCGAGCCGTCCGATTTGACCTCATCCGCGCCGGCCGCCGCCATCACGCGGGCCACCGACGGCAACTGCGCCACCTCGGGTTCGTGTAGACCCGGGAGGTCGTTCAACAGCACGGCCTGATCGCGCGACATCCGCAGCGCGATGCGGCGTTCCTTCGCGGTGGCACCCAAACCGAGCTTCCAGCGCTCGAAGAGGTCGGCAACCGCGATGGTGTCGTCGGGATAGGTGTACTTGGCCGCGGCCAGCTCTCTGGCGAACGCCAGCGCGTCCTCGCTGAACGGCATCATCAGCGACGGTGCATGCTCCCACACCAATGCGTGGTAACGCCGAGTGTCGGGGTCGCGGAAATAGATGCGGGTGACGTCGTCGGGATCAACCTGAAACGGCCAGCGCCCCTTGCCTTTACCACCATACGCACTCGACGTATTGCGATGCCGGTCCAGAATTGCGCCGTCATAGCGGCGGCCACCGATCTCTACACCGTAGTGCTGGATGGTGCGCCACTCGGTCTTGAGGAATTCGTAGGCCAGGTCGGGATCACGGGGCGCTTCGATGTAGCCGGCCCGCGCCACCCCGTGTTCGAACATCATCGCCGGCGACATCTTCATCGCATGCAAATGGGGGTCGGACAGCCCACTATGGGGTCGGCGGTGATACACCACCGCCACCCACTCGCGGATGATGTCCTCCAACTCATCGAGGAAGAAGAACGCCTCCGATTCCGGGTCCACGCCGCGCGAATACACATCCGGGCCCTTGTAGCCCGGCAACACCTGCAGCAGATCCTCACGCAGAGTCTCAAAGAACCGTTCCACCGGTCCCTTATCACGGGCCGTCTTCAACCGCGCCGGCTGAACCGAAATGCCCAGCCGCTCACACACACTCATCAGATGCTCGGACACAAAGATCCTGCCGTGATCGACCACCAGGGTGTCGGGCACGATCGCCGGATGCGCAGCGCCGACGACAGAACCCGTGATCGTGTTGACGTCCATCAGCACCGCGCTGGGAATCCCGTGATCGGGCCACACGGCTTCCTTGGGCCAATTCTGGCCCGGGGGTCGCGGCCTAAACGTTTGATACAACACCGTCGCGGCATCGATGGACTTCGTCGACACCGGAGTGACCCGCAACCCGGTCACGCAGCGGGTGTACCAGTCCAGCGCGACAGTCAGTTCGGCGCGCACCCACCGCAGCGTGACCGGATCCAACGCGAACACATCCAACCGAGTGCTGTCCATCAGCAAGTACTCGCCCGGCCGTGTCGGCCGAAGCTTCCCATACGCTTCTGTGGGGCGATCGGCGATATCGCGGTTCCGTTTGGTGCTCAACCGAAACGTCGGATGGCGCCGTTCCAACACCGCCAAGACCCGAAACGCGGTCGACCGCGACGGCTGCGGAACAACATCGGCCCCATAGCGGGCGATAACCCGGGCGTTCGTCCTTCTAATGACCATCGTTTCCGACGGGCGTGACAGGTCGGTGTGCTCCACCATCACCTCAAGCGCGGTATCGACCCAGCGCAGGTCCGCCTTGCCCGTCGGATTAGGAGATGGCCCGCGAGATCTCGGCGCTAGCCCGGCGTCACCCTGACGGTGAAAGCGCACAACCCACTTGTTTAGCGCGCGGACAGACATACCCAGCTCCTGCGCCTTCGCCTGGTACCGCGTCATCAAAGGCAACTGGGGATCGAACTGCGTACGCGGCTCACCGGGCGCCGCGAGGAATGAGCTTCCCGATCGGAAGCCCGTCAGAACTTCCCTGACATGTGCGGCGCGTTCACACATAATGAGCCGCTCACGCTCGGTTAGCTCGGCGAGCACCACGGTGGCGGTATCCCACGGATCATCACTTGCTGGGCCCGGCTCGGTGGGGACAACTCGGACACGATCCGATGTGAGCAGCTCGCGGAGCGGGACATGAACCAGGTGATCAGGGTTGACCCGCAAGACCACGTTCACCCCCGATTGAGCTGCCAGCAGTTCAACCACCTGGGCGGCGTCACCGTCATAGACCAGGCGGGTACCGGCTTGGATGCGGACTGCCGCGCTGCTCACCGCGCCGCCCCGGGTGCCAAGATGTGAGACGCGCTCAGCGGTCGCGACAGATCGACGTGGAAGTACTGCAGCCACAGCAGGTGCAACAACGTCGACCGCACCAGTGGGCGCGGCCAGCCGGCAAGCCCCTCGGTTGCTGCACCAATGCTGACGTTGTCCAGATCCGTGTTGCGAAGTTCCGAGACCAGCTCTTGTCGGAACTGTTGTGCGCGGCGGAAGCCGGAAAGGAAACGCAGATTATTCAACTCGACCGCCAGTGGCTCACCCCACACCTCATAGCTCCAGCCCCGGCTTTCAATCGCGGCACGAGTCCACGCCAGCGTATCCGCCACGGTCGCCTCGGCGAGTTTGTTCTTCGGCTTTACATCGACGACGAGCGGTCCCGCTTCAGTGATCAGAAGAAAATCGGGAACGTGCCTTCGGACAACACCTTTCACAGCAGACTTGAGTAAGAACGGCTGTGCAACAATGTGGCGCACAGCGAGGTCGAAGTCGGCATACAGAAGCCGGCACAGCTCTAACCGGGATTCATATATCACCGAACACTGATCCGTCGTAGACCAATACCAGCCCGAATAATGCTTCTGGCCCATGTACCAGCGAAACGTCCGCCAAGGGTAGGCCGTGCCGATGTCACCCAAGCTGGCATCGGCCATGAGTGCGGTCACCACAGGACCACCACGCGACTGGCGGAATTCCACCGTCACGGCATCGACGTCCTGCGAAACATGTGGGACCGGTCCCAAAGGGCCCGAGTTCACCGCTTAATCGTCCCACCCCACCGATGCCGCAACAAGGGTTTGCAGATCCAAAGCCGGCCCGCAGCCAACCCACGTGGGCGAAGGGGCGGCGACTTGCCGGACCACACGCTCAAAAGCATTCGGCAGAAGCATGCTACGGCACCATGACACCACTGGAGCTTGTCACGGTGCCGTGACACCCATGGGGCGGAGGCAGCGCGTGGGCTGCTTGCTCCACACGCCGCCGAGTGGGCGGATCGGGTGTCTCAGCATAAAGTTCAAATTTGAACTTCATTTGAACTCAGCACTGAGAATTTGAACTTAACTTTGGGATCCTACAGGGGGGAGCCCCTACTTCGCCATGTTAGTGAAGCGCGACAGATGTAGTTGATGCGCGACGGTGATTGTCTTTGTGGGGCCATTGCGATGCTTGGCGATTATCAAGTCGGCCTCGCCGCCACGCGGGTCGTCCCGTTCGAATGCATCGGGTCGATTCAGCAGGATCACCATATCGGCATCTTGTTCCAGCGAATTGTGAAGGCTGATGCCATTCGCAACGAAATTATGTGTGCCGCTTACAGTTCCGTCGTACACGTCGTGTTCGCCGATGCTCGTGATCTCGACGATCTGATCCCAGAACACATCGTTCGTCGCTAGATCATGGATAGCCTCGTCCTCAAGCAGGGCGGCTGCCCGATGCAATCGCGAACGGCTGGGCGCATGCTTCCACATCGTCGAACCGCAGAACTTTGTGCCCATCGCCGTTGCGAACTCGCGGTGCGTCATCCGATCGCGAAGTGCGGTCTTGACCTCGGCCCAGACTTCCTTCGGCACCGTATCGAGATTGGTGTTGCGGACCTTGTCATCCAGCTTCGCAAGAACCGCCTGCGCAGCGCCAGCCTTCATCCCGCTCACACCGATATGCCGAAGGAACTGCGTCTGGTTGTCCGCCCCATAGATGTGCAGATGCCATCCGTCGCGATAGCCAGCCTTGCGTACACGTTTGATACGACCGAACACGCCCATCCGCGTAAGCAGTCCGGTGACATCGTCGATCAGTTTGCGGCTCGATGACGCGTAGTAGATTCGCGCCTGGTCGTGTTTCGCATCCCAGAAGACGGAACCGTCCATCGACCACAAGTGCTTCAGGAACAACGCCACCTGATCATTCGGTGCGCTGAGCACAGCTTGTGGCACGAACTTCTCGTGGCTTCGTTTCCCGAACAGACCCAAGCCGTCCAGCCAAGCTGCGATCGGGTTCCGCCTACCGCGCGCCAGTCGGTACGGCGCAGGCAAACGCAATATCGTAACCCGCGCTGCGGCGTATTCGTCACGAACTGGTTCAATCCCGAAATGCCTTGCAGCGCTTGAGACAGCCGCCAAGTTCAATTCGTCGATGCTGGCGTAGCGGATTGGCTGGTTCCCGACACAGGAGCCATCACCGATCATATGCGCCAGCAGCACAACCTCGTCGTCGTCCATCCGACGGGTGTCAATAGGTTCCGGCACTCTCCGCGGGACCGCAACGCGATCGCCAACGCTGAGCTGTTCCAGCGCGGTCCAGCCGTCGTACTTCATGAACGGATGGTTGCCGGTCGCTTCCACCTCACGGCCCGATGCGAGGCGGACTTTGAAGACTTCCTTGCGACCACTCGGGAAGACATTCGTCATCGGCCGGGCGACCATCCGCTTGCGCTCGTCGAGGGACCACACCAGCGGCCGCTCACCCATGCGCATCAGTTCGCCGAACGTCACCTCGGCGCCATTGTCCGCCCGAAGGATCCTCGTGTTGGCAGTCAGGCAGCCCGATTCGCGAAGATCCGCCAGCATCGGCTTCTTGTCAGTCCGCTGCTCGGGACCGCGATTCAACTGGCTGATCGCGACGACCGGGAGATCAAGTTCCTTTGCCAGGAGCTTGAGGTTCCTCGAAAACTCGGACACTTCCTGTTGCCGCGACTCGACCTTCTTGCCCGACGTCATCAGCTGCATGTAGTCGACGAGGACCAACCGAAGGTCCGCCTTCTGCTTGAGCCTGCGGGCTTTGGCGCGAATCTCCATCATCGTGAGGTTCGGCGAGTCATCGATGTAGAGCGGTGCCTCGCTGATCTCGCTCATCCGGCGCGCGAGCCGAGTCCAGTCATCGTCGCTCATCCGACCCGAGCGCATATCCGCCAGCTTGATCTTTGCCTCGGCCGACAACAGCCGCATCACGATTTCTGACTTGCTCATCTCGAGCGAAAACACAACACTGGCAAGCCGGTTCTTGATCGAGCACGAACGCATGAAGTCCAGGCCCAAGGTCGAGTTGTGGGTCGGCACCATTCCGCGCCCGGCGAGATATAGATGCTCGGGATTGTCGACCTCCACGCAGCGCACCGGCACACTGCCCACCCGACGTATCCAGTCGACACCGACCGCCATTCGGTTCGGCGCCAGGACGGCGCTGTTACCGCGCGACCACCCCACCACCCGGGCCGCGGTCACGGTGTCGGCTACCGCGCGCAGCATTGCCGTGGTTCGGATTCCCCGGCTTGTGGGCCATTGATGATTCTCGTCGGCGACCAACGTCGTTCCGTCGGAGAACTCGATCTCATAGCAGGGCCGACCCCGCAGCACGCCGGTCGCCGCGACCACACGCGTCGGCAAACCGTCGGCGTCCAGCAGAAGGTCGCCGACTGCAACGTCACCCATCGTCGTCCACCCCGTCGGGGTCGGCAATGGCGTGTCGAGCGCGAGGGCCTTCCCCACACCCGGTCGCGCCGCGACGATGATCATCTGGCCGGGATGCAGACCGTTGGTCACCTCGTCGAGTTCGACGAACCCCGTCGGCACGCCACGCGCAAGGCCACCCTGGGACGCGATCGCGTCGATCTCGTCCATCGTGGGTTGCAGCAAGTCTTCCAGCGCAACGAAGTCTTCCGATGTCCGACCCTCGGTGACGTCGTAGATTTCCGCCTGCGCGCGATCGACGACCTCAGCAACGTCGGCACCGTCCGCGCCTGCGTAGCCGTACTGGACGACACGGGTGCCCGCCTCGACCAGCCGGCGCAACACCGCTTTTTCGGCGACGATGCCCGCGTAGTACCCGGCATTGGCCGCCGTCGGCACGGTGGAAATCAACGTGTGCAGATACGGGGCGCCCCCGATTCGGCGCAGCAGACCGCGGCGGTCCAGTTCCGCGGCCACGGTCACTGCGTCTGCTGGCTCGCCGCGACCGTAGAGGTCAAGGATCGCGTCGTACACGCTCTGGTGATTCGGTCGGTAGAAGTCACCGAGCCGGAGCCGCTCGAGCACGTCGGCGATGGCGTCCTTGCTCAACAGCATTCCGCCGAGCACGGCCTGCTCTGCGGCCTCGTCCTGCGGCGGCTGGCGCCCGAAGTCCTCGGTGGGGGGAGGGACGTCGTCGAAACCCGAGCGGCCACGATCGTCGACGACAGCCAACGGTGGACTCACCTCCCCTCAGAGTTGATCGAACGTACGTTCGATAGTCGTTACCGTGACTGTAAGCCAGGACCCCGACGGGCACAACCTCCCCGACCCCGGAACGACCTCGCGACGGCCAACGCTAGACGTTGCTGGAGTGGTCGAAAAGCCACCCTGTTTATGAACTTGTGGATGGGGTGTGGATATCTGCGCCCGTCAATGTTGAGGCGTTGGGGAGAACCTGTGGACGGACGCCGGCGTCTACCACGTCCCCGCAGTTAAGCGGACCACAATCGTGGGGGTTACCTGTGGATGGCAATTTCTTCGGCGTGTCGGCCCAGGTTGCGTTCTCGGGCGTGTTGTGTTTCACCGCGGGGCCGACCAGGTTAACGGCAGGTTAGCTTCGCTGCCGGGATAACGGCATCTCTTGTTCGCCAGAACTCAGCAACGTCGACGCGAAGCTCGATCATGGGCTTCACGCCGGTAATCGACGACGGCGTCTACGACTCGGCGACGACGTTCAGCGAGAGGGCCGCGTCAACCTCGGGATGTAGCCGCACGGCGATCGGGTGGGTGCCGAGGGTCTTGATGTGTCCCTTCGGCAGTTGCACCGTTCTCTTGTCGAGATTGGGTCCGCCGGCCTTCTTGATCGCGCCCACGACGTCGGCCGCCGTGACGGAACCGAACAGCTTGCCGGAGTCGGAGGCCGTCCGCGCCGCCAGGTCCACTGTGCCGAGGCCTTCGAGGGCGGTCTTCAGCTCGTTGGCGTGCTCGATGCCGCGGACCGTCTTCACTTCGCGGGCCCGTCGAATCGCATCGGCCTGGCGCTCGGCTCCGCGGGTGGCGACGATCGCCAGGCCGCGCGGCAGCAGATAGTTGCGTCCGTAGCCGTCCTTCACATCGACGGTGTCACCGGCCGAGCCGAGGTGGTCGACTTCGGCGGTAAGAATCAGCTTCATTTCTCTGGAGTCTTTCTTTCAGTCCTGCAGGCTCAGCGGGTCGACGAGCTGAACGGCAGCAGCGCCACCTCGCGGGCGTTTTTCACCGCGATCGCAATGTCACGCTGATGCTGCACGCAGTTGCCGGTCACGCGACGCGCGCGAATCTTGCCGCGCTCGCTGATGTAGGTACGCAGCAGCGCGGTGTCCTTGTAGTCGATGGTCTGCCCCTTCTTCGAGCAGAACACGCACTTGCGGGTTTTGACCGGCTTCTCGGGCGCCGGACGTCGTTTCGTGGCCTTGGCCATGCTTGTTTCTCTTTCTTACTTGCTGAGGGAATTTGGTCAGAAGGGCGGTTCGTCGTCGCTGCCGGAAAACGATCCGGACGCCGGAGCGCTGCCCCATGGGTCGTCCTTGGACTCGGAGCTGCGAGCGCCGCCGCGGTCGCCTCCGCCTCCGCCGCCGCTGCTGCCGAAGCCGCCGCCTCCGCCGCCGCTGCGGCTGGCCTTGTTCACCTTGGCGGTGGCGTAGCGCAGCGACGGGCCGATCTCATCGACCTCGAGTTCGACGACCGTGCGCTTTTCGCCCTCTTTCGTCTCGTACGACCGCTGCTTGAGTCGGCCCTGGACGATCACGCGTGAACCGCGTGTCAGGCTCTCGGCCACGTTCTCGGCGGCCTCTCGCCAGATGCTGCACCGCAGGAAGAGGGCGTCGCCGTCCTTCCACTCGTTGTTCTGCCGATCGAAGATCCGCGGCGTCGAAGCCACCGTGAAGTTGGCGACGGCAGCGCCGGACGGCGTGAAGCGCAATTCAGGATCGGCGGTCAGGTTTCCGACGACGGTGATGATCGTGTCACCAGCCACGAGGTCCTCCTCAGATGGGGCGGCATGTTGGGCGCGAGCCTACGCAAGGCGCACGACAGCCGACAGCCTTTAGTGCTTGTCCGTCCGCAACACCTTGGTCCGCAGCACGGACTCGTTCAGGCTGAGCTGACGGTCCAGCTCGGTCACGGTGGCCGGGTTGGCCTTGACGTCGATCACCGCATAGATGCCCTCGGCATGCTTGGCGATCTCGTACGCCAGCCGGCGCTTGCCCCAGATGTCGACCTTGTCGACGGAGCCGCCATCCTTGCGGATGACGTTCAGGAACGTCTCCAGCGACGGTGCGACGGTGCGCTCGTCGAGAGTGGGGTCGAGAATGACCATGATTTCGTATGGACGCATGAGAACCTCATCACCTCCTATGGGCTAGTCGGCCACGGCCTATCCGTGGCAGGAGGGTTACCTGCGTCGGCAACCCGGCAAGGCTACAGGAAAGCCCGCTGAACTGCGAAATCGCACTGCTCTTCTGGCCCCCTAGCTAGCGCGAGCAGACGCGAAAGTGCCCCAAATTGGCCGATTACGGGCACTTTTGTGTCTGCTCGCGGGAGAAGCGACTACTTGCAGGGGGCTTCCCGCCTCACGCGTTGAGGATAGCCGCCGGCCTCTCTTCAGGAGCACTGATCACGGTTTCTCGGTCGGCGGGCCGCAACCGTTTCGGAAGCCATCCTGGCGGCCGGTCCGGTGCCCGGTCGAATACCCCGCCCGACGGGTCGTCGATCAGGCCGTGATTGCGTACTAGGTCGAGCTCTGGCCGGTAGATCTGTCGAATCACCAACGCGCACAGCCCAATCACGGCAATATCACGTAGCAGGACGGTGACGGTGAACCATTGTTCGGGCAGTCCACGGTTCTGCTCGCCGTAGAGAAAGAGCATCCTCGGCACCCACACCAACGCGTCTATGGTCATCCACGCCAACAGGATGCGCCGGTGCGGCAGCGCCAGCACTGCCATCGGCACCAGCCACAGCGAGAACTGCGGACTCCACACCTTGTTCGTCAGCAGGAACAGGGCGACCACCAGAAAGGCCACCTGCGCCAGCCGCGGTCGCCTCGGGGCGGTCAGGACGACGTAAGCGATACCCGCACAACACAATACGAACAGCACAAGCACCACGGTGTTGAGGATCTTCGGCGCCTCCCACAGGCCGAGGCCGGTATCGAAGCCCTGCCAGTCGGTAAAGGACTTCACCACGTTGTACACCGAGTCCATATCGTCGCCACGTCGCGCGTTGAGCCGGAAGAACTCTGACCAACCGCGCGGGAACAACACCATCACCGGCAGATTCACCACCAGCCACGCGACAACCGTGGCCACCGCCGTCTTGGCCACTTCTCCAAGCCGCCCGGCACGCACACCGAGCAGCGCCAGCGGGATCAGCAGAAGGATCGGGTACAGCTTGGCCGCCACACCCAGACCAATCAATGTGCCGGCGAGCACCGGTCTTCGCCGCGCCCATGCCAGCACAGCTCCTGTTGCGAAAGCCGTTGCCAGAGCGTCGAAATTGGTGAAGATCTGGAAGATCACAATTGGTGAGCCGGCGACGAGCGCGGCGTCCCAGATGCGTCTGCCCGCCAGTTTCGAGGTGGCCCACACCGTGGCGAACCACGCCAACGCCAGGCCCAACGCGGAGATGTTGAAGAACATCACCACCTCCGCGATCGACGGGATCGGCACCAGCTTGCTCAGCGCGGAGTAGGTCTTGGCCAGCGCCATGGACAAGTACTGATAGCTGCCGGTGATGACCGGGTACTCCATGTACCGCACGGCGGTGTTGCCGTCGAACTGCTTCTGCGGCCTGCCCTGGCTGTCGGTCTCGATCCAGCTCGACTTGTACGGGAACTTCCCGAGGTTCAGCAGTTCGGCTGTGTAGAGCGGAACCGTGTCGGAGTAACACAGCTCGTAATACGCCCGCTGGTTCTGCCAGTTGGCGACCTTCTGGTCGGCCGTGCCGGTACCGGTGGAGACCAGGCAGGCCGCCTTCGACGAGTAGCCCAGCGCGAGGAATACCACGGCGATCACCAACATCACCCGAAGCGGTGTCATGAAGCGCGCCCGGCCGATCAACGCGTGCCGGCCCACTGGGCCGCCGATCACCTGCGAGAGCGAGCCGACCAACACGTCGGTCCTGCTGGGCATGTCGCGGTCGTCGGCGCTGCGCCGGTCGAGGGCCAACGGCTGCGGGGACACCGTTGAGTGGACGGGCTGACGCGTCGCCCCGTGCTCGACCTCGGTATCCGCGCGATCGGTCACGGGGGCGGAAGCGGCGGTTGCGGACCAGGCCCAGGCCCAGGCCCAGGCACACCCGGCGGCACCGGAGCTCCGGGCGCGACGGGCGCTCCGACCGCGGCCGGGTCGGGCACGGGCTGCTGACCGGGGGGAGCGACCGGCACCGTCGTCGGCGGACCGAACGGGATCGTGATGCCCGGCGCCACTTCGATGGTCGGCTGAATCACCGTCTCCGATGGCGGCGCTGGTGTCGACGGCGGAGGCGGCGGCGGGGCTGGCGGACCCGCGTAGCCGCCGATCTCGGTCGGCTTCGGGAACGACTCGTTGTCGGTGTCCTCCAGCGCGCCGTCCATCGTGTTCTTCCAGATGTCGGATGGCAGGCCTGATCCGTACACCGGTGAGCCCCACTTGTTTTCGAGGGGTTTGGTGCCTTCGGTTGTGCCGACCCAGACCGCCGTAGACAACGACGGCGTGAAGCCGACCATCCAGGCGTCGCGGTTGTCGCCGGTGTCACCGAGTTGGTTGGTGCCGGTCTTGGCCGCCGACGGCCGGCCGCCCGCCAACGCATGACCGTTGGAGTACGCGGCGATCGGCTGCATGGCGGAGGCGACGTTGTCGGCGACGGCCTTGTCCATGCGCTGTTCACCGGAGTTGTCCTGGGTCGCGGCGTCGAACAACACCTGGCCCTCTGCGTTCACCACCTTCTGCACGAAGTGCGGCCGGTGGTAGACGCCCGATGCGGCGATCGTGGCGTATGCCGACGCCATGTCCAGGACGCGGGTCTGATACTGACCCAACACGATTCCGTTGTTCGGCGGCCCGCCCTTGCCGTCCTCGGACAGGGTGTGCTCGACGCCGGGAAAGCTCTCGGCGATGCCGGCCTCATGGGCGGCCTTGGCGACGTCGGAGGGGCCGTTCTTCAGCTTCAGCATCAGCCGGTAGTAGGCGGTGTTCAGTGACCGCTTCAGTGCCTCGGCGATGTTGCATGTGCCGCATCCGGCGCCTTCGACGTTGGTGATCTTGATGCCATCGACCTCGAGCGGTGAGCTGTCCACCTGGTAGCCGAGGCCGATGCCCTGCTCGAGCGCGGCCACCAACGCGAACACCTTGAACGCCGAGCCGGTCGGCAACCCCGCCTGAGCGAAGTCGAAGCCCTGCGCATCCGTCCCACCGAAATAGGCCCTCACGCCACCGGTTCTCGGGTCGATGGACACCACGGCTGAGCGCATATCCGGGTCCTGGCCGTCGAGCGTTTCGGTCACCGCCTCTTCTGCGGCCTTCTGCGCCTTCGGGTCGATGGTGGTGGTGACCTGCAAGCCCTCGGTGTTCAGCGTCTGCTCGTCGATGTCGAAGAGGTCGATCAGCTCCTTCTGCACCTGCCGCTCGATCAACCCGTTGGGACCGGTCGTCTGGTTCTGATTCTGGGCCTGATCCGGCGGAACCGTCGGCGGAAAGACCTGCGCCGCACGGTCGGTCGGCGACAGCGCACCGATGTCGACCATGCCGTCGAGCACCCAGTTCCAGCGGACCAACGAACCGTCGGAGTTGACGGCCGGGTCCAGTGCGGAGGGCCGTTGGATCAGCGCGGCCAGCAACGCCCCGTCGGCGACGGTGAGCTGTTCGACCGGCTTGTCGAAGTACGCCTTGGACGCGGCGCCGATGCCGTATGCGCCACGGCCGAAATAGATGATGTTCAGATACGACTCCAGCACTTGGTCTTTGGACCACTCACTGGACATCTTCGTCGAGATGACCAGCTCCTTGGCCTTGCGCACGACACCGCCGATACCGGCTCGCTGCGAGCCGACCAATGCGTTCTTGACGTACTGCTGAGTGATCGTGGATCCACCCTGGGTGTCGCCACCGAAGATGTTGTTCTTGGCGGCCCGCGCGAACCCGGTGAACGAGAAGCCGGGGTTGGAGTAGAAGTCGCGGTCTTCTGCCGCCATCACGGCGTCGCGCACGTGCACCGGAATCTGGTCGATGTTGACGTCAACCCGGTTCCCTTCGGGCGGAACGATTTTCGCGAGTTCACTGCCATCGCTGGCCAAGATCGTCGATACCTGATTGGTGCGGATGTCGCCCGGCTTGGGCACGTCGACGATCAGGTAGGCCATGCCGAACGTCACGATCGGTAACAGGATGAGGGCCGCGAGTGTCACATAGATTCCGCGCCGGACCCACTTCCAGTTGATCTGCTCCATTGCGGGCAGGCGGCGGGGCGGCCGGCCACCGGGCCCGCCACCGCCCCCCGGGCGGTGGGGCGGCTGCGGTGGCGGTGGCTTCTGCGGCGGGGTGCCGTCGAGAGCCGCCTTGACGGCCTCGATCGGGTCGCGCAGCGGGCGGGTGTCGTCCTCCAGGGATGGGATGGCTGCGGTGCGTCGATCGTCGAACGGAATCGCGGGACGACGAGGAGCAGGCGCCGGTCGGTCGGCCTCGCGGGACGGGGGCGCGCCCACACCGTCAGCAGCCTGTCCCGAACGGACCTCGCTACCTGACCGGTTGTGGCGCCCTTCGCTATTCACTCGCCGTCCGCGCGCCATCGCGCGCGGCCCGTGTCGAGCGTGATTTCCGAGAAGGGCCTGTCGGTCGAATCGCTCCGAGCACGTACGACTTCACCAGGTGATTCCAGCTGCAGGTGCGGCATACCTCCACCACGTGTACGGAGAATTCGTCATAGCGGGATGCCAGCAGAACCAGCTCCTCGGCAGTCCGCGCCGACCCCGACACGGCGCCGAGGTGATCACCGAAAACCCAAGACACCAATGTGAGCTGTTCCTTGCGGCAGATCGGGCACATCACCGAGCTGGGCTTCCCATGGAACTTCGCGGCTCGCAGCAGGTACGGGTTGGCGTCGCAGACCTCCGAGACGCCGGTGCGTCCCGAATAGACCTCCGCCAGCAGGGACCGCCGCCGGAGCGCGTAGTCCACCACCTGTCGCTGCAGTCGCACGATGACCAGAGTACGTCGGCCCCGCGAGCTGGGGGCCGTGACGGGTCGGGTCCCCGTCGCGCGTCGGCATTTGGTCTGCGCATATGCGGACCGAACTCATACGATCTTCGACGTGGCGACGCGGCAGACCCCGGGCACCCGCGCAAAAGACAGCGACCGTTCCGACACCTGCCAGTTCGACTTGGCGCCGGACGGGGCGATCAAGCAGATCAACGAGCCCAGTTAACGCCGCAGTTCAGCGGTCTAGTGTGAGGCCTGTGTAGCGTCTAATATATCGGCGCGATACGATTTTGCGAGGTGTCGGGACGTCGTAGCGGCAGGCAAAGGAGGTGGTTTGATGCTGGAGCTCGCAGTGCTGGGTCTTCTGCTCGAGTCACCGATGCATGGCTACGAGCTGCGGAAAAGGTTGACGGGCCTGCTGGGTGCATTCAGAGCGTTCTCCTACGGCTCGCTGTATCCCGCGCTGCGCCGGATGCAGGTCGACGGGTTGATCATCGAGGATGCGGCACCGGACGGCACCCCCAAGGTGCGACGGGCCCGCCGGGTGTATCAGCTCACCGATGCAGGCAAGCAGCGCTTCACCGAGTTGGTCGCCGACACGGGTCCACAGAACTACACCGACGACGGATTCGGCGTCCACCTCGCCTTTTTCAACCGCACCCCGGCTGAGGCCAGGATGCGGATTCTGGAGGGCCGCCGTCGTCAGGTGGAGGAACGTCGAGAAGGGCTCCGGGACGCCGTCGCGCGCGCCAGCAGTTCGCTCGACCGCTACACCCGCCAGCTGCACCAACTGGGGCTGGAGTCCAGCGAGCGCGAAGTGAAGTGGCTCAACGATTTGATAGCGGCCGAGCGAGTAGCTCAGGGTCGCGCCGAGCAGACGTAGAACTAACGAGGTTTCGAAGTGGCATTGGATCGAGAGGGAGAACGTCGCCATGACTGAGAACATCGGAGCCGGGTTGCCGGCGACATCCAACTCCGGAGCCGGGTTGCCGGCGACATCCAACTCCGGACGCCGGGTTGCCGGCGACATCCAACTCCGAGGTGCGGGTCGCGATTGTCGGTGTCGGCAACTGCGCGTCATCACTGGTTCAGGGTGTGCAGTACTACCAGGACGCCGATGAGAACGCGACGGTGCCCGGCCTGATGCATGTGCGCCTCGGCCAGTACCACGTGCGCGACGTCAAGTTCGTCGCCGCCTTCGACGTCGACGCCAAGAAGGTGGGCTTCGACCTCTCCGAGGCGATCTTCGCGTCGGAGAACAACACCATCAAGATCGCCGACGTACCCCCGACCAACGTCACCGTGCAGCGCGGCCCGACCCTGGACGGCATCGGCAAGTACTACGCCGAGACCATCGAGGTGTCCGACACCGATCCCGTCGACGTGGTCAAGGCACTCAAGGACGCCAACGTCGACGTACTGGTGTCGTACCTGCCGGTGGGCTCCGAAGAGGCCGACAAGTTCTACGCGCAGTGCGCCATCGACGCAGGCGTGGCGTTCGTCAACGCGCTGCCGGTGTTCATCGCCTCCGACCCGGTGTGGGCCAAGAAGTTCGAAGACGCCGGCGTGCCGATCGTCGGCGACGACATCAAGAGCCAGGTCGGCGCCACCATCACCCACCGCGTGATGGCCAAGCTGTTCGAGGATCGCGGCGTGCAGCTCGATCGCACGATGCAGCTCAACGTCGGCGGCAACATGGACTTCCTGAACATGCTCGAGCGTTCGCGTCTCGAGTCGAAGAAGATCTCCAAGACCCAGGCCGTCACTTCCAACCTGCAGCGCGAGTTCAACACCAAGGACGTCCACATCGGCCCGTCCGATCACGTCGGCTGGCTCGACGACCGCAAGTGGGCCTACGTGCGGCTGGAAGGCCGCGCGTTCGGCGATGTGCCGCTGAACCTGGAGTACAAGCTCGAGGTGTGGGACTCGCCGAACTCGGCGGGCGTCATCATCGACGCGGTGCGCGCCGCGAAGATCGCCAAGGACCGCGGCATCGGCGGCTCGGTCGAGGCGGCGTCGGCCTACCTGATGAAGAGCCCGCCGAAGCAGCTGCCCGACGACATCGCCCGGACGCAGCTCGAGACGTTCATCGAGGGATAGGTCCTCGGCGTTTGGGCGGATTTGTGCGAGAGCGGGCCGCCATTTCGTCGATCTCGGCGGCGGGGCGTTAGATGTGGCCGTGGTCTCCGACGACGAGCCGGCGGACCTCGGCGAGTTTGGCCTGCTGGCCGGCAACAGCACTGAGATGCCCCAACCATTCGGTCATGAGCCGATGGCGTACCAGGAAGCCGGCCAATACGCGCGCTCGAGGACCGGAGCCGACATAACTGGCGTGGCATACAAAGTGGGCTCACCGACTGTCGGCAATGCACATGAGACGCAGGTTGCTAGATGCACACGCTGCCGCTGACGTTCCCGAACGGACCCGTGGCGCTGACGCACCCGCCCGGGCGATACCAACCCGGACCCCAGTCAACCCAGTCACCGCCGACGCTTCCGAAATTGCCACTACCACTTGCTAACAGCCGATGTTCGTTGAAGAGTGGGGCCGCGCTCACCGATGCGGGGGTGGTATCCGGAGATCCGGTGTCACCCTGTGCGGCGCCGGCGCCCGCCACGCTCAGTCCGGTGAGGGCAGCGCCAAGCGTCAGGACTTTCCAGCTGGCCGGTCGTTCCATCGCTCGACCCCTTTCTCCTTATTGAGTTCCTCTCCCCGTCCGGCCCCCAGTCTTGCGCGCTCTGTGAACGCCTGCAAGGGCCGGACCGGATGGTCTTTCACCTCGCTCTTGCCAGCCACGTCATCGCAAGATCAAGCCGGGCGACGGTGTGCTCCGGCCACTGGTGCTTCTGCACCCGAAACGGCACGATCGCCAGCCCGAGCAGCGCCGCAGCGGTTCGCAGTCGTAGCTGTCGTGCCGGATCCTGCCGCTCGGCGTGGGTCAGCACCGCGTCTGCGTAACGGGCGGCCGTTTCTCGCCCGGCGGGGTCGAGAGCCAGGGCCGACAGATGCGCGAGCAGCGTCGCCCATTCGTCGGATCGTTCCCCGGGCCCCGCGGTGTCGATATCGAGAACAGCTGTCACCCGCCCGTCGTCGGCGAAAAGCTGGCCTTCGTAGAAGTCGCCGTGAACCGGCACCATCTCCTCCGGTTGGACAGCCACCGCGTGCAGGGCTTCCACCACCTCGGCGACCCGGGTCAGCACCGCGGGCTCGTCCGCGGCGGCGCATCGCAGCAAGCCCGCGTGGTAATCCACCAGATGCTGATGCGATGGTCGAGGCGCCAGCATCATCAGCTCGGTCGGCAGTGCATTCAGTACGGACTCGAGCACCTCGGGTGAGGGCAGCGCGGCGTCGCCGTCGAGGATCAGTGTGCGCAACGGTGTTCCCTGCCCTTCGGGCAGCACGATCAGACCGTCGGAGGTCGAGGCCAGCACCGGTGGCACTGGCACGTTTCGGCACGCAACGTCATGGCGATGGCAGAGGTCGGCCACTGCCGAGGTCCGCACGACCTTGACAAACCACCGGAAGCGGCCGTCGTGCACCTCGAGAACGGCATGGTGCGCGGGCCGGTAGGCGCGGGGGCGGATGTCTAGCGTCGGCGCGGTGCTTAGCCCGAACTTCCGAAACAATTCGGCCAACAGCACGGGGTTACTGGCGGTCGGGAGTGCGGGTAGCGCGGGATCGCGGGGCCACGCCCAGATTCCAACCTCGACCGGCTGACCGCAGTACTCGCCCGCAACGACGGCCGCACCGGCCGGAATCCGGCTCCCGGTCGTGGCGCCAAGGAATTCCGTTGTGCAGGTGCCGTCAGCGCGCCGCACCCCCGCCTCGTACATGATGACGACGGCGACGCCGGACGGGTCCATATTGACGTCAGCCGCACGCAGGTCTTCCAGCCGGCAGCCGTACTCTGCGACAGCTGCGGAAAGCACATTCGAGGCTTCCGGACCCAGCAGCAGATCTAGTGCCGGGGTAGCCACATCGCCGAGGGTAAACCCTGCGGCAGTGCCGCGGATGGCCGCTCCCAACAGTCCGGTACTCGTACAGTTCATCTCTGTGACCGAGATCGACGACGAACTGGCTGCTCTGCCCGAGTTCGCCTTCCTGAACGAAAACGCCGAGCAGGCCGGCGTGACCGGCGCCGAGCCGACCGTCGAACGAATCGACCGCGGTCCGATCAGCGCGCTGAAGTTCGGCGACGGCCCACCACGCGTGGTCTTCCTACACGGCGGCGGCCAGAACGCGCACACCTGGGACACGGTGATCGTCGGGCTCGGCGAGCCCGCACTGGCGGTCGACCTGCCGGGCCACGGCCGGTCGGCCTGGCGCGAAGACGGCGACTACGGGCCGAAGCTGAACGCAGTGGCGGTGGCGCCGACCGTGCGTGAACTCGCACCGAACGCCGACCTCGTCGTCGGGATGTCGCTCGGAGGTTTGACGGCGATCCGACTGGCGGTGTCCGCGCCCGATCTGGTGCGCAATCTGGTTCTCGTCGACGTGACACCCTCTGCGCCGCAGCGGCACACGGAGTTGACCGCGGCGCAGAAGGGCACTGTCGCCCTTGTACAGGGCGCACGCATCTTCCCCAGTTTTCAGGCGATGCTCGACGTGACGGTCGCCGCGGCCCCGCACCGCGACCGGAAGTCGTTGCGGCGCGGCGTGTTCCACAACTCGAAACGGCTCGATGATGGTACGTGGACGTGGCGCTACGACTCGATGCGCAAGGGCGATGGCTTCGAGGGGCTGTGGGACGACGTGCCCCGGCTTGATGTGCCCACGACGCTGGTGCGCGGCGCCAATTCGGCTTTCGTCAACGACGACGACGCGGACGAGTTCGCCCGCACGGCCCCAGCATTCCGCGGCGTGCGCATGGTCGAGAACTCCGGGCACTCGGTGCAGAGCGATCAGCCGCGGGCGCTTATCGACATCCTGAGCGAGATCCTCGCCGGCTAGCCCTCGCTCGTCACCCTGCTGTTCACCTCCTGCTGGCCCAGCTGCCGTAGGTTCCCGCCCGTCCCGGCCGCCAGCCCCGGCCGGTCTGGCCGGAAGGAAGAGCGACAGCACCGATGAGCGCTTGCGCGAAGAGCGACAGCACCGATGAGCGCTTGCGCGAAGAGCGACAGCACCGATGAGCGCTTGCGCGAAGAGCGACAGCACCGTCTAGCACCGATACGGTGGCGAGATGGCCTTCCCCATTCGAATCGGCGTGCAACTGCAGCCGCAACACTGCGCCAATTACAGCCATCTCCGCGACGCCGTTCGCCATTGCGAAGACATCGGTGTCGACGTCGCTTTCAACTGGGACCACTTCTTCCCGCTATACGGTGACCCCGACGGCCCACATTACGAATGCTGGACGATGCTGGGTGCGTGGGCCGAGCAGACCTCGCGCATCGAGATCGGCGCGCTGGTCACCTGCAATTCGTATCGCAACCCCGAACTGCTCGCCGATATGGCGCGCACCGTTGACCATATCTCCGACGGCCGGCTGATCCTCGGCATCGGATCGGGCTGGAAGCAGAAGGACTACGACGAGTACGGCTACGAGTTCGGCACGGCGGGCAGCCGCCTCGACGATCTGGCCGCGGCGTTCCCGCGTATCAAGTCGCGATTGGGCAAGCTCAACCCGCAGCCGACCCGCGACATTCCGGTGTTGATCGGTGGCGGGGGTGAAAAGAAGACGCTGCGGCTGGTCGCCGAGCATGGCGACATCTGGCACTCGTTCAGCGACAGCCGCGAGTATCCGCGGAAAGCGGACGTGCTCGCGCGGCACTGCGCCGACGTCGGCCGCGACCCCGCTGCGATCGAGCGCTCCGCGGGTGTCTCCGGTAAAAACACCGACGCATCGCTTGCCGAAGCCGACGCGCTCGCCGACCTCGGAGTGACGCTTCTCACCGTCGGCGTCAACGGCCCCGCATACGACCTCAGCCACGCAGAAGCGTTGTGCCGCTGGCGCGATGAGCGCTCGCCAGTTGACTGAGCTTAGGCTGCGCGAAGCTCCGCACCCGAGAACAAAGAGTCTCATTCGGTCAATCGCCGCCTCGCGACTGATTCGCGTGATTAACTATCGCCGCTATGCCCAAGAGGTATGGAGTCAAAGAGAAGGACCAGGTTGTTTCTCACATCATCAACCTGGTGCTCACTGGCAAGCTGCGGTCGGGGGATCGGGTCGATCGTAATGAGGTCGCGCACGAGCTCGGGCTGAGCCGTGTGCCGATTCAGGAGGCCGTCGTTCAGCTGGAGCACGACGGCATTCTGTCGACGCGATATCACCGCGGCGCGTTCGTCGAGCGCTTCGACGAGTCCGTCGTGCTGGAGCATCACGAGTTGCACGGGATTCTTCTTGGCATAGCGTCGGCGCGCGCCGCCCTCGATCCGCACCCGCACGTGCTCTCCCAGCTCGACTCGCTGACCGATTTCATGCGCGCCAACCGCGAGTCGCGAGCATTCCAGGAAGCGGCCTGGCAGTACCGCCAGACCATCAATGACGAATACGCCGGGCCGAGGCTGCTCGCCGAGATCCGCGCCTCCCAAAGTTTCATGCCACGGTCGTTCTGGGTGGCCTACCTGAACAACCACGACGAGATGCTGCCGTTCTACGAGGCCGAGACCTCGGCCATCCACACGTGCGACCCCGACGGCGCGCGCGCAGCATGCGCCGGCCGGTCGGAAGCCATGGGGCGGATCATGGTCGCGGAACTGGTGCGCCGCGGCGTGCTCAGCCCGTCGGGGCTGGCTCGGCAGCCGTCGGTTGCGCTCTGAATGAACTGAAGCCGGTTTCAACGCCGCCGTGGTGGCTACGTTGTCTGGAATGACCCCTTTCACGGGCAACGATTCTCAAGTCGTTTGTTCTCGCCCCTGGTCGGACTGCTGGTGTTCAGCCTTCCCCTGGCCGGCCCTGCTTCCGCCGACACCGACCAGTGCGCACCGCCGGGGGTCGACAGCGCCAGCGCCGTACCGACCAACCTCGCGTCCGCCGCCAAGGGACCCGGTGAAGACAAGTATTTCACGACGCCGAGGTCCAGCCGCTCAAGACCGTCGACGTCAACGCGACTCGGCCTCGGCCGGCCAGGTGTGCTGACTGTCGGCACCCTGTCCGACGCACCGCCGAGCATTTGCATCAACTCGCAGGGCCAGGTTCCGGCTTCGACAACGAGCTGCTGCGTGCGATCGCCGAAACACTGGGACTGCGAATCAGATGTCGTGGGCGACCGAGTTCTCCGGCCGTGCTCGCGCAGGTGGCATCGGACGTCGTTTCGACGTGCGGCTCGTCGTCGATCACCACCACCGACGCCCGCAGGCGCACCGTCGGGTTCACGCCACGGCTACGACTTCGGCTGAGCTTCTAACTCTCGTCGTGCCGACGGGGTCCTCGATCATCGGATTCGGCAAGCTGGCCGCCGGACAGCGCATCGGCGTCGTGCAGGGCACGGTGCAGGAGGCCTACGTGGTCGACTCACTGCACCTGGACCCGGTCAAGTTCCCCGACTACAACACGGTCTACGCCAGCCTGAAGACCCGGCAGATCGACGCATGGGTGGCGCCGTCGCAACAGGCGCAGGGCACCGTGCAGCCCGGCGATCCGACCGAGATCATCGAAAACACGTTCAGCTTGGACAATTTCGTGGCCTACGCCGTCGCCAAGGAGAACAAGCCACTGATCGACGCGCTGAATTCCGGACTGGATGCGGTCATCGCCGACGGCACGTGGTCGCGCCTGTACTCCGACTGGGTGCCGCGCGAGTTGCCGCCCGGCTGGAAACCTGGGTCCACGGCGTCGCCGGTGCCGCAGCTTCCGGATTTCGCGGCGATCGCCGCCAGCAAGCAAGGTGAGACCGGGGGATCGCCTGCGGCACAGCCGAAGTCGACGCTGTCGCAGCTCGCCGATTCGTTCCTCGACTGGGATCTGTACAAGCAGGCGATCCCCGTGCTGTTCAAGACGGGCCTGCCCAACACGCTGATCTTGACAATCAGCGCCAGCATCATCGGTCTGCTGCTGGGAATGGCGTTGGCCGTAGCGGGCATTTCCCGTTCTCGGTGGCTGCGCTGGCCCGCACGTCTCTACACCGACATCTTCCGTGGACTGCCCGAGGTGGTGATCATCCTGCTGATCGGCCTCGGTGTCGGACCGGTGGTCGGCGGGCTGACCGGAAACAATCCGTATCCGCTCGGCATCGCCGCGCTGGGGCTGATGGCGGCAGCCTATGTCGGCGAGATCTTCCGCTCCGGCATCCAGAGCGTCGAGCCGGGCCAGCTCGAAGCGGCACGCGCGCTGGGGCTTCAGCTATCCGTCGTCGATGCGGCTGGTGGTGGTGCCGCAGGGCATTCGGCGGGTGCTGCCCGCGTTGGTGAACCAGTTCATCTCGTTGCTGAAGGCAAGCTCGCTGGTGTACTTCCTCGGCCTGGTCGCCAACCAGCGCGAGCTGTTCCAGGTTGGCCGGGACCTCAACGCGCAGACCGGCAACCTGTCGCCGCTTGTCGCCGCCGGCCTGTTCTACCTCGTGCTGACCATTCCGCTGACGCACTTCGTCAACTACATCGATGCCCGGTTGCGCAAAGGTAAACCCGCCGAGCCGGAGGATCCGCTATCGCCGTTGAACCCGGCCTCGTCACAGGAGATGATCTGATGCCGGCGCAGCCCCAGCCAGTCTCGTTGACCGGCACCGACATTCATCTGTCGTTCGGCCCCAATGCGGTGTTGCGCGGCGTCGACATCGACGTGCCCGCGGGCACCACCGCCGCGGTGATCGGTCCCTCGGGATCGGGTAAGTCGACGCTGCTGCGGACGCTCAACCGGCTCTACGAACCCGACAAGGGCGACATCCTTCTCGACGGCAAGTCGGTGCTGCGCGACAATCCCGACGCGCTGCGACAGCGGATCGGAATGGTGTTCCAGCATTTCAACCTCTTCCCGCACCGCACCGTGCTCGACAACGTGACGCTGGCGCCGCGCAGGCTCAAGAAGCTCAGCGCGGAGGCGGCCCGCGAGCTCGGATTGGCTCAGCTGGAGCGGGTTGGCCTACGGCACAAGGCCGATGCCCGGCCGGCCACGCTGTCCGGGGGCCAGCAGCAGCGCGTCGCCATCGCCCGCGCGCTCGCCATGACGCCGCAGGTGATGTTCTTCGACGAGGCGACCTCGGCGCTTGACCCGGAACTGGTGAAGGGAATCCTCGAGCTGATCGCCGACCTCGGTGCGGACGGGATGACGATGGTCGTCGTGACGCACGAAATGGGCTTCGCGCGCTCGACGTCGGACACCGTGGTTTTCATGGATCACGGCAAGGTCGTCGAGTCGGGGCCGCCGGAGCAAATCTTCGACGCCGCAGAGACGGACAGACTACAGAGATTTCTCTCTCAAGTTCTATAACCACAAACATCGCGTGATTGCATACCGTCAGACCCTGACAGGTTAGACTAGCGAACTATGGTGGAGACGGAAGCGCAGGTCGACGAGCTGGCAGCCGAGCTGCAGCGCGTCCTCTCCAAGCTCTTCTCCGTTCTACGGCGCGGCGACGCGAACCGCGGCACCGCGGGCGACCTGACGTTGGCCCAGCTGTCCATCCTGCTGACGCTGCTGGAAAAGGGTCCCATCCGGATGACCGACCTGGCGGCGCACGAACGCGTCCGCACCCCGACCACCACCGTGGCGATTCGACGGCTCGAGAAGCTCGGGTTGGTGAAGCGGTCGCGCGACCCGTCCGATCTGCGCGCAGTGCTGGTCGAGGTCACGCCGCGCGGTCTGATCCAGCACCGGGAGGCCCTTGCCGCACGCAGGGCGGCCCTGGCGGCGATGCTCGGCAAGCTCACCGAGGACGACGTCGATACCCTGACGAAGGCGTTGGGCCCGATGGAGCGGCTGGCCGAGCAGGAAAGCGGCCAGGAAGAGAGCTAGCCGAGCCAGTCCAGCACCGCGGCGGCGGTCCATGACTGTTGCATGCTGCCCAGCGGTTCCCCGGTGAACGGTTCGTAGTACTCGGCGAAACTGCCGTCGCTGGCCTGCCGCAGACCTTCGCGCCGCAGGATCAACGACCTCTCGGCCCAACCGCGGCGGCCGAATGCCCAAGAGAACAGCCAGGTCATCACCGGCCAAATCGGTCCGCGCCAGTACTCCCGTGGCCGGAAATGGCGGGACACCGGCGATGTCGACGGGATCAACGCATACTTCAGGTCCGGGTGCCCGCAGAACCGCGGGCCCTCCAGCAGTCGCAGCAGCGCGCGCTCCTTGTCATGCGGCAGCCCGCCGCACAGCAGCGGCGCGAACTGCGCGACGGTCTCGGTGGCGATCCGCTTGCCCGCCCGGACGTCGTAATCTCTTGCTGCACCGGTTCTTTCGTCGGTTGTCTCGATGACGCCCGCCCGGAACCGGTCCGCCCACGCATACAGGTCTCGAACGTCGGCGTGCGGGCGCTTGTAGTCCTCGCCGATCTCGGCGAGGACCGTGCAGGCCACCGACAGGATGGCGGAGACGAAGACGTCCTCGACCGCGAAGCTCATCACCTTCGGCAGCAGTTCGTCGTCGTAGCGCGCCGACTTCATCTCTTCGACCAGCCAGAGGTAGCGGTCGTACTCCACGTCGGACGGCCGCTGGCTGGCGTCGGTGACGATGGCGTTGTCCTCGCGCTGGTACTCCGGAACATTGCCCGGAACGACGTTGCCGTACGCGGTATCCCACCGAGGGGAGTTGTCCATCCCGGACTCCCACCCGTGATACAGCGTCACCCTGCCGTGCGACTTCTGGTCGCGCGCCTCGGCCAGCCACCGGTGCCAGCGCACGAGATCGTTCCAGCGGCGGTCGAGGAACGCCTCGGCTACCGCACGGGTGGAGCGACCGCGCGAGCGGGCGCGGTCGAGGATGCGCTGCACGGCTATCGCATGCACCGGTGGCTGCGTGATACCCGACGTGTGCCGCGTACGCGGCGCGTTGGCCGCCAGCGCCGAGGTCGCCCATCGCGCGGGCCCGGGGAAGTAGCCGTCCACCCCGTTGGCGAACACGATGTGCGGAATCATCCCGTTGGACCACTGCGCCGAGAGAAGCGTGTCGAGTTCGACGACGGCCCGCTCGACACTCAGCGGGGCGAGGCCGATGGCGACGAAGGCGGCGTCCCAGCTCCACATGTGCGGGTACAAAAGCGGGGCCGCGGTCGTCATCACGCCCAGGTCGTTACCGCGCAGCAGATACGCCGCGCGAGCCGCGAGTTGCGTGGGAGCGAAGGTCGGATCGGGTGCCATCACGTCAATGATCGCAGTCGGTAGGGTGACCGGCATGCCGACCGCCTTCATCACCGGCCCGGCGGGCGGGCTCGGTACGGCCATCGCCGACGCGCTCGCGCCCACTCACACGTTGTTTCTCGCAGGTAGGCCCTCGGAGCGGCTCGACGCGCTCGCCGAGCGGCTCGGTGCCACGACCTGGCCGCTGGATCTGGAGGACAGCGAGTCCATTCCCGCTGTCGTAGAGCCCATCGACGAGTTGGACGTGTTGATCCACAACGCGGGCGCGGCGTTTCCCGGCCGCGTCTCGGAGTCGACCGTCGACGAGTGGCGCGTCACCATGGAGGTCAATGTCATTGGCGCGGTTGCGCTTACGCTCGCACTGCTGCCGGCGTTGCGCCATGCGCGCGGTCAGGTCGTGTTCATCAACTCCGGCTCAGGCATCAACGCGTCGCCCGGCCTGGCGTCCTACACGGCCAGCAAGTTTGCGTTGCGCGGCTTCGCGGACTCGCTGCGCAATGACGAACCCGCGCTACGGGTGACGTCGATTCATCCGGGCCGGATCGCGACGGTGATGCAGGAAGGTCTGGTCGCCTACGAGGGCGGCGAGTACAAGCCGGAGCGGTTCCTGAACCCCGAGACCGTCGCCAAAGTGGTGGCCGATGCCGTCAACGCCCCGCCGGACGCCCATGTCCACGAGGTGATCGTCCGCCCTCGCGGATGACTACGGCCACGGGCGCGGCCGGTCAGGCGTGCCCACCAGTCGCCCTAGACGACCAGGTTGACCAGCCGGCCCGCGACCACGATCACCTTCTTCGGCGTCGCGCCGTTGAGGTATGCCTGCACCTTCCCGTCTGCCAACGCGGCCGCTTCGATCGTGTCGGCGTCGGCATCGGCGGGCACCGTGACGTGGCCGCGCACCTTGCCGTTGACCTGAACCGGGAACTCGACGGTGTGCACCGTCAGGTACGACTCGTCGGCGACGGGGAACGGCCCATGCGCCAGCGACGTGTCATGGCCGAGTCGGCGCCACAACTCCTCGGCGAGGTGCGGCGCCAGCGGCGCGACCATCAGCACCAGCGGTTCGACGGCCGCGCGCGGCACTTCTCCACCGTGCTGCTTGGTCAGGTGGTTGGTGTACTCGATCAGCTTGGCGCCCGCGGTGTTGTTGCGCAGCGACGTATAGTCTTCGGACACGCCAGCGATCGTGCGGTGCAGTGCGCGCAAGGTGTCGTCGTCCGGTTCGTCGTCGCTGACCCGCAGCCCCCCGGTCTGTTCGTCGACGACCAGCCGCCACACCCGTTGCAGGAATCGGTACGCGCCGATGACGTCCTTCGTGGCCCACGGTCTCGACGCCTCCAGCGGACCCATCGACATCTCGTACACCCGCAACGTGTCCGCGCCGTAGTTGTCGCAGATCTCGTCCGGCGACACCGAATTCTTCAGGCTCTTGCCGATCTTGCCGAACTCCTGGTTGACCTCGATCTCGCCCCCCTGGCCCGTCCAGAAGAACTTCTTGTCGCGCTCGACGACTTCGGCGGCGGGCACGTACGTGCCGCGCGCATCGGTGTAGGCATGGGCCTGGATGTAGCCCTGGTTGACCAGCCGTCGGTACGGCTCCCGCGACGACACATGACCGAGGTCGTAGAGCACCTTGTGCCAGAACCGCGAGTACAGCAGGTGCAGCACCGCATGCTCGACGCCGCCGACGTACAGGTCGACACCGCCCGGGTCGCCCTGACCGTGCTCGGCCGGCCGCGGCCCCATCCAGTACGCTTCGTTTTCCTTGTCGCACAGCGCTTCCGAATTGTGCGGATCGGTGTAGCGGAGCTCGTACCACGAGCTTCCCGCCCAATTAGGCATGACGTTGGTGTCGCGGGTGTAGGTCTTCAGGCCGTCGCCGAGATCCAGATCCACGTGCACCCAGTCGGTCGCCTTGTTCAGCGGCGGCGAAGGCACGCTGTCGGCGTCGTCGGGATCGAACAGCACCGGCGCATAGTCTTCGATGTCGGGCAGCTCGACCGGCAGCTCGGACTCGGGCAGCGGGTGCGCTCGGCCGTTCTCGTCGTACACGATCGGGAACGGCTCGCCCCAGTACCTCTGCCGGGCGAACAGCCAGTCCCGCAGCTTGCACTCGACGCGGGACCGGCCCCGGCCGTCCGCCTCCAGCCGCGCTGTGATGGCCTCCTTCGCCGACTCCACGCTCAGCCCATTGAGGAAGCCGGAATTCACCATCTCGCCGTCGCCGTTATACGCGGCCTGCGAGATATCGCCGCCCGCAACGACTTCGATGATCGGCAAGCCGAATTCGTTGGCGAAGTCCCAGTCGCGTTGGTCGCCGCCGGGAACCGCCATGATGGCTCCCGTCCCGTAACCCACCAATACGTAATCGGCAATGAATACCGGGATGCTCTCGTCATTGACCGGGTTGGTCGCATAGCTGCCGAGGAAGACCCCCGTCTTCGACTTGTTCTCCTGGCGCTCCAGGTCGGACTTGGCGGCAATCGAGCGCCGATACTCAGCGACCGCTTCCGCTGGAGTCGCGGCGTCAAAGGTCCACCGCGGGTCCACCGCATCGGGCCAGTCCGCGGCCGTGAGCTGTTCGACCAGCGGATGCTCGGGCGCCAGCACCATGTAGGTGGCGCCGAACAGCGTGTCCTGGCGGGTGGTGAAGACCTCGATATCGCCCGCGTCCGTGGCGAAAAGCGCTGATGCGCCCGTGGATCGGCCGATCCAGTTGCGCTGCATGGTCTTGACCTTGTCCGGCCAGTCCAGCACGTCGAGATCCTCGAGCAGCCGGTCCGAGTAGGCGGTGATCCGCATCATCCACTGCCGCAACCGCTTCCGGAACACCGGGAAGTTGCCGCGGTCGCTGCGGCCATCGGCGGTGACCTCCTCGTTGGACAGCACCGTGCCCAGCCCGGGGCACCAGTTGACCACCGAGTCGGCCTGGTACACCAGCCGGTGGGAATCGATCACATCGGCGCGTTCGTCCGCCGACAATGCCGACCACTGCCTGTCGTCATCGAGCCCGCGCTGTCCCGACTCGAACTCGCCGACCAGCTCGTCGATTCCGCGGGCCCTGTTGAGGTCTTTGTCGAACCACGCGTTGTAGATCTGCAGGAAGATCCACTGCGTCCACTTGTAGAACTCGACGTCGGTGGTGGAGAAGCTCCGCCGGGCGTCATGGCCCAATCCGAGCCGGCCCAGCTGACGACGGAAGTTGACGATGTTCGCCTCGGTCCGCGTGCGCGGGTGAGTGCCGGTCTGCATCGCGTACTGCTCTGCCGGCAGACCGAACGAGTCGAATCCCAACGCGTGCAACACATTGCGGCCCGTCATTCGAAAGTAGCGGGCGTAGACGTCCGTCGCGATGTACCCGAGGGGATGCCCGACGTGCAGCCCCTCACCCGACGGATAGGGGAACATGTCCTGGACGAACATCTTGTCCGCGGGAACCGGTGTGCCGTCCTTCGGCGCCAATGACCCCACCGGGTTGGGCACGTTGAACGTGCCCTCCTGCGACCAGGTCTGCTGCCAGGCACGCTCGATCTCCCCGGCCAGTTTCGCGGTGTACCGGTACTTCGGGGTGTCGGCTCCGGCAGCCTCAGCCTCGCTGGTGTCGGTGACCGACTCACTCCTCACGTGAACAGGGTAAAGGGCCGCCGTCGCCCGCTCTTCGGCCACGGGCAGGTATCGGTTGGATTGCGGAGGGATCAGAGCTTCATTCCAGCTCGGTTCCAGGCCTGGTGGCCAACTCCGCGGGGGGGTTACGGTCGCCCCCTGACCAGGGGCATGTCTGGCCCGCAGCCGGAAAGGGACTGGGGAAGGGATCGGGTGATGATCGAGAATCCCCGCCGATGGCGGATTCTGGCCGGCGGTGTCGGCGCGGGCATGGTCGGCGTGCTCCTCTTCGCGGGCAACACCGCCTGGGCTGAACCCATGTACCCGCTGCCGCCGCAGCCAGGCCCCGCCATCGCCTCCCAGGCCGTGCCCGTCATGCCAGGTGGCGCGGCGACCTCACAGTCCGCCGGTCAGCTCGGCGTCGCCCCCACGGCGCCCGCCGCGCAGTCTCTTGCCGCACCCGGGCCCCTGCCGCCTGCCGCCGTTGCGGCACCGCAAACGCTTGTGCCGGCCAGCTCGGTGACGCTGAACGAGTTCTTCAAGGAGAAAGGCGTCAAGCTCGAACCGCAGGCGGCCCGCGACTTCAAGGCGCTCAACATCGTGCTGCCGGTGCCAAGCGGCTGGTCGCAGGTGCCGGATCCAAACGTGCCTGATGCGTTTGCGGTGCTCGCCGACCGGGTCGGCGGTGACGGGATCTACACCTCCAACGCCGCGCTCACCGTCTACAAGCTGGTCGGCGGCAGCTTCGATGCCAAGGAGGCCATCACCCACGGCTACATCGATTCCCAACTGCTGCCCGCCTGGCGCACCACCAACGCCTCGCTCGCCGACTTCGGTGGCCTGCCGTCGGCGATGATCGAGGGCACCTACCGGGACAACAACATGACGCTCAACACGTCACGCAGGCACACCATCGCGACAGTGGGATCCGACAAGTACCTGGTGACACTTGCGGTCACCACCACAGTCGGCGAGGCCGTCGCCACCGCGAACGCCACAGACGCAATCACCAACGGGTTCAAGATCAATACGGTCGGCGCGCCCGCGGTACCGCCGGCGCCGGCGCCGCCGCAGTTACCGCCCCGCTAGCGCGCCCAGGGCGACGCCCCTTAAGGTGGCCGAATGTTCTTCGCGGCGGTCGGGTGTCTGTGCGCCGCCGTCGCGACCGCCGCGGTGGGCGGGTGGACGTTGTTGCGTCCCGGCTCCGCCGACTTCGTCAGGCAGGTCCTCCGCGCCGTCGCGCCGACGCAGCTGGCCGCCGCGGCGATGCTGGCCGTCGCGGGCGTGGTGGCTCTGTCGTCGCAACCGGAGACCGGTGCGGTGGTCATAGTCGTGTGCGTGCTCGGCGCGATCGGCACCGTCGCGGCGGGCTGCTGGCAAAGCGCTAAGTTCGTCGCGGCCAGGGCGGGAGCCGCCTCGGCGTGCGCAGGCGCGTCGGCGGCCTGCGGAACCGGCGCGTGCATGACGTGCACGCTGTCGCGAAATTAGTTGCGGCTGATATCGATTGGGTGCGTAGCCAGCAGCGACAACGGCAGCGGCTGACGGCGCAGCACCCGACCCCACAGGTCCACCCGCGCCTCGGCCAGAACGTCGGATGGCAACGCCGACAACACAATCCAGTCGTCGCGCTCGATCTCACCCTCGAGCTGACCGATCGTCCAGCCCGAGTAGCCGGCGAAGATGCGGACGCCTTCGACAATCGGTGCGACGGTCTCGGGTTCGGCGTCCAGGTCGACCATTACCATCCGGCCCTGCACATGCCGGATGCCGGGAATCCCGGCGGGGTCGGTGCCGACCCGCAGGGTCGCCAGGCACAGCGCGGCATCTCGCTTCACCGGACCACCGATGAACATCGTCTTCGGTTTGGTCGCCAGCTTGGCCCACTGCGGCAGCACGTTGTACACCGCGGTTTCGCTGGGCCGGTTCAACACCACCCCGAGCGTGCCGCCGTCGTTGTGCTCGACGATGTAGATGACGCTGCGGCGGAAGGTCGGCTCGAGCAGATCGGTATTGGCCAGAAGCAGGGTTCCGGCGCGCACCCGGTACGCCGTTGGAGCGACGAAGTCCTCCGGATCATCTGACTGCGCCATCCCACCATAATGTCACCAGCGAACAGCGAAGGTGGCGAACAAAGGCGACCCGCCGAGATATTTGTACTGTGAGTTCCGTGGTTGACGCACACGCACCGGTGGCCCTGTGGCGGTCGGTGCGCAGCCTCGAACAATTCTCACGACTGCTCGAGCTGCGCGCCGCGAGCCAGTTCGGCGACGGCCTGTTTCAGGCCGGACTTGCGGGTGCGCTGCTGTTCAACCCCGACCGCGCCGCAGGGCCGTGGGAGATGGTCGCCGCGTTCGCCGTGCTCTTCCTCCCCTACTCGTTGCTGGGGCCGTTCGCGGGTGCGTTGCTCGACCGCTGGGACAGGCGGCTGGTGTTCATCGGAGCGAACGTCGGGCGGCTGGTGCTGATGCTCGGCATTGCGGCACTGCTGGCCGCGGGCGCCGCCGATCTGCCGATCTTGTTCGGCGCGTTGATCGCCAACGGCTTCACCAGGTTCATCTCCTCGGGCCTGTCGGCCGCGCTGCCCGATGTGGTGCCACGGGACACGGTGGTCACGATGAATTCAGTCGCGACGGCCACCGGCATTGCCGCGGCATCCCTTGGCGCCGGCTTCATGCTGGTTCCGCGGGCGCTCTTCGGCGCAGACGATGCCGGCGCGGCGGCGATCATCCTCCTCGTCATCGTCCCGGTGGCGGTGGCGCTGGTGCTGTCGCTGCGCTTCTCGCCGCATGTGCTCGGGCCGCACGAGAGCGCGCGAGCCATTCACGGATCGGTGGCCTACGCGGTGGCGACCGGATGGCTGCATGGCGCGCGCACGGTGCTCGCCGTCCCCTCCGTCGGAGGAACGCTCGCCGGTCTGATGGCGCACCGGATGGTATTCGGCATCAACAGCCTCGTGGTGCTGGTGATGGTGCGGCACAGCGACTCCCACGTTGTCGCAGGCCTCGGTACCGCGGTTCTGTTCGCCAGTGCGGCGGGCGTCGGACTGTTCCTGGCAACGGTGATCACGCCCGCCGCGGTCGGGCGCTGGGGCCGCTACCGGACCACCAACGGTGTGCTTCTGCTAGCGGCCTGCATCCAGCTCCTCGGCGGGGGTCTGCAGCTGCCGATGATGGTGCTGTGCGGGTTCCTGCTCGGCGCGACCGGGCAGGTGGTCAAGCTGTGCGCTGACTCCGCCATGCAGATCGACGTCGACGACGCGCTTCGCGGCCACGTCTTCACTGTGCAGGACGCGTTGTTCTGGATATCCTTCATCGCCGCGATCACCGCGGCGGCGGCGGTGATTCCGGCCGACGGCCGATCCCACGGTCTGATTCTGGCCGGATCGGCGATCTATCTGGCCGGGCTAACCGTCCATGCCTGGGTCGCTCAGCCCGCGCAAACGCCCGGCTAAGGTGGCCCGCATGGCGACAGCGGGCCCGATCGTGGACGACCTCCGCGCCGAAAGCGACTATCTCGACGAATTGGTCGCCGAGCTGCCCGCCACCGGATGGGCGAAGGCGACGCCCGCGCCTGGTTGGACCATCGCGCACCAGATCGCCCACCTACTGTGGACGGATCGCGTCGCACTGTTGTCGGTCAACGACGAGGCGGGCTTCACCGAAGTGCTCGGGGCGGCCGCCGAAGACCCGAGCGGGTTCGTCGACCGGGGCGCAGAACGGATCGCCGCTTCCGCGCCTGCCGAGCTGCTCGCCGATTGGCGACATACACGACGCCGACTGCATGACGCGCTGCTGACCGTGCCCGACGCCCACAAGCTGCCCTGGTTCGGGCCGCCGATGAGCGCCGCGTCGATGGCCACCGCAAGGCTGATGGAGACCTGGGCACACGGCCTCGACGTGGCCGACGCGCTCGGCGTGACGCGGCCCGCGACCTCGCGGCTGCGCTCCATCGCGCACATCGGGGTCCGGACGCGAGACTTCGCGTTCGCAATCAACGGCCTTGCCGTGCCGACGGATCCGTTTCGGGTCGAGCTGCTTGCGCCCGACGGCTCCACTTGGACGTGGGGACCCGAGGATGCACCACAACGGGTCACGGGATCGGCCGAGGGCTTCTGCCTGCTGGTCACCCAGCGGCGGCCTCGTGCCGCGCTCGATGTGACCGCAGATGGCGACGACGCCCAGCGCTGGCTGACGATCGCGCAGGCCTTCGCCGGACCGCCGGGACCAGGCCGTTGACGACTCTGAAGCTGCGGTTTCGCGAAACCCCAGAGAAATCTGTCGCACCATCTAGGTGGTAGTGCTGCCCAGCCGAAAATCGCTGGTACCGCGGAAGAGGCGGTCATGGACTTTTACGCAGTGCTCGATGAGGTGGTCGAGCTGGTGCGAAGTCGCGGCCGGGTGTCCCACCGCGCACTCAGAGAACAATTCAGCCTCGACGATGCGCGCCTGGAAACGCTTCGCGCCGAGTTGCGGTACGCCTACTCCGGCCGGATCGGTGACGACGGGCTCGGGCTGGTCTGGACCCCCGACAGCGCCCACCACCCAGATGCCGAGCGGCGTCAGCTCACCGTCTTGTTCTGCGACCTGGTCGATTCGACACCACTGTTCGGGCAGCTCGATCCCGAAGATCTGCGCGAGGTCATGCGCGCCTACTACGAGACGTGCGGCAAGATCATCACCCGCTTCGACGGGTACATCGCCCAATACCTCGGCGACGGTCTGCTCGTCTTCTTTGGGTATCCGCAAGCGCACGAAGACGACGCCCACCGCGCTGTGCGCGCTGGGCTAGGAATTATCGAGGCCATCGGGGAGCTCAACGTCGACCTCGCCGACCGGCATGACGTCGAGTTGGCAGTGCGACTCGGGTGCCACACCGGACTGGTGGTCGTGGGCGAGGTGGTCGGCGAATCACGCCACGAGTTGATGGCAATGGGCGACACACCGAACATCGCCGCGCGCCTTCAGGGTGTGGCTGCGTCGAACACGCTGGTGATAGGCGCCCCAACTCACCAGCTCCTCGGGGGATTCTTCGACTGCCTGTCGCTGGGTACGCCGCCCTTGAAGGGAGTCGTAGGACCGCTTGAGGCCTATCAGGTGCTTCACGAGAGCACCGCTCGCACGCGGTTGGATGCGGCCGCAGGCACTGTCGGCTTGACTCCGCTCGTCGGTCGAGCCGGCGAGCTCGAGTTTCTACAAGATCGTTGGTCGAAGGCACTGGCCGGACAGGGCCAGGTCGTCCTGGTCACCGGTGAGGCGGGAATCGGCAAATCGCGGTTAGTACACGCGCTGACTGAGCACGTCGCCGAGCGCCAAGCGTGGCTAACGGCGTGCCAGGGATCGGCCTACCACCGGGACACCGCGTTCTGGCCGTTCATCGACCTCTTCGAACGCGCAGTCCTTCGTTTCGAGCGCCCCGAGTCCCCGGACGACAAGCTTCGCAAACTCGAACGGTTCTTCGCGCGGAGCGGACTACCGCTCGACGACGCGTTGCCCGGTCTGTGTTCCCTGTTATCGATCCCCTGGGGCGCGGCACACACGTTCAATGAGTTGCCGCCGGAACAACAGAAGCAGCAGTCGATGGGGGCGCTCCTGAGCATTCTTCGGCGCAGGGCGGAACGGCAGCCCGTCCTCTTCGTAGTCGAAGACCTGCACTGGGTGGATCCGACCACGGTCGAGTTTCTCGACCTTCTGGTCGAGAACATCCACGCCTCCCGCATACTGGCGCTGTTCACCTGCCGACCCGACTTCGACAATCGTTGGTCGGGAAATCGGAGTGTCAGCGAGGTGAGCGTCAATCGACTCGCGCCCGGCGAGGCCGTCGAGCTGATGCGTCGCGTCGCTGAAGACAAGACCTTGCCCGGCGAGATCACCGCTGACGTGGTGGCCAAGACCGACGGGGTGCCACTGTTCATCGAGGAACTCACGAAGACCCTCCTCGAATCGGGGCTACTGGAGCAACAGGCCGACCATTACGAACTGGCCGGACCGCTGCCCCCACTGGCGATTCCCAACACCCTTCACGATTCGCTGATGGCGCGCCTGGACCGTCTGTCAACGACAAAGGCCTTGGCGCAACTCGGTGCGGCGATTGGACGTGAGTTCTCCTACGCCTTGATACGCGCTGTCTCTCCGTGGGACGAAGATCTTCTCCAAGATGGTCTTGCTCAGCTCGTGCGCGCGGAGTTTGTCTATCAACAAGGGGTTGCGCCGCGGGCCACCTACCGATTCAAGCACGCACTCATCCAAGATGCCGCCTACCAGTCGCTGCTGAAAAGCACCCGTCAGCAACATCACCAGCACATCGCCGCCGCTCTGGAAGCCGGCTTCCCAGAGATCGTCGAAACCAGGCCGGAGTTGATAGCGCAGCACTACACCGAGGCAGGCCTGATCGAGCAGGCCGTGCCCTATTGGCACGCCGCAGGACGTCGGGCGCTCCGGGTCTACGCCAACCTCGAAGCCACCAACCACGCCAAGCGGGGACTGGAACTGCTTGCCAAACTGCCGGATTCACCGGATCGCGCCAAAAGAGAGCTTGCCCTGCAGTTGGTGCTCGGCCCATCCGTGAGCTTTGTGCGAGGCCCTCAAGCCGTGGAAACGATATATGCACGAGCACGAGAGCTTGCGCGACAAGTTGGTGGAACTCCAGACCTGTTCCCGGCCCTTTCCGGCCTGGCCTACGCACAGATAGTGCGCGGACGCATGCGGGAGGCGCGCGCGCTGGCAGACGAATACCTGGAACTGGCTGCGGCGCAAGCTGATCCGCTCATATCTGCGGTCGGCCACTCGATGGTGGCCTACGCAGCGTGGTGGCAGGGCAACTTCATCGACGTGCGTGACCACAGTCGTGACGGCATGGCGCTCTACGACCCAGATCATTTCTGCGCGCGCACAACCCCCTACAACCAGAATCCCGGAATCATCTGCGGATATCTCAGTGCGCTCGCGAACTGGATGCTTGGTTACCCCAATCAGGCCGACGAGGCGATGCGACAGGCGATAGCTCATGCGAAGGAGCTCGAAGATCCGTATGGCGTCGGTTTGACGCTCCTGTTCGCAGCACAACTGGCTCAGTTGCGTCGAGACCCGGAAGCCGCACTGACGTTCGCCGATGAGGCGATCGAAGTTTCGGCGGCGCATGGCCTGTACGCGGTCGAGTTGTGGTGCCTACTGCCTCGGGGGTGGGCCATCGCGCAGCGGGGCGATGTCGCCGCCGGCCTCTCCGACATCCGCGAAGCGATGGATCGCCGACGGGCCGTGGACATCGGCGCCGTCTGGCCGTGGTTCCTCACTCTGCTGGCAGACTTAGAAGGCACCCTTGGACATTTCGACGAGGGTCTGCGTGCGCTGGACGAGGCTGAGGACTGGGTACGGCGCAATGACGAACGCCTCTACGCCGCGGAGGCGCACCGGGTCAAGGGTGAGCTGCTGCTGCGGCAGCAGCTTCACGATCCCACCGCGGCAGAGCAGTGTTTCGAACAAGCGTTGGCCACGGCCTGCGCGCAGCAGTCGAAGTCCTGGGAGTTGCGTGCCGCCACGAGCTTGGCTCGAAAGTGGCTGCGCGACGGTCTGATCGATGAAGCGCGCACCCTACTCTCACCGATCTACAACTGGTTCACCGAGGGATTCGACACCGCCGATCTGCAGGACGCGAAGTCGCTATTGGAGCAACTGTCCTGACCGGTTGCGCAGTCCTTCGCCGGACCGCCGGGACCCGGGCGTTGACACCGAGTCCCGGCGCCGGGGCGCCGCGCGCTCAGGCGTAGAGCGCTTCCCACGTCCTCGGGCCGACGATGCCGTCGACCTTCAGCGGGACGTTGTCGCAATCGGTGAGAATGGACTGAACGTTCTTCACGGCCGTTTCGGTCAGCTTCCCGAAGTCACCGTCGACGGGCCCGGGGTCGTAGTCCGGATAGCCCCAGCTCTTGAGGATCTCCTGGACCAGGAACACCGGGTTTCCCTTGGACCCCTTCTTGATCAACGGCGGGGTCAGCCGGGACCACGTCATCGGCCCGACGATGCCGTCGACGGCCAGCGGGAACGAGAAGGCGAAGAACTCGCCGACGCTGCGGTCCAGCTGGTACCTGATGACCCGATTGCGGGTGATCGGGCCGAAGATTCCGTCGACCTCGCTGAGATCGACCAGATAGCGGCGACAGTACAGCGCATGTTGCGCCTTTTTGACTGCCTCACCGGTGGAACCGATTTTGATGATTGGATCGGCCATTGGAGTGCTCCTTTCGTGAGGTATTGAGCACGACGAACGGTGCCGATCCGGCGGCCACAAATCCCGAGTACACGACTACCTGATTTTCGCGCGTGGGCCGCGTCCCACACCGAGTAACGTTTGCCACCCGAAACTGCCTGTGCGGCAACGTTCGTGGCCGAGACGGTGGCGCAGTACATGACCTACAGGTCGTTGGCCATGTCGGCCTTGCCGTCGGCGTTGGTGTCGGTGAGCCTGATGTCCCAGCGTCCGTTGCCGTCGGTGTCGACGTAGGCAACACCGGCACCCAACGCGCGGTCGGCCAAACCGTTGCCGTCGACGTCGACCAGCCGGTCGTCGGCCTGGCCGTCGCCGTCGAGGTCGACCGAAGGCCCACCCAGCTGTTCAACGCCGTCGAGGCCGAACCATCGCAATTGCCCGCCGCGGTCCACGCTCACCGCCCACGTGCCCGACCCGTCGTCGGTGAAGTAACTCTGGCCGTCCAGCACGGCGTGATCGGCGACGCCGTCACCGTCGAGGTCGGCCAGCGCGTCGTCGATACCGCCGTCGCCGTCGACATCGAGACCGACCGCATCGAGCGTGCCGTTACCGTCCACATCGGTGTTCAGCGGTGCGGTCCACATCGTCGCCGACCCGTCGCCATCGGAAAGGCAGTAATCCACACCGTTTCGACGGCGGGTCAGCCCCTGTCGTTCCACCATTTCAAGAGTTCGGCTACTGCCTCGTCGTGGTCGAGCGGCCCACGGTCCAGCCGCAGCTCCTTGAGGTAGCGCCACGCCTCGCCGACCTGCGGGCCCGCCGGAATGTCCAGGATCTTCATGATCTCGTTGCCGTCCAGGTCGGGCCGGACCCTCTGTAGGTCTTCCTTGGCGGCGAGCTCGGCGATCCGGGCCTCGAGATCGTTGTAGTTCGCCTGCAGCCGCGCCGCGCGGCGCTTGTTTCGCGTGGTGCAGTCCGCACGCACGAGCTTGTGCAGGCGCGGTAGCAACGGGCCCGCGTCGGTGACGTAGCGGCGCACCGCCGAGTCGGTCCACTTCCCAGTCCCGCTGGCATCCGCGTAGCCGTGGAACCGCAGATGCAGATACACCAGCTGCGAAACGTCGTCGACCATCTGCTTGGAGTACTTCAGTGCCCGCATCCGCTTGCGCGTCATCTTCGCGCCGACCACCTCGTGGTGGTGAAAGCTCACCCCGCCGTCGGGTTCGTGCCGGCGCGTCGAAGGCTTGCCGATGTCGTGCAGCAGCGCCGCCCACCGCAGTACCAGGTCGGGCCCTGGACCCTCATCCTCGAGGCCGATCGCCTGCCGCAGCACCGTCAGCGAATGCTGGTAGACATCCTTGTGCTGATGGTGTTCGTCGATCGCCATCCGCATCGCCCCGATCTCGGGCAGGACCACATCGCCGAGGCCGCTGTCCACCATCAGATCGATGCCCGCCGTCGGGTCCGAACCGAGGATCAGCTTGTCCAATTCGGCGGCGACGCGTTCGGCGGTGATGCGCTCGAGTTGGCCTGCCATCGCCGTCATCGCCTCGCGCACCCGCGGCGCGACGGTGAAACCGAGCTGCGACACGAACCGCGCGGCACGCAGCATCCGCAGCGGATCGTCGCCGAACGAGACCTCCGGCGCTGCCGGCGTATCGAGCACGCGGGCGCGCAACGCGTCCAAACCGGCTAGGGGATCGAGGAATTCGCCGGGGCCGTCGGGCGTGATGCGCACCGCCATCGCGTTGGCGGTGAAGTCGCGGCGGACGAGGTCGTCATCGAGGCTGTCGCCGAAGCGCACCTCCGGATTGCGCGACACCTGGTCGTAGGTGTCGGCGCGGAAGGTGGTGATCTCCATGCGCCGGTCGCCCTTGCCGACGCCGAGGGTGCCGTATTCGATGCCGGTGTCCCAAAGCGCGTCGGCCCACGGCCGCAGCATGCGCTGCATATGTTCTGGCCGGGCGTCGGTGGTGAAGTCGAGGTCGGCGCCGAGCCGGCCGAGCAAGGCATCACGCACGCTTCCCCCGACCAGATACAGCTCATGGCCCGAGTCGGCGAACACCCGGCCGAGGTCGCGCAGTACCTCGGCGTGCCGGTTCAACGCCACCTGGGCAGCGATGAGCAGTTCGGCGTTGTCGGACACGGTCAATGAGCGTAGAGGTAACGGTCCTGCACCGAGCGGCGAGTGCGGCGAGAGCGAATTCTGGTGGCAGCTACTATCGCTTGGGTGTCGGACGGCGAACAGGCCCAACCACGACGGCGCCGAGGGCGTCGCCGCGGCCGTCGTGCGGCCGGTCCACCCGACACAGCCACCTCGCAAGTCAACAACAACAACTCGGTCGTACCACAGAAGAACACCGACGGCCGCGCCCTCGATCCCATCACCGCGCCGGTCCCTGACGGCAGGCCCAAACCGCACAAGCCGCGATCCTCGCGGCGCGGACCCGAACGACTGCGCACGGTGCACGAGACGTCGGCGGGCGGCCTGGTCATCGACGGGATCGACGGCCCCAAGGACACCCAGGTCGCCGCCCTCATCGGACGCGTCGACCGCCGCGGCCGGATGTTGTGGTCGCTGCCCAAGGGCCATATCGAACTCGGTGAGACCGCGGAGCAAACCGCGATTCGGGAGGTCGCGGAGGAAACCGGAATCCAGGGCGCCGTCCTTGCCGCGCTCGGAAGCATCGACTATTGGTTCGTCACCGAGGGGCGGCGGGTGCACAAGACCGTGCACCACTACTTGATGCGGTTCCTCGACGGGGAACTGTCCGACGAGGACGTCGAGGTCAGTGAGGTGGCCTGGGTGCCGCTCAAGGACCTGCCGTCCAGGCTGGCCTATGCCGACGAACGCAAACTCGCCGAGGTCGCCGACGAGCTGATCGACAAGCTGCAGACTGACGGGCCGTCCGCATTGCCGCCGCTGCCCCGCACCTCACCGCGCAGGCGCGCCCAGACGCACTCGCACACCCGCAACCGACGTCCTGACGAAGCGGGCCCACCCAAACCGGGCCGGCGGACGAACGGCTGCGGACAAGGGCCGTGACCGCCCGCGGGGGTTCCGCCACGGTGCTGCCTCGGCTGCTCGCCGTGCTTGCACTGCTGATGGTGATCGCCGCGGCCGCCGTGTCGCCGCAGGCGGCTGCGGGCGAGCCGGGCTCGGTGCCGTTCCTGCAGGTCCGCATCGACCACGTCACGCCCGACGTGGTGACGACCACCAGCGAGCCCGTCGTGACCGTGTCCGGGACCGTGCTGAACGTCGGAGACCGCCCCGTCCGGGATGTGATGGTCCGCCTCGAGCACGCCGCGGCAGTCACGTCGTCGGCGGGCCTTCGCACCAGCCTCGGCGGCGAGAACGACCAATTCGAAGGTGCCGCGGACTTCATTACGGTGTCCGCGGAATTACAGCGCGGCCAGAATGTTCCGTTCAACTTGACGGTGCCGCTGCGCTCGGCGGGGGCGCCTTCGCTCGGCATCGCCAAGCCCGGTGTGTACCCGCTATTGGTCAACGCCAACGGCACACCTGACTACGGGGCTCCGGCCCGACTCGACGATGCCCGGTTCCTGCTGCCGGTGATCGGGGTGCCGCCTGAGCCCGCGGCGAACGCTTCCCCTGATGCACTGGCCGATGTCGTCGCTCCCGACACGTCGAAACCCGTGCGGCTCACCGTCATGTGGCCGCTCGGTGACCGGCCGCGGCTGGCGGCGGGCGCGCCAGGCGGTACGACGCCGGTGCGGCTGGTCGATGACGAGCTCGCCACCTCGCTGGCGAACGGCGGACGCCTCGACGTCTTGTTGTCGGCGGTCGACTTCGCCACCAGCGAGTCCGTCGACCCCGACGGGCAGGTGCGCAGCGCGCTGTGTCTGGCCGTCGACCCCGACCTGTTGGTCACCGTGAACGCGATGACGGCGGGATATGTCGTCAACGACGGACCCGATATGGGTCCGGCCACGCCGACACATCCCGGCACGGGCCAGGACGCCGCGGTGAACTGGCTCAATCGGCTCAAGTCGGTGGCACAGCGGATGTGTGTGGCGCCGGCGAACTACGCACAGGCCGACCTCGATGCCCTGCAGCGGGTCGGCGACCCCGGCTTGAGTTCGATCGCCACCAACGGCGCGGGCGACATCGTCGACCAGATTCTCGGGATCGCGTCGATGCGCGGAGCCACCCTCGTCGGCGACGGACCGCTGACCGGCCCGGCGATCCAGCTGCTCTCCGCACAGGGCCCGACGGTCGCCCTCGCCGCAGCCAGCTTGACCGCTCGGGCTTCGCAGGACGGGTCGGCGACCGCCGACGTCTCACCGGTCCGCTACACCCCTGAAGTAGTCGCCGCACCGTTCGACCCAACGGTTTCCGCGGCACTGGCCGGGGCAGGCGCGGATCCCTGGTCTCCCTCCTATCTCGATGTCGCACTGGACATTCCAATCCAACACGATTCAGCGGTGGCACGCCGACAGGACGCTTTGGGCTCCCTGTTGTGGCGCACGCTCGCGCCGGAGGCGGAGCCGCGCAGTCAGATCTTGATGCCGCCGATGGACTGGGGGCTGCGGGCCGACGATGCCGCAGCGATCCTGTCCGCGGTCGCCACCTCCGTACGGGCCGGTCTGGCCGCGCCACGGCCGCTGACCGCCGTGATCGCCGAGAGCCGGGCGGTGCCGCAGCAGGACGCCCGACCACTGCCCACCCGGCTGCCCGGCAATCCGCGGGCCCGGTTCGACGATGCCGTGATTTCCGGCATCGCGGACGCCACCGGCAGGCTGTGGGGACTGACCGCGGCGCTGACGGCCGATGACCGCACCGGGCTCACCGGCACGCAGTACACCGCGCCGTTGCGGGAGGACATGCTGCGCGCGCTGAGCCAGTCGGTGCCGCCGGATGTCCGTAACGGGCTGGCCCAACAGCGGTTGGCTACCACCAGTTCCACGGTCCACGACCTGTTCAACGCGGTGACGATCGTCAACCCCGGTGGTTCCTACACGCTGGCCACCGAACACAGCCCGCTGCCGCTTGCGCTGCGAAACGACCTGCCGGTGCCGATCAGGGTCCGGCTGCAGGTCGACGCGCCGCCCGGCATGTCGGTCACCGACATGGGTGAGATCGTGCTGCCGCCGGGCTACCTGCCGCTTCAGGTGCCGGTCGAAGTGCACTTCACCCAACGGGTGGCGGTCGACGTCGCTCTGCGTACCGCCGATGGGCTGCCGCTCGGCGAACCGGTGCGACTGTCCGTGCACTCCAACGCCTACGGCAAAGTGCTGTTCTTCATCACGCTGTCGGTGGGCGCCGTTCTCGTCGCGCTCGCCGGACGCAGGCTGTGGCACCGGTTCCGCGGCCAGCCCGACCGGGCCGACCTGGATCGCCCTGACCCGCTGGACACCGCGCTCGCGCACGTCGACGAGCCCGAGCCTGCACTGCGCACGCGAGGAGCAGAAAGGCCAGTGCGCACGCGAGGAGCAGAGGGGCCAGTGCGGACGCGAGGAGCAGAAGAGGCCACTGCGGACGCGAGGAGCAGAAGAGCCACTGCGGACGCGAGGAGCAGAAACGACGTCCGACACGGGCGAGCGGGAGAAATGAGTAACGCCGGCCGGCACGTGAAGCCGGCGGCCGGCGTGCGCGGCTATCCCCCACCCCCGCCTCCGCGCCGCATACCGCCGCCTCCGCCGCGGCAACGCATCCCGCGGGGGCCTGCGCCGCGTCGACGTGCGGGCAGGCCCGAGCTCAGCGACGCCGCGGTGGTGTCGCGGTCGTGGGGTATGGCGGTCGCGACGCTGGTCAGCCGCATCACCGGATTCATCCGCATCGTCCTGCTCGCCGCGATCCTCGGTGCGGCACTGTCCAGCGCCTTCTCCGTGGCCAACCAGCTGCCCAACCTGGTGGCGGCGCTGGTGTTGGAGGCGACGTTCACCGCGATCTTCGTCCCCGTTCTGGCCCGCGCCGAACGGGACGACCCCGACGGCGGCACAACGTTCGTCCGCCGCCTCGTCACACTCGCCACCGCGCTGCTGTTGGTCACGACAATTCTGTCGGTTGCGGCGGCGCCGTTGTTGGTGCGACTGATGCTTGGCAGCGACTCGCAGGTGAACCGGCCGCTGACGACCGCGTTCGCGTACCTGCTGCTGCCGCAGGTGATCTTCTACGGCTTGTCATCGGTGTTCATGGCAATCCTGAACACCCGCAACGTGTTCGGCCCGCCCGCATGGGCGCCAGTGATCAACAATGTCGTCGCGATCGCCACCCTTGGGCTGTATCTGATTGTGCCCGGCGAGCTTTCGGTCGATCCCGTCGAGATGGGCAATGCCAAGCTGCTGGTGCTCGGCATCGGCACCACCCTCGGTGTGTTCGCACAGACGGCCGTCCTGCTGGTCGCGATCCGCAAGGAACGCATCAGCCTTCGGCCACTGTGGGGTCTCGATGACCGGCTGAAGCGGTTCGGCGGAATGGCCGCGGCGATGGTGCTCTATGTCTTGATCAGCCAGGTCGGCCTGATCGTGGGAAACCAGATCGCCAGTGCGGCAGCGGCTTCGGGGCCCGCGATCTACAACTACACGTGGCTGGTGCTGATGCTGCCGTTCGGGATGATCGGCGTGACGGTGCTGACAGTGGTGATGCCGCGACTGAGCCGCAACGCCGCGGCCGACGACATCCCCGCGGTACTGGCCGACCTTTCGTTGGCGACCCGGCTGACGATGGTGACCCTGATTCCCATCGTGGCGTTCATGACCGTCGCGGGCCCCGCGATCGGCAGCGCGCTCTTCGCATATGGCAACTTCGGCGACGTCGACGCCGGTTACCTGGGCATGGCGATCACGCTCTCGGCGTTCACGCTGATCCCGTATGCGCTGGTATTGCTGCAGCTTCGCGTGTTCTACGCCCGCGAACAGCCCTGGACCCCGATCATCGTGATCGTCGTCATCACGACGGTGAAGATCGCCGCATCGCTGGCCGCACCCCACCTGACCGCCGACCGTGAAATGGTGGCCGGGTATCTCGGTCTTGCCAACGGGATCGGCTTCCTCGCGGGCGCGATCGTCGGCTATATCCTGTTGCGCGCCAACCTGAATCCGCCCGGCGCCCGGCGAGCACTCCCCTCGCAACCTGGGGGCCCAGCCGGCGTGCGAGGGGGACTCATCCACCTCGATGCGGTGCGCACGGCGCTGGTGGCGACAGCCGCCTCGCTGATCGCCGGGCTCATCGCTCACGTCGTCGATCGGCTGCTCGGTCTGGAGTCGCTGACCGAGAACGGCGGGGGTGCCGGGTCGATGCTGCGGCTACTGATCCTCGGACTGATCATGCTGCCGATCATCGGCGCGGTCATGCTGGCCGCCCGGGTACCCGATGCGCACGCCGCTGTGGCCGCTGTCCAGCGCCGCCTCGGGAGGGCCCCGCGAGTAGCCGGACGACCAGTTCTCCCGTCCGCCCAACCACGCCCGCAGCCGCCTCTCACGTACCCTGATCAGAGGAATTCGTTCGCGTCGCGGGGTCGTCATAGCCCGGCGGCCGCTTGGCGCGGGCCTCCGGCGCCGGTTGCCGGAGTAGCGATGCGGAAAGGACCAGCGGTGACCGACGAATCCGCGGGCGACTCCGCACCCACCCCTGACAACCGCGCGACGACGAAGATTCCGCGGCCGAACGCCGACGACTTCCAGCCGGACGTCCCCGTCGACGGGCCCGGCCCAGTTGTGGGCGCCGGCGCCGAGGCCGCGCCGGGCGATCAAGGAACGATGCCGGTGAGCACGGTATCGCCGCCGGCCTCGGGCAGGCCGCCGGCCGACTACGGCGGCGACCCCACCCGCGAGGGTCTGCCCTTCGACATCCCACGCGAACCGCCGATCGAGGCGGCCACCTCGGACGAGGATGTACACCTCATCCCCGGCGCCACCATCGGCGGCGGCCGCTACCGCCTGCTGGTCTTTCACGGCGGCCCGCCCAACCTGCAGTTCTGGCAGGCTCTCGATACGGCGCTGGACCGACAGGTCGCGTTGACGTTCGTCGATCCCGAGGCCGCCCTGCCCGACAAGGAGCTGCAGGAGATCCTGGACCGTACGTTGCGGCTGAGCCGGATCGAGAGCCCCGGCGTCGCCCGCATCCTCGACGTCGTGAACACGGGATCGGGCGGCCTGGTCGTGAGCGAGTGGATCCGCGGCGGATCGCTGCAGGAGGTGGCCGAGACGTCGCCGTCCCCGATCGGCGGCGCCCGCGCGATGCAGACCCTGGCCGCCGCCGCCGAGCAGGCGCATCGGGTTGGGGTGGCGATGTCTATCGACCATCCCAGTCGGGTCCGGGTCAGCATCGAGGGCGACGTGGCCCTGGCATTCCCTGCGACCATGCCCGACGCCACCCCTGAAGACGACATCCGCGGAATCGGCGCCGCGCTGTATGCCCTGCTGGTCAACCGGTGGCCGCTGGCCGAATCCGGTTTGCGCAGCGGGCTGGTGCCAGCCGAGGTCGACAGCGCCGGCGAGCCCGTAGAGCCCCGGTCAATCAATCGCGACATACCGTTCCAGATCTCGGCCGCGGCCGCGCGCTCGGTGCAGGCGGGGGGCGGCATCCGTACCGCACCGACACTGCTGAACCTGCTGCAGCAGGCGACGGCCATCGCCGATCGCACCGAACTGATCAATCCCGTCGACGAGCCACAGGCGCCGCCGAGGCCGGCCAAGGTTCACCGCAGCGCGTCCAGCGATCCCGAGGCGGCGGCCCGTCGGCGCAAGGGGCTGATCGTCGGTATCAGCGTCGGTGCCGCGGTCATCATCCTCGCGCTGATCGTGTTGGCATCTGTGCTGAAGGGAATCTTCGGCGACGTCGGCGGCTTCTCCCAGGACGAGCTCGGCCTCAACGCACCGTCGACCTCCGCGGAAGGCGGGGGTGGCGGCGGTGGCGGCGGTGCGACTATCAAACCCGTTAAGGCAACGGTCTTTTCGCCCGAGGGTGAGGCAGACGCGCCCGATCAGGTTCCGCTGGCCATCGACGGCAACGCGTCCACCGTGTGGCCCATCGACACGTACAGCGATCCCGTGCCGTTCCCCAACTTCAAGAACGGTGTCGGCTTGATGCTGCAGCTGCCGCAGCCCACCGTGGTCGGCGAGGTCACCATCGACCTGAACAGCACCGGCACCTCGGTCGAGATCCGCTCGGCGCAGACCGCAACGCCGTCGTCGTTGGCGGACACCACTGTGTTGACGCCCGCCACGGCGCTCAAGTCCGGCTCCAACACGATCCAGGTGGACAACGCCACGCCGACGTCCTACCTGTTGGTCTGGGTCTCCACGCTGGGTCAGGTGAACGGGGAGAGCCGGTCCGACATCGCCGAGATCACCGTGACGGCCGCGTCCTAGCGCGTTATCCCAAGGCCGCCCCTCCGGAAGCGCCATGTCAGCGGGCCTTGCCAAAAACTGGTGCAAGAGCGGCCGTCCTGGGGTGATTAAGGTTCGCCTGTGGGGAGCCTCGGGGGGACAGCCGAAAGGGACCGCAGCGATGCGGAGTTGCTAGCGGCGCACGTCGCGGGTGACAGGTACGCCTTCGAGGAACTGTTCTACCGCCACCACCGCCAGCTGTACCGGTTGGCGATGATGACCAGTCGCAACCCCGACGACGCCGCCGACGCGCTGCAGGATGCGCTGTTGTCCGCGCACCGGGGCGCGTCTTCATTTCGCCGCGACTCCGCGGTGAGCAGCTGGCTGTATCGCATCGTGGTGAACGCCTGCCTGGATCGGTTGCGCCGCAACAAGAGTCACCCCACAGCGGAGCTCCAAGACGACGCCTGCGCGATCGGCGACCACACTCCTCGGGTAGACACCGCGATCATGGTGGAACGCGCCCTGATGCGGCTGCCGGTCGAACAGCGCGCCGCAGTGGTTGCGGTCGACATGCAGGGCTACTCGGTTGCCGAGACCGCGCGGATGCTGGGTGTCGCGGAAGGCACGGTGAAGAGCCGCTGTTCGCGTGCCCGCGCGAAACTGGCCGACGCGCTCGGCTACTTCGACACCCGCGCAGCCGTGCCCGAAGCCCGCGGCGCCATGCAGTGAGTCACTATTGATGGATGCGCGGCGGGGATTCGGGGCTTCCCGAGGACAGGGTCAGGCGTGCGCTTTCCCGACTCGGCACAGACTCCGCTTCGGCGCCTGACGTGCCCGCCACGGTGACGGCCAGGATCAGCGCCGCCTTGCGCGCCGCTCCTCCTCCGCCTGCTCACACCGCCAGCACGGCACTCCCCCTGAGTCGGCTCCGGGTCTTGACGTTGCTCATCGGTATCTGCGCTGCGGTCACCGCGGTGGCGGTCGGCATCGCGATCCTTCTGCACAGCGCCCCGGCAACACGCTTCCCCTCCGGGCCGACCGCCGAGAAGATCACCGTGTCCAGGGCACCCGCCGACACGCCAAATCCCGTGGTCACGCCTCCGTAATGCAGCCAACCACCGAAGTGGGAACACCCCGGCTTACCCTGGTGTTTGTATCCGTGCCGCAGTGATATCGGTGCGCCGATATCCAGCAGGCAGAAAGGTCCGCATGACTTCTCAAGCTTCCACCGGGGATGCAGACGTCCACGACGTGATCGTCATCGGCTCCGGGCCGGCCGGGTACACCGCGGCGATCTATGCCGCACGTGCCCAGCTCACTCCGCTGGTGTTCGAAGGCACGCAGTTCGGTGGCGCGCTGATGACCACGACCGAGGTGGAGAACTACCCCGGCTTCCGCGACGGCATCACAGGCCCCGAGCTGATGGATCAGATGCGCGAGCAGGCGCTGCGGTTCGGCGCCGACCTGCGGATGGAAGACGTCGACACGGTGTCGCTGGAGGGGCCGGTCAAGTCCGTCACCGTCGGCGACGAGACGTACCACGCCCGCGCCGTCATCCTCGCGATGGGCGCGGCGGCGCGTCACCTCGGTGTTCCCGGCGAGGGCAAGCTGCTGGGCATGGGGGTGAGCACGTGTGCCACCTGCGACGGCTTCTTCTTCCGTGACCAGGACATCGCCGTGGTCGGTGGTGGCGACTCCGCGATGGAGGAGGCCACCTTCCTCACCCGCTTCGCCCGCACGGTCACCCTGATTCACCGCCGCGACGAGTTCCGTGCCTCGCGGATCATGCTCGACCGCGCCAAGGAGAACGACAAGATCACGTTCCTGACCAACACCCAGGTCGTCGGGATCGAGGGCGACAACCGGGTGACCGGCATACGGCTGCGCGACAGCATCTCCGGTAAGGAGTCCACCCTGCCGGTCACCGGTGTGTTCGTCGCGATCGGTCACGATCCGCGGTCAGAACTGGTCCGCGGTCAGATTGACCTTGATTCAGACGGGTACGTCCTCGTCCGTGATGGCACCACCAGCACGTCGATCGAGGGCGTCTTCGCGGCGGGCGACCTGGTCGACCGTACGTACCGGCAGGCGATCACCGCCGCAGGCACCGGCTGTTCGGCTTCGATCGACGCCGAACGCTGGCTCGCCGAAACCACCACTGGGACAACGCAAACGACGGATACCGACCTGATTGGAGCACAACCGTGACCGGAGCAGAGAAGACCAGCAGGACGCTGAACGTCACCGACGACTCCTTTTCCGACGACGTGTTGTCGAGCAGCACACCCGTCCTGGTGGATTTCTGGGCCACCTGGTGCGGCCCGTGCAAGATGGTCGCTCCGGTGCTCGAGGAAATCGCGGGTGAGAGGGCCGGTTCACTGAAAGTCGCCAAGCTCGATGTCGACGCCAATCCCTCCACCGCGCGCGACTTCCAGGTTGTCTCGATTCCCACCATGATCCTGTTCAAGGACGGCCAGCCGGTGAAACGGATCGTCGGCGCAAAGGGCAAGGCCGCTTTGCTGCGCGAGCTCTCTGACGTCGTCTAACGCCCTGGCGATCCACAGCGGCGACTCGCCTGGCGTTTTCTTGAATCGGGCCTGCTTCTGAGATAATTCCGGTTAGCTGTCCTGCAATCGTCAGCGCTGGACCGCCGCTGATATGCGATATCGAAAGGGCCCAGTTATGTCGAGTCTGCGTCGCGGTGACCGCGGGGGTGCGGTCGCCGAGATCCGGACCGCGCTCGCGGCGCTGGGGTTGGTGGACAGCCCAGACGCGGATCTGAGCACAGGCAAGCATGTCGCGGTCGATTTCTTCGACCTCGAACTCGACGAGGCTGTTCGCGCATTCCAGCAGCACCGAGGCCTGCTCGTCGACGGCATCGTCGGCGAGGCGACATATCGCGCGCTCAAAGAGGCGTCCTACCGCCTCGGGGCTCGCATCCTCAGTCACCAGTTCGGCGCGCCGATGTATGGCGACGACGTCGCCACCTTGCAGGCGCGACTTCAGGACCTCGGCTTCTACACCGGGCTGGTGGACGGCCATTTCGGGCTGTTGACCCACAACTCGCTGATGTCCTATCAGCGGGAGTATGGCCTTTCGCCCGACGGGATCTGCGGTCCGGAGACATTGCGTTCCCTGTACTTCCTGGGTTCTCGGGTCACCGGTGGTTCGATCCACGCGATCCGTGAGGAAGAGCTGGTCCGGCGTTCCGGTCCCCGCCTGTCCGGCAAGCGGATCATCATCGATCCGGGCCGAGGCGGTGGCGACCACGGTCAGATCATCCAAGGCTCCGCCGGTCCGATCAGTGAGGCGGACATCCTCTGGGACCTGGCCAGCCGGCTCGAGGGTCGCATGACGGCCATCGGCATGGAGACCTTTCTGTCGCGCCCGCCGAACCACAGCCCGTCGGACGCCGAACGGGCCATGACCGCCAACACCGTCGGCGCCGACCTGATGATCAGCCTGCGTTGTGCCACCCAGTTCAGCCCGTCCGCGAACGGCGTCGCGTCGTTCCACTTCGGTAACTCACACGGTTCGGTGTCGACCATCGGCCGCAATCTCGCCGACTTCATACAGCGAGAAGTGGTGGCGCGCACAGGATTACGCGATTGCCGCACCCACGGACGCACCTGGGACCTGCTGCGGCTGACGCGGATGCCCACGGTTCAGGTGGACGTCGGTTACATCACCAACCCCCGTGACCGCGGCATGCTGGTCGCCAACCAGGCCCGTGACTCGATTGCCGAAGGCATCCTCGCGGCGGTCAAGCGGCTCTACCTGCTGGGCAAGAACGATCGCCCGACAGGAACCTTCACCTTCGCGGAACTGCTCGCGCACGAACTGTCGGTCGAACAGGCCGGCCGCGTCAGCAACGGCTAGTCCCTCAGCAGATATTCGAGCCCGCGCCGACGGGTTGCTTCAGCTTCTCGCTTTCCAGCAGCCGCTCCAGCGCGGCCTCTACGCCGGCTTTCCAGCCCAACCCGCTCTCCAGCTCGAGGCGCAGCCGTGGGAAGTACCGGTGCTTCGACACCTCTACGAAGCCCACCTGTTCCAGGAAGTCGGCGCCGAGCATGCACTGCTCCACCGAACAGTCGCCAAGCACCTCCACGACTGGGCGCAGGTCGTCCGGCACCAACCGGGAATCCGCGAGCTCGGCCGTTGCCTCGGTGCGGCCGAAGGCTTCCAGCGCCCGCACACCGCGACGTACCAGATCCGCCACGACCGCCACGATCAGGCTTTGAGGTAGCCCGGTCGCATCCGCCTCCATGTCGCTCCTCGCGTGCGCGGGGTCGATGTCGCTCCTCGCGTGCGCGGGGTCCATTTCGCTCCTCGCGTGCGCGGTGCCGGACTCCACTCCGAGCGACGTGAGCAGCACCGCGTCGGCGCTGACCGGTCCGCTGGGAAAGAGCCGCGCCCGCGGCACGGCGCCGGGCGGAGCATAGAACGCGTAGCCGAGGCAGGGTGCGTCGGCAGACTCGTCGGACGGGTCGTCATCAACGGCGTCGGCACGGCCGCGGGTCCGTGCGCCGGTCGCGATCTGGCCGCACGACCCCCACTCCAGCATCACCATCGAAAACCAGGCTTCCTTCTCGAACTCCGGGTCGGTCAGGTGATCGTCGCGGCCGAGGGTGGACGGATCCACCTCCCAGAACACGCACCGGCGTGCGTGCTTGGGGAGCTGCTCGAAGGCTTCGAGCCGCAGGGGCGTGATTCGCGCTGACACTAAACTTCCCGGGTTCTTGGCGGCGCCGATACGTGTGACCGCCATTCCAGGATAAGAGGCTGCAAGCGAGAAGGCCCGTTTTCGGCAATGAGCAGCTCGCGTAAAGAGCGGACGTCGGCGCGACCGCTCATTCGTCGCAGCCGGTTGAACCAAAGGTGTTGCACCACATGACGATTCCGTCGCCGTACGACGGCGGCAGCGGGTTCCGTGATGGATGTGTCACAGTGACGTAATTTTCCCGTGTTCTTGGTCAGGCCTTGGCAGCATCCATGAGGTCGACTATCCGCTGTAGATCCTCGACCGACCCGAACTCGACGACGATCTTCCCCTTGCGTTTGCCTACGCTGACCGTCACGCGGGTGTCGAAAGCGGTCGACAGTCGCTCAGCAACATCCTGCAGTCCGGGCATGTGGATCGGCTTGCGGCGCGGCACGGTCGGAGCGGTGTGGTCGTCGCGGTTCGCTAGGGTCACCGCCTCCTCGGTCGCACGCACCGAGAGGCCCTCGGCGACGATGCGGGCGGCAAGCTCCTCTTGTACCTCCGGGCCGCCCTCGAGTGAGAGCAGGGCTCGGGCGTGGCCGGCCGACAGGACGCCGGCCGCGACGCGGCGCTGGACGGCGATCGGCAGCCGCAGCAGCCGGATCATGTTGGTGATCAGCGGGCGCGACCGTCCGATACGTGCGGCGAGTTCGTCGTGGGTGACCCCGAACTCGTCGAGCAGCTGTTGGTAGGCGGCAGCTTCTTCGAGCGGGTTCAACTGAACCCGGTGGATGTTCTCCAACAACGCGTCGCGCAGCATGCTGTCGTCGGCGGTCTCGCGGACAATCGCGGGGATCGTGGCAAGGCCGGCCTTCTGCGCGGCCCGCCACCGCCGCTCCCCCATGACGAGTTGATACCGCGGGCCGCCGGGTTGTCCCGATATCGCGCGCACCACGATCGGTTGCATGAGGCCGAACTCGCGGATGGAGTGGACAAGCTCGGCGAGCGCCTCGTCGTCGAACACCTGCCTCGGCTGCCGCGGATTGCCCTCGATCGTCGCCGGGTCGATTTCCCTGTAGACGGCGCCGACTGCACTCTGCTGCGGCGCCCCGCCAAGAACCACGTCCGCCGCGGCGTCACCCATTCGAGGCCCGATCGTGGCCATATCGGAATCGGCGGGTCCCGTCGGGATCAACGACGCCAAGCCGCGGCCGAGGCCGCTCCTCTTGTTGCGTGTCGGCTGGGTCACTGGTGTTGTCCTTTCTGATCCACGCCTCGATCGGCCAGCTCGCGGCTGGCATCCAGATAGCTCAGCGCGCCACGCGAACCGGGGTCGTAGTTGATAATCGTCATCCCGTAGCCGGGCGCTTCGGATACCTTGACGCTGCGCGGGATGACGGTCCGCAACACCTTGTCGCCGAAGTGCGACCGGACGTCCTCGGCGACCTGGTCTGCCAGCCTGGTCCGGCCGTCGTACATCGTGAGGATCACCGTCGACACGTTGAGGCTCGGATTCAGATGTGCCTTGACCATCTCGATATTGCGAAGCAGCTGACCGACACCCTCGAGTGCGTAGTACTCGCACTGGATGGGGATCATCACTTCCGGCGCCGCGACGAGTGCATTGATCGTGAGCAGGCCGAGCGACGGCGGACAGTCGATGAAGACATAGTCGAAGTCGTATTCGGCGAGGTTGGTCAGCGCGCTGCGCAATCGGCCCTCGCGCGCGACCATGCTGACCAACTCGATCTCGGCGCCGGCGAGGTCGATGGTCGCGGGCACGCAGTAGAGACGCTCGTTGTGCGGGCTCCGTTGTGCCGCCTCCTGCACGGACATCTCGCCGATGAGTACCTCGTAGGACGACGGCGTGCCCGGGTGGTGCTCGATGCCGAGCGCGGTGCTGGCGTTGCCCTGCGGGTCGAGGTCGATCACGAGGACCTTCAATCCCTGGAGCGCGAGCGCTGCCGCCACGTTGACGGCGGTGGTCGTCTTGCCGACGCCGCCCTTCTGGTTGGCGACGGTGAAGACGCGTTGCCGCGTCGGCCGCGGCAATCGGGCGCCGGCGTGCAGCACGCGTGTGGCGCGTTCCGCTTCCGCTGCGATCGGTGTGTCACCGGCGTCATCGGGCACCCACCCCTTGGGTTGCGAGGGTCTGGCCGATGTTTCACGTGAAACATCGGTGGTGTCCAGCCCACCCGCCGACGGCGTCGCACCACCTTCCGAAACCGGATTCATTCCCGTCTCCTGCCCACTCGTGTCGCCCGGCGCTGCGTCGGCGGTGGCTCCCCTCGCCACGCGGTGACCACGGTGGCGGGCGGAGTCAAGAAGCTCCCTCCACATGTCACTACCCTGGCACCCGCCGCCCCGAGGGACTTCATCACACGCCGGTGTTCATCAATCTCATCCGCCGCGCGTTCGCCTTTGATCGCCAGCATCCGCCCCCCGGGTCGGAGCAGCGGCATGCTCCATCGGGTCAACTTGTCCAAAGACGCCACCGCTCTGGACACGACCGCGTCCATCTCCCCCACTTGTTGCTGCACGGTTGGATCTTCGGCTCGGCCACGGACCACGGTGACCTCCACGCCGAGGTCCGCGATGACCTCTCGGAGGAAATCGGTTCGCCGCAGAAGCGGCTCGATCAGTGTCACCCGCAAGTCCGGCCGGGCCAACGCCAACGGTATCCCCGGAAGGCCGGCTCCACTACCGATGTCAGCAATCTGGTCACCCGAATCGAGCAACTCGGCGAGGGCCGCGCTATTCAATAGATGGCGCTCCCATAACCGGTCCGCTTCGCGGGGTCCGATGAGCCCACGTTCCACGCCGGCGCCGGCCAAGATCTGGGCGTAACGATGGGCACGGCCCAATTCGTCGCCGAAGGCCGTCGCGGCCCCCGGAGGGGGTGCGGACACATCCGCATGTTTCACGTGAAACATCCTCCGGATCTTCGCGAAAACCTGCGCGGCGACGAACTACATCCCTGTAACTCGAATCAGTCGATGAGGACTACCACGCGGCGCGACGGCTCCACGCCCTCGCTCTCGCTGCGCACACCGTCGATCGCGGCCACCGCATCGTGGACGATCTTGCGCTCGAACGGCGTCATCGGCGACAGCTGCTCGCGCTCACCGGTCTCCAGAACACGTCGCGCCACCTTGTCGCCAAGGGCGGCGAGTTCGTCGCGGCGCTTGCGGCGCCAGCGCGCGATGTCGAGCATCAGCCTGCTGCGCTCGCTGGTTTTCTGGTGCACCGCCAACCGGGTCAGCTCCTGCAGGGCGTCAAGCACCTCGCCCTTACGTCCGACGAGCTTCGACAGGTCTTCGCCCCCGTCGATGCTGACGACGGCCCGGTCGCCCTCCACGTCGAGATCGATGTCGCCATCGAAGTCGAGGATGTCCAACAGCTCCTCGAGGTAGTCGCCGGCGATCTCGCCTTCCGCCACGAGGCGCTCCTCGAAGTCGTCGCCGCCCGTTGTCACCGATTCGTCGCCGTTCCGTGACGCTTCCGACTCCACCGCGTCGTTCTGCTCACCGCGCTCGCTGGTGGCGGGGTCGCTGGTGGCAGGGTCGTCGAAGTCAGTCATCTCTTTGTCATCTCCTCATTCGCCGGTCGGTTCCGGTCAACGCTTTCGTTTCTTCGGGCGGGCGCCGGGTCGCGGTGGAGCACCTGGCCGTGGGGTACGGTTGCTTCCCCCATTCGGGCTCGGCTTGGCTGGACCGCCGCCGCCCGAATCGCCATCGGCCGTGAGCTCGCTGCCCCCGCTCTCGGTCACCTCCAACGGATCCGGCGCGGCGCCATCGCTCGAGGAAGCCTCACCCTTCCGGGCGCGCTTCGGCTTGGCGCCCGGTGGCGGCGCGTTCGACGCACGCCGTTCGATCTCAGCGAGCTTCTTCTCTTCTTCTTCCTTCTCGATCTTGCCGAACACGTAGTGCTGCTGACCGAACGTCCAGATGTTGTTTGCGAACCAATAAAGCAGGATCGCGATAGGCAGAACCGGTCCGAATGCAATAACGCCGACGGGAAACACATACAGCGCCAGCCTGTTCATCATCGCGGTCTGCGGGTTGGCGGCGGCCTCCGGGCTCTGCCGGGCAACCGAAGCGCGGCTGTTGAAATGCGTGGCGATGCCCGCGGCGATCATGATGGGCAAGCCGACCGCGATGACCGCCGCTTGCGCGTACTCGGTGAAGGCCTCGGTGCCGATTGGCGGAGGGAAGCCGAACGGATACGGCGGGAACTTCGTCATAGTGGCCCCGATGGGCGCGCCAAAGAGGTGCGCATCCAGGAAGTGGCCGACATCGGTCGCGCTGAAGACGTAGTTGCCCAGCCCGCGGTTCTCCTCGACGGACAGGCCCAACCGACCCACACCGACCTGCGTGCGATTGAAGGACATCAGCACGTGATACAGCCCGATAAACACGGGCACCTGTGCCAGCATCGGCAGACAGCCGAGGATCGGGTTGAACCCGTGTTCGCGCTGCAGCTTCTGCATCTCCAGCGCCATCCGCTGACGATCCTTGCCGTACTTCTTCTGCAGCGCCTTGATCTGCGGCTGCAACTCCTGCATCTGGCGCGTGGTGCGGATCTGACGCACGAACGGCTTATACAGAATTGCGCGCAGCGTGAACACGAGAAACATCACCGAGAGCGCCCACGCGAAGAAGTTCGAGGGACCCAGCAACAAGCCGAACAGCTTGTACCAAGCCCACATGATCGCCGACACCGGGTAGTAGATGATGTCGAGGCTGAACCAGCTAAACAACCGAGTTGCTCCTAGCGTCGTCGACGGCGGCGCTCTCCGGATGTGATCCGCGGCGCTCGGGTATTGGGTCCCATCCTCCCCGATGCCACGGACCGCACTTCGCGAGCCGGACCATCGCCAGCCACCCGCCACGGATCAGCCCGTACTTACTGAGGGCCTCGACCGCGTACTGACTGCACGTCGGGGTGAACCGACACGTGGGCAACCGCAACGGAGAGACGGTGTTGCGGTACAGCTGAATCAAAAAGATCACGATGCGGACCATCATCGCCGGGTCCCGTCGAGCAGGCGCGCTCGCGAGAGCGCGATGCGCAGCTGCTGTTCGAGGCGGGCCGAGATGGCATACCTGCTACTTGGAAGCGCCCGAATCACGATCCTGGCGGCGGGGTCCAGGTTCTCGATCACCGAACGGGCGACGTGCCGAAGGCGACGGGACACTCGATGTCGTTGCACTGAGTTCCCCACGGTCTTGCCGACCACCAGGCCTACCTTGGGGCCACCCCCATCGGCGCCGTCGATTCGACATGCGTGCACCACGATGTCGGGCTGCACCGCCCGCATCCCGTAGTTGACTGTGGCACCGAATTCCGCCGACCGCGTCATCCGGTTCCGCGCCGGAAGCACCTCGCTAGATCCTGCGTCGAACTACGCAGTCAGCTTGCGGCGGCCCTTACCGCGCCGGTTGGCCACGATGGCCCGGCCGGCCCGAGTGCGCATCCGTAGCCGAAACCCATGCACCCGCGCACGGCGCCGGTTGTTGGGCTGAAAGGTCCGTTTGCCCTTGGCCACGGCTGTCACTCCTCGTTGCGTGTGGTAACCGCGTCGGACACCCCGGGTGTGGACGCGATCGCCGTTGGTAAGCTTTCGTCTTGCTCGCTAGCCGGCGCGGTCTTTCGGTAAAGCTCCGAATCGCAGCCGTATCACCACGTTCGGGCGACTGTTCGAGGGTACTGACGAGATTTGGCTAGGTCAAACGGCCGGCGGCCACCCCCAAAATGTTGACATCAGTCACAGTAGTCACTGCCCCGGCATCGCCAAAAACTCACCAGTAGGCAATGTGGCAGAACGGTTGGCACTAAGGCAGAAAACTGTTAGCTTCTGGCAGTGCCGTTCCGAACGCGGGAGCGGCGACCAGACAACGAAGCGAGGATGCCCGACAGGTCGCGAGCCCACAGAGTGCTTTACCACTGTGACGAGCCCCGGCCCGCGGCGTTCCCGTTGGTAGACAACAGAGCGACGGCGGCTGCGCTTGTCCACAGGCTGTGGATAACTATGTGGACAGTTCGTCTTCGTTCTCTTCGGCGGTCCCTTGGACCGGCTTGAGGGGGTACCCGTCATTGACAGCTGACCCCGACCCTCCCTTCGTCGCCGTATGGAACACCGTGCTTGCCGAACTCAATGGCGACAGCCCCACAGGTGAACCGGTGAACGGCGAACCCCCGCCACCGAGTCTCACCCCGCAGCAAAGGGCCTGGTTGAAGCTCGTCAAGCCGCTCGTCATCACCGAGGGTTTTGCCCTACTTTCGGTCCCCACCAGCTTCGTCCAAAACGAGATCGAACGACATCTACGTGAACCGATCATCTCCGCATTGAGCCGTCAGCTCGGCCAGCGCATCGAATTGGGTGTGCGGATCGCCAGCCCCAGCCCAGAGGATCAGGACAACGGTGTCCCCGCCGTCGCGGACGCGTACATCGAATCCGAAGCCGACGAGATCGACGAAGTCAGCGAAGCTCTCGCCAGCGTCGAGGAGAGTTGGCCGACCTACTTCTCCAGCGGACCCAGGACCTCCCCGCCCAGCGATGCCAACTCGATCAGCCTCAATCGCCGCTACACCTTCGACACCTTCGTCATCGGGGCATCGAACCGGTTCGCGCACGCAGCGACGCTGGCTATTGCTGAGGCACCCGCCCGTGCCTACAACCCCCTCTTCATCTGGGGCGAATCCGGACTCGGCAAAACCCACCTGTTGCATGCGGCAGGCAACTACGCGCAACGACTGTTTCCCGGCATGCGCGTCAAGTACGTCTCGACCGAGGAATTCACCAACGACTTCATCAACTCGCTGCGCGACGACCGCAAAGCGTCGTTCAAGCGCAGCTACCGCGACATCGACGTGCTGCTGGTAGATGACATTCAGTTCATCGAGGGCAAGGAAGGCATTCAGGAGGAGTTCTTCCACACGTTCAACACGCTGCACAACGCGAACAAGCAGATCGTCATCTCGTCGGACCGACCCCCCAAACAGCTGGCCACCCTCGAAGACCGGCTGCGGACCCGGTTCGAATGGGGCTTGATCACCGACGTCCAGCCCCCGGAGCTCGAGACGCGCATCGCGATCCTTCGCAAGAAGGCCCAGATGGATCGGCTCGACGTACCCGACGACGTACTCGAACTGATCGCCAGCAGCATCGAGCGGAATATCCGTGAGCTCGAGGGCGCGCTGATCCGCGTGACCGCCTTCGCATCGCTGAACAAGACACCGATCGACAAGTCGCTCGCCGAGATCGTGCTGCGGGATCTGATCGCGGATGTCAACAGCATCCAGATCAGCACCGCCGGCATCATGGCCGCGACGGCCGAGTACTTCGAAACCACCGTCGAAGAGCTTCGCGGGCCGGGCAAGACCAGGGCGCTGGCTCAGTCACGACAGATCGCCATGTATCTGTGCCGCGAACTGACCGATCTGTCACTACCGAAGATCGGGCAGGCGTTCGGCCGAGACCACACCACGGTTATGTACGCCGAGAAGAAGATCCGCGGGGAGATGGCGGAGCGGCGTGAGGTCTTCGACCAAGTCAAGGAACTGACGACCCGCATCCGTCAACGCGCCAAGCGCTGAGCCGATCGCAAAGAATTCTTCGAAAAACTTTTGTCACCGTCGCAACAGCCGTCACATCCGATGCTTGTGCACATCCATGTGGAGAATTCCTGAAAACCTATCCCCCGCGCCGTCGTTCCCTCCACAGCGTCGACTGCTTCCCCAGTCATCCCAACGACAATCGGCACTCCTTCACAAGTAACTCACACCCCCACACAAGGTTCGTCCAGCGCCGAATGCGGTTCATCCACAAGTTCCACAGGACCTAATACTGTTGCTTATATATCTTCGTAGTTTCTTCTCAGAAGAGACACCTTGGGGACACCGCGTCACGACCCGTTCGCGGCACGTCGCTGACCTCTGTTGTCATCGTGATCGATTAGCTTTCAAGATGGAGCCGAAAGCTCTACGGTGGGACTTCGACAGCCGTTACGGTCGTCGCAGCGACACAGGCGGACCGCGGGTGAGCATCCCGAAACTGCTGGTTAGAGCATTACTTGTGAGTTGATCGAAGGGACACTATGGACGTGGCTACAACGACGGTTGGTCTCTCCGATCTGAAGTTCCGGCTCGTGCGCGAAGACTTCGCCGACTCGGTGGCCTGGGTGGCTCGCAACCTCCCGACCAGGCCTACGGTTCCGGTGCTCGCCGGTGTGTTGCTGACAGGTTCGGATGAGGGTCTGACAATCTCTGGATTCGACTACGAGGTATCGGCGGAAGTCCAGGTTGCTGCCGAGATCGCTTCTCCTGGAAGTGTTTTGGTATCGGGCCGGCTGCTGTCGGACATTACCCGGGCGCTTCCGGCCAAGCCGGTGGATGTCAGCGTGGAGGGCACGAGGGTGCTGCTGAACTGCGGCAGCGCGAAGTTCTCCCTGCCGACGATGGCGGTTGAGGATTACCCCACGCTGCCCTCCCTTCCCGACGAGACAGGGGTTATCTCCGCCGAGTTGTTCGGTGAGGCCATCGGCCAGGTCGCGGTGGCGGCGGGCCGCGATGACACGTTGCCGATGCTGACGGGTATTCGTGTCGAGATTTCCGGGGAGAGCGTGGTTTTGGCCGCCACCGACCGATTCCGGCTCGCTGTTCGCGAGTTGACCTGGTCGACGGATTCGGCCGGCGTGGAGGCCGCGGTGCTGGTGCCGGCCAAGACGTTGGCGGAGGCCGCCAAGGCGGGTACCGGTGCGGGTGATGTGCACCTATCGCTCGGCGCCGGATCGGCGGTGGGCAAGGAGGGGCTGCTCGGCATTCGCAGCGACGGCAAGCGCAGCACCACCCGATTGCTCGATGCGGAGTTCCCGAAGTTTCGTCAGCTGCTGCCCACGGAACACACGGCCGTGGCGACCATCGGTGTCGCTGAACTGACCGAGGCGATCAAACGCGTCGCCCTGGTTGCCGATCGCGGGGCGCAGGTGCGGATGGAATTCGCCGACGATGTGCTCAAGCTGTCGGCCGGTGCCGACGACGTGGGTCGTGCCGAAGAGGATCTTCCGGTTGCCTTCGCCGGCGAGCCGTTGACCATCGCGTTCAATCCGACGTATCTCACCGACGGGTTGGGCTCCTTGCATTCCGAGCGCGTGACGTTCGGTTTTACGACACCCAGTCGTCCTGCGGTGTTGCGGCCGGCACGCGACGATGACGACGGCGCTGTCGGCGCAGGCGCGGGACCATTCCCCGCGGCCGAAACCGACTATGTCTATCTGCTGATGCCGGTGCGGCTCCCGGGCTAGGGCTTCCACCCCGCGACGAAAGAGGCGTACATGCAATTGGGTTTGGTCGGCCTGGGCAAGATGGGCTTCAACATGCGGGAGCGCCTGCGTGAGGGCGGCCATGAGGTCATCGGCTACGACCCGCGGCCGGAAGTCACCGATGTACCGACGCTCGAGGCGTTGGCCGACGCGCTCAAAGCACCCCGTGTGGTGTGGGTGATGGTGCCGTCGGGGTCGGTCACCGACACGACGATCAAGGAAATCGCGAACGAACTGTCCGAAGGCGATCTCGTCATCGACGGTGGGAACTCGCGGTACACCGACGATGAGCCGCACGCAAAGTTGTTGGGCGAGAAAGGGATCGCCTATATCGATGCCGGTGTATCGGGTGGTATCTGGGGTTTGACGGAAGGGTACGGACTGATGGTCGGCGGCAGTGACGCCGACGTCGAACGCGCCATGCCGATCTTCGACACCCTGCGCCCGCCCGGCCCGCGGGAAGACGGATTCGTGCACGCGGGCCCGGTCGGTGCCGGGCATTTCGCCAAGATGGTGCACAACGGCATCGAATACGCGCTGATGACGGCATATGCCGAGGGCTACGAGGTGCTCGCGGCCGAAGACCTGATCAGGGATCCGCAGGCCGTCTACCAGGCGTGGACCAACGGCACGGTGGTGCGGTCCTGGCTGCAGCAACTCCTGGCCAAGGCGCTCAAGGAAAATCCTGGCTTGAAGGACATCTCGGGCTACACAGAGGACTCCGGTGAAGGCCGGTGGACGGTGGAGGAAGCGATCCGGCTGCGGGTTCCGGTGCCGGGCATCGCCGCCTCGCTGTTCGCGCGGTTCCTGTCGCGCCAGGACGATTCGCCGACGATGAAGGCCGTCGCGGCGCTGCGCAACCAGTTCGGTGGTCACGCGGTGAAGCGGGTCAGCGAGTCCGGATAGCACCGGCGGGCGGGATAGAAGCGACTAGGGAATCGGCGCAGTGTACGTCCGCCACCTGGGACTACAGGACTTCCGGTCATGGCAGCGGGTCGACCTGGACCTCGAGCCCGGCCGCACGGTGTTCGTCGGACCGAACGGCTACGGCAAGACGAATCTCCTTGAAGCGCTCTGGTATTCGTCGACGCTCGGCTCGCATCGGGTGGCATCGGACGCACCCCTGTTACGGGTGGGCGCCGAACGGGCCATCATCTCCACGATCGTGGTGAACGACGGCCGCGAACTGGCCGTCGACCTCGAAGTGATGGCAGGGCGCGCCAACAAAGCCCGGCTGAACCGCTCGCCGGTGCGTAGCGCGCGCGAAGTGCTCGGTGTGCTGCGGACGGTGATGTTCGCGCCCGAGGACCTTGTGCTGGTACGCGGTGATCCGGCCGAGCGCAGGCGCTATCTCGACGAGCTCGCGACAACCCGGCGGCCGCGGATCGCCGCGGTGCGGGCCGACTACGACAAGGTGTTGCGGCAGCGCACGGCCTTGCTCAAGACCGCAGCGGGGGCCCGGCACCGCGGTGACCGCAACGTGGCCGACACCCTCGACGTATGGGACAGGCACCTCGCCGCACATGGAGCACAGCTGGTCGCGGCGCGGGTGGAGCTGGTCAACGAACTGAACCCGGAGGTGGAAAAGGCATACCAACTGCTGGCGCCCTCGTCTCGTCCCGCGTCAATCCAGTACCGCAGCAAGATCGAGCAGATCGACGGACAGAACGAGACCGCGGAGTTCTTCGAGGCGGTGCTGCTGGACGCACTCGCTCGCCGGCGTGACGCGGAGATCGAGCGTGGCGTGTGCCTGGTCGGCCCGCACCGTGATGATCTCGAACTTCGGCTGGACGACCAGGTCGCCAAAGGCTTTGCGAGCCATGGCGAATCGTGGTCGATGGCGCTGGCGCTGCGGCTGGCGGCCTATGAGCTGCTCCGCGCCGAGGGCGGCGACCCGGTGCTGCTGCTCGACGACGTCTTCGCCGAATTGGATTCCGCGCGGCGGCGCGCGCTGGCGGTGGTGGCGGCCTCGGCGGAGCAGGTACTTGTGACCGCGGCCGTCGGCGACGACATCCCGAGCGACTGGGATGCGCGCAGGATGGAGATCACGATGCGTGACGACGATGGCGGCCGAGTGTCCGTGGTGGAGCCATGACTCACAACGATGAGACCGACGAGCCCGCCGCCGTCACACCGCCGGAGCATCTGTCGGGGCTGGCCGGCATGGACCTCGTGCGCCGCACCCTCGAAGAGGCCAGGGGTGTGGCACGCAACCAGGGAAAGGACGTCGGCCGCGGGCGCAACTCCCCCACCCCACGACGGATCGCCGGCCGGCGGCGCACCTGGTCGGGGCCGGGACCCGATGCGAGGGACCCGCAGACGCTCGGGGCGGCGACGCGAGATGTGGCCAGGACCCGCGGTTGGTCGGGGCGAGTCGCCGAAGGCACGGTGTTCGGCGAATGGCAGACAGTCGTTGGCGAGCAGATCGCCGCGCACGCGACGCCGACCGTCCTGCGCGACGGGGTGCTCAGCGTGTCCGCCGAATCCACGGCGTGGGCCACCCAACTGAGGATGGTGCAAGCCCAACTTCTAGCTAAAATCGCGGCGGCGGTCGGTGACGGCGTCGTGACGTCGCTGAAAATCGTCGGGCCGGTGGGTCCGTCCTGGCGCAAGGGCAGGTATCACGTCGCAGGCCGCGGCCCCCGCGACACATACGGGTGACCGGTGTTCCGGCGTTGGCTGAGAGCCGCGAGGACGCCGCAAGAGCCATTCTCAAGCGTCTTGACGCACCTTGGATCGAAAAATTCCACAGGCGGCTTGAATAGGTGTGTAGAAACGCGGCCTCAGCGTCGGTCCTGTCGCTAGCTCCCGGTAGACTGAACCAGTGACTTGCCGGCGGTACCAACACCGCCAGAGCCCCACCCCCGTCGAGAAGTAAGGATGCTGGCGACCGTGCCTGCCGCTAAGAAGACTGCACCTGCCGCAAAGAACACGAAAAAGAAGACATACGGCGCCGACGCCATCACCGTGCTCGAAGGTTTGGAGGCGGTCCGCAAACGCCCGGGCATGTACATCGGCTCCACCGGCGAGCGTGGTCTGCACCACCTCGTCTGGGAGGTCGTCGACAACGCGGTGGACGAGGCGATGGCCGGATACGCGACCAAGGTCGAGGTTCGGCTCCTCGACGACGGCAGCGTCGAGGTGCGTGACGACGGGCGCGGTATCCCCGTCGAGATGCACGCCAGCGGCGCGCCGACCGTCGACGTCGTGATGACCCAGCTCCACGCCGGCGGCAAGTTCGGCGGGGAGAACAGCGGGTATGCCGTCAGCGGCGGCCTGCACGGTGTCGGGGTCTCGGTGGTGAACGCGCTGTCGACGCGGCTCGAGCTCGACATCTGCCGTGACGGCCACGAGTGGTTCCAGTCCTACGACCGGGCGATGCCCGGCACGCTCAAACAGGGCGATGCCACCAAGAAGACCGGCACCACGGTCAGGTTCTGGGCGGATCCGGACGTCTTCGAAACCACCAACTACGACTTCGAGACGGTCGCCCGACGGCTGCAGGAGATGGCCTTTTTGAACAAGGGCCTCACCATCACGCTGTCCGACGAGCGCGTCAGTGCCGAGGAAGTGGTCGACGAGGTCGTCAGTGACACCGCCGAAGCGCCCAAGTCGGCCGACGAAAAAGCGGCCGAGGCGGCGGGCCCGCACAAGACCAAGAACCGCACCTTCCACTACCCCGGCGGGTTGGTCGACTACGTCAAGCACATCAACCGGACCAAGACGGCGATTCACCAGAGCATCGTCGACTTCGGCGGTAAGGGCGAAGGCCACGAGGTCGAGATCGCGATGCAGTGGAACGCGGGCTACTCGGAGTCGGTGCACACCTTCGCCAACACGATCAACACCCACGAGGGCGGTACCCACGAAGAGGGCTTCCGCACGGCCCTGACGAGCGTGGTCAACAAGTACGCCAAGGACAAGAAGCTGCTCAAGGACAAGGACCCGAACCTGACCGGCGACGACATCCGCGAGGGTCTTGCGGCCGTCATCTCGGTGATGGTGGCCGAGCCGCAGTTCGAGGGCCAGACCAAGACCAAGCTCGGCAACACCGAGGTCAAGTCGTTTGTCCAGAGGATCTGCAACGAGCAGATGAGCCACTGGTTCGAGGCCAACCCGGCAGAGGCTAAAACCGTTGTGAACAAGGCGGTCTCGTCGGCGCAGGCACGAATCGCGGCCCGCAAGGCACGCGAGCTGGTGCGCCGCAAGAGCGCCACCGACATCGGCGGGTTGCCCGGCAAGCTGGCCGACTGCCGATCCACCGATCCGCGCAAGTCGGAGCTGTATGTAGTGGAGGGCGATTCCGCGGGCGGTTCGGCCAAGAGCGGCCGCGACTCGATGTTCCAGGCGATCCTTCCGTTGCGCGGCAAGATCATCAACGTCGAGAAGGCCCGCATCGACCGGGTGCTGAAGAACACCGAAGTGCAGGCGATCATCACCGCGCTGGGCACCGGCATCCACGACGAGTTCGACCTCGCCAAGCTGCGGTACCACAAGATCGTGCTGATGGCCGACGCCGACGTCGACGGCCAGCACATCTCGACGCTGCTGCTGACGCTGCTGTTCCGGTTCATGAAGCCGCTCGTCGAGAACGGGCACATCTTCCTGGCGCAGCCACCGCTGTACAAGCTGAAATGGCAGCGTTCTGAACCCGAATTCGCCTACTCCGACCGCGAGCGCGACGGCCTGCTCGAGGCAGGCAAGAAGGCGGGCAAGAGGATCAACGTCGACGACGGCATCCAGCGCTACAAGGGCCTCGGCGAGATGGACGCAAAGGAGTTGTGGGAGACCACGATGGATCCGTCGGTGCGAGTGTTGCGACAGGTCACCCTCGACGATGCGGCGGCCGCCGACGAGCTGTTCTCGATCCTGATGGGCGAGGACGTCGAGGCTCGGCGCAGCTTCATCACACGCAATGCCAAAGACGTTCGCTTCCTGGATGTTTAGCGAAGTTCCATAACCAATAGGACTGAAACCATATGACTGACACCACGTTGCCTCCTGGCGACGAAGCAGGAGATCGCGTCGAGCCGGTCGACATCCAGCAGGAGATGCAGCGCAGCTACATCGACTACGCGATGAGCGTGATCGTCGGCCGCGCGTTGCCGGAGGTGCGCGACGGCCTCAAGCCGGTGCACCGCCGGGTGCTCTACGCCATGTTCGACTCGGGCTTCCGCCCCGACCGCAGCCACGCGAAATCCGCACGCTCCGTTGCCGAGACGATGGGCAACTACCACCCGCACGGCGACGCGTCGATCTACGACACCCTGGTCCGGATGGCCCAGCCGTGGTCGCTGCGCTACCCGCTTGTCGACGGGCAGGGCAACTTCGGCTCACCAGGCAACGATCCCCCGGCCGCCATGCGCTACTGCGTCACGGGCGACGCACTGGTCAGCTTGCCGGAGGGCAGGTCGATCGCAATTCGCGACGTCGTGCCCAATGCTCGCCCGAATTCCGACAATGTCATCGAGCTGAAAGTCATTGGCCTCCATGGCGAGCCCGTAGTCGCCGATCGGCTCTTCCACTCGGGCGACCATGCGACCTTCACTGTCACGACCGCAGAAGGCCATTCCGTCACCGGTACGGAAAATCACCCGTTGCTTTGCCTGGTGAACATCGACGGGGTGCCGATGCTGGTCTGGAAGCTGATCGACCAGATTCGCCCGGGAGACCGCGTGGCCATGCTCGTCGACTGTGCAGATTCGGACGAAAGTTGGCCGGAAACCGTCGATAACCGCACACTCGGCGAATACTCATACGCGCGCGTGGCCGCCGTAACCGCCGCGGGCGTCCAGCCCGTCTACAGCCTGCGAGTGGACACAGCTGACCACGCGTTCATCACGAACGGATTCGTCAGCCACAACACGGAAGCGCGTCTCACTCCGCTAGCGATGGAGATGTTGCGCGAAATCGACGAGGAGACAGTCGATTTCATCCCGAACTACGACGGCCGCGTGCAGGAGCCGACGGTTCTGCCGAGCCGGTTCCCCAACCTGCTGGCCAACGGTTCGGGCGGCATCGCGGTCGGCATGGCCACCAACATCCCGCCGCACAACCTGCGCGAGCTCGCCGAGGCCGTCTACTGGTGCCTGGAGAACCACGACGCCGACGAGGAAGCGACGCTCAAGGCCGTCACCAAGCGGGTCAAGGGTCCGGACTTCCCCACCAAGGGCCTGATCGTCGGCTCGCAGGGCATCAATGACGCGTACACGACCGGTCGCGGGTCGATCAGGATGCGCGGTGTCTGCGAGATCGAGGAGGACAACCGCGGCCGCACCGGCATCGTCATCACCGAGCTGCCGTATCAGGTCAACCACGACAACTTCATCACCTCGATCGCCGAGCAGGTGCGCGACGGGAAGCTCACGGGCATCTCCAACATCGAGGACCAGAGCAGTGACCGGGTCGGCCTGCGCATCGTCGTCGAGCTCAAGCGCGACGCGGTGGCAAAGGTCGTGTTGAACAACCTCTACAAGCACACCCAGCTGCAGACCAGCTTCGGCGCCAACATGCTGTCGATCGTCGACGGCGTGCCCCGCACACTGCGCCTCGACCAGATGATCCGCTACTACGTCGACCACCAGATCGACGTCATCTTCCGGCGCACGACCTACCGCTTGCGCAAGGCCAACGAACGGGCCCACATCCTGCGCGGCCTGGTCAAGGCGCTCGACGCGCTCGACGAGGTCATCGCGTTGATCCGGGCGTCGGAGACAGTCGACGTCGCCCGCCAGGGCTTGATCGAACTGCTCGACATCGACGACATCCAGGCCCAGGCGATCCTGGACATGCAGCTGCGCCGGCTGGCCGCACTGGAACGCCAGCGCATCGTCGACGACCTGGCCAAGATCGAGACCGAGATTGCCGACCTGGAAGACATCCTGGCCAAACCCGAGCGTCAGCGCGCGATCGTCGCCGACGAGCTCAAGGAGATCGTCGACAAGTACGGAGACGACCGGCGCACCAAGATCATCGTCGCCGACGGCGACGTCAACGACGAGGACCTGATCGCCCGCGAGGACGTCGTCGTCACGATCACCGAGACCGGCTACGCCAAGCGCACGAAGACCGACTTGTACCGCAGCCAGAAGCGCGGCGGCAAGGGCGTGCAGGGCGCGGGTCTCAAGCAGGACGACATCGTCAACCACTTCTTCGTCTGCTCGACGCACGACTGGATCCTGTTCTTCACCACCCAGGGGCGGGTGTACCGGGCCAAGGCGTACGACCTGCCCGAGGCGTCGCGCACGGCGCGCGGCCAGCACGTCGCGAACCTGCTGGCGTTCCAGCCCGAGGAACGGATTGCCCAGGTCATTCAGATCAAGAGTTACGAGGATGCGCCGTATCTGGTGCTGGCCACCCGCAACGGGCTGGTGAAGAAGTCCAAGCTCACCGACTTCGACTCGAACCGGTCGGGCGGCATCGTCGCGGTGAACCTCCGCGACGGCGACGAACTCGTGGGCGCCGTCTTGTGTTCGGGCGAGGACGACCTGCTGTTGGTGTCGGCGAAGGGCCAGTCGATCCGCTTCTCGGCAACCGATGAGGCGCTCCGCCCGATGGGTCGGGCCACCTCCGGTGTGCAGGGCATGCGGTTCAACACCGACGACGCCCTGCTCTCGCTGAATGTCGTGCAGCCGGACACGTTCCTACTGGTCGCGACGGCCGGCGGGTATGCGAAGCGGACCGCCATCGACGAGTACCCGGTGCAGGGCCGCGGCGGCAAAGGGGTGCTGACCATCCAATTCGACAAGCGACGTGGCAGTCTGGTCGGAGCGCTGGTGGTCGATGACGAGACCGAGCTCTACGCGATCACATCGGGTGGGGGCGTCATCCGCACCACGGCGCGCCAGGTTCGCAAGGCCGGTCGGCAGACCAAGGGCGTTCGCTTGATGAACCTGGGCGAGGGGGCGACACTGATTGCGATTGCCCGCAACGCAGAGGAGAGCGACGCCGAGGCCGAGGCCGAGGAGTAAGCCGGCGACGTGACCGACGAAAAGGAGCCGTAGTGACTTCACCGAACGAGGCGGGCCATCCGCGCTCGGGCGACGGTAGCGCCAACGGTTCCGCGTCCGACGACCCGGACACCGGCTCGATGGGCAACGCGACGGGGCGCGACGTGCCGCCATGGCAACGGGGACCCGCCGCTGCGAGGGCAGCCCAGAACCAACCGCCCCGCACGCCGCGGGAGCCCAGCCGCCCGGAGCCGCACCGAGGCGGCGCGCCATCCGGTCACGCCACGGGGGTGGAGGCCCGCGTCAACCGGTTCATCTCCGGTGGATCCTCGGCGCCTGCAGCCGCGCCGGAGTCGCCGGAGCCCGCGCCACCGCGCAACGAGCCCAGCGCCACGGAGGCCTACACCAGCGAGCTGCCCGACCTGTCCGGTGGAGCTCCGCGGCCGGCACAGCGCAAGGCCGCACCCGAGCGCAGCGAGCCACCGGCGCGGACGGCGGCGCAAGGCCGCGTACAGGTAGCGACCCGCGCACAGCCGGGTCCGGTGCGGGCGAGCATGCAGATCCGCCGGATCGACCCGTGGAGCGCGCTGAAGGTCTCGCTGGTGCTGTCGGTCGCGCTGTTCTTCGTGTGGATGATCGCCGTCGCGTTCCTGTACTTGGTGCTCGGCGGCATGGGCGTGTGGAGCAAGCTCAACAGCAACGTGGGCGACCTGCTCACCAGCGCGAGCGGGCAGGCTGGCGGTGACCTGGTGTCCAGCGGAACGATCTTCGGCGGGGCGGCGCTGATCGGCCTGGTGAACATCGTGCTGCTGACGGCGATGGCCACCGTCGGGGTATTCATCTACAACCTGACCACCGACCTGGTCGGTGGCATCGAGGTGACACTGGCCGACCGCGATTAATCCGGTTTGGGCCAAGCGTCGCAGTTACGGTAATCTCGTCGCTCGGCCACCCGCGTTACGGGCCTATAGCTCAGGCGGTTAGAGCGCTTCGCTGATAACGAAGAGGTCGGAGGTTCGAGTCCTCCTAGGCCCACGGAAAGGGTCACCATGAGGCTGGTTCTGCTGGTCGCCGCGGTGGCGTTGGCGGTACTCGTGGTGCGGTCGCGACACGGCGTCGAGGTGTGGCACGCCGCCGCCGAACGACCTTCCTGAACGGGGCCTTAGCTCAGTTGGTAGAGCGCTGCCTTTGCAAGGCAGAAGTCAGGGGTTCGAATCCCCTAGGCTCCACAAGTAAAATTGCAGGTCAATCGCTCAGCGGGCTGACCGGGCTACGCAGGAATCTGTTCCGTGCCCACATTCTGCCCACAATTGCGAGTCAACAACGCATTGATGGCGACCCCAACGGCCTCACATCCGACCCGTACAGGTGGCCGTAACGGTCCAGCGTCAGGCCCGCACTTTGGTGTCCGAGCATGTTCTGCAGGGCTTTGATGTTGGCCCCGGCCTGGATCGCCAGCGACGCCGCGGTGTGCCGTAGCTCGTGCAACTTGAAGTCGTACACCGTGACCGGCTCACCGTCCGCGCCCTTCACGGTGCGTGGGAACAGGCCAGCAGCCGCGACGGCATCGGACCACCAGCGCCGCCGGACGTTCGCGCCCCGCATGTAGCCGCCTTGTGAGTCGGGGAACACGAGCGCATCCGGGACCTTCTCGTCCCTTGTGAGGAGGTCTGCGACGAACCGGGGCAAGCTCACGGTGCGGCCTTTCCCGCTCTTCGGAGTCCCCGGCTCGAATACGCCGTTCACGAGCGCCACCGATCGGGCGACACGGATCCGTAGTTTCTCAACGTCAACATCCCGCCACCGAAGTTCCGCCACCTCACCGAACCGGAGCCCGCACGTCCCTAGTACATAGACAAGGGTCCTGTGCTCGCCAGCGGCGTGAGCCAGGGTGTGCAGCTGTTCCAGCGTGATGTACCGCTGCTCGATTGCCTCGACCGCGGGCAACTCGATCTTCTTGTCGACGGGGTTTATCACCAGCCGGTTGTCAGCGACAGCCATGTCGAGCACCTGGCGAAGCACACCGATAGTCTTGTGCACCGTCGCAGGCGCGTGGGTTCGGCGGAGATCTGCAACCCAGCCCCGGATGAGATCGCGATTGATGTCACCCAACGCGACCGCGGCGTGATCAGCAATGAACGTGTCCAGCACCACTTGGTACCGCGCCCGCGTCGAAGGCTTCAGCTTATGCTTCGAGTCGAGCCATTCCTGCGCATAGTTGCCCAACGAGACCCGGCCGGCGGCCGGCGCAACGTAAGCGCCTCGCCGCTTGTCAACCTCCAGCTGGTGCGCCCAAGCCTGGGCATCACGCTTCCGCAGGAATCCGCGCTTGTCTGTTTGGCGACGATCTGGTGTCCGGTAGCGAACACGCCAACGCTTCCCGGATCTGGTCTCGTACGCCTCAACTTTCGCCATCAGCTCCATCTCCTGCGTGCCTGACACGTTGTAGGGCTCCCTCAAGGCCCTGTCGCTCGACACGCCGCGCCACCCACTGCGGCCAGGCTCTCGCACCGAAAAGTAGGAGAGTGGTGCTGGCGTCGGGCAGCGGCCGTGACGCAGTCAGCCAGAGGGCGGTAAGACTTTTATTGCACTTGCAGCATGTGTAGAGGCTCTCCTGGCTGGCCGCCGAGTCTTGGTGCTGGATCTGGACCACAACGGCATCACGGCGACCATGACGCGGCTGCTGATGCTGGGCGCGCCCAAGGATCAGCTTCGTGACCAGAATGTGTTTCGGTACTGCGAACCGGAGGACCGGGCTGCGGTTGGGAGCGTGATCGAAGATTGCAAGCGGTGGCGCCCCGCAGTCGCTGTGGTGGACAGCATCGGAGAGTTAATGCCGATGCTCGGCGCGAATTCCAACTCCGCAGACGAGTTCACGAATGTCCACACCCGTGTGCTTAAGCCCCTAGCGATGGCCAACTCCGAGTGCAGCAGCTGAGCGGCGATTGCGATTGTCGTATGTTTCTAATGTCGTCCTGTGACTGCTGGCCGATCTATCGATGATGTCTGGGCGGAGATTCAAACGAAATGCGACGAACTACGAGCGAATGACGCCCCAGTCCCAGCGCCGGAGGTCTTTAGGCCACGCGCTGAAGCCCGTGCGCTGACTTCGGGAGTTCCTGCGTGAAGAGGATTGACAGCCGGCACGAACACGGAGAAAACTCGGCGGCACATGAGATAAACAATCAGCAACGGCATTTTATGCAGTCCGACGAAGGCTGTCTCCCGCACAGCCTTTCAGCCGAGCTAAGCGGAGATCATCATGACCGAGGCGCAGCCGCCGCAGCCCGATCCCTACCTGGAAGACGTCGCCCATTGGCATCCGATTGAGGGCACACCGGAGAAGACGAGGGTTGCGATCGGCTGCTCGATCGGCGCCACGATCGAGACGTATGACTTCATCGGGTTCGGCACGGCCGCGGCTCTGTATTTCAACAACGTGTTCTTCCCGGCGTCCGATCCGCTGTCGGGCACGCTGCTGTCGTTTGCGACCCTCGGTATCGGTTTTGCGGTGCGGCCGTTGGGCGGGATCATCGGCGGATATCTGGGGGACAAGGTCGGCCGCAAGCCGGTGCTGGTCGGCTCGCTGTTCCTGATGGGCTTCGCCACCGTACTGATAGGTGTGCTGCCCACCTACCAGATGGTCGGGATCTGGGCGCCGATCCTGCTGGTGATCGTGCGTGTGGTGCAGGGCCTAGCATTCGGCGCGGAGTGGGGCGGCGCAATCCTCATGGTGTTCGAACACGCCCCGTGGCGCAAACGTGGGCTCTACACCGGGATCACCCAGGCGGGCTTCCCGGTGGGGTTGCTGTTGGCCAACCTGGCCTTCTTGGCCAGTGTGCCACTGGGTGACCAGTGGGCGTGGCGGGTGCCGTTCCTGCTCAGCGCGGTATTGATCGTCGTGGGCATCATCATCCGGCTCAAGATTGATGAGTCGCCGGAGTTCGAGGAGCTCAAGGAGGAGGGCCAGCTCGCCAAGAACCCGATCCTTGAGGTGCTCCGCGATGACTGGCGTAACGTGCTGCGCGCGTTCTGCCTGCGTGTTGCGGAGACAGCCGGCTACGCCGTGTCGGTGACATTCATGCTGTCCTACCTCACCCGGGAAAAATTGGCCGACCGCCCCACCACCTTGACCGCCCTCATGGTGGCGGCCGCCCTCGGGATAGTCGCCACGGTCTGCTGGGGCGCACTGACCGACCGGGTCGGACGGCGGCCGGTGTACGTGCTGGGAACCGTGCTCACCTTGCTCTGGGGTGTCCCGCTGTTCCTGACCGTCAATACCGGTGCCCAAGTGGCGGTCATCGTCGCCTTCATCATCAGCTACGCCGTCTGCCAGAACTCCCTGGCCGGGGTGCAGGGCGCATGGTTCTCGGAGCTGTTCTCGGCCAAGACCCGCACCAGCGGTGCCTCGATGGCGTATCAGCTCTCGGCCGTCGTCTCCGGCTTTACGCCGCTAGTGGCCACGGCCCTCTACGGCCGGACCGGCTGGATCGGACCCGCCTTGCTGTTCAGCTTCTACGGCCTGCTGGGCCTCATCGCCACCCTGGTGACGAGAGAGACCTGGGGACCGGCCGAGCGGGAGAAGGTGGCGCTCCTGGAACGCGAGGTCATGCGCGAGCGGGAGGCGGGTCAGGGCGTCGTTCCGGAAGGTGCGTCGTGGGCGCACCGGGCGGAAGCCGAAACGACCAAGTGAGCGAGGAAGGTAAGTCATGACGTCTGTCACCACCGACCAGCAGACCGAACGCCTCACCCGGCTGCGGGACGCGGCGTACCGGATCCGGCGCTACGCGCTGGACATGGGGGAGGTTCAGGGGCAGGGCTACATCGGGCAGGCGTTGGGTGTCGCCGATGTCCTCGCCGTGCTGTACGGCGACCAGCTCCGGTTCCGGCGCGACGATCCGCACTGGCCCGAGCGGGACCGGTTTCTGCTCTCGATTGGCCACTACGCGATCGCGCTGTACGCGGCGCTGGCCGAAGCCGGCATCGTCCCGATCGAGGAACTACAGACCTACGGGTCGGACGACTCGCGGCTGCCCATGTCGGCAATGGCCTCCTACACACCCGGCGTGGAGATCTCCGGTGGCTCGCTGGGGCACGGGTTGGCGGTGGCTAACGGGATGGCGCTGGGGCTGCGGCACCTGGGCAACCCCGCCCGAGTGTTCAATCTGCTTTCCGACGGCGAGCTGGACGAGGGCTCCACCTGGGAGGCAGCGCTGGCCTGCGCCCACCACGGGTTGGACAACGTGACCGCGATCGTCGACGTCAACGCCCTGCAGGCCGACGGTCCGACCGATCAGGTGCTGCGGACTGAGCCGGTCACCGAGAAGTGGCGGGCATTCGGTTGGCAGGCTCTGCGGGTGGACGGTAACGACATTGCGGCCGTGGTGGCCGCCTTCGACGAGCTCCGCGAGCACCGCGGCTCGCCCAAGGTGTTGATCTGCGACACCCGCATCGGGCGGGGGTCGCAGCTGCTGGAGAACCGGGAGAAGGCGCACTTCATGCGTGTTGAGGAACACGAGTGGCAGATCGCACGTGATCAGCTCGAGGAGGGACTGCGCCGATGACCGCCACCGCGCCGCGCAAGAAGCTCACCACCTCGGCGATGATCGCCTCGTTCGCCGACCCGGGCCAGCCCACCACCAGCGCGCCGTTCGGGCATGCGCTGGCTCGACTTGGCGAGGAGCGCCAGGAGATCGTCGGGCTGTCGGCCGACCTCGCTAAATACACCGACATGCACATCTTCCGCGAGGCCCATCCCAAGCGCTTCTTCCAGATGGGCATGGCGGAGCAGGCCTTGCTCGGCGCCGCCGCCGGCCTGGCCGAGGTGGGGTTGGTGCCGTTCGCGTCCACGTACTCGGTCTTCGCCACCCGGCGCGCGTATGACTTTTTGTGCCTGGACATCGCCGAGCCGGGGCTCAACGTCAATGTCGTCGGTGGCCTGCCCGGCTTGACCACCGGGTACGGGCCCAGCCACCAGGCTACCGAGGACATGGCGATCCTCCGCGGCTGTCCCGGGCTGACGATCGTCGACCCGTGCGATGCGGTGGACATCGAGCAGGCCGTGCCGGCGTTGGCGTCCCACCCGGGTCCCACGTACCTGCGGCTGCTCCGCGGCGCGGTGCCCCGGGTGCTCGACGAGTACAACTACCACTTCGAGTTGGGTAAGGCCGCTGAGCTGCGCACCGGCCGCGACGTGGTGCTCATCTCGACTGGGCTCATGACGATGCGCGCGCTGGACGCCGCGTCCCGCCTGGAAGCCGATCATGTCGACGTGGGCGTCGTGCACGTGCCGACGATCAAACCGCTGGACGGCGAGGCGATCCTGCGCGCGGCGCGCACCGATCGGCTCGTGGTGACTTTGGAGAACCACACCGTGATGGGTGGGCTCGCCGAGTCGGTCGCCGCGACACTGGCCTTTGCTGGGGCCGGTCGGCGGATCGTGCCCATTGCGCTGCCCGACGAGTTCCTCGCGGCCGGCGCACTGCCGACCCTGCACGATCGCTACGGCCTGTCCACCGATGCCATCGTCACCCGGATCCACGCCGAGCTCGGCCGCACCGGCCGCAGCCACCACGGGCCCTGGGTCGCCGACCCGGAACCACCCACCGCCTAACCCGTGCGCCGCCGAGCAACATCCGGCACGCCGATATGTGAGGACACTGCGATGACCACGCAGGATGTCGCAGCGCAGCTCGAATCATCGATCGACTCCCGGCTTGGCTGCTCGACCATCTCTTTCCGGGCGTGGAGCTTGCCCGGGGCGTTAGCAGAGATCAGCGGGCAGGGCTTCGGCCAGATCGACCTTGGCGCCCTGCCGGGAGGTTGTGATCACGTCCCGACCCCGCTGCCTCCCGAACTCGTTGACGCGCTCGCGGAGCAGATCCTGGCCAGCGGGTTGGTGGTCAGGCTGATCAACGCGGACAGAGACGGATGACCCTGACCTCGATGCGGCTGCGATCCAGCGCCGCCTTGGGACCCTGGTCGACCTGGCCGGGGCGGTTGGTACGTCGACGATCATGTTGGCCTGTGGTCGCCGGGGCACCGAACCGCGCACCGAACTGTCCCGCGCCATCGCGACGCTGGCTCGCACCCTCACCGAGGCCGCCGAGTTCGTCGGCCGCTTCGGCGATCACATCGTGCATGTCCACATCCGCGACGCCGCGCCGGGCAACATCAACCTGTCCGTCGGCAACGGCCAGGTCGACTTCGCCCGCGGTCTCAAGGCGCTGGCCGACGCCGGCTACGCCGGCCATTTCACCCTCGAGCTCCAGACCCGCGACGTCACCAACGGGCCAGCGGCCCGCGGCCACCGCCCGCGCCGCTCAACTGATTTCCGGACTCATCTAGACACAACAAGTAAGTAAGGAACAAACACATGTCGAAAGTCCAGCGCACCGCCATCATCACCGGCGCCACCTCCGAACGCGGCATCGGCATCGATGTCGCCCGCCGCTACGTCCGCGAAGGCTGGGCCGTGGTGGTGCTCGACCTCGACGGCGAAAAGTCGGCCAAAGTCGCCGCCGACATCGGCAACCAATTCGGTGTTCCCGCCTTCGGATACGCGATCGACGTGACCTCCGAGGCCTCGGTGGCCGCCGCGCACGACGCGGTCGCCGAGGAAGTGGCCGCAGGCCACCTGCCCCCGGTCGGTGCGCTGGCCAACATCGCCGGCATCACCTCGCCGGTGCCGTTCCTGGACACCACGCTGGAGTTGTGGAACAAGGTGATGGCGGTCAACGCCACCGGGACCTACCTGGTCACCAAGGCCTTCCTGCCCGACATGCTCGACAACGGCTGGGGCCGCATCGTGAACATGTCCTCGGTGTCGGCGCAACGCGGCGGCGGGGTTTTCGGCAAGGTGCCCTACTCGTCGGCCAAGGCCGCCGTCCTGGGATTCACCAAGGCGCTGGCCCGCGAGGTCGCCGACAGCGGCGTCACCGTCAACGCCGTCACCCCCGGCGCCGTCGACACCAGCATCCGCGTCGGCTCCACCGACGAGCAAGAAGCCAAACTCGCCAGCGACATCCCGATCGGCCGGGTGGCGACCACCGACGAAGTCGCCGCCGTCATCACCTTCCTGTCCAGCGACGACGCCAGCTACCTCACCGGCACCACCATCGACATCAACGGCGGCAGCCACATCCACTGAGGCCCCTCACCGATGGTGTGTAGTCGAAGACCGTGATCCCGCTGACGTGAAAGCAGGGCTGAGTGTCTGCTCACAACTGCGCCTGAGTAGGTGGTGCCTTACCTCGGGCTGCAGGATGACAAAAGGTTGTTGAATTCCGCAGTCAGCGGTCTGATCCGCTACTTCCTCACAGGTCTAGAGTTGCGGCCTAGCGATCCTGAGGCCGACGCCGACTCGCCGCTGAATGGATACAACGCATATCTTCACGTACCCGATGAGCGCCGTTTCGCCTGCAGTCTGTTGAAAGAGATGATCTGGTTCTACGTAATCCACAACCCCGGCCTTGCCAGTCAGCAAAGGGGAAGTCGCCGGATTGTCGCCGACCTGCTCGCCTGACACGTGGACGAACCCGATCATCTCCTGCCTCCAGATCGCAGGGAGGAAGTGGCGGACCACGGCTCTGTATTGCGCGGCTGCTGTGACCACATCTCTTCCCTGACCGAACGGCAGGCGCTACTGCTCCATCACCGCATGTCCGGCGTATCGCCCGGATCTATTATCGACCGCCTATTTTCCTAAACTGCCAGCTATCCCAACTGGCGACCAAAGGGGCAGGCCGCACCCTGCAGGGGTGCACATTTTGCCCACAATCTGCCCACAGTTACACATAGCTGCGGTGAACTACGCTGATGTCCTTTAGCCCTTCATCACCCTTGGAGACCGTTGAACTGCACCATGATTCGCTTTTGCAAGGCAGAAGTCAGGGGTTCGAATCCCCTCGGCTCCACAAATCTCGTGCCTATGCCGTAGGCGTTGCACCCCTCCCCCGGGATCTACACCTATGGCTTCGGCGTGACCTCGACGCTCGGCGGCAGCGGTGACGGCTCGGGCTGCATCGACCTGCGGACGATCGAAAACGCCACTCCCCCAACGGCTATCAGTGCAACACCGGCCGCCGCGAGCACGAGTGGCCGGGGCCGTCGCTTGGACTTACGCGCGTCCGCGATCGCCTGAGGCAGGTTCGCGAGGACCTCCTGCGCCGCGGCGATCTCGTGCGCGATGGCGTCCTGCGCCTCCTCGAGCTCTTTGGCAAACCTGCTCTTCTCGAGGCGCTGCCGAACGCTGCTTGCAGCGGACTGCGCGCTCTGCCAGCTCAGCCCCACCGTGCCTCTCGTCACGTCGACCGGTCCCACTGCCGTGTACTTGAGGCCGCGCGACAACCGTTGTCCCGGGGTCAACTGCACGCCTGTCTCTACGCTCATCTCCACCTCTTTCACGGCCCTGACTGGATCGGTACCCAGCCTGCCATCAACCGCAACATAAAGGTGCCCGGTTCGACGCCAACCGCGCGTGGCAGACTGGCATCCCGTGACGAGCCCCATTCAAACAGCGAGCGCGACCCTGCACACCAATCGTGGTGACATCAAGGTCGCATTGTTCGGAAACCACGCCCCCAAGACCGTCGCGAACTTCGTCGGACTGGCACAGGGCACCAAGGACTACGGCACCGAGAACGCATCCGGTGGCACCTCCGGCCCGTTCTACGACGGCGCCGTGTTCCACCGAGTGATCGACGGCTTCATGATCCAGGGCGGCGACCCGACCGGGACCGGCCGCGGCGGGCCGGGCTATCAGTTCGACGACGAGTTCCACCCGGAACTCCAGTTCGACAAGCCGTACCTGCTGGCGATGGCCAACGCTGGACCCGGCACCAACGGCTCCCAGTTCTTCATCACCGTCGGCAAAACCCCGCACCTGAACCGGCGGCACACCATCTTCGGCGAGATCGTCGACCAGGAGTCCCAGAAGGTGGTCGACGCCATCGCCACCACGGCGACCGATCGCAGCGACCGGCCCACCGAGCCGGTGGTGATTGAGTCGATCACCGTCTCCTGACGGCTATTTAGCGGCCAGCCAGACCGGCCGCGGTCAGTGCGTCGAGCACGTCCAGTGGGTCGGTGCCCAAATCCCACCGGGTGAGCACGAATAACCGATCGTCGGTTGCGTCGATCTCGAGAAGCCGCACTTTTCGGGCGATCCGGCGGAACTCGGTGATCCGAACGATCTTGATATCGGCCTTGTCGAGCCGGTGTATCCGCAGCGGTCCGCGAATTGATAGACCACCGTCGCTGATTGCCAGCTTGGGTCGTGCGCGCCACGAAAGTGTTGCAAACACAAGAAGTCCGGCGGCGGCAATGATCGCGAGAATCCGGCCGGGAGGGTCTGTGACAAGGGTCACAGCGGCGGTAGCCATCAAAAGACCTAATATGCCGCACGCTGCGACTCCGACCGCCGATGGGCTCCACTCAGTTTGCTGCACGGGTAATCCACACCCCTCTACCCTGGATTATGGGGTTATCCACAAGTGCTATCCCCAATGGGGATGAATCACAAAGGTGTGATTGGGTGTGCATCTGGTTGCCGACCGGATAACGTGCAAAGTCCAAAATGAATTCATCAGGACCTGTGCGACCGTCACCGCCAGCGCATAGTCAGCAACAACCCCGTGATCATGAAAGCAAAGGCGATCGCGTAGTTCCAGGGGCCGAGATCGGCCAGGAACGGAATCGAGGACGACGCGAGCTGAAACACCAACAGCCAGGCAAGGCCGATCACCATGAGACCGAGGAACAGCACCACGAACCAGACGCTCGACGGCCCCGCCTTCACCTTGACGGGGGTGCGACTCACCGGGCTGGCAGTGAAGTCGTTCTTCTTGCGGACCTTCGACTTGGGCATGTCTACCTTCACAAACACTTGGCGCCACTGGTGCGACGATGAAGCAGGATGTTCCTAAAAGGTTAACGTAGGTCGCCCGCAGGACGGGAATGCGACGGGGGAGTAGCCGATGGCAGGATCGGGACGGTCCGTCTGGCGCTTCGGCGTGCCGCTGGTGTGTCTCCTGGCCGGGCTTCTGATCGCGGCCACCCACGGAGTGTCCGGCGGTGGCGAGATCAGGCGCAGCGACGCGCCCCGGCTGGTCGACCTCGTGAGGGAAGCTCAACAGTCGGTCGACCGGCTCAGCGCGCAACGCGACAGCCTCGTCACCGAGATCGACACCCATCACGGCGGCTCGCCCGGCGCCGATGCCGCGCTGAAGGCGATCCAGAAACGCAACGCCGCCCTGGCCGCGGATGCCGGCCTCGACCCGATCCGCGGCCCCGGCCTTGTCGTCACCCTCACCGACGCCCAGCGCGACGCCAACGGCCGCTTCCCACGCGACGCCTCCCCAGACGACCTGGTCGTGCATCAGCAGGACATCCAGGCCGTCCTCAACGCGCTGTGGATCGGCGGCGCTGAGGGCATCCAGATGCAGGACCAGCGGATCATCGGCACCTCTGCGCCCAAATGCGTCGGCAACACGCTTCTGCTCAACGGACGCACCTACAGCCCGCCCTATGTCATCACGGCGGTAGGCGACCCGGTTGCGATGCAGGCGGCCCTTGCGGCGGCCCCGCTCGTGACGCTCTACAAGCAGTACGTGGTGCGGTTCGGGCTCGGCTACACAGAGGAACCCCGGGTGTCGGTCGACCTCGTCGGGCACACCGAGCCGGTGCGGATGCGGTTCGCCAAGCCCGCCGGGCCCATCGGCTACTGACCGGAGGCGGCTCGCTCAGAAACCGCACGGCACGCCTAGTAGCCTGTGCTGGTGCGGGTTTTGGTCGTCGACAACTACGACAGCTTCGTGTTCAACCTGGTCCAGTACGTTGGCCAGCTCGGGGTGGATGCGCAGGTGTGGCGTAACGACGACGAGCGGTTGACCACCGAGGCCGACATCGCCAAGGCCGCAACGGACTTCGACGGTGTGCTGCTCAGCCCTGGACCGGGCACGCCCGAGCGCGCCGGCGCCTCGATTCCGTTGGTGCGTGCCTGCGCCGCGGTGAAGACGCCGCTACTCGGGGTGTGCCTCGGCCATCAGGCGATCGGGGTGGCGTTCGGCGGTACCGTCGACCGGGCGCCTGAGCTGCTGCACGGCAAGACCAGCACCGTGTTCCACGCCAATGTCGGTGTGCTGCAGGGTCTTCCGGATCCATTCACCGCGACGCGGTATCACTCGCTGACGATTCTGCCCGACACTGTTCCCGCCGAGCTCGAGGTCACGGCCCGCACCGAAGGCGGCGTCATTATGGGTGTGCGGCACGTCGATCTGCCCATCCACGGCGTGCAGTTCCATCCCGAATCGATCCTGACCGAGGGCGGGCACCGGATGTTGGCCAACTGGCTGGGTTACTGCGGCACGGCCCCGGCCGAGTCGTTGGTGCGCACCTTGGAGGACGAGGTCGCCAACACCGTGCGCGCGGCTACGCAGCGAAACTCAGCGTGATCGTCGCGCCGTAGTTCACCGTGCTGCCCGGCGCCGGGCTCTGCGTCACCACGGCGTTGGTGCGCTGCCCGCTGTCGCGTGCGTCGGCGCCTTTGTCCAATCCGCCGGTCCAGCCCAATGCCCGCAGACGAGGTTCGGCATCTGTCCAGAACTGGCCACGAAGGTCGGGCATGGTGAACTGGTTGCACTGCGACTTCTGCAGCTGAACGGCGGTGTCGATCGGGACCTGTTGTCCGGCAGCCGGATCGGTGCCGACGATCTGGCCACATGATGCGGTGTTGTCGACGGGAACGGGAATGAGATTGGTGAAGCCGGACGCCGTCAGGATCTGCCGCGCGGAATCCTCGGTCTGGTTCTTGACGTCGGGGAGGGGTTTGGCCTCCGGACCCGAACCGACCACGATGGTGATCTCATTGGTGATCGCCGAGGTCTGGTTCGCTGGCGGAAGCGTGCCAACCACCCGGTCCTTGAGTTCCGGCGTCGATGGCGACGGGCTCTGCCTGAATCGCCCGAAGCCGGCGTCGGTCAGCTTCTTCACGGCCTCGGCGTAGCTCAGCGAGGACACATCGGGGATCTCGCGCTGCTCGGGCCCGGTAGAGATGTTGATCGTGATCTCGTCGCCTGCGCCGACTGCGGTACCCGCACTCGGTTCGGTGTCGATCACATGGTCGGGCTGGACCTTCGAGTCGGGCTTTGTCAGCTTGCGGGTCTTGAACCCGGCGTTCTGCAGCGCGACCACAGCGTCGGCCGACGCCTGACCGCGCACGTCTGGCACCTGCACGTCGCGGGTGTCACCGCCGATCATGTTGATCGCGATGGTGACCACCACGGTGAGCACCGCGAGTGCCGCGACCGCGATGAGCCACCGGCCGATCGACTGGCCCCGGTCGCGGTCCCGGTATGCCCGGTGCGGCGTCAGCTGCTCTGTCGGGGCCTGGTGCATCGAGCCCGTCGACGCCAACAGCGACGTGCGTTCGGCGTCGGTGAGCACCTTCGGCGCATCGGGTGTCTCGCCGCTGTGCACGCGAATCAGGTCGGTCCGCATCTCGGCCGCCGTCTGGTACCGGTTGTCGGGGTTCTTGGCCAGCGACTTGAGCACCACAGCGTCGAGTTCGGGGGAGATGCCCGTATGCCGCTGCGACGGCGGGATCGGATCCTCGCGCACGTGTTGGTAAGCGACGGCGACAGGCGAGTCACCGATGAAAGGCGGTTCGCCCGTAAGGATTTCATACAGCACACAGCCCAACGAGTAGACGTCGGACCGGGCGTCGACCTTCTCTCCGCGGGCCTGCTCGGGTGACAGGTATTGCGCGGTGCCGATGACCGCGGCGGTCTGGGTGACGCTGCTGGCGTCGGCGAGTGCGCGCGCGATGCCGAAGTCCATCACCTTCACCGCGCCGGTCTTGCTGATCATGATGTTGGCCGGCTTGACGTCGCGGTGAATGATGCCGTGCTGATGGCTGAAGTTCAGGGCCTGGCACGCGTCGGCGATGACCTCGATCGCCCGTTGCGACTCGATCGGGCCGTCGCCGTGCACGATGTCGCGCAGTGTGACGCCGTCGACGTACTCCATCACGATGTACGGGAGCGGGCCGTTGGGCGTCTCCGCCTCGCCGGTGTCGTACACCGCGACGATGGCCGGGTGGTTCAGCGCCGCCGCGTTCTGCGCTTCCCGGCGAAACCTCAGATAGAAGCTCGGGTCACGGGCCAGGTCTGCGCGCAGCACTTTGACCGCCACGTCTCGATGCAGGCGCATATCGCGCGCGAGATGGACTTCGGACATGCCGCCGAAGCCAAGAATCTCGCCGAGTTCGTAGCGGTCGGACAGGTGTTGCGGGGTGGTCATTCCAATGTCTGTTCTAGATCCGATGACGCCGCCCGCAACGATGCGGACGGCGTGATCATGTTGGGTCGGTATACCCCGATTTGCTCTCCACCATGACCGATGGACCCCTCATCGGTCCAGTCCGGCACTGTGACCAGCGGCGGAGCCCCCTGCGGGGTGGTTTGGGTGACGGTGTCGGTGATCGTCGGCGGTGGCGATTCGCGGTCCTTCTTGTCCTGGGCGTTCAGCACGATCAGGATCGCGATGGCGATCGCCAGGGCTCCCAGCACGCCTGCCGCCCACAGCAGTGCTCGCTGGCCCGACGAGAACGTCCGTCGCGGTGGGGGCGGACGGTGGCCGCCGCCGGTCACGGGCCGGGGCCTGGCCGCGGTAGCCGGGCCGCGGGCCGTCATCGCAGCACTGGGCGGCGCGGACCCGACGGCGGTCGGTGTGGCACGCCCGAGGGTAGCTGCGGCATTGGGACGCGGGGGCCGGCGGCCGGAACGCACGGCGCCCACCGCGTCGGCGAACGGGCCTCCGGAGCGGTAGCGCATGCCGGGGTTTTTCACCAGCGTGATCTCGATCAGCTCGCGCACGTTGGGCGGCAGATCGGCGGGCAACGGGGCGGGCGTCTCCTTGATGTGTTTCATCGCCACCGTGAGAGCGCCGTCACCGGTGAATGGGCGCTTACCCGAAACCGCTTCGTAGCCAACGACTCCCAGCGAATAGACGTCACTGGCCGCGGTCGCGTCGTGGCCCAGCGCCTGCTCGGGCGCGATGTACTGCGCGGTGCCCATCACCATGCCGGTCTGGGTCACCGGCGCGGCGTCGACGGCCTTCGCGATGCCGAAGTCGGTGAGCTTCACCTGACCGGTCGGCGTGATGAGGATGTTGCCGGGCTTGACGTCGCGATGGACCAGGCCCGCGGTGTGGGCGACCTGCAGGGCGCGGCCCGTTTGCTCGAGCATGTCGAGTGCGTGCCGCAGCGAGAGCCTGCCGGTGCGTTTGAGCACTGAGTTGAGCGGTTCGCCATTGATGAGCTCCATCACCAGGTACGCGGTGCGGCCCTCGCCGTCCATGTCGGTCTCGCCGTAGTCGTAGACGCTGGCGATGCCCGGATGGTTGAGCATGGCGACGGTGCGCGCCTCGGCGCGGAACCGCTCGACGAACTCCGGATCGGAGGAGAACTCGGCCTTGAGCACCTTCACCGCGACCCGGCGGCCCAGCCGCGAGTCCACGGCCTCCCACACCTGGCCCATGCCGCCTGTGGCGATCAGCCGCTGCAGTCGATAGCGGCCGGACAGCGTCACTCCAACGCGCGGGCTCATGGCTCGACTCCCACTCGTCCCCTGCCCTGCGGGCGTGGGCCCACCGGTCCTCGCGCGTCCCGCGCTGCGATCCTCACTCGCGGTCGTCTTCGCGGGCTCATGTGCCCTCCCGCAATGCGGCCGCGATGGTGGCCCGACCGATGGGCGCGGCGAGCGCGCCACCTGTGGCCGAGAGTCGATTACCGCCGTTTTCCACCAGCACCGCAACCGCCACCTTCGGTGCGCGGGCAGGCGCGAACGCGATGTACCACGCGTGCGGCGGGGTGTTGCGCGGGTCGGTCCCGTGCTCCGCGGTGCCTGTCTTGGATGCGATCTGCACGCCGGCGATGGCTCCCTTCTGCTGCGTCACCTGCTCGGCGTCGACCATCAAGTCAGTAAGTGTATCGGCGACCTGCCCGGACACCGCACGGCGCTGTTCGTGCGGCTGCGTCGTCGCGATAATCGACAGATCTGGCCCTTTGAGGCCGTCGACCAGGTACGGCTGCATCGGTATGCCCTTATTCGCGATGGTGGCGGCCACCAACGCGTTCTGCAGGGGGGTGAGTGCGACGTCCTTCTGCCCGATGCTCGACATCCCCAGAGCGGCGGCATCGCCGATCGGGCCCACGGTGGACTCGGCGACCTGCATCGGAATCGGCTCAGGACTAGCGTCCAGGCCAAAAGCCTGCGCGGTGGTCTTCAAAGCCTCGGCACCGGTGTCGATGCCGAGTTGGACGAATGCGGTATTGCACGATTTCGCGAACGCGTCGTGCAGCGAGGCGGAAGGTCCTCCGCCGCACGGCGCCCCGCCGAAGTTCTCCAGCGTTGCGGTGCTGTCCGGCAAGGGAATCCGCGCCGCGGACGGCAGCTGAGTATCCGGTGTTGCCCCGGACTGCAGCGCCGCGGCTGTGGTGATGACCTTGAACGTCGAACCCGGCGGGTAGGTCTCCGAGATCGCCCGGTTCAGCAGCGGGTTGCCGGGGTTGTCGCGCAGCTGCTGCCACGCCTCGGACTGCACGTTGACGTCATGGCTTGCCAGCAGATTGGGGTCGTAGGACGGGGCCGAGACCATCGCCAGGATCTTTCCGGTCGACGGTTCGAGTGCGACGACGGCGCCAGTGCACGGGCCGTTGCAGCCGCCCTCCATCGCGTCCCACGCCGCCTGCTGCACTCGCGGATTGATGGTCGTCGCCACGTTGCCGCCGCGCGGGTCGCGGCCGGTGAAGAAGTCGGCGAGGCGGCGGCCGAACAGCCGCTCGTCGGAGCCGTTGAGGATGGTGTCCTCGGCGCGCTCCAGGCCGTTGCTCGAGAACCGCAACGAGTAGAACCCGGTGACGGGCGCATAGGTGAACGGATTCGGATAGACCCGCAGGAACCGGAAGCGGCCGTCGGTGGACACCGAGTAGGCCAGCAGCTGACCGCCCGCCGAGATCTGGCCGCGTTGGCGCGAGTACTCGTCGAGCAACACGCGTTGGTTACGCGGATCCGCGCGGAGGCCGTCGGCGGTGAAGACCTGCGTCAGGGTGGCGTTGGCGAGCAGCAACACGATCAACACCATGATCATGACCGAGATCCGGCGCAGCGAGGTATTCATACGCGCTCGATCACCTCGGTGCTCGCCGACGCGATCGGCGACTTGTTGGGCGGCCGGGTGACGAGCGGGCGGCGGGCGGCATGCGAGATGCGAATCAGGATCGCCAGCAGCACGTAATTGGCAAGCAGCGACGAACCGCCGTAGGACATCCACGGAGTGGTCAGGCCCGTCAACGGGATCAGCTTGGTCACGCCGCCCACGACGATGAACAACTGGATCGCCAGCGTCGACGCGAGGCCTGCGGCCAGCAGCTTGCCGAAGCTGTCGCGAACCGCGATCGCGGTGCGAAGGCCGCGCACGATGAAGATCGTGTACAGCATCAGCACGCCGGCGAGCCCGACGAGCCCGAGCTCCTCGCCGACCGCGGCGATGATGAAGTCCGTCGAGGCGGCAGGTACGACGCCGGGCTGACCGTTGCCAAGGCCGGTGCCGAAAATCCCGCCTGTGGCGAAGCTGAACAGTGACTGCACCATCTGGTAGCCGGCGCCGTCGGGATCGGCGAACGGGTCCCACCAGTTCTGCACGCGAGTCTGTACGTGGCCGAAAACGTAATACGCCGCAACGCTTCCCGCGGCGAACAGCGCAAGACCGATGACCACCCAGCTGAATCGGTCGGTCGCCACGTACACCAGCACGAGGAACGACGCGTAGAGCAGAAGCGAGGTGCCGAGGTCCTTCTCGAAGATCATCACGCCGACCGAAATGATCCACGCGGCCAGCAGAGGTGCCAGGTCGCGAGGGCGGGGAAGGTCCATGCTGAGGACGTGCTTACCGGCGCTGGTGAACACGCTGCGCTTGGACACCAGAACGGCCGCGAAGAAGATCAGCAGCAGGATCTTGGAGAACTCGGCGGGCTGAATTGAGAAGCCGGGCAACTCAATCCAGATCTTGGCGCCGTTCTGCTCTGAGACCGACCGCGGCAGGACGGCAGGGATCGCCAGCAGTATCAGACCCGCCGCACCGCACACGTAGCCGTATCGGGCCAGGATTCGATGGTCGCGCAGGAAGACGACGACCAACGAGAACGCGACGACCCCGACGAGGGTCCACAGCATCTGCTGATCGGCACTCCCACCAACGGCGGCATCGCCTGCGGCGAGGTCCAGGCGGTGAATCATCACCAGCCCCAACCCGTTCAGCAGCGCCACCACCGGAAGCAGCAGCGGGTCGGCGTACGGCGCGAAGCGCCGGATCGTCAGGTGTGCGGCGCCGAACAGCGCCATGTAGGCCAGCGTGTAGGAGGCCAGGTCCCAGCTCAAACCCTGCTCCTGGTTGGCCTCCACGATGAGAAGGGCCACGGTGGTGATGACGGTGGCGAACCCGAGCAGGAAGAGCTCGGCATTGCGCCGGGTGGGGAGCGGCGGCAATACGGTGACAGCTGGCTGGGGTTGTGTCGTCATGACACGGTCCGGCAGGTCTTGCCCGGCTCGGAGGGCGGCGGCGGCAGTGCGGTGACTGTCGGCGATGGGGGAGCGGTGACGGTGGTCGGCGTCTCAGGAGCCGGACCGGGGAGCGGTCCACGCGGCGGCGGGCCCTGCTGAGCACTGTTCGGGTCGGCGGGCGTTCCCGGTGCGGGTGATGCCGGTGGACCTGGCGGCGCCGGAGGCGGTGCAGATGCCGCGGTCGGCCTCGGCGGGGGAGGAGTGCGCGTCGGACACGTCGGCAGCACCGAATCGCGTGCCAACTCCTCGATCTGCCCGATGGCGTTGTCGAGGCTGCCGGACGGCAGCCCGGCGATGATCTGCGCGCGCTCCGACGGGCGCATGTCGTTGACGTTGAGCATCCGGCAGTCGAGGTTGTCGCCTGCTTGCCCAGCGCTGATGAGCGACAGGTCATTTCGTTCGTTCAGGCAACCGAGGAGATAGGGCTCCTGCAGCTGGATGCCGAGAAAGGAACCCTGAACACCGCGCATGATCGACACCGTGCCGTCGTGCTGGGTGACGTAGTAGTTGCTGCGGACGATCTCCCTACCGATGGCGAGCCCGGCCAGCACGATGAGGACCAAGACCGCGGCGGCGATGATCATCTTGCGGCGGGACCGCGGCGCCTTGGGGATCTCTTCCGGTTGTGGCACAACACGTTTGGCTTCATTGCGGCGCGGATTGAAGGCCGACGCGCGTCCCGCGGCGGTGTCTGGCGGGGCGGCCTGGTCGTCGTCACCGGATACCGCACCCGCGAGTATCGGCTGCGTCTGCCCGTAGTCGTAGTCGATGACGTCGGCGACGACCACCGTGACGTTGTCCGGTCCGCCGCCGCGAAGCGCGAGTTCGATGAGTCGGTCGGCGCTTTCGGCCACATCCGCGATCTGCAGGGCGTCGAGGATCGTCTCGTGACTCACCGGATCGGACAGCCCGTCGGAGCACAGCAGGTAGCGGTCGCCCGCCCTGGTTTCCCGCATGATCAACGTCGGTTCGACTTCGTGTCCGGTGAGCGCCCGCATGATCAGCGAGCGCTGCGGGTGGCTGTGCGCCTCCTCTGCGGTGATCCGGCCCTCGTCGACGAGTGTCTGCACGAAGGTGTCGTCCTTGGTGATTTGCGTGAGCTCACCGTCGCGAAGCAGATAGCCGCGAGAGTCGCCGATGTGCACCAGCCCAAGTCTCTTGCCGTCGAACAGGATTGCGGTGAGCGTCGTGCCCATGCCCTCGAGTTCGGGGTCGGCCTCGACGTGTGCGGCGATCGCGGAGTTGCCCTCCCTGACCGCCGAAGCGAGCTCGGAGAGCAGATCACCGCCGGGTTCGTCGTCGTCGAGATGCGCAAGTGCGGCGATGACCAATTGCGATGCCACCTCGCCTGCCGCGTGACCGCCCATGCCGTCGGCGAGGGCAAGTAGCCGTGCGCCCGCGTAGACCGAGTCCTCGTTGTTTGCTCGGACCAGGCCGCGGTCGCTGCGCGCGGCGTACCGGAGCACGAGGGTCATTTCGCTCCTCGCGTGCGCGGTGTCATCGCTCCTCGCGTGCGCGGGTCATTTCGCTCCTCGCGTGCGCGGTGTCACGGCCGCAGCTCGATTACCGTTTTGCCGATTCGAACCGGCGTGCCTAGTGGAACCCGTACCGCCGTAGTCACCTTCGCCCTGTCGAGGTATGTGCCGTTGGTCGATCCTAGGTCTTCCACATACCATTCCGAACCACGCTGCGACAGCCGGGCGTGCCGAGTCGATGCGTAGTCGTCGGTGAGCACCAGCGTGGAGTCGTCGGCGCGACCGATCAGCACCGGCTGGGTGCCGAGCGTGATGCGGGTGCCTGCCAGCGCACCGTCGGTCACCACCAGGGTGCGGGCGACATGGCGCTTCTGCCGTGACGGGAGCAATGAACCGCGCAGTGCCAGGCCGCGCCGCACCATCACAGCTCCGGTCGGCGCGTAGATATCGGTGCGCAGGATGCGCAGTACCGACCAGATGAACAGCCAAAGCAGGAGCAGGAATCCGACACGGGTCAGCTGCAGCACTAATCCCTGCATCTGACGTCCTCTCCGTCCCCGCCGGTCGGCAACGTCACGATACTTGGACAGCCAGGAGCGTGAGCGGGAAGCAGCCAGCTTTTACCCGCGCTGTGCCCGCCCGAGAGCCTCAGTGGACGCGAACGATGATCTCGGAGTGCCCGAGCCGGATCACGTCGCCGTCGGCCAACTGCCACTCCTGCACCGGCGCGTTGTTCACGGTGGTGCCGTTGGTGGAGTTGAGGTCGGCCAGCAGCGCGACCTGGCCGTCCCACCGGATCTCCAAATGCCGTCGGGAGACACCGGTGTCCGGCAGCCGGAACTGTGCGTCCTGGCCGCGGCCGATCACATTGGCGCCCTCGCGCAGCTGATAGGTCCTGCCGCTGCCGTCGTCGAGCTGGAGGGTGACGGTGGCGCCGCCGGCCGGGTAGTCGGTCTGCCCGTATCCGCCGCCGTATGCTCCGCCCGGCGCACCGGCGGGAGGACCGTAGTCGTATCCGCCGCCAGCGGGCTCGGCATACCCCTGATCGGGGTATCCGCCGCCGGCCGGGGGCTCGCCGTAGCGGCCGTAGTCCGGCTGCCCGTATTCCTGGCGCCCGTAGTTCTGGCCGCCGTAGCCCTGTTCGGGATAGCCGCCCTGGTCGGGGTAACCGCCGGGCTGACGGCCGTAGTCGTCCTGACGAGGCGGGGGCGGCTGACGGCCGTAGTCGCCGCCGCCGTAGTCACCGCCGTAGCCGGGCTGGCCGCCAGGTGGCGGATAGCCGCCGGGCCCCTGACGGTAGCCGCCCTGGTCCGGGTAACCGCCCTGGCCCTGCTCGGGGTAGCGGGGCTGGTCGGGATAGCCGCCGCCCTGCGGTGGCCCGTAGCCGGCGGGCGGGCGCTGCTCGTACTGCTGCGGCGGGTAGCCGCCCTGCTCGGGATAGCCACCGCGCTGGCCCTGCTCGGGGTAGCCGCCCTGTTCGGGATAGCCCTGGCGCTGGCCGTAGCCGGGGTCGCCTTGACCTTGCGGCGGGTAACTTCGCTGCTCCGGCGGATACTGGCCGCGGGGATACTGGCCGCGGGGATCCTGGCCGCGGGGATCTTGGTCGCGGGAATCCTGGCCACGGGGATCCTGGTCGGGATCCTGGTCGCGGGGATCTTGGTCGCGGGGATCCTGGTCGCGGGGATCTTGGCCGCCTTCGCGGTCTTCGGGGCGCCCGTAACGGTCGTCGGGGTACTCGTCGGGCCGCCCCTGTCCCTGGCCGCTGCGGTAACTCGGGTTGTCGGTCATCGGTTGTACTCCTGGTTCTGCGGTGTACGCGCGGTCTCGTTGTGCTGGGGCGGGTTCGCCGGTGGTGGAGTCGGGGTTGACCGCACCACGAGCGCGAAATTGTCCGGTGTGCAGGTTCGCTGACTGCTCGAATCTAACGACCACATCACCATACGTTTGCCATCCCTGGTCATGGAGGTAACCCTCCAAGTGCCGGGCGAAAGTGGCCGAAGTGATGTCCCGGTCAGCGCTGACCTTCTGGTAGTCGGGCACGCTGAGGGTAATGATGTATTCGTTCGGCGCCAAAATCCTGCCGCCCGCCAATTCCCGCACGCCGGCGTCGGCTTCGCGGTGCAGCATGGCCTCGACCTCTTGCGGCACAATCGATCCGCCGAACACCCGAGCGAAGGCGTCGCCCACGGTCGACTCAAGCTTGCGCTCGATGCGGTCAACGAGACCCATCAAATCGCCTGCCTCACTCGCCGTGGCCGTCAATTCCCGACCAGACCCGGGTCACCCGCGTGTCGTGTAACCACACCTGTCACATGCATGGTATCGGGCCAGTACACGGATGCGGGACCAACAGAACTCTGAGAATCGTCTAGGCGCTGGTGGCGGCCATCGGGCAGGGATCGGTACGGTTGGGGATCGGGGTGGCTCGAGTGATAGGCTCCCCCGGTTGTTGGGGCGAGTGGCGGAATGGCAGACGCGCTGGCTTCAGGTGCCAGTGTCCTTCGGGACGTGGGGGTTCAAGTCCCCCTTCGCCCACAATTGTGATGAGTCGGCCGCCTGCTCGAATAGCGCAGTATCCTCGGGTCACCGACGACGAAAGCGCGGCGATCATGGCCATTCGATGGCGACCCTTGCGGATGCTGACTGTGGCTGCCTGCGGAGTGCTGTGCGTCGTTGCGCCGGTCGTGACGGCGGGTCCCGCGTCGGCCTGCGTCAGCGGGCAGTTCGCCGACCCGTTCACGGGGCAGTGCAGCGGCGGTGGCGGCGGCTACCCCAGCGTCAACGGCGTTCCGTGCATTCCGGGCCAGCACATGGGCACGTGCATGGGGTTCATGCAGAACATGCCGCGGCCTGGTGCGACGCTGGGGCGGTAGTCGGGGTCAGTAGCCGAACACGTACGACGCTGCGGTGATGGCCTTGTCGCCGTTGCCTTCGTCGTGCAGAACGGCCTGCGCCGCGACCGTGCCGTTGGCGCCGACGAGCGGCCGGGCCTCGACGCGGAACGGCCCGACCTTGCCGCGCGCGAGAAACATGACGTGCGCCGACGTGCCCTGGAGTTGATCGGTGCCTGCCGCGCCGCACGCCGCGTCGAATGCGGCCGTCTCGAGGATGACGAACTGCGGGCCGATATGCAGCGCGGCGTCGGGCGACGCGACCTCGGCCGACAACTCCGGCAGCACCCAATGGCCGTCGGGTCGGCATGCACCGCCGAACGCCTGCCACAGCGGCGGCAGGTCGGGGGAGTCGACGATATCGAGGGGCACATGCTCCATCTTCTGGAGCCCTTCGGGCGGAACGCCGATGGTGACACCCTGCCCCTCGGTCAGTGCGAGCACCCGACTTGGCTCGTCGGCGTCGACGATCATCGAGCGGCTGTAGGCCATCTGCCGGCCCTGCTTGAGCACCTCGGTCTTGACCTCGAAGCGGTTGACGTCGCGGCCCGGATCGAGGATTTGACCCGACCAGATGACCGGGTTCGGCACGGCCTCCAGATCCGAGACGCCGCCGCTGTCCGGCGACGCGATACCGAGCACCGCGAGCAGCAGTCCGCCGCTTGGATTGCGCATGTCGCGGCGCATGGTCACGGTCTCGTCGGCGGGGCCGTTGTCCATCGAGGCGTGGAAGCGGCCGATGTAGCGGTAGCTCAGCAGCCCACCCCAGCGCCTGCGGAGTTCGGCGGCGTAGGCCTCGGGATCGTCCGTCAGCTCCCGGATATCTCTGAGCATGTGCTCAGCACACCGTGCAAAACGAGATCGGTCAACTCCTTGGCCGCGCGGTCGGTGTTCGTCACGTGGCGCACCCACACCGCGTACCAGCCTCCCCCGGCGATCATGTCCATCAGGGATCCCGGTGACGGTCACCGCGGTGCGGACCTGAAAGTATTCGGGCGTGGGTAAGAACGAACGGGCGAAGATCGTCATGTCCGACGAGGAGATCGCCGAATTCATCGAGCGCAGCCGCACGGCCACGATGGCCACCGTGCTGCCGGACGGGCGGCCGCATTTGGTCGCGATGTGGTACGCCGTGGTCGACGGCGAGATCTGGTTCGAGACCAAGGCCAAGTCGCAGAAGGCGGTGAACCTGCGCCGCGATCCGACCATCACGGTGATGATCGAGGACGGGCAGAGCTACGACACCCTGCGCGGGGTCTCCATCGACGGGCAGGCCGAGATCATCGACGACCCGGAAACCAATCTGCGCGTTGGGAAAAGCGTGTGGGAGCGCTACACCGGCCCCTACACCGATGAGATGCGTCCGTTCGTCGACCAGATGATGCGCAACAGGATCTGCGTGCGGGTCGTTGCGGGCCGGATGCGCAGCTGGGATCACCGCAAGCTCGGCATGGATCCCATGCCGATTGGCGGCAGCACCGCGCAGTACTTAGGTTCGTGAGATGGACGCCGACAAGAAGCCCAAACAGCTGAACTCGCCGCTCGTCAAGGCGGGGATGAAGTATTCGAGCAGGGCAGCCGCATGGGTCTACCGGAAATCAGGCGGCAGGATCGGTGGTAACTGGCGGGTGGGCGCCGGATTCAAGAAGCCGGTGCCGACGCTGCTGCTCGAGCATCGCGGCCGCAAGTCCGGCAAGCTGTTCGCCTCGCCGCTGGTATACATCAACGACGGCGACGACGTGATCATCGTGGCGTCGATGGGCGGTCGCGACGAGAACCCGCAGTGGTACCACAACCTGATCGCCGATCCCGACGTGCACGTCGAGGTCGGCCGCGACCGGCGGGCCGTGCGCGCCGTGTTGGCCAGTCCCGAGGAGAAAGAACGGCTGTGGCCGAAGCTCGTCGATGCCTACGCCGACTTCGAGGCGTACAAGGCGTGGACCGACCGGGACATCCCGGTCTTCATCCTGAAACCGCGCTAGCCGCGTGAAGGCGGGCGGAAGCCGGGATTGACCAGTCCCGTCGCGATCCCGGATCCGATCGGGCCGAGGTGGTCGAACAGTGCGGCCGTTCCGGTGGCGACGCCGGCGTGGCTATAGTGCGTCAGCGCTGCGAGGCCGATGTACTCACCGTCGGGCAGCCGGCTCAGGGTGAGCGTGTAGTCGGCATTGATGTAGTTCAAACCGCTTGCGCTGGAATGGGTTAACGAACTCGTCACGTCGCCGGCCATCGCGGCGCGGACGAACGGCGAGACGGGTTCCCCGTCGACGAGCGGCTTGACGTCGCGCACCCAGGCGTACTTCTGGCCGCCATGCCGCCACTCGGTGAGGTCATGGCTCGGCGCGGTCAACTCCGAATTGGCGCTGTAGGCCCAGAGTTCCATGGTGAAGTCACCCGACACGTCGGCAGGCTGACCGGGTGGTGGCGGCATTTCGATCGGCAGGGTCCACGCCGTGTCCGGCGGTTGTTCGCCCCGGCGCAGGAACAGCGCGCTGGCGCGGGCGACGACTGTGTCGTTCTGGCGCATCGTCGCGTCCACCAACCGAATTCGCCTGCCCTCGCGTTCGACGCTGGTGTCCAACCGGACAGGATCGGCCAGCGCGACGGGCCGCAGCAGGTCCACGGTGAGACGGGCCGGCTGAAGGCCCGGGTCGCCGCCTGCGAGTTCGACGGCCCGTCCGAGCAGGCCTCCGATGTAGGTGCCGCTGATCGTCGAACCCCACGGGCCCCGCGCGATCGGGTTGGGCACCAGCGCGTCCCCGTCAGCGGTGAAGAACGCCTGGCTATGAGTCGTCATCGGCAAAGACGATAGCGGGCCGAATGGAAGGGCCTAGTCGACGATGTCGGAGTACTCGTCGTGCTTCTCGAGGTATGCGACCACCATTGGGCACTTTGCGACGATGCGTTTGCCTGCGGCGCGGGTCTCCTGCAGCGCTTCGGAGATGAGAATGGTTGCCAGACCCCGTCCTTCGAAGTTCTTGTCCACCTCGGTGTGGGTGAAAACCCGTTTGTTGTCGCGGTCGAGGAACTCGGCCTTGCCGACCTCCTGCCCCTCCACGGCGATCGTGTAACGGTCCGATTCCGCGGTGACGGTCGTGGGTGCGCCGGTCTTGTCGGTAACGCTCATGTGTTTCCTCTCGGATTCGGCCGTGCTCGCAAGGTCGCGTTCGGCAGCGGAGGTGCGGGCAGCCGGGCGACGGTTCCGCGGTATCCGTCGACGGCGCCGAAGCGGTCGTCGTGTTCCTCCCACATTCGCCGGTAGGTGGCGATGTCGTCGTGGCTGCGCCCGACGAAGTTCCACCACATGACCAGTTCCTCGCCGAACGGCGGACCGCCCAGCAGCAGCGCCCGGGCTGGGCCGGCGCCCGGGTTGTGCAGCGTCAGGATGTCGCAACCGGTGCCCTGATACGCCAGGTCCGCGACATCGAGCGCGGTGCCGTCGGCGACCTCGATGCGGCCCTGGTCGAGCAGCACGCCGTGCTCGAAGGACGGGTCGACGGAAAGGTCCACGGTCGCGGCCGGGTCGATATCGAGCTGAGCGCCGAGCAGTGGCGTGAACGTATGCACGGGTGACCGGCTACCCGCCAGCGCGCCGAGGAACACCCGCAGGACGGCGCCCGGTATGGAAACGGGCTCAGGCGAGTAGTGGGTGAAGTCTCGGCCGGTGTCGCGGTCGGAGTCGGGCAGCGCCACCCACAGCTGAACGCCGTGCAGAACGGTCGTGGCGGCGGTGGAAACCTCCGAATGACAGATTCCGGCGCCCGCAGTCATCAAGTTCAGCTCGCCCGGACGAACCAGCGCGTGCACGCCGGCGCTGTCGCGGTGTTCGACCTCGCCCTCGAACAGCCAGCTGACGGTCTGCAGCCCGGTGTGCGGATGCGGCGGCACGTCCATGCCGACGCCGTCCCGGACAACGTGTGGCCCATAGTGGTCCGCGAAGCACCACGCCCCGATCAGCGACCGCTCCCGCTGCGGCAAGGTGCGCCGCACGCGGATGGCCCGGGGGCCGCCCAAGGGGACCTCCCTGGGATGCAGCACACCGGGAGCGAATGCCGATGCCGCGCAAGCCACTTCGGCAGGCGCGGTATCGGTGTTGCTCATTTGGTCACATTAGCGCTATCCCGTCATCGCCGAGCGGATCACGTCCAGGTCGTGGTCGTCGATCCGAAAGACCCCGAAGCGGAACTTGTATCCCCACCGGCTCTTGTCCTCGATGAAGTCGAGCCGGTCGATCAAGGGCTTGATCGGCGTCTCGGCGCACGAAAGGAAGTCGACATTGCGCCGCCACGGGTGGAAGTCCTCGGACATGTCCACCTGGTAGGGCTCATCGTCGGCAATCTGCCCGATGGCGGTGAACGCCTGTAGCGGCTCGCCATCGGGGTGGACGGTCCGCGGCGAGTAGAAGACGACCCAGTCGCCTCGGGCCATCTTGCGCAACATGTTCGGCTTGCCGTGGTTCGCCTGCGTGAAGCGGCCGCGGACGCCGCGCTCGACGTGGTCGCGGCTGACGGTGTTCATCCAGTTCGTCATGTCTGAAACGCTAAGCCGCGGGTCCGACACCAACGGCAACCAAGCTGATCGAGTCGCTATTGGGCTAAAACGGGCTGCTGTTGGACTGCCAGCGCGCTTCCTCCGGGCGGGGCCCGTACTTGGCTATATACGCGTCGTGGATGTGCGCGTTCTTCCTGCGGTGGATCTCGTCCACGAGCTTGGGGTCAACACCGTGCTGGGCCAGCCGGTGGCGGCGCCACACCTTGTTGAGCGCCAAGGCCATCAGCAGCGACCAGATGTAGATGGGCGCCGTCATCTCCAGATGAACGTACAGAGACGCCGGCAGCAGCCAGAACGGTGCGAGGATCAGCAGCGGTGGGACGGCATAGCGGATCATGTGCCGCCGGATGGCTCCCTCGCCTGCGAGGTCGTTGCGGACCCAGTCGCGGTTCTCGTCAGGAAGCCTGCGGCCGAAAACGTAGCCGATGTACCGCAGAGGACGGGGTTTGTTCATCAGCGTTCTCCTTCGAGGGCGCCCGCAGCCAGCGCGGCGCCGTTGATCCGGGTCAGTACCGTGTGCAGATGTTCGAGCTCGTCGAGCCCGACGCCGAGTCGTTCGATCACCGCGGGCGGAATCTTGAGGGCCCTGCGCCGCAGCTGTATACCCGCCTTGGTCAGTTCCACGTCGGTGGCCCGCTCGTCGGAGGCCGACCGCTTCCGGGTGATCAGCCCCAGCGCTTCGAGACGCTTGAGCATCGGAGACAGCGTGGCCGAGTCCAGCTGCAGGGACGACGCGATCTCCTTCACCGACATTGCCCGACCGTTCCTGCCGGAGCGGTGGTGGTCCCACAGCGCAAGCATCACCAGGTACTGGGGATGAGTCAGTCCCAACGGCTCGAGCAGGGGCCGGTACACCGCGAGCACGGCACGGTTGGTGATGGCCAGCGCAAAACATACCTGGCGCTCGAGAGCCAGTGGGTCGACGTCGGCATCGATGACCGTCATAACTTCATCGTACGCTAATAGTTAGCGCGCTAACTAAATGGTGATGAGATTCACCTCTTCGTTGTTAGGCTCAGCGCCATGAGAGACGACAGATGAGCGACGGGCCGATCCGTAATGACCATGCGGAGATGCTGCGTCGGCGGGCGCTGACCGAAGACGCCGCCCGAACCGAGGCCGTGCAGCGCAGGCACGCGGCGAATGGCCGCACCGCACGTGAGAACATCGACGACCTCGTCGATCCGGGTTCATTCATCGAGTACGGCCGCTTCGCCATTGCGGCCCAGCGGTTCCGGCGCGATCTCGACGACTTGATCGCGCGCACGCCCGCCGACGGATTGGTGGCCGGGACCGCGCGCGTCAACAGCGATCTCTTCGGCGCCGAGCGCAGCGCCTGTGCCGTGCTGTCCTACGACTACACCGTCCTCGCCGGCACCCAGGGCTACCTCGGGCACCGCAAAAAGGACCGGCTGTTCGAGCTGATCGAGCGGATGCGGCTACCCACCGTGTTCTTCGCCGAGGGCGGCGGCGGCAGGCCGGGTGACACCGACTATCCGACGGTGTCGTCGCTCGAGACGCGCGCGTTCAAGCTGTGGGCGCAGTTGTCCGGTGTCGTGCCGCGCATCGCCGTGGTCAAGGGCCGCTGCTTCGCCGGTAACGCGGTCATCGCCGGCGCTTCCGACCTGATCGTGGCCACCCGGGACACCTCGATCGGGATGGGCGGTCCTGCCATGATCGCCGGCGGCGGACTCGGCGACGTTCCTCCCGACGACGTCGGCCCCGTCTCGATCCAGGAGCCCAACGGCGTCGTCGACGTCGTCGTCGCCGACGAGGTGGAGGCCGTGACCGTCACCAAGCGGCTGCTGAGCTACTTCCAGGGATCGACGACGTCCGGCGACGGCGGTGACCAAACACCCTTGCGCACAATGATTCCCGAACGTGAGCGACGCGCTTACGATGTCGGACCGGTGATCACGACGCTGGCCGACGACGGGTCGGTGACGTTTCTTCGGCCGCGGTTCGCCCGCGAGATGGTGACCGCATTCGCACGCATCGAAGGCAGGGCGGTCGGGGTGATCGCCAACGACACGCGGTACATGGCGGGGGCGATCACCGCCGCCGCGGCGGACAAGGCGGCCCGTTTCCTGCAGTTGTGCGACTGCTTCGGTATTCCCGTCGTCTCGCTCATCGACTGCCCGGGTTACATGGTCGGGCCGGCCGCCGAGGCCGAAGCGCTGGTGCGCCGGGGGTCCAGAATGCTCGTGGCGGGCGCGGCGCTACGCGTCCCGCTCGTCGCGGTCGTGCTTCGTCGCGGTTACGGCCTTGGCGCACAGGCGATGACGGGCGGCAGCCTGCACGAGCCGGTGCTCACCGTTGCGTGGCCGGGCGCCCACCTCGGCCCGATGGGGCTCGAGGGCGCGGTCCGGCTGGGCCTGCGCAAGGAGCTGGAAGCGATCGCAGACGACCACGAGCGTGAGGAGCGGGTCCGTCAGGCGACGGCGGCGGCTCAGGATAATGCCAAGGCGCTCAACGCCGCTCAGCTCTTCGAGATCGACGACGTGATCGACCCGGCCGATACCCGCAGGATCGTCGCCGAGACGTTGACGGCCGCGACCGCGCACGCCGAGTTGCCGCCGCCAAGACGCTTCGTCGACACCTGGTGAACGAACTCAGTTGATCGCGAGTGCCGCCGCGATAGCGCGCCGCATGTCGTCGTCGTTGACGACAAGATCGGAGTCGGCGGCCTGGGCCAGCAGTTGCGGCGGCGTGCTGCTCAGCCGACGGGCGCGTTCGTGCTTGCAGTGCACGATGACCTTGCGTGCGAACCGGCCGTTGCCCGCTGTGTCCAGCGCGGTGCCCTGCTCGATGGGGGTGTCGCGCAACCGGGCGGCCTCGTCGCGCAACAGCGGCCATGCGGTCTCGGCGATGGCGATCTTCTCCTTTCCCGCGATCAGCTGACCGATCTGGACGATCTCGTCGGGTGTGTAGCTGGTGAACGACAAGGTCAGGTGGAAGCGCGACGCCAGGCCCGGGTTGGCCTGCATGAAGCGCCGCATCTCCTTCGGGTAGCCGGCGACGATCACCACCAGCCGGTCGCGGAAATCCTCCATGTATTTCAGCAGGGTGTTGATCGCGTCCTTGCCGAACGAGTGGCCCTCGTGTTCGGGCGCGAGGCGGTACGCCTCGTCGATGAAAAGCACACCGCCGAGGGCGGATTCGCACACTTCCTTCATCCGCGCCGCCGTCTGCGAGATGTACCCGACGACGAGATCCTCCTCGGTGACCTCGACGACGGTCGGATGCTCGATCTTGCCCAGCCCGAACAGAAACTCAGCCGCGATGCGCGCGAACGACGTCTTCGCGGTGCCGGGCGGGCCTTCCAGCACCATGTGGTTCTCGTTCGTCGTCGACGTCTCTTCGCCCCGTGCGGCGAGGATCTGGTCGATCTGGATCTCGGTGCGCCACACCGTGATCTGTTCCTTCGGACCGGTCAGGCCGATCAATTCGTCGAGCTTGCGCTGTGCTTCCGCAAGCACCGTGTCCTTCTGCTCCTCCAGCGCCTCGGCCGCGCGTTGCGCCTTCGACGTCTCGGTGCTGGGGTCCCACGGATCTGTGCGGGTCGCGATGGTCTCCGAGTCGGTGACGATCAACCGGTAGCCCGGATTGGCCAGTGCCTCGGCAGCCGCGTCGAGCAGCACGCCGTTGTTGGTCGCCTGCTCGAACGACGCCCGCGCGGCGTCCTCCTGGCCGAGTTCACGCAGGCACCAGCCGCGGGTCAGCGCGGCGTCGGCGGCGATGTACTGGTTCTTCGTCGCGACGGTGTGCGCGCGATCAAGCGCCGTCTGGAACTGCCCGATGCTGGCGGCGGCCGCCGCGGCAAGCGTGTCGACGGCCGCCGTCAGATCGTCGACGACGTTGGTGGCGTGCGCGGGCGGCGACTTGGCGGTGACCTTCAGGACGTCGGGCCACCGTTGCGCCAAGTGGTAGGCGGCCGCGCCGACGAACTGGGCCCACTGGGCGGCCATCGCGTCGCCGGCGACGACGGGATCCTCGAGCACCTCGACCGCTTCGGCGAATCGCCGGCTGCCGATCAGCGCGGTCGCGTACGCCAGCGCGATCGTCGAGCGTGACCATATCGGCATCGTGACGTACAGCGGTGCGTCGAGGCGGGCGTGCAGGTCGCCGTCGACCAATCCGATCCGCCGGGTCTCGCGGTACAGAGAGCGCGAATTGCGGTGCGCCGCCTCGAGGACGTCGATGGCGTGGTCCCCGCAGGCCACCCTGCCGAGCCAGGCATCCGACATCGTCGGCTGCGCGGAGGTGATCGCGGCGAACCCGGACAACGCGCCACGGGCGTCGCCGGCTTTGAAGCGCTCGATCGCGGTGTCGAACGAACGTCTCTGGTCAGTGGGAGCCGAAGTCATCGAAATTCGCGCTCTCCTAATCCGTGTGGCCTGCGGCGCCAAGGAACGGCTGCTCGGCCTTGAAGGTAGCGATCTGTACGTCGGTCGTGAATGCCGATGTGGCGACGCGCACTGTCGACGGCGAGATCTGAGTGAACGACAGATCCGGCGTCGGCGCATTGCGCTCCGCGCCATCGATCGTGATCACCGTCGAGGCCAAACCGGCGGGCGGCGGTCCACCGGCGCGGTCGCTGACAATGATGGACGGCACGAATTCCGGCGGATGTCTGCGGTCGACCACCGCGATCAACGGCTGCTCGAGCTGGCGCCACCGGGCGGGCTTGTCGGTGTAGATCGCGATCCGCTCGCCGACGGCCGCCGCCCGCACCAAGAGCTGGCAGGCATACGGCATGTCGGTCTGCAGCGCGATGCGGGTGGCCTGATCCGGGTCGGTCAGCGACAACAGCAACAAGTCGCCGCGCTGCGTGGTGCCGACGAGCACACCCGAGGAGCCGACCGGCAGTTCGAGCGGCGAGGCATCCAGCGGTCGCGCGGGCATCACGTCGAAGCGCCGCGGTAGCGGCGCGGACCGTGTCGCCGCGGGCCCCTGATGACCGGGCAGCGGGTTGAGGTACAGGGTGGGCGGGGTCGTCGGCGCCTGAGGGTCGTTGACGCGCACCAGCGCCGACACCCAGGCGCCGCTGTCGGAAGCCTGTCCGCTCCACGCGTGCGCGGCGCGACCGCGCCGCTTGGCCAGCGAAATCGTCTGCACGACAGCATCGGTACGTAACGCCCACATCTGGTTGAGCGTGTTTGTGGTGATGTCCTCGGGGGAGAAGTAGTACGCCGTCAGGTAGCCGGGATGAGCCTCGATCGACTTCCACGACTCGGTCGGCGCCACCGGACTCGGGATGCGCGGACCGACGGGGGCGTTGCCGGGCTCGGCATCTTGGGGTACCACGGCGAGGCTCGCACCCAGATCGAGGAGAGCAGCGTCGAGGTCCTTGGCGGTCAACGGCTTTGCGCGCACACCGCGCTGCAGTAAGGCGTGCACTATACGTTCGGTGGCCGCCGCCGCCGCCGCGCCGACCGTCGAGCGGTAGGTCAGGCCGTTCACCGAGTTCGCAACGTCGAGCCGCACCACCAGATATGTCCGGCGCTGCCCCGCGGCCGGGCGGTCGGCAAGCAGGGTGGAGTACAGCGGCGGGTAGCCGGCGCCACGACGCACGCGCAGGCCGCTCGACACCACGTCGATGCTTGAAAGCCGGATGCCGCCCGGCTGATCGAGCAGACCGGTCAACGCGTCGAGCGGTAACCGGTTGGGTGTCAGCGCGGTGGCCGACCCGGTCAACAGCGTCGGTGAGTACGCCTGGCCGGTCACCTCGACCATCGTGATCGCTTCGCCGTGGAAGCTGTCCGGCGCCCGGACGCCGTACAGCGACGCGCCGTGTGGGATGTCGATCGCAGCGGCGGGGGAGTCGGCGCGACGTCGTCGCCGCCACCACCGGACACGGTCGACGAGCCACTTGACGGCGTTGCGCCGGTACACCGTGACCGTCAGCAGCGTGATCGCCACCACCGCTGCCGCCGCGGTCGGCCACCACGACACCCGGCTGGGCGGAAAGATCAGGATCGCGGTGAGCACCGCGACCTCGACCCCGATCACCGCGGGAATCCGGGCCTTGACGCCGATCGTGCGCGCCTTCATGACCGCCTCCGTCGCACCGCCGCGGCCGCTGCGACGCCCCCGGCGACCGCGGCCACGACCGCGGCGCCGATCAGCGCGGTATGTCGCGGCCGCAGATCCGGGGGTGGTGGCGGTGTCGGCACGTGCAGCAGCTTCGTCAGGTGGTCGGGCGGCAGGCGATCGCCGGGAGGCACGTCGAAGGTCAGCGCGGCGACCGGATCGACCACGCCGTATCCGACCTTGTTATCGACACCGCGCGGCGGGTTGTGCGCGGTCTCGGTGATCCGGCGGATGATCTGATGCGCGGACAGCTGCGGGTACTTCGCCCGCACCAGCGCGGCGACGCCGGAGGTGTATGCCGTGGCGAAACTGGTGCCCGACAAGGGAATCGCCTTACCCGGGTCCCGGCCTGGTAACGCGTTGATCGGTGCGCCGTTGACGCTCGACAGGCCCATGACCTGCAGGCCGGGTGCCGCGACGCCGACCCACGGCCCCGCGATGCTCTGCGGCAGCGGTTGGCCGTCCGGGGACACCGCGCCGACGGTGAAGACGTAATCGGAGTACCAGGCGGGCGTAACGATGGTCGATACATCCTGCCAGTCACGGGGGTCGTCGGCGCGCAACGGGTTGAACACCGGGTTTTGCCCGCACGAGGAGCCCTCGCCCTCGTTGCCCGCGGCGGCCACGATAACGATGTCCTTGTCGACGGCGGCATAGCGGATGGCGGCGCCGAGGGCAGCCTGATCGATGGGCTGTGCGGCGTTCACGCAGGCCGTCACCGAGATGTTCATGACCTTGACGCCGAGGTTGGCCAGGTGCACTACCGCGCGCGCCAGTGTCGCGATATCGCCTGCCTTGCGGCGTATTTCGTCGTTTTCGCCGGGCTGCGGCCGCGCCGGCCCGAAGGCCGAGGAGGATTGCCGCACTGAGATCAGCGCGGCATCCGGGGCGACGCCGACGACACCGTCGGGGCTGCCCGGCGGCGGTCCGGGCACCGGCGGCACCTCGCCGCCACCGGGCCCTGAGGCCGGCGCGACGTCTTCGGGCGGCGGTGGCGGCGGTTCGGCAGGGGGCGGTGGGGGTGGCGGTGGCGCGGTGACCGTCACCGTGCTCGGTTTCGGTGGTGGCGGCGGCGGTGTCGTCGGGAACGGCGACGCCTCGACCGCCGGTGGTGGCGGCGGTGGACCGATATTGGGCGGCATGGGCGGGGGTTTGGCGGCGGGGTCGGACGGTTGCGCCGCGATGATCGAGGCGACGACGGTGCCGTGCGAATCGCAGTCGAACAAGCCGCCGTTCTCATCGCCCATCACATAGTCGCCGCCTGCGAAGAGCGCGGGGAATCGCGGGTTCGGTGTAACGCCGGTGTCGACGAGTCCGACCGTGACGCCCGCGCCGGTGGAGTACTTCCACGCGCTGGTGATGTCGAGCATGACGGCGCCCGGCGCGGCCTGGGTGACGTCAGGCGTCGCCACGGTCAATGGGGCGGCACAGGTGTTCTGCTGCTTCATCTCCTGGTCGGGACCGGGCGTATCGTCAGGCGGCAGCGCGGCCGGGTCGACGCCGGGCGGTTCGATCGCCACGGCCGCCGCGGGCATCATCACGTTGGCGCCGAGCAGCAGGACAGCCACGACCGCCGCAGAAGAGGTCCGCGTCCCGCGGGTCAGTCGATCCATCAGTGATAGCGGATGTATTGCAGGATGCCGAGCGCCCATGCGGCGAACGGAACAACCAAGGCCAACAACAGGTATTCGGTGTACTCGACGATCTTGCGCACCGGAGGCGAGAAGATGCGTGGCGGCACCACGATGGCGGCCACCAGGCCGAGCACCGCGATGCCGAGGGCCGCGCCGGCGGCGATGAGCGTCGTCGTGGTGTCGTTCGCCGCGGCATGCAGTCCGTACTTGGCGGCGGCGCCGATCAGCCCGGTGACCGCGATGGCGACCAGGATGATCGCATGCCGTCGATCGCGAAATGCCCTGGCGCGCAAGATGAGAATGGCGGCGACCGCGCCGAGCACGACAAGCTGCGCCCACTGTCGCGCGGCGCCGGGGGTCACCGCGAACCACGATGCGGGGATGGCGATGGCGGCGACGCCGAGCAGCACGCCGGTCAGCACGGTGTTGGACTTGCGCGCGGCGGCCGCCACCTGTTCACCGGTGAGGGTGACGTCGGAGGGCGGGCCGTCCTCGACGGGTGAGACCGTGTCCTCGGGTTGGCCGGGAGCGCGGGCGAAGATGTCGCGACCCGTGATCGAGCCGAACGTCTGGCGCGGAACGTTGGCCAGCCGCAGCGCGATCGTAGGCGCAGCGGAGACCACGACGAGGACGGCAACCAGTACGGCGACGGCGATCCGGGGTGCAGGTACCTCCCAGTACATCCGCACGAGTGCGACCGCGGCGACACCGCAGCCCGCGGTGACTATCGCAGCGGCGGCGGTCCAGTAGCGGCCGGTGAAGCGCACCAGAAGCCAGACCCCGGCCAGTGCGGTGGCCGCGGCGAGAAAGGCGTGCGGCGCGCCGGGCGAACCGCCCGGTGGAACCGTCGCGGCGGCCAATGCGGCGGTGACGAGCGCGGCCCAGGCGGCACCGTCGGTGACGATGCGACCCGCGCCGACCCGCGCGCCGATCGCGGTCGTAGCGAGCAGGCCGGCTGTGACGACGGCGAACAAGAGGGGCACCAGCAGCGCGCTCTCGTGAGCCCAGCGCAACCGCCACAGCAGCATGCTTGCCACCCCGAGCGCACCGCCGATGATCACCACGGCGACCGCGAGAGCGGTCTGGGCCGTCACCCGGACGAAGTGATCGGAGGCGTACTGCGCCAGCGCTGTCGAGACGTTCTCCACCACCGGCCCGTAACGTTCGGCCCTGCCCGCGGGCACCAGTGCGAGCACGTCACCGTCGGCGATGTGGTGACCGGCGAGCGAGACGTCCGACGCAAGCGCGGACATCCCCGCCGCTCGCGCGAATTCATAGGCGGCGGGCGGTAATTCGGCAGCACCATGACCGCGCAGCACCTTGTTGATGGCGACGACGGCCGGGTCGACGAGGGTGTTGAGCGGCGCCGCCGACGGCAGTACGAGATCGATCTGGTGAGAGTCGCCCGCGAGGATCGACACCCGGCACGACGGCGGCACCTCAACCGGAGTCACGGTGCGGCTGGTCGGCGTCGGGACCGGTTCGCGGACGGTCGTCACCGGCGGTCCCGTGGTCCGTCTGTCGTGGAGGCGAAGTGCTCCGCGATCGCGGCGGTGATCTCGATGAACCGTCGCCTCGTCAGCGGCGACATCTCCGAGCTCACGTCGATAACGCCGCCCGGGCGCAGATGCGAGTCGAACGGAACCTCGACGACGACCTGGCCGCGACTGGCGAACTGCTGCACCAGGATTGACCGGGTGCGCTTGTCGGCGTGGCCGTCGGAGTCGTTCAGCACCACGACCGTGCGATGCAGCAGACCGGTATAACCGCGGTTGGCCAACCACTCCATGGTCTGGCCCGCCGCCGAGGCGCCGTCCACCCACGGCGAGGAGACCACAATCAACGCGTCCAGGTCGCGCAGCACCTCCTGCGCGATCGCGGAGTCCATGGTCGACCCGCAGTCCACGATGGAGATCGTGAAGTGGCGGTCCAGCCGCCCCGTGGCTTCGCGGTAGATCGCGGGATCGAGCACCCGGCGCCGGGCGGTGCTGGATTCACCGGCGAGCACGAACAGGCCCGCGGCGTTGTTGCCGACCCGGCTGCGAACGTCGGCGAAGGTGTCGAGGTGTTCGTCGGCGGCCAGCTCCCAGTACGAGCCGGCGGCGTTCGGGTCGATGCGGCTGCCGAGCTTGCCGAACGCGGTGTCGGCGTCGATGGCCACCACCCGGTCGTCCTGGCGCAGCTCGGCGAAGATCGAGCCGACACAGGCCGCGACGGTCGTCTTGCCGACTCCACCCTTGCCGAACACGCCGATCTTGTAGTGGCCGCGAAGAAGCGACCGGATCCTGATCTCGAGATCGGCCAGCCGCTGCTCGTCGGGCGACGGCCCGAGGTTGATCAGCCCGAACGAGACGCGATGGACGACGCGTCGCCAGCCCTTGCGCGGCGGCATCTTCTTGCTCGGCACCAGCTCACTGCTGCGGATGCTGTCTACATAGGAGTAGCCGGTCGCCGGTGGCGGCGCAGCGGGGGCGGCGGCCCAGGTCGACGACGGCTGCGACGACCAGTCCTGGCCGGCCGGACGCGGCGATCTCTCCCGCGGTGGCTCGGGCTGCCAACCCGGGGGCGATGGGCGCGCGCCGGTCGGCGGGCGCGGGGGCGGCGGCGGACCCGGCCGGAAGCCGCCCGGCGGTATCCGCTGAGGCCCGGTCTGGACCCGGTTGGGGTCAACCGACCAGCGCGGGCGGCGCTCGTCGTGGCCTGGCGGCGGCCCCGGTTCTTCAGGCGGCCTGGGGATCGCGTCGGCTCCGACGCCGGGGCCGTCGTCATCGGGACCGATCCGCCGTAGCACGTCGTCCACCCCGTTGCGTGGGCCTGCTGCGTCGTGGTCCCGGGGCCGAGGTGGCTCCGGCGGTCGGCCGGCGGTCTCGTCGCCGGACTCCGGCGGCGGTGAAAGATGCTCCCGTAGAAAGTCGTCGCGGTCGGTCACGGCGCCAGCCCTGACTTCGTGTCCATGGTTTCCTCCGGTGAATATCGGCGTCTGCGGGCGATTATCGAGTTCATTGCGGTTTGCTCGGCTGGGTGAGCGGGGCAGCTTCCGCGGGAGCTGCCAGCGTGTCGTGCTGCGTCATCGCTTCGGTCCGGCTCAGCGCCGGACCGGGGGCGAACACCCGGACCAACGGCCACGGTGCCTGTCGCGCCATGGGCGGTGATATCCCAAGTGCCCGCAGCGTGTCGTCGTCCAGTGAGATCCCATACCGCACGCCTTGGTCGCTGATCCACCACATGGACTCGCGGCTGGTGGCGTCCGGCGCCGCACCAGTCGTCATCACCAGGTTGGTCGCCTCAGGGGACATGTATACCTGGGCGGCCTCGATGCTCGTGGGTGACCGGTCATTCTTGACGAGTCGAAGCAACCGGTTGTCCGACCCGATGGGGATCGGCAGGCCCTTTCCGGACAGCACAACGGTTTCAGACGCTCGGTCGGTCGACCCCTTCGACCAGTTCAGGCACGTGACCGGGTTGGCAGCCGTGTCGACGAGTTCGAGTCGGGTGGTGGGGTAGTAGTCGACCGGGAGAGTCTCCACCACAGGTACTCTCGCGAGCTTGTCCGGCGCGACGACCACGGGAAGCTCGTCGCCGAATGAGTTGGCGGACCGCAGCAGCGACGCGACGAACGGCGAGATGGGCTGAACGCCGTTGCGCAGCAGCACATAGAAGTTGTCGGCGCCGGTCTGCAGATCGCGCACCGAAAGCACCGAGCCGATCACCGCGTCCGGCGCCACGTCGAACTGCGACGGCGCACCGGCGCCTGGAATGACCGGGCTGTTCAGTGGTTCGGTCGCAGGCAGCGCATCGAACAGCGGCGTCGAGATCTTCACCGGCTGCGGGGCGTCGGTGTCGACTCCCAGCGCCAGGGTGACCGCCTTGTTGGACGGGTCGATTTCGGACCGCTGCCCGTTCCAGACGACGTAGGTCTTGTCGTCGTGCTCTACGAGCACCGCCTTCGGCGGCTCGAGCGGCATGGCCCGTGATCCGACCGCGAGTGGTCCGCCGATGGCCGTGACCACGGGTGCGGCGTTGGGGTTGTCCGGCGCGCTGTCACACACCGTCCACTCCGAGCGGTCGGAGGTGCGCAGCGGCATGGTCGCGGGAGCGCCGGCAATGCCGACGGAAGGGCCCTGCGGGTACTTCGCGAGCTCGTTGGCTTTGACGAAGGTCGGATTACTCGACTGGCCCGCGATCAGGCGCGCGCTGATCAGGTTCACCGCCGGGTGTAGCCGCCCGTCGACGAGGACGAAGACGGCGCCGGTGTCGCGGTCGGCGAGGATCGACGATTGGCCGACCTGTCCGGCCGGCTTGAACCAGGACAGCACGAACATCAACGCGACGGCGAGAAGCGCGAAGATGAAGCCGAGAATCAGGGATGCGCGCTGGCGCTGCACTGGGTCGAACTCCATTCGCACACCGTGGTGCGACAGGGCTGCGGCATTTCGCCGGTTCCAGAAAAAGTGCGCCGACACCTGAAGTCCGCTGGCCAGGTTCAAAGCCATGACTCAATACCTTACTTGCGGGTCCGGTCGCGACGAGCCGCAGATTCGGGGAGCGTAGACGTCTTTCATCGGTGGGTTGTTTGTGTTTGCTAGGAAAGGGATGTCCGCTATGCCGGCGTCTTTGCCGCGTCAAGCAGGTTGCCCAGGTCCTGTCGCAGAGCGTCGGGCGAGGTGGGCCAGACGCTAGTCCAGCGGGTCCCGTCGGGCCCGGTCGTGTAGCTGATAGTGATGCGCCCGAGTTCGGAGTCGATGACCGAGATCACGTCGGGGTGCACGTGCGGTTTGATGCCGTGGTCGATGACCGTGACGACCGCCATCGCCGATTCGTCGAGCCGGGCGGCGGCCGACAACACCGCGACCTGGTCGGGTGACAGTCCAAGGCGGGTCAGCGCTGACGCGACCATCGGACGGTCCTTGCCGAGGGTGTCGGTGAGAGCCTGCTCCAGCGCCGCACTGGGCAGGTTGAACCCGCAGATGGCGGCGGGTTGTCCCGCGGAGAACGCGTGCAGCAGGGTGTCGCAGATCAACTCGACCTGCGCGTCGGTTCCCGAGGCCTCGCCAAGCGGGGCGAGGACGACTTGGTCGTCGCTGCGGGCGATCATGGCCAACCACCGCTCGCGCTGACAGATCGACATCATGCGCTCCTCGACAAGCGTCGGCGGCTCGCCGTCGACGGGCGCAGTGCCGTCGAACGGTTTCGGCCGCCTGATGACGACCATGACCTCCCGTTGCGGCCGGCCGACCACGGCCATCCAGTCCCGCACCGCCTCGTCGACCTGACCGCGTTCGTCGATGACACCGGCCGCGGCCAGCGATGCGTATTCAGCGGTCTGTCGCAACGGAATCTCACCGATGTCGGTGACCACGGTTCCGCCGCCGTCGATCGACGGCACGAACGGGCGAAGCCGCAGTGCGGTCGGCATCTTCTCGACACCGAGAAGCGCCTGCAGCACCCAGATTCCCGACGGAGTCGTCGTCAGATCAGCCATAGCGTTCTACCTTCTTGCGACTGAGTATGTTTCAGGGGAGGCCGACCGCCGGTCGGCCTCCCCTGCCTCAGCTGTTACCGGGTCAGCCGCCGAGCGACATCGTCTTGGCCGCCGCCAAGTCCGTATGGATCATCGAGCCCAGCACGTGGTCGATGACCTGACACTGGTGAGTCAGCGTCTGCTCGCATCCGTCGATCCCGCTGTTCACCATCAGCTGGGACTCTTCGAACGAAATGCCGCCTGCGCCTTGCAGTTCCTCACGGACGCTGGTGAGCGCGTTGAGTGCCTGATGCCGGATGTCCTCGAGTTGTCCTCGGGTGACGCTCACAGAGTGGATCAGATCGGGAATGGCGGCCGGGTTGTATTCGAACATGTGTCAGTTCCTCTCAGGTCACAGGGGGTTGGCGATGGAGGCGACGGCAGCGCGCGACTGCTCTTCCTGCTCTTCGAAGGTGTCGGCGGCTGCGCGCAACGCAGCGATCAGGTCGCCCCATGTGTTGTTGAGCCGCATCGTGGAATCGTGAATCTCCTGGGATGCGTTGACGTTCGCCATTGCCGCCAAGCCCTGCCAGATACCCGGCGCGTTCGCATCGTTGGTGTGTCCCATGTAGTTCGCCATGGCGCCGTCGGCTTCGTTTCTCAGATGCTCTAGTTGCATTGCCACGGCACGTACCTTGTCTGCGCCTACGAGGATTTTGTCTGCCACTGTTTTCCCTTTTCGTTAACTGGTCGGCTTGGTTCTGCTAAGCGTATTCCGCGCCCGGCGGTCGTCATTTCACCAATTTTTTGGCTATTCCTCCCTCCCGGTACGAGAGCCGACCGTCAACTGCATGGTCCTGCCCTCGGCCGAGCCTTCCCGTGCATCGCGTGCATCGCGTTCGTCGCGCGCCATGTGCGCGGCTGCGGGTGCGCCGTACAGACCGCCGGTGTCCGCGCCTGCGGCGGGCTGGACCGACGATGCGACTTCAGGTGCTGCCGCGCTGCCGGGCGCCCAACCAGTAGGCAGTTTCGGCGGTCCCGGCGCATTGAAGCTGCCGGTGGGGCGGGTGAAGCTGGACATCACGCCGGCGCCACTGCCGAAGCCGCCCGCGCCGCCGCCACCTCCGCCGCGTGCGACGGCGTCGGTGGTTGCGGTCAACGATGTCTGGTCCAATGCGCCCGCCGCTTTCTCGAGCCCGTTCAAGCCGCCACCGTTCATACCGCTGGTCAGCGGCCCCAGCATGCCCATCGCCATCTGGGGAAACTGGCCCAGCATCTGGGGGAACTGACCGAGCATCTGCGGGATCTGGCCGAACATCTGCGGCAGTTGTGCCAGCTGGCCCAGCATCTGGGGTGCCATCGACGCCATCGACTGGGCGGGGGCGGCGGCCGTCTGCGCGGGCCCGCCGACGGTGCCCGAGGCCTGGCTGACGGTGTTCAGGCTCTGCGACATCGCGGCGTTGACCCCGCCACTGGCGGCGGCCTCGCCGACCGAAGCCGCCTGGGCGGCGAAGCCCGCGGGGTTGGTGGTGAGCGGCGCCGGTGGCGGCGGGATTCCGAGCGTCGTGATGACGGCCGTGACGATGCCTTCGTAGCCGCCCATGTTGGACGCGTTGAGGGGCCAGAAGAAGTCGAAGTACTCCATGTCGAGCGCGATGATGGCCGGGGTGTTCTGCCCGATGATGTTCGACATGACCAAGCCGACCTGCGTGACCCTGTTGGTATCGCAGACAGGTACCTGAATCATCGCGGCCTTCGCCGTCAGGTAGGCCTGCAGGATGGCCGCCGCGGACGCGGCCGACTGCTCCACCCATGCGGCAAGCGCCTCGAGGGCGGCGATGTACGGAATGGCGGTGGCTGCATCGTCGAGCTCGTCGAACCCGGTCATAATCGTCGGTTCTGAGTCATGGCTCTTCGCCCGAGAGGCTCATCGCAGCGCCCCATCACCGGCGCTCGTCATTCAACGGCGCCAACGTGATTCGACGCAGGACCGGTCCGCGCGGTGGATCGTCGTCTGGGTCGGAGTCGGCGCGGTTGCGGGACGCCTCGGCGGCTGCCGCGGTGCGGTCAGAAACCTTGCCGGTCACCGGTTCGGTGTGCGGCTGTGGCGGTGTGACGACCTTCTTGTCCGCGGGCACCTTGTCTCCGCCGTCGGCGCTGCCCTGGCCGTGCGGCATCATCCCGCCCATGGGCAGGCCCGCCGGCATGCCGCCCATCGCGCTGCCGCCGGTGGCGCTGGGCGTGGTCGGAGGGGGGGCGGCACCTGAGGGCATGGTCGGCGGTGTGTGCGTCGCCGCCGGCGTGACGGGTGGTCCGAGCGCACCTGCCGGATGGGTGGCCTCGCCGCCACCGCCCGCCCCGCCGCCCTTGGCTTCGCCGCCGCCCTTGGCTGTGGACAATTCAGCGGGATTGAACTCACCGACCTTCTTGGACAGCTCGGCGTCGGAGGCCTTCTGCGAGGTCAGTCCCGACATGCCCTGCGTGGCGGCCTGCGCCAGACCCTGACCGGTCTGCATGAGCGCCTGCGGAACCTGACCGGCCATGCCGGCCATGCCGCCCGCCAACCCCCCGATCGCACCGAGCGCGGAGGGCAGCATCTGCGCCAGCTGACCGGTCGCGTCGCCCGCTTGACCGGCCTGGGCGGTTTCAGCCGCGCCCGCCGTGGCCAGCTGGGCCTGGCCAGGCAACCCTGCGGCCCGGCCAGCCGTCGCCGCCGTGGCCCCCGCGGAGGTTCCTTCTCCTACGGGTGCGCCCGCGCGGGGGACCTGCGGTGTGCTTGCATCGGCGGGCGATGTGCTGGTCTCGGTCACCCCGGCGTAGCGCGCCGCCTCGGCCAGCGCGCGCTGTTCGAGCTGGCCGCGTGCCGAAACCGCCTGAGACATCGCGATCGGGTCCTTCGCCGCCGCCGCGCGGTTCCAAGTCTCTTCGACATCCTTGAAATCCTGCGGCTTCGGCGTGGCGGCCGCTGTCTGGCTGTAGTCGTCGGCGTGCCTGCGCGCCTGGCCGGCAAGCTCGAACCACCGGTCGGCGATCGTATTGAGCGCGGTGACATGTTCGTTGAGCCGGCCGGCGAGGGCGGCCGTGCCGACGGGGCTGTCCCACAGGTCCGGCACCGTTGCGGCGACCTCCCGCACGGTGACAGCCGCGGTATCGATCGCAATGGCGTTGTTCGTCGCGGTGGTGCTGAACCCGACCCCGTTCGTCGCCGACCCGGTGTGCACCAGTTGGGAAAAGCCTTCCCCGCTGAGAAGCGTTCCCGGCGGCAGGGGTACCCGCACATCGGGCGGGATCGGCGGAACGGGCTCGAGTGTGGCCAGTGTGGTCTCGTCGGCGATCAACGACGGTGGCAACAGCATGGTGAGCCCCGCCGCGTTGATCTCCTCCTGGCCGCCGAACTTGGCGGCGATCATCAACAGGTGGGTAGCTGCCTTGTGCATGCTGTAGGCCTGTGCACACGCTGCTCCCCACAGCTGCAGGGAGGCCGTGTCGAGGCGTGCGGCGGCACCGCCCGATGTCGGGTCGGCCGCCAGCGGCGCGGTTTCGGCGAGCAAGCCCTGCGCCGAAGTCGCAAGGCCAAGCAGCTTCTGCGCGGCGGCGATAAGCCCGGGTACATCGACCTTCATCAGCGACCTACAGCTCTGCCAGCTTCCGTTCGGCGGCGGCCAGGTCCTGCTGCGTCGGCATATCGTCCACAGGAATCGACCTGTCTTCCAGCTCGGCACGGATCATCAGCTGCCCCTTCAGGTACGCGACATCGTTACACGCCATGATGCCCTGCGCGATCTCGCTGGCGGGCCGCTTCATGGCGGCGGGCTCGATCTGCACGCCGAGGGTGTGACCAGCCACCGCGACCCGGACGAAGATCGCGTTGTCGGGCGTTGCGGCGGTGTAGGACTCCTCAGTCAAGGCGGAGCTCCGCGGCGTTGACCTCTTCTTGATCGCTGAATCTGGCTGCGATGGAACGTAAGTTGTCGGCGGCGGCACGGTGAGCCGTTTCGTGGTCGGCGAAGGCCGCTTCGCGGCGCTGCACTACATCGCCTGCAGCCGCCTTGAACTGATGCATGATCGGGCCGTGTGTCGCCACCGCCGCCAGGATCTCCGATCCGGCGCTGCGGGCAACAGCGATCTCGTCAGCCACGCTCTCATGTTGTGCCGCAACCGCATTCAGCAGGGCGGGGGTGATGCGGATGGTTGACATGGATGCTCCCTACAGCAGTCGGGCCGGTCGGGTCTGCGCCGGCCCATGCTCGGGCTGCGGTTCGGGATCGCTTGGCGGCTGCGGTCCACCCGGGCGGTCGTCGGTGTCGTCTTCCTCTGCGTCGGGTTCCCGGCGCCCGTCGACGTCTACGGAATCTTTCCGGGTCGGTGCCTGGTCGACGTCGTCTTCGGCACGGTCAGCCTCGCCGGTGTGGTCGAGCAGCCCGGACGCCAGACCGGTCAGCGGGCCTGCGGCGCCGGCCAGGCCGGCCAAACCCTGCGCGGGAGCGGTCGCGGCACCCTGGGCCAGCTGCGGCAACGCCCCGAGCGCCGCGCCGACGCCGCCGAACATGCCCGCGGCCTGATCGGCGATCGGCGCGCCGCCGGGAGCGGCGGGCGGCGCGGAGGCCTGCTCCCGCCCCGAGGTGGGCAGCAGATATCCGCCGCCGAGCGCCCGCGTGAGGTTGGCGTGGTCTTCGTCGGTCAGAGCGCCGGTGTCGACGATGTCCTGGATCTCGGCGATCTTCGTGCGCAGGAACATCAGGAACTGGCGTTCGCCCGCCGGCGTATCGAGCGCCATGACCGGGTTGTTGATCGCCTCGATCAGCTGACGCTGAATGTCCTGCAGTCGAGCGCGGCCAGATACCGTCACCGCATGCGCACTCAGGATCGCCTCGGTGAGTTGAATTTCGGCCGAACGCATTTCGGAGTAGGCGCTACTGAGCTCCGTCTGCAGGACGCGAACAGCGTCGGCGGCCTCGCCGGAATGTGTGGTCTCGACCGAAGGGTGTGTCACAACAGGCCACCGCCGAGGTTGTCCTGCAGGTCGGCACGCGGGGCGAACTCCTTGGGCAACATCGGGCGACCGGCGCCTTCGAACAGCTCCTGGGCATGCGACAGTTCCGTCAGCACGGTGCTGACCTGCCCGAGCAGCCATCCGTCGACGTCGGCCCCTTCCGTCGCCAGACAGCCTAACCCGCAGTACGGAGGCCTTTCTGCGGCAATTTCGAGGCGGCGTGCCGGGTCAGGTCAGGCGTCGAGATCCTGCTCGACCAAGTCGGCGATCTTCTTGAGCGTTTCGTCGTCGTCGGACTGCACGGTCACCTGCGCACCGTTGCCCGCGCCGAGCGTCATGATCATCAGCGCGGAGCCGGCGTCGACGGCTTCACCGCCGTCCATCGAAAGCGTCACGGGCACACCGGCGTTGACGACGGCCTCGGCGATGATCGCGGCGGGCCGCGCGTGCAGGCCGATGGCCGATCCGACGGTCACGGTTTTCTCTGGCATGGGGACTCCTTGTTGTCGTGGTTGATTCTGCGGATCAGGCGGTGGCCAGCGCGGGCGCTTCGTCGACCTTGACGCTGGGTTTGACGAACTGCTTGGCGGCGATGACGGCCACTGCACCCGCCACCGTCCCGACTGCGAGTGCGACGAGGAACCACAGCAGGTTGCCGATGGCGAAGAACACGAAGATCCCGCCGTGCGGCGCCTTGAGGGTCACGTCGAAGGCCATGATCATTCCTCCGGTGATGGCCCCGCCGAACATCATCGACGGGATGACACGCAACGGGTCGGCGGCGGCGAACGGGATCGCGCCCTCAGAAATGAACGATGCGCCGAGAAGCCAGGCAGCCCTGCCATTTTCCCGCTCCGGCTCGGTGAACAGACCCGGCCGGACGGTGGCGGCAAGCGCCATCGCCAGCGGCGGAACCATGCCCGCCGCCATCACTGCCGCCATGATTCGAAGCGACGCGGGATCGGCGACGTTGAGGCCGGCGGTGGCGAACGCGTAGGCCGCCTTGTTCACCGGCCCGCCGAGGTCGAAGCACATCATCAGGCCGAGGATGACGCCGAGAATGATCACGGAGCTGCCCGACATGCCGCCGAGCCAGTTGGTCAGGCCCGAGGTGACCGCAGCAAGCGGACGCCCGAGCAGAAGGAACATCAACAGGCCGACGGCCAGCGATGCGAACAGGGGGATGATCACGACGGGCATCAAGCCTCTGAGCCACCGCGGTGTGGCGATACGGCTGATCCACAACGCCGTGAAGCCGGCGATGAGACCGCCGACGATGCCGCCGATGAAGCCACCGCCGACGAAGACGGCGACCGCGCCCGCGGTGAATCCCGGTGCGATACCGGGCCGATCCGCGATCGCGAACGAGATGTAACCGGCGAGTGCGGGGACCAGGAACATGAATGCCAGGCCCCCGAGTGTGAACAGGACCGCGCCGAGATACTGGATCAAACCGCCGGAGGGCAGGTTGGTCAGCGAGTTGGTGCTCGCGATGACGTGACCGATCGAGCCGAATCCGTACGGCAACGAAGGCTTCTCGCCGGCAGGGGAATTCGCGATCTCGTAGCCGCCGAACAGGAAGCCCAGCGCGATCAGCAGACCACCGGCGGCGACGAACGGAATCATGTAGCTCACACCGGTGAGCAGGATCTGCCGGGTCCTGGTGCCCCATCCGACTCCGCCTGCCGGGGCGCCTGCTGCGGCCGCGGGCGCGCCTGCCCCGCCCTCGACCCGGGCGGCGTTGGGATTGTCCGCCGCGGCAAGCGCTTCGGCGACCATCTTGGCCGGCTCGTTGATCGCGCGCTTGACGCCGGAAGCCACGACGGGCTTGCCGGCGAAGCGTTGCTTGTCCTTCACCCCGACGTCGGTGGCGAAGATGACGGCGTCGGCGCCAGCGATCGTCGACGCGCCCAGCGGCGTGCTGCCCGACGAGCCCTGGGTCTCGACGTGCAGCGTGACACCCGCCTCCCTCGCGGCGGCGACAAGCGAGTCGGCGGCCATGTAGGTGTGCGCGATGCCGGTGGGGCAGGCGGTGATCGCGACCAGCGTCTTGGGCTTGGCGGCGGTCGGCGTCGCGGCAGGCGCCGTGGGTTTTTCGGCCGGGGCCGTGGGCTTCGGCTTGTCACCCGGGTTGAGCACCTCGTCGACCAACCCGACCACCTCGTCGGCGCTGGACGCGTCGCGCAGGGACTGGACGAACTCTTTGCGCACCAGTGCGCGGGCCAGGCTAGACAGCAGCTTCATGTGCTCGGCGCCGCCTGCCTCGGGAGCCGCGATCAGGAACGCCAGATCGGCTGGGCCGTCTGGTGCGCCGAAGTCGACGGGCGGCTGCAGCCGGGCGAAGCCGATCGACGCCGTCTCGACGTGCGGCGAACGGCAGTGCGGAATCGCGATGCCGCCGGGCAGACCGGTGGCCGACTGCTCCTCACGGGCCATCGCCGCCGCGATCAGTCCGTCGGCGTCGGCTGTGCGGCCGGCGTCGGCGAGCCTGCTGACAAGGCGCCCGATCACGGCTTGCTTGTCGGCACCCGCGTCGACATCGAGCAGAACCAAGTCGGCGTCGATGATGGGTCGGGAAGTGGTGCTTGTCATGGCGATACCTTCGGTTGGTTGTTACGAACTGATGGAGTTGGTACGGGCGGGCGGCAGCGACGAAATCGGCGTCACCCGAACGGCTTTCAGGTCGATCTCGGCAGGAGTGGGCAGCGCGGAGCCGGGGAGTGCCGCCGCGGCGCTGCCGTATGCGACAGCCATCTGCAGCCGTTGTGGCGGCTCGGCGCCTCCGACGTCGGCGCGGACATAGCCGGCGAGGCTGGAGTCGCCTGCGCCGACGGTGCTGCGCGGAACGATCGGTGGCGGGCTGGCCAGCCAGCTGCCGGTGTCGTTGACCAGGACGGCGCCCGCGGAGCCGAGGGTGGCGAGCACCGCTTTCACTCCGCGGTCCACCAGTCGCTTAGCCGCTGACACCACAGGTTCTGGATCGCCCTGAGCGACGGCCGCTTCCAGTGCCTGCGGGGAGAAGCCGCTGATGCCCGCGAGCTCCTCGGCATTGGGTTTGATGAGGTCGGGTGCGGCACGATCGAATCCGTCGACGAGGGCGGCCAACGGCCGATCCGAGGTGTCGATCGCGACCTTGCAGGGATAGGGGGCGAGCATCGCGACGACGTCGGCGTACCAGCTGTCCGGCATGCCCGGCGGCAACGATCCCGACATCACCACCCAGGAGGCGTGCTCGGCGTTGCCGACTACCGCGCGGGTGAGGGCGTCGATCGCGGCAGCGTCCATCCTGGCCCCGGGCTCGTTGATCTTGGTTGTGGTGCCGTCCATTTCGGTGACCGCAATGTTCGTGCGGACCTGGGCGGTGATCGGGACGCAGCGGAACGGCACCCCGATGCCTTGCAGCGCGGTCACCATCGGGTCGGCGCCCGACGCGGGCAGCAGCGCGACGGCGTCGACACCTGCGAGGGCCAGTGCGCGTGCGACGTTGACGCCCTTGCCGCCGGGCTCGGTGGTCACCGAACTCACCCGGTGCACAGCGCCGCGCGTGAGCGGCGTCTCGAGGGTGACGGTGCGGTCGAGGCTCGGATTCGGCGTAACGGTGACGATCATGCGACGACTAGTTCGACGCCCTGCTCGACGAGCTGGGTGCGGTAGGCGCCGCTGAGTTCTTTGTCGGTGATCAGCACGTCGACACTGGACAGCGGGCCGAAGCTGACGAAGTCCTCGCGGCCGACCTTCGACGAATCGGCCACCACCACAACGTAGTTGGCGCTGGCGATCATCGCCCGCTTGACGGCGGCCTCTTCGCTGTCAGGGGTGGACAAGCCGTGCCTGACGCTGATGCCGTTGGTGCCGATGAAGGCGATGTCGACGCGCAGCGTGCTCAGCACGCGCAGCACGTGCTCGCCGACGGCGGCCTGGGTGAGACCTCGCACGCGACCGCCGAGCATCTGGAGGGTGACCGACGGCATACCCGCCAACTGCGCCGCGATCGGGACCGAGTTCGTCACGATGTTCAGCTGACGGTCGGACGGCAGCGCGGCAGCGATCCGGCTGGTGGTGGTGCCCGCGTCGAGCAGCACGCTGGCGCCGCTGAGCGGAAAGAAGTCGGCCGCGGCCGCGGCGATGGCGTCCTTGTGTTCGGCGCGGGTGTTCTCGCGCTCGCCGACCCCGGGCTCGACCAGCCGCAGTGCCCGCATCGGTACGGCGCCGCCGTGCACTCGTCGCACCAGCCCGGCGCGGTCCAGTACCGCGAGGTCGCGACGGACCGTCTCGGTGGTGACGTCGTAGGTCTCTGCCAGTTCGGCGACCGAGGCGCGACCGTTCCTTATCACCAATGTTGCGATCGCTTGCTGACGCTCTTCGGCGTACATGGAACTCCGTCTGTGTGGTTTCCGGCCCATTTTAATGTTGGTATCTGTTGTTTTACTCCTGAACGTGTTGACTTGTCAACCATTGGTTTGTAATCTGCTTCACATGACCACCTCATCACCGCTGACGTCACGTACCTCGGCTCGCGCATCGAACGCGCCCCTCGCCGGCACCGTTCTGCAGGGGGTACCCGTCGTAGCCGGGATTCAGTACGGACCTGTGATCCGGCCCGGCCGGCTTCCCGTACTCGACGACATTGACGCGGCACCCGAGGTCGAAGAGGAGGATCGCCCTGCCGAAGCGGCCCGCTTCACCGCCGCCGCAGGCATCGTCGCCGCCCGGCTGCGCGACCGTGCCGCACACGCCACCGGCGCGGCCTCCGAGGTGCTGGCCGCGACCGCGACGCTCGCGCAGGATCGGGCCTGGCTCGGTGCCGCCGAGAAGCTCATCAACGCAGGCGCCCCGGCCGTACGAGCCGTCGTTGCGGCCGTCGACCAGTTCGTCGACCTCTTCACTCAGCTCGGCGGTCTGATGGCCGAACGCGTCACCGATCTGCGCGACATCCGAGACCGCGTCGTGGCCGAGCTGAGCGGGCTGCCCGAGCCGGGCGTTCCGATGCCCGCGGAGCCTTCGATTCTGTTGGCCAACGACCTCGCGCCTGCCGACACCGCAGGCCTCGACCCGTCACTCGTCGTGGCGCTGGCCACCACGCTGGGCGGACCGACCAGCCATACCGCGATCATCGCGCGCCAGTTGGGACTTCCGTGCGTCGTGGCCGTCGACGGGCTCGACGCCGTAGGGGCGGGTTCCGTAGTCCTGGTCGACGGCACCCGCGGCACCGTCACCGTGTCCCCCGACCCGGCGACCGCGTCAGCTGCCGTGGCGGCGGCCAAGCATGAGGCGGAGATGGCGGCGCAGTGGACCGGTCCCGGCGCGACCGCGGACGGGCATGCCGTCGCGGTCCTCGCCAACGTGCAGGACGGCGCGGCTGCCCGCAGCGCCAGGGAGACTCCTGCCGAGGGTGTCGGGTTGTTCCGCACGGAATTGTGCTTCCTCAACCGCGACACCGAACCGAGCGTCGACGAGCAGGCCAAGATCTACGGCGAAGTGCTGGCGGCCTTCGCCGGCCACAAGGTCGTCATCAGGACGCTGGACGCAGGCTCGGACAAACCGCTGAAGTTCGCCGGCCACCCCGAGGAGGCCAACCCGGCGCTCGGTGTGCGCGGCATCCGGATCGCCGAGGGTAACCCGGGGCTGCTCGAACGCCAGCTGGACGCGATCGCCGCCGCCGGCGAGCGCACCGGCAACGCGCCGTGGGTGATGGCGCCGATGATCGCAACCGCCGACGAGGCCAAACGCTTTGCGGCACAGGTTCGTTCGCGCGGACTAACCCCCGGGGTGATGATCGAGGTGCCCGCGGCGGCGCTGCTGGCCGGCCATATCCTCGAACACGTCGAGTTCCTCTCGATCGGCACCAACGACCTTGCCCAGTACACGATGGCCGCCGACCGCATGTCGGCCGATCTGGCCACTCTCACCGATCCATGGCAGCCTGCGGTGCTGGCTCTGGTCGCCACGGCGGTCCGGGCGGGCGCGGCCGTCGGCAAGCCCGTCGGCGTGTGTGGCGAGGCCGCGGCCGACCCACTGCTGGCGTGCGTGCTCACCGGCATCGGCGTGACGTCACTTTCCGCGGCGGCAGCGGCGGTCAACGGAGTCGGCGCCAAGCTGTCGCAGGTGTCGCTGCAGCAGTGCCGTGCCGCCGCAGACGCCGTACTGACCACGGCGAGCGCGACCGACGCGCGTGCCGCCGCCCTGGCCGCCCTCGGCTAACCGGGAATTAATCGGACCGCAGTCCGGTTATCTCTGGCATGCCTGCTATCACTGCTGACACATTGACATTGCCGCGGCTCACAGCGCCCGCGGCGACCGACACCGAGCGGCCCGTGCGCTCGATCACCACCGGACCGCACGGCTACGAAGGGGAGGGTTTCCCTGTCGTGCGTGCCTTCGCCGGCGTGAGCGCCGCCGACCTCGACCCGTTCGTGCACATGGACCAGATGGGCGAGGTGGAGTACCAGCCCGGGGAACCGAGGGGCACCGACTGGCATCCACATCGCGGCTTCGAAACCGTGACCTACATGATCGACGGTCGCTTCGCCCACCAGGACAGCCACGGCGGCGGCGGCCTGATCACCGACGGCGCCACGCAGTGGATGACCGCGGGGTCGGGGATTCTGCACATCGAGACACCGCCCGCCGAGCTGGTCGAGAGCGGCGGGGTGTTCCACGGAATCCAGTTGTGGGTGAACCTGCCGAGCAAAGACAAGTTCGCGACGCCGAAGTACCAGGCGATCGAGGGCCGTCAGGTCAAGCTGCTGTCGTCCGAGGACGGCGGAGCCCTGGTCCGTGTCATCGCCGGCGACGTCGACGGGCAGGGCGGCCCGGGTGCCACCTATACGCCGATCACGTTGTCGCACAGCACCATCGAGCCCGGAGCCCGCCTCAGCCTGCCGTGGAACCGCGACTTCAACGCCCTCGTCTACGTGTTGTCGGGGCGTGGCACGGTCGGTCCGGTCGGACACTCGATCCACGAAGGACAGCTCGCGGTGCTCGGTCCCGGCGATCGGATCACCGTGGCCGCCGAGCCGAAGCAGGAGTCGCGAAGGCCCGCGATGGAAGTCCTGATCCTCGGCGGCAAGCCGATCCGCGAGCCTGTGGTCGCCTACGGGCCATTCGTGATGAACTCCAAGGCAGAATTGGTCAAGGCGCTCGAGGACTACAACGCGGGCAAGTTCGGCACCATACCGCCGAATGCGTTGATGCCGCACCGCATCTGATGCACTACCGGCGTCCCACCACCTCCACCGGGTGCGGGTAAACCGATTCCAACTCACCGATCGCGGCCGCCGCCGTCACCAACGGCATCGCGGCCGCGATTGCCAAGTCTCCCCCTCCCGATTCGGCCCGCAACGCCACCACGAACTCGTCCCCGATCGGCACCCAGTCGCCTCCCGTGCCGAGCCTGCCCGACAACCGGTCGCCGATCGCTTTGGCGTGCGATTCGATCACCTCGCGCACTCGTGGATAGGTGCCGAGCGGTGGAGGCGTCGGAATGTCCACGATCAGGTCTGCGGCCGCGCGTACCCGGATCGCCCGGTTGAAGGCACGTACGATCGGTCCGCGGAAGTCCGTCGTGCCGCCGCTCTCGGAAAGGTATTGGCGCACAGCGTCATCGGCGACCCGCGACGATGCGATCGCGTCGTGGGTGAGGATGGCCAGCTTGTCGGCCATGTGCTCGTCGTCGCCGCGGGTGACTCGCAGCACCGCCGCCTCTAGATACTTCGCGAACGCGTTGCGCGCCGACTCGACCGCGGCCTCCGCCGATGCGGTGGCGCCTCGTGGCCACAACAGCACCGACACCATCACTCCGACGAGCGCGCCGACGGCGACGTCCTCGACGCGAATCAGGCCGACGCTCCAACCGGTCGGCACGATCAGGTTGAAGAAGATCAGCACCATCATGGTGAACGCGGCCTGGCCCGCGGTGAACGACGCGATCTCGGGTACGTACGCCGACCCGAACACCACCACCGGCATCAGGATCCACAGCACCGCCGGCTCGACGCCGACCACGCTGATCAACAGCGCGCCGAGGACGAACCCGATGCCGGTGCCCACCACGGCGCGCAGCGTCTTGGTGCCAGTGGTGAGTGCGCTACTGCGCAGCACCGACAACGCGCCGAGCACCACCCAGAAGCCGTGCTCGACGGGAAACAGGTGGGTGACGGCGACCGCAAGGGCCAGCCCGAGACCGGTGCGAAGCGCGTTGCGTACCGCAACCGATCGGCCGCTCAGGAAGCCCGTCGTCGCAGAGGTCACCGCCGCGGTCGCAGGCATCAGCCGGTCCGTCGCCGTGGTCGCGGGCATCCGGAGCCCGAGCGCCCTGGCCCAGACGGGCCGCGCGTCGGCGGCGGCCGCCGCCGCGATCACCCGGCCGGTCGCCCCGATCGTCGCCGCGATGGTCCGACGGTCGAGCAACCGGTGCCCGATGGTCAGCGCGGTGTCATCGTCGGGTGCGCCGAGGATCGCCTCGACGTCCTGCCGGTAGCGTCCCCGCGCCACCGACCGCAGATGAATCAGTGCAGCTTCGAGGTTCGCGCGGTCGGTGGTGCGGTCGGTGACGCGGGTCTTTCGCAGGACCGCCGCCGAGCAGCGCAACACCCGCACCCCGGGCGCCTGCATATCCCACATGCCGGGGCCCGCCTCGTCGCTGACCCGGTCGGCGAGCCATTCGAGGTCCTCGACCACGCGCACCAGCGCCCGGCTGCCCGCCGATAGCCCGACCGGCCGGAAGTCCGCGCCGAGGAAGTTCTCCCGCAGTGCCAGCATCGTGGTGACCACATCGTCGCGGGTGGCCTTGCCCTCCAGCCGGTCGGCGAGCGCGGCCACCGCCGCGGCGGCGTGCCTGCGCAGCTCCCCGTGGTGGCGCGGCGGCAGGAAGAACAGCGCGGCGGGCACGCACACGGCAAGCGCGATCGCCCAGCCCAGCAGGCGTTCATCGATCGGCCCCGGCGGCGTGCACGCGGGCAGCACGAATGTCAGCAGCGTCGGCCGCTGGCCCGCCGCGATCGTCTCGCTGAGCACACCGGAAAACATCACCGTCACACCGAGCAGGAACATCAGCGCGACAGACAGCCACGGATGCGGCGACACCAGCGTGCCCAACGTGATGAGAACCGCGCCGTTGATGCCGAGCCCCGCATAGGCCACCGCACGGGTTTGGGCATTTCCGGGGAAATCCGCCAGCACCATCAACGCGAACGAGCCGAAGATCGTGAACATCGGCGTCTGCGAATTGCCCGCGACGGCGAAACTCACCGCGGCCGCCAACGGAACGACGACGGCCGCACGCACCGCGCGCCGCAGCCCGTCGAGCTCGGGATCGCGCTCGCGTATGCGATCTACCGCCCGGCGGACTGCGCCGGCCGGCGCGCTAGTCATCCGTGGGAACGGAAGCGAATCGACCCCTGTCGAGTGCGTCGGTGAGCTGCTCGGCGACCCATGCCAGCGCCGCGGTGTCACGCGGAAGCGTCGACTGCTCGTGTCCGATCAACAGATAGACCGCCCATCGCGCGAACATCTGCGCCTGGTGATGATTCTGCAGAATCTCCAATGCCGAGGAGTACATGATGTCGAATCGCTGTTGGTCGACCTTTACCTGGATGTCGTAAACATCCGGGTCGAGCGAACTCCACACGCGGATGGCGGCTTCGGCGCCGTGCGGCAGCTCAAGCCCCACTTGAACCATGCTGTCGATTCGCCGCCGCGGATCCGTTTCGTTCTTCAGGAATTCGATCACGAGAACTGTTCGCTCCTTCATCCAGTTCTCGACGAGTTCGCGCGTATAGGCGGGCCATCCGGAGAAGTAGTGATAGAAGGACCCGGTCGTGACGCCGAGGCGGTTGCACACTTCGGCCAGCTTCAGGCCGCCGTAGCCGAGGTCGGATAGCACGTCGAGGCCGGTCGCGAAGTACGCCTCGCGAGAAACGACGGCCGCCATGGGACGGAACCCTAGCCGCTACGGAGAACTACGGAGCCGGGTCGGACATCTGTTTTACAGATCTTCTAGCTAAGGCTCGAAATCGTGCGCAATTCGGCGCAGTTTGCTGAACTCGCATTCAAGTTGGTGTGGGCCAAAGCCGCTAGATGTCGTATGGCAAGATATGACCATGGCGCATACGGCGAGGAGGGGGCCAGGCCGTCCACCAGCAGCGAAAGCTGCTGAAACACGTGAGCGCATTTTGCATGCTGCCCGCGAAGTGTTTAGCGAACTCGGCTATGACGCTGCCACATTTCAGGCCATCGCCATCCGCGCTGATCTGACGCGGCCTGCGATCAATCACTATTTCGCCAGCAAACGGTTGCTGTACCGGGAAGTAGTCGAGCAGACCAACGCGATGGTGGTAAGCGCGGGCATGGCCAAGGCCCGCGGCCAGACCAGCCTGCTCGGCCGGCTGTCGGCATTCTTCTCGGCGGCGATGCAGGCCGACAGCGAGGACCGTTCGGCCGCAGCGTTTCTGGTTACCTCGGTGCTCGAGGGCCAGCGGCATCCCGAGCTTCGCAGCGACGATCACGACTCGATGCGCAACTCGCGTGCCTTCGTGTCGTGGGCAGTCAACGACGCGATCGAGAAGGGCGAGCTGACCACCGATACCGACGTCCCGCAACTTGTCGAGATGCTCGTCGCGGTGATGTGGGGGATGGGCTTCTACGCGGGCTATGTCGGCTCGCACAATGAGCTCGAGGCGGTCGTCGACAAACTCGAACTGCTGTTGGCAAATAAGCTCTGGAAGCTGGCCGAATAGCCTTTTGCCGGCAAGCTGCCGGGTGCCCGGGGTGATGTATGCCACAAGGTATATAGATTACCTAATTTGTTTAGTAGCATTGCTTACGAAATGACTGATCTTCATGACGCCACCTCGATCCGCACCGACGGTGACAGCTGGGAAATCACCGAAAGCGTCGGCGCCACGGCCCTCGGCGTCGCCGCGGCCCGTGCCGTCGAATCGGCGCGCGACGACGCACTGATCCGCGACGAGTTCGCTTATCTGCTCGTCGCGTCGGCCGGACCGCAGTGGGCACAGATGGCCAGCAGCGATCCCTTCTGGCTCGCCGACGACGAGGAGTTCCGTCAGCTCCACGAGATGTCACGCGATTACCAGGCCGTGCGCACGCATTACTTCGACGACTACTTCCACGCCGCGATGCGCGCGGGCATCCGGCAGGTGGTGATCCTGGCGGCCGGCCTGGACTCGCGCGCCTACCGAATGGGGTGGCCCGCAGGCACGACCGTGTTCGAGATCGACCAGCCCAAGGTGCTCGAATACAAGACCTCGACGCTCGACGCTCACGGCGCCCAGCCGAAGGCGCGCCGCGTTCCGGTGGCCGTCGACCTGCGCGACGACTGGCCCGCGGCACTCACCGAGGCCGGTTTCGACGCCGCGCAGCCGACCGCGTGGCTCGCCGAGGGGCTGCTGCCCTATCTGCCTGCCGACGCGCAGGACCGGCTCTTCGAACTCGTCACGGCGCACAGCGCGGCGGGCAGCCGTATCGCGGTGGAGGCCTTCAGCATGGACCTGTCCGATCAGGCCGAACACGATCGGATCGCCCGCCGCGAGCGGACCGCCCGCATGCGGGAACGTTCGGGGATCGGCATCGACGTCGACACCCTGACCTACGCCGACGGCGACCGCTCCGATGCCGCGTGCTGGCTGGCCGGCCACGGCTGGCGCGTCGACGCCGTGCCGAGCGAGGTCGAGATGACCCGGCTCGGCAGGCCGGCGCCAGACTACGAAGCCGAAGAGATCGCATCCAGCGTGCTGTTACGAGCCGAGCTGGCCGAGGGGACCCGATGAGCTCACTGCGGACCCATGACGACACGTGGGACATCGCAACCAGCGTCGGCACCACAGCCGTGATGGTCGCGGCCGCCCGCGCCGCCGAGACCAGACAGGATGACGCGCTGATCACCGACCCCTTCGCCGACGTGCTAGTGGCAAAGGCCGGTACGAGCGCGTGGAGCACGATGCTCGACGAGGCGATCGTCGAGAGGGCGGCCGCCATCGATCCGGAGATCGCCGCGATCTTCCGGCATATGCGCAACTACCAGGCGGTGCGCACGCATTTCTTCGATGAACACTTCACCAGGGCGGCCGAGGCAGGCATCCGGCAGGTGGTCATCCTGGCCTCGGGCCTCGACTCGCGCGCGTACCGGTTGAACTGGCCCGACGGCACGACGGTGTTCGAGATCGATCAGCCCAAGGTCCTGGAGTTCAAGGCCGAGACGCTGGCGGAAAACGATGTGAAGCCGACGGCGACTTTGCAGCAAGTGCCGGTGGACCTGCGGTATGACTGGCCGAACGCATTGCTCGAAAGCGGCTTTCATCCCGAGCTGCCGACGGCATGGCTGGCTGAAGGCCTGCTGATGTATCTGCCCGCAGACGCGCAGGATCGGCTCTTCTCGTTGATCACCGAGCTCAGCGCCACCGGAAGCCGCATCGCGGCCGAGGCGGTCGGTGTTCGGTCCGATGAGCGGCGCGCGCAGATGCAGGAGCGGTTCGAAAACATCTCCAACCAGCTCGGCATCGAGCGGGAGATCGATGTGCAGGAGCTGATGTACAACGACCCCGACCGCGCCGACGTCGCCGACTGGCTCGGCGCACACGGCTGGCGCGCCACGGCGGTCACCTCACAGGAGGAGATGCGACGGCTCGGCCGCTTCGTCGATTTGGCCGACGCCGACGACGACGCGTTCGCCACGTTCACCACCGCCGAGAAGCTCTGACGCGGCCCCTTCTGGCCGTTCCAACCGGTTGGTTAGGATCGGGCCCACATGAGGAGCTGGAATGTTCTCCTCGGGTCAGGAAGGACGTCCATCATGACCACCGATTCGATTCCTCAAAGCGTTCCGGCGGTGCCCGCTCCGCTAGCGCCCGACATCCCGGCGACAGTCGCCCGGCTGCGCGCCACCTTCGCGACCGGTCGCACCCGCAGCGTCGAATGGCGGAAACAGCAGCTGAAGGCGCTTGGCGCGATGATCAACGAGAACGAAGCGGCCGTCGCCGCCGCGCTCGAGCAAGACCTCGGGCGAAAACCGTTCGAGGCGTGGCTCGCGGACATCGCTCCGACCGTGGGCGAGGCCAAGGACGCTGAGAAGAACGTCCGAAAATGGATGCGGCGCAAGCACCGCCTCCTCGAGATGTCGCAGCTGCCGGGCCGCGGGTGGATCGAATACGAGCCGTACGGCACCGTGCTCATCATCGGTGCGTGGAACTTCCCGTTCGTGTTGACACTGGGTCCAGCCGTCGCCGCCATCGCGGCGGGAAACACCGTGCTGCTCAAGCCGTCCGAGGTGGCGCCTGCGTCGTCTGCCCTGATGGCCGAGTTGGTGCCGAAGTATCTGGACAACGATGCGATCGCGGTGATCGAGGGTGATGGCGCGGTAAGCCAGGAGCTGATCGCGCAGGGCTTCGACCGCCTGCTGTTCACCGGCGGAACCGAGATCGGCCGCAAGGTGTACGAGGTCGCCGCCACCCACCTCACGCCGGTGACATTGGAGCTGGGTGGCAAGAGCCCGGTCATCGTCGCCGAGGACGCCGACATCGACGTCGCGGCCAAGCGGATCGCCTGGACCAAGTTGATCAACTCCGGCCAGATCTGCATCGCCCCGGACTACGTGCTCGCCGATGCGAAGATTCGCGACAAGCTTGTCGACAAGATCAAAGAAGCGGTGACGACGTTCGAGGCCGACAATCCGGGCGGCAAGCGCATCGTCAACCAACGTCACTTCGAGCGGCTGACCGCCTCGCTCGCCGCGACGAAGGGAACCATTGTGGTGGGCGGCGGCTCGGATGAATCGTCGATCTCGATCCAGCCGACCGTAGTAGTCGATCCGGATCCGAACGAGCAATTGATGACCGATGAGATCTTCGGACCGATCCTGCCGATCGTGACGGTCGAAAACCTCGACGGGGCAATCGAATTCGTTAATTCACGACCCAAGCCGCTGGCGGCGTATCTCTTCACCAAGGCCAGAAGCATTCGGGAACGCGTGATCAAGGAAGTCCCGGCCGGCGGCATGGTGGTGAATCATCTGCTGTTCCATTTCGCGAGCAACAAGCTGCCGTTCGGCGGAGTGGGACCGTCGGGAATTGGCGCCTACCACGGCAAGTTCGGTTTCGAGGAGTTCAGCCACAAGAAGTCGGTGATGACCAAGCCGACCCGGCCCGACGCAATGAGCTTCATGTACCCCCCGTATACAGAGACCGCGAAGAAGCTGGCGCGCAAGCTGATCTGACCCCCGCGCCCGCCCGTAACAACGAGAGGAACACCAGTGCCAGGAGTGCAGGATCGCGTCATCGTCGTCACCGGAGCCGGCGGCGGACTGGGGCGCGAGTATGCGCTGACGCTCGCCAAGGAGGGCGCCAGCGTCGTCGTCAACGACCTCGGTGGTGCGCGTGACGGGACGGGCGCCGGCCACAACATGGCCGACGAGGTGGTCAAGGAGATCAAGGACGCGGGCGGCCGCGCGGTGGCCAACTACGACTCGGTCGCGGAGTCCGAGGGCGCCCAGAACATCATCAAGACCGCGCTCGACGAGTTCGGCAAGGTCGACGGTGTGGTGAGCAACGCGGGCATACTGCGCGACGGCACGTTCCACAAAATGGACTTCGCGAACTGGGACGCCGTGCTGAAGGTGCACCTGTACGGGGGTTACAACGTGATTCGCGCTGCCTGGCCGCACTTCCGCGAGCAGAGCTACGGCCGGGTCGTCGTCGCGACATCCACCAGCGGGTTGTTCGGCAACTTCGGGCAGGCCAATTATGGCGCCGCCAAGCTGGGGTTGGTCGGCTTGATCAACACCCTCGCCCAGGAGGGCGCGAAATACAACATCAAGACGAACGCCGTCGCCCCGATCGCAGCTACCCGCATGACGCAGGACATCCTGCCGCCCGAGGTGTTCGAGAAGCTGACGCCTGAGTATGTAGCCCCTGTGGTGGCCTACTTGATGAGCGACGAAAACGAGGAAAGCGCAGCGGTCTTCATCGTCGGTGGTGGAAAGGTGCAGCGGGCGGCCCTGTTCCAGAACGAAGGTGTCACCTTCGCCGACGGTGTGCCGTCGGTCGACGACGTCGCCGGTAAGTGGGGCGAGATCACCGACCTGTCCGCGGCGCAGCGGGCCACGTTTAGCGTGGGCTGACGCGCGACGCATGAAAGCGCTTGTCGCGCGGGAGCTCTGCGGGCCGGCAGGGCTGGTCTTCACTGACGTAGAGGGCCCAGCCGATGTGGTCGATGAAACTGCAATCGTCGTCGACGTCGGTGCGGCCGGGGTCAGCTTTCCCGACCTTCTGCTACTGCGCGGTGAATACCAGCTGCGCCTCGAGCCGCCGTTCATTCCCGGTATGGAAGTCGCCGGGGTGGTGCGGTCGGCGCCATATGAGTCGAAGTTCAAGCCGGGCCAACGCGTTACGGCGCTGTCGATGCTCGGCGGCTGGGCCGAGCAGGTTGCGGTTCCGCCGGACAACCTCACGCTGACGCCGGACGGTCTCGACGATGCCGAAGCGGTAGCGCTGCTCGGCAACTACCAGACGATGTATTTCGCGCTGGCCAAACGCGGCGCGTTGCGGCCGGGCGAGACCGTGCTGGTGCTCGGCTCGGCGGGCGGCGTAGGGACGGCGGCGGTGCAGATCGCAAAGGCGCTGGGCGCCACAGTGATCGCCATGGTGCACCGCCCGCAGGCCATGGAGTTCGTGCAGGCGCTTGGTGCCGATGTCGTGCTTCCGCTGACCGACGGATGGCTGCAGGCCGTGAAAGACCACACCGACGGCCGCGGCGTCGACCTCGTCGTCGATCCTATCGGTGGCGACGCGTTCGACGATGCTGTCCGGGCGCTGGACACCGAGGGCCGGCTGCTGGTGATCGGCTTTGCGGCGGGCGGCATTCCGACCGTCAAGGTCAACCGGTTGCTGTTGCGGAACATCAGCGTCGTCGGCGTCGGATACGGCGAATACGTCAACCGCAGGCCCGGTTCCCAGTCGGTCTTCGAGTTCGGCATCGCCCAGTTGGTCAAGGCCGGGCTGCGGCCACCGCCACCGATGCGATACCCGTTGTCGGAGGGCAGTGCGGCGTTGCAGAGCCTGGCCGACGGCGGGGTGCTGGGCAAGGTGGTGCTCGAGCCGTGATGAGCGCCTGCGCGAAGAACATCGGGCTGAGGCCGCCAAAGGCCTTGGCGTTCGACGTGTTCGGCACCGTCGTCGACTGGCGCTCCAGCATCATCCGCGAGCTCGAGGAGTTCGGTCGCGCCCACGGCGCCGACGCGGATTGGCCTGCTATGGCCGACAACTGGCGCTCCGGTTACCTGCCTGCAATGGACCGGGTGCGCCGTGGTGAACTGCCGTGGACGCGGATCGACGACCTGCACAGGATGATCCTCGATGAGCTGCTCGCAGGTGCAGGCGTCACTTCGGTCGCCGAGGAGCACATCGACCATCTCAACCGTGCATGGCACCGCCTCGACCCGTGGCCGGACAGCGTGCGCGGTCTGACACGGCTCAAGGAGCGGTTCGTCATCACCACGCTGTCGAACGGCAACGTCTCGCTGCTGACCAACATGGCCAAACGTGCAGCGCTGCCGTGGGATTGCGTGATCTCCGCGGAGCTTTTCCACCATTACAAGCCCGATCCCGAGGCCTACCTCGGCTGCGCGGACCTGCTCGGCGTGCGGCCGGAGGAGTTGATGCTCGTCGCCGCCCACCCCGGCGATTTGCGCGCGGCCCGTGATGTCGGGCTGAGGACGGCATACGTCGCTCGGCCGATGGAGTACGGTCCCAATCAGCGAGCTCACAGAATGGAAGACGGCGAATTCGACTTCACGGCAACGGATTTTCTCGATCTTGCCGATAAGCTGGGCACCTGAAGTGTCGGCGTAGCGTGAAGGGGTGACCGATCAATTGACTACCGAGCTGCCGCCCGCACTAGCCAGGGCGGTCGATCTACTCGTCGATCCACCTGGTGCCCCCGATGCCAGCAAGGGCTATCTCGACGTGCTCAAGGACCTACCCGAAGCGGACTCCGCCCCGAAGAACACCGGCGCCATCCAGGCGGCGTGGGCGTCCGGACTCGGGTCGATGTTCTACGACAACGCACAAGCCTTCGCGCGAAAGCTGGTGAGCGCCTGGCAATTGCCAATCGATTGGCTGAGCATCCCTACCGGAGGCGTCGCCCTCGACGTCGGTAGTGGTCCTGGCAATGTGACCGCGTCACTGGCGCGCGCCGCGGGCCCCGACGGTCTCGCGCTCGGCGTCGACATTTCCGAGCCGATGCTGTCCCGTGCGGTCAGCGCCGAGGCGGGGCCAAACGTCGGTTTTCTGCGCGCCGACGCGCAGCGGCTGCCCTTCCGCGACGAGAGTTTCGATGCGGCCGTGTCGCTTGCCGTGCTTCAGCTGATCCCGAACCCGGCGGCGACGCTGGCGGAGATCGTGCGCGTGCTGAAGCCGGGCGGACGGGTCGCCATCATGGTGCCCACGGCGGGCCGCGGCGGCGGACTGCTGCGCCGGCTGCCCCACGGGGGAGTGCACTTTTTCTCCGAAGACGAGCTCAGCGACACCTGCGAGGATCTCGGCCTCGTCGGCGTCCGCGCGAAGACGCTCGGCAACATCCAATGGGTGCGCGGCAGAAAGCCTGACAAACTAAAGCCGTGAGCACCGGCGGAATCGTTCTCGTCGCGCTGGCGATCGCCGTCGGCATCATCGGCATCATCGTGCCTCTGCTGCCCGGCATCCTGCTGGTGTACGCGGCGATCCTGGTGTGGGCGGTCCTCGAGCACAACGTTGCATCCTGGGTGACGCTCGCCGTGGTGACGGTGTTGATCGGCGCGACGATGCTGATCAAGTACATGTGGCCGATGAAGCGCATGCGCGCCGCCGACGTGGGCACGACAACTCTGCTGGCCGGCGCGGTGCTCGGCATCATCGGGTTTTTCGTGATCCCGGTCGTCGGCCTGCTGATCGGGTTCGTCCTGGGCGTCTACCTGGCCGAGCTGGCGGACCGTCGCGACCAGCGGGTCGCGTGGACGTCGACGAAGCACGCGCTGAAGGGCGTGGCGCTGTCGGTCGGCGTCGAGTTGGCAGGCGCACTGCTGGCCACCGTGGCGTGGGTGTTCGGGGTGTATTTGACCGCGTAGCCGGACTCGTCGCCGCCTTCTGGCTAACATGATCAAACCGAGTGGATCCGGGTCATCCACCGCTGAGCTGGAGCGATGTAGTCGTGAGCGAATTGCTGCCGACGGGAACAGTGACATTGCTGCTGGCTGATGTCGAAGGATCCACGCGGCTGTGGGAGACCCAACCCGAAAAGATGACCGCCGCGTTCGCGCGCTTGGACCACGAACTGGCGGAGCTTCTGCCCGCCCACGGTGGTGTGCGGCCCGTCGAACAGGGCGAGGGTGACAGTTTCGTGCTGGCGTTCAGGCGCGCCAGCGACGCGGTGGCGTGTGCGTTGGATCTGCAGCGGGCTGCGCTGTTACCGATCCGGTTGCGGATCGGCGTGCACACCGGAGAAGTGCAACTTCGCGACGAAGGCAACTACATCGGGCCGACCATCAACAAGACCGCGCGAATACGCGATCTGGGGCACGGCGGCCAGACACTGCTCTCGGGAGCGACGGAGGAGATGGTCTTCGACCGGCTTCCGCTTGACGCCTGGTTGACAGACCTTGGCTCGTACCCGCTGCGGGGCGTGGCCAGGCCCGAACGCATTGTGCAGCTGTGTCAGGCCGATGTCCAAAACGAATTCCCACCCTTACGGACGACGGATTCGCTGTCCTCCTATCGCATTCCGGCCCAACTCACCAGCTTCATCGGCCGCGGCGAGCAGATCAAGGAGGTCCGCCAACTCCTGGCCGCCAACCGGCTGGTGACGCTGACCGGCGCAGGGGGCGCGGGCAAGACCAGGCTGTCGATGCAGATCGCCGAACAGCTGTCGTCCGAATTCCGCGACGGCGCTTGCTATGTCGATTTGTCGCCGCTCGCTGATCCCGATGCGGTGCCTATCGCAGTCTCGCGCGCGCTCGGTCTGCCGACCCAACCCGGCCACTCGACGATGGAGTCACTGCTGCGCTTCGCCAGCGGCCGGCACATGTTGGTGGTGTTGGACAACTGTGAACATCTACTCGATGCCAGTGCACAGCTTGCAGTCGCGCTGCTGGGTGGCTGCCAGGGCGTCACCCTGCTCGGAACAAGCCGGGAGCCGGTCGGTGTGCCCGGCGAGGTGACATGGCGAATACCGTCGCTGTCACTGGCCGATGAGGCGATCGAGTTGTTCGCGGACCGAGCCCGTCGGGTACGGCCGGACTTCGCTGTGACCGAGCAGAACACGGCGACGGTGACGGAGATCTGCCGAAGGCTTGACGGTATGCCGCTGGCGATCGAGCTGGCGGCCGCACGGGTACGCGCGCTGTCGCTGACCGACATCCTCGACGGTCTGCGTGACCGCTTCCGACTACTGACTGGCGGCGGCCGCACCGCAGTGCGTCGTCAACAGACACTGCGCGCGTCGGTCGACTGGTCGCACGACCTCTTGGCGGAGACCGAACGCACATTGTTCCGGCGGCTCGGAGTGTTCGTCGGTGGGTTCGACATCGACGCCGCCGAGGCGGTCGTGACTGCGGGCGAGATGCAGCGCTACGACGTCCTCGATCACCTGAGTCTGCTCGTCGACAAGTCCCTTGTGATCGCCGAAGACAGCGGCGGGCACACCCGTTACCGCTTGCTCGAGACGGTGCGTCAATACGCGTTGGACAAACTGAATGAAGCGGGCGAGGCGTATGCAGTCCGCAAGCGACACCTCGACTACTACATGGCGCTGCTCGATCTGCTCGGCAGACGCGAACGAGCGGAATATGCGCAGCTCCTGCGACGAGGGGTTACCGACTTCGATAATCTGCGTGCCGCTTTCGCCCAGAGCGCGCAAGTCGACTCCGATCCGGACCTACTGACGAGGGCTGCCCGGGGTGCGGCGTGGCTGCTCGATCTCCCGTTGGCCGACCGTCTAGCAGAGGCGGCCGTGCTCGCCGGTGGCGGGATAGAAGCGAATATCGTTCGTGCCCACGTGTTGTCATTCCTCAGCCGCGGCGAGGAGGCCGATGCCGTGCTGGCCGCCACCCATACCTACGACCTGAGCGGCATCGACCGAGCCAGGATCGCGTTCGCACGAGCGATGAACAAATTCTTCGCTCTGGAAGATCCTGTGGGCGCCAAGGGACTGATCGACGACGCGGCAGGCACCACGCCGCCACAGGCCCGACAGTGCATCGATGCATTCCTTGCCGTGTACTGGGCGGCGATGGGTAGGCCGGAGATGGTCAAACGGATAGTCACGGACCTGGACTGGGAGAAACTGCCCGACGCGGGTGCCGCTCGCGCAACTGCATGGGCGATCGTCGTTAGCCTTGCCGACTCCGGCGCGGTCTCCGAGGCGCTGGCCACCGCCGAGGCCGGATACCCGATACCCGTGCGCGGCTACTTCGTCATCACCGACGCCCACCTCGGAGCGCTGCTTCTCGCCGGCCGGGTCAACGACGGTTTGTACATCGCACAAGCGGGAGACCGGCGGGCGGGCAGCTTTCCCAGCTCACAGTTCGACCCCATCTTCGCCTCCATTGGGGCCAGAGCCGCAATAGCGGCAGGCAACCTCAGCACCGCGTGTGCCCTGCTGACCACCGCGAGCGAGAAATTCGTCGCCTTGAGGGCCACCCACGGTTGGCGTTATCGAGCTCAGCTCTCGCGCACGACGGCGCTGGCGATGTCGGGAATGACCGACGATTCCGTCGCCGCCCTGGCTGATCTCGAGGACGGGCGTCATCCGGGATGGCGGTACCTGGACTACGAATACGGGATCGCCAAAGGATGGGTGGCCGCATGCCGTGGCGCGGTCAGTGAGGCGATCGCGGAAACGCTCGCGGCAGCGGAATCTGCCAGAGCCAATGGTCAGATCGCAGCCGAGGTGATCTGCCTGCAGACCGCCGCCCAATTCGGCGATGGTTCAGGGGCGGCGCGACTACACGAACTGGTGGGTCAGGTTGAAGGACCGCGGGCATCCATCGCGGCCCGGCTCGCTGCCGCGTTGCAGGCGAGCGATGCGCCTGAATTAGCCTCGGTATCGGTCGATTTCGAGCAGATGGGCGATATGGTGGCCGCCGTCGACGCGGCCGCACACGCGGCGATGACATACCGGCAGCAAGGAACTGAAGAATCGGCGTCCGAATGTGCCCGGCGCGCAAAGATGCTCGTCGAACAGTGCGGCGCCAGTACTCCCGCGTTCATTGCGGCGCGAAGCGGTTGACTTTCTGCGTCAACTCAGCTGTTCAACGATCGCGGCCGAGTCGAGCCAGATGTTCTCGCGGCTGATCGCGCCATCACGAAACTCGAAAACATGCAACATCCGGAAGCTGATCCGTCGCCCGTGACCGGGCAGACCGAGCATCTCACCGACCACAGAACCCGTCATGATCTGCTCGAGGATCATCACGTTTCCCGCCACATACCGATTCAGGACTTCTTCGGTCTCAGCGCGGAAGTTAGCGGTCAGATAGTTGTAGAAGTCCCGTGCGCCGTCGATGCCGCGGGTTGGGCTGTGAGGGAAGCCGACCACGTCGTGCACGATATCGTCGGTGTACACCGCCACCGCGCCGTTGACATCGCCGAGTCCTTCCGCCCGTATGTGTGTCTCGACGAGCGACTGCATCTGCGCGCTGTCCATCAGAGCCTCCCGCCGAGCCTCGGCGAACTGGGCGAATCCCCAGCCCATCAAAGCGTAACGAGCCTGCCGGTGCTGTCTGATGCAATCACCGCAACTCCGAGGTTCGGCGCGGCTAGGTTGCAATCAGTTCACTTGCAAGGAGATGTCGATGGCCAAGCTTCGATTCGGATACTTCATCGCGCCGTTCCACCGCGCAGGCACCAACCCCACCCTCGCGCTGCAGCGCGACCTCGAGTTCATCGAGCACCTCGACAGGATCGGCTTCGACGAGGTGTGGATCGGCGAGCACCACTCCGCGGGCAGCGAGATCATCAGCTCGCCCGAGGTGTTCATCGCCGCTGCGGCCGAACGGGCCAAGCGGATCCGCTTCGGCACCGGCGTGATCTCGCTGCCGTACCACAACCCGCTGTGGGCGGCCGACCGGCTGATGCTGCTCGACCATCTCACCCACGGCCGGATCATCGGCGGCGTCGGACCGGGCTCGCTGCCGACCGACTCGTCGATGATCGGCCTGACGCCCACCGACACGCGGGAACTGTTGGAAACCAACCTCGACATCCTGGTCCGCCTGCTGGCCGGCGAGACCGTCACCGCCAAGACCGCGACCCACGAACTACACGACGCCCAGCTCCAGCTCGCGCCGTACTCCGATGACGGCATCCCGCTGTCCGTGGCGGCGGTGGCGTCACCGACCGGCGCCCGGCTGGCGGGTAAGCACGGCATCGGCCTGCTGTCGATCGGCGCGACGCTGATCGTCGAGGGCTTCGATGCGCTCGCCTTCCACTGGGGTATCGCCGAGGAGCGGGCCGCCGCCTTCGGCACCACCGTCGACCGCAAGAACTGGTCGCTGGTCTGTCCGATGCACATCGCCGAAACCGAGGAACAGGCACGCGCCGACGTCCGCTTCGGCATCGAGCCCTGGTTCCGGTACTTCCAGAAGGTCGCGGCCTTCCCACAGATGACCATGCCCGGCGACCAGATCGACGAGATGATCGGCATCATCAACGACGCGGGCGCGGGCGTGATCGGCACGCCCGAAACGGCCAGAGCGCAGGTGCAGCGGCTGTGGGACCAGTCCGGCGGGTTCGGCTGCATGCTGCAGATGGGCCACGAGTGGGCCAACCCCGCGGCTACCCGGCGCTCCGCCGAACTCTTTGCAGCAGAGGTCATTCCGCACTTTCAGGGTCAGGCGCAACCCACACTGGACGCGGCGTCGCGTGCCAGCGACGTGCGCGAGAACCTGGCCCAGACGGCGATGAGCGCCATCGAGCACATGACCAAGAAATATGAAGCCGAAAAGGGCAGCGGCTGACCGCGAGTGTGGGCCGGATGGCGAGAAATTGCCGGATTTCCGTCCTTAACACCCACGCTCGATGAGCGAGGACGCTTAACCCAGCAGTACTGCGCGCAGCCTCGCGACGTCGTCGCGGGTCACGCCCGCCGCCTCGAGGTAGCCGTCCAGCGAGCCGAAGTCCTCGGCGATCGCGCGCTGTGCCGCGTCGAGGTAGGCCTCCTGCACGCCGAGCACGGCATCGGTCAGCCGCGCTTCGGCGACCTCGGCGACTTCGGGGTTGTCTGACATCCGATTGCGGATCGTCTCGACGATGTGGGCGCGCAACTCCGGCACGGCCGCGTTGCTGGCCAGGTAGTCAGCCATGACGGCATCGCGATCGACGCCTGCCGCCTCCAGCACCACCGCGATGGTGAACCCGGTGCGGTCCTTGCCCGCAAAGCAGTGCGCCAACACCCGGTCGTCGTCGCCGAGCATGGTCACCACCTTGTGCACCGCGCGCTGCGCGAGGGACGACCGGGCGATCCGCGCGTACTCCTCCGTCATGTAGCGGCCCGCGGCATGACTGACCGACTCGTCGTCAGGCTTGTCGGTCAGCATCTTCTGGAAGGCGTTCTCATGCGGTGCATCACCGTCGGACGCAAGGGTTTCCACGAACGGCAGATGGTGGATCGTCACGCTGTCGGGCACCATGCCCTTGCCGTGGCGTTCCAACTCCGGCGCGGACCGCAGATCGGCCACATCGGTGACGCCGAACCGGATCAGCGTTTCGCGGCCCGCGTCGTCGAGGTTGCTCAGCTCACCGGACCGGAACAACCTGCCCGGCCGGATCCCAGCGTTCTCGGCGACGTCACGAAAGTTCCATGCCCCCGAGAGCTGGGGCACTAGCTCGTCACCGCCGCGTCGGATTGGCGGCTCACCGCCGAAGCGAAGGGCGACTTCTCCTTGCCGAGCTCGGCGCGGGCGATGGTGCGCATGTGCACCTCGTCGGGCCCGTCGAACAACCGCATTGCGCGGTGCCAGGCATACAGCCGCGACAACGGCACGTCGTCGCAGATACCCATCGCGCCGTGCACCTGGATAGCGCGGTCGATGACGTTGCACGCCATCTGCGGGGCGACCGCCTTGATCTGGGCCACCAGCACCTGGGCTTCCTTGCTCTTGTTGCCGTGCTGGTCGATGGTCCAGGCAGCCTTGTGGCACAGCAGCCTAGTTTGGTCGATCTCGTTGCGCGACTGCGCAATCTGTTCGCGCACCACGCCCTGTTCGGCCAGCGGCTTGCCAAAGGCGATGCGCTTTTGGACCCGATCGATCATCAGGGCCATCGCCCGCTCGGCGGCGCCGATGGCTCGCATGCAGTGATGAATGCGGCCCGGGCCCAAACGCGCCTGGGCGATCGCAAAGCCGCTGCCCTCCTCCGCGAGCAGATTCGCGGCAGGCACCCGCGCGTTGTTGAAGGTGATCTCGCAGTGGCCGTGCTGGTCCTGCCAGCCGAACACCGGCAGTGACCGTTCGATGGACACTCCGGGCGTGTCGACCGGCACAAGGACCATCGACTGCTGCTGGTGGCTGGCCGCATCGGGGTTGGTGCGGCCCATCACGATGAGGATCTTGCAGCGCGGATCGGAAGCGCCGGTGATCCACCACTTGCGGCCGTTGATGATGTAGTCCCCAGAGCCCGAGCCGTCGCGGAGGATCGTCGTCTCGATGTTTCGGGCGTCGCTGGAGGCGACCGCGGGCTCGGTCATCGCGAACGCGCTGCGAATCTCACCGGCAAGCAGCGGTTCGAGCCACTGCTTGCGCTGCTCCTCAGTCGCGAACAGGTGCAGCGTCTCCATGTTGCCGGTGTCGGGCGCCGCGCAATTGGTCGCCTCGGGTGCGATCTCCATGCTCCAGCCGGTCAGCTCGGCCAGTTGCGCATACTCGAGGTTGGTCAAACCGGACTCCGCAGGCAAGAACAGGTTCCACAGGCCGCGGTCCTTCGCGAGCTTCTTGAGGTCCTCGACGACGGGCGGAACCGTGTGGTCGTCGGGGCCCGCTTCCCGCCGGTACTGCTCGTAGGGGGCCTCGGCGGGAAAGACGAATTCGGTCATGAAAGACGAAAGGCGTTTGTGGTAGTCCTGCGCCTTGGCCGACATCGCGAAGTCCATGTAGCCACACTAAACGGTGCGGAAAATGGGTTGATGACCGAGAGCCGTCCCCCGTTTCCGCCCTTCACGCCAGAGACCGCACAGCTTAAAGTTCAGGCCGCCGAGGACGCCTGGAACACCCGCGACCCCGAGCGCGTCTCGCTGGCCTACACACCCGATTCGCATTGGCGCAATCGCGACCAGCACATCGTGGGCCGTGAGCAGATCGTCGCGTTCCTGACGCAGAAATGGCAGCGGGAACTCGACTATGCGCTGCGCAAGAGCCTGTGGGACTTCCACGACAACCGCATCGCGGTGCGTTTCCAATACGAATGCCACGATGCCGCCGGGCAGTGGTATCGCAGCTATGGCAACGAGCTGTGGGAGTTCAGTCCGGACGGCTTGATGGCGCGCCGCGAGGCCAGCATCAACGACGTCAAGATCGAGGAGTCGGAGCGCCGCTACCTCGGTCCGAGACCGGAGTCAGAGCACGGGCTCGACATCCCGCTCTGGTGAGTTGTGGGCTTGTGCGAAGCTGAACCGCATGGCTGCGGAAAAGGTGCGGGTCGTGGTCGGTGACGACCACCCGATGTTCCGCGAAGGGGTTGTCCGGGCGCTGGTGTCCAGCGGCGACATCGATGTCGTGGCCGAGGCCGCGGATGGTCTCGAGGCACTCGAACTGATCCGGACCCATCGGCCGCAGGTGGCGCTGCTCGACTACCGGATGCCCGGCTTGGACGGCGCGGAGGTGGCGGCCGCGGTCACCCGCGACGAACTGCCGACCCGGGTGCTGCTGGTGTCCGCGCACGACGAGTCGGCGATCGTCTACAAGGCGCTGCAGGAGGGCGCGGCAGGCTTCCTGCCGAAGGAGTCGACACGAGGCGAGCTGGTCAGCGCCGTCCTGAAGTGCGCGAAGGGCAAGGACGTCATCGCGCCGGAAATCGCGGCGGGGCTGGCGTCGGAGATCCGGCGGCGAAATGAACCCGACGTCCCTACGCTGAGCCCCCGCGAGCGCGAGGTGCTCAAGCGGATCGCCGCGGGCAGCAGCGTTCCGGCGATGGCGAAGGAGATGTTCCTGGCGCCGTCGACGGTCAAGACGCACGTGCAACGGCTGTACGAGAAGCTCGGCGTCAGCGACCGGGGCGCCGCGGTGGCAGAGGCCATGCGCCGCAAGCTGCTGGACTAGCCGCGGACGCGAGGAGCACCGACAACGTTGGACAACCCGTTTCACTGGATCGACTACTTCGCATGTGACGGTCACGTCGCCGCCCGAGCCGGCTAGCTCGTCGTCAAGCCTCGAGCGATGACGAGCCGCTGAATCTGGTTGGTGCCCTCGAAGATCTGGGTGATCTTCGCCTCCCGCATGTAGCGCTCGACGCGGTAGTCGCGGGTATAGCCGACGCCGCCGAGCACCTGCACGGCGTCTGTGGTCACCGCCATCGCGGCATCGGTCGCGGTCAGCTTGGCGATGCTCGCCTGTGCCGAATACGGCCTGCCGAGGTCACGCCGCCGCGCGGCGTCGAGATACGTCGCACGTGCACTGGCCACCCCGGCCGCCATGTCGGCGAGCACAAAGCCCAGTCCCTGGTGGTCGATGATCTTGCGACCGAACGTCGTTCGCTCGTTGGCGTAGCGGGTGGCCTCCTCCAGCGCGGCCTGCGCCAGCCCGACGGCGACCGCGGCGATGCCGAGCCGCCCGGAATCCAGTGCGCTGAAGGCGATCTGGAGACCCTGGCCCTCGTCGCCGATGCGACGGTCGGCGTCCACTCGGGCGTTGTCGTAGAACGCGGAGGTGGTGGGCACCGCGTGCAGCCCCATCTTCTCCTCGGGCTTGCCGAAGCTCAGGCCAGTGAGATCGCCGGGGATCAGGAAGCAGGAGATGCCGCGGGAACCTTTACCGGTGCGGGCGAACAGTGTGTAGAAGTCGGCCCGGCCGCCGTGGGTGATCCACGACTTCGACCCGGTGATGACGTAGCCAGGCGTCGGTCCTTCGTCCGAAAACACCGCCGCACACCGCAGCGCGGCGGCGTCGGAACCCGCCTGCGGTTCGGACAGGCTGTAGGCCCCGATCTGCTCACCCGACAGCATGCCGGGCAGCCAACGTCTCTTCTGCTCCTCGGTGCCGAACGCCAGCAGAGGATGTGACGACAGGCTGTGCACGCTGACCGCCACCGCGACGGCCGCCCATCGCGCCGCGATCTCCTCGAGGACCTGCAGGTACACCTCGTAGGGCTGTCCACCCCCGCCCCACTCCTCGGGCTGCGGCAGGCTCAGCAGGCCGGCGGCGCCCAACTGGGCGAACACCCCATCTGGATACGTCTCCGCCTTCTCATGGGCGTCGACGATGGGGTCGAGCACCTTGTCGGCGATTTCGCGGGTGAGGGCGATCAGGTCCTCCGCCTCCTGGGACGGAAGCAACCGGTCGACGGCCATCGGCTCTCGTTCCTCCTCGCGTGCGGGTGATCTGCACTGTATCGGCGTGACAGCTGTCAATTTAGATGTGACCGTCGGTAGCGGTTAAGGTGGTCCGTCATGACGGAGATGGATGTCGCCGGCGGTGCGACTCCGGTGACGATCGGGGTGGTTCGGGAGTCCGGCGCGGGGGAGCGACGGGTCGCGCTGGTGCCCAAGGCAGTGGCGGGACTGGTGAACAGCGGGGTGGCGGTGGTCATCGAGTCGGGCGCCGGGGAGCGCGCCCTATTGCCCGACGACCTCTATACCGAGGCCGGTGCGACGGTCGGCGACCCGTGGGCGGCCGACGTCGTGGTGAAGGTCGCGCCGCCGACCGCCGACGAGGTGAGCCGGTTGCATAGCGGCCAGACTCTGGTCGGCTTTCTTGCGCCGCGCAACGCCGACAACCAGATCGACGCACTGACGAAGGCCGGGGTGCAGGCATTCGCGGTCGAGGCGATCCCGCGGATCTCCCGCGCGCAGGTGATGGACGCGCTTTCGTCACAGGCCAATGTCGCCGGTTACAAGGCGGTGCTGCTTGCGGCGACGGAGTCGACGCGGTTCTTCCCGATGCTGACCACCGCGGCGGGCACGGTGAAACCGGCAAGCGTGCTGGTGCTCGGCGTCGGCGTGGCGGGCCTGCAGGCACTCGCCACCGCCAAGCGGCTTGGCGGCCGTACCACCGGCTACGACGTCCGGCCCGAGGTCGCCGATCAGGTGCGGTCCGTCGGCGCGCAATGGTTGGATCTGGGCATCGAGGCGGCCGGCGAGGGCGGCTATGCCCGCGAGCTGACCGAAGCCGAGAAGGCCGAGCAGCAGAAGAAACTCGAAGAGGCCATCACCGGCTTCGACGTCGTGATCACCACGGCGCTGGTGCCCGGACGGCCCGCGCCCCGGCTGGTGACCGCCGCGGCGGTGGAAGGCATGAAACCGGGCAGCGTCGTCGTCGACCTGGCGGGCGAAACCGGCGGCAACTGTGAGCTGACCGAGCCGGGCGAGGTCGTCGTCAAGCACGATGTGACCATCGCCTCGCCGCTGAACCTGCCCGCCACCATGCCCGAGCACGCCAGCGAGTTGTACTCGAAGAACATCACCGCGTTGCTCGAGCTGCTCATCAAAGACGGCGTGCTGGCACCGGATTTCGAGGACGAAGTGATCGCACAGTCCTGCGTCACTCGCCGCAAGGGAGACGCGTAAATGTACGAACAGCTGTTGGCCAACCTCGCGATCCTGGTGCTGTCCGGGTTCGTCGGGTTCGCCGTTATCTCCAAGGTGCCCAACACCTTGCACACCCCGCTGATGTCGGGCACCAACGCCATTCACGGCATCGTGCTCATCGGTGCGCTGGTCGTACTCGGCCGCGTCGAGCATCCGTCGCTGGCCATCCAGATCATCCTGTTCGTTGCCGTCGTGTTCGGCACGCTCAACGTCGTCGGCGGCTTCGTCGTCACCGACCGCATGCTCGGCATGTTCAAAGGCAAGAAGCCGCAACCGGTCAAGGCCGAAGTCTCGACGAATGGGCAAGCGCGATGAACTATCTCGTCATCCTGCTCTACCTGCTGTCCTTCGGAATGTTCATCTACGGCCTGATGGGGTTGACCGGGCCGAAGACGGCGGTGCGCGGCAACTGGATCGCCGCTATCGGCATGGGCATCGCGGTGATCGCGACGCTGATCGCCATCCGTCATACCGAGAATTGGGCCTGGATCATCGCCGGTCTGCTGGTCGGTGTCGCGCTGGGTGTGCCGCCCGCGCGGCTGGTGAAGATGACCGCGATGCCGCAGCTGGTGGCGTTCTACAACGGCGTCGGCGGCGGCACCGTCGCGCTCATCGCGCTGTCGGAGTTCATTGACACCGACGGCTTCTCGGCGTTCAAGCACGGCGAATCGCCGACCGCGCACATCGTCGTCGCGTCGCTGTTCGCCGCGATCATCGGGTCGATCTCGTTCTGGGGCTCGATCATCGCGTTCGGCAAGTTGCAGGAGATTCTGCCCGGCAAGCCGATCGGCGTCGGCAGGCTGCAGCAGCCGCTGAACATCCTGCTGCTGGTCGGTGCGATCACTGCGGCGGTGGTGATCGGCCTCGGCGCCCATCCCGGCGGCGGCGCGTCGCTGTGGTGGATGATCGGCCTACTGGCCGCCGCCGCGGTGCTCGGTTTGATGGTGGTGCTGCCGATCGGCGGCGCCGACATGCCGGTCGTCATCTCGCTGCTGAACGCGATGACCGGATTGTCCGCCGCCGCAGCCGGTTTGGCGCTGAACAACACCGCGATGATCGTCGCGGGCATGATCGTCGGCGCATCCGGTTCGATTCTGACCAACCTGATGGCCAAGGCGATGAACCGGTCCATCCCGGCGATCGTCGCCGGCGGATTCGGCGGCGGAGGGGTCGCGGTCGGCGGTGGCGACGACGGCGACAAGCACGTGAAAGCGACCTCGGCGGCCGACGCTGCGATCCAGATGGCGTATGCCAATCAGGTCATCGTCGTACCGGGTTACGGCCTGGCCGTCGCGCAGGCGCAGCACGCCGTCAAGGATCTGGCGAACCTGCTCGAGGACAAGGGCGTCGCGGTCAAGTACGCGATCCATCCTGTTGCGGGGCGGATGCCCGGCCACATGAACGTGCTGCTGGCCGAGGCCGAAGTCGACTACGACGCCATGAAGGACATGGACGACATCAACGACGAGTTCGGTCGCACCGACGTCACGATCGTCATCGGCGCCAACGACGTCACGAATCCCGCGGCAAGAAATGACCCGAGTTCACCCATTCATGGCATGCCGATCCTGAACGTGGACCAATCGAGGTCGGTCATCGTGCTCAAGCGGTCGATGAACTCCGGCTTCGCGGGCATCGATAACCCGCTGTTCTATGCGGACGGCACCACGATGCTGTTCGGCGACGCGAAGAAGTCGGTCACCGAGGTCGCCGAGGAGCTCAAGGCGTTATAAGTTTCGGCGGCTGCGTCGAAGGGAATCCCGAATTAGCGGGCACGTCAACGACGGCCCCGGATTCTCGACGAAAGGAACCGCCATGGACAGCAACGCCGTCGTTTGGATCGTCATTGCGGTCGTCGCCGTCATCGTGATTGCGGCGTTGGTGTTCGCGGCTCGTAGCAGGCGCAACCAACGCAGGCACGTCGAGGCCGAGCGCATCCGCGAGGACATCACCACGCATACCGCCAAGGTGGAGAAGCGAGAGGCGCTGGCCGATGAGACGGCGGCCCGTGCGCGCGCGGCCGAGGCCGAAGCCGAAGCCAAGGCGGCCGAAGCGGCCCGGCTCAAGGATCAGGCAGGGCGCCATCGCGAAGCCGTGGCCACATCGCGTGAGGACATCGAGGACCGTCGCAGGCACGCCGACAGTCTGGACCCGCAGACACAGGCACAGGACGACACCGCCGAACACGACGAAGGCAACGCCCGGGCCGCCGACTACGACGCAGCGGAGCAGGACCGCCGTCAACGGGAAGCCGCAGCTCAGCAGGCGCGCGGGCACGAATCGGACCGCATGTAACCAGACCCGGTGCCGCGCCCTGGGTAGGCGTATTCCCAGGGCGTGGCACTGCTTTGCGCAGACCCGGCCGCAAAATGCAGTAGTCGACTACTCGCGCCATCGGTCGCCGGAGCCGAAACCATGGCGATATGCAAACGACGCGGAACGAGAATTTGCAAAGGCAAGCGCCGAAGCGGAAAGACTCGACGGTCAAGGCGCTGCCCGCAGACCGTGAACTGGAGATGCTGCGTCAGCAGCGCATCCGCTTCGACGGGTATTTCACCGGCCCGACCTGGTAGGCCCGGCGATTACGCGGTGCTTAAACCGGGGGGTAGGCGGGCGGTGGGTACACGCCGCGCAGGATCCACGCGAACCAGTTGGGGCCGTACTCGACCTCGTCGCTGGCGTCATAGTCAGGGTTCGGATCCATGCGTTCACCCTCTCACGTATCGGCTGTCCCGTTGGAGAAGTCTAGACCCGGCGCGAGGGGCGCGATACCCCGAGCACCTAGACTGTCCAACCAGTTGATTGATCGCCCGGAATGTGGTCCGGGCCCGCCGATAGTGAGTCGCCATGTCCACCGATGAGCCGCTTGCGCGAAGAGGGTCAAGCCCAGATGAGCCGCTTGCGCGAAGAGGGTCAAGCCCAGATGAGCCGCTTGCGCGAAGAGGGTCAAGCCCAGCGCCCAACGGGATGTCCCGCCGAGAGGAGCTGGTGGCCGTCGCGACCAAGTTGTTCGCCGCGCGGGGCTACCACGGCACCCGGATGGACGACGTGGCCGACGCGGTCGGGCTGAACAAGGCGACGGTGTACCACTATTACGCGAGCAAGTCGCTGATCCTCTACGACATCTACAAAGGTGCGGCGGACTTCACGGTGGCCGCGCTGCACGACGACCCGTCGGCGTCGGCCCGCGAGACCATCTACCACTTCACCCGCAGGCTTTTGACGGGAATCTCCGGCGACCTCGAGCGGGCGGCGGTGTACTTCCAGGAGGGCCCGTACATCACGGAGTGGTTCACCGAGGAGCAGGTCGCCTACATCCGTGAGAAGGAGACGCAGGTCTACGAGCACGTGCGCGACGTCATCGACCGAGGCATCGCCAGCGGCGAGTTCTACGACTGCGACTCCCATGTGCTGGCGCTGGGCTACATCGGTATGACCCTTGGCTCGTATCGATGGTTGCGTCCGCAGGGGAGGCGCACCGCGCCGGAGATCGCCGCCGAGTTCAGCACCGCGCTGCTGCGCGGGCTGATCAAGGACGAGACCGTGCGGGCGGAATCGCCGCTCGGTCTCGACCTGGGCGAACTCGCCTAGCGATCCTTGAGCCATTGGGCAGCAGAATTTGACGGTGCAGCCGTATGTGCAATCTCGAGCGTAAAAGCCAGACGGACACCTGAACGACTCAGGGTCGCTCGCGAAGGTTCGCTGGGTGGTTACGGCGGATGTACACACGCCGATAGGCTCGGCCAATGCCGTTGGTGAGCAAGACAGTGGAGGTCGACGCGTCCGCGGAGACAATCATGGCCATCGTCGCGGACTTCGAGGCCTATCCCGAGTGGAACGAGGAGATCAAGGGCTGCTGGGTGCTCGCCCGCTACGACGATGGACGACCCAGTCAGCTGCGGCTCGACGTCGTCGTCCAGGGGCAGGCGGGCACCTTCATCACGGCGGTCTACTACCCGAGTGCCAATGAGATCTACACCGTCCTGCAGCAGGGCGACCACTTCGACAAGCAGGAGCAGAAGTTTTCGGTGGTGCCGATCGGCCCGACGTCCCTGCTGACCGTCGACCTCGACGTCGAGACCAAGCTGCCCATCCCGAAGACGATGGTGAAGAAGGCCATCGGGGACACCCTCGATTATCTCGCCGGCAACCTCAAGGCCCGCGCCGAGCAGCTCGCCGCCCCGTAACGTCCGGCAGCCGTTGAGCCGCGAGCGCTCAGCTCCAGATACCGGTTTTCTCGAGGCGCTCGGTCAGTCGGCGGGCGCCGTCGTCGAACTGCCAGCAGGTCAGCCGGACCACCTCGGCCAGGTCGCGGCGACGCAGCGCCGCGATCAACTGGCGGTGGTTCTCCACGGCTTCCACGCCCCACTGCGGGTCGGCCGCGTAGATGAGCGGCGGCATGTAGCGGGCGACGTGCAGCAAAAACCACGCGAGCTTGATACGGCCGGTCGTGTGGTTGAGCGATCGATGGAATCGGAACTCCGCCGCCGCGATGGCTTCGGCCGCACCCGTCTCGACCGTGGCGGCCAGCTCGTCGTTGAGCCGTTCCAACTCGGTGATGTCGTCGTCGGTGACCCGCTCGGTGGCGGCTGCCGCGAGCTCCTTGGCGATGGTGGACTGCAACCAGAAGATGTCCTCGACGTCGCGTCGGCTCAGCGGTGCCACGACGTGGCCTCGATGCGGCTCCAACAGCACCATGCCCTCACCGCGCAGCGTGCGCAGCGCCTCGCGCACCGGCGTGATGCTGACCCCGAGCTGGGCGGCGGTCTCGTCGAGCCGGATGAACGTGCCCGGCAACAGCGTCCCCGACATGATGGCACCTCGGAGATGCGCGGCGACCTCGTCCGACATCTGCTCGCGGCGCTCGGCTCTCGCCGGCTTGTTCACCCGGCCTCCATTCGAGGGCCATTCGAGGGGTTGTTTGCTGACCGCCGACGCCATATTGTGACCCTCGCAACTCAATGTTTGATCAAATATCAACGCCGCGCAACCCCGGGAGCTTCCGACGTCTACCGATCAGCCATATCTCGCGAGAAGGCAGAACTGGACCAACCAGTTGTCCCGGCACGCTCTGATGCAGCCGCATGCGACGGCGCTTCGACACCTGGGCCGCACCACCACATGGGCTGAGCTAGACAAACGCGTATCCGCGCTCGCGGGCGCGCTCAGCCGTCGTGGTGTGAGGTTCGGTGACCGGGTGCTGATCCTGATGCTGAACAGGACCGAGTTCATCGAGTCGTTCCTGGCCGCCAACAAGCTCGGCGCGATCGCGGTCCCGGTGAACTTCCGCATGACGCCGCCGGAGATCGCGTTCCTGGTCAGCGACTGCGACGCCAAGGTGATAATTGCCGAATCGGTGCTGGCCAAGTCTGCCACGGCGGTCAGGAGCCTCGAGCCGAAGCTGGAAACGGTGATCGTCGCCGGCGGCACCTCCGAAGAGGGCGTCGTCGGCTACGACGACCTGCTGATGGAGCATGGCGAACCACCGCCGGTCGACATCCCCAACGACTCTCCTGCGCTGATCATGTACACCTCCGGCACCACGGGCCGACCAAAGGGAGCGGTTCTCACCCACACCAACCTCGCCGGCCAAGCGATGACGTTCCTCTTCACCAACGGCGCCGACATCAACAACGACGTCGGGTTCATCGGCGTCCCGCTGTTCCACATCGCGGGCATCGGCAACATGATCATCGGTCTGCTGCTCGGCCTGCCGACGGTGGTGTACCCGCTCGGCGATTTCGATCCCGGCGCCCTGCTCGACGTGCTCGAGGCCGAGAAGGTCACCGGCATCTTCCTCGTGCCCGCGCAGTGGCAGGCGGTTTGCGCTGAACAGAAGGCCAACCCGCGCCGATTGAAGTTGCGCGTGCTGTCGTGGGGTGCGGCGCCAGCACCGGACACGCTGCTGCGCAGCATGTCCGAAACCTTCCCCGGCACCCAGATACTCGCGGCGTTCGGTCAGACCGAGATGTCGCCGGTGACGTGTATGTTGTTGGGGGACGACGCAATTCGCAAACTCGGATCGGTCGGCAAAGTCATTCCGACGGTCAGTGCTCGGGTGGTCGACGACGATATGAACGACGTGCCCGTCGGTCAGGTCGGCGAGATCGTCTACCGCGCACCAACTCTCATGGAAGGCTATTGGAACAACCCGCCAGCCACCGCCGAAGCGTTTGCCGGCGGTTGGTTCCACTCCGGCGATTTGGTGCGTCGGGACGAGGCGGGCTACATCTGGGTGGTCGACCGCAAGAAGGACATGATCATCTCCGGCGGAGAGAACATCTACTGCGCCGAGGTGGAGAACGTCCTCGCGGGCCACCCAGCGATCGTCGAAGTGGCGGTGATCGGGCGAAGCCACGAGAAGTGGGGAGAGGTGCCCGTCGCCGTCGTGGTTTTGCGCGCGGTGTCCGAATCGGCTCTCACGCTCGCTGATCTGGACGAATTTCTCACCGAACGGCTTGCGCGCTATAAGCACCCGAAGCATCTGGAGGTCGTCGCCGCCCTGCCGCGAAATCCGGCTGGGAAAGTCCTGAAAACGGAACTGAGAAACCGATTCGCGGCGGGGAAATCGGTTGACGCCGACGAAAGCTCTTCTGCTGCAAAGGTTTCTGCGGTAGGCGGAGAAGGCTAGTTGGCAGAAATGGGTTTGCTAACGGTTCGGGATTCAATCCTGCGGATTCGCGGCAAATCCGGGGGGTCATCGGTTACAGTCCTGTGGTCCGTCTCACTGCCCACGGGTAGGGAGACAGCCGTCACATACCGGGTTCGGTGTAAGGAGGGGGCGTGGAACAGGGGTTGCTGTACCGCCACTTCGGCCGTGGCGCGGACATAGGAGCGTGCGAGTGACAGCCACGCAGCCGAGGATCGGCGACTATGTCGCCAAGCAGACCCGACCGGCGCTAGAGGCAGTCGGTGGATTCGTCCGTATGTGCGTGCTGACCGGTAAGGCACTGTTCCGTTCGCCGTTCCAGTGGAGAGAGTTCATCCTTCAGGGCTGGTTCCTGATGCGGGTGGCGTTCCTGCCCACCCTGGCGGTTTCCATACCTCTGACTGTCTTGCTCATCTTCACCCTCAACGTCCTGCTCGCGGAGTTCGGCGCGGCCGACGTGTCGGGCGCGGGCGCCGCGATCGGCGCCGTGACGCAGCTGGGCCCCCTGGTGACCGTGCTTGTGGTCGCCGGCGCGGGCTCGACGGCCATCTGTGCCGACCTGGGTGCACGGACCATCCGCGAGGAGATCGACGCCCTAGAGGTGCTCGGCATCGACCCGATTCACCGCCTTGTCGTCCCGCGCGTCCTCGCCTCTACATTCGTCGCCATTCTCCTCAACGGCGCGGTGATCACGGTCGGCCTGGTCGGCGGCTTCATATTCGGTGTGTATCTGCAGAACGTGTCCGCAGGCGCCTACGTGTCGACGCTGACGCTCATCACCGGCCTACCCGAGGTCGTCATCTCGATCGTCAAGGCGGCCACCTTCGGCCTCATCGCCGGGCTGGTCGGCTGCTACCGCGGCCTGACCGTCGCCGGTGGCGCGAAAGGCGTCGGCACCGCGGTGAACGAGACGCTGGTGCTCTGCGTGGTCGCCCTGTTCGCCGTCAACGTCGTGCTCACCACCATCGGTGTCCGGTTCGGGACGGGGCAGTGACATGAGCAATACGAACGTCGTCAAGTCACGCTTCCCGCGGGGATACGCACGCACCGAGCGTTTGGCAGGCGCGCCTGCGCGGTTCCTCGACAGCGTTGGGCACGTCGCATGGTTCGTCGTCACCGCGATCGGCTCGATCGGGCATGCCCTGCGCAACTACCGCAAGGAAACGCTGCGGCTGATCGCCGAGATCGGCATGGGCACCGGCGCGATGGCCGTCATCGGGGGCACGGTCGCCATCGTCGGCTTCACCACCCTTTCCGGCTCGTCACTGGTCGCGATCCAGGGCTTCGCGTCACTGGGCAACATCGGTGTTGAGGCGTTCACCGGCTTCTTCGCCGCTCTGATCAACGTCCGCATCGCCGCACCGGTGGTCTCCGGTCAGGCGCTCGCGGCCACGGTCGGCGCCGGCGCCACCGCGGAGCTCGGCGCCATGCGAATCAGCGAGGAGATCGACGCCCTCGAGGTGATGGGCATCAAGTCAATCTCGTATCTGGTGTCCACCCGCATCATGGCCGGCTTCGTCGTCATCATCCCGCTCTACGCGATGGCGATCATCATGTCGTTCTTGTCGGCTCAGGTGACGACGGTGTTCTTCTACGGACAGTCGATCGGCACCTACGAGCACTACTTCCGGACCTTCCTGCGCCCGGACGACGTGTTCTGGTCGTTCGTGCAGGCGATCATCATCTCGGTGATCGTCATGCTCAACCACTGCTACTACGGCTATTTCGCCAGCGGCGGGCCGGTCGGTGTCGGCGAGGCCGTCGGCCGATCGATGCGTGCCTCCCTGGTCTCGATCGTGTGTGTTGTCCTATTCGCTTCGTTGGCGCTCTACGGCGTCGACGCGAACTTCAACCTCACGGTGTAGCGCATGACGGCCCCGGTGAACTCTCCGCGCACACCTCCATACAAGCTGGCCGGTCTGGTGCTGACCCTGCTGACGATCGTCGCGATCGTGCTCGTCTACTTCCAGTTCCGCGGCGACTTCCTGCCCCGCGAGCAGCTGACGATGATGTCGGACCGGTCGGGCCTGTCGATGGATCCCGGCGCGAAGGTGACCTTCAACGGCGTCGAGATCGGCAAGGTCGGCGCCGTCGATCAGACCACCGTCGGCGGTCAGCCGAGGGCGAAGATCACCCTCGAGATCGACCCCAAGTATCTCAAGCTCATTCCGAAGAACGTGGACGCCAAGATCAGCGCCACCACCGTGTTCGGCAACAAGTACATCTCCTTCTCGTCGCCGAAAGACCCGTCGCCGCAACGCATCACCTCGTCCGACGTGATCGACGTATCGCAGGTGACCACCGAGTTCAACACGTTGTTCGAGACGGTGACGTCGGTGGCGGAGCAGGTCGACCCGGTCAAGCTGAACCAGACGCTCAGCGCGACCGCCCAGGCTCTGCAGGGGCTCGGCGAGCGGTTCGGCCAGTCGGTCATCCACGGCAACGAGATCCTCGCCGACCTGAACCCGAAGATGCCGCAGATCCGGCGGGACACCCAGCTGCTGGCCGACCTCGGCGAGGTTTACGCGAACGCGGCGCCAGACCTGTTCGACGGCTTGGAGAACGCCGTCACCACCGCGCGCACCCTCAACGAGCAACAGGGCAACATCGACCAGGCGTTGATGGCGTCCATCGGTTTCGGCAACACCGGTGCCGACATCTTCGAGCGCGGCGGCCCGTACCTGGTCCGCGCCGCAGAGGATCTGCTCAAGACCTCAGCGCTGCTCGACAAGTACAGCCCCATGTTTTATTGCTTCCTCCGTAATGGCCACGACGTGGGGGACAAGATCGCGGCTTCCCTGGGCGGCAACGGCTATTCGTTGCTGACCCACTCACAAATCCTCTTCCCCGGCAACGCCTACGTATATCCGGACAACCTGCCCCGGGTGAACGCCAAGGGCGGACCGCAGGGCCGGCCGGGCTGCTGGCAGTCCGTGACCCGTGACCTGTGGCCGAACCCGTACCTGGTGATGGATACCGGCGCATCGATCGCGCCGTACAACCACATCGAGCTGGCGTCCCCCTTCGGTTGTGCTGGCCTGCCGCCGTGTACGCTTCCGATCCCCGTGCCCATCTTCCCTGGAAGCGAGTACATCTGGGGCCGTCAGCTGGGGGAGAACACGATCAACCCATGAAAATCACCGGGACGGCCATCAAACTCGGCATCTTCGCGTTGGTGCTGCTGCTGTTCACCGCGATCATCATCGTGGTGTTCGGTCAGATGCGGTTCGACCGCACGACCGGCTACTCGGCTATCTTCAGCAATGCCAGCGGCCTGCGCGCCGGTCAGTTCGTCCGAGCGTCCGGCGTGGAAGTCGGAAAGGTTTCCAAGGTCGAAATCCAGGACGGTGGAACCGTCGCCAGGGTCGACTTCAAAGTCGAGCGCGACCTACAGCTGTTCCAGGGCACCACGGCCTCGATCCGCTATCTCAACCTGATCGGCGACCGCTACCTCGACCTCAAGCGCGGCGACAACGACCAGCGACTGCCCGCGGGGGGAACCATACCGTTGGAGCGCACTGAGCCCGCGCTCGACCTAGACGCGTTGATCGGCGGCTTCCGTCCGCTGTTCCGGGCACTGGACCCCGACAAGATCAACAACATCGCCCAGTCGATCATCACCATCTTCCAGGGCCAGGGCGGCACCATCAGCGACATCCTGGATCAGACGGGTGAGCTCACCTCCGCGCTGGCCGACCGCGATCAAGCCATCGGAGAGGTGATCCGCAATCTGAACACGGTGCTGGACACCACCGTCAAGCACCAGAAGCAGTTCGACGACACGGTCGTCAACTTCGAGCAGCTGATCACCGGCCTGAAAAACCGGAAGGACCCGATCGCCAGCTCCGTCGCCGACATCAGCGACGCCGCGGGCACCATCGGAGATCTGTTCGCCGACAACCGTCCGCTGCTGCAGAGCACCTTGGACCGTCTGCAGGTCATCCAGCAGCCGCTCGTCGACCAGAAGACCGAGCTGAACGACATCCTGATCCAGCTGCCGGCGGCGCTGAGGATCATTGGCCGGGCCGGTGGTGTGTACGGCGACTTCTTCAACTTCTACGCCTGCGACGTCACGCTCAGGCTGCCCGGCCTGCAGCCCGGCGGACCGGTGCGCACGGTGAAGGTCTGGTCGCAGCCGACGGGTAGGTGCACACCACAATGAGGACGCTGGAGGGTTCGGGCCGGGTTCGCAACGGGTTGATGGGCATCATCATCCTGCTGGTGGTGATCGGGGTGGGGCAGAGTTTCGCAAGTACCCCAATACTGTTCGCGGAGCCGACCTACTATGCGCAGTTCTCCGACACCGCCGGCCTGAGCGGCGGCGACAAGGTACGCATCGCGGGCGTGGACATCGGCGAAGTCCGCTCGATGGTGATCGACGGCGACAAGGTCAAGATCGGTTACACGTTGAGCGGTACGCAGATCGGCACCGAGAGCCGGGCCGCGATCCGCACTGACACGATCTTGGGTCGCAAGAACATAGAAATCGAACCGCGTGGCACCGAGGTGTTGAGACCCAACGGCGTTCTGCCGCTCGGGCAGACCACCACGCCGTACCAGATCTATGACGCGTTCTTCGACGTGACGAAGGCGGCGTCCGGCTGGGACACCGAGACTGTCAAACGGTCACTAAATGTGCTGTCGGAAACGATCGATCAGACCTACCCGCACTTGAGCGCCGCACTCGACGGTGTCGCTCGGTTCTCCGACACCATCGGCAAGCGCGACGACCAGATCAAGGAATTGCTGGCCAACGCCAACAAGATCGCAGGCGTCCTCGGGAACCGCAGCGAGAAGATCAACGCGCTGCTGACCAACGCGCAGAGCCTGCTCGGCGCGATCAATGAACGCACCTACGCGGTCAGCCAGCTGCTGGAACGGGTGGATCAGTTCTCGGCGCAGGTTACCGGCTTCATCAACGAAAACCCCAACCTCAACAATGTGCTGGAACAGCTGCGCACAATCAGCGACATCCTCAGGGAGCGCAAGTTCGACTTGGTCGACACGCTGTCCAGCCTGAGCAAGTTCATCGGGTCGCTGGCCGAGGCGGTAGCGTCCGGCCCCTTCTTCAAGGTGATGCTGGTCAACCTGCTGCCCCCGTGGCTGCTGCAGCCGTTCGTCGACGCTGCGTTCAAGAAGCGCGGCATCGATCCGGAGGAGTTCTGGCGCAACGCGGGCCTGCCGTCGTGGCGGTTCCCGGATCCGAACGGCACACGGTTCCCGAATGGCGCGCCCGCGCCGGGACCCGATGTGCTGGAAGGCACCCCTGAGCATCCTGGACCCGCGGTCGTCGCCGGCCACCCGTGCTCGTACACGCCCACGCCGGAGACACTTCCCAGGCCGAACGATCCACTGCCGTGTTCGCATCTGTCGAACGGCCCGTTCGGATCTAACCCGTACTCGAACCCGTCCGGCGAGGGCTACACCCTGCCCGACGTGGTCACGTCACCCCCGAACTCGAACGGCCCGGGCTTCACCCCTGGCGTGCCCGCCGCGGCCGTCCCGGGTCAGCTGCCGCCGGACATGGGCGGTGTGCCCGCGCCGCTGCCGCCCGCACCGCCGGGTGCACGCACAGTGCCGGTCGGTCCGCTGCCGCCTGAAGGACCGGACTTCACGCCGGGGATCGCGCCGCTGCCGCCTGCGCTCGACGGTCCACCACCGCCGCCAGGACCCGGTCCGGCGCCGGCGCCGGCTGGAACCCTGGTGCTGCCGGGCAACCCGCCGTACCTTCCACCTGGGTCGCAAGGTTAGGGCCGGGCAATGTCGACTATCTTCAACGTGCGAAACCTGAAGCTGCCGAGCGTTACTCGGACAGCGCTGATCGTCGGGTCGCTGATCGTCGTGCTGGCCGTCATCGCGGGCATCGTCGGCTGGCAGCTGTACAAGAAGCTGATCTACAACACGGTTGTCGTGTACTTCCCGCAGACGCTGGCGTTGTATCCCGGTGACAAGGTCGACATCATGGGCGTCAGGGTCGGCTCGATCGACTCGATCGAGCCCGCGGGCGACAAGATGAAGGTCACCTTCACTTACGCGAACAAGTACAAGGTTCCGGCGAACGCCACGGCATCGATCCTCAACCCGAGCCTGGTGTCGTCGCGCAGCATCCAGCTGTCCCCGCCCTACACCGGCGGGCCCGTGATGGAGGACGACGCCGTTATCCCGATCGACCGGACCCAGGTGCCGGTCGAGTACGACGAGCTGCGCGACTCCGTCAACCGGATCCTCACCGATCTGGGGCCGACGCCCGATCAGCCCAAGGGCCCGTTCGGCGACGTCATCGAGTCGTTCTCCAGCGGGTTGGCAGGCAAGGGCGACCAGATCAACAAGACGCTCACCGGACTGTCCGAAGCGGTCACGACTCTCAACGAGGGCCGCGGCGACTTCTTTGCGGTAATCAAGAGCCTGGCACTGTTCGTCAACGCGCTGCACAAGAGCGACCAGCAGTTCGTTGCGCTGAACAACGACCTCGCTCAGTTCACGAATTCGTTCACCAACACCGATCAGGAGGTGGCCACCGCACTGCGCGACCTGGACAACCTGTTGACGACCACGCGCAAGTTCATCAGCGAGAACGGCGAGGTGCTGGCCCACGACGTCGACAACCTCGCCGAGGTGACCAATGCGATCCTGCAGCCGGAGCCGCTGAGTGGCTTGGAGGCCGGCCTGCACGTGTACCCGAATGCCATCGGCAACCTCATCAATATCACCTCGCCCGTCAACGGCGGCATCGTTGGTTTGCCGACCATCTCCAACTTCGCCAACCCGATGGAGTTCATCTGCAGCTCGATCCAGGCAGGCAGCCGGCTGGGGTATCAGGAGTCCGCCGAGCTGTGTGCGCAGTACCTGGCGCCGATCCTGGATGCGATCAAGTTCAATTTCCCGCCGATCGGCATCAACGAGTTCAACGGCGCCATGACGCTGCCCAAACTGATTTCTTACTCCGAGGACCGGCTGCGACCGGCGCCCGGTTACAAGGACACCACCGTGCCGGGGATCTGGTCGCGCGACACGTTGTTCTCCCACGGCAACCACGAGCCGGGTTGGGTCACCGCACCGGGTATGCAGGGCATTGAGGTGCAGCCGCACACTGAGCGGAACATCACGCCGGAGTGTCTGGCAGAACTTCTGGGTGGACCCGATTGCGTGATTCCGGAGGCGCCGCCCGCCTTCGGGGTGAACAACGGCAAGCTGCCCGGTGCGCCGAACGACTACGACGAGCGCAACCCGCTGCCGCCGCCGTGGTACCCGCAGCCGGGACCACCACCGGGGCCGTCCCCTCTCGTGATCCCGGGTGATCCGCTCGGCGCGATTGCTCCGGCAGGTCCGGCCGCACCGGCGGCAGCGCCCGCACCGGCAGGACCACCGCTGCCCGCCGAAGCAGGAGGGGGCTAATGACGACGCGGACGCGAGGAGCGGAAAAGCCTGGGCGCAAGTGGGCCCGCATCGCACGGCGCGCCGCTGGATTGGCGGCAGTCGGTCTCGTGCTTACCTCGTGCGGCTGGCGTGGCATCGCGAACGTGCCGCTGCCGGGTGGTCCCGGCACAGGGCCGGATCACACGACGGTTTACGTGCAAATGCCGGAAACGTTGGCGCTCAACGTCAACAGCCGGGTGCGCGTCGCGGACATCTATGTCGGCCGGGTGCGTTCGATCGAACTGAAGAACTGGATCGCGACGCTGGTCGTGGACCTGGATCCCAGCGTGAAGCTGCCGAAGAACGTGCTGGCGAGGATCGGCCAGACCACCTTGCTGGGCAGCCAGCACGTCCAGCTCGACCTGCCGCCGGATCCGTCACCGCAGCAGTTGAAGAACGGTGACACCATTCCGCTGAAGAACTCGTCGGCATTCCCGACGACCGAGCGGGTGCTGGCCAGCATCGCGATGGTCGTGCGCGGCGGCGGTATCCCGAACCTGGAAGTGATCCAGACCGAGATCAACAATCTGCTGACCGGTCGGGCCGATCAGATTCGTGAATTCCTGAACCGACTGGACACGTTCACCGACGAGTTGAATCAGCAGCGCAACGACATCACTCGGGCGATCGACTCCACCAACCGGCTGCTGACGATCGTGGCCAATCGCAATAACACCCTGGACCGGGTGTTGACCGAATTCCCGCCGCTGATAAAGCATTTCGCCGAAACCCGCGATCTGTTCGCCGACGCCGTCGAGTCGCTGGGCCGGATCAGCAAGGCCGCCGACGCGGCGCTCGGCCCGGCGAACGCGAATTTGCATACCAACCTGCAGAATCTGCAGCGCCCGCTCAAGCAGCTGGGCAAGGCGTCGCCGTACCTGATCTCGGCGATCAAGGGCATACCGACCGCACCGTTCCACATCGAGAACGTGCCGAAAGCTGTCCGCGGCGACTACATCAACGTGTCCCTCGTGGTCGACGCGACACTGAGCGCCCTCGACAACGGGATCTTGACCGGAACGGGCGTCTCCGGCATGCTCCGCGCACTCGAGCAGGCCTGGGGCCGCGACCCGGCGACGATGATCCCGGATGTGCGCTTCACGCCAAACCCGCTCGACGCGCCGGGCGGACCACTGGTGGAAAGGGGTGAGTGAGTTGTGCTGACACGGTTCATCAAGTTCCAGTTGGTCCTGTTCGGGATCCTCACCATCCTCGCGATCGTCGTATTGGGGTGGTACTACCTGCGGGTGCCCAGCCTGCTCGGGGTTGGGCAGTACAAGCTGTACGCCGATTTGCCCCGCTCGGGTGGGCTGTACGCGACGGCGAACGTCACCTATCGGGGCACCCAGATCGGCAAGGTCACCGCGGTTGAGCCGACCGAACGCGGCGCCAGGGCGACGATGAGCATCGACGACCGCTACAAGGTTCCCGCCGACGCCACGGCCAACGTGCACTCCGTCTCGGCGATCGGTGAGCAGTACCTCGACCTGGTGTCGACCGGCAATCCCGGCCAGTACCTCAAAGACGGCCAGACCATCACTGGCGGGACGGTGCCGAGTGAGGTGGGTCCGGCGCTGGACTCCGCCAACCGCGGTCTGGCGGCGCTGCCCAAGGAGAAGATCGACTCACTGCTGACCGAAACATCAAAAGCGGTAGGCGGATTGGGCCCGGCTCTGCAGCGCCTGGTCGACGGCACGACAAACCTCGCGCAGGGGTTCCAGGAAAACCTGCCGCAGGTCAACGACATCGTCACGAACTCCACGCCGATTCTGGACAGCCAGGTCCAGTCCGGTGACGCAATCGAGCAGTGGTCGCGCAACCTGAACACCCTCACCGCGCAGTCGGCTGCGCAGGATCAGGCGTTACGCAGCGGTCTGCAGCAGGCCCCGCCGACGCTGGATCAGGTAGCGGCGACGTTCAGCGACGTCCGCGAGTCCCTGCCGCAGACGTTGGCCAACCTCGAGGTCATCCTCGACTTGCTCAAGCGCTACAACAAGGGCCTCGAGCAGGTATTCGTGATCTGGCCGCAGGCGGTTACTGTCGCGCAGGCGGGCACGATCTTCGCGCCGGAGGGCTTGCTGCACTTCGGCCTGTCGATCAATCAGCCGCCACCGTGTCTGACGGGATTCGTCCCGGCGTCGGAATGGCGATCGCCGGCGGATACCAGCCAGGCGCCGTTGCCGTCGGGCACCTACTGCAAGATTCCCAAGGATGTGCAGAATGTGGTCCGCGGTGCCCGCAACTATCCGTGTGCCGATGTACCCGGCAAGCGTGCGGCAACGCCGGAGGAATGCCGCAGCAATGAGCCGTACATCCCGCTGGGCACCAACCCGTGGTACGGCGACCCGAATCAGATCGTGAACTGCCCCGCCCCGGCGGCGCGCTGCGACCAGCCGGTCAAACCGGGCTATGTGATTCCGGCGCCGTCGGTCAACAACGGCATGAACCCCGCGCCTGCCGACCGGTTGCCGCCGGGCGGCTCCCCGCAACCGGTCAGCGACCCGCTGACCCCGCCCAACCAGGGCAGCGTGCAGTGCAGTGGACAACAACCCAATCCATGTACGTACACTCCGGCACCAGGCAGTGCGGTCTACAGTCCACAAAGCGGTGAGGTGGTCGGTCCTGACGGCGTGAAATACTCCGTCACCAATTCGAGTAACCCAGGAGACGACGGATGGAAGGACATGCTGGCACCCGCCAGCTGAACCCCACGACCGCTCTCAGATGAGGAAACGACTGCTGGCGGGGGGGCGACTGGTGGAAAGGGGGATTGGTGAGTCGTGCTGACGCGGTTCATCAAGTTCCAGTTGGTCCTGTTCGCGATCCTCACCATCCTCGCGGTCACCGTAATGGGGTGGTACTACCTGCGGGTGCCCAGCCTGCTCGGGGTCGGGCAGTACAAGCTGTACGCCGATTTGCCCCGCTCGGGTGGGCTGTACGCGACGGCGAACATCACCTATCGGGGCACCCAGATCGGCAAGGTCACCGCGGTTGAGCCGACCGAACGCGGCGCCAGGGCGACGATGAGCATCGACGACCGCTACAAGGTTCCCGCCGACGCCACGGCCAACGTGCACTCCGTCTCGGCGATCGGTGAGCAGTACCTCGACCTGGTGTCGACCGGCAATCCCGGCCAGTACCTCAAAGACGGCCAGACCATCGAGGGAGGGACGGTGCCGAGTGAGGTGGGTCCGGCGCTGGACTCCGCCAACCGCGGTCTGGCGGCGCTGCCCAAGGAGAAGATCGACTCACTGCTGACCGAAACATCAAAAGCGGTAGGCGGATTGGGCCCGGCTCTGCAGCGCCTGGTCGACGGCACGACAAACCTCGCGCAGGGGTTCCAGGAAAACCTGCCGCAGGTCAACGACATCGTCACGAACTCCACGCCGATTCTGGACAGCCAGGTCCAGTCCGGTGACGCAATCGAGCAGTGGTCGCGCAACCTGAACACCCTCACCGCGCAGTCGGCTGCGCAGGATCAGGCGTTACGCAGCGGTCTGCAGCAGGCCCCGCCGACGCTGGATCAGGTAGCGGCGACGTTCAGCGACGTCCGCGAGTCCCTGCCGCAGACGTTGGCCAACCTCGAGGTCATCCTCGACTTGCTCAAGCGCTACAACAAGGGCCTCGAGCAGGTACTGGTCATCGCGCCGCAGGGCATCACGGTCGCGCAGGCGGCCCTGATCTTCGCGCCGGAGGGCTTGCTGCACTTCGGCCTGTCGATCAATCAGCCGCCACCGTGCTTCACCGGTTTCGTCCCGGCGTCGGAGTGGCGATCGCCGGCGGATACCAGCCAGGCGCCGTTGCCGTCGGGCACCTACTGCAAGATTCCCAAGGATGTGCAGAATGTGGTCCGCGGTGCCCGCAACTATCCGTGTGCCGATGTACCCGGCAAGCGTGCGGCAACGCCGGAGGAATGCCGCAGCAATGAGCCGTACATCCCGCTGGGCACCAACCCGTGGTACGGCGACCCGAATCAGATCGTGAACTGCCCCGCCCCGGCGGCGCGCTGCGACCAGCCGGTCAAACCGGGCTATGTGATTCCGGCGCCGTCGGTCAACAACGGCATGAACCCCGCGCCTGCCGACCGGTTGCCGCCGGGCGGCTCCCCGCAACCGGTCAGCGACCCGCTGACCCCGCCCAACCAGGGCAGCGTGCAGTGCAGTGGACAACAACCCAATCCATGTACGTACACTCCGGCACCAGGCAGTGCGGTCTACAGTCCACAAAGCGGTGAGGTGGTCGGTCCTGACGGCGTGAAATACTCCGTCACCAATTCGAGTAACCCAGGAGACGACGGATGGAAGGACATGCTGGCACCGGCCAGCTGAACCCCACCGATGCTGAGGACGCGCCCGACCGGTCGGTAGTGGTATCCGAACAAGAGCAGACAAGCCAAGAGCCCGCGGACAGCCCACCCGAAGAGGTAGCAGAAGAGCGGCCGGAAGACGTGGCAGACCGCCGCCCCCCACGTCTGGGCAGAGGATGGGCCGCCGGCATCTGCGCGGCATTGCTGATCCTGACCGCCGCGGCAGTGGCGTGTGGAGTCTTCCTGATCCGGGATAACCGTCACATCGAAGTCATCGCCCGCGACGATGCGGCCGCCCTGCAGGCCGCCAAGGATTGTGTGACGGCGACGCAGGCCCCGGACACCGCAGCGATGTCGGCGGCTCAGTTCAAGATGATGGAATGCTCCACCGGGGCTTTCGGGGCACAGGCCGCCTTGTACAGCGGCGTCCTGGTCGAGGCCTATCAGTCGGCCAACGTCCATGTCCAGGTATCCGATATACGCGCGGCGGTGGAGCGCCACAACGACGACGGATCGGTCGACGTGCTGGTGGCCCTCCGCACGAAGGTGACCAACTCTCAATCCGCCGACCAGGAACAGGGCTACCGGCTGCGCGTGCGCATGGCGCAGGACCCGAATGCCGCGAACAAGTACAAGATCGACAAACTCGAACAGGTCACGTCGTGACGGCTGTCCTCGACGCGACGCCTGACGCCGCGACCGACCACGGGAAATCCAGCCAGCCGCTGGCGTCCTGGCGGGCGCGCGCGGGCGCCTTCTCACTGGACGTGCTGCTGGGCGTCGGCGTGATCGCCGTACTGGCGCTGCTGGCGTATCTGGCGATCACCGTTTCGCAGCCCAGCTGGCTGTGGCTGGTGTACGTGGTGGCAGCGGCGGTGGTGTTCGTCCTGATGGCGGTAAACCGGCTGTTGTTGCCTGCGATCACCGGATGGAGCCTGGGCCGTGCGGTGCTGGGTCTCGCAGTTGTGCGGCGTGACGACACTCCGGCGGGAATCGTGCGGCTGACGGCCCGCGACCTGGCTCACCTGCTGGATACCGCGGCGCTGTTGGTCGGATGGCTGTGGCCGCTGTGGGATTCCCGTCGCCGTACGTTCGCAGATCTGTTGCTGCGCACCGAGGTGCGGCGCGTCGATCCACCCCAGCGGAACATGCGCCGACTGGCTGCGAAGGTGCTGGCCGCCGCCGTAGTGCTGTGTGCGGCCGCGGTCGCCCTGAACTACGTGGTGGTATACCGCCAGGAGCGGGCGGTCGATCAGGCCCGTCAACAGATCGCCGAGCAGGGGCCACGCATCGTCGAGCAGATGCTGACGTACAACAAAGAGAGCCTGAAAGACGACTTCGCGCGGGCCCAGGCGTTGGCCACTGACAGTTACCGCCCGAAGTTGGTCGCCGAGCAGCAGGTGGCGCAGAAGTCCAACCCAACGTCGAATGAGTACTGGGCCGTCAGCAGCGCTCTGCTTTCGGCATCACCGCAGCACGCCTCGATGCTGATGGCAATGCAGGGCCAGCGTGGCACCGACGCCAAGGATCTGCGATTCATCACCGCGACGGTGCGGGCGGATTTCGAGAGGTCCGGCTCCGGCGAGTGGCGAGTGGCCAACATCACCGTGCTGAAGAAGCCGTTGATGGCGGGAGCCGGTCAATGAGCCCGAGACGCAAGATCGATGCCGAAGAGCCGGAGCTCTACACCACTCCGGCGGCCAAACCCCCTCGGCGATGGGGCCTTCCTATCGTCGCGACCCTGTCCGCCATCCTCATCGCGGCGGCGATCGCGGCGAGTGCCCTGATGGTGGTTTCGCACGAGAGCGACCACAGGACACAAGTCCGGGATGCGGACGTACTCGGCTACGTGCGCTCGTTCATGACGACCTACACGACGCTGGATCCCTTCCAGGCCAACTACTACGGGGACCGGATCCAGTCGCAGGCCACCGGCGACTTCGCCAAGATGTTCAAGGAGAAGATCAACGAGATCCTTGTCCGGGTGGCCCGCGCGGAGCCCACCCAGGGCACGGTCGTGGAAGCCGGCGTGCAACGGTGGAACGACGACGGCAGCGCCGACGTACTCGTCGCCACCAAGATTTCGAACAAGACGCCAGACGGAAAGACGATCGAAAGCGGCGATCGTTGGGTCGTAACGGCGAAGAAGGAAGGACAGCTGTGGAAGATCAGCCAACTGATTCAGGTGATCTGACCACGGAAGCGGCTGCGGCACCTTCGCCGCCGACCCCGCGCGCTCGGCATCGGATGCCGAGCGGTAAGAAGCTTCGCGCCCTCAGTACGGAGCCGGACGATTCGCAGCCCGCGTCGGAAGCCGACCAGACCACCGCCGACGAGCCGGCCGCGGCCGAAGACGTGACCACGGCGGCCGAGGACGTGGCGCCTGAGGCCGTCGAAACCGAAGAGGTCAAGGCGGCAGAAGAGACAGCACCCGAGGCGGAGCCGGTTCTGGTCCCCCACCGCCCCGCGGGCAAGTGGCTCAAGATCGCCGCGGCCGCGGCGGCCGCATTGTTCGTCGCGGGGGCCGCATTCCTCGGCGCGACCGCGCAGCCGGTGATCGCCAACCGCGCGATGGTCCACACGAAACTGGACATCGCACGGACGGCGGCGAACGCGATCAGCACGCTGTGGTCGTACACCCCGGAGAACATGGACTCTCTCGCTGAGCGCTCGGCCCGTTATCTGACAGGTGATTTCGCCTTCCAGTACCGGAAGTTCATCGACTCGATCGTCGCCACCAACAAACAGGCGCAGGTCACCAACACCACCTCGGTGCTCGGCACCGCGGTGGAGTCGGTCAATCAGTCGGAGGCGTCAGCCGTCGTCTACACCAATTCAGTTTCGACGAGCCCGGTGTCGAAAAACATTCCGTCGCTGCGGTATCTGTCGTACCGGCTGGAGATGAAGCGCGACCGCTCCGACTGGCGGATCACGCGGATGACGACGATCACCACGCTGGATCTCACCCCGCAGCTGTAGGGCAGGCACATGCCCCTCACCTCACCCGTCTCTGCGCGGTTGACGGTGACGGGCCTGCTGCTGTTGACGTTCGGAACCGGCATCATCGACGCGATCAGCGTGCTCGTCCTCGGCCACGTCTTCGTGGCCAACATGACCGGCAACGTCATCTTCCTCGGCTTCTGGTTCGCACGACAGAGCGTTGTCGACATGACGGCAGCCGTGGTCGCGTTCGTGAGCTTCCTGTCTGGCGCAGTCATCGGCGGCCGCTTCGCCCGTCACCTCCAGCACGACACTCGTCGGTGGGTAACGGTGGCGCTCGGCGTGGAATGTGTTGTGCTGGCGACGATGTCGATCCTCGCAGGCACCGGTGTGCTTGATTATCACGACAACAGGAAGCTGATCCTGATCGCGGGCCTCGCCGTGGCCTTTGGGAGCCAGAACGCAACGGCTCGCCAGTTCGGTGTTCAGGAGCTCAGCACCACGGTCCTGACGTCGACGATTGTCGGCCTCGGCGTGGACAGCAGGCTGGCCGGAGGAGACGGGGAACGCGAGAAGCTCCGCTGGTCGGTGGTGCTGACGATGTGCGCCGGTGCGGTGGTCGGCGCGACGCTGTCGCGGTTCATGGTGGCTCCGGTGATCGCACTTGTCGCGGCGATCGTGGCCGCCACCGCCGTTCTCTTCTGGTTTGGGCCGCCGGTCCCCGCCGACGACTAGGGTCACGGACATGCCATCAGTTCTGGTAACAGGCGCGGCCCGCGGCATCGGCAAAGCGATCGTCGAGCACTTGGCGTCCACCGGCTGGGACGTGATCGCCGGTGTACGCAGCGAGCGGGACGCCGACGCCGTCACCAAGGCCAACCCGCAACGGATATCGGCCGTCATCCTCGACGTCACCAACGCCGACCACATCGCGAATCTGTCCGAATCGCTGCCGGATCGACTCGAGGCGGTGGTGAACAACGCGGGCATCGCAACGGCCAGCCCTGTGGAGGCGGCGACCACCGATGACTGGCGGAAGGTATTGGAGACGAATGTGATCGGACCATTCGCGGTTACCCGGGCGGTGCTGCCGCGGCTGCGCGAATCGCGTGGTCGGGTCTTGTTCGTTTCTAGTGTGAGCGGGCGTTTTTCAGCTCCGATGATGGGTCTGTATGCGGCATCGAAGTTCGCGCTTGAGGCAGGCGCCGATGCGCTGCGGGTCGAGTTGAAGCCGTGGGGTGTCCCCGTCATTCTCATCGAGCCCGGCAACACCGACACCGACATGTGGCGCACCGCCGACGACCTGGTGCTCCAGACAGAAGCCGCGATGTCTCCCGAGCATCGTGGGCTCTACGCTGATCACATCGCGGGCATGAAGAAGATTGTTCCGACAAATCAGAAGACGGCAGTACCCGCGGACAAGGTCGTCACCGTCGTCGACGAGGCGCTCACTGCGCGCCGACCGCGTGCTCGTTACGTAGTGGGCTTCATGCCGAAGTTGCTGGTCGCAACGGTGACGAAAATGCCAGCGACATTAAGGGATCGGCTCATGACGATGATGGTCGGACTGCCGCGCCGCCCACGTGCCTGACTTCGTCAAGGCCAACCACACCGCGCCGCCTGGGTTCTTCGCGCTGGAGGCGGCGGGACTGCGCTGGCTTTCGGTGGACGGTGGCGTGCCGTGCGCACGCGTAATCGCCCACGACGAGCGCTCGTTGACGCTGGAGCGGCTGCAATCGGTGCCGCCATCACGCGATGCGGCAGGCGAGTTCGGATCGCGGCTGGCGGTGACGCACGGCGCGGGGGCGGCGCTGTTCGGGTCGGGACCCGATGACCGGGATGGCGACGGCTACTTCGGCCCGTTGTCGCAGCCGCTGCCGATGTCGTTGACGGGTCACGAGGAGTGGGGCGCGTTCTACGCCGAGGAGCGACTGCGCCCGATGGCCGACCTCGCGGGGGACGACTGAGCCCCGAAGGGCGACGGCTGGTCGATGCGGTGATCGGCAGGTGCCTTGCGGGCGACTTCGATGACGACGACAGTCCTGCGCGGATTCATGGGGACCTGTGGAGCGGGAACGTGATGTGGACGCCGAAGGGTGTGGTGCTGATCGATCCGGCTGCGCAGGGTGGGCATCGCGAGACGGATCTGGCCATGTTGGCGTTGTTCGGGTGTCCGTATCTGGAGGCGGTGCTGGCGGGGTATCAGTCCGTGTGGCCGCTGCGGCAGGGTTGGCGAGACCGGGTGGGACTGCATCAGCTGTATCCGCTGTTGGCCCATGTGGTGCTGTTCGGCGGCGGCTACGTGCGCCAGACAGAGGCCGCCGCAGCGAGCGCGTTGTCGGTGAAAATGCGCTAACCGCTGCGTGTTAGCGCCTTATCGACGAACTCAGTGAGAACGGGTGCGAGCACCCGCGCATACTCGGTGGTCACGTGGTTGTCGTCGCGGTACACCAACGTGTTGCCGACAATGACCGGACAGCGGTCGGCCGTGCAGAACAGCTCGGACAGCCGCGCGTATTGACCGCCGCCAGCCGCCGTCGCGGTCGACTCGGCTGCGATGCCGACGTCGTTGAGTCCCTCCGAGCGCGCCGGCGCGCACGCCGCGGCGTTGTCCATGTGCGCCGACACACACGTGGGTGCCGTGGAGCGTGGATCGGCCACCGGGCCCAGCACCAGAACGCTTGCGCCCGTGCCGCGCAGCCGCTGCACCAGCCGCGTGAGACCGTGCTGCCACGCCTGGTCGTAGCTCGTGAAACCGAAGTCGGCGCCGTACCGCCGCGACATGTCCAGCACGATCAACCGCGGCGGCGACTTCTCCAGCCGGGCCATCACATCACCCCGCCACTGCTCGCATTCAGCGAACCTGCGGCCGAGGTACGGACTGTTGGTCGGCAAATCCATCGGCGGGCAGAGCACCTTGCTCATCGTCTCTAACCGCCAATATCGTTCCCGCGCAACTGGTTCCAACGCAGGCTGCCACATCGCGGCATGCGAATCACCCACCAGTGCCACCGTTGTCGGTGCCCCGACATCACCCGACACGCAATCAGGCTGTTTCACATCACGCCACGACAACACACATCCGTTGATGAACACCTCCGGCTTGGCGATCGCGTTGAGAGCCGGAGACAGGTTTGCCGGAACAGGTGCTGGCTCAGCCGATTTCGCGACTGCAGCCAGTACTTGGTCGTGCACCGATATCGGCGTGGAAGCCTGCTTTGACGGCGCAGACGGCGCGGCCGCGGCCACGGGTAGGACCGGCGCCGCGGCGGTTCCGTGGCCCACCGGGACCGGCCTGACCGTCAACGACACCAGACAAGCGGCGACGGCTACAGCCGTGAGAACTGTTCCGACCGTCAGGCTGCGCTCCGCCGAGCCCTTCAACGACGGCGCGAATCGCGCGGGGTTCTCGATGAGATGTAGCGTCACGATCGCAAGGCCGAACGACACGACCACCATCGCCAATCGGCCCGCAAGGCTGAGCGATGCGCCGAACAGCGCCGGGGCGAGAATCAGCACCGGCCAGTGCCACAGATACCACGAGTACGACAGTCGGCCTATCGAGCGCATCGCCGGCTTCGACAGGAGGCGCCCGACACCCAAATCCGGTGTCGCACAACCAGCACCGATCACCAGCGCTGTGCCGAGCACCGGCAACAACGCCGTCGCGCCCGGGTACGGCCTCCCTTCACCGATCTGCGTGCACGTCGCGACGATCAGAGCCAAGCCGCCCCAGCCCGCCAACGCCGCCGACGGGCCGGGCAGACGACGCCACGCACCTGCCGTCAAGGCCACCAGTCCACCGACCGCCAACTCCCACGCGCGGGTCGGCAGCGAGAAGAACGCCCACGACGGCCAACTGTTGGTCCACGCCAACGACACCGTGAACGACCCGGCCGCCAGCACCCCGAGCAGCAGAACGTACGGCGCCCTCGCCCGCACCGCCGTCGCGCCGGTACGACTGGCCACCCGCGCGAGAAGCCAGGCGGTGCCGATGATCAACGCCGGCCAGAGCAGATAGAACTGCTCCTCCACGCCCAGCGACCAGTAGTGCTGCATCGGCGACGGCGGCGCATCAGCCGCCAGGTAGTCGGTGCCTTGGATCGCGAACCGGTAGTTGCCGACATACAGCGCGCTGGCGATGCCGTCAGCGATGACGCTGCGCGCCTGCAGCGGAGGCAGCAGCGATGCCGACGCGACGCTCGTCGCGACAAGCACCGTCACCGCGGCGGGAAGCAGCCGCCGCGCGCGAGCCGCGTAGAAGCGGGCCAGGCGCACCGTGCCGCTACTGGACGCCTCGCGCCACAGCAGACCGGTGATCAGGAACCCGGAGACGACGAAGAAGACGTCGACACCGATGAACCCGCCGCCGACTCCGGGTAGACCGGCGTGGAACAGGACGACGGCGATGACGGCGACAGCCCGAAGACCCTCGATATCGGCCCGAAACTGCCTCTGCGGCAGATCGGTTCGCCCGCGCGCAGGGGAACCGCGTCGGGTGGCAGGGCGGGGCGCAGTGGCAACTCTGTTCACTCGAGTCACGATCGTCTCACGGGACCCAGGTGAATCCCGTGACCAACGCGCTACCTCGCCAGCCAGGCCATTTCTCGGGGCAGCTTCTCTCGCCACGCCGCCAGATCGTGACCACCTTCGAAGGACACTCCCGCGGGTGGTCTGCGCAGTGATGCGACGAACTGCTTCACCGCCTGGTAGTAACGGTCGCTGTCACCGCAGTCGATGCGAATGGGGATCTCAGAAAGCGCGGGAACGCCGTACACCGAGTACGCGAACCAGTCCGCAGCGCCATCGAACGCGCCCGCCTGGATGGCCTCGCCGTAATCCGAGTACAACGCAGGGGCCACCGCGCAGATCGCGGCGGTACGCGCCGGACCAAGCATCCCGCCGAGCAAGAGCGAGCCGTAGCCACCCATCGACCAGCCGATGAACCCGACGCGCGACGTGTCCAGGCCCTTGGTCGGCAGCATCGGCAGCAGCTCGGTGAGCACCATCGCGCCCGAGTCCTCGCCGGTCACCCGTCGGTGCCACCAGCTGTTCCCGCCGTCGACCGCGACCACCGCGAACGGCGGATAGCCGGCCCTGGCAAGCAGAGCCAGGCCCTGCTCGACTCCCATATCCATCACGCCCGACGCCGTCATGTCGCGACCGTGCAGCGCGATCACCGGTCGCAGCGGCCCCACTTGGCCCGGCGGCCGCGCAATAAACCATTCCGTCTCGACGCCGCCGCGCGCCGCTGACGCGAACGACCCTGACATCAACGTCGGCAACCCCGTCGCCGACGAAGGTGACGGTTGGTCGGGCGGAGCACCCGCCGCGGTCGCGAGCCCCAGCTGCCAAATCGGCTCGAGCGCACAAACTCCGGCGAGCCCGCCACCCAGCCGCAAGACGGTGCGGCGCGTCAACTCCTGCATCGGCGTCAGGCGAAGGCGAGCCAGCTCGGGAGCGCGCGCTCGCGCGAATCGCAGAGCACCTGGCGGGTGTCGCAGCTGCCCTTGGGAACACCTGCACCACTCCACATTCCGCCGGTGTCGCGCCGCAGCACGATGGCCGACGACCCGCCACCGTCCAGCAGCACAGCGGTATCGGAGCCCAATCCGCGGAACAGGTCCTGAATCTGGTCGGGTGTGTAGCTGCCGCCCTGGAACACGTAGAACTGATCACTGGTGCGGCTGTAGGCGATCGCGGTGCGCGCCGCGCTCGGCCCTCCATCGTTCAGCTGCCCGGTCTCGCCCGGCGCAAGAAGACCGATGCCTGCGACCGCGACGAAGCGCGCGTTCTGGTCGAGCAGCTTCTGGATCTCCGGGGACGCGGAGTCGTAGTCGCCGTCGCCCTTGGGCATCACGACGTAGGGCTGGCCGCCCGAGGGGATGATCATGGTGGCCAGTGACGACCAGTGTTCATTGCCGCCCGACAATCCCTGCTTGCCGGCGTAGGCAAGCGTTCCGGTGACAGCGGCGTTGGCGCGGCCCAGTCCGCGGGTGTTGTCGACATAGGCACCCAGCGGCGAACTGCACTTGGTGTCGCGCCACGAGCCACTCTTCTGTCCGCGGATGTCGAAGAAGTTCGCGTTGATCGCGATCGTCGGCCGACCGAGTGCCTGCCACGCCTGCAGCGGCGCGTAGATCTCGGACGCCTGCGACAGCCCTTCACCGGTGCGTGCACCCGGATCCCGTTCGCAGCGACCCTGGTAGCCCTGATGGCTGTCGACCAGCAGTCGCGGCTGAAGCCGACCGGCGGCGCCCTTGATCGTCATCAGGTGTCCGCCGTTGTTCATCTCGTACCAGCCGCCGCCGGCGTTGAGCATCGGTGCGGGGTGACCGCCGCCGAAGTTATAGACGAGATACGACCCGCGAGTGTTCGCGATCGCGCCCGCGAGCAACGTACGGCCGTCGGCACGGGCGACCGGTGCCGCCGTCGCCGCCAGTGCAGCGCACAGCATCAGCGCAGCGGCATAGGCCACTGCCCGCCGGCTGATCGCAGCAGTTGTCCGCACGGTTGCCCCTCTAGCAAAAGACCAGAAAACGAGACAACTCTAATCACACCAACCCCACAGTCAACTTCAGTAACAGCATTGACACGATTGGGTATCGGCGGAGTCTTAACGCCCCGGCGGAGCAAGTCGGTAGACGGCGCCGGCGTAGTCATCGGTGATATACACGGCGCCGTCCGGTCCGACCACTGCCGCGACGGGTCGGCCCCACCGCGAGCCGTCGTCGGCCTGGAAGCCCCCCACCATCGTCTGCTGGTCGCCCAGATTGCCGTTTCGCCACGGGAAGAACGACACCTCGGGCGCTCGCGGCGGCCGCCGGTTCCATGAGCCGTGTACGCCCACCAACGCCCCGGCTGCGTATGGCGGTGGCAGGACACCCTCGGTGAACGCCAGCCCCAGGGGTGCCGAGTGGGCGCCCATGCTCTGTTCGACCGGCGGTAGCGCGGCGCAGTCCATTCGCGAGCCGTCCTTGTTCGTCGACATGTCGCGGATGAACGGCAGATTGGATGGGCCGCCGTCGGGATTGCAGTAGGGCCAACCCAATTCGCGGCTAGGGGTGAGGCGCGCCAGGGCCTCCGGCGGATGCTCGTTGACGTACTCGGTGTCGACGTTGCCGTCGGGGTCGGGCGTGTTGTCGCGGTTGTTGACCGCCGTCCACACGGCGCCGTCCGGCGCGACGGCCAGACCGGTGCCGTTGCGGACGCCCGTGGCGAACGGCCCGGCGAGACCACCTCCCGGCGGGATTCGCATGATCGTCGCGCGAGGGGGATGGGCCTGACGGTCCTGTGCGGAGACGTTGCCCGTCGAACCAATCGAGAAGTACACCGCGCCGTCGGGCCCGACTGCCACGCTCTTCAACGCATGCGCATACGCGCCCTGCAGTTCCGGGCTGCGCGCGTCGGGCAGGTCGGCGGCCACGGTCCGCCGATTGGTCGCGGCGCCGTTGGCGTAGTCATAGGCGTCGATCTGATCGCTCTCGGCGATATAGAGTGTCGAGCCCGAGAACGCCATCCCGTGCGGTTGGTCCAGCCCGTCGAGGAACGTCGACTGTTCAGGCGCCGCAGCATGTTTCGGCATCAGCTTCACAACTTGACCGCTGCCGGGCACCGACACCAGCAGCGCGCCGTCCGATGTCCACGCCTCGAGGCGAGCCTTCGGAACCCGTGCCCACACCGAGATCGACCAGCCGTCGGGTATCAGGGCGTGCCGCGGTTCATCGAGCGGTGACTGAGCCAGCTCGCCAGGAACGTCGACGGCCACCGACACGAGCTTCGCGGATGCGGGCGCGGCAGGCGTCGTGGTCGTGGTCGGCGCCGGTGACTGCCGCGGCGGCGACGCCGTCGAACACCCCGCGAGCAGAGTGACGCCGATCAGAGCGACGGCGAGCCCGTTATGCACCGGACAGATCTGCATGCATCTCCCAGACGAGAATCTCGGACGGCGCGGTCGCGGTGACGCGCCTGCCGCCTGCGCCGGTGAACCGCACGGCATCACCCTCGCTCAGAGGGCCTGCTTCTTCGAGCGTCACGTCGCCGCGAGGGACGAACAGGTGCAGATACGGCGCGTCCGGCAGCTGGAGAAGCTGACCCGGCTCCAGCCGCGCGACGTGCAGCGCCGCCTTCCTGTTGTGAATGCTGATCGCCGCATCATCGCGAATGCCCGACGCGATGGCCATCAAACCGCGGCCCAACTGGTCGTAGTCGATCTCGGCCTGCTGGTAGCCGGGCTCGATGCCCGACTCGTCGGGCACCACCCACATCTGCACGAAATGCACACGCTCACTTGCCGATCCGTTCTTCTCCGAATGCAGCACACCCGTGCCCGCCGACATCCGCTGCGCCAGGCCGGGGTTGATCACACCCGAATTTCCCATCGAGTCGCGGTGCTCCAACGAGCCCTGCAGCACCCACGTGACGATCTCCATGTCGCGGTGCGGATGTGTGTCAAACCCGGCAGCGGGCGCGACCCAGTCGTCGTTGTTGACGAGCAGAAGCCCGTGGTGGGTGTTCGACGGGTCGTAATAGTCGGCGAAGGAGAACGAGTGCTTGGAGTCCAGCCAGTCCGTCGTGCTCGTGCCGCGGTCGGATGCCCGGCGGATGTCGACGGATGCCGTCATGAACCCACCATCTCACTGCATTCCCGCGGCTCAAAGCGAAGAAGGCAGCCCGAATTTCTCGAAAAGCCCGTCGGCGTGAAAAGCGACCACATGCGCGATGCCGCCGGGGCGGACCTCGAGCACGTGAAGCTGGAACTCCTCGTGCACACCCGTCTCGCGGTTGAGCATGTACAGCGCCGCTGCGGGTTGATCGTTCGCGGTGGTGGCGATGAAACGCATGTCGCCTGCGCCTTCGGCGGGGCAGTGAGTCTTCGACAGCGAAACGATGTTCGCGGGGCCCTGGTACCAGCCGTCGAACGGCGGCATCTCGAAAACCGCGTCCTCGGTGAACAGCTGGACCAGCTTGTCCATGTCGTAGTTCTCGAACGCCGAGATGTACTTCGCGAGCTGATCCTGGGCCTCGGCCGAATCCGGAGCGGCGGCCTCGCCGTCCCGCGTCGGCTGGGCGGTGTCGAGTTGCGCCCGTGCGCGCTGCAGCAGGCTGTTGACCGCGGCCGTCGATGCGCCGATGGCCTCGCCCACCTCGGCCGCTTTCCACTGCAGCACCTCGCGAAGGACGAGCACCGCGCGCTGCCGGGCCGACAGATGCTGAAGAGCCGCGACGAACGCCAGCCGCACCGATTCGCGGGACTCGACGATCACCGACGGGTCCGACGGGTCTTCCTTCGGCGAGTCGGGCAGCGGCTCCAGCCACGTGATCTCGCGGTGCTCGGCGATGTCGCCGGTCGGGTCCGACGCAGGCTGGCCCAGCCCCGACGGTAACGGCCGACGCTGCCTGCCTTCCAGCGCCGTCAGGCTGGTGTTCGTCGCGATGCGGTACAGCCAGGTGCGTACCGAGGATTTGCCCTGGAAGCCCTTGAAGGATTTCCAGGCGCGCAGATAGGTCTCCTGCACCAGATCCTCGGCGTCGTGGAGGGAGCCGGTCATCCGGTAGCAGTGCGCGAGCAGCTCCCGGCGATACCGCTGGGCATCGGCGAGAAATGCATCTGCGGCGGCTTCCGCATTCTCTGAACCAGCGGGTTCCAGGCTTTCGGCGAGCACGCTCACGCCGTCGAGCTTACGCAGTGGCACGACAACTGCCGCCGAACGATTTGCCTGAGTTGGCTACTCTGCGCTGATGGCCAGTTGCCGAACCGAACGGTCCTTCGACGGCGTCGGCGGTGTCCGCATCGTCTACGACGTGTGGGAGCCGGAGGAAAAGGACTGTCGCGGTGTGGTCGTGCTCTGCCACGGCTATGCCGAACACGCCCGCCGCTACGACCACGTCGCCCAGCGGCTGGGCGAATCAGGCCTCGTCGTGTACGCCCTCGACCTGCGCGGCCACGGCCGCTCCGGCGGCAAGCGGGTCTATCTGCGCGACATCTCCGAGTACACCGAGGACTTCCACACCCTCGTCGGCATCGCCGCCGCCGAGTACCCGGAGCTCAAGCGCGTCGTGCTCGGCCACAGCATGGGCGGCGGCGTCGTGTTCGCCTACGGCGTCGAGCACCCCGACGACTACGCGGCGATGGTGCTGTCCGGCCCCGCGGTGGATGCGCAGGACGAGGTGGCGCCCGTGATGGTGTTCGCCGCGAAGACGCTCGGCAAGATCCTGCCGGGTCTGCCCGTCGAAGATCTGCCCGCCGACGCGGTGTCCCGCGACCCCGCAGTGGTGGCCGCCTACGAAAACGACCCGCTGGTGCACCACGGCAAGATGCCCGCCGGCATCGCAAGGGCGCTCATCGGCGTCGGCGAAACCATGCCGCGCCGCGCCGCCGCGCTGACGGCGCCGCTGCTGGTCGTCCACGGCGAGCAGGACAAGCTGATCCCCGTGAACGGCAGCAGACACCTGATGGAGTGCGTCGGATCGCAGGACGCGCAGCTCAAGGTCTACCCCGAGCTCTATCACGAGGTGTTCAACGAACCCGAGCGCGCCGTGGTGCTCGACGACGTCGCGTCGTGGATCGAGGCGAAGATTTGAGAGCTCTTGCCGCTCTGGCGTTTTCCCTGCTGGCGCTTCTGTCGGTGGGCTGCTCGTCGGATGAGAAGCCGCAGGCGCAGTGGGTCGAGGAGGAGGTCAGCTTCGACGCCGACGGCCTCACCATCCACGGCACCTACCGCCACCAGAAGGACGCGTCGGCCGCACCCGCGGCGCTGCTGATCTCGGAGAGCGGCAATACCGACCGCAACGGCGACAACATCGTCGTCGGGAAGATCGGCAACATGCGCCAGCTCGCCGAACTGCTGTCCGACCGCGGCGTCGCCTCGTTGCGCTACGACAAGGTCGGCACCGGTAAGACCGGCCTCGGCCAGTACCAGCAGCGGCCCAACGACGTCGTCAGCGCCGTCTACACCAGTGGGTCCAAGGCCGCCGCACGTTACCTCGCTGACCAGCCGGGCACCGACAAGGGCCGCCTCGCGGTGTACGCGGTCGGCGAGGGCGCCGTGCACGCGATGACGCTGGCGTCGGACACCTCGCCTGGCGCGACGAAGATCCACTCGCTCGGCCTTCTCCAGCCGCTGTCCGGTCGGTACCTCGACATCATCACCAACCGGGTGCGCTCCGACGCGAGCCGTGAGACGCTGAACACCTGGCTGTCGGCCGTCGACGAAGTCCGCACCAAGGGCACCGTGCCGGCCAACCTTCCGGAAGGCCTCGGCGCGATCCTCAACCCCGGCAACGCGAAGGCCATCGAGGAAGCCGACAAGATCGACCCGCTGGCGCTGGCCGCCGACGTGCCAGCGGGCACGCCGGTGCTGCTGACGTGTTCGGACACCGACCGCCAGGCCCTGTGCAACACGATGAAGCCGCTCATCGGCGCGCTGAAGCACACCGCGCTGACCGTCGTCGAACTCAAGGGCGTCAACCACGTGCTGCGCGACGACCCGACCGACAGCATCGCCAACCTCGCCAAGGACGCGCCGCTTTCTCCACAGCTGGTAACCGCGTTGGACGGATTTGTCACGAAGTAGCCCTACATTGAGCGCATGACCGACGACAAGATGCTGGCCCGCATCGCGGCGCTGCTGCGCCAGGCCGAGGGCACCGACAACGCGCACGAGGCGGAGGCCTTCATGGCCGCCGCGCAGCGGTTGGCCACCGCGACGTCGATCGATCTCGCCGTCGCCCGTTCGCACGCCGACCAACGGACCAAGGCGCAGACACCGGTGCAGCGCACGATCACCATCGGCGACCCGGGTAAGCGGGGGCTGCGCACCTACGTGCAGCTGTTCACCGTGATCGCGCATGCCAACGACGTGAAGTGCGACATCGCGTCGAACTCGACGTTCGTGTACGCCTACGGGTTCGCCGAGGACATCGACGCCAGCCATGCGCTCTACGCGAGCCTGATCACGCAAATGGTGAAGGCGTCGGAGGCTTACATTTCCTCCGGCAGCCACCGGCCCACCCCGACCATCACCGCGCGCATCAATTTCCAGCTGGCGTTCGGCGCCCGCATCGGCCGGCGGTTGGCGGAGGCCCGTGAGCAGGCCCGCCACGAAGCGACCAAGAGCAAGACGCGCGAACCCGGCACCGCGATCGCGTTGCGAGACAAGGACATCGAGCTGAAGTCCTTCTATCGCCAGACATCTCGGGCGCGCGGCACCTGGACTGCTTCCAGTGCGACGGCTGGCTACTCGTCGTCGGCAAGGCGGGCCGGCGATCGCGCGGGCCGGCGAGCAAGGCTCGGCAACAGCCAAGAGATCAACGGCGCACGCACCGCGCTGAACCGGTGACCGCCCGCGACAGCCAACGCTTGAAGGTCTACGCCGCAGAGGAATTCGTCCGGACCTTGTTCGACCGTGCGGGCGAACAGGGCAACCGCGCGATCGAGTTTTTCGGCACCAACCTCACACTGCCGCCCGAAGCCCGGTTCTCTTCCTCCGAGACCGTGCAGCGCTACGTCGACAACGTGCTCGCGCTCGGATCCGTGCGCGCGCGGTGGCCGGATGCCGCACCTCTGACCGCGCGGCCGCGGCGCGGGCTCACCGCTGCTCACTACGAGCGCAACGGCACCCGGGCCACAATTGCGGTGCCGGACCGACGGACCAGCTGGGCGCTTCGCGAGCTCGTCGTGCTGCATGAGGTCGCCCACCACCTGTGTGACGCCGACCCGCCGCACGGGCCGGAGTTCGTCGCGACGTTCTGCGAACTCACCGAGGCGGTGATGGGTCCGGAGGTCGCCCATGTTCTCCGGGTCGTCTACGCCAAGGAGGGTGTGCGCTAGTCGGACGACGATCAAGCGGCGAGGCATGAGCCGCGTTGAGGAGTCCGGCAATCCCAGCTAGCTAGCGCGGTAACGTCGGTCGCGTGACCGAGCCCGACCCCAAATCCCTTGACGAGGTTTTCAACCGCGTGTTGGACACCGAGGACGATGCGCTGCGCGCTGCCCGGGAATCGGCCGCCGCGGCCGACATGCCTGCCATCGAGGTGTCGGCTCAGCACGGCAGGCTGCTGTCGCTTTTGGCAAGGATGACGCATGCGAAGCGGGTGCTGGAGATCGGCACGCTGGCCGGTTACAGCACCATCAACCTGGCCCGCGGCGTCGGGCCGGACGGCCGCGTCGTCACCCTCGAATTCGACCCACGGCACGCTGACGTCGCGCAGAAGAACTTCGAGCGGGCAGGCGTCGCCGACCGAATCGAGGTCATCGTCGGCGCTGCGCTCGACACACTGCCGCGACTGGCCGAACGCGGTGAGACGTTCGACATGTTCTTCATCGACGCCGACAAGGAGAACAACGTCGCCTATGTCGAATGGGCGATCGAGTTGGGTCGTCCCGGTTCAGTCATCGTGGTGGACAACATCGCTCGGATGGGCCGCGTGCTCAACCCGGCCGACGACGACCACCAGGCCAAGGCCGTTCGCGACATGCTCAAGATGATGGGCGAGAACCCTCGCCTGGATGCGGCGGCCATTCAGACCGTCGGCGCCAAGAACTGGGACGGCTTCGCGGTGGCCCTGGTGAACTAGCCCTCGAGTGTGGGGCCTATGCACAGAAATCGCCCGTTGCGCGTACATATCGCCCACACTCGAAACCCGGCTGGCTGATTCACCTAGCCCCACTTTACGATCGGCAAGTATCCTCCTGTACGATCGTAAAGATGCTGACCGCCACAGTGCAGACACCGGCTGCCGCCGACACCCGGCAGCGCCTGATCGACGTCGCCGTCGACCTGTTCACCCGGCACAGCTTCGCTGGCACCTCGCTGCAGATGATCGCCGACGAGATGGGCTTCACGAAGGCCGCCATCTACTACCACTTCCGCACCCGCGAAGAGTTGCTCGCCGCCGTCGTCGAACCGATCTTCGAGCAGCTGAGCCGCGTCATCGCGGAAGCGGAAGCGCAGCGTGGCGCCAACACCCGTGCGGACCACATGCTGCGCGGCTACGCCGAATTGGCCGTCGCGAACCGAGCCCTCGTCTCGGTGCTCGCCTGCGACCCGAGCGTGACAACGCTTCTACGCGGACAACCGCATTGGTCTGACCTGATCAATCGTCAACTGACGTTGCTTGCCGGAGGCGATCACAGCCCCGGCGGGCTGATCAAGGCCACCATCGCACTCGCCGGCATCTCGAGTGCCGTCGGACCCGCATGGATCAACGTCGACGACGAAGACCTGCTGCGGCATCTCGTCGAAACAGGACGGCGCACCCTCGGGCTGCGCAGGAAGGGAACCCCCACATGAAGACAGCCGTCGTCACCGGCGGAGCATCGGGCATCGGCCGCGCCATCGCGCAGCGGCTCGAGGCCGACGGGCATCACGTCGCCACCATCGACCTCCAGCCGTCGGAGGCCGACTTCGCCTACACCGCCGACGTCACCGACCGCGAACAGGTCGACGCCGCGCTCGACAAGATCCGCGCGCAGCTCGGCCCGGTGTCGATTCTGGTGAATGCCGCTGGGCTCGAGGGGTTCTCGCGCTTCGCCGACATCTCATTCGATGCCTGGCAGCGGGTTCTCAACGTCAACCTCAACGGAGTCTTCCACTGCTGCCAGGCCGTGCTGCCGGAGATGGTCGACGCCGGCTGGGGGCGCATCGTCAACATCAGCTCGTCGAGCACGCACTCCGGTGTCGCGGGCATGGCGCATTACGTCGCGGCCAAGTCGGCCGTCAACGGGCTGACGAAATCGCTGGCGCTGGAATACGGCCCGAGTGGGGTGACCGTCAATGCGGTGCCGCCCGGCTTCATCGACACCCCGATGCTGCGCAGCGCAGAGGAGCGCGGCTTCACCGATGTCGAGAAGGCGATCGCGATGACGCCGGTCCGGCGGATAGGCAGGCCCGAGGACATCGCCGCGGCGTGCGCGTTTCTGGTCTCCGAGGAGGCCGGCTACATCACCGGACAGATTCTCGGCGTGAACGGTGGCCGCAACACCTGACGCGCATCGACCCGCCACTGGCCTAGCCGCAGACAGCTCCGTTCGCGGCCGAGCCGACAAGCTTGGTGTACTTCGCCAGCACACCGGTGGTGTACGTCGGCGGCAGCGGCTCGAAATCGGCCTTGCGCGCGTCGAATTCGGCCGGGTCGACCAGCACGTCCAGCGTACCCTTGGCGACGTCGAGGCGGATGCGGTCGCCGTCCCGCAGGAACGCGATCGGTCCGCCGTCGACCGCCTCGGGTGCGACGTGGCCGACGCACAGTCCCGTCGTGCCGCCGGAGAACCGCCCGTCGGTCATCAGCAGTACGTCCTTGCCGAGCCCGGCGCCCTTGATCGCACCGGTGATGGCGAGCATCTCGCGCATGCCGGGGCCACCCTTCGGGCCCTCGTAGCGGATGACGACGACGTCGCCGTTGGTGATCGTGCCGTCCTCGAGCGCATCGAGCGCCGCCCGCTCACGCTCGAAAACCCTTGCGGTGCCCTCGAACACATCGGAATCGAAGCCCGCCGATTTCACCACGGCGCCCTCCGGGGCCAGCGACCCGTGCAGGATCGTGATGCCGCCCGTCGGGTGGATCGGATTGTCGAGCGCGCGAAGAACCTTGCCGTCGGGGTCGGGCGGAGCGATGTGCGCGAGGTTCTGCGCCATCGTCGCTCCCGTAACGGTGAGGCAATCGCCGTGCAGCAGACCGGCATCCAGCAGCGCCTTCATCACCACGGGTACGCCGCCGATGTGGTCGACGTCGAACATCACGTGCTTGCCGAACGGTTTCACGTCCGCCAGGTGCGGAACCTTCTGACCGATGCGAGTGAAGTCGTCGAGCGACAGCTTGACGTTGGCCTCGTGCGCGATCGCCAGCAGATGCAGCACCGCATTCGTCGACCCACCGAACGCCATCACCACCGCGATCGCGTTGTCGAACGCCTCCTTGGTGAGGATGTCGCGCGCGGTGATGCCGCGGCGCAGCAGTTCGACGACGGCCTGTCCACTGCGCCGGGCGAACCCGTCGCGCCGTCGGTCGGTTGCCGGCGGGGCCGCGCTGCCGGGCAGCGACATGCCGAGCGCCTCGGCGGCCGACGCCATGGTGTTGGCGGTGTACATGCCGCCGCACGCGCCTTCACCCGGACAGATCGCCCGCTCGATCGCGTCGACGTCCTCGCGTGGCATGAGCCCTCGGGCGCACGCACCGACCGCCTCGAACGCGTCGATGATCGTCACGTCGCGCTCCGAGCCGTCGGAGAGCTTGGCCTTGCCGGGCAGGATCGAACCCGCGTAAAGGAACACGCTCGCAAGGTCGAGACGCGCGGCGGCCATCAGCATGCCGGGCAGTGACTTGTCACAACCGGCCAGCAGCACCGACCCGTCGAGGCGCTCGGCCTGCATGACGGTCTCGACGCTGTCGGCGATCACCTCGCGCGACACCAGCGAGAAATGCATGCCCTCGTGGCCCATCGAAATACCGTCGGACACCGAGATGGTGCCGAACTCCATCGGATAGCCACCGGCGGCGAACACGCCATCCTTCACGGCCTTGGCCAGCCGGTCCAGCGACAGGTTGCACGGAGTGATCTCGTTCCACGACGACCCGACACCGATCTGCGGCTTGGCGAAGTCCTCGTCGTCCATGCCTATCGCGCGGAGCATTCCGCGCGCGGCGGCCTTCTCCAGGCCGTCGGTGACGTCGCGGCTGCGGGGCTTGATGTCTATCTGCGATGAGCCGCTTGCGCGACGAGCGTCAGGTTGACTGGGGTCTGAGGACATAGCTGTCAGTATGCTCGCTGGGTTTCACCCGGCCAAACCAATATGCATACCCCGGTGGGGTACCGTACGCTGGTCGTATGACCGCCTCACACGGCTATACGTCCAACAAGGACAACTACGCGAAAAGGTTGCGCCGTATCGAAGGCCAAGTCCGCGGCGTCGCGAAGATGATCGAAGAGGACAAGTACTGCATCGACGTCCTCACTCAGATCAGCGCCGTGAACAGCGCCCTGCAGTCGGTTGCCCTCAATCTGCTCGACGAACACCTCGGTCACTGCGTGACGCATGCGGTCGCCGAGGGCGGCGACGAGGCCGAGGCGAAGCTGGCCGAGGCATCGGCCGCGATAGCGCGACTCGTGCGCTCCTAGCCGATTGCTGGCTACTGCTTTGTGAATCCGGTCGGCCGCACCACGATGATCACCCGGTCGGCCTTGTCGGGCGGGGGCTCGGTCAGCGGTCCGCTGTAGCGGTCGTTCAGCTGCAGATAGAACTCGCCCGTCGGGTCCGGAACGATCTCCTCGACGACGCCGCGGACCTCGAGATAGCGGTACGGGGTCTCCGGGTCGACGATCGACATCGCCACGTTGGGATTGGCCGCGAAGTTGCGGAACTTCTGCCGCTTGGTGGTGTGAGTGAAACGCAGGAGTTCGCCGTCCCAGTCGAACCACATCGGGTTCGCCTGCGGCTTGCCGTCGGGTCTGACGGTGGCGAGATGCCCGAAGTTTGGGCGCTCCAACAGCGATTCGTAGCCCTCTGGAATAGCGACCATCGCGAGCCTTTCCTCGATTGCGTGGGTGAGCCGTTACCGTCGTGATGTACCCCATATAACCGCGGACATCCCAACTCGGCCGAGCCGGGCGTGGACACCCCGCATCGCCGTGCAGCTGGCGGTGCTCGCGTCGGCCGCGTTCGTCTACGTCACCGCGGAGATGATCCCGGTGGGTGCGCTGCCCGACATCGCGGCCGACCTACGCGTCAACGAGGCAGTGGTCGGCACCCTGCTGGCCAGCTACGCCCTCGTCGCCGCGGTGACGGCGGTGCCGTTGGTGCGCCTCACCGCTCACTGGCCTCGGCGCCGCACTCTGATGCTGACCCTTGTCTGTCTGACTGTGTCCCAATTGATTTCAGCGATGGCGCCGAGTTTCGAGGTGCTGGCAGGCGGCCGGTTGCTGTGCGCGTTGACGCACGGTCTGATGTGGTCGGTACTCGCGCCGATCGGCGCGCGGCTCGTACCCGCGACCCACACTGGTCGCGCGACCACCGCCATCTACGTCGGAACGACGCTGGCGCTCGTGGCCGGCAATCCGCTGACGGCGGCGATGAGCGAGCTGTGGGGCTGGCGCCAGGCCGTCGTCGCCGTCACCATCGCGGCGGCGGCGGTCTCGGTCGCGGCGTGGGTCACGCTGCCCGCGATGGTGTTGTCGGCCGACGAAGTCGACACCGTGCGGTCCCACGAACGCCACTACCGCAACAACCGACTGATGACGCTCAGCGTGCTGACGCTCATCGGGGTCACCGGCCACTTCATCTCCTACACATTCATCGTGGTGATCATCCGCGACGTGGTCGGCGTCGACGGCCCACATCTGGCGTGGCTGCTCGCCGGCTTCGGCATTGCAGGCCTGCTCGGGATGGCGACGATGGCCCGGCCGTCGGATCGGCACCCGAAAGCTTCGGTCGTCGGCTGCCTCGCCGCGCTGACGGTCGTGTTCGCAGTGCTGACGGCCGTCTCGAGCGGTGCAGAACGGCACGCCATGACGATCGCGGTCGGTGCCGCCGCGATCATCCTGTGGGGCGCGGCCTCGACGGCGCTGCCGCCGGTCCTGCAAGCGGCGGTGATGCGCACCGCACCGAACGACCCCGACGGTGCATCGGGTGTCTACGTCACGGCCTTCCAGGTCGGAATCATGGCCGGTTCGCTGCTCGGCGGGCTGTTCTACGAGAAGGCGGGGCTGGCGGCGATGATCGGCGCGTCGACCGCATTGGTCGCCATGGCACTCGGCGGCGTGGTGGCCGTCCGCGGCCAGTTCGCTTCGTTCAGGTAACCAGCAGGAAGTAACATTCGGAGCCCCCTGACGATGAACACTGCAGCTCAGCGCCATTGGCTGGACATTTGTCCTGGCTGGGAGGGCTCTCACGGGCGCTGAGGCCGTCCTGTCGCTGTGCGAGACTGGACCAAGCTTTGACTGGAGGTGTTCGCATGCCGCAGCGCAAGATGCGGAAGCTTTTCACCGCGACGATCGCGGTTGGTCTGATCGCGGGATCGGCCCTCGGTAGCCCGTTGGCGTTCGCGCAGCCCGAACCGGCTCCGGACCCATTCGTTCCGCCACCGGGACCGGATCCGGCCCTTGTCGCGCCCGCGCCAGAGGCGCCGGTCGACCCCGCGGCCGCGATAGCGCCGGCACCTCCGCCTCCGGCCGACCCGCTCGCGCCGCCGCCCCCGGCGGATCCACTGGCCGCGCCGCCGCCGCCCCCTGCGGATCCGCTGGCCGTGCCGCCGCCTCCCCCTGCCGATCCGCTCGCACCGCCGGCGCCGCCGAACCCGTTCGCGCCCCCGGCTCAGCCGATGACCATTCCGGAAGGCACCCCCCCGGGTCAGAATCCGACGCCGTACACCGGTGAGCCGGTCTTCCTGCCGCCATCCTTCAACCCGGTCAACGGCTCCATGGTCGGTGTCGGCAAGCCGATCATCATCAATTTCCAGCGGCCGATCGTCGACCGCCCGATGGCCGAGCAGGCCATCCACATCTCGTCGTACCCGCCCGTGCCGGGCAAGTTCTACTGGACGAGCAGCACCCAGGTGCGCTGGCGCCCGATCAACTTCTGGCCTGCCAACACGGCCGTCAACATCGATGCGAGCGGCGCGAAATCGAGCTTCCGCACCGGTGAGTCGCTGGTCGCCACCATCGACGACAAGGCGCACCAGATGACGATCACCCGCAACGGCAAGGTCGAGAAGACGTTCCCGGTGTCGATGGGCAAGCCGGACGGCAAGCACGAGACCAAGAACGGCACGTACTACGTGCTGGAGAAGTTCGCCAGCATCGTGATGGACTCCGCCACCTACGGGGTGCCGAACACCGCACCCGATGGCTACAAGCTGACCGTCCAGAACGCGGTCCGAATCGACAACAGCGGCGCGTTCGTGCACAGCGCCCCGTGGTCGGTCGGGGACCAGGGCAAGCGAAATGTCAGCCATGGCTGCATCAACCTCAGCCCGGCCAACGCGCAGTGGTTCTACGACAACTTCGGCAGTGGTGACCCGGTCGTCATCAAGAACTCGGTCGGCTCCTATACCCAGCCGGACGGCGCATCGGACTGGCAGATCTAGTCATTCCGTTGCGACCTTGATCTGACCCCGAGCAGGATGGGTTATGGCCCATCGGTCGCGTGTCGTCGCCGTGATCATGCTCTTGGTCGTGGCCGCCGCAGCGCTGCACGGATATCTGCCTGGCGCGGAGACCCCGCCGCGCGACCGGCCGACCAGTGGCCTCGGCAGCCTGTTCGCGGTCGTCGCGATGGTGGTCGTGTCGATGGCGATTATCGTGATCGCGATCCTCACGCAGTCGCGGAACCGCCCGGTCTCGCACGGCCCCGGCGAACCACCGCGCGAGCGCGCGGGCGACCGGCAGCCGTTGACGTGGCGGATGATCTTGATCGCGGTGGCTGTGGTGATCGCCTGGCTGCTGCTGGTCACGCTGCTGTCGCGGATCAATGCGCATCTGGGTATCGAGCAACCGCCGCCCGATGCGAGCACGACGCCGTCCGGGGCGCCTCAGCCCCCGGCCGATCGGCCCGACGAACCCGAGCCGTCGTCCAACGTCTTCTCAGTTCTCGCCGGGTCGACGGTGCTGTTCATGATGATGGTCTTCGTCGGGGCTGCGATCGTGGGCCGCAGACGACAGCGCCGCACGCTCGTACCGGTATCCCCAGGCGACGAATACCGCCCTGCCACAGCGGCTTCCGGAGCCGATCCCCTCGCGAGGGCCGCCGAAGTCGGGCTGGCCGAGGCGGGCGATCTGAGTCGAGAACCGCGAGAAGCGATCATCGCGTGTTACGCCGCGATGGAGCGCGAACTGGAGAACTCTCCTGACGTCGTCCCCCGCGAATCCGACACGCCGTCGGAGGTGCTGGCCCGTGCGGTCGAACACCACGCGTTAGGTGCCGACAGCGCAACCGAACTCGTCGAGTTGTTCGAGGAGGCGCGGTTCAGCCCGCACGTGATGACCGAGGAACACCGCGAGACCGCGGTGCGCATCCTCCGACTCGTCCTCGCCGAACTGCGGAGCGTGGCATGACCCTGAAGAAGCTTGTCGCCGCCGGTCTTTGCCTGGTGCTGGGTGTGCAGGTGCTCGCGATGCTGATGCCTGACCGCCGTTTCGTGCTGGTGATCGTCGGGGTCGCGGTGGCCCTGGCGCTCCTTGCACTGCGGTGGTACCTGGCTCGCGGAACCGACGACGAGCCGGAAACGCCGCGCGCCAACGACGCTGAAGAGTCGTTGCGCCGCTGGCTGTCACGTACCGAGACATTGATCTCGTGGTCGGAATCCACCCGCTCGGACTGGGATCGCCATCTGCGCCCGATGCTCGCGCGGCAGTTCGGCATCGCGACCGGGCAGAAGCAGAACAAGAATCCGGACGGTTTCCGGGCCACCGGCCGGATGCTCTTCGGCGACGAACTCTGGGCCTGGGTTGATCCCGAAAACGTCGCACGAGTCGACAAACAGGTACCCGGTCCTGGCCGAGAGGCGCTCGACGAAATCCTTCGGAGGTTGGAGCAGGTATGACCGGAATGTCACTGCCGGCGGCCACGACCACGGCCAATTGCGAGGCAGTGCTCGACGAGATCCAGCGCGTTGTGGTCGGGAAGCGGTGGGCGCTGAGCTTGATCCTGACGTCCGTACTCGCGGGCGGGCACGTGTTGATCGAGGACCTTCCCGGCCTGGGCAAGACGCTGATCGCACGGTCCTTCGCGTCGGCGCTCGGGTTGGGGTTCACCCGTGTGCAGTTCACACCCGACCTTCTTCCCGCTGATCTGCTCGGCTCGACGGTCTACGACATGCAGTCGGGCCGGTTCGAGTTCCGCTCCGGGCCGATCTTCACCAACCTGCTGCTGGCCGATGAGATCAATCGGACACCACCCAAGACGCAGGCCGCGTTGCTCGAGGCGATGGCCGAAGGTCAGGTCAGCATCGACGGCGTCACGCACCGACTACCCGAGCCGTTCATCGTGCTGGCCACCGATAACCCGATCGAGTACGAGGGCACCTATCCCCTGCCGGAGGCGCAGCTTGACCGCTTCGCGATCAGGCTCGAACTGCGCTACCTCTCCGAGGACGAGGAGGCGTCGATGTTGCGCCGACGCCTCGAGCGTGGTTCGGCGGCGCCGACGGTGGCCCAGGTTGTCGATGCCCATGACCTGATTGCGATGCGGGAATCGGTCGAGCAGGTGACCGTGCACGACGACGTGCTGGGATACGTGGTGTCATTGGCCAACGCGACGCGACAGCATCCGCAGGTGGCCGTGGGCGCCAGCCCGCGGGCCGAACTCGACCTGGTCCAGCATGCCCGTGCGCGTGCGCTTCTGATGGGTCGTGACTACGTCATACCCGAGGACGTGAAGTCGCTCGCCGTCCCCGCCATGGCCCACCGGATCAGCCTGAAGCCGGAGATGTGGGTGCGCCGCGTCCACGGTGCCGACGTGGTGGAGGAACTGTTGCGGCGACTCCCGGTTCCGCGGGCCCGCGCGTGATAGAAGCCCGCCGGACCGAAGCGCACTTGCGTTGGCGTGCATCGCCGTTGACGCGCGCGGTCGCCACCTGTGCCGGTGTGATACTCGCCGCGGCGTTGATCGGATCGAGGTGGCAGCTCATCGCTTTCGTCGCGCCACTGCTCGGCGTGTTGTGCTCGATCGGCTGGCAGCGGACGCTTCCGAAGGTCTATGTGCACGCCGAGCCTGGCCTGCAGCGCTGCTTCGAAGGGGAGCAGACACAGGTGCGCGTGTGGGCCATCGCAGAACCGGCCGATGTTGCCGTCGCGGTCGCGATAACTGGCGTGGCAGGCATGCAGGTCGACGTTGACGACGCGGAAATCCCTGGGCGACGGTCGGTTACGGTCTCGGCCGACCGCTGGGGCCGGTATCCGGTCCGTGCCACCGTCGATGTCGTCGCGCCGGGCGGGCTGCTGTCGGCCACCGCGACCGTCGAGGCAGCCGACGTGTTCGTGTTCCCAGTGGCCCCGCCACAATCCACCGCTATCCCGAAGACGGAACTGCTCGACCGGCTGGGGACTCACCTCACCCGGCACATCGGCCCCGGTGTCGAATACGCCGACATCCGGCCCTATGTGCCCGGCGACCAGTTACGCACCGTCAACTGGCCGGTGAGCGCGCGGCGCGGCAGCCTGCACGTCACGCAGCGGTTGACTGACCGCGCAGCCGATGTGGTGGTGCTGATCGATATGTACGCCCAGCCGCCGGGGGCCGCGACCGAAGCGACCGAGCGGGCGATGCGCGGAGCGGTTCAGGTGGTGCAGAGCGCACTGCGAAGCGGCGATCGAGCGGGGATCGTCACGCTCGGCGGCCGTCGGCCGCGTTGGCTCGGCGCCGACATCGGCCGCAGGCAGTTCTACCGGGTGCTCGACACGCTGCTCGGGGCCGGCGACGAATTCGAAACGACCACGGGCACATTGGCGCCCCGCGCCGCGCTCCCGCCCGGCGCGATCGTCGTCGCGTTCTCCACGATGCTCGACACCGAGTTCGCACTGTCGCTGATCGACCTGCGCAAGCGAGGGCACACCGTCGTCGCTGTCGATGTCCTCGAAGGGGCGCCGTTCGGTGAAACATATGACCCGTTGTTCACCCGCCTGTGGGCGATGCAGAGGTCGTTCATGTACCGCGATATGGCAACGATCGGTGTGGACGTCGTTTCCTGGCTGTCGGAGAACACCCTCGACCAGTCGATGAAGATGGTGCCCGAACGACGTCGGCCGGTGCGGGGGCGGCGATGACGGACTTGATTCGCAGAGCCCACCTGCCGTCGACCGCGTTCGGGTTGGTCATGCTCGCCGCGTCGGGATTCCAAACCGACGGGTCCGCACTCGTTCTCGCTATGCTCGCGGCGGTCGCGGTGTTGATGGGCATCGTTTTTCGGGTCGCTGCGACGGCGGCGGTTCTGTTGGCCGCAGCGGCGATCGTCGTTGCCGACGCGCCGCCGATGCTCGCCGCACTCGCAGGCCTGTCCGCGGCGTGCTACTTGGTGCTGCGGTACACCGAGGGAGGATCGATCGGGGTGATAGGTGCCTCGGCGTCGGTGATGCTTGCGGCCCTTGGCTTTACGTTCGTCGGCGTGCTGGCCGCATCGTTCCCGTTCGAACTTCCCTGGCTACCTCTGCTCGCCCCGTTGGCGGTGTTCGCGATCTACGTGCTCGCCACCCGTCCGTTCTTCCAGGCGGGTGAGGGCAAGTTCGAGATCAGTTCCAGATCCTGACCCGCCGCTGCGGCTCCAGGTAGAGGTCATCGTCCTTGTCGACCTCGAAGGCTGCGTAGAACGCGTCCATGTTCCGAATCACGCCGTTGCAGCGGAACTCCGGCGGGGAGTGCGGGTCGACGGCGAGCCGCCGAATCGCCTCCGCGTCACGGGATTTGGTGCGCCACACCTGGGCCCACCCGAAGAACACCCGCTGCACACCGGTCAGGCCGTCGATCACCGGCGCGGGCTTGCCGCTGCGCGAGAGCTCGTAGGCCAGCAGCGCGATCGACAGGCCGCCGAGATCGCCGATGTTCTCGCCGACTGTGAACGCGCCGTTCACATGATGGCCGCCGCGCACGTGAGGAGCAGATGATTCCTCGGATAGCGCACGGGGCACGTACTCGTCGTATTGCTCGATCAACGCCTTGGTGCGGACACCGAATTCGGTGCGGTCGTCGTCGGTCCACCAGTCGACCAGATTGCCGTCGCCGTCGTACTTGGCGCCCTGATCGTCGAATCCGTGACCGATCTCGTGTCCGATCACCGCCCCGATGCCTCCGTAGTTGGCGGCGTCGTCGGCCTCGGCGTCGAAGAACGGCGGCTGCAGAATGGCTGCGGGGAAGACGATTTCGTTCATGCCAGGGTTGTAGTACGCATTCACCGTCTGCGGTGTCATGAACCATTCGTCGCGGTCGACGGGGCTACCGAGCTTGGCCAACTCGCGCTCTGAGCTGACGGCGTAACCGCGGCGGTAGTTGCCGTACAGGTCGTCGCGCTCGATGACCAGCTTCGAGTAGTCCCGCCACTTCGCGGGGTAGCCGATCTTCGGCGTGAACTTGTCCAGCTTGGCCAGGGCGCGCCGCCGGGTATCCGGTGTCATCCAGTCGAGCTGGTTGATGCTGACCCGGTAGGCCTCCCTCAGATTGGCCACGAGTTCGTCCATCCTGGCCTTGGCGCCGGCCGGGAAGTACCGATCGACATAGAGCTTGCCGAGTGCGTCGCCCATCAGGTTCTCCACCACGGAGACAGCGCGCTTCCACCGCTCCCTGATCGACTCCGTCCCACTCAGGGTGCGGCCGTAGAAGTCGAAGTCCTCGGCGACGAGTTCTTCGGTGAGCAGAAAAGCGCGCGCGTGGATCAGCCGCCAGCGGGCCCATCGCTTCCAGTCTTCGATGTCCTCACCGTCCCACAGCGCAGCGAATGCGGTGAGGTAGTCCGGTTGGCGCACAACGAGTTCCGCCGCCATCTCCGGCGTCGTGCCCATCGCCGTCACCCAGCCGGCCCAGTCGAATCCGGGCGCCTCGGCGGGCAGATCGGTGAACTTGCGCAGGTTGTAGGCGAGGTCGGCGTCCCGCCGCTTGACGACGTCCCAGTGCGCGGCGGCCAGCTTGGACTCCAGCGCGACGATGCGCTCCGCGGTGGCCTGCCACTCTCCGTGTTGCGGCTCTTCGCCGTACACGAGCCCGAACATCGTGGCGATGTGGCGCGGATATGCCGCCAGGATCGCGGCGTGCTGCTGGTCGCGGTAATACGACTCGTCGGGCAGGCCAAGCCCCGACTGGCTCAGGTGCAGTAGGTAGCGGGTCGAGTCCTTGGAGTCGGTGTCGATGTAGGCGCCGGTTCCGCCTCCGACGCCGGTCCGCTGCAGATTGCCGATCACGCCGGCCAGCGCGTCGGCATCGGCGGCGGCGTCGATCGTCGCCAACTCGTCGAGCAGGGGCTGCACACCGATCCGTTCGACGGTGGCCGCATCCATGAAGCTCGCGTACAGGTCGCCAATGCGCTGCTGATCGGACGGGGATGGGGAGCCCGCGACTCCGGCCTTTTCACTGGCCTCGTCGATCAGCCCCCGGATCTGCTCCTCGGCGCGGTCGTAGAGCGAGCGGAATGCGCCGTCGGTGGCCCGGTCGGCCGGAATCGTGTACTCCGCCAACCAGCGGCCGTTCACGTGGCCGAACAGGTCGTCTTGTGGGCGGGCTTGCTGGTCGACGTGGCTCAGGTCGATGCCCGAGCGGATTGCTTCTACCCTCACCCCAACAGGGTGCCAGATGTGCGATGCAGCGCCACCGCGGACTCAGCCGCTCGCAACTGGGGATAACAGAGCGTGCCGACCGCTTCGGTACCCTCACGGCCATGCCCGACGACGAGCGCACCGAGGACGGCCTCGCCGAGGACGACGGTCACGTCTTCTCCGGGTTCGGCATCGCCTCGGCGGCGCTCGGCCTGCTCTCGGTGGCCGCGATCGTCCTCGCGGTGATCATCTGGTCGGGGCACCGGGCCGACGCCGACGAACGTCGCTACCGGACCGAGGTACTCGACACCGCGGCGAAGTGGACCGCCGTACTGGTCAACATGAACAAGGACGACATCGACGCCAGTCTGCAGAGGCTGCACGACGGCACGGTCGGTGATCTCAATAACGAGTTCGAGTCGACGCTCGAGCCGTTCAAGAAGGTGGTTCAGACCCTGCAGTCGCGGACGCGGGGACAGGTCGACTCGGTGGCGATCGAGTCGATCTACCACCGTCCGCAGACCTTGCCCGACGGCAGGCCCGCGCCCGCGCCGACCCCGCAGCCCGCGTTGGCCGAACTCGTGAAGCGAACGGACACCGTGATGGTGGTGGCGACCTCGATTAGCGACAACGTCGGTGAAAAGCCGCAGACGGTGCGCTGGCAGATCCGGCTGGATGTCTCCGACGTCGACGGCAAGCTGTTGATCTCCCGCCTGGAGCAGGTCCGGTGAGGAACCGCCTTCGGGTTCTGGGGTTCGACGTCGCAGCACCGCTCGCGGCGATCGTCGCGTTGATCTACATCGGCATCGCGATGGCATGGCCGCTGTGGTGGGTGTCCGCGGCCTCGGTGCTGTGTCTGCTGATCGTCGAAGGCGTGATCGTCAACGCCGTGCTGGCACGACGCGACGGCGTGACGGTCGGCACCGACGACGACGGGCCGGGTCTGCGGCTGGCGGTAGTCGGCATGGCCACAGTGGCGTTGGCAGCAGCGGTGGTGGTCGGCTATACCCAGTGGACGGTGCTTGACCGCAATCTTCGCAACGACAGCGCGGAGGTGGTTGGCATCGCCAGCAGTGTGGCCGAGGCGAGCGCGACCTTCACACCGTCGAGTCCGACAGCGGCGATGGACCGGGTGACCGAGCTGATGACACCCGACCGTGCGGAGAAGTACAGCAACGAGTTCTCCCCGGTCGCAAAGCAATTGGCCAGCAAGAAAGTTACGGCCTCGGCCAGTACGATCTCGGCGGGTGTTGAGGCCATCGGTCCGCAGTATGCGAGCGTCGCGGTGATGTTGCGGGGTACGCAGGCCGTTCCGGGTCAGCCGCCCGACATCGCGGTGCTGGCCCTGCGGATCAGTTTGTCGAAGGACGATGGCCGTTGGCTCGTCGACGACGTGACGCCGATCAATTCACGTTGAGCAAGCGGGCGTACTCGACCTTCAGGCAGCGGTCCATCACCACCTGTAGACCGGCGGCTTCACCGTCGCGCGCTACCCCCTCGTCCCATAGGCCCGACTGCAGCCACAGGGTCTTCGCGCTGACCTCGATCGCCTCGTCGAGCACGTCGGGGAGGTACTCACGGCGCCGGAACACGTCAACGAGATCGGGCACCACCGGTAGCGCAGCCAAACTCGGATACGTGGGCGTGCCGGCGACATCAGTGATGGTCGGGTTGACGAGGTAGAGCTCGTAGTCGCTGGCCGAGTCGAGGTAGCGCCACACGCCGTAGACGGCGCGGGCCGGGTTGGCGGAGGCGCCGACGATGGCGACCGTTCGGGTTTCGCGGAGGATGCGGTCGATGTCGGCTGCCATGACACCGGTATACCCGTGTCGCAGCGCGGCAATGCTTAGTGCGGGCCGCCCGGCCGGTTGGCCTTCATCTTCGCGAAGCGATCCGACAGTCGGCTCATCCGGACCATCAGCGACGCGGGCGGGCTTGTCTTGCCCTCGATATACCCCGCGAGTTCCTCACCGGGCACGCCGATGCGCGAGGCGAATTCCTGTGGTTTGAGCCCGGACCGGCTGAGCAGCACCCGAATCTGACGGGCGACTTCAGCCCGTTCGTTGGCTTCCAGAGTCTCCCTGGTGCGGGTCAGCACTTCGGACAGCGCCTTCGAAACCCCATACGGCCGTGTCGATTCCAACACCTCCTCGACTTGTCGCGCGGTCCTGCCGTACGGATCGCGCTTGATGGCGACGACGATGCGCTGCCATGCCGTCAGGTCGTCGGCTTCCAGAGCCTCGCGGATCGCGGCCGTCGGCCAGAACTCGACGGGCTGGTCGCCATCGGACGGGCGGCGCGGCCGCTTCGGCGCTCCGGTCGGAATCCGTTCGGTGGCAGCGTCGCGGCGCGTGGCACCGATCTCGGGAGCCAAGGTCACCTCGCCTCCTCCAGCATCGCGACCGCAACCGACAGGCACCGCTTTCTGACCTTGGCCCAATCAGCCTCCGCCTCAGCGCCCGACATCGGGATGTCGAACTCGTCCGACGGATGCGGATCGGCCAGTCGGCGTACGAGCTGCGTGGCCACCCATTGCTTCCTGGATGACTCACCACAGTAGTACCGATCCATTCCGGCGAGGACCACGGCGGCGGTTTGAGTCTCCATGGAGTCGACCAAATCGGCAAACTCAGCGAAGTCTTTCGTGCTGTTCCGGCACATGATCAGATAGCTCTTCAGCCGCAGTGTCTCCGCACCCGTGGGTATCGACAGCCGGTCGCCGGTGGGCAGCTGAACGTTCGTGGTTTCCATCGGGCTGTTGCGCTCGACCGTCGGGCGTTCGGTTTCGGCCTCGGTCTCCAGCGCGTCCAGCGCGACGGACAGCCGGCCGCGCCACATCGTGACGGGATGCATGGGCCGCGGGCCGCGCTTCAGTTTGACCGTCTTGCCGGTGCCTGACCCGTTGATGTGCGGTGCACCGTTGGTGTGCCCGTTGAACGCGTTGACGCATTTCGAGCCGTTGGACGGAAGGCAGCCGCTGAAGGCGAGGGGATCGGCGACGGTGATCGTCTGCGCCGCCATGTTCTTGAGCTTGGCCGCCGACTTCACGACGTTGCGGATGTCGATGCCCGACGCCGCCAACGTCGAGATGTCGTCGGGGATGATGACGAGATCGCCGATCTCGGCCTTGGGCAGCGGCTTCTCGAAGTCCACCGACGGCAGGATGCGCGCCAGCCAACGCGGCAGCCACCAGTTCCATTCGTGGAACATGGCCATCAGTGCCGGAACCAGGATCAGTCGCACCACGGTGGCGTCGACGGCGATCGCGACCGCGCACGCGACACCGAGCTGCGCGACCAGCGGCATACCCGCGAACGCGAACCCGATGAAGACCGCGATCATGATCAGCGCGGCGCTGGTGATGGTGCGCGCACTTGTGCTCACGCCGTAGGCGACGGCGTCGCGCGTGTTGTTGGTCTGCAGGAACCGCTCGCGGATACGGGTCAGCAGGAAGATCTCGTAGTCCATGGACAACCCGAACGTCATCGCGAGCACAAGCGGCGGGATCGTGCTGTCGAGCGACGAGATCTGCCGGAAGCCGAGGGCTTCAAACCAGCCCCATTGGAAGACGACGACGAGGCTGCCGTACGCCGCTGCCACCGACAGCAGCGTCATCAGCACGCCCTTGAACGCCAGGAACACCGACCGGATGGAGATGAGCAGCATCACGAAGGCGATCAGCGCGACGAACGCGAACACCGCGGGCTGCGTCTTGCTTACCCGTTCGTCGAAGTCCTTGATCAGAGCGGTCGGGCCGCCGACGTCGATCTTCGCCTTGTCGCCGACGACGGGCGGCAGTTCAGCCCGCATCCAGTCGACGGACTCGCGGGCGGCCATGTCCTCGGGGTCCACCGAGAGCACCGCCGACACCAACGCGCTGCGGTAGTCGTTGCCGAACACTGCGGGCTGCACCGTGACGACATTGGGCGCCTGCGACATTCGCTGCTGCACCTCCTGCAGAAGCGGTTCCTTCGACGGCGCGGACGCGGCGTTGCCGTCGGGGAACGTCACCAGCACGCGGACCGGGCCGAGCGCCCCGGGGCCGAGCGCATCCGCCGCTGCGTTCACGCCGCCGCGGATCTCGTGCGTCGGGTCGAACTGCCGCTGCATGCTGTTGCCCAGCACCATGGAGAACGCGGGTGCGGCCAGCGTCAGCAGCAACACCGTTGCGCCGAGTGCGGAGAGCCACGGGCGGCGCATCACCCAGCCGGTCCACCTGGTCCAGAACCGCGACTGGGTGGTCTCGGGCCGCCGCGACCAATGCAACAGCCATGACCGCTTCGCGGCCGCCCGCCCGAATGTCGCAAGCACCGCAGGTGTCAGCGTCGTCGACGTCAACACGGCGACGGCCACCGCGAGGATCGCGCCGGTCGCCATCGACACCAGCACCGGGGTGTCGATCAGGTAGATACCGGTCACCGACGCAATGACCGTCAAACCGGACAACACGACGGCCAGGCCCGAGGTGGCCATCGCCGCGTCGGCGGCCTGTTCGGGGGCGCGGCCTGCGCGAAGTTCCTCGCGGAACCGCATGAGAATGAACAGTGAGTAGTCGATGGCCAGCGCGATCCCGAACATCGACACCGTCGACGTCACGAACACCGACATCGTGGTGTACGTCGACAGCAGATAGACCAGGCCCATGGTGACGGCGACCGTGCAGATGCCGAGGACCAGCGGCATGGCCGCGGCGGCCAGCGAACCGAACACCGCGAGCAAGACAACCAGGACGATCGGAAGGTTCCATTGCTCGGCCTGAGTGATGTCGTGCTTGGTGGCGGCGGTGGCGGCGGCGCCGAGCGCGCCCTGGCCGATGACATAGAGCTTGACCTTGCCGTCCCGGGTCTCGCCCGCCTGGTCACCGTTGATACCGACCTTCTGGCGCAGCTGCTTGGCGACGTCGACCGCGCCGGTGTTGTTGAAGTCCAGCTGCAGCGTCACGACGTAGGGCCGGTCCGGCTGGGGCGGCGACTGCTGCGGGTTGGGCACCACCTTGACGCTGGGCACCTCGCCGGCAAGCCGCTCCAAACGCGCTACGGCGGCGTCCATGTCCGCGAACGACGCGTCGGCCCGCGGCGCCGCGACGAGAGCGAGCGGCGACGCGCCCTGGTCGGGGAACTGCTCCTCGAGCTCCTGCTGCACGTACAGCGACTGCGAACCGGCAACCTCGAACCCGCCGCCGGTGAGGTGGCCGGACTGGTTCATTGCGAGGTAAATCGCGGGCATGAGAAGAAGTAGCCAGACCACGAACACCGCCCAGCGGAATCTGCGCAGGCTACTACTCAAGCGCATCATGAACTGCTGGATGGTTGCCCTGCTTTCTCCCCGACTCCCGTTACGTAGCGTGAGGATATATCAGCGTGCGCTGGCACGACGCGTCCTGATTAACGCCTTAAGCAGCTCTCACCAGCCCTTGTGGATAGCGTCGGCCTTGCTGCCTGCTACCCATCGCCCGACGTTCACCTGCGCGTTTAGTTGCTGATTGGCGCCACACCGCGTCCAGAACCCAGCGCTGAACTGCGGTTTTTGAAGTTTCTAGCACCCGTTTCGGCGCAAGGCAGGAAACTCGGCTGCGATTCTGATTAGCTTTCGGTGTCTGTAACCGCAATGGTTACCGGCACAACCATTCGATGAAGGAGCCTGTAGATGTTGCTCTCTGTCCGTACGGCGCGGCGTGCGGTAGCTGACGCGGTCGGAACCGGTGCGCTCGCCGGCGCAATGCTGTTCGGCGCTCTTCCGTCGGCGATGGCCGAGGAGCCGCCCAACTGCACCGCCGCGGATCTCGCCTTCACGGCCGCAGGCGTGTCCAAGGCCACGTCGGATTACCTGTTCAGCCACCCTGACGTCAACTACTTCTTCACCAGCCTCGAGGGCAAGAACCGTGACGAGGTTCGCGTCGAGGTGGACAAGTACATGAACGCCAACCCCATCCAAAGGGGCGAGCTGACCGCCATTCGCCAGCCGCTGGTGGACATCAAGAATCGCTGCGGCGACAGCAACGGCGACGGCATCGCTGACACCCCGTAATTCGCGTGCGGGTCGGGGGAGAGCCGCCCGCGCAGGAGAGCACCGGTCGAATGGTGCTCATGGTGGACGACGACCCGGACGTCAGAACGTCCGTTGCCCGCGGATTGCGGCATTCAGGATTTGACGTGCGGGTCGCCGCATCCGGAAAAGAAGCACTGCGGCTCCTGTCCAATGAGAAACACGACGCCCTTGTTCTGGACGTGCAAATGCCCGAACTGGACGGCGTGGCGGTGGTGACCGCGCTGCGCGCGCTGGGCAACGACATACCCATCTGTGTGCTGTCGGCACGCGACACCGTCAACGACCGCATCGCCGGTCTGGAAGCCGGCGCCGACGACTATCTGACCAAACCGTTCGATCTCGGTGAGCTCGTCGCCCGGCTGCACGCCCTGCTGCGCCGCAGGAGCCAGTCCGATCAGTCGTCCGAAACCATGACCGTCGGACCGTTGACCATCGACACCGCCCGGCGGTTGGTGTTCGCCGACGGGCGAGCGGGTCGACCTGACGAAACGCGAATTCGATCTGCTTGCGGTGCTGGCCGAAAACGCAGGTGTCGTGCTCAGCCGTCAGCGGCTCCTCGAGTTGGTGTGGGGCTACGACTTCGACGTGGACACCAACGTGGCCGACGTGTTCATCAGCTACTTGCGGCGCAAGCTCGAACGCGACGATCTGCCGCGTGTCATCCACACCGTCCGCGGAATCGGTTACGTGCTGCGAGCCGAGCCGTGAGGCGAGTCGTGCTGCGAGCCGAACATCGACCTCGGCTGCGAGTCGAGCCTCGATCAACAGACGAGCAGTGAGTGCGCCGGATACCGCTGGCTCGATCGGCTTCGCTGCGCACCAGGGTCGCCCTTGCCGCCGCGACCGCAGCCGCCGCCGTCGTCGCGGTGTTCACCATCCTGACGTCGCTGGTCCTCGCCAGTAACGATGCCGCACAATTGGATCGGCGGTTGGACTCCATCGTCGACGCCAGCATGTATCCCGACCAGTTGTCCGATCCCCGGCGGGGCGTACTGACAACCGGCCGGATGGAGTCGACCGGCCAGGTGGTCTTTCAACGCGGGCTGCAACTTCCGTCCCTGCAGCCGGGCACCGCGGACGTCGTAGTGAACGGCGTCGACTACCGGGTGCGCACCATCCCCGTGGACCAGCAAGGCGGCGTGCTGGTTTCGATCGGTATTCGCGCCGACAGCATCTTGTTGAACCCGGCCCGTATTCCGTTTTACGTCGCAGTCGGTCTCGTCACCGTGTTGATCGCCGCGGGCGTGGGATGGTTGTTGGCCGGCCCCGCGATCCGGCCGCTTCGCCGGCTCACCGAACACACACGGCGGCTGGGTAAGGGCGCCGAGCAGATGCCAGAAGTGCGCGGTGTGCGTGAGGCCGAAGAACTGTCCGAGGCGATGACGGGGATGCTCAGCCGGCTCGCCGCCGCACAGCAGGCCACTCAGAGCTCGCTGCAGGCCGCACAGGATTTCGCGGCTAACGCCGCCCATGAGTTGCGTACACCGTTGACCGCGATGCGCGCCGACCTCGACACGTTACGCATCCACAACCTGCCCGCCGAGGAGCGGGCCGAGGTGGTCAACGACTTGTCGCGGGCACAGCGTCGCGTCGAGGCGATCATCACCGCACTGGGTCAACTCGCGTCCGGTGACCTCGCGCAGGCCGAGGACCGCGAGGCCATCGACGTGACCGACCTGCTCGACCGGGTCGCGCGGGAGAACATGCGCCCCGGCGGGGAAGTGGAGGTTGTCGTCGAGGCCGACGACAACCTCGGCACTATCTGGGGCTGGCCCAGCGGCCTGCGTCTGGCCGTCGACAACCTGGTGCGCAACGCCGTCACGCACGGTGCTGCGACCAGGATCGTGCTGACCGGTCACCGGTTGGACCTCTCGATCACGATCACCGTCGACGACAATGGGCGCGGCCTGCCCGCAGAGGAGTACAAGAACGTGCTCGGCCGCTTCGCGCGTGGAAGCACAGCTGCGCCAGGGGGTTCCGGCCTCGGACTGGCCCTGGTGGCCCAGCAGGCCGCGCTGCACGGCGGCAGCATCGTGCTCTCGGACAGTCCGCTCGGCGGGCTGCGTGCCACGCTGACGGTAACGGCGGTCGATGAGCCGCAGTGGGATTCGACCGATCAGGACTGACTCGGCCCAAGCCTCAGGGCCGCGACCGCCACGCGCCAACCGAGCAACATCACCGCGGTCGCCGCCGATGCCACCACGATGAAGCTGACGGCAACGCCCGCGGAAGTGGCCTTGCGCAACAGCATTCCGACTGCGACCGTGCACGCCCACACCACCAAGCCGATTGGAACCACCTCGGTGGGGCGGCGCCATGCGCGACTCACGAACCAGCCCACCGCGGTACCGATCAGAAATGGCCACGCGGTTTCGGCGAGGCCTGCGACGGTCACTCCTTCGGCGTGGCTGCGGCGTCCGATCGTGCAGAAGATCAGCACGCCGACAATGTCGGCGAGCGCCGCCAACGCACTACTTCGTTTCATAGGTCATCACGTCCAACGAGAGTGGGCTGACATCGGACTCGTCGCGTGCGGTAAACCCGGGCTGCATCGGTGCCGACTGCCCCTGTATCAGTGCGTCGAGCGCATCAGGGGACGCGACGCGAGAGTCGAGTCGGAAGGACTTGATCAGGAACGGCAGTCCGTCCGAACGCAGTGGGTCCGGCGTGCTCATCACATGGAAATGCAGGTGTGGCGCATCGGAGTTGCCGGTGTTGCCGAGTGAGGCGATGACCTGTCCGGTGGTGAGTTGGTCCCCGACCTTGACCCTTAGGCTGCCGGTCTTGAGGTGCGCATAGAACGCGAAGTTGCCGTCGCCGATGTCCTGCACGATGTGGTTGCCGCCGTACTCATCGAGTTTCAGACCGGTCGGGCCCTTCGACGGAACCTGCTCGGGCAGACCGTCGAGGACCCCGACGACGGGCCCGTCGGCGACTGCGTGTATGTCTGCGCCGAAGTATGGGTAGCTCTCGAGTACGGTCGCATCGCCGATGGACATCGTTGCGTTCGGCTGCAGCTGAACGTAGTCGATGGCGTACCGTTCGGCCGCCCAGAGCCCGCCGCTGAGGGCATTGACGGCGCCCCGGTGTGCTCCCAGTGCGCAGCAGCTGTCACCGTCGAGCCAGTTCGGGCCATCCAGCGGCGGTGCGATGACCGGCGGCTTGCGCGTCTGCACGGCGACCGCTGCTACCCGCTCGTCCATGGTTTGCGGTATCAGCGGCGGTGACGGTTTCGGGACCGAGATGCCGACCGTGTGAACGAGGTCGACGGGCACGTTGGCGGACTCGTCGAGCGCGACGTCGAGCCAGACGATCCCGGATTGAGCAGGCCCGAGTTTGTTTGTCGGCGTTTCGGTTCCGATGACGCGTGTCCATGCCGCGACCCGATCACCGGTCAGCGTGAGCAATGTGCGCTCGCGCGCAAGAACATTCACCGACGTGATCGTGACGTCTTGACCGAGCAGGTTTGTCAGCACAAGCTCGTACGCGAGATGGACCCTACCGTCGGTTGCCGGGGCCGGCACCGGCGCCGACACCACGCTCGCGATCACCGGTGTCACCGCCACCGGAACGTCGGGCAACGTGGAACCTGTTGTGGTCGATGGCGACTGCGTGCCCTCCTCGGAATGCTCGTCTGTCGAAGCGCATCCGGCAAACGTCAAGACGACTGCGCCGAGAACTGCGACGGCAGTCCGGGCTCCAGCTGGCATGCAGAATCCCTAGGATTCGGCCGGATCGGCCACATCGAGACCGGCGTCGGGGTCGACATCCTTCTCGGTGCGGAACATGAAGAAGAACACCACCCACCCGATCGCCGCGATGAAGATCCAGCTGATCAACCGGTAGATCAACATCGCGGATATCGCGGACGCCAGCGTCATGCCGCTCGATACAAGACCGGGCACCAGCACCGCTTCCACGACCAGCAGCCCACCGGGCATCAGCGGGATCGACCCCACCGCCCTGGCCGCAGCGTACGCGACAGTGAGACCCGCCAGCGAGGGCTTGCCACCCGCGGCGTACGCGGCGAACGCCAGACATGCCACATCGGCGACCCAGTTGAACAGCGACCAACTGAACGCGATCGTGAGGTTGCGGCGGCTGAGGCTCACCGACTCCAGCTGGTCAAGGTGCTCGCGCCACGTTTCAACGCCGGTGTCGGCCGGCTTGCCGCGCAACGAGTTGAACCAGGACAACACCTTGACACCGATGCCGTCCATCAGATCGGGCCGCGATGCGACAGCCTGCGCGAGCAGCAGCAAGGCGACGAAGCCGCCGAGCGTAAAGATAAGCGACAGTGGATTTTTCGACGCGCCGAGCATGAACGCGCCGGCCAGACCCAGCAATGCGAGACCGACGACCTGCAGCACACCCGACATCACCAGCTGCCACGAGGCCACCACCGGCGAGGCTCCCCACAACCGCTGCTGGCGGTAGATGAACGTGGCCGACAGCACCGGGCCGCCAGGCATGGTGGTCGACAGCGCATTGCCCGCGTAGAAGGCGGCCTCCGACCGCCACTGCTTCACCTCGACGCCCGCCGACTTCAGCAGGGTGCGTTGGATCTGCGCGAAGCTGTGCATCGACGACATCGCCGCGGCGACCGCGGCCAGCACCCACAGCCACTTGGCTGCATAGAGACTGTGGAAGGCCTTGGCCAGCTGATCCCACACCAGCGTGATCTCGACCGTCAGGACCACAAGGGCGATGCCGATGAGCAGCCAGCGCAGCCACCAGTATTTGCCGCGGGTGGATCCCTCTTGGCTGCGGGCGTTGTTCACCGGCGCGTCGTGGGACACGCCTACAGGGTAAGGGTTTGGGCTTCCGACCGGCGGCTACGCTACCGGCATGCCTGCGGCCGTTTCCTCGCACGACCAGGCCGTCCCACCCCTCATCCATAAGGCGGCGGGATGGGCGTGGCGCCTGCTGGTGATCATCGCGTTGGCCGTCGCGGTGCTGTGGGTGGTTCGAAGGCTCGAAGTCATCGTGGTGCCGGTGGCGCTGGCGTTGATGGTCACCGCGCTGATGATCCCCGCGGTGGATTTCCTGGATCGGCGGGGCGCTCCTCGCGGGGGGGCCGTCGCGCTTGTGCTGTTGAGCGGTGTCGCGATCGTCGGCGGCATGCTGACCTTCGTCGTCAGCCAGTTCGTCACCGGCCTACCCGGACTTGTCGACCAGGTCACCCAGTCCATCGAGAGCACACGCACGTGGCTGATCGAGGGTCCCGCACACCTGAGCAAGGACCAGATCACCAACGCGGGCAACTCGGCGATCGAAGCGCTGCGCAACAACCAGACGAAGCTGACCAGCGGGGCGTTGTCGACGGCGGCGACCGTCACCGAGATCGTCACAGGCGCACTGCTCACACTGTTCACCCTGATCTTCTTCCTGCACGGCGGGCGAAACATCTGGCAGTTCGTCACGAAGATGTTTCCTGAGAACGTCCGGGAGCGGGTTCGCGGTGCGGGCCGCGCCGGGTTTCAGTCGCTCATCGGCTATGTGCGTGCAACGCTTCTCGTCGCCCTGGTCGATGCCGTCGGGATCGGAACCGGGCTCGCGATCATGGGGATACCGCTCGCGCTGCCGCTGGCCTCGCTCGTGTTCCTTGGCGCGTTCATCCCGTTGGTCGGTGCGGTCATCGCCGGATTCCTCGCCGTCGTCGTCGCATTGCTCGCAAAGGGCTTTATCTACGCGCTGATCACGCTCGCGCTCGTCATCGCAGTTCAGCAGTTGGAAGGCCATGTGCTGCAGCCGCTCGTGATGGGACGGGCAGTGTCGTTGCACCCGCTCGGGGTGGTGTTGGCCATCGCCGCCGGCAGTGTGCTGGCCGGGATCGTCGGTGCACTGCTTGCGGTGCCGACGGTCGCCTTCCTCAACAACGCGATCCGGGTGCTGCTCGCACGGGAGCCCGAAGCCGAACTGCAATTTCAGGAAGCCGATGCAGGCAGCAAGGTCATCGAGGCCGAGGCCGACGACCTCGAAGCCGCGGACAACGGCGACCAGAACTAGGTCCCGCGGCCTTCCCTTCGCAGCAAGTCAGCGGCGCTGAGGTTGCCGCGACGCCTGCCCTGTTCGTCGGGCTGCGCGGTCAGCTTCTCGGTCGCATCGGGATCCTGCGGCCGTTGCGTTGGGATCGCGGTCGTCGGCTCGGCGTCCTGTCGGTCCGGTTGGCCGCCGGGTGGATTCTCCGTCGGGATTGCCGTCGTCGGCTCTGCGTCCTGCTGCTCTCGGTGTCGTGGCGGGGCAGGCCGCGATGGGGCGGGGCCGTTGCCGCGCAACTCGCCCAGCCAAGATTCGATCTCGCGGTCCTCCCGTACGGGTGGCGGCGGTGGCGTGCGCTTCCTGCGCTGGGGTACCGCGTCCGCGTTGACGGCGGGTATCCGGGTTGTCTGCGGTTCACCCGCGGGGGTCGGGCGCTGGGTCGGCATGCGGGTGGTGCCGACGACCGAGGGCTCGGTTGTGCGGGCCGGCGCGCCCTGGATACGCGTCGTTGCGGCACCGGGCCGAGACGAGCCCTCGACGGCGGGATGAGTCGGGTCGTGCGGTGGCAGCGGCCTCGCAGAAAGGGGAGGCGGCAGCGGTGCACCGGTGGCGGAGACCAGCGCGTCCTCCTCGCGGACGGCGGGCCGCTGGCGTTCGTCGGGCAGTTCGATCTCGCCGAGGCCAAGCCGTTCCTGCAACCGCTTCATCCAGCGCGGCGCCCACCAGCAGTCGTCGCCGAGCAGCTTCATCACGGCGGGGACCAGGAACATCCGGACCACCGTCGCATCCAGCAGCAGCGCCAGCAGCAGGCCGAACGCCAGGTACTTCATCATCACCAGGTCGGAGAACACGAATGCGCCTGCGACGACAGCCAGGACCAGCGCGGCGCCGGTGATCAGTCGGCCGGTGGTCGCGGTGCCGATCCTGATCGCTTCAGCGGTCGACATGCCGCGTCCTCGGGCCTCCACCATGCGGGATACCAGGAAGACCTCGTAGTCGGTCGACAGGCCCCAGATCACCGCGATGATGAGGCCGATCATCGGCGCCATCAACGGCTGCGGCGTGTAGTTCATCAGCCCGGAGCCGTGGCCGTCGACGAACATCCACGTGAGTACGCCCATCGTGGATCCAAGTGTGAGCGCACTCATCACCGCGGCCTTGATCGGCAATACCACCGATCCGAAGGCCAGGAACATCAGGATCGTCGTCGTGGTGATCAGCAAGACCACCATCAACGGCAGCTTCGCGAACAGGCTGTGGATACTGTCCTGCTCCAAAGCGGGTGTGCCGCCCACAGATACGGATAGTCCGCGTGGCGGCTGGATCGCCCGCAGTTCCTCGATCTTCTTGGGCGCGTCGTTGCGGACTTCCAGACCATTCTGGATGACGCGGACCGACGGGTCCTTGGATGCTCCGTCGAGGTAGGGGCGCTCCTGCCACATCTTCGACGGGTCGTCGTCGGGTTCGATGAACCCGGACACCGCCATCGCCTTGTTGCGCACGTCGGCGATCTGCGCGTCGGTGACGGGCTCGCCGTCGTTGTTCTGGATCACCATCGTCAATGGCTCGGTGCGGAAGCCGGGGAAGATCTTGTCGAACTCCTCCTGCGCTTGGCGCACCGAGTTGTCGGGCGGGAGGTACTTCTCGCTGATGCCGCCGAGCGCGAGGGCTCCGAGCGGGATGATCAGCAGGATCATCACAATGATGATGGGTACGGCGAATGCGGCGGGCCGCTTCATCACCCGGTTGACCAGCTTGCCCCAGAAACCCTTCTCGACCTCTGCGCGGGTTTTGGTCTTCTGGGTCTTCTCGGCCAGGTAGGTGATGATCGTGTTGGAGAGCTTCCAATTACGCAGGAACGGAACCCGAAGCAGACTCCGGATTCCGAGTGCATCGACATTGGCGCCGAGGATGCCCAGCGCTGCGGCCAGCACCGTGATCGACAGGATCGCGGCAAGCATCACCGAGGCGATGATCGCGTAGGTGATGGACTTGAGGAATCCCTGCGGGAACAGCAGCAGCGGCACCGACGATGCCACCAGGATCACCGCGGAGAACATGATCGTGCGGCCCGAGGTCATCACCGTTCTTCGGACCGCGGCCTCGGTGTCGTAGCCCTCGGCGATCTCTTCACGGAACCGGCTGACCATGAATAGGCCGTAGTCGACCGCGATACCCAGCCCCATCAGGGTCACCACCGGCTGGGCGAAGAAGTGCACGGGCATGAATTCGGCGAGCAACCGCACGATGCCGAGCGCGCCCGCGATGGTCAGGCCGCCCACGATGCCGGGGAGGGCAGCCGCGACGACGCCACCGAAGACGAAGAACAACACCACGCAGACCAGTGGGATAGCGGCGACCTCGGCACGTTTCTGGTCTTCGCCGATGCTGCCGGTCAGCTCGCTTGCCAGGGGTTGCAGGCCGGCCTGCTTGACGTCGACGCCGGGGATGTTCAGCGCCTCTTTGACCGTCTTCCCGTCCTCGCCGAGGTTCTTGTTGTAGTTGTTCAGGATCGCGTCGTCGTTGTTGCCTTTGAGCTGGATCGACATGAATGCGTGCTTTTTGTCCGCGTCGGCCATGGTCGTCAGCACGTCGGGGTTCTTGAAGTAGCCGATCGACCGCAGTATCTGGTCGGGGTGGTCCTTCTCAACCTGGGCCAGGTTGTCCAGGATCTTCTTCTGGAACGCCGGGTCGTCGATGGTCTTGCCCTCAGGCGCGGTGTAGATCCCGACGATGTGGCCCGACGTGTCGCGGCCATAGGCCTCGTCTGCGACAACGGACGCGTGCACCGACTGGCTGCCCTCGTCGTAGAAACCGCTCTGCGTGACATGCTGGCCGAGGCTGATGCCGTAGACGCCGCCGCCAAGGCACACGGCGACCATCACACCGATCACGATGTATCGGTAGCGATAGACCATGCGGCCCCACCAGGCGAACACCTAAGCTCCTAACTCACTAATCAATCCAGGCGCCTCGAGCGCATTTCAATTCGTTCAATTGTTCACACGCGACGTCAGTAGCGAGGACAGCGGCCGGAATGGCTGCAGCCAAGCCCCCTGCTCGGGCAGAGAATCCAGGCCGATTCGCGGTAGCGGTTCCCGGAAGACACCTGGGATGTCTTCTAGGTCGACGAACTCCAAAGTATCCGAGGCTAGCGCCCAGCTCGCATGTTCGCGAAATCCGAGCACCTGAACTGGGATACCAGCGCGGGCGATGTCCTCGAGCGGCTGACGGAACGCCTGTCCGTCGGCCGAGGCCACCAGCAGCCCGGCCAGCCCCTCGCGAAGGCGAAGGGCGATGTGGTTGAGCATGTCGACATCGACGTCGCTGTCCTCGTCGACCTTGGGTTTTGCGAAAACCGCAAACCCCACATTACGCAACGCCTCCACCCATGGTCGGACCACGTCGGCGCTACCCGGGGCGATGTTGGTGAAGACGGTGGCCTCCGGCTCCACGGACACGTTGTCGCGGTCGGCTGCCAACTCGGCGGCGCGGGCCAGCATCCAGCGGCCGAGGGCGTCGAACCGGGGGCGATGCGCGGCGGTCGGACGGCCGCCGAGGATCGAGCCGAGGCCCATGTCGAGGTTGGGTGCATCCCAGACGAGGAGGACGCGCGAGGTACCGGGCGTCAGCTGCGGCGTCTCGACGATTTCCTCGGTGATGCTCATGGTCGCTTCTTCCAAACAAGTTCCGCGACCGCGCTGCCCGCGTCCCGCGCCTTGGTCTCGTACTTCGTGATCGGCCGTGTCACCGAGATGGGCAGGATGTCCCCGGCGGAAACGCGACACAGGAGGGGTTCGGCGTCACCGCATTCGGCGATCTGCTCGGCGTAGCCATGGTGGTCTGTTGCGGCGTGCAGGATCCCGCCGGGGCGCAGCCGGTCGGCGATCAGGGCGACGACGTCTTGTTGCAGCAGCCGGCGCTTGTGATGGCGCGCCTTGGGCCACGGGTCGGGGAAGAACACACGTACGCCGGTCAGCGACTCGGGTCCGAACATGTGCTCCAGCACGTCCACCCCGTCACCCCGGACAAGTCGGATATTGGTGACGCCCTCCCGGTCCATCGCGCTGAGCAGCTGGGCCAGCCCGCGCCGGTACACCTCGACCGCGACCACATCGATGTGGGGTTCGGCCATCGCCATCGCCAACGTCGACGTACCGGTTCCGCTGCCGATCTCCAGCACCACCGGCGCCGACCTGCCGAACCATTTCTGGGTGTCGAGCCGCCCGGCCGGGCCCTCCGGTGACCGGGCATGCGTACCGATCGCGGGCCAGAGCCGGTCCCACGTCTGTTGCTGGCCGGTGGAAACGGAGGATCGCCGGGACCGGTAGGCGGTGACCCGGGGATAGAGATGCGAAGCGGGTCGAGTCATCGCCGCCTCTCGGACGGTTGCATGCTGGTGCCCCAGCGCTGCGCATGCATCGGTCCATGGTCGCGCATCAACCCCAGTGAACCCGCATCGTGGTGCAGATTGATACCCAACAGTTGCCTACGCTGCCGATCTTCGCGCGGGCGGCAGCCCACGAAGATCCGTTCGCGAAGGGCTCATGGAGATGCCACCATTTCCGAGGGGAGGGATCATGAGCGAGGCGGTAATCAGGGAAGGCCATCAGATTTTCACCGACGAGCTGACACGGTTCGCTGAAGGAGCAGGTGATCCGCGGATAACCGCTCTCATCGACGAGGTTCGCGGCCCCCTGACGATCGGGGTTCACGGCCGCGACGGCGTGGGGCGGGGCACGGTGGCGATCGCCCTCGCCGGTGCCGGAATCACCGTCGCAGAGGGCGACATCGCCGCCGACGTGGACGTCGTTGTGATCGCCGAGGCGCTGAAGCCGGAGGACCGGTCCATGCTTGGCGCAGGCCGCGCCTGGTCGTGCTCAACAAGGCCGACCTGGCCGGCTTCGGAGCCGGTGGCCCCATCGCCGTCTCGAACCGACGTGCCGCCGATATCCATGCGCTCACGCGTGTGCCGACCGTGCCGATGGTGGGGCTGCTGGCCGTGGCGACGCTGGATGACGAACTGATCGCCGCGCTGCGTGTGCTGACCGCCGAGGCCGCCGATCTGACCTCAACGGACGGGTTCCTGGCGGCCGAGCACAGCCTGCCCCCCAGCGTGCGTTCTCGGCTGCTGAACACCCTCGATCTGTTCGGCATCGCCCACGGCGTTCTCGCGTTGCGGCAGGGCGCGGACGCCGCCACCCTGCCGTCCCTTCTGCGTCGGCTCAGCCAGCTCGACCGCGTGACGGCTCAGATCGCACGGGCCGGCGCCGAGGTGCGGTACCGGCGGGTGTGCTCGGCGCTCGTCCGCTTGCGCGCGTTGGCGGCGCGGGGGCAGCCCGCCCTTGCCGACTTTCTCGCCGGCGACGACGCGGTCCTCGCGGTGATGGCGGCCGCGGTCGACGTGGTCCGGGCGGCGGGCCTGACGGTCGACGAAGACGACAAGCCGTCGGCCCATCTTCGGCGCGCGCAGCACTGGCATCGCTACAGCCGGGGACCCGTCGATCACATTCACCGCAACTGCGGGGCCGACATCTGTCGCGGCTCGCTGCGGCTGTTGCGGCGTGCGGAGGCCGGGTGACGGACGTCGACCACGCAGGCGACCCGATCGGTGCGGTGGACGCGCTGGTGGCTGGGGTCGACGCGGGGCTGAGCTCACCGGGTGTGGACAGCCGCGACGTCATCCTTGTCACCGGGCCGTGGCTCGCCGGTTCGACCGGCCTGATCGCCGCGTTGCGTGATCGGCTGCCCGAGCACGAGTTCGTCGAGGCCGAGGACATCAAATCCGCCGACGCGCCGGCCGCGATCGTCTTCGTGGTCTCGGCCGTCGCTCCGATCACCGAATCCGACTGTGCCCTGGTCGATCTCGCCGCCCGGCACACCGACCTGGTGATCGGTGCGGTATCGAAAATAGATGTGCACCGGAACTGGCGCGACGTGCTCGCCGAGGACAGCTCCCGCCTGGCCGCCCACTCGCCGCGCTATCGGGACGTGGTGTGGGTGGGTGTCGCGGCGGCGCCCGACCTCGGCGAACCGAACGTCGACGAACTCGTCGAGCAGCTGGGGTCGCGCCTCGGCGACGATGACGTGAAGCGGCGAAACAGGTTGCGGACGTGGGAGTCTCGCCTGCAGACCGTGATATCGCGGCACGACAGGGACGGCGCAGGAGCCGACCGGCAGGCGCGGGTGACGGCGCTGCGTGAGCGGCGGGAAACGGTCCTGCGCGAGCGCAGAATGTCCAAATCCGAGCGCACCATCGCCCTGCGAAGCCAGATCCAGCAGGCCCGTGTGCAGTTGGCGTATTTCGCCCGCAACCGCTGCACGTCTGTGCGATCGGAGCTACAGGAGGACGCGTCGACCATGACGCGGCGTCGGATGCCGGAGTTCGAGAGATATGTCGGCACCAGGGTCGGTGAGGTGGTCGACGAGGTCGAGGCGGGGATCACACACCATCTCACCGATGTCGCGACCGAGCTCGAGTTGACGGCGCCCCAGCCGCCGCCACCGCCACAACCGCCTGCGGTGGCTCAGCCTCCACCTCCGCTGAAGTCCCGTCGGCTGGAGACGCGGCTCATGATGGTGCTCGGCGCGGGCTTCGGCCTCGGCGTCGCCCTCGGGGTCAGCCGGTTGTTCGCCGGCCTTGCTCCTGGGTTGACGATCGCCGGGCTGGTGGCGGGTGGGGTGATCGGTCTGCTGCTGATGGTGTGGGTGGTCGGCATGCGTGGGCTGCTGAGCGACAGGGCGGTGCTGGACCGCTGGATCAACGAGGTCACGGGCGCGCTGCAGTCGACGGTCGAGGAGCGGGTCGCGACCAGAGTGCTCGCCGCAGAAGCCGCGCTGACCGCTGACGCCGCCCGCCGCGACGAAGCCGACGCAGAGGCGGCCGCGAGTCAGGTCTCCGAGATCGACGCCGAGATGCGCGAACACGCCACCGCGACCGCACGGGCGGCTGCACTGCGCGATCGGCGGCTGCCGCCGCTGCAGAAGGCTCTCGACACCGTCCGCGCGGAGTTGGCGGCGGAGCAGGGCTTTCTGAATCGTTCCTGTGAGTGATCGGACATGGATCCGATTAACTACGGGTATGTCACCCGCGTTAACCTCTATAAGAGGGCGATAAGTACCAGTGACGCGATTGATCCGCGTCCTGGCCGAAAACCGTATCCAGGAGATTTTGATGACGTCAGCGACCATTCCGGGTCTGGACACCGCACCGACTAAGCACGAAGGACTGCTCGCCTGGGTCCAGGAGGTCGCGGAGCTGACGCAGCCCGATCGGGTCGTGTGGGCCGACGGCTCCGACGAGGAGAACGCCCGGCTCTGCGAGCAGCTCGTGGCGGCAGGCACCTTCCACAAGCTCGACGAGAAGAAGAAGCCGAACTCCTACCTGGCGTTGTCCGACCCGTCCGACGTGGCGCGTGTGGAATCACGGACCTACATCTGTACCGAGCGCGAGATCGACGCAGGCCCCACCAACAACTGGATGGACCCCGCCGAGATGCGCGGCATCATGACCGATCTGTACCGGGGATGCATGCGCGGCCGCACCATGTACGTGGTGCCGTTCTGCATGGGCCCGCTCGGCGCCGAGGATCCCAAGCTCGGTGTCGAGATCACCGACTCCGAATACGTCGTCGTGTCGATGCGGACGATGACCCGCATGGGCAAGGCCGCCCTCGACAAGATGGGCACCGACGGCTTCTTCGTCAAGGCGCTGCACTCGATCGGCGCGCCACTGGAGCCCGGCCAGAAGGATGTGCCGTGGCCCTGCAACGACACCAAGTACATCAGCCACTTCCCCGAGACCCGCGAGATCTGGAGCTACGGATCGGGTTACGGCGGCAACGCGCTTCTGGGTAAGAAGTGCTACTCGTTGCGCATCGCCTCGGCGATGGCGCACGACGAGGGCTGGCTCGCCGAGCACATGTTGATCCTCAAGCTGATCTCGCCGGAGAACAAGTCGTACTTCGTCGCGGCGGCGTTCCCGTCGGCGTGCGGCAAGACCAACCTCGCGATGCTGCAGCCGACGATCGAAGGCTGGCGCGCAGAGACCGTCGGCGACGATATCGCCTGGATGCGGTTCGGCAAGGACGGCCGGCTGTATGCGGTCAACCCTGAATTCGGCTTCTTCGGTGTCGCGCCCGGCACCAACTGGAAGTCCAACCCGAACGCGATGAAGACCATCGCGGCGGGCAACACCGTCTTCACCAACGTCGCGCTGACCGACGACAACGACGTGTGGTGGGAGGGTCTGGAAGGCGAGCCCGACCACCTCATCGACTGGAAGGGCAACGACTGGATCCTGCGGGAGACGGAAAGCAAGGCAGCCCATCCGAACTCGCGCTATTGCACGCCGATGTCGCAGTGCCCGACCCTGGCGCTCCGAGTGGGACGATCCGCAGGGTGTGCCGATCTCGGCGATCCTGTTCGGTGGTCGCCGCAAGACCACGGTCCCGCTCGTGACGCAGGCCCGTGACTGGCAGCACGGCGTCTTCATCGGCGCCACGCTCGGTTCCGAGCAGACCGCTGCCGCCGAAGGCAAGGTCGGCACCGTCCGGCGTGACCCGATGGCGATGCTGCCGTTCCTCGGCTACAACGTCGGCGACTACTTCGCGCACTGGATCGACATCGGCAAGAACGCCGACGAGTCGAAGATGCCTAAGATCTTCTTCGTCAACTGGTTCCGTCGCGGCGGCGACGGCCGTTTCCTGTGGCCGGGCTTCGGCGAGAACAGCCGCGTGATGAAGTGGATCGTCGACCGCGTCGAGCAGAAGGCAGGCGGTCGCACCACGCCGATCGGCACCGTGCCCACCGCCGACGACCTCGACTTGACCGGGCTGGATGTCGACGCGGCCGATGTCGACGCGGCGCTGGCGGTCGACGCCGAGGAGTGGCGCAAGGAACTCCCGTTGATCGAGGAGTGGTTCGAGTTCGTCGGTGAGAAGCTGCCGACCGGCATCAAGGACGAATTCGACGCCCTCAAGCACCGCCTGGCCGAAGCCGACTAGTCACCTTCCCTCCGCGAGCGTGCGTGTTGGCACACGACACGCCGCTGCGTGGTGGCACTCTGCGCACGCTCGTTGTGTCTTGGTGGACGTGTCGCCTACTAAGTACCCCCATGAATGGCGCGTTTTCGCCGCCGAGAAGCGAGATCCAGCAGCCCTACTGAGCGCCCTGTCAATCAGCAAAGCTGCCTGTGTCCGCTCGATCTGGTCGAGTCATCTGTTCGCCTGTGCGCGTGAGGGATTCGTAGGCTCTGTCGCCGAGCGCTTCGCGTAAATGGCTGATCGCCGCCCTGAACTCCGAGCGCCCGACCTGCGTACTTGGCCCTCTTGACACCCGTCAAATTCGAGCGTCGTAAAGTTCAGCCATGCAGATCCGCGAGCATGCCGCCGCGCACCCCGACAAGGCCGCCGTCATCATGCATCCGTCCGGCGCGACGGTGACATTCGGCGAGTTGGAGGCGAGGGCCAACCGGCTCGCGCACTTCTTCCGGAAGCACGGCCTCCACGAGGGTGACGCGGTCGCGATCCTGATGGAGAACAACGAGCACTACCACGCCGTGATGTGGGCGGCCCGGCGTAGCGGGCTGTACTACGTACCGATCAACACTCACCTCACCGCTGCCGAGGCGGCCTACATCATCGACAACAGCAGCGCGAAGGCGATCGTCGGCTCGGCCGCACTTCGAAAGACACTGGAAGGCCTCAGCTCTGAGTTGCCGAATGGCCTGCCTGAACTCCTCCTCACCGCCGATGACGACCTCGACGGCTGGCACCGCTACCCGGAATGCGTTGCCGACGAACCGGATACACCGATCGATGACGAGATCGAAGGCGACCTGCTGCAGTACTCATCGGGCACGACGGGCCGCCCGAAGGGCATCAAGCGCGACCTACCCCACGTCCCGCCGTCCGAGGCGCCCGGAATGATGTCGGCACTGGTCAGCTTCTGGCTCGACCCCGAAGCCACGTATCTCAGCCCCGCGCCGCTCTATCACACCGCACCGTCGGTGTGGTCGATGACGATCCAGGCCGGCGGCATCACGACGGTCGTGATGGACAAGTTCGACGCCGAGGGCTGCCTGGACGCGATTCAACGCAACCGCGTCACCCACGGCCAGTTCGTCCCCGTGATGTTTACCCGCATGCTGAAACTGCCTCAGCAGGTGCGTGATTCGTACGACGTGTCCAGCCTGAAGCGAGTCATGCACGCCGCCGCGCCGTGCCCGGTCGAGATCAAGAAGCAGATGATCGACTGGTGGGGGTCGATCGTCGACGAGTACTACGCCTCCTCGGAGGCACACGGATCGACACTCATCACGGCCGAGGAGTGGCTCACCCACCCAGGGTCGGTCGGCCGGCCGATGGGAGGCGCGCTGCACATCCTCGACGAGCAGGGCAACGAAGTGCCGCCTGGACAGGCGGGGGAGATCTACTTCGAGGGCGGCTTCGATTTCGAATACCTCAACGACCCGGAGAAGACGGCGAAGTCACGCGACAAGCACGGCTGGAAGACCGTCGGCGACATCGGCTATCTCGACGAGGACGGCTACCTCTACCTGACCGACCGCCGCCACCACATGATCATCTCCGGCGGGGTGAACATCTATCCGCAGGAGGCCGAGAACATGTTGGTCACCCATCCCAAGGTGATGGACGCCGCGGTCTTCGGCATCCCCGACGACGACATGGGGCAGAGCGTCAAGGGTGTGGTGCAGACCGTCGACCCGGCCGACGCCACCGACGAGTTCGCCGACGAACTTCTCACATGGCTGCGGGATCGGCTGTCGCACTACAAATGCCCGCGATCGATCTCTTTCGAGCCGCAGCTGCCGCGCACCGACACCGGCAAGCTGTACAAGCAGGAGCTGATCGCCAAGTACGCGTAGGGCAAGCTGTGACGATGCGCGGTCATGAACCCGGCGGGCCCTACTTCGACGACCTCGAGGTAGGCCAGGTCTTCGACTGGGCGCCGTCGATGACGCTGACGGTCGGCGCTGCGGCGGTGCATCAATCGATCATCGGTGACCGGCTGCGGCTTGCGCTGGACGCCGACCTGGCGATCGACGTCACCGGGGCGACGGGCGCGCTCGCTCATCCGCAGCTGGTCTGCGATGTCGCGATCGGGCAGACCACCCTTGTTACCCAGCGGGTGAAGGCCAACCTGTTCTACCGCGGCCTGTCCTTCCACCGGTTTCCCGTCATCGGCGACACCCTGTTCACCCGCACGGAGGTCGTGGCCCTCAAGCAGAACGCCGCCAGGCCGGGACGGACCGCGACCGGCCTCGCGGCACTGCGGATGACCACGATCGATCAGGTGGGCCGGTTGGTTCTCGACTTCCACCGCTGCGCCATGCTGCCGCTGCGTGACGGGGCCGCGGACACAGGCCATGCCGACGATATGTCGGCGATCGGGGCCGAACCTGGGCCCGCGGCCGATCCGACCGCCGACTGGGATGCCGACGCATTCCGCGCCAGGGTGCTGGGCAGCCATTTCGACTCCGGTATCGCGGGCGCGGTGCTGCAGAGCACCGCCGATGTCGTGAGCTGTGCGCCCGAGCTAGCCCGACTGACGCTGAACATTGCCGCCACACACCATGATTCACGCCCCGGCGGACAGCGTCTCGTCTACGGCGGCCACACCATCGGGCTGGCGTTCGCGCAGGCCACCCGGCTTCTGCCGAATATCGCGACGGTGCTGGGCTGGGAGTCGTGTGACCACACCGGTCCGGTGTACGAGGACGACACCCTCTACAGCGAGTTGCATGTCGACAGCGCCGTACCACTACCCGACAACCGCGGCGGTGTGCTGAAGCTGCGATCGCTGGTCTACGCGGTCGGCGACGGTGCAGACGACCGCGAGGTCCTGGACTGGCGCTTCACCGCCCTGCAGTTCTGAGAGACCACTATTTCAACAGCGGATCGCGCGGCAGACCGAGGATGCGCTCGGCGATGGTGTTGCGGGTGATCTCCGACGTGCCCCCTGCGATCGTCATCGCCCTGCTGCCCAGGTAGCTGCGGATCAGCTTCTGATTCGCGCCGACGACGGCAGCCGCGCCCGCCAGAGCGAGCCCCAGTTCGGTTAGGTGCTGACCGGATTCGGCCACCAGCAGCTTGGTGACATTGCCCTCGGGCCCCGGCTCCGCCCCCGCGATGGCACGGCTGGCCCGTCGCAGGTTCAGCAGTCGCAGCGTGTGGATCTCGGCTATGACCTCACCGGCGCGCCGCACGTAGTTGACCGCCACGTCGGCGGGCGCGCTGTCGAGCAGCTTGACGAGATCGTCGACATCGAACCCTGTCTGCGCGCCGGAACCGCCGCCGATCGACACGCGCTCGTTGCCGAGTGTGGCCCGTGCCACCAGCCAGCCCTTGTTCACGTCGCCGACCACATCCTCGTCGGGAACGAAGACGTCATCGAAGAAGACCTCGTTGAAGTGGGCGTCGCCGGTGATCCCGCGCAGCGGATTGACCTTGACGCCAGGGGCTTTCATGTCGATCGCCATCATGGTCACACCGGCGTGCTTGGGTGCGTCAGGGTCGGTGCGCACCGTGGCCAGCCCCCACTGGCAATGCTGGGCGAGGCTGGTCCAGACTTTCTGCCCGGTGACCTTCCAGCCGCCGTCCACCTTCTTGGCCGCCGTGCGCACCGCGGCCGCATCGGAGCCCGCGCCCGGTTCGGAGAACAGCTGGCACCACATCACCTGCCCCCGCAACACCGGCTCGACCCAGCGCTCACGCTGATCATCGGTACCGGCCTGCGCGATGGTCAACGCCACCCAGCCGGTGATGCCCATGTCGGCCCGCTCGACGTCGGCGAACTCCTCCTCGATGACCAACTGTTCGAGCACGTCGGCGGCCCGGCCCCACGGCTTGGGCCAGTGCGGCACCAGATATCCGGAGTCGACGAGGAAGTCGCGCTGCTTGTCCTCGGGCAGCGACCGGACCTGTTCGACGGCCTCAGCGGCCTGACGACGGTAGTCGTCGGCTTCGGGAGGCAGCGTGAACGATGCGCCGTGTGCCTGGCCGCTGCGCCGGGCTTCGACGACGTCCAGCAGCGGGTCGGCGCCGTCGCCGATCAGCGCCGCAAGCGTGCGGGCGCGGCGAAGGTACAGGTGCGCGTCATGCTCCCAGGTGAACCCGATGCCGCCGTGCAACTGAATGTTGTTCTGCGAGTTGAGGATCTGCGAACGGATGGCGTGAGAGGCCGCCACCGCGGCGGGGAACCAGGCGCTGTCGAGATCGTCGGCGCGGGCCGCGTCCCAGACGGCGGCGGTGGTCTGCTCGGCGTCGACGAGCATGTTGGCGGCGTGGTGCTTCACGGCCTGGAAGGTGCCGATGGTCCTGCCGAACTGCTCGCGGACCTTGGCGTACTCCACCGCCATCTCCAGACTGGCCCAGGCCACCCCGACGGCTTCGGCGGACGCGAGGATCCGGAATACGGTTCGGGCCCGCGGGGCAGCGCCGCGCAACACCCGGTCCTCGGCGACGGTCACGCCGCGCAGTACCACCGATCCGACACTGCGGGTGGTGTCGAGGGCATCTAGCGCGGTGACGGTGACACCGTCGGCCTTGGCGTCGACGACCACCACGTCGTCGCCGGCGATGAGCACCAGCACGCCGGCGTCCGGTGCACCGAGCACCGCCGGGCTCTCCCCGGTGACATCAAGGTCCGAGCCGACGACGACGCTGCCGGACAGTCCGAGTGCTCCGACTGTGGTGCCGTCGGTCAGTCCCGGAAGCAGTTGAGCGCGAAGTGAATCGGACGCGCATCGGTCGATTACCAGCGATGCGGCCACGGTCGGCAGGAACGGCCCGGGGCTTAACTCGCGGCCCTGGGCTTCCAACACCACCGCGAGTTCCGCGAGCCCGAAGCCCGAACCGCCGTGCTCTTCGGCGATCGCCAGGCCCAACCAGCCGAGTTCCGCGGCGGCTTTCCACACGTCGCCCGGATGTGACGACCCGCCCTCGAGGGTGGCGCGTGCACTGGTTCTGGTCGACAGCCGCGTCAATTGGCCGATCGCCGCATCGGCGAGATCCTGGTGTTCGTCGGTGATGGCTAGCGCTGACTTGCTCACGTTGGAAGTCCTCCGTGCCGTTGACGGGTGTCGATGGAAAGTTAACCCGCATTCTGGCAGGCCAGCGAATGTGATCGGGGTCACATTCCGGCATCAAACGCGTCATAACTAGACAACCTCGGAATGTTGCCGTTTTGAACGGCGGTAGCGGGGTACGCTCGCGCAATGACGGTTCGCCCGGCCGCCCGGCAGTCCGCGTCCTCGGCTCTGTGTAAACGCGCCCGTTGGTTTCTCCGCGCCGGTCCAACCGATTATTTGTTGGCGATGAGCGTCGCGTCGGCGTCGCTGCCAGTTATCGGGAAACGCCTTGAGCCCCTTGGCGCTGCGACCGCCATGGGCATTTGGGGATACCGCCATGCGCCGGATTTCTTCGCCTCCACCGCACGGTCGCGGCGCGCCTCCGACGAAACCGACACTCGCCAGCGGGACCTCGACTCGACCAACGCCGTCCTCGACGCTGCGCTGCGCGGAGTCGTGGCCGCCGCCGACCTCGCTATCACCTGGCCGGCACCGGCGCGCTACGCACCGGTGCTGAATTTCCGGAAGCACCGCCGCAGCCTGCACCGGGCCTCGGTTCGGTACGGCGAGCACCCGTCGCAGTTGCTGGATGTGTGGCGCCCGAAGGAACTGCCCGTCGAACCGGCGCCGGTGATGATCTTCGTGCCTGGCGGTGCGTGGATCCACGGCGGCAGGCAATTGCAGGGTTATGCGTTGATGTCGCATCTGGCCGAGCAGGGCTGGGTGTGTCTGTCCGTGAACTACCGGGTGTCGCCGCACCACCGCTGGCCGCAGCACATCACCGATGTGAAGACCGCGATCGCGTGGGCACGCGCCAACGTCGACCGCTTCGGCGGCGACCGCAATTTCGTTGCGATAGCAGGTTGTTCGGCCGGCGGCCACCTGTCCGCGTTGGCTGGCCTGACCTCCAACGATCCGGAGCTCCAGCCCGACCTGCCGGAGGGCTCCGACACCTCGGTCGACGCCGTCGTCGGCATCTACGGCCGCTATGACTGGGAGGACCGCTCGACCCCCGAGCGCGAACGGTTCGTCGACTTCCTCGAGCGCGTTGTTGTCAAGCGCAAGATCGACCGCCATCCCGAGATCTTCCGGAAGGCCTCGCCGATCGCCCAGATTCATCCCGATGCCCCACCGTTCCTCGTCGTTCATGGCAGCGGCGACTCCGTCATCCCGGTCGCGCAGGCCCGCAGCTTCGTCGAGCGGCTACGCGGGGTGTCCCGTTCTGTGGTGAGCTACATCGAGCTGCCCGGCGGCGGCCACGGGTTCGATATGACCGACGGCGCGCGCACGGGGGCCGTGGCGACCGCAATTGGCCTGTTCCTCAACCAGATTCACCGAAACCGGTCGCTGACGGGGGCCAAAGAGGTTATCTAGCCTCCGGTTAGGAAGTGCTTGTTGAAGAGGCTCAGCGGCTGGGACGCGGTACTGCTGTACTCGGAGACCCCGACGGTACACATGCACACGTTGAAGCTGGCCGTGATCGAGCTCGACAACCTTGAGGGCCGCACATTCGGCATCGACGAGTTCCGCAAGGTCATCAACGGGCGGCTCTACAAGCTCGATCCGTTCCGGTATCAGCTCGTCGACATTCCGCTGAAGATGCACCATCCGATGTGGCGGGAGAACACCGAGGTCGACCTCGAGTATCACGTCCGCCCCTACCGCGTCGACAGCCCCGGCGGCCGCCGCCAGTTGGACGAAGCCGTCGGCAGGATCGCCAGCACCCCTCTCGACCGCAGCAAGCCACTGTGGGAGATGTATTTCATCGAGGGCCTTGCCAATGGCCGGATCGCAGTGCTCGGCAAGATCCACCACGCGCTGGCCGACGGTGTGGCCTCGGCCAACCTGCTTGCACGTGGCATGGACCTTCAGCAGGGACCGCAGGTCGATGGTGATTCATACGCAACCGATCCCGCGCCGGGGCGCGCGGAGCTGGTCCGAACCGCATTCGCCGACCACATGCGACAGATCGGCCGACTTCCCGGCGTGATGCGCTACACCGCGCAGGGGATAGGCCGGGTCCGGAAAAGCGACAAGAAGCTGTCTCCGGAACTGACACGGCCGTTCACACCGCCGCCGTCGTTCATGAATCACCGGGTCGATGCGCAACGCAAGTTCGCAACCGCCACGCTGGCCCTGGCCGACGTGAAGGAGACGGCCAAGCACCTCGGCGTGACGATCAACGACATGGTGCTTGCGATCTCGGCGGGCGCGCTGCGCAAGCTGTCGCTGAAGTACGACGGAAAGGCCGACCATCCGCTGTTGGCTTCTGTTCCAGTGAGTTTCGACTTCTCACGCGATCGAATTTCGGGCAACCGCTTCACCGGCGTGATGATGGTGGTGCCGATCGAGCTCGAGGATCCGCTCGAGCGGGTGCAGGCCGTGCACGACGCCGCGGTCGATGCCAAGGAGACTCACAATCTGATGGGCCCTGAACTGGTGAGCCGGTGGTCGGCTTACTTGCCGCCCGCACCCGCCGAGCGACTCTTTCACTGGCTTGCCGAAAAGGACGGCCAGAACAAGGTGCTCAACCTGCCGATTTCGAATGTGCCCGGTCCGCGTGAGCCGGGCAGAGTCGGCGGCGCGCTGGTGACTGAGATCTATTCGGTCGGCCCGCTGACGACCGGCAGCGGTTTGAACATCACTGTGTGGAGCTACGTCGATCAGCTGAACATCTCGGTGCTGTCCGACGGTGCCACACTCGAGGATCCCCACGAGCTGACCGACGCGATGATCGATGCGTTCATCGAAATCCGACGCGCCGCCGGGCTTTCTGAGCAGCTGACGGTGATCGAGAAGGCGATGGCGCAGTAGCTACGTCTTGTCGCGCTGTGCGTGCACCCAGGACAGGAACTTCTCGACGGCGTGCGCGGTGTAGTAGCCGCGGGGGGAGCCGAAGAAGTCGAACGCGTGCTGTGCATGCGGGATCTCGGAATACACGACGGCCTCCTTCGAGGTGTCGCGCAGTGCCGCGACGAACTCCCGCGCCTCGGGAACGGGGATCAGCGAGTCGTTGGTTCCATGCAGCACGAAGAACGGCGGCGCGTCGGGCCGTACCCGAGTGATCGGCGAGGCGTCGAGATAGACCTGCATGTGCTTCTTCAGGCTCTTCTTGACGACGATCCTCTGCAGCATGATCGACACGAACTCCCAGCGGCCCGGTCCCTTGGTGGTGAACCAGTCGTAGCGGCCGTAGATCGGCACCGCCGCCGCAACGGACGTGTCGGCGTCCTCAAAGCCGGGCTGGTACTGCGGGTCGTCCGGCGTCAGCGCGGCCAGCGCGCACAGGTGTCCGCCGGCCGAGCCGCCGGTGATCGCGACGAAATCGGGGTCGCCGCCGTATTCGGCGATGTGCTCCTTGATCCATGCCAGCGCGTGCTTGACGTCGACGATGTGGTCCGGCCACGTGTTGCGTGGACTCACCCGGTAGTCGATCGACACGCACACCCACCCGCGCTCGGCCATATGGCTCATCAACGGGTAAGCCTGCGGGCGGCGCATTCCAATCGACCACGCTCCGCCCGGCACTTGCAACAGCACCGGAGCCTTTCCGTCCCGCGGCAGATCGCGCCGACGCCATACGTCGGCGAAGTTCACCTTCGGGTGCGGCCCGTATTGAACGATGTCGGTCTTCTCCACGTATCGACGGCGGATCAGATCGTGCGGCGGCACGCCCACCAGGTTTCGCCGCCGCAGCGGCTGTGACTGCGCGGCGACCGCCTCATAGTCCTCGCCGAGTGTCTCCTCGAGAGGCTTCTCGAAATACTGCTCGGAAGTCACATTGCGGTGCATGATCAGACCCAGCAGGCCCCAGGTGATCACCTTGAGTAGCAGCGCGATTCGACCTCGCCGGTCCCGGTAGTCGCCCCGCAACCACCGCCGGATCGCGCCGAGCATCGAGCCGGCCATGTACAGCGGCGCCATCTCGGTGGTCGGCCAGCCCAGGAAGAACTCGGGGACGGTGGGGTATCCGTCGCGGCCGAACGGTCGCACGGCGTTGGCGGCATTCGCAAGCTCGAGGCCCGCGCGGAGTACGGGACGGCGCTTACGCATTGTCGACCAGCGCGAGTAGGTCCTTGCGCACGATCTTGCCGGTGATACTGCGCGGGAGTTCGTCGAGCACCGTGATCTGCCGCGGCACTTTGTAATTCGCGAGGCTCTCGCGCACGTGCTGTTTCAACGTGTCGGGGGTGGCGCCTGCGCCTTCGTTCAGAACGACGAACGCAGCAAGGCGCTGGCCGTACTGCTCGTCGTCCACCCCGATAACTGCGGCCTCGGCGACGTCGGCATGCGAAGCCAGGGTCTTCTCGACCTCAATGGGGTAGACGTTCTCGCCGCCGGAGACGATCATCTCGTCGTCGCGGCCGACGACGAACAACCTGCCGTTCGCATCGACATAGCCCAAATCGCCCGACGCCATGAAACCTTCGTGGAAGTCCTTCGTCTGGCCCGAGGTGTAACCCTGGAAGAGGGTGCCGCTGCGGCAGTAGATCTGGCCGACCTCCCCGGTGGGAACCTCGCGGAATTCCTTGTCCAGCACGCGTATTTCGGTTCCCGGCGCGGGCTTCCCGGCCGTGTCGGGAGCGGCCCGAAGGTCTTCGGGCGTGGCCGACGCGATCAATCCGGCCTCCGTTGCGTTGTAGTTGTTGTAGATGACGTCACCGAACTGGTCCATGAAGGCCGTCACCACGTCCGGGCGCATCCGCGACCCCGATGCGGCGGCGAACCGCAACGACCGTCCGCTGTAGCGGTTTCTTACCCCGTCGGGCAGTTCCATAATCCGGTCGAACATGACCGGCACCACCGCGAGCCCGGTCGCGCGGTGGCGGTCGACCAACTCCAGCGTCGCCTCGGGATCGAACTTGCGCCGTGTGATGATGGTGCACGCCATCGTCGCGGCGAAGATCAACTGCGAGAAGCCCCATGCGTGAAACATCGGCGCCGCGATGACGATCGCTTCCTCGGTGTGCCACGGGGTGCGGTCCAGGATCGCCTTCAGTGCACTGACCTCGCCACCCGTCATCTTGGCGCCCTTGGGTGTTCCGGTGGTGCCCGACGTCAGCAGGATCGTCCGGGATTTCTCCTTGGCGCGTTGGGGCTCTTGGCCCATGTGCGCGGCGATCATCTTCTCGACGGTCTGGGAGTCGTCGTGCGCGGAGGGATCGTCGGTCCAGGCGACGATCCCTGTCGCATCGGGCTTGTCGGCCAGCGCGCGGTCGACGATCTCGGTGAACTCCTCGTCGTAGATCACGGCGTCGGCGCCCTCGCGGGTCAGCACTTCGGCGAGGGCTGGTCCGGCGAACGAGGTGTTCAGCAGCAGCAGATCGGCGCCGATCCGGTTGGCCGCGACGACGGCCTCGACGAAGCCGCGGTGATTGCGACACATCAGCCCGATCACCCGCGGTGGCCCGCCGGGGAGTACCTGCAGCGCCGCCGCGAACGCGTCGCAGCGCTGGTCGATTTCCCGCCAGGTCAGGGTGCCGATCTCGTCGACGAGCCCGGGCCGGTCCGGGCAGCGCTGCGCGGCGGAGGCGAAACCCGATACGGCCGAGACGTTTTCGCGCCGCATGGCCGCCGCCATTCGGAGATATTTGTCGGGCCGCAGCGGGGCGATCATGCCGGCTCGTCGCAGGGTGGCGACCAGGCCAAGGGTGTCGTTCAGTCGGTCAGAGAGCCCCATGGTTCAGCCGAGGATCGGCAGGCGGCGCTCGGCAGCCAGCTCGTCGAGTGCCCGCTGCATGACGTGGCGGACGTGGGCGTCGACCTCGTCGATGTCTGGGTTCTCACCGAACTCGGCGGTGAGGTCGATCGGCGGCAGTACCTGCATGACGATCTTGGCGGGCAGCGGAATGTTCGGCGGGACCACGAGGCTGAGGCCGAACGGGAAGCCGAACGAGATCGGCACGATCTTGGCGCGGGCCAGCCGGGAGATCGGCCCGAGGAGCTTGGCCAGCCATGTGCCCCGCGTCAGATACAACTGGGTCTCCTGACCGCCGATGCCGACCGTGGGCACTATCGGCACCCCGGCATTGAGCGCTGCCTTCACATAGCCGGTGCGCCCACCGAAGTCGATCTTGTTCTCCGACAGCGTCGGCCGGTACACGTCATAGTCGCCGCCGGGGAACACCACGACGAGGCCGCCCGAACGCAGCGCCGCGTCGGCGTTCTCGTGGTTGGCGCTGATGTAGCCGATCTTCTTGAAGAAGTCCCCTGTCGGCCCGACCAAGAGCATGTCGTGGCTGAGGGTGTACAGCGGCCGGTCGTAGCCGTGCTTGTCGTAGTAGTCCGCGGACAGGATCGGCACGTCCATCGGCATCATGCCGCCGGAGTGGTTCGACACAAGCAGCGCGCCGCCCCGCGGCATGTGCTCGACGCCGCGTACCTCGTAGCGGAAGTACCGCTTCAGGATCGGCCGCATTATGCCCATCACGCGCTCGGTCAGGCCCGGATCCCACTCGGTGAGTTCCGACGCCTGGATATCGGTCGTGGCCATGGGGCCCCCTGTCACAATTAGAACGCGTTCTAGTTTTACATAGTACCCAGGCGGTGTAGGTGCCAACGCCCGGTCGATAGCATCACCGACGTGAGCGAAGAAGCCAACACCGAAGAAGTCGTCCTGGTCGAACAGCGTGACCGGATTCTCATCATCACCATCAATCGGCCGTATGCCAAGAACGCCGTCAACGCCGCGGTCAGCAGGGGGTTGGCCGACGCGATGGACCGGCTGGACCGCGAAGACGGCCTTTCGGTCGGCATCCTGACCGGCGCGGGCGGGTCGTTCTGCGCGGGCATGGACCTCAAGGCGTTCGCGCGCGGGGAGAACGTGGTCGTCGAGGGCCGTGGCATGGGGTTCACCGAACGCCCGCCGGCCAAGCCGCTCATCGCCGCGGTCGAGGGCTACGCACTCGCGGGCGGGACGGAGCTGGCCCTGGCCACCGACCTGATCGTGGCGTCGAAGGACTCGGCGTTCGGTATCCCCGAGGTCAAGCGCGGCCTTGTCGCAGGCGGCGGTGGCCTGCTGCGACTGCCGCAACGCATCCCGTACGCGATCGCGATGGAGTTGGCGCTGACCGGTGAGAACCTTCCCGCCGAACGGGCGCATGAGCTGGGGCTGGTGAACCTCCTCGCGGAGCCGGGTTCGGCCCTCGAAGCGGCAATCGGGCTGGCCGAGCGCATCAGCGGCAACGGACCGTTGGCAGTGGCGGCGACCAAGCGCATCATCGTCGAAGCGCGCGGCTGGAGCCCCGACGAGATGTGGTCCAAGCAGACCAAGATCCTGGCGCCGGTCTTCACGTCCAACGACGCAAGGGAGGGCGCGGTGGCCTTCGCCGAAAAGCGGCCGCCGAAGTGGACCGGCACCTGACACTGGAGGTATGGCGCCGTCTACCGACGCGTCGGACTACGAATCGGCCGCGATTCGAGCCTTTCTACTCGGTGCGGACGACGACTCCCTCGCGCAATGGGAGGCCGCGCATCGTGCGGCGCTGAGTGCGGGTGGACCGGACGAGGCCGCCCGCTACGCCTTCTGGTTGACCTTCCTTCTGCTTGCGGGCGGTCAGCCGGCGCGAGCCAACGGTTGGCTGGCCCGTGGCGATTCGCTGGTCGCGCGGGCCGGGGTCGAGAGCAGGGCTTCGGGCTATCTGCACATTCCGCGAGGCCTCGCAGCGCTGGAGGCGGGTGATGCCCGGCGCGCCCGCGAACTCGGTATCCGCGCGGCCGAGATCGGCGAGCGATTCGATGACGCCGATCTGCGTTGTTTCGGGACACTGTGCGAAGGGCAGGCCCTGATCGCACTGGGCGAACCGATCGCGGGCGTGGACAAGCTCGACGAAGTCATGCTGGCGGCGACGGCGGGCGAACTCAATCCAATCGCGACGGGAATCGCTTACTGCGCGGTCATTCTCGAGTGCGTAACCCTTTTCGACTTCAAGCGCGCTTCCGAATGGACGAACGCACTCAGCGTCTGGTGCGACGCCCAGCCGGGCTTAGTGCCGTTCCGCGGGCAGTGCCTGGTGCACCGGTCGCAGCTGCAGCAGGCAGAGGGCGACTGGCCGACCGCCGTCGAAAGCGCAGTTGGCGCCTGCCTACGGCTAGCCGATCCTCCGCACCCAGCGCTCGGTCTGGCTCACTACCAACACGGTGAAATATGCCGCCTGCAAGGAGACTTCGACGCCGCCGAACAGTGCTACCGCGACGCGAGTCGGCATGGTTATCACCCGGTACCGGGTTTGGCGCTACTGGAATTGGCCAAGGGTGATGCCGCAGCGGCCCGCGCGACGATCCGGCGTGCGTTGGCGGAGGGTGGTTCGTCGGCATCGCGTGTGGAGCTGCTGTATGCCGCTGTCGAAATCAACCGTGCCGCAGCCGATATCACAGCTGCGCGAAAGGCAGCCGACGAACTCTCCGATGTCGCAGGCAGGTCCGCTTCGGAGCTCCTCGCCGCAATGGCGGCCGAGGCACAGGGGACGGTCCTGATCGCGTCGGGCGATGCCACCGCCGCCCTGCCTGTACTGCGAGGTGCGGCCGACACCTGGTGCACGGCGAACATGCCCTACGAGGTAGCACGCACCGCGGTACTGCTCGGACTTGCGTGCGCGGCACTCGGCGATCGTGTCGGCGCGGACGTCGAGTTCAGCACCGCGGCCACGGTTTTCCGTCAACTCGGGGCAGCGCCAGATTTAGAGCGAGTTGAGCTGCTGGCGGCCGGACTCGCCGATACGACGACCCGGCACGGCGAATCCACGGCGCTGTCCGCCCGTGAACTCGAAGTGCTGGCTCAGGTGGCGGCGGGTCGAACCAACCGCGAGATCGCCGAGGTGCTCGTGGTAAGCCCCCACACGGTGGCTCGCCACGTCGAGCACATCTACGCCAAGCTTGGTGTCTCGAACCGGACCGCGGCGACCGCGTACGCATACGAACACCACTTGGTATGAGCATGGGCAATCGCACCCATTTCGCTCAGATGGGTCGTTCAACCGATGCCTGATCGACAGACGACCACTTACCGTTCCAGCCATGTCCGCCGTTTCATACCGCCATTTCACCGGCCGAGCAGCCGAGAACTATCAGCGCGACTTCGTCCCCCTGATCGCCACACCGGTATCGGAGACACTGCTGAGTGCAGCCGATCTTCGCCCCGGGGAGCGTGTCCTCGATGTCGCATGCGGTACCGGCCACGTCACACGCGCCGCCGCGGAGGCCGTCGGCAGCACCGGCGCGGTCACGGGTATCGACATCGCGTCCGACATGATCGAACTGGCCAAGTCCGTTGCCGCGCCGCCGGGAGCCCGCATTGACTGGCAGATCTGCGATGCCGCCGCGCTACCGATCCCCGACGCCTCGGTCGATGTCGCGTTATGCCAGATGGGCCTCATGTTCATGGCCGACAGGAGCGCGGCGGTCACCGAGATGCGCAGGGTGCTGACACCCTCGGGCCGGGTGGCTATCAACACGCCCGGGCGGATACCGCCGTTCTTCGAAGCGCTCGAACGGGCGATCGTGAACTGCATCGACCCCGATCTCGGCGGCTTCGTCAGCGCGGTCTTCTCGATGCACGATCCCGACGGTGTCACCGCACTATTGTCGGGGGCCGGACTGCGGGACCCGTCGTCGTCGGTGTTCACGACGAGGCTGAGGCTGCCCGCGCCCGCCGAGTTTCTCTGGCAGTACATCGGGCTGACGCCGATGGCGGCATTCATCGAGCGGGCGCCGGAAGCGGCGAGGTCGGCATTGGAAGATCAGTTCTCCGACGAGGCGCAGGTGTACGTCGTCGACGGCACATCCATCGTCGACCTGCCTATGGTCGTCGCGACCGCTCGCCGCTGACGCGACCGTGTTTCGGCGCGATCGCGGTGGGCAACCGAATAGGCATGGCCCATAGCGACGAACTACCCATCCCGGACTACGACCAGCTGTCCCTGCCCGACCTCCGGCACCGGGTCCGTTCGCTGGAGGAGGGTCCGCTACGGCGGCTGTTCGACCACGAGACCGAGCATGGCAACCGGATCCCCGTGCTGGAAGTCCTGCACGCGCGGCTGAAGGAACTGCACGACGGCGCCGAGCCGTCACCCGGCGATCCGGCGAAGACGCCGCGGGTGACAGGAGCGCGCGGTGATTCACCGGTGTCCGAGGCGACAGCGGCCTCGCCCAGGCCACCGCTGCGGCATGGGGACGCAGGCCAGACAGCGTCGCGTGGCAAGCCCTAGGCAACGCAACACTCGGTGACTTGACCTGAACCGCGGTTGATGTCGCACCATGAACACATGACCGCCGAGTACTTTCGCCGCGTGTCCTACGACGGTTCGACCGAGCCGACCCTCGACACGCTCGCGGCGCTGGTCGCCGCACACAACCGCTCGATCCCGTTCGAGAATCTCGATCCCTTGATGGGCATCCCGGTGATCGACCTGAGCGCGGGCGCACTGGCCGACAAGATGGTTCGGCGCCGCCGAGGCGGCTACTGTTTCGAACAGAACGGGTTGATGGCGGATGTGCTGTCGCAGTTGGGCTTCGGGGTCGACATCCTCGGCGGACGAGTGGTCTGGATGCACGATGGCGACGAGCTGCCCGCGCGGACACATCAGGTGCTCGCCGTGACGGTGCCAGGTGAAGACGGCCGCTATCTCGTCGACGTGGGGTTCGGTGGGCAGACCCTGACATCGCCCATCCGGCTGGAGATCGACACCGTGCAGCAGACCCGCCACGAGCCGTACCGGATCCGCGAGCGTGGTGACGGGCTGGTGCTGGAGAGCGAGATTCGCGATAAGTGGGAGCCGCTGTACCTGTTCAGCACGGGGCCGTTTCCGATGATCGACCGTCGGGTCGGAAGCTGGTATGTCTCAACGTATCCGGAGTCAGGGTTCGTCACCGGCCTGTCCATCGCGCTCATCACCGACGACGCGCGCTGGAACCTACGGGGACGCAATCTCGCGATTCACGCCAAGGGCGGTAGCGAGCGCATCCGCTTCGATACCGCGGCGCAGGTCGTCGAGACGCTGACCGAGCGGTTCGGCATCGACCTCACCGGCCTCGGCGACGTCGAGGCGCGCGTCAACGAGGTGCTGGACAGCTGACGACGACGTCCCACGGATCGTCGGCCGCCAGCGTCATGCGGCCGAGCCGCCGCGCGTAGTGCACGGTGCTGCCGAATTCGTCGACCCAGCTCCGCGCCCGCATGGTGGCCAGCCACAGCTGGTGCTCGCGCGTGACACCGATCGCGCCGTGCAACTGGTGCGCGATGGTGGTGACCGGTTCGACAGCGCGCCCAACCGCCACCTTCGCCACGGTCACCGCGTACTCGGTCTGCGCACTGCCGAATCCGTAGTCGGTTGCGGCCGCGATCGCCAACGTCGTTGCCGCGCGGGCACGTTCGATCTCGCCCGCCATCGCGGCCAGCGAATGCTGGACGGCCTGGAATGCGCGCAGCGGTCTGCCGAACTGGTGGCGTTCGCGGGTGTGGGCGACGGTGAGGTCTGCCGCGGCGTCCATCGCGCCGACCATCTGCACGCACCGGGCCCACGCGCCGCGGAGTACGAGCTCATCGCCGACGGTCGGGTCCAACCGCGCCGACGCATCCGCGGCGATGTCGAACGCGAACGATCCGCGCGGTTCGCCCGCCAGGTTGTGGCCGTCGATCACCGTCGGATCGACGACCGCGACGTGAAGCGCGTCTGCGGTGCGTGCGGCGAGCAGCACGATCGCCGGGCGCGGCCACGGCACGTCGGTCGCCGTCCCACTGATCCGGCCGCCGACGGAGTCCGCATCGGACATCGCGACGGTGAGCGGCCCCTCGTCCGGCACGCCGACGCCCGCCTGCTCCGCGAGCCAGGCCGCGAGCAGATCCGTCTCGGCGATCGGCACCGCGCCCGCGTGGCGGGCCAGGCCGGCCAGCACGATCGCGGCCTCCGCGGGACCGGCGTCCCCGCTGCTGGTCAGCCTGCTCAGCCCGGTCTCCTCGACAGTGCGCCACAGCGCGTCGTCGAACTCCTCCGGCACACCGCGGTGCCCGAGACGGGCGTCGAACGATCGACGGCCGATGTCGTCGACGAGCTGCGCCAGTTCGTTCATCGCGCCCCCATACCCTTGGCGACCACGCCGCGTAGCACCTCGTTGGTGCCACCACGCAACGTGAACAGGGGCGAATGCAGCCTGCCGGTAGCCAGTAGGCCACGCAGGGCCTGAATGTGGGGCGACCGTGAATCAAGGCCGTCGATCAGGTCGGCCACCCGTTCCACCGAGTCCTGTTCGAAGCGGGTGCCGAGATCCTTGACCATCGCGGCCCGACCGGCGGCGTCCTGTCCGTCGGAAAGCGCGCGAGCCACCGACACCGACAGCTGGCGCAGCGAGATCATCCTGGCCATCAGGTCGCCCAGTTCGGCGGCCGTCCGGTCGTCGACGTCCTGGCCGGCCAATGCTCGCGCCGCGGAGAACACGAGTGTCGCCGTGGACAGAATCCGTTCCGGCCCACTGCGTTCGAAGCCCAGCTCGGCGGTGACCTGATGCCAGCCGTTGCCGACCTCGCCGAGCACTCCGCCATTGGGGCCGTCGGCGACGAAGACGTCGTCGAACGCCACCTCGTTGAAGTGGTGTTCGCCGTTCATCAGCTCGATCGGGCTTATCGTGATGCCCCCGGCGTCGGTCGGCACGATGAACTGGCTGAAGCCGGCATGGCGGTGCTCTGGATCCAGCGGGCTGGTGCGCGCCAGTACGACGATCTGATGCGCGACATGCGCACCGCTGGTCCACACCTTGGTGCCGTTCAGCAGCCATCCACCGTCGGTCGCGACCGCGCGCATCTGCACCGCGGCGAGGTCGGAGCCCGCGGCGTGCTCGCTCATCCCGATCGCCGAGTACAAGGTGCCCGCGACGATGCGCGGCAGCAGCCGGTGTCGTTGGTCGTCGCTGCCGTAGGCGAGGAGGCCCGGTGCCACCTGCCGATCGGCGATCCAGTGAGCGGCGACGGGTGCGCCGTGGGCCAGCAGTTCCTCGGTCACCACGTAGCGGTGCAGGTATCCGAGCCCGTGCCCGCCGTACTCGGCGGGAATGGTGAGGCCGACGAACCCGGCGTTGGCCAGCCGGACGGAGAAGTCGGGATCCCACTTGGCCAGCCAGCAGTCCACCGCAGGCACCCAGCCGTATGCGGCGCGATCAGCGGTCAGGAAATCGCGGATCGACACGCGCAGAGTGGCCAGTTCGCCGTCATCGGCGCACAGGACCTCGAATTCGCTCACCGAGGCGGGAGTCTAGTGATGTCGCGACGGCCGACCATACTCGGTGAGCGTGACCGATCCTGCTCGTCGCATCGCCCGCGGCATTGCGCCGCCGCGCGTCACGGGATCGAAACCCGAACCGGTGATCCGCTCGACTGGATGAGAGGCAATTGACATGGCGACCATCTACTACACGGCATCCAGCATCGACGGCTACATCGTCGACGACCGAGACAGCCTGGAGTGGTTGATAAACCGCAACATCGACGCCGACGGCCCGTTCGGCTACCGCGCGTTCGCCGACTCGGTCGGCGCGCTGGTGATGGGCGCGACGACCTACGAGTGGATCTTGGCCAACGACTCGGAATGGCAGTACAAGCAGCCGACCTGGGTGCTCACGCACCGTCCCGAAATCATCCGGAAGGGCGATCCCGTGAAGGCCTACCAGGGCGATGTGACCGAGTTGCACTCACGGCTGGTGACGGCGGCGGACTATCAGGACGTCTGGGTGGTCGGCGGCGGCGATACGGCCGCACAGTTCGCAGGCGCGGGGTTGATCGACGAGATGATCGTCAGCTACGCCCCATGCACGCTTGGGACGGGCGGGCGGCTGCTTCCCCTGCACACGGAATGGACGCTGATCGAGTCCGGGGTCAACGGCGACTTCATTTGCGCGCGTTGGCGAAAGGGTTAACGGTCGACTGTCGGGACACCGTTGCGGCGAACGAATTCCCGTGACTTGATGAGGAATTCCATCTGGCTGGCGACCTGGCGCAGAGGCTCGGCGTTGCGGATCGAGCGGCACAGCACCACGGCGCCCTCCAGCGACGCGATGCAGGTGACCGCCAGCGATTCGGCCTCGTCGGTGTCGAAATCGTCGGCGACGAACGCGCGGGTGAGCGCGTCACGCCAGCGGCCGAAGATGTCGCTCGCGATGCTCGCCAACCCGGCCTCGTCGCTCGCGCAGCCGATGGCCGCGGCGACGACGGGGCAGCCCGCGCCGAAGTCGCTCTCCTGCAGAGTGCGCTCCCAGAACTCGCTGAAGCCACGGACCAGGGGCAGCGCGCCCCGATCCGCCGCGGCATCGATGCTGTCGGCGATCGTGTCACCGGCCCACACCAGCGCCTCGGTGAGGATCTGATTTCTGCCCTCGGGGAAGTGGTAGTAAACCGAGCCGCGGGGGGCACCGCTGCGGGCGAGCACCTCGTCGATCGTCACGCCGGCGGTGCCGCGCTCGCGCATCACCTCGGCGGCGCTGATCAGCATGTTGCTACGCGTCGAACCCCGTTTGGTTCGCGGTTTGGTGGCTTGCACGGTCTAACGCGCCCTCACGCCGCTTGCACGTTGCGCAGTTGCGCTGGTCGCCATCCCGCGGTGCGGGTGGCAAGCCGATAGAGCGGACGACGGCGGTCAAACACACGGTGAGTGAACTTGCGGCCGGCGAAGTTGAGTTCAATGACCCACATCATGTGCCTCCTACAGGTGAGCGGCGCCGTTGCCGACTCGCCGAATTATGTCTTTAAGCATAGAACCGATAAGACACGTGTGCAATACCTCCACCACGAAAAAAGACCCCGGATCTGGGTAAACAACAGGTAAACACGCGTCAAGTCGCAGGTCGGGGATTTGGCGCGGGCCGCATTTAATTATGCCTTCTTGCATAGTTACACGGTTCTTCGCGCGTCGCGAAGCCCGGTTCCAGGGCTCCTAGGAAGCGTTACGCTCGGCTCAGGCGCGGTGAGAAGGGCTAGCCATGGGCCATTACAAGAGCAACGTGCGCGATCTCGAGTTCAACCTCTTCGAGGTGTTCGCGCTCGAGAAGGCGCTGGCGACCGGCGAGTTCGGCGACCTCGACGGCGAGTCGGTGCGCCAAATGCTCGCCGAAGCCTCGAAGCTGGCCGAGGGGCCGGTCGCAGAGTCGTTCGCCGAGACCGACCGGCGCCCACCGACTTTCGACCCCGACACGCACGTGGTGACCATTCCCGAGCCGTTCAAGCAATCCTTGAACGCGTGGCGACAGGGCGAGTGGTTCCGGATAGGGCTGGACGAGGGGCTTGATGGTGTACCCGCGCCCGCGATGCTGGCATGGGCGATCAACGAACTGCCGCTTGGCGCCAACCCGCCGGTGTTCCTCTACATGGCGGGCCCGGTCATGGCCGACATCCTGTTCCACATCGGGACCGAACAGCAGCGGCGCTGGGCGCAGCTGGCCGTCGAGCGGAATTGGGCCGCGACCATGGTGCTCACCGAACCAGACGCCGGATCCGATGTCGGCGCGGGCCGCACCAAGGCGATCCAAGAGGCCGACGGCACCTGGCACATCGACGGCGTCAAGCGGTTCATCACCAATGGCGATACCGACGACATGTTCGAGAACATCCTGCACTTGGTGCTCGCGCGTCCCGAGGGTGCGGGACCGGGAACCAAGGGACTGAGCCTGTTCCTGGTTCCGAAGTACCTGCCCCACCCGGAAACCGGAGAGCCCGGAGAGCGCAACGGGGTGTTCGTCACCGGTCTGGAACACAAGATGGGGCTGAAGGCATCAGCCACCTGTGAACTCACCTTCGGTCAGCACGGCACACCCGCCGTCGGCTGGTTGGTCGGCGACATCCACAACGGCATCGCCCAGATGTTCAAGGTCATCGAATATGCGCGAATGATGGTCGGCACCAAGGCGATTGCGACGCTTTCGACCGGGTACCTGAATGCGCTCGATTATGCGAAGACCCGGATACAGGGCGCAGACATGACCCAGATGACCGACAAGTCCGCACCGCGGGTCACGATCATCCACCACCCCGACGTGCGCCGTGCGCTGATGACCCAGAAGGCCTATGCCGAGGGGCTACGGGCGCTGTACCTGTTCACCGCTGCGCACCAAGACCCCGCGGTGGCGCAGATCGTGTCGGGAGCCGACGCCGAACTCGCCGAGCGGGTCAACGATCTGCTGCTGCCCATCGTCAAGGGCGTCGGTTCCGAGCGTGCCTATCAGTGCCTGACCGAGTCGCTGCAGACGTTCGGCGGCTCTGGGTTCCTGCAGGACTATCCGATCGAGCAGTACATCCGCGACGCCAAGATCGACAGCCTCTACGAGGGCACGACGGCGATTCAGGCGCAGGACTTCTTCTTCCGCAAGATCGCCCGCGATCAGGGCGTGGCACTGCAGCATGTCGTGGCGCAGATCCAGAGGTTCCTGGACATCGAGAACGCCAGGCCCGAACTGGCCGACGGCCGAATGCTGCTGGCAACAGCGCTCGCCGACGCGCAGGCAATGGCGGCCACGCTGACCGGCTATCTGATGAGCGCTCAGGAAAACGCCAGCGAGTTGTACCGGATCGGCCTGGGATCGGTGGCGTTTCTGCTCGCGGTCGGGGACCTGTTGATCGGCTGGCTGCTGCTCGAGCACGCCGAGATCGCGCTGGCCGCACTCGACGGCGACGTATCGGATCGCGATCGCTCGTTCTACCAGGGCAAGGTCGCGGCGGCGAACTTCTTCGCGCGTAATGTCTTGCCGCGGTTGACCGCCGACCACAAGATCGTCGAGGGTGTGGACCTGACGATCATGGACCTACGAGAGGACGCATTCTGATGAAGGTGATCACGTCGATCGACGACGCTGTCGCTTCGGTGGGGGAGGAACTCGGAGTCAGCGAGTGGCAGGAGATCGACCAGGACCGCATCAACGCCTTTGCGGATGCGACAGGAGATCACCAGTGGATCCACATCGACGCCGAGCGCGCCAAGACCGAAAGCCCTTACGGCCAAACGATTGCGCACGGCTTCTTGACGCTGTCGATGATCCCGGCGCTCACCAAGGACAACTACCGCGTCGAGAACGCGAAGATGGCGATCAACTACGGGTCGAACAAGGTGAGGTTCATCGCCGCGGTGCCGTCCGGCGGGCGGATCCGCGCGCGCTCCGAGCTCATCGATGCGACCAAGGTCGACGACAACACCGTCAACATGACGGTGAAGAACACGATCGAACTCGACGGGTCGAACAAGCCTGCCGCGGTCGCCGAAACCATCGTGCGGGTGTTGTTCTAGGCGTCGACGCCACGATCGCGCTCGCATCACTGATCTTCGGTGGTGTTCTGCAAGCATCCCCGGGGAAATGGCGACGTTGCTGTTCGCCATCGACCAGCTCATCGAAAACGAGAAGGAGCAGCCGGAGCTTGTCACCACGGCGTGATCGCCGCGACTGACTGCCAGTTATCCACAGTGGCAGGTTTATCCACAGCTGGGCGGTTGACGTGGTGGTTTGTCAGTGGACCTGGGTAAATTCGAAAGCATGTTCGATTCGGAGTTCGCGGCGGCCTCTGATGAGGTTCTCATTGCCGCGATCGAGGACGGGGTGCGGCAGGAGGCGATCGCCGGTGCCCGGCGGTTTGCCGTGATCGCCGAGTTGACCCGCCGCCGCATCGACGACAACGACGAACGCGCGCTGTGGGCGTTCGACCCGTGGGACTCGACGGCCGCCGAGGTCGGTGCGGCGATGGCGATCGGGCAGCGCCGCGCCTCGGGGCAGATGCGCATCGCCGAAGCGCTGCGCGATCACCTACCCCAGGTCGCAGCGTTGTACTGCAAAGGCGCGCTGAGTACCCGGCTGGTCTCGACGATCACCTGGGCCACCCGACTGGTGCAAGGCGACGAAGCTTGGGCCAACATCGATGCCGCCATCGCCGACCGCGCTGTCAACTGGGAACGCCTTTCCGAGGACAAGCTGCGCCAAGCCGTCGACGTGCAGGTCGCCCGCTTCGACCCCGACGCACAACGGCGCACCGAGACCACGACACGCGGTCGCGACTTCATCATCGGCGCGTGTGACGACGACACCGAAACCGTGTCGGTGTGGGGGCAGCTGCTAGCCCCCGACGCCGTCGTGATGCGGGCGCGGATCGACGCGATGGTCAACGGGTTGTGCGCCAACGATCCGCGCAGTGCCGGCGAGCGCCGCTCCGATGCCGCCGCCGCGATCGCCAACAACAACGACATCTTGGCCTGCCGTTGCGGATCACCGGACTGCCCCGCCGCCGAAGTGACACCAAAGTCGAATGTGGTGATCCGGGTGATCGCCGAGCAGAACGCCATCAACGACGCCACTGCAGAACAGCCCGCCACTGCAGAAGCAGCCCGCCACCGAAGAACCCGTCACCGACGCCAAGCGGCCGGCCGCGCCGGCGCTGCTGCTGGGACACGGCGTGCTGCCCAATGCGCTGCTGGCCGAAGCGATCCGCAACGGGGCGACCATCAAACCGATCCGCACCCCGGGCGCCGAACCCGAGCCGCGGTACCGGCCCAGCGACGAACTCGCCGAATTTGTGCGGATGCGGGATCTGTTCTGCCGCTTCCCGGGCTGCGACGTCCCCGCCGACCGCTGCGACATCGACCACGCCCGCCCCTGGCCCTACGGACCCACCCACGCCTCGAACTTGAACTGCAAATGTCGAAAACACCACCTGCTCAAAACATTCTGGACCGGTATCGGCGGCTGGGCCGACGAGCAGCACCCCGACGGCACCGTGATCTGGACAGCACCCAGCGGCGAGACCTACACCACCCAACCCGGCAGCCGGCTGTTCTTCCCCACCTGGGACGTCGCCACCGCCGACCTACCCCCACCCACCGGGCACCCACCGCTTACAGCCGGCGACCGCGGCCTCAAAATGCCGCGCCGAAAACAAACCCGAACCGCCGCCCTGACCGCGGCGATCAAAGCCGAACGCGCACTCAACGAACGCGACACCCCGCCCTTCTAGGGCCTCTTGGCGAGCCAGTTGTTTTTCGCCATCGCGACGAATCAGCGTGCAAAGATCCGTAACTGTGGCCAGCCAATACGCCTGGGGTAACACGGAGGACGAACGTCAACGGCTCGCGAGCCAAGGCGACGCGCTGCGTCCCGCGACGGAAAGGCTGTTCCAAGCAGCCGGTATTGGTCCCGGTATGCGTGTGCTCGATTGTGGGTCGGGCGGTGGTGACGTTTCGATCATTGCCGCCGAGCTGGTGACGCCGTCCGGCCAAGTTCTGGGCATCGACCGTGACGCCGGCTATGTCGAGGCCGCGAAGCGCCGTGTCAGGGAAATTGGCTTGTCGCACGTCCAGTTTGAAACTGCCGATGTTTTCTGCCCGCCCGTTGGGCCGTTCGATGCAATCGTCGGCCGGTTGGTGCTGATGTATCAGCCCGACGTCGAGCTCGTGCTGCGCGCTCTGGCTGATCGTCTCGAACCAGGCGGTGTCATGGCATTCATGGAATACGAACACCATCCGCCGAATCAGGTGTTGATGTGGCCCCGCAGCCCATCAGTAGACCAACTGGTGCGATGGATGGACGCCGCTTTCGAAGTGCTCAAACATCAAGCGCACATGGGGACGCGCTTGCCGTCGCTGTTGCGGTCGGTCGGCTTGGAGCCGCAACCTCCCTACGAGGTGACCGGCGCCGTGTACACCGGCCCGACCGTATTGGCACACGAGATCACATTGGTGCAGAACCTGTCACCGCTGCTGACCGCGCACGGCATCGCCACCGACCAGGAGACGGACGTCGGCGCATTCACCGAACGTTGCGAACTCGACCTCGGCCCAGACCCGCTGCTGGTATCAGGGCCGCATCTTTCAATTTGGGCGAGAAAGCCTTAACGCCGACGGAACAGGGGTTACTCCGGCTTGTATCCGAACGGCAGCAGCACGCTCTTGGCTTGGGTGTACTGCTCGATGCCTTCTGGTCCGTTCTCGCGGCCGATGCCGGAGTTCTTGTAGCCGCCGAACGGCGAGCCGGGATCGAATGCGTACATGTTGACCGCGTAGGTGCCGGTGCGGATCTGCGCCGCGATCTTCATCGCCTTATCGTTGTCCGTCGTCCACACGCTGCCCGCCAGCCCGTAGGGCGAGTCGTTGGCGATGCGCACCGCGTCGTCCTCGGTGTCGTAGGGAATGATCGCCAGCACCGGCCCGAAGATCTCCTCCTGCGCGATGGTCATCGAGTTGTCGACATCGGCGAAAACCGTTGGCTGAACGAACCATCCACTGTCCAGGCCCTCGGGACGGCCGCCGCCGGTCACCAGCCGCGCACCTTCCTCGACGCCCTTCTTGATGTAACCCTCGACGCGTTCACGCTGCTTCTCGCTGATCAGCGGGCCGACCATCGCGCCGGGATCGTCGGGCAGCCCGACCGGCATCGCCGCGACACCGGCGGACACCTTCTCGACGACCTCGTCGTAGCGCGACCGCGGCGCCAGGATACGGGTCTGCCCCACACAGGCCTGTCCGCAGTTCATCAGCCCGGAGAACAACAGCATCGGCAGCGTCGATTCCAGGTCGGCGTCCTCGAGGATGATCGCCGCGGACTTACCGCCGAGCTCGAGCGAGCACGGCTTGAGCTTCTCTGCCGCGATTTTGCCGATCTCCTTGCCGACCGCGCTGCTGCCGGTGAACGTGAACTTGTCGATCTCAGGGTTGGCGGTCAGCGCACGCCCGGTCTCCGGGCCGCCGGGCACGACGGAGAGCACACCCTCGGGCAGCCCGGCCTCGGCGAAGATCTCGGCCATCGCGAACAGCGACAGCGGCGTCTCGGCGGCCGGCTTCACCACGATCGTGCAGCCCGCGACCAACGCGGGACCCAGCTTGTTGGCGGCAAGGAAGAACGGCACGTTCCATGCGGTGACGGCGGCGACCACGCCGATGGGCTCGCGCAGCACCATGGTCTCGCCGTAGACACCTTCGCGGAAGTCGCGCCAGGTGAACTTGTCGGCCGCGCCCGCGTAGTACTGGAACGCCGACATCGCTGCGCCGTACTGCAGCATGTCGACGATGGTCGGCGGCTGACCGGTCTCCGCGGCCAGCAGGAACTTCAACTCGTCGGCGCGCTCCTCCATCAGCTTCACCGCTGCGCCGAGCACGGCGGCCCGCTCCTGCGGCGACATGTGTGGCCACGGGCCTTCATCGAATGCCTTGCGCGCAGCGGCGCAGGCGGCGTCGACGTCGGCGGGCGCGGCGAGCGGAACCTTGCCGACGAGTTGTCCGGTGGCAGGCGAGTGCACCTCGATGACATCCGCCGTCGACGGTTCGACCCACGTGCCGCCGATGAACAGCTTGTCCCACTCGGTCTTGACGGAAGTTGTTTTCGTGGCAGTGCTCTGAGTCATGGCGCCACCCTACCCACGAACCGGCAAAACGAGAACATGTTTCAGTCGAGCGATCGCGTTGGGCTGAGTACCAGCACCAAATTGCTCACCAGAAACTCTCTGAGCAGCGGGACCTTGGTCATCCACCACGCCCATCTGGGGTGGTAGCGGGGGAATGCGGCGACGAGCGCGCCGGAGCTCGCGCCGAAATCGAGACCGGCCGCGGCCGAGACGGCGAACAGTGACGATCCGTAGTCGTTCTTGGGTCTGTGACCGTGTTTGCGGGCGTAGCGGGCCGCGGCGCGGGCGCCCCCGAGGTAGTGGGTCAGGCCCATCTCGTGCCCGCCGAACGGGCCGAGCCACACCGTGTATGACAGCACCGCAAGGCCACCCGGCCGGGTAACCCGCAACATCTCCCTGGCCAGCCGCCACGGCTCCGGCACGTGCTCGGCGACATTCGACGACAGGCAGATGTCCACGCTGGCGTCGGCGAACGGCAGCGCCATGCCGGAGGCGCGGACGTAGGTCGCCGACCCTCCGGACGCGGCGCCCGCATGCATTTCCGCGGGGTCGGGTTCGACGCCTATATAGGTGAACCCGGCCTGTCGGAACGCCGTCGCGAAGTACCCCGGCCCGCCACCGACGTCGAGCAGGCTCTGCCCCCCGGGGTGCTCGCCATGGGTCGCCTGCCACAGATCGCCGACCATCGCGGCGGTGTCCTCGGCGAGCGCGGTGTAGAACCGGGCCGGGTCGCGCTGCTCGAAGCGGAACTGCGACAGCAACCGCACCGACCGGGACAGTGTCGCCCGCCGGGCGAAGACGTCGGTGGCGGACATAACCCGACCCTATGCAGCGGCTACGCTGGCACGGATGTCTGGCCGCCCCGTACGCTCAGTGCTCTTGTTGTGCTGGCGGGATACGGGCCATCCCCAGGGCGGCGGCAGCGAGGCCTATCTGCAGCGCATCGGCGCTCAGCTAGCCGAGTCGGGCATCGACGTGACGCTGCGGACGGCTCGGTACGCCGGTGCCCCGCGCCACGAGGTGGTCGACGGGGTGCGGATAAACCGGGCAGGCGGTAGGAACTCGATCTACATCTGGGCGGGGCTGGCCATGGTGCTGGCCCGCATCGGGCTCGGGCCGCTGCGCACGGTACGCCCGGACGTGGTCATCGACACCCAGAACGGGCTGCCGTTCCTTGCCCGCCTCACATACGGTCGCCGCGTCGTCGTCCTTGTGCACCACTGCCACCGTGAACTCTGGCCGGTCGCCGGTCGCGTGAAGGGACGGTTCGGTTGGTTCGTCGAGTCACGGTTGTCGCCGTGGCTGCACCGACGCAACCAGTACGTCACGGTGTCTCTGCCATCGGCGCGAGACCTCACCGACCTCGGCGTGAACGCCGCCCATATCGCGGTTGTGCGCAACGGACTCGACGAGGCCCCGCCCGAGACGCTGGCGATGCCGCGCGCCGACCATCCCCGCCTCGCGCTGCTGAGCAGGCTGGTGCCGCACAAGCAGATCGAGGACGCGCTGAACGCCGTCGCCGAGCTGCTGCCGTCGATGCCTCGCCTGCACCTCGACATCGTCGGCGGCGGTTGGTGGCGTGACCGGCTCGTCGACCATGCGCGCGCGTTGGGCGTTTCCGACGCGGTGACGTTTCACGGCCACGTCGACGATGTCACCAAACATCAAGTGCTGCAACGATCCTGGGTGCATGTACTGCCTTCCCGCAAGGAGGGCTGGGGCCTGGCGGTCACCGAGGCCGCGCAGCACGGGGTGCCGACGATCGGCTACCGGTACTCCGGCGGCCTGACCGACTCGATCGTCGACGGCGTGACCGGGCTTCTCGTCGACGACCACGCCGAACTGGTCGCCGAGATCGAGCGACTGCTGACCGATCCCGTACTGCGCGACCAGCTCGGCGGCAAGGCCCAGATCCGCAGTGGGGAGTTCTCCTGGAGGCAGAGCGCCGACGCCATGCGCGAGGTGCTGGAGTCGATGCGCACGGGCAAGCGCGTCAGCGGTGTTGTCTGACACTGCATGTGAGCGCACGTGGTCGACGTACTATCCGGAAATGGCGGAGCCGCGGCAAGGCCCTGACCTGCCCACGGGGACCGTCACGTTCTTGCTCACTGACGTTGAGGGATCGACGCGGCTGTGGGAGACCCACGCCGAGACCATGGGCAAAGCACTCTCGGTTCACGACGAGATCCTCGCCGACGCGGTAGCCGGTCACCGCGGAACGCTGCTCAAACAGAAGGGTGAGGGTGACAGCGCTTTTGGTGTCTTCTTGCCAGCGTGCGATGGCGTCTGCGGCGTGGCCGGACGGCGTTGAGATCCGAGTGCGAATCGCCATCCACACCGGAGAGGCCGAGCTTCGCGACGGTGACTACTTCGGACCCACGGTCAATCGCACGGCGCGGCTGAGGGCAACCGCCCACGGCGGTCAGATTGTGCCAGATGGAACCGCTCTCACCGATCTGGGTGTGCACCGCTTGCCAGATCTCGGGCGACCCGAAACGGTTTGCGGTCTCGTGCATCCGGAGCTGCCTTCGACGTTTCCACCGCTGCGATCGATCGACGCGTTCCCCAGGAACCTGCCGGTTCAGCTGACGAGCTTCGTCGGCCGCGAGCGCGAAATCAAATTGATAGCAGAGGGATTCGATTCCTCGAGGTTGATCACCCTGACCGGTACGGGTGGTGTGGGCAAAACCCGTCTCGCAGTGCAGGCCGCCGCGGACATGTTGGGGTCGTATTCAGACGGAGTCTGGCTGTGCGAGCTTGCCGCCGTTTCCGACCCGGCGTCGATGCTGCAAGCGTTGGCCGTCAGCCTGGGTATGTCGGCGGGAACCGGAGCCCTGAACGGTGAAGACATTGCCGAGTACGTCGGCTCGCGTCGCGTGCTCGTGCTGCTGGACAACTGCGAGCACTTGCTCGACGCGGCTGCTGAACTGATTGACCGACTTCTGGCTAGGTGCTCGCACGTGTGCGTGCTCGCCACCAGCCGGGAAGCGCTTGACGTGCCGGGTGAACAGGTCATCCGTCTGCGTTCACTGGAGTTGCCCGACACGGATGTGGCGCTGGATGACCTCGTACGAGTCGATGCGACAAGGCTTTTCGTGGAGCGAGCCGGAGCCGTCGATTCACAATTGCGTTTCGAACCGTCCGACGCGAAGCCGATCGCCGAGATATGTCGGCGGCTCGACGGCATTCCACTTGCCATCGAGTTGGCTGCCGCTCGCGTCGTGGCGTTGAGTCCGTCCGAGATCGCCGGACATCTCGATGAGCGGTTCAGGTTGCTCACTGGCGGGCGCCGCGCATCGTTGGAACGTCATCACACGTTGCGCGCCGCCGTCGACTGGTCGTACTCGTTGCTCGAGGACACGGAGCGGCTGATCTTCGACCGTCTCGGCGTGTTTCCGTCCACATTCGATGTCGATGCCGCCGTCGCTGTCGCCGGCGATGGCATCGACAGCTGGGATGTCATCGACGCGTTGTCGAGTTTGGTTGCGAAGTCGATGCTCGTCGCCGACCGGGCCCGTCTGGCACTACCCGATATCAGATGCTCGAAACATTGCGGCATTACGCGCGCGCGGCTCGACACAGCAAGCACTGCAGATGCATACCGTCGGCGGCACGCCCAGCACTACGCCAATTTCACTCGTCGGGTGATGGAGGCCGTCCAAGTCGACGACGAGGAAAAGTGGCTTTTGCGGGCCGCAACCGAGATCGACAATCTCCGGGCCGCGGTGCTGTGGAGCCTCGACTCCGCGGACGACAGCGACGGCGAGTTGGGACTTCACATCATCGCCGAGGTGACCGCAAGCAGCTTTGAGGACTGGAGCGGGGTATGGACCTGGGCCGAACCGGCCGTGGAGCGGGCGAAGCGCGCGGACCCGTTTCTCAGGAGCACGGTCCTCGCCGTTGCGTCGAGCAGTGCGTTCTACCGAACCGACTATGTGTCGGCTCATCAACTCGCACGCGAAGCGGTTCGCGATGTCGTCGCCGCTGACTCAGCGGCTCCTGAGCTGCCCTACGTGTGTCTGATGATCAGCAGTCGGCCGCACCGGATTCGCGAAATCCTGGCCGAGGGCCTGGCCACCTTCGACGCTGTCGGCGCCAAGCCCTATTCCTACGCAAGATTGCACTCGACGGCGGCCGGATGTGCCGCCCAGCACGGTGATCTGGAGTTCGCGGCCTCCGAGGCGAAGGAATCATTACGTCTTGGGCAACAGTTGAACCGCCGTTCGGTGATCACGCTCGGCCTGTACCTGGTGGCGCTGACGACGTGGCGCTCTGCGCCGGACGACGCGCTTGCCGCCGTGGAAGCGGCAAGGATTCCCACCGAGCTCTCGACAACAATGCGCGGCCGAGCTCTGGCGCTGGCCGGTCAACTTCGAGCGGCAAAGGGCGACGCCAATGGCGCCATATCGGCGCTGAGGGAGGCAATTCCAGCGAACCACCGCTTCGGTGAGTTGACCGCCATTGCGACAACATTCGACCGCGGGATCCAAGTGCTCACACACCTCGGGCACTACGAGTTGGCGGCGGTCCTGGCAGGCATAGCCACCGAAGGCGTATTCGCGAATACCTTCGGTGTCCCCGTCCATGAGTTACCGGACCGTGAACGGGCGCTCGAGCGGTTGCAGAGGGAACTCGGCGCGCAACGGTACGCTGCGGCCATCGCACGCGGGGCAGCGATGAGCTACGACGAAGCGCTAAACTCGACCACAAGCGCCCTCGACGACTTGGTTGACTAAGCGGCGTCGAACGCCACCGGAAGTGTTGCAGGACCGGTGATTCCGACAAGCGGCTTCCACTGTGCGATGCCGTCGTGTCGCAGGTTGCGCATGCGCTTCGACATCACCACGAGGGCGTCGGCGATCTCGCGCCGCGCCAGGTTTGCGCCGAGGCAGTAGTGTGCGCCTGCGCCGAACGTCTGCATCGGCGGCGCGTCCTCACGCATGATGTCGAAGCGATCCGGCGCGATGTACACGTCCGCGTCGTGGTTGGCGGCGGCCGTGTTGCACATGACGAACGTGCCCTCCGGGATCACCACACCACCCACCTCGACGTCCTCCGTCGTCATTCGCATTGCACCGAAAACCACTGGGCAGAAACGCATTACTTCCTCGACCGCCTTCATCGCCAGCTCCGGGTGCTCCGCGAGCAGATCCCACTGCTCCGGATGGTCGCAGAAGACGTCGACGGCCGCAGCCACCTGATTGCGGGTGGTGTCCGTGCCTGCCATCAGGATGCCCGCCGCGAGCATCCGCAGCTCGCTGATCGTCAACCGGTCGCCGTCGTCCTCGGCGCGGATCAGCTCCGAGATCAGGTCGTCGGTGAGTGAGTCGCGCCGGGTCGCGACCATCCCGTCGATGTAATCGTCGAGCGCCTGCCACGCGGCGAGGATGTCGTTCTCGTACTCGGCGACGTTCCAAGTGAACAGCTTGAAGAAATCATCAGCCCAGTCGGAGAACAGCCGCCAGTCCTCATGAGGCGCGCCCAGAAGCGCGGAGATGATCGGCACGGGATAGGGCCGCGCCACATCGGCCACGACCTCGCAACGGCCGTTCGACATCAACGGGTCGATGAGCTCGGTGATCACGTCGACGATGATGTCGTCCAACCGGGTTACCGACCGCGGGGTGAAGGCCTTCGACACCAGCCGGCGCAGCCGGTTGTGATCGTCGCCGTTCATGGCCAGCAGGCTGGTGGCGGCGCGCTGCCACAGCGGGCCGTCGGTGATGCCCTGCGTCTCCAGACCGAGGCCGCGCGGCACCTGGAACCTGGGATCGCGCAGCGTCGCGCGGACCAGCTCGTAACTCAGGATCTCCGGACCGTGCGCCCCCAACGCGATCGGCGCCTGCTCGAGGGCCTTGCGCAGATTTCGATGGGCTTCGTCCGGCGTTGTCGCTTGCTCGTACTCGACGGTCGGCAGGTCGGCTTCGAACACTACGACGCTCATGGCCATCTCCTCGGGCTCACACGATCGACACTGACCATGCTTCTGTCGGCCGAGGAGGGTGGGTAGCGTAGCCGACTACTCCAACGTGAGCGCGGTCCTTACTCGCTGGCCCGCCGACGTCGTGCCAACCCGGCGAGCGAGCCGGTCAGACCGATCAAAAGGGCCGTCAACCAGACCAGATGCGCGGCTATCAGCAACCCCCGATGAGACGCCGCAGGGCGGTCGCCGCCGATCCGGGTGACGGTGACGCCCTCCGCGGACTCGACCACCAGCCAGCCCACCCCGGCGCGGGCGAGTGCATCATGGTCGGCGCCGGCCGCCAGCAGTCGATGGATATCACGGGCCTGACCGCCCTCACCCGGCACAAGTCGCCCGGAAATCGTCAGGTCGCCGGTCATCAGGACGTCGGCGCGGACCCAGCGCGGCAACGGGTCGAGCACCGGCGCCTCGCCTGCCCACGAGAAGTGCCGCATGCCGTCGGCGGGCAGCACTGCCACCGGCCGTGGATCGGCGTTGATCGTCGCCGCGGCCGCCGCCCAGTCGGGCGGATACTGCACCGCGACGACCTTGCCGCCGACACCCCATGCCAGATCGGGCAGCGTTGCGATCAAGGCGACGCTGCAAACCACCGCGGTGACGGCCCCTGGCAGCCAACGACGAAGCGTCAGCACGGCCGCAGCGGCCGCAAGCGTGTAGCCCGGCACCGCAAGCGCCACCCATTTCTGCGCGTCGCGCACCACACCGAGACCAGGCAGCGCGCGGACCATCGACTCGACCACCGCCAATCCGGGTCCCGTCGCCATCAGCGTGGGCACCACCACCGCGACGCCGGAAAGGATGAGCAGCGGAACCGCCGCGGGCCTGCGGGCGGCGACCGGCAGGCCGGCCACCACCACGCCAAGCAGCACGATGGCGGCCGCCACCGCGAAAAGCGTTGTCCGGGAATCGGGTACGGCTTCACCGTTCCAGATACCGCCGAGGCTGGCCAGGCTGCCCAGCGTCGCAAGGCCCGGTTCGGCACGCGCAGCGAAGGCGTGGACTCCCTCCGCCTGTGACGACGACAACGACCCTGACACGGTCGCTGCGGTCAACCACGGCAGCGCCGCGACAATCGCCGCGACGACTCCGACGAACGCGCATAGCGTGCGGGGTTGACCGGAACCGGGTGCCAGCGAGCAGACCAACGCCACCGTCGCGGCCAGCATCAGGCCCGTTGGCGTCAGCCCCGCGAGCGCCGTCCAGAACGCCAGCCCACAGATCCCCACCCATAGCGGCACCCCCTCTGAGGTCCGCATCCGAAGCACCTTCGTCGCCACCCACGGAAGACATCCGTAGCCGACCAGCAGGCTCCAGTGCCCCTGCAAAAGGCGTTCGGCGACATAGGGATTCCACACGGCCAGCGTCGCGGCGACGAATTGGCCGGGCACACCCGTATCGGGTAGCACCGCGGCGGCCAGGCGTGCGCTGCCCCAGCCCGCGAGCCATAGCCCGGCAACCAACAGCACCTTGACCACGACGCCGCCGTCGACGACATGCGAGGCCGATGCCACCGCGAAATCCTGCGGCAGGGCCCTTGGCGCGGCGTCTGAAAGGCCAAGTGCCGCATCGGATAAAAAGGACCGTGGAGTGGAGACGGCGTCGCGCAGTAGCAGGTAGCCGGGCGCCAGCAGCGGGCCCGTTACCACAAGGGCGAGAGTCAGCGCATAGGTGGGCGCCCAGAATCTCGCGAAGTATCGGTTGATCGGACCTACCGGTCCGGTGGCTGTCTGGGCCGCTGTGCGGGCAGCTTTTCGGTCTTGGCTTCCGCGCCGGGCACCTTGATGCCCTGGGTGTCGAAAAATCCATGGTCGGCCTCGTCCAGGCCGGGGTCGATCAGAACGGACTCGGCGCGAAGGCTGAACGAACCGAGGAGTGCGCCACCTATCAGCGAAACCAGGCCGATGGCGGTGAAGGTGATCGGCAGGATGCGTCCCCACAGCGCCACCCGGTCCCGCTCGTCGCGGGCAGCGGCGACTTGCGATTCCACCGTCTGCTCGTTGGAGGTGACTGTGTAGTCGACGAACGTCACCTCGGGCTTGAGCGCCTGGCGCGCGTAGTACTGATGCGCGCGCTCCTTGGACTTGACGATGGTGCCCGACACCGGGTCGACCCAGAACGTGCGCTGCGCGGCGTAGTAGCGGGTCATCGTGATCTGCTCGTCGGGATTGTCGGGCAGGCCCCACATCCCCGCGGTCGCCGTCACCTGGCTGTCCTCGTCGTCCTCGTACAGCGATGCGTACTTCACCGGTTCGACGAGCTTGCCGTCGGCGTCGTAGCCGACGTTCTGCGTGAAGCGGTAGGTCGTGAGCCCGTTGACGTCTTCCTCACCGTCGTAGTTCGCGTCGAAGGCCTTCTGTGCGATCGCATCGAAGAACGGATACGTCTTCTTCTCTGTATCGAAGGGAAAGCGGTAGGCCAGCCCGTCGTGGGGAAGTGCGATGTTCGTAGGCGGCTGGTCGTCTTCCATCGTGCGCGGCTTCTGCACGGCGCCACCGGGATTGCTCTCGCTGGAGACGGCCATCGCGGTCTTGCGGTCGAGGGTGACGGTGTCGACGAGGGCCAGCAGCAAGCCCGTGTCCTGTTGCTTGTCCGTGCGGCGCAACGTCGTGCCGACCTGGAGGGTGACGACATCGGCGTTTGACGGCGCCTCGACGCTGATCTGTTGTTGTTGGCTCACCGGCACGTTCTTGCCGACCTCGAACTTCGGGGCGGACAGTGACGCCGGATCGAAAGCCGTTCCCGTCCCGTCGCTGACCAGTGTGGCGTCCAGGTCCAACGGGATCTTGGCGATCCTGCTCTTGGTATAAGTGGTGAGCAGCAACGCGGCGATCAGCAGGGCAGCTCCGAGCCCCATGATCCCGCACGCCGCGATACGCAACGCCACTGCGCGGTTCAAACCGTTCCTCCCTGGTTTGATGTCGCCGGCCACCCGGCTCCGTCGGTTTGGGCGGTCCTAATGGCTAGCGACCCTAACAGCCCAGACTAAGGCCACTACTTACTGCGACGGCCTTCGGGCACACTGGTCGCCGTGGCAGCGTCTGCAGGGCAGCCCGAGGGTGTCTCGGGGGGTGTGACTGGCACCCGCGGCTTTCTGCCCCCCGTCGAAGGAATGCGGGCATGCGCGGCCCTCGGGGTCGTGGTGACCCATGTCGCCTTTCAGACCGGGCACACCGGCGGGATAACGGGACGGCTGTTCGGCCGGTTCGACCTCGCGGTTGCGGTGTTCTTCGCTCTGTCGGGCTTCCTGCTGTGGCGCGGCCACGCCGCAGCGGCCCGGGGTCTGCGACCGACTCCGCCGACGGGGCACTACCTACGTTCCCGCCTGGTCCGCATCATGCCCGCGTACCTGGTGGCGGTCGTGCTGATCCTGACCCTGCTGCCCGACGCCAAGCCCGATCTGACGGTCTGGCTGACCAACCTGACGCTGACCCAGATCTATGTGCCGTTGACGCTCACCGCCGGGCTGACGCAGATGTGGAGCCTCGCCGTCGAGGTCAGCTTCTATATCGCGCTGCCTATCTTCGCCCTGCTGGCCCGGCGGCTGCCCGTCCGCGCCCGGATCCCGGCGATCCTGGTCCTGGCCGGCCTCAGCCTGCTGTGGGTGCACATCCCGTTCGACGCGCACTCGGGCCTGAACCCGTGGAACTGGCCGCCCGCGTTCTTCTCCTGGTTCGCGGCAGGCATGGTGCTCGCGGAGCTCACCGTCAGCCCTATCGGCTGGCCGCAGCGGTTGGCGCGCAGGCGGGTGCTGATGGCGGTCATCGCGGTGGTGGCGTTCACGGTGGCGGCGTCACCGCTCGCAGGTAAGAACGGGCTCATGCCGAACACCATCGGCCAGGTCAATCTCAAGACCGCGATGGGTGCGGTGCTCGCCTGCGCGCTGCTGGCGCCTTTGGTGTTGGACAAACCCGGCACGCCGCACCGCATCCTCGGCAGCACGACTATGGTGACGCTGGGCCGGTGGTCCTACGGCTTGTTTATCTGGCACCTTGCCGCGATTTGGATGGTGTTCCCCATTATCGGCGAGTTCGCGTTCAACGGGCACATGCCGGCCGTCCTGCTGCTGACAGTGGTGTTCGGCTTCGCGATTGCGGCGGTGAGCTACGCGCTCGTCGAGTCGCCTTGCCGGGTTGCTTTGCGGCGCTGGGAATATCGACGCGGCACTCCTGCGGAGCATGCTGTCAGGACTTCGCCCGAGCCAGTCGCTCGATGACGTCGTCGCGCACGGCCGACCGCCGCGCCTTCCCCGCGTCGTCGCGTAGCGGCGTGTCGGTGAATTCGACCGTGCGCGGCAGCTTGTGGCCGGCAATCCGCTCGGCGAGGAAGGAGATGACGCCCGCCTCGTCGAGGCCGTCGGCCTGGACGATCGCGTACGGAACCTGCCCCAGGTCCTCGTCGGGTACGCCGACGACCAAACAGGACAACACATTCGGGTGAGCGCACAGCGCGGACTCGATCTCCGCGGGATAGACGTTGCGGCCGCCGACGGTGAACATGTCGACGCGGCGGTCGTTGAGGTAGAAGTAGCGGTCGGTGCCAAAGTCGCGGTAGTAGCCGAGATCGCCGAGTGAATCCCAGCCGTCGCGGCTCTTCGCGGTCGATCCGATGTAGCGGTAGGTGGGCGGGCTGCCCGGCGACGGCCGCATGTAGATCTCGCCGCTCACGCCGGGCGGACATTCGTTTCCGTCGTCGTCGAGAACCTTCATCTCCCCGGCGACGACGACGCCCACCGAGCCGGGGTGGGTCAGCCATTGATCGCCCCTGATGAACGTCAAAGCCTGAAGTTCGGTGCCGCCGTACAGTTCCCAGACTACTTCCGGCCCGACCAACTCGATCCACGCCTGTTTGATGGCGGGTGGGCACGGCGCGGCGAGGTGCCAGAACCGGCGGATCGACGACAGGTCATAGGCGTCGGGATCGGCCCGGTACACGGGAAGCAGTCGCTGCATGACCGTCGGCACCGTCGCAATGAAGGTCACCCGGTGCTCGGTGACGAGCGTGAGGAATTCGCGTGGTTCGAAGCGCGGCATCAACACCAGGTGCTGACCCTGCACCAGCCCGACGGCGAACGTGGTGAAACCGGTGTTGTGACTCAAGGGCACCGAGATCAGGTTGACGTCGTCTTCCTGCGCGCCGAGCGGATACCCCGCGCTTGGCGGAAATCTGCTGTCCCCGCCCGCCTCGATCAGCTTGGGCCTGCCGGTGCTGCCGCCGGAGGCCATCGACTTCCACACCGGCGACACCGCCTCGGGCAGCTCGGCGTCGGACAGGGTGGGGTCCGGCGTGAAACCGACTGACACGCTTGGTGTCCGGCCACGTGGGTCGTCGCGGCCGACGAGCAATGCTTGCGGACGAAGATCCAACAGGCCCTCGAGTTCGGCGTCGGGCAACCGAGCCGACAACGGCTGCGGTGTCGCGCCGAGCTTCCATGCCGCCAGCACGGACTGCACCCACTGGATCGAGTTGGGAAGCACGATCGTGACGTAGTCGCCGACGCCGACGCCGCGCTCGGCGAATGCCCGCGCCAGCCGGTTCGTCGACAGATCGAGTTCGCGGCGGGTGAAGGTCTGGCCGGAACAGGTGACCGCGGGCGCGTCGGGATCCGATGCGGCAAGCTGCGATACCTGTGTGCCGATCGGTGGTGTCTCGTCGGCCATCTCAGTAGCCGCCCTTAGTGGAGAAGATCTTGCGTGGGTTGTCGACCAGCATGGTGTGAATCTGTTCGTCGGTCACCCCGCGCTCCCTCAGGGCGGGTAGCACATCATCGGAGATATGCAGGTAGTGCCAGTTTGGCATGGCGACGGGGACGAGCTCCTCCGGCAGCCAGTCGATGAAACACGAGGCGTCATGGGACAGCACCATCTTGTCGGCATGCCCGCGCTCGCACATGGTCGCAACGGTATTCACCCGTTCCTCGGTGTTCAGGAAGGTGTCGAGCCCGAAGCGGTCCATGCCGATATAAGAGCCGTTGCCGATAATCTCTTCCAGATAGCCGATGTCGGTGGTGTCGCCGCAGTGGCCGATGACCACCCTGGACAGGCCAACGCCCTCTTCGGCGAAGATTCGCTGTTGCTCGAGACCGCGCCTGGTGGGGGCGTGGGTATGTGTCGAGATCGGCACACCTGTCTGGCGGTGCGCCTGCGCGACGGCGCGGAGCACCCGCTCTACACCGGGGGTGACACCGGGTTCGTCGGTGGCGCACTTGAGGATTGCCGCCTTGATGTCGGTGCCCGCGATGCCTTCGGTGATGTCACGGACGAACATGTCGGTCATGATCTCGGGTCCGTCGAGCAGGGTGCCCGGTCCGCGGAAGTGGAAGTACATCGGCACGTCGCTGTAGGTGTAGATGCCGGTCGCGACCACGATGTTGATCTCGGTTTGCGCGGCGATTCGTGCGATGCGGGGGAGGTAGCGGCCGAGCCCGATCACCGTCAGATCGACGATGCTGTGCACTCCGCGAGACGCGAGCTCGTTGAGCCGGTTGACCGCGTCCGCCTCGCGTTCGGCCTCGTCGCCGAAGACCTCGGGATGGTTGTCGTTGACTTCGGGGGACAGCACGAAGACGTGTTCGTGCATCAGCGTCACCCCGAGATCGGCGGTGTCGATCGGTCCTCGCGCGGTATTCAGTTGCGGCACGCCGTCGATGCTAGAGCAGCGAGTTGTGCCGGAACCATCAAGTCATGGCACTGGCGTAGCGGATGTGGGCTTCGAAGCCGAGCGAATTCGCCCGGGATCGGTACCGGTCCACGAGTTCGCGGTACGGGCCGTGCTCACCGTCCGCAGCCGTCAGCAATGCTCGCAGCCGCAGCAGCGGAAGCTCATGGATGACGGACCCCTCGTCAATCGGGACGCTCGCTAACCTCTCGACCGCCGCGTGCGCCCTCGTCCGGTCGCCTTTCGCATTACGCGCCAACAGCGAGGTCACCAGAGCGGTGGTCGCGGCGCCCCGGTAGAGGACGCGTCCGGTGCGGTCGAGATCATCAAGCACCTGTCCCGCTGAGATGATCGCTGAGTCCACATCACCTAACCGAGCGCTCTCTGCGGCCGTCTCGACATCGATGATCGGCACCTCGGACATGGCGTACCGCTCCTGTACCGCGAGATCGCGTGCACTGCCGAGCAATGCGAAGCCCTCCTGCCGACACGAGGCATCGCCGCTGTTGATCAGGATCATGCCCCTGGCCATCTGGGCAAGGCCGAGGGCCATGTCTTCGCTGTATCGCTGCGCAATGTGCAGCGCTTCCTCCGTCTCGGCGAGGGCGGTCGCGTCGGGCACCAGTGCCCCGAGCGCGAGGCCCGTCACGTACTTGAACATCACCGTCGAGACAAAGGTCGTGGGGTCGACTCTGTGCGCGATGGCGTTTGCCGAATCAAAGTCGGCGCGCCATCCGCGCTCTCCAAGGCAGACTCGACTGATCGCACGCATTACGGTGGCGAAGGCCAGCGGAGACCCGGTCAGGATGTTGCCCAGGGTGGCGTCGTCCTCTGCGAGGTCGATGACACGCTGGGCGAGTCGCTGAGTCTCGTGCATGTGGCCGGCGAGGTGATTCGCATGAATCGCGGGGAAGAGCAGGCCGACGGTCAGGGTTCTATCGCCAAGTGACTCGACGCGCGCGACGTACTCGGATGCAAGCTCGGCGGACTCCCGAATGCGTGCATGGACGGACAGCGACGACATGAAGCCGGCCATCCCCATGACGAACGGAATCTGGCTGTTGGCATCGGTACACAGTTCGCGGAGTTCGTCGAAGCCGGTGTCGGCGACGGTGCCCCCAGCACGCCATGCGCTTCCGCACAGCAGCGATCGCGGTGCGATCCGCATCGTGATTCGGTCCGGCTCGTCGGCGGGCTGCCGGTCGGCGATCACGCGAGCACGATGCCAGTTGGCACGGGCGGCTCCGATGTCTCGATTCACGAGCAACGATCCGGCGTGCATGTACCAACCGAATGCCTCGCGCAGATCGCCCGCCGACTCGAGATGAGAGGCGATGAGCGAAGCATTCTCGTCGGCAGCCTTGGGGTTGCGGTGCCGGATCGCGTCGGCGAGCCGCCGATGCAGAGCCGAACGGCCGGCCTTCAGCTGCGACTCCTGGGCGACCGTGCGAATCATCGGGTGCCGGAAGGCGTACTCGGTCGACGATGTCATCACGATGGGATGGATCAGCTCGGCATGCACCAGCTCCGAGAGCCCGGGTTGAATCGAATCCTCCTCCCTCTCCAGCACATTGGCCACCAGATCCGGCGAGAACTGCGCGCCGATCACCGCTGCCGCGTTCACAAGGTGTTTGGCCTCCGCCGTCAATCTGTCGATGCGGGATGCGATGGCGGCCTGCAGCGTAGGCGGCACCGACACATCGGTGAAATCGCCGCGGCGCACGTACGCACCCGCATTGCCGTCGACAACCTTCCGTTCGGCGAGATCGCGAACGATCTCATAGACGAAGAACGGGTTTCCGGCCGCCCGGTCGATGATCTGCTCCGTCAAGGCCGCAAGTGACGGGTCGGATCCCATCAACTCAGCGGTGAGCGTGGCCGCCTGTGAATCATCGAGCGGGGCAAGCACAATCCGTGTGGCGCCGGAAAGCTGACGTAGCGGGCCGCGGTACTCGGGGCGATAGGTGATCATCGCGATCGAGCGAGTCTGCGGCACGACTGCGAGAATCTCAGCCAACATGGACTCGCTGACCTCGTCAGACCAGTGCACATCCTCGATGATCAGGACCGCCGGATCCCGTCGTGCGGAAAGAGCATCAGCCACGAGACGCGACAGCCGCCGGCGGCGCGCGTCCGCGGGGATCTCAGAGTCGGCATCGGGGTTTCCCACGCCGAGCAGATCCTCGAGCAGGCGCACATCTTCGGGGTCGGCTGACGGCAACCGCGCCCGAATCCTGCCGCGCGCTGCCACGTCGTCGAGCTCGCCGACACCGAACACGTCGCGCAGCAGTCGAGCGATGACATGGAACGGCATGTCCCGAGCGTGAGACTCGCAGAAGGTCGAGTAAGTCTTCACACCACGAGCCTCCGCGCGGTCGGCCAACTCCCGACCGATGCGGCTTTTTCCGATACCGGGAGGACCGGAGACGGTGACGATGCGGCCACGTCCGACGATCGCATCGGTCAAAAAGCCTGTCACGGAGCCGATTTCGTCATCTCGGCCGATGAGCGGCGACTCATGACGGAGATGCGGCCATCGCCTCGGCCCCATGGCGCGCAGAACCCTCGCGGGGACCGGCGAATCTGACCCCTTGATGTTGACCATCTGTGGCTCACCGAGCACCGCTGTGTGTTCGACGAGCCTTGCGGTGGACTCGGAGACCATGACACCACCGGATGGCGCGGCCGATTCCATTCGCTGCGCCATTCCGACCTGTGCCCCAACCGCCGTGTAACTCGTTGGGTCGACGCCGATCTGGCCTGTCACCACGGCGCCGGAATTCAGCCCGATCCGCAACGCGTATTCGACTCCGTCGCGGCTGTGCACGTCGGATGCCAGACGCCGCACCTCTCGTTGAATCTCTAGAGCTGCCAGACAGGCGCGTGCGGCGTGGTCTTCCAATGCGATGGGCGCGCCGAAAATCGCCATGATTCCGTCACCGGTGAACTTGTCCACCGTGCCGCCGTACCGTTGGACGACGGCGCCGCAACGGTTGAACAATTCGCTCATCACCTCGCGGAGACGTTCGGAGTCAAGTCGTGCCGCCAGGTCCATCGAGCGCACGACATCCGCGAAGAGGACGGTCACCTGCTTGTGTTCGGATTCGCCGCCCGCGGGTGTAATCGGAGAACCACAGGCGTCACAGAACCGGGCTCCGGGCCTCGGCTCGGTTCCACATGTCCCACATGACGTTTGCGATACCACCACCCTGTTCCCGCCGTCGTGCGATGGTCGCTGGTAGAACCCTAGAGGCTCATTCGACGAGAGAGTGTCCGATGGCGACGATACTGGCATATACCTCGCCGGCGCTGGGAAATCTCTATCCCCTATGCCCGCTGTTGAGCGCACTGCAAGAGCGCGGCCACCGCATAGTGTTGCGAACCCTAACCCGAGGGGTCGCCTGCGGTCGTCAACTCGGTTTTGAGACCGCACCGGTCGATGACGACATCGAGTCGATCGAGATGACCGACTGGATGGCAGCCGACGGCCGCGAGGCCCTGCGGGTGGCCTTCGAGGTGTTCGCGACGCGCGCACCGCTAGAAGTCGGCGATCTCGGCGGGGCAATCAGGGCCGAAGCCCCCGACGCCGTGATCGTCGACCCGAACACGTGGGGAGCCGCGATCGCTGCGGAAGCCAGTGGCTTGCCATGGGCGACCTTCTGGCCGTACACCCCGCCGCTGAGATCGCCGGGCACCCCGCCATTCGGCCCTGGCATCAGGCCGTGGCCAGGGCCGGTGGGCCGGATCCGCGATCGGCTGTTGCGCCCGATCGTGATGAATGTCGCCAACAAGGCGATGGTCGGACCCGTAAACGGCATCCGCACTTCCTTGGGGCTGGACAGGGTGGAAACCGCCGAGGACTTTGTGCAGCGGTCGCCGTTGATGTTGGTGGCCAGCTCCGAACCCTTTCAATACCCGGGTTTCGCAGCCAACCACGAGCATGTCCGAATGATTGGGCCGTGCGAATTCGACCCACCGACCGCGGATCGGGCTGACTGGCTCGATGACATCGCCGCGCCGATCGTGTTGGTGTCGACATCTTCTGACCGCCAGGGAGATACGGGGCTGGCGCTTACTGCGATCGACGCGCTGGCGGACGAGCCGCTACACGTCGTCGCCACCTTTCCTTGTGGTGTGCCCTCGGGTCTGTCACGTCCCGCCAACGCCACCGCGGTCGAGTTCGTTCCGCACGGGCGCGTATTGAAACGGGCGGTCTGTGCGATCACCCACGGCGGCATGGGCGTCACTCAGAAGGCGTTGGCTCACGGTGTGCCGGTCTGCGCGGTGCCGTACGGGCGTGATCAGTTCGAGGTTGCGCGCCGCGTCGAGGTAGCAGGCTGCGGAACCCGCTTGCCCGCCAGGAAGCTGACGCCTCAGCGGCTGCGGGTCAAGACGTTGCGGGCGATGTCGATGATCGAGGGACCCCGGCGGGTTGCCGAGGGTTTCGCCGCCACCGGTGGAGTCGACCGCGGCGCCGATCTGGTGGAGCATCACCTATTGGCCAGGTAGATGCGGCCAGTGCGGTTATGGAGATCAGTGCAAGCAGTTGCACAATCCAGGAGTGACCGGCGTAGCCGTCCACCGACCGCCACGGGTTCTGCGACAAAACCGCGCCTGCCAGGATCAGGCCGCCTGCACTGGTGCCGACGGTGATGGCCTCGCACAGCGTAGGCCGATCGCGCAGCAGATAACCGACGCCCATCGCCGCGCCGACCACCACGACACCTGCGATGCCTGCGATTACGCCGCCGACAGCAAGCACCGCCACCCCTGTCGTGACCGCGTTCGGTTGCCACGGCCGCGCCGGGTCAGCGCGCGGCGGACGGCGTCGGGCAGGGACGAGCGCCAGCAGCGCGAGGATCGGCAGCAGCGCAAGGCCGCCTGTGATGCCCGCGCGATAGACGGCGTTGGATGCGAAAGACATTGTGACGGTGCCCGATGTGCCCGCAGGCACCACCCAGCCCTGCTGCCAACCGTTGACGGTCACCGGTGTCAGCAGCGCGCCCTCGGCGGTGTGGGCTGTCCAACCCGGGTTGATGCTTTCAGGGACCACGAGGACGCGCGGTGCCTGCGACGGAGGTACGTCGACCTGACGGCGGTCGGAGCTCCATGCCATGGTCTGAACGGGAGATGTTGTCGCGCTAAGCAATTGGTGACCTAGCGGCCCGACGAGTTGTACGCCGTCGACCACGAACGCCGCACCGGGACTGATCAGCAGCTCCTGATGGCCTTCAGGCAGCTTGATGGGAGCCGGCTGGCATTGCTTGGCCGTGATCGGATCGCCGTCCAGCAACGCGCCGACGGTGGTGTCGATCGAGGTCTGTACGAACTGCCCGGCGACGGCGATGATCGGCCCCTTGCCGCACGGCAGAATCACCGGCCGCACCCTGTTGCGAGCCGCGTCGGCGGCGGCGATCGGCCGACCCTGCGCGTCGAGCGCGGTGACCTCGGCTAGCCCTGGCGGCTTGAGTTGATCGAAACCCACTGCCGTGCGGTCGATTACGTCGTCCCAGTCCAGGAGGGACACCTTGACCGTGTCGGTCACCTTCGGCCGCAGCGAGACCGTCTGCGGCCCGGCGTCGCCTGCCAGCGGACGCACCTGCGGTCCGTCGCCGAGATCGATCGCCACCAAACTCGGATGTGCGGGCAGCGTCGACGAACTCGGCGTCACCCGCAGCGCACTCACTTCGCGGGCAGCGGGCAGCTTCAGCGTCAGGTTCGGCGGTGTGCGGTATTGCACCACGCGCTGCGGCGCCGTCCATGACGTTCGCGGATCCCCGTCGGCGGCGGCGTAGGCGGAGCCGAGGACGTCGATAAGGTCGGAGTCGCCCCACGCCCTCGTGGTGCCGGGCTGGCTGATCAGGTCGGCGAGGTTGGGGCCCTGCCGCGACCGCACCCACACGGTCGGGGTCACCGATATCGGTCCGGGCACCGCGAGCGTGCGGCTCATGTTCACCGGCTCCTCGGGCGACAGCGCCATCGTCGCCGCGCAGTGCACACCGTCGGGACCCTCGGCGCAGCCGGACCGCCCAAGCAACTCCGAACCAAGATCCCACTGTGCGACCGCCGAGTTCGGTGGTGGGCCGGGCACCGACACCGTGTGGCGCAGTTCGATCGGATGGGCGAAACCGGAGGCGTCGTACTGGGTGACGGTGAAGTCGGTGATGCCGAACTGCACGCCCGCCGACCCGTCGTCGGTGCCGACCGCGGTGATGCGCACCCACGGCGTCTCGCCGTAGGGCAGCGCCGCCGTGATCGGCTTGCCCGCCTCGTCGAAGCGCAGCGTGCTGGTTCCGTTGACGGTCGAGATCTCGATGCGGCGGACCTGCGCGCCGACGGCCGTCGCGCTTGGTGTCACGGTGATCGTGGCGTTGGTGACGGGATGGTCGAAGTCGACTTGCAGCCACTGCCCGACCGCGGACTGCAGAGCGTTGGACACCCAGCTGGTCGAGGAGTCGCTGTCGATGGCTGCGGTTGGTCCTGCCGCGGGAGCGACATTCGGAAGCGCGGTGGAATCCGCCGCCGAACTCGACACCGAGATTCGGCCGCCGGTCCAGTCACCGTGCACCATGCGGGTGTCGCCGGCGGGATAGTCGGGCACGCGGTTGAAGGTGTGCCGGGCATCGCCTTCCGCGCGAATCGCCGACGCATGGTCGTCGACGCGGCCGTAGTCGGTTTCACGCGCCAGCGGGGTGTCGGTGACGGTGACGACCGGCGTCGGGAGCCCCGCTCGCTGGGCGTCGGCGGTCAGCAACATGGGCCCGAGCGGCGGCTGGTTCAGCAGCCTGCGCCGCTCGTCGAGCCGCAGCAGCGCCTCGGGTCCACCGTCGACGCGGGCCATCGCGTCGCTATCGGTGAGATACGGGGCACCCGGCTGGCTCTTGGCGTCGACGCGGTAGATCTCCACCGCCGGGTACTTCGGCCGCAGCCCGCTGTCGGTGATGAAACCCGCGAGGGTGCCGGGGCCGACCTCATCGCCGAACTGGGCCACCTTCGACAGTCCGGGTGAGCCGTCGACCGCCATGTGCACAAGGACCGGCCGCGCCGACCGCGACGACTCGGCATCAAGGTCGTTGCGGACGACGACATACGAAATACCCTGTCGCGCAAGAGTATCCGCAAGACCCGCGGATGGCCTGCCCGCCGCGAACAGCCGCTGCACCGAATCCAGCGCGCGGATCGTCTGTGGCGGTGTGAGCGGGATCGAGTCGCGCACACCCCACGGGCTGCCGCCGAGCACCTGAAGCGGCTCGTCGTGGCTGGTCCCCCACACCTGCGTGGCGAACGGTGCGCCCGGTGCCACCAGCACGCGGCCCGGTGGGGAGCCCGTGTTGTGGCTGTCGAGCCAGGCCGCCGTCTCGTGCCAGTACGGCGGTATGGCCTCGAACGCTCCCGGCGGCGTGAGCCGGGCGGTCCACGCCAGCGAGGTGCCTGCCGCCAACGCGGCCAGCACCACGATGCCGACCGCGACCCGCTTGTCGTTCTCCGGGTGGGCGAGGGCTCCCATCCACTCCCGCCGCGGCACGCTGCCGGGCAGCGGAAGGCGCCCGAGCAGATGCGCGAGGCCGAGCGCCAACGGCAGCCGGATCAGCGGCTCCAGCTTGTGCACATTGCGTAGCGGGGTTCCGTCCGCATCGAGAAACGCTTGAACCGCATGCGCCACAGGCGATCCGAGGCCTCCCGCGTAACCGGCTGCCAGAAGGGTGACACCGATCAGCAGTATCGTCACCAGCCTGCCGCGGGCGGGCATCGTGCGCATCGCAAGCCCGGCAAGGCCTGCCGCGGCCACGATCGTCGTCGCGAGCACCGCCACCGTGCCCGTGACCAGAGACGCACCCGCGGTGGCGTTCGGCGCGACAAATGGCGTCCAGCTGTCGGTGCCGCGGAGCACCTCGGTGAGTGACGTCCATTGCGTTGTGACGCCCGAGGATTCGATGAAGTCGAGGAACGGCGGGCTGATCCGGCCAAGCATGACCAGCGCCACCACCCACCACGCGATGGCCAGCACCACACATAGCGCCCACCACGCGGTGAACCGCATCCACAGTCGGTTGGGCCGGTGACACGCCCACCAGATGAGGGCGGGAAGACAGCCAGTCAGCGTCGCGACGGCATTGACCGCCCCCATCAGCGCGAGCGCGAGCGCCGAGCGTGCGGCGAGCACCCGCACCCCACCGGAACCACGCAGTGCCAGGACGACCGGGAGCAGCACCCACGGCGCAAGCATCATCGGCAGCGTCTCCGACGAGATCGCGCCGATCGTGGTCAACACGCGCGGCGACAACGCGAAGGCCGCCGCCGCGATGATCCGCGAACCAGGCGACCCGATGCCCAGCGCCTCGGCCAGCCGCAGCACTCCCCAGAACCCGACCGTCAGCAGCAGCGCCCACCACAACCGCTGGGTCACCCAGCCCGGCAGGCCCAAGCCGTCGCCGAGCAGAAAGAAGGCGCCGTGCGGAAACAGGTAGCCGTAGGCCTGGTTCTGCGCCTGACCGAAGGGCAGCTCGCTGTTCCACAGGTTGAGCGCGCGCGCCAGGAATCGCAGTGGGTTGGCGGTCAGATCGAGTTTGGTGTCCGGCGAGATCTTGCCGGGCGCCTGCGCGAACGTCAGCGCCAGCGATACCGCCGCGACCAACCAGAGCCAGCGGCGAGAAAGGGATTCAGCTTCTATCGCCGTACTCGACACGGTTCAGCACGGCCGATGCCGGATCGCCTGCCTGTACCGGCGGCTTGGAGTCCTGCTGCACCATCAGCGTGATTCCGAAGATGGCGGCCGCGCCCAGCAATAGGCCGACAACGATGCTTGCTGCAGCGGGCACCAGAAACCGGTCCATGCGGCCAAACTAACACGCGGCCCATGGGGGCAGCTGAGCGCGCCATGACAGCATGACGTCATGGCCCTGTCCCGTCTACTCGGTGTTCTCGCTGCGATGACCGGCCTCCTGCTGGCCTGCTCGACCGCCACCGATAAGCCCGCCGCCGGCCCGTCGAGCACCTCGCCGAACCATCCAGTGCCCGCCGCACCGGCACCGCCTGCCTGCGGTGATGTGCTGGCTGCGATGGCCCCCAGAGACAAGCTGGCCCAGCTGCTGATGGTCGGCGTCACCGGCGCCGAAGACGCCCGCGCCGTCGTCGACAACCACCACGTCGGCGGCATCATGATCGGCAGCTGGACGGACCTGTCGATGATGGGCGCGCCGTTGGCCGACATCGCCGCATCCGCGAGCCCGCTGCCGCTCGCCGTGAGCGTCGACGAGGAGGGCGGGCGGGTGTCACGCCTGGCAGGCCTGATCGGCAGCCAGCCGTCGCCGCGGGTGCTCGCGCAGACCAAGAGCCCCGACGAGGTCCGCGGCATCGCGTTCCAGCGCGGCCAGGCCATGCGGGGCCTCGGCGTCACCATCGACTTCGCACCGGTCGTCGACACGACGACGGAATCCGACGATGAGGTGATCGGCGATCGCTCGTTCGGCTCGGACCCGGCTCAGGTCACCGAGTTCGCGGGTGCGTACGCGCAGGGGCTGCGCGAGGCGGGTGTGTTGCCGGTCCTCAAACACTTTCCTGGCCACGGCCACGCCTCGGGCGACTCACACGAGAGCGGCGTGGTGACCCCGCCGCTGGCCGACCTCAAGGCCGACGATCTCGTTCCTTACCGCACGCTGACCACCCAGGCGCCGGTCGCCGTCATGGTCGGGCATATGCAGGTGCCGGACCTGACCGGCAGCGACCCCGCCAGCCTCAGCCGTGCCACCTACGACCTGCTGCGTTCGGGGGGCTACGGCGGCCCCGGGTTCAACGGGCTGGTGTTCAGCGACGATCTGTCCAGCATGGGTGCGATCAACCAGCGCTACGACGTTCCCGAGGCGGTGCTGCGGGCGCTGCAGGCCGGTGCCGATGTGGCGCTGTGGGTAACCACCGACGAGGTGCCTGCCGTGCTGGACCGGCTGGAGAAGGCGCTGGGATCCGGGGAACTGACGCAGGCCCGCGTCGACGATTCCGTGCTGAAGGTGGCCGGCCAGAAGGGCCCGAATCCCAGCTGTTGAGGCTGATCCGACACCCATTGCTTACCCTGAAGTAAGCAGGGAGTCGCGGAAAGGCACATCATGGCGGGTGGAACCAAGCGGTTGCCGCGTGCCGTGCGTGAGCAGCAGATGCTCGACGCCGCGGTTCAGATGTTCTCCGTCAACGGCTATCACGAGACCTCGATGGACGCGATCGCCGCACAGGCCGAGATCTCCAAGCCGATGCTCTACCTTTACTACGGCTCCAAGGAGGAACTCTTCGGCGCGTGCCTTGACCGCGAGCTGCGCCGGTTCGTCGAAACGGTGCGTGCCGAGATCGACTTCAGAAAGAGCCCGAAGGATCTGTTGCGCAACGCGGTGCTCTCGTTCTTGAACTACATCGACACCAACCGTGCCTCGTGGATCGTGTTGTACACACAGGCGACGAGCTCGCAGGCGTTCGCGCACACGGTGCGCGAGGGTCGTGAGCGGATCATCGACCTGGTCGCCCGACTGCTGCAGTCGGGCACCCGGAACCCCGAGCCCGACGCGGATTTCAACATGATGGCGGTCGCGCTGGTAGGTGCGGGCGAGGCCGTGGCCAACCGCGTCAGTACCGGCGACGCCGACGTCGACGAGGCCGCCGAACTGATGATCAACCTGTTCTGGCGTGGCCTCAAGGGAGCGCCGACCGACAAGGACGCGCGCGCCACGACGGCGACCGCCGGCTAGATCGCCCTGCCCCTCGACGATGCTGATCGGCCCGGCGGTGGGCACCACCCGCGTCAGCTGAAAACCGGCCTGCTCGTACAGCTTTCGGTAGTCTTCGGCGGTCCGTTCGCGGGCACCAACCTGGACCAGCATCTCCATGTCGGCCCACTTGCCGATGAACTCGCGGTCGTGATCGGGGATCACGAACTCGACCAGCAGCAGCGTGGCGCCGAGCATGGCCGCCCCGCGGATGTTGCTCAGGATCGTCACGGATTCCGCGTCGGGCCAGTCGTGAATGACGTTCTTGAGCAAGTAGGCATCGCCACCTTCGGGCACCCCGTCGAAGAAGGAGCCGCTCTCGACTCCGATCCGGTCTGCCACGCCGTAGCGCTTCAGCAGTTCGGGAGCGCCTTCGACGACTTGCGGCAGGTCGTACAGCACGCCACGTGCACCGGGCGTCGCCGCGATGATGGCAGCCAGCAGCCTGCCGTGGCCGCCGCCGACATCGATGATGGTTCGGTAGGGCGCGAAGTCGTAGGCGGTGACCACCGGGTCCACCGCGAACTCCGACACACTGGTCATCGCATCGTTGAAAACCGCCACGAGGTCCGGGGTTTGGGCCATGAAATCCCACCCGCTGATGCCACGCAGCGTGGGCGGTACGGCCTCACCGGTTCTGGCCGCGTCGAGCAGGCCGCTCCAGTGCTCGCGGTAGGCGGGATGTCCGACGAACCGGGCCATGCCCGCCATCGACCTCGGCGCGTTTGACCGCAGGGTCTCGCCGAGCGCATTGAGTGCGAACCGACCGTCACTGTGCCGCACAAAGATGCCTTCGCTGATCACCGCCCGCATCAACCGGGCGAGGGCGTCGGGGTCGGCGCCGACACGGCGCGCCAATTCGTCGGCGGCCAGGGGGCCGTCGGTCAGCGCGTCGGCGACCTTGAGTTCGGCGGCCACGGCGATGCCCTGCGCGCGCCAGGCTCGAGGATCATCTCGAACATCGCGGCCACCGGGGCACGCTGCGTTGCTGTACCCGGCCGAGGACGTGGCGGGCGCGCTCGATGACCCGGACGAGTTTTGCGGGTGGCATCTTCTGGGCAGTCACGGGTCGACTCTAGGACAGGACAGAACGGTGGCCGTTCCCGCATCCTGTACCTGTGACGTCGAGTGGACTGGTGTGGCGCAGTCTTGGCATGCTGCGCGCGGTGCGCGGCCTGATCGTGGTCTCGCTGATTTTCGGAATAGTCGCCACGGCGTTGCCGTACATCTCGGCCGCCACCTTCGGGCCGATGGTGCAAGTCGTCGCCCACGCGGGAGAAAGCGGGAACCTCAGCGGGGTATGGGATTTGCGAGGACCATTGGTCGCGAAGGAGAACGGCCTGCTGAGGTCGCTGGCGGGTGCGGTCCCGTTCGGGGTGCTGCTGGCGACATGGGCCGCGTCGCTGGTGCTGACCCAGCTGATGTACTTCGTGAACACCTGGATCGGCACCAAGGTCGACCGGATGCTTCTGGTGGACATCCGGCAACGTGTCCACGACCACCTGCAGACGCTGTCACTGGATTTCTTCGCGAGGTCGCGCAGCGGAGAGCTGATCCAACGAGTCACGGTCGAACCGGCTGGCGTGCAACGTCTTCTGACCGACTGCCTGTTCCCTCCTCTGATCGACACGGTCGTGCTGGTCGTGGCCATCTGCTATCTGTTGGCGATCTCGTGGCAGATGACGGTCGCATCGTTGGTACTCACACCACTGGCCCTGATAACGCTGAGGTTCGCGGGCCGCGGTGTGCAGTCGGCGATGCGGGGTGTGATGAACGCCGACCGTGCGATGTCCGCTGAGCTCGAACAAACGGTCAGCGGGATCTCCGAGATCCAGATGTTCAACGCCCAGCCGTTGCGCAGCAGGCGTTTTCGCGAGGTCTCCGAAACCTCGGCCAAGAGCACGGCGGACTCAGTGATGTGGATGCAGGCGACGGCGAACGGGTCCCAGGTGTTCATTGCAATGAGCACGGTGGTGGTGTTGCTCGTCGGCATCGGGTTCAGTGCGAGTTTCGGACTGACGTTCGCAGGCCTGATCGTGTTCGCCGGAATGGTTCCGACGATGTTCGGAGCGGCGCAACGGGTGATGGGCGCGTACACCACCTATCAGTCGGTGGCGCCGAACGCGGCGTCGACATATGAGCTGCTCGACACCGAGCCGTCGGTCCGGGAATCGGTGCACGCCGTCGCGCTCGGCGAAGTCCACGGCAATCTCGTGTTCGACGACGTGGCGTTCGGTTACACGCCGGACCAAACCGTTCTGCACGGTTTGTCGTTCTCGATCGCGGAAGGCGAGACGGTCGCTTTGGTGGGTGGCATCGGGTCGGGCAAGTCGACGGTGTTCAACCTGCTGCTGCGGTTTCTTGACACTCGCCGTGGCCGGATTCTGCTGGACGGCAACGACATTCGTGACGTGACCATCGCCTCGCTGCGAGACCAGGTTTCCAAACTCGCCCAGTTCCCGTTTTTCAGTAAGGACACGATCCGGGAGAACATCCGGTTGGCACGGCCGAATGCAAGCGACGCCGATGTGGAGCAGGCATGCAAGCAGGCCAACGTGCACTCGGTGATCGTCGACCCGGACAAGATGCAGGACGGCTACGACACGGTGGTGGATGTTCAGGTGCCGTCGGGCGGCCAGAAGCGTCTCATCGCGCTGGCGCGCTGCCTGTTGCGCAAGCCCGAGGTATTGCTGCTCGACGAGCCGACCGAGAACCTCGACGCCGACCAGCGAGCCAGGCTGACAGGTGTGATCCGCGACTACGCGCGTGATCGCACATGCGTGGTCGTCAGTCACGACATGAATTTCATTGCGGCGGTAGCAGATCGAATACTCGTCCTCGAGAACGGCCGGATAACCCAGATGGGTGACCATCACGCGCTGATGGCCGAACCCGGCCTCTACAAGAGGCTGTACGAGACACAGAACGCCTAGAGCGCGCCGACCGTGCCCTTCAAATGAGGCTCGCCTTTCTTGAGATCGCGCAGGTTCAGCTCCCAACCGCTGTCGACCCTGTCGACGTAGAGCCCGGCCCGGGCAGGCAGCACCACCGGCTTGGCGAACCGAACCGAGTACTTCACCGCATCCGGCAGTTGGCCCTCGATATTGGCCAAGACCGCTGCGGCGGTGAACATCCCGTGCGCGATGACGGTTGGGAAGCCGAACAGCTTCGCTGCGATCGGGTTGGTATGGATCGGGTTGTGATCACCGCCGACCGAGGCGTAGTGGCGGATCTGGCCGGGCGTGATGCGCAGCACCGCATTCGGCGGACCGAGCTTGGACTGCTTCTGCGGCGGCGGCTTCGGCTCGTCCGACAGGCTCGTCCGCTGCTGGTGCAGGAACGTCGTCACCTGATGCCACGCCGCCTCGTTGCCGACCTTGATGTCGGTGACGATGTCGACCAGCAGGCCCTTGCGGTGTTCACGCAGGTTCTCTGCATGCACCGCAACGCCGACGGTATCGGAGACGGTGATCGGCCGGTATTGGGTGATGTGGTTCTCGATGTGCACAGAACCCATTGCGGCGAACGGGAAGTCGAAGCCGGTCACCAACGCCATGACGGTCGGGAACGTCAGCGCGAACGGGTATGTCAGCGGCACATTGTCACCGAACTGAAGACCCGTGACGTTGGCGTAGGCGGCGACGTTGGCGCGGTCGATCTCGAGCTTATCGACGGTCAGCGTGCGGTCGGGCAGCGAATCGCTACGGGGAACGAACGGCAGTGCACCTGCGGCCGCACGCAGCAGGTTCTTCAGCCCAGACGGTTGAGTCACGTCGACCAGCCTAGGCACCCAGCCAGGCCTGGCCGCAGACCCGGATCGTATTACCGGTGACGGCGTTGGACGCCGGGCTCGCGAAGTAGGCGATGGTCTCGGCGACGTCGACGGGCTTGCCGCCCTGGTACAACGAGTTCAGCCGACGTCCCACCTCGCGGGTGGCCAGCGGGATCGCCTCGGTCATCTTCGTCTCGATGAATCCCGGTGCGACGGCGTTGATCGTGATGCCCTTGTCGGCGAGCTTGGGTGCCAGCGCGTCGGTCAGGCCGATCATGCCAGCCTTGGTGGCCGCGTAGTTCGTCTGGCCGCGGTTGCCCGCGATGCCCGCCATCGACGAGAGACCGACCACGCGGCCGCCTTCGCCGAGGGTGCCGTTGTCGACCAGGCCCTCGGTGAGTTGCAGCGGCGCAAGGAGATTGACGGCAACGACGGCGTCCCATCGCGCCTCGTCCATGTTGGCCATCAGCTTGTCGCGGGTGATGCCCGCGTTGTTGACCAGGATGTCGAGCCGACCGCCGTGGTTCTCCCGCACGTGCTCGGTGATCTTGTCGACGGCGTCGGCGGCGGTCACGTCGAGCGTCAGCGCGGTGCCGCCGACCTTGGATGCGGTGACCCCCAAAGCTTCGGAAGCGGCCGCCTCACCGCCAACGTCGATGCAGACCACCTTCGCGCCGTCGCGGGCGAACACCTCGGCGATGGTGGCGCCGATACCGCGTGCCGCGCCTGTCACGACCGCGACCTTGCCGTCCAGCGGCTTATCCCAGTCGGCGGGTGGCGCCGCGTCGGCCGCACCGACGCGGAACACCTGGCCGTCGACGTAGGCCGATCTGCCGGACAGGATGAACCGCATCGTCGACTCGAGGCCCGTCGCGGCGGGCTTCGCGTCCGGGGAGAGGTACACCAGCGACACCGTTGCGCCGCGCCGCATCTCCTTGGCCAGTGATCGGGTGAAGCCCTCCAGGGCCCGCTGCGCGATTCGCTCGTGCGGGCTGCCCGCTTCCTCAGGCGTCGTGCCGACGACGACGATGCGTCCCGACGGACCGACGTTGCGCAACAGCGGGGTGAAGAACTCGTAGAGCGCCTTGAGCCCTGCCGGCTCGGTGATGCCGGTCGCGTCGAACACCAGCCCGCCGAACGAGTCGGCCCAGCGCCCGCCGAGGTTGTTGGACACCACGTCGTAATCCTCGGCCAGCGCGGCGCGCATGGGTTCGACGACGCGGCCCTCACCACCGATGAGCAGGGAGCCCGCCAGCGCAGGCTCTCCGGGACGGTATCGGCGCAGCGTCTCGGGCTGCGGGATGCCGAGTTGCTTGGCGAGGAAGTTTCCCGGCGCCGAATGAACGATTTGCGAGTACAGGTCGGTAGCCACGACACCGAACTTACTCTTGAGTAATAAGGGTGCGTAAGATGGCCCCCATGGCCCATTCATCGAGCAGGCGAGTCGCCATCCTTGGCGGCAACCGAATCCCGTTCGCGCGCTCTGACGGCGCTTATGCCAACGCCTCCAACCAGGACATGTTCACCGCCGCGCTGGCTGGGCTGGTCGACCGCTTCGATCTGGCCGGCGACAGGCTCGGCGCCGTGATCGGCGGCGCTGTGCTCAAGCACAGCCGCGATTTCAACCTGATGCGCGAGTGCGTGCTGGGCAGCTCGCTGTCGTCCTACACCGCGGCCTTCGACATCCAGCAGGCATGCGGCACCGGTCTGCAGGCCACCATCGCGGCGGCCGATGGCATCGCGGCGGGGCGGTACGACGCGGCGGCTGCGGGTGGCGTGGACACGGCGTCGGACGCACCGATCGCCTTCGGCGACGACCTGCGCCGGGTGCTGTTGGGATTGCGCCGGTCGAAGTCCAACGTCGACCGGCTCAAGCTGGTCGGCAAGCTGCCCGCGTCGCTCGGCGTGGAAATCCCGGTCAACAGCGAGCCCCGCACCGGTATGTCGATGGGCGAGCACGCCGCCGTCACCGCCAAGCTGATGGGCATCAAGCGCGTCGATCAAGACGAGCTCGCCGCGGCCAGCCACCACAACATGGCGGCCGCCTACGACCGCGGCTTCTTCGACGACCTGGTGACGCCGTTCCTCGGCGTCTACAGGGACAACAACCTGCGCGCCGACTCCTCGGCCGAGAAGCTGGCCAAGCTCAAGCCGGTGTTCGGGGTGAAGTCCGGCGACGCGACGATGACCGCGGGCAACTCCACTCCGTTGACCGACGGCGCGTCGGTATCGCTGCTGGCAACCGACGATTGGGCGGCTGCGCACGGGCACCAGGTGCAGGCGTACTACGTCGACGCCGAAACCGCAGCGGTGGACTATGTGAACGGCAAGGACGGTCTGCTGATGGCACCGACCTATGCCGTGCCGCGGCTGCTGGCACGCAACGGCCTCAGCCTGCAGGACTTCGACTTCTACGAGATCCACGAGGCGTTCGCGTCGGTGGTGCTGGCACACCTGCAGGCGTGGGAGTCGGAGGAGTACTGCAAGGAACGGCTTGGCCTCGACGCCGCGCTGGGCTCGATCGAACGCGCCAAGCTGAACGTCAACGGCTCATCGCTGGCGGCGGGGCACCCGTTCGCCGCAACAGGCGGCCGGATCGTCGCGCAGTTGGCCAAACAGCTCGCCGAGAAGAAGCAGGAGACGGGCAAGCCGGTGCGCGGCCTGATCTCGATCTGCGCCGCCGGTGGACAGGGCGTCGCCGCCATTCTGGAGGCCTGACCAGGAACTTCTACGGCGTGTAACGGCTCCGCGGGACCAGTCGATACACCCGGTAGCTCCGTGTTGTCGTCTGACCCCCCGACCCGACGGCAACACGGGGCGACTACTTCGATCCCCTCCGCCGTCCTCTTCGACGCCTCTCCCGAGGGCCGAAATTGCCTCTGGTACGACAACCATCACAGGCGTACAGTCGAGCGCACGACGGGTTCGGGAGTGACCGATCCAAAGAGTCGGCAAGAGGTGAAAGCCGACCGCGCGAGACTAATGTGACGCACCTCGAATGTCCTCCCGAACCCGCCCTTTTATTGTCTCCGGGTCAAGAACGCGACGATGCCCGCTGTGATGGCATCGGCGTAGCGTTGGCGCCCTTCGGCCGCTTCCATTTGAGCCGCGTCGTCGGCATTGCGCATGTTGCCCGTCTCGACGAGGACGGCGGGATACTCGGCGAGGTTCAGCCCGGCCAGGTCGGCGCGCCCGTACATGCCGGTTGAGCCGATGTAGGTGGCGGGTTGCAGTCCGGCGGCAACCATGGAGTCGCGAATGGCGGCGGCTAATTCGATCGCCGGTCCGCCCTGTGCGTCGTTGAGCGGGGGCGAGGAGTAGTTGATGTGGAAGCCGTGTCCCGACGACGGTCCGCCATCGGCATGGATGCTGACATCGGCGTCGGGGTGCATTCGGTTGGCCGCGTCCGCGCGCTGATCCACGCAGGGCCCGACCGAGCCGTCGTCGGCTCGAGACACCTGGGTATGGGCGCCCATCCGCTCAAGAGCGGCGCGCACACGTGTCGCGACGTCCCAGTTGAAGCTGTGCTCCGGATACCCGTCACCGGTCGAGGCTCCCGTCGTCTGACAGTCCTTGGTACCGCCACGGCCGTCGGGCACCTGGCTGCCCATCGACGCGTCGTTGGCGCCGTTGTGGCCGGGATCGAGGAACACCGACATTCCTTCGATCGACGACGCCCGCGCGGTGGCGGGCCCGGGAATCGGTAGGGCCGACGCCAGGACCACGATGGCTGCTGCCACTGCTCTGCTTCGCCGCATCAGCACAAGTAAACCCGCGCGTCTGCCTATCAAGGCATGGAGCCCAGGGATCAGAAGGCCGCCTCGTCCAGTTCCATGATGTCGTTGTCGATCGCGTCGATCACTCCGCGCGTGCTGGTGAGCAGCGGCACCATGTTCTTGGCGAAGAACGACGCCACCGCGACCTTGCCCTCGTAGAAGGCGCGGTCGTCACCGTTGGCACCCGCATCGAGCGCCTCGATCGCCACCGCGGCCTGCTTCGCCAGCAGCCAGCCGATGAGCAGGTCGCCGACGCTCATCAGGAAGCGCACCGAACCCAGGCCGATCTTGTAGAGCTCGGCGGGGTTCTCCTGCGCCGACATCAGGTAGCCGGTCAGCGTCGCCGCCATCGCCTGCACGTCCTCGAGGGCAGTCGCCAGCAGTGCGCGCTCGGCCTTGAGCCGACCGTTGCCGGACTCGTTGCGGACGAAGTGCTCGATCTGCCCGGCCACGTGCGCCAGCGCCACACCCTTGTCGCGGACGATCTTGCGGAAGAAGAAGTCCTGCGCCTGGATGGCGGTGGTGCCCTCGTAGAGCGAGTCGATCTTCGCGTCGCGGATGTACTGCTCGATCGGGTAGTCCTGGAGGAAGCCGGAACCACCGAAGGTCTGCAGGCTCTCGGTCAGCTTCGCGTACGCCTGCTCCGAGCCCACACCCTTGACGATCGGCAGCAGCAGGTCGTTGACCGTGACCGCCAGCTCGGGGTCGACATCGTGCAGCGCCTTGGCAACCGCCGCGTCCTGATAGGTCGACGTGAACATGTACAGGGCGCGCAGACCCTCGGCGTACGCCTTCTGGGTCATCAGGCTGCGACGCACGTCGGGGTGGTGCGTGATGGTCACGCGCGGCGCGGTCTTGTCGGTCATCTGGGTCATGTCGGCGCCCTGCACACGATCCTTGGCGTAGGCAAGGGCGTTCAGGTAGCCGGTCGACAGCGTCGCGATGGCCTTGGTGCCGACCATCATGCGGGCCTGCTCGATGACGTCGAACATCTGCGCGATGCCGTTGTGCACCTCGCCGACGAGCCAGCCCTTGGCGGGCACACCGTGCTGGCCGAGGGACAACTCGCAGGTGGCCGACACCTTCAGGCCCATCTTGTGCTCGACGTTGGTGACGAACACACCGTTGCGCTCGCCGGGCTCGCCGGTCTCCGGGTCGAACAGGAACTTCGGCACGAAGAACAGCGACAGACCCTTGGTGCCGGGCCCTGCGCCCTCGGGGCGGGCCAGCACCAGGTGGAAGATGTTCTCGAACAGATCGCCGGAGTCGCCCGAGGTGATGAAGCGCTTCACGCCGTCGATGTGCCACGAGCCGTCGTCCTGCTTGACGGCCTTGGTCCGGCCCGCACCGACGTCGGAACCGGCATCCGGCTCGGTCAGCACCATGGTGGCGGCCCAGCCGCGCTCGGCGGCGAGTACGGCCCACTTCTTCTGCTCTTCGGTGGCGATCTTGTAGAAGATGCTTGCGAAGCCTGCGCCGCCGGCGTACATCCACACGGCGGGGTTGGCGCCGAGCAGATGCTCGTGCAGCGCCCAGACGAGCGCCTTGGGCATCGGCATGCCGCCGAGCTCTTCCTCGATACCGACCTTGTCCCAGCCGCCGTCGGTGACGGCCTGCATGGACTTCGTGAACGACTCGGGCAGCGTCACCGAGTGTGTCTTGGGGTCGAAGGTCGGGGGGTTGCGGTCGGCATCGGCGAACGACTCGGCGACGGGCCCCTCGGCCAGCCGGGCCATCTCGCCGAGCATTTCCTTGACTGTGTCGGCGTCGAGGTCGGAGTAGTCACCCGCACCGAGCGCCTTGTCGAGGCCGAACACCTCGAACAGGTTGAATACCTGGTCACGAACATTGCTCTTGTAGTGGCTCACGTTTCCTCCTCGTCGAGAATGCCACCGTTGGTTGGGTACTTTTGGCTAAGTTACCCACCAGTAACTGTCGCCGACTATACCCGCCGGTAACTTCAACACAAACCCGCCACGAGCAATTTCCATGGACTAAGTAACCCAGCGGTTGATCGGGCGGGCATTTACCGGGCAAAATGCGAGTTGACTTGGGGGTTCGCCTGTCTGTGATACCTGCCACAGGTTCGTCACACGCACCACTGAAGTGACCGATTGCAACGACATCGAGCGATGCCTGCGCGCCGGGTTGGGGCAACGACGCGATTGCCGTGCCGGAGACTAGTTGTCGACTCCCGGTTCGGACGCCGCGGACTCCGCCGGTTCCGCCTCCTCCGATGGTGAATCCGATTCCGATTCCGAATCGGGCAGCTGAGCCACCAGATACTCGGCGAGGCCACCGATGGTCGGGTAGTCGAACACCGCGGTTGCGTTGATCGTGAACTTGCCGCCGAACTGAGTGTGCAACCGGTTGCGAGTTCGATCGCCATCAGCGAATCCGTGCCCAGATCGAGGAACCGACTGGTGGCGGCGGGCGGTTGCGCCAGCCGCAGGAAGTTCTGCACTTCGCGCTGAAGGAACTCGGTCACGAAGCCGGCGCGCTGCGGCACCGGTATCTCCATCAACTGTTTGAGCAGTTCGCTGTCACCGGTCACCTCGCCAACTGCACTCGGCAACACGAGGTCGAGGATCGGAGGACGTGAACTGCCAAGCACCTTCGCGGCACGCTGCCAGTTCGCCTTGAGGACGCTTGCCTGCCCGGTTCCGTTGGCGACCACCTCGGCGAGGGCGCTGAGCGCTGCGGAGGGGTCGAGCGGAACCAGGCCCTGCGCACTGATATTGGCGCTCGCCGCCTCCGAAGATGCCATGCCACCCTGAGCCCACGGACCGAAGTTGACACCCGTGGCCGGCAAGCCTTGCGCCCTTCTCTGCGCGACCAGGCCGTCGAGTAGTGCGTTGGCGGTCGCGTAGTTGGCCTGGCCAGGCGGACCGAACAAGCTTGACACCGATGAGGACACGATGAAGAAGTCCAGATCGTCGTCCTTTGTCAGACGATCCAGGTGGCAGGCACCGAACGCCTTGGGTGCCAACGTCGTTCGGAATCGCTCCAGGCTCTGCTGCGACAGCAGCGCGTCGTCGAGCACGCCGGCCAAATGAGCAACCCCTGCGAGCGGCGGCAACTCCGCGCGGATCCGCTCCAGCAGTTTCGCGACCTCGGACTCGTCGCTGACGTCGGCGGCGAAGGTGTGGATGCGGCAGCGGTAGCGCTCGGTGATGTCGTCGATCGCCTGCTGGGCGTCTGCATCGGGCGCGCGCCTGCTGGTCAGCACGATGTCACCGGCACCGAGTTGGGCCAGATACGACGCCGTGTGCAGGCCGATCGCACCGAGCCCACCGGTGATCAGATAGCTCCGATCACCTTGTGGCAGCAGTGGTTTCGGTATCTGCAAGACAATCTTGCCGATGTGCCGCGCCTGCTGCATCCGACGGAATGCGGCCCGCGCCTCCGTGAGCGGGTAGATCTCGGCGGGCAGCGGCGCCCACTCGCCCTTGGCCAGTCCCTCCGACACCTCGGTCAGCAGGCTTCGAATGCGTTCGGGCTCGCAGAAGGTCACCGTGTCCAGCGCGACGATCTCGTAGGCGATATCGGGACGGGCCGCCGCCATCTGCTCCGGTGTCCAGATGTCGCGCTTGGCGATCTCGGCGAAACGGCCGTTCTGGGCGGTGGCCCGCACGGTCGCTTCGAGGAACCCCTCATTGGTCAGGCTGTTGAGCACCACGTCGACGCCGGCGCCGTCGGTGTCGGCGAGGATCTGGTCGGCGAAATCCGTAGTGCGCGAGTCGTAGACGTACTCCACTCCGAGTTTGCGCAGCGTCGCGCGCTTGTAGGTGCTGGCCGTGGCGAAGACGGTGGCACCACACTGCTGGGCCATCTGGATCGCCGCCAATCCGACACCGCCGCTGGCTGCGTGGATAAGCACGCGGTCGCCGGGCTTGAGCCGCGCCCAGTCGAACGCAAGCCGCACCGTCAGCGCCGCGGCGGGAATGGTCGCCGCGTCCACTGCGCTCACCCCGTCGGGAATCGGCGCAAGCAACTGGGCAGGGACATTGAATCGGCTTGAAAACGCCCCCTGATTCCCGAGCAGCATCTCCCCCTGGTGCTGCCCTTCAAATATCTCGGGGTGGATGAAGGCACGTTGAACAAGCTTGACGGTGTGCTGAAACCAATGGTGGACGCCGGATATTCACGAAACGACGATCCGCTGACCGCTCCGATCACGGTGGATCCGGTGCATGGCTACGACCCGGCGGCCGTCACCGCACCGGCCACGCAGGCCGCTTTCGGCGGTGGTGCCGATCCCGTCTCGCAGCTCCTCGCGGGAATGCAGTACGTGCTGAACCACTCGGGCGGCTAAAGTCCGACAAGACCCGCGCCGAGCAGCACGCAGCCGACCACGGCCAGCAGGACGGTGACCGCCCGGCGGCGTCGTCTCCGCAGCCAGTCACTCAGCGCCGCCAGTGTTGCACGGGTCGGCCACTGCGCCCGAGGCGGCGATCAGGGCCAGCACGGCGAGATAGTCGACGGACGGCAGCGCGATGCCGAGGCCCGCGACACCCGCCGTCCACAGTGAGCGGTCGTTGAGCAGTTGCCGGGTACGCGTCGCGAGCGGCCCGAATCTCCGTTCGGCGATGCCCGCAGTCCCGTCGCCACGTTCAACCAGGCCCGAGGCCACCACCGCAGCATTGACCAGCAGTACCGCGCCGACGATGATCTGCACCCTGGGCAGGGTGAAATGGGCCGAGCCCAACGCCGGCCGCAAGAGGAACAGCACCACCACGCCGACCGCGAGGCCCATTGCGAATCCGCCGGCGAGAAAGGCTAGTAGCTGTAACCACGGCCGCGGCCGGTTGATCATCAGGATGGTCATTCCGACCCGGCTCAAGGCTGACGGCAACGGCCATCGCCAGGAGCGTGATCGACATGTCGGGCGTCACGTTACCCGTTGTCTGGGAAGATGGACTCGATGAGTTCTCCCGACCTCACCCCATCGTCGCTGCGCGAGGCGTTCGGCCACTTCCCCTCTGGGGTCATTGCCATCGCTGCCGAGGTCGACGGCGTCCGTGTCGGCTTGGCCGCCAGCACTTTCGTCCCGGTGTCGCTGGACCCGCCGCTGGTGTCGTTCGCCGTTCAGAACAACTCGGAGACCTGGCCGAAGCTCAAGGACCTACGCCGCCTCGGCATCAGCGTGCTCGGCGAAGCGCACGACGAGGCGGCGCGCACGCTCGCGGCGAAGACGGGTGACCGGTTCGCGGGTCTTTCCACCGTGTCACGTGAAAGCGGTGCCGTGTTCATCGAGGGAACCAGCGTCTGGGTGGAGAGCGAGATCGAACAGCTGGTCCCGGCGGGCGATCACACGATAGTGATCCTGCGGGTCGCTGATATCACCGTACATCCCGCCGTGCCGCCGATCGTCTTTCACCGCAGCACGTTTCGCCGCTTGGGCGCCTAGGTTTCGGGTCGGACTTCTCAACGCGGCTCGTCTCTCGCCGCTAGATCGTCGTCCGATAGGTTTCGGGTCGGACTTCTCAACGCGGCTCGTCTCTCGCCGCTAGATCGTCGTCCGACTAAGGCCGGGCGGCGAGCTCGTCGCGGTAACGCTGGATGCGCTGCTCGAGCTCGGCCGCATCGTCCGGCCTGCCCTCTTTGCGGGCGAGCTCGGCGCGGGCGGACAGCTCACGGATCGCGTTGCGAATGTCGTTGATGCTGTGCGTCGCTGACATGCTGGCTGCCTTTCGTCGTTGATTGGCCGCAAACGTTAGGCTACCCGCGAAAGTCAGCGCCGGAACAATTTGCTCCCCAGCCACACCACCGGGTCGTACTTGCGGTCGGCGGCGCGCTCCTTCATCGGGATCAGCGCGTTGTCGGTGATCTTGATGTGCTCGGGGCACACCTCGGTGCAGCACTTGGTGATGTTGCAGTAGCCGAGGCCGTTTTCGTCCTGCGCCTGCTCGGGGCGCCGTTCCAGCGTATCCAGCGGGTGCATGTCGAGCTCGGCCTGGCGCATCAGGTAGCGCGGCCCGGAGAACGCCTGCTTGTTCTCTTCGTGGTCACGCACCACGTGGCAGGTGTTCTGGCACAGGAAGCACTCGATGCACTTGCGGAACTCCTGGCTGCGGTTCACGTCCTCCTGCGCCATCCGGTACTCGCCGGGCTGCAGATCCTTCGGCGGCGTGAAGGACGGGATCTCCCTGGCCTTTTCGTAGTTGAACGACACGTCGGTGACGAGGTCACGGATGATCGGGAACGTCCGCAGCGGGCTCACCGTGACGGTCTCGTCCTCGCCGAAGGTCGACATTCGGGTCATGCACATCAGCCGCGGCCGCCCGTTGATCTCCGCCGAGCATGATCCGCACTTGCCCGCCTTGCAGTTCCACCGCACGGCGAGGTCGGGGGTCTGGGTCTGCTGCAGGCGGTGGATGATGTCGAGCACCACCTCGCCCTCGTTCACCTCGACCGAATAGTCCTGCAGTGCGCCTCCGTCGTCGTCGCCGCGCCACACACGAATGCTCGCCTGGTAGGCCATCTACTTGCTCCGTTCTGGATGCTGGGCCAGCTCGCCGTCGGTGAAGTACTTCTCCAGTTCAGAGAGCTCGAACAGGTCGAGCAGGTCCTGGCGTACCGGGATCTGGTCCTGCTTGGCCACACTCACATCGGGCACGACCGCTTCCCCTTCGGTGCGGCACACCAGCAGCGTCTTGCGCCAGTCCGATTCCATCGATGGATGGTCGTCGCGGGTGTGGCCGCCGCGGCTCTCGGTGCGCTGCAGCGCGGCCTTGGCGATGCACTCGCTCACCAGGAGCATGTTGCGCAGGTCGATCGCGAGGTGCCAGCCGGGGTTGAACTCCCGATGGCCCTCGACCTTGACCCGCTTGTACCGCTCGCGTAGTTCGGTCAGCTTATCCAGGGCCTCGGTGACCTCCTCTTCCTTACGGATGATGCCGACCAGGCTGTTCATCGTGTCCTGGAGGTCGAGTTGCAGCGTGTACGGGTTCTCGGGTGCGTCGCCGTTCGACGGGCCCTCGAAGGGATGCAGCGCCCGCTTGATGGCGTCGTCGACCGCGTCCTCGGCGACCGTGGGACGGTCCGGCAGCGCGCGCACGTAGTCGGCGGCGCCCAGCCCGGCGCGTCGGCCGAACACCAACAGGTCGGACAGCGAGTTGCCGCCGAGCCGGTTGGAGCCGTGCATGCCGCCCGCACACTCACCGGCCGCGAACAGCCCGGGGGTGGTGGCCGCGGCGGTGTCCGGTTCGACCTCGACACCGCCCATCACGTAGTGGCAGGTCGGTCCGACTTCCATCGGCTCCTTGGTGATGTCCACTTCGGCCAGCTCCATGAACTGGTGGTACATCGACGGAAGCCTGCGCTTGATCTCCTCGGCGGGCAGCCGCGACGCGATGTCGAGGAAGACGCCGCCGTGCGGTGAGTTTCGACCGGCCTTCACCTCGGAGTTGATGGCGCGGGCCACCTCGTCGCGGGGCAGCAGGTCGGGCGTGCGGCGCGCGGAGTCGTTGTCCTTGAGCCACTGGTCGGCCTCGTCGATCGACTCGGCGTACTGGCCTTTGAACACCGGCGGGATGTAATCGAACATGAACCGGGTGCCCTCGGCGTTCTTCAGCACGCCGCCGTCGCCGCGCACGCCCTCGGTGACGAGGATGCCCTTCACGCTCGGGGGCCAGACCATGCCGGTCGGGTGGAACTGGACGAACTCCATGTTGATCAGGGTCGCGCCCGCGCGCAGCGCCAGCGCGTGCCCGTCGCCGGTGTACTCCCACGAGTTCGACGTCACCTTGTAGGACTTGCCGATTCCGCCGGTGGCCAGCACCACCGCGGGCGTCTCGAACAGGATGAACTTGCCGGTCTCGCGCCAGTAGCCGAATGCGCCCGCGATGCGCTCACCATCCTTGATCAGGTCGGTGATGGTGCACTCGTGGAACACCTTGATGCGGGCCTCGTAGTCGCCGAACTCCGCGTTGTCCTCCTGCTGAAGCGAGACGATCTTCTGTTGCAGCGTCCGGATGATCTCCAGGCCGGTGCGGTCGCCGACGTGGGCCAGCCGCGGGTAGGTGTGTCCACCGAAGTTGCGCTGGCTGATCCGGCCGTCCTTGGTGCGGTCGAACAGCGCGCCGTAGGTCTCCAGCTCCCACACCCGGTCGGGCGCCTCCTTGGCGTGCAGCTCCGCCATCCGCCAGTTGTTGAGGAACTTTCCGCCGCGCATGGTGTCGCGGAAGTGCACCTGCCAGTTGTCCTTCGCGTTGGCGTTGCCCATCGAGGCCGCGCAGCCGCCCTCGGCCATCACCGTGTGGGCCTTGCCGAACAACGACTTCGTGATGACAGCGACCTTCTGACCCCGTTCACGCGCCTCGATCACCGCGCGCAATCCAGCGCCGCCGGCACCGATGACAACGACGTCGAATTGATGCCGTTCGACTTCACTCATGAAACCTCACTTGCTTGGGCTGTGTGAAAAGGGCTGTCAGCCAGTCGATTCAGCCGATGAATCTGAGATCGGAGATGGCGCCGCCGGCCACCAGGGCGATGTAGAAATCGGTGAGCATCAGGGTCCCGAGCGTCACCCACGCATACAGCTTGTGGCGGGTGTTCAAGCGGCTCACCAGCGTCCACATCCAGTAGCGGACCGGATGCTTCGAGAAGTGCTTGAGGCGACCGCCCACGACGTGGCGGCAAGAGTGGCAAGACAGCGTGTAGACCCACAGCATGACCACGTTCACGACGAGAATTACGTTGCCCAAGCCGAATCCGAAGCCCGAGGGCGAGTGAAAGGCGACGATCGCGTCGTAGGTGTTGATCACCGAGATGATGCCGGCGATGTAGAAGAAGTACCGGTGCGTGTTCTGGATGATCAGCGGGAAGCGGGTCTCGCCGGTGTATTTGGCATGCGGTTCGGCGACCGCGCACGCGGTGGGGGACTGCCACACCGACCGGTAGTAGGCGCCGCGGTAGTAGTAGCAGGTCAGCCGGAACAGCAGCAGGAACGGCAACGAGAGCGCCGCAAAGGGCAGCCACCACACGTCGGGCAAGAGCTGCGGCCAAAAGTGGCTGGCCTCGGGCACACAGCCCTTGCTGATGCACGGGGAGTAGAACGGCGTCAGGTAGTTGTACGCCTCCACGTAGTAGTTGTTCTGCAGGAACGCCCGCACCGTCGCGTAGATCACGAACGCGGCGAAGCCGAGGTCCACGATCAGCGGCGACTGCCACCACCGGTCCGTTCGCAGGGTGCGCTGAGGAATCTCCGCACGGGTCGGCGAGAAAACGCCGGTGGCCTTACGGTCGGCGGTGGGTGCGCTCACAGTGGTTCTCCCGGCCTCTCCAGTTTGTGCTCCGCAGTGCGACAGAGCCTAATTCAGCCCCTGCTGTGACCGCCGACACCCTCGTCGTCGACGTCCCGCCAGAAGTCGGTGTCGTATTGGGTGTCGGGAATTGCGATCCGCTCCGCCGAGGGTCGTTGGCGGGTTATCCCGCGGGTGAGTTCCAGCTCTTCGGCGTCGATGTCGAGTCGGTCGATGTCGTTGAGAATTCGCTCGGTGTCATTGACGATTCGGCGGGTGGCGGGGGTGTCCCCGTACCGTGACGCCAACGATGTCACGCACCGGCGCAGGCCACCGATCAACTCGTGCAGTTCGGCAAATTCGGTAGTGCTCGACATCAGACCTCCTTGGGCCGAAGGGTGTCTGAAGATCACAGTACGACAACCGATGCTAGCTACATCATGGAGATAGGACGTGACACCGGTCACGTCGACGAGGGAAGGCCGATATGACGGATAAGCAGGTTCTTTCTCAGCGGGCCGCCGCTCTGCTCGCACTGCACCAACCGGGCAATCCAGTGGTGCTGCCGACGGTGTGGGACGCGTGGTCGGCCAGGTTCGCCGTCGGCGCCGGCTTCTCGGCACTGACCGTGGGCAGCCATCCGGTCGCCGATTCGATCGGCAAGTCCGACAACGAGGGCATGGCGTTCGATGACCTGCTCACCCGCGTTGTCCAGATCACCGATGCGGTCGACGTTCCCGTGTCCGTCGACATCGAGTCCGGCTACGGGGAGGCGCCGGCTCGTCTCATCGACGGCCTGCTCGGCGCGGGTGCGGTCGGCCTGAACATCGAGGACACCGTGCACAGCGAGGGCGGGCGGCTGCGCTCTTCGGCCGAACATGCCGAACTCGTCGGGGCGCTGCGTGCCGCAGCCGACGCAGCGGGCGTGCATGTGGTGATCAACGCGCGCACCGATCTGTTTCTTCGGCAGGATGGCGACGAGTCCGACCGCGTCGACCGAGCCGTCGCGCGCCTGACGGAAGCCGCCCACGCCGGCGCCGATGTGCTGTATCCCGTCGGCGGTCACGACCCGGATACGTTGCGGCGCTTGACCTCCGAGCTTCCGCTGCCGGTCAACGCCATCGCGATGCCGGAACAATCGGACCCGGCGTCCTACGGTCCGCTCGGAATTGGGCGGATTAGCTTCGGCCCCTTCCTGCAGGCGGCGCTCACGGGACACGCGAAGGAGATCCTGGCCCGCTGGGCATAACATTCCGGCGTGCCGTCACCCGACCACGACCCCGAACATTGGTCCAACCGGCCCGGGACGATATACGTCGCGGGCGCGGCGGCCGTTCTGCTCGTCGGGATGCTGATCGTCGCGGTGATGCGGACCTCCGACGACTCGTCGGAACCGCCCGACACCTTCATGCCGCCGACGAGCAGTGCGACGTCGAACACATGGACGCCGTCCACCACGACCACGACCAGCTATGCCCCGCCGAGCCCGCAGACCAGCGACCAGAACATGCCGTCCACCGGATCGTCGACATCAGCGGTCACCGGATCGCCGACTTCGACCACCGAGGACACTCCCGAACCTGGAACCGTCACTGAAACGGCGACTTTGATACCGCCTCCACCGTAAACACGCCTGACATAGGCTTCAGCAATGAGTACTTCGACGCGAATCATGACAGTCGTTATGGCCGCGGCCGGCTTGCTCGGGTCGGGGCTGGGCACCGGACCGGCGTCGGCCGAGGCCGGTAACGGCTCGATGGTCCCGCTCTCACTTATCTATCGGTCCTGCGACTTCTCCCCGATCGGCGCCATCTCACCAGCGGCCGGAGTCGCTTCCGTCACGGCTGTCGTCGGCACCGGCGGTACGAACACCGTCACCGCGGACGTGTACATGATGATCGCCACACCCAACACCGCGTACCAAGTGAGGCTGATCCAGGGCCCGCGGCCGGGGTCGCAGAAATGTAACGCCGGCGACCCCGGCGTAATGAGCGGCGTGTTGAACAGCGACGGCAACGGGGTCGGAAGGGTCATCCTGCACGCCCCGCGGCGCTCCGGTGCGACGAACGCCTGGGTGTTCGTCGAAGGCCCCCCGAGCCCGGGCCGGATTCGTGGCGACTTCTGGACGTCAGACATATTGACGAGTCTGGAGTAACCCCGAGTACCACGAATCCGGTGGAACCCCTTGGGCTCCACCGGATTTCGGTGTCGCGAGTACTACTTGCTGTCGATCGTGATGCGCTGGGCCTGTGCGCCCTTGTAGGCACCGGCCACCCGTACGGTCAGCACACCGGCGTCGTACGACGCGGAGATCGCGTCCCCATTGACGTGCGTCGGCAGCCGGAACGACCGGCGGAACGAGCCGTAGCGCACCTCTGACAGATAACGGACTTCCTTCGCAGGATCCTCCTGGATACGCTCGTCGCGGCGCTCACCGTGAATGACGAGTTGACCCTTGTCGACCTCGACGTTGACGTCCCTCTCGACATCGACACCGGGCAGCTCCACCCGCACGACCGCGTCGTCGCCGTCCTTGGCGATCTCGGCGGCGGGCCGGAAGCCCTTGAACCAGTCATCGGCAGCCGCGGAGCCGAAGAAGTCCCGCACCCACCGATCGGTGTTCCATGCCGGCCTGGCCCACAGCGTCACATTGCTCATCATTTTCTCCTCGCTTGGTCGTGACCGGCACCACACCGGTCGCTATCTCTCTAAAACTTGAGTCGACCACGCTCATGTTCCTCCCAGGCGTTCGCCTGTAGCGAACGGGTTCACATCCGCGGCAGCGGGCCGGTGAGAACACCGTGATGGGCGCGTCACACGAGGCGACACCGCGGCAATATCGGCTACTTAGCCTCGCGTCATGCAGTCAGATCCAGCACCTGCCCGGCACGTCGTCGTCGTCGGCCACGGGATGGTCGGCCACCGGTTCATCGAGGCCATGCGCGCGCGTGACGCCGAGGCGGCGTGGCGGATCACCGTGCTGGCAGAAGAGGCCGACGCCGCCTACGACCGGGTCGGCCTGACCAGATACACCGAGCACTGGGACCGCGCCCGGCTCGCACTGCCCGGCAACGACTACACGGACGACGATCTCGTCGAGCTGCGGCTTGGCGTTCGGGTGTCCGCAATCGACCGCGCCGCCAAGGCCGTGGTGACCGCCGACGGTGACCGCGTCGACTACGACGCATTGGTGATCGCGACGGGCTCCTATGCGTTCGTGCCGCCGGTGCCCGGCCGCGACCTGCCGTCCTGCCACGTCTATCGGACCCTTGATGACCTCGACGCAATCCGCGCCGACGCCGAACGCACGCGGCGCGCAAGCCACCCGCCGGTGGGCGTGGTGATCGGTGGTGGCCTGCTCGGTCTCGAGGCCGCCAACGCGCTTCGCTCGTTCGGCCTGCATGTCCACGTCGTCGAGATGGCGCCGCGGTTGATGGCCCAGCAGCTGGACGAAGCAGGCGGGGCGCTGCTCAGCCGGATGATCGGCGACCTCGGCATCACGGTGCACACGGGGGTCGGCACCGAATGCATCCGGCCGGCACAACGCAACCGACCCGTCAGGCGGTCGGCAGAGGACGAGGCAGTCCGCGTGACGCTGAGCGATGGCACGGCGATCGACGCCGGCGTGGTCATTTTCGCTGCGGGCGTGCGTCCCCGCGACGAGCTGGCCCGCGACGCTGGGCTGGCGGTCGCCGAGCGTGGGGGCATCCTCACCGATCTCTCCTGCGCCACAGAGGATTGCAGCATCTATGCCGTCGGCGAGGTCGCCGCGATCGAAGGCCGCTGCTACGGCCTGGTCGGGCCGGGGTACACCAGCGCCGAGGTCGTCGCGGACCGACTGCTCGGCGGCGGCGCCGAGTTTCCCGAGGCCGACATGTCGACCAAGCTCAAACTGCTCGCTGTCGACGTGGCGAGTTTCGGAGACGCGATGGGCGTCACACCGAACTGTCTCGAGGTGGCGGTCAACGACGCGGTCAGCCAGACCTACGCCAAGCTGGTGCTCTCCGATGACGCCAAGACACTGCTGGGCGGGATCCTGGTCGGCGACGCGTCGGCGTACGGCGTTCTGCGGCCCATGGTCGGCGAGCCGCTGCCCGGTGATCCCCTGGCGTTGATCGCACCGGCCGGATCCGACGGCGGCACTGCGGGATTGGGCGTAGGCGCACTGCCGGACGGCGCGCAGATCTGCTCGTGCAACAACGTGACGAAGGGTGATCTCACCGACGCCATCACCGGTGGATGCTGCGACGTGCCGGAGCTGAAGAAGTGCACACTGGCGGGAACGTCGTGCGGGTCGTGCGTGCCGCTGCTCAAGCAGTTGTTGGAGGCGCAGGGTGTCGAGCAGTCTAAGGCGCTGTGCGAGCATTTCAGCCAGTCCAGGGCCGAACTTTATGAGATCGTCTCGGCGACGTCGATCCGGACCTTCTCGGCGCTCATCGAACGGTTCGGGACCGGAAAGGGTTGCGACATATGCAAACCCGCAGTCGCCTCGATTCTGGCTTCCACGAGCTCGCAGCACATCCTCGAGGGTGAGCAGGCCTCGCTGCAGGACAGCAACGACCACTTTCTCGCCAACATCCAGAAGAACGGCAGCTACTCGATCGTGCCGCGAGTCCCCGGCGGTGACATCACACCCGAGCAGTTGATCCTCATCGGTGAGATCGCAAGGGATTTCCACCTCTACACCAAGATCACCGGCGGTCAGCGCATCGACATGTTCGGAGCCAGAGTCGACCAGCTGCCGGAGATCTGGCGCCGGCTCGTCGACGGCGGGATGGAGTCCGGCCATGCCTACGGCAAGGCGCTGCGCACAGTGAAGAGCTGTGTCGGCAGCGACTGGTGCCGTTACGGGCAACAGGATTCGGTGCAGATGGCGATCAACCTCGAGCTGCGCTACCGCGGCCTGCGGGCTCCGCACAAGATCAAGATGGGCGTCTCCGGTTGTGCGCGCGAGTGTGCGGAGGCCCGCAGCAAGGACGTCGGCGTCATCGCCACAGAGAACGGATGGAACCTCTACGTCGGCGGGAACGGCGGCATGACGCCCACGCATGCGCAGCTGCTGGCGGGGGACCTCGATGACGAAACGCTGGTGCGCTACATCGACCGGTTCCTGATGTTCTATATCCGCACCGCCGACCGGTTGCAGCGCACCGCCCCATGGGTCGAGCAACTCGAAGGCGGCCTCGATCACCTGCGCGACGTGGTGTGTGACGACTCCCTTGGGCTGGCCGCGGAATTCGAAGGGGCGATGGCGCGGCACGTCGCGGGCTATGCGTGCGAATGGAAGGGCGTGCTCGAGGACCCAGAAAAGCTGTCCCGGTTCGTCTCGTTCGTCAACGCGCCGGATGCACCCGACCCGACCGTCACCTTCACCAAGCGGGCCGGCCGCATTGTGCCAATGGGTATGCCGACAATCCGGAAGGTGGCCGAAACATGAGCCTGCTCAACGATACCCAGGTGTGGACGTCGGCGTGCTCCTATGAGCGTTTGATCCCGTGCCGCGGTGTCGGCGTGCTCCTGCCCGGTGGTGAACAGGCTGCGCTCTTCCGTCTCGATGACGGCACCGTGCACGCCGTCGGCAACATCGACCCCTTCTCTGGCGCGGCGGTGATGTCCCGTGGAATCGTCGGCGACCGCGGCGGCCGCGCCACCGTGCAGTCGCCGATCAAGAAACAGGCGTTCGCCCTCGACGACGGCACCTGTCTCGACGATCCCGATGTGTCGGTTCCGGTCTACGAAACCCGGATCAGCGCCGACGGCATCGTGGAAATCTGCGCATAACAGACGCCGAACTACAGCGGACAGCGGCATTCGGGCGCGTTTGAAGCGGGTCGCGATCAGCCGCGTCATCGCCGGATGGCCGCCTAGCGGATCGGCAACGAGGTCGGCCCCGCTGGCATGAAGTCGATTCTGAAACAGCCCGTCCGCCAACAGGTATGACGCCAGCACGACCCGTCGTGCTCCCCGGCGCCGCAGGTCGGCCACCGCATCGCTGACTCGCGGCTCGCCGGTCGCGGCGTATGCCAGTTCGACTCGGTCGCCGATCGCCGCCGACAAGATCGCGGCCGTATGGCGCAGATCGGACTGAGCATGAGCGTCCGAGGTACCCGCTGCCGCCAGGATCACCGAATCACCATGGCGCCAACCACATTCGACGAGTCGCTGGGTCAGCGCGTGCACCGTGCTCGGGCACGGCCCGAGCGGATGGGTGACGGTCACTGTCGGGTGTCTGCTCGCCGCGACGTGGGCGGGTAGGTCGACACGGACGTGGTAGCCGCTGGCAAGAAACGCCGGTACTACGGTCACCGGGCGGTCTGCGGGCAGCGCGCGAAGCACCTCTTCGGGTGTCGGTCCCAGGACGTCGACGAATGCCACGTGTACCGGTCGGTCCAGCAGCGCGGAGACCCGATCGGCCAGCTCACCGACCATCGTCACGCCCGCCGGTTTCCGTGTGCCGTGGGCGACGAGCAGATGGCTCATTGAGCCTGCGCCAATGGCTCGTCGACGGGCAGACGATAGCCGCGCTTGACCACCGTCGAAACAATGTTCTTGTCGCCCAGCGCCGTTCGCAGACGCAGCACCGCGGTCTCCACGGCGTGGGTGTCGGTTCCGGTGCCGGGAAGCGCGCGCAGCAGATCCGTCCTGCACACGACGGTGCCCGGGCGATGGGCCAGAGCGCGGATCGTCGCCATCCCCGCAGGGGACAGCTCCTTGACCACTCCGTCGACCAGTACGCAGGTACCGCGGATCTCCAACTGGTGGCCTGCGACGCGCAGGGTGCGTGCCTGCAACAAGGGCAGCTCGTCGGTGATGTGGCGGGCCAAGGCGCCCAGCCGCATTCGTTCCGGCGCAGACGTGGGAATGCCGAGGCGGATTAGGGGTCGGGCGGTAACCGGCCCCACGCACATGGCGTGCACCTTCGTGCGCAGGGCGTTGAGTACCCGGTCCTCGATGCCCATTACCGCAGCCCGCATCAACACCGCGGCGACCGCGGGTGCCGATGTGAAGCTCACGGCGTCGAACTTCCCCTCGGCGATGCCGGACACCAGCTGGTCGAAGTCGCCGTTGCGAGGTGCAGGATGCCAGCGGTACACGCGGATCGGCACCACGTCGGCGCCTGCCGCACCAAGCTCGTCGAGAAACTGGGGGAACGGATCCCACTCCGCGGTGGCGCCATGGAGCTGGACCGCGATGCGCTGACCGGCGATGCCGCCCTCGACGAGATAGTGCAGAAGCTCGCGGGACGACTCGGACTCCGGCGACCATTCCTCTGGAAGTCCAGCCGCGCGCAGCGCACCGGTCGCCTTGGGACCACGCGACACGATGCGGGCCTTGCCGAGGGCAGCGATCAGCTCGTTGGCCAGACCCCATCCGTCGGCAGCCGCGACCCAGCCACGAAAGCCGATACCCGTGGTGGCGATGACGATGTCGGGCGGCACGGCGATCAGCGCTTCGGTATGCACGCGCAGCTCATGGTCGTCGGGCAGCGGCACCATCTCGATGGCCGCCGCGCTTGTGACGTCGGCGCCACGCTTGCGCAGCAGTGCACTGAGCTCATCGGCTCGGCGGGCAGAGGTCACCGCCACCCGAAATCCGGTAAGCGGCGCCCAGTCGGGCTCACTCATGTCTGTAAGTGTTTGCAGTTCGTGTTACCGAGTGATTAACCGGTGATTGCCCCGGCATATCGCTGCCCGTAGCGCCGTGAAATTCGTCTCATCGGCGGCCCCGGACCGCTGTGAGCGCGGCGTTCAGTCCACGCGGTGGGCATGGACAACGGTGAACGGCAGATGAACCCGGTCGCCGTCGAGCAATTTCTCGATTGCCTCGAACCGTGCCCTGAGGTCCTGCATCTGCTCCAGCGCCTCCGGCGGCACCTGCTCCGCCATCGCTTGCGGGAAGCGGTCGCCGGCGTTGCCGAAGCCCGCGGCGCTGGCCAAATACGTTGTCGGGCCGATGAAGTCGATGCGCCAGCCGTTCGCCGTCAACGTGTCGCGGAGGTTGGTCTCCGGCACCGACCCCATCGGCGCGACCAGGCCGTTGACGTTGTCGTCGGAGAAGCAGTACAGGTGCCACCGAGCGCCGGAACGCGTTGCGCGGTAGAGACCGGCGGCATAGGCCTGCCTGCCGTCGTCGTCCAGGCAGTGATACAGCGCGCTGTCGACGACGGTGTCGAAGCGGCCGTCATAGCCGGTGAGGTTCGTTGCGTCGGCCACGTTGAAGGTCACCGAGACGCCTGCCTGGGCGGCCCGGTTGCGGGCCTGCTCGATGGCTGAGGGCGACCCGTCCAGGGCGGTCACCGAGTGGCCGCGCGAGGCGAGGAAGATCGCGTTGTCGCCGAGCCCGCAGCCGATGTCGAGCACTTCGCCGCTGATACCACCGAGCGCCTCGAGCTCCATCAGCCGCGGCTGCGCCTGCCCGATGTCCCACGGCACCCCGGTGGGCTTGGGCGCGCCCTCCATCGCAGGTTCGCCGCGGTAGAGGTTGTCGAATGATTCCGGTGTCGGCTGAAAGGCTTTCGGCGTCGTCACGCCATCCAAGGTACGCGCGTCACCACACGTCGCCGTCTCGCCAGTCACAGGCGATTGGCTCGCTGGTGTCCAATTCCACGGACACGGGGAAAACGAATATCGACCCGTCGTCGTCAGGGGTGCCGAGCACTCCGGAAGCAGCAAGCACCGATGTCGACCCGCGCCACGGCAGCCAGCCTCTGCTGGTGTAGACGTGACGGCCGGCCTCCGACGCGCTGAGCGCACCGAGTTGGTAGGCGCCGCGCAGGACTTGTTCGACGGCGTCCATCAGGGCGCCCGCCAGGCCCTGCCCGCGCCAGTCCTCGCGGACCGCGACGCCTTCGACGTAGCCGCACCGCAGTGCGAAGTTCCTGTACAGCATCCGGCGCTGCACCACAGCGGCGTGGCCGATCAGCGCGCCGTGGTGGCAGATCAGTGCGTGCATTCCGCCGAGGGCGTGCTCCCAGTCGGCGTCGGTGTAGTCGATCTCGCCGCCGGCGAACGCCTCGATGACCATGCGGCGAGCGTCTTCGCGAGTCTCGTTGTCGAGGTCGGCGGTGTGGACCAGGCGGGCGGTCACGACCTGGGTGTGCACATCGTCGTGTCTACCAGGTTCGGCGCCGGTCAGGAACCGTTGTGAAAGGGCTTGCGCGGGTGTGACCAATGCAGCCGCACGGTCTGGCCGGCCCGGGTCTGTGCGATCCGGTCGATGTCCTCGTCGATCACCACCCCGATGACCGGATAGCCGCCGGTCACCGGATGGTCGGGTCCGAGAATCACCGGAAAACCGTTCGGCGGCACCTGAATCGCCCCGCGGGTAGCACCCTCGCTTGGCAGCTGCCGGTCGCCGTAGCGGTACTCCAACGGCATCCCGACGAGACGGATCCCGACGCGATCGCTGCGGTTGGTCACCTGCCAGTTGGTGCGGACCAGCACGTCGGGGTCGGTGAACCAGTCGTCACGCGGACCCGGCACCACGGACAGCTCGACGATGTCGTCCTCTATCGCGGCCACCGGCGCCTGGTCGAGTTCGGGGAACTCCTCGGTGTGGCGTCCGATCGGCAGCACGTCGCCGGCCTGCAGCGGCAGCGGGCCGATGGCCGACATCACGTCATAGCTGCGTGAGCCCAGCACGGGCGAGACATCGATGCCGCCGCGCACCGCGAGGTACGACCGCAACCCGGAGTGCGGGGCGCCCAGTGAGATCACCTGGCCATCGCGGGCGTAATGAATGCTGTTGGTGCCGAACGGAACTCCGTTGACGGCCGGATCGGTGTCGGCGCCCGTCACCGCGATGGCCACGTCACCGCCGCGGACCCGCGCGCTGAATCCACCGAACGTCACCTCGATGGTGGCGCGGTCACCGGGATTGGCCACCAGTCGGTTGGCAAGCTTGTGAGAACGTCGGTCGGCCGCACCGGAGCGCGTCACACCGAGGTGTGCCATGCCCTTGCGGCCGAGGTCCTCGACCAGCGCCAGCGGACCGGTGCGCAGAATCTCCAACGTTGTCATGCCTCGACTCCCGCTCGCTCCGGTCCTCGCTCGTACCTCGCTGCGATCCTCACTCGCGCGCGTCTTCGAGTCGTCACGCCTCGACCTCCCGGAACTGAACCCATTGACCCGGCATCAGCAGCGCCGGCGGCTCGCGGTCGACGTCCCACAACTCGGCGTCGGTGCGCCCGATCAGCTGCCAGCCACCGGGCGACTCACGCGGATAGACGCCGCTGAACTCGCCCGCAAGGCCGACCGATCCTGCAGGCACCTTGGTCCGCGGCTCCGATCGCCTCGGCACGTGGAGTCGTTCGTCGCCGCTGACGAGGTAGCCGAAACCCGGTGCGAAACCGGAGAATCCGACCCGCCACGGCGTTCCCGTATGCGCGGCGACGACTTCACGGGGCGTCAGCCCGGTCAGCTTCGCGACGTCGTCGAGGTCTGCCCCGTCGTAGATCACATCGATTACCACGTCGACCCGGCCGTCGATGGGCCTGGTGGCCTCGTCGATGGCTTCCGGTGCCAATCGGAGCTTGCTGAGCTGTTGCCTGGCAATGGCCCGGTAGCGCGGGCCGTCGAGCTTGACGAGCACCGTCCTCGATGCCGGAACGATGTCCACAACGCCGAGCAGATCGGCGTCGCGAAGCACGTCGTTCCATGCCAATACCTCCGCGGTGCTGTCGAACTGGAGCAGCAGCGCCTGGTCGCCGTAGTCGGTGACTGTGCCGATCACCATCGCGTCCGTTGTCACGGTCATGACACCAAGCTACCGCCGAGTAGGGTACAAAGCCGCAGCTCTGTGAAGGTTGCCAGAGCTGCCTTATCGAAGCCTCAGACGCTCGGCCTTGCGCTCCTCACGTGCGCGGCCGCTTTCCGCTCCTACGTGCGCGCCGGGGCGTATGTGGGTTCGCGGCGCTTGATATAGGCGATCACCCGGTAGGTCACGGGCAGCATCACCACCTCGACGGCGGTCTTGTACAGCCACCCAAGCGCCGTGTAGGTCGCAAAGTCGCCGAAGCTGGTGATGCCGATGGCGCTCGCCGCGATGCTGCAGAACACCACGGTGTCGCCCAGTTGACCCGCGAACGTCGATCCGACCAGCCGCGCCCACAGGTATTTCTCCTTGGTGCGTTCCTTGATGAGCACGACGACCCAGGCGTTGATGGTCTGGCCGACGATGAAGCCCGCCAGCCCGGCGATGATCAGTTGGGTGTAGGCGTGAACGATATTCTCGAAGTGCTCCTGGTTCGTGTAGAAATCGGCAGCGGGAAGGTAGATGGTGATCCAGAAGGCAAGGGCCGCCAGCGCATTCATCGCGAAGCCGAGGAAGATCACGCGCCGGGCGGCCTTGAACCCGTACACCTCCGACAGGACGTCGCCGATCACGTAGGTGAGCGGGAAGACGATGAAGCCGCCGTCGGTGATGATCGGGCCGAACGCGACTCCCTTCGTCGCTGTCACGTTCGAGATGATGACCAGCGCGGTGAACACCGCGGCGAGTATCGGGTAGTAGGCCGACCCGACCTGAGCGAATGCCGCGGGTCGCTCCTGGGTGGGGATCTGGTCGTGACCCTCTCCTGCCCCTCGCGTGCGCACCACCCGGCTATCAAACCGTCAGCCGAGCGCCATGGCCAACGCGGGTGGCAGTTGGTCGGCTACCACCGGGTAGGACAGCGGCGACGCGAACGCGATCGCGCCTGCGAGGTCCTTGCCGGTGAACACGTTTCGTTTCGCGGCCGTCGCCCTCAGCATGGCGATGGTGGGGTCGGCCAGGAGCGCAGCCTGCTGGTCGTCGCTCTCGGTCATCCAGATCAGGACGTCAACCCCGTCCAGCACCGACTCCATCCGGTCTCGCGTTATCACGCTGCCACCGGTATCCGGGACCACCAACCCCATTTGCGTCAGAAAGTCGCTCCGCCAACCCGGGGTCAGAACCTGCACGGCGTCGTCGACGAGAGCGCCCTGCAGCAGCAGCACCTTCTTCCCGGCGAACTGAGCATTGGTCGTGCCCGCCGCGGTGAACTTGTCCTCGACTTCCTTGACGAGCGCAGCCATCTGGTCGAACTTGAACACCGCCTGGCCGATGGCGGCGGCCTGTTCTTTCCACGGCTCGAAGAAGGCGTCCTGGCCCGACTGAGCGATGGTCGGGGCGATCCCTGACAACTTGGTGTAAGTGTCCTGGTCGACGCCTGCGTTGGTGGCGACGATGAGGTCGGGCTTCAGAGCGGCGATCCTGTCGATCTGGATCCCGTTGGCAAGATCGAGTACCTCGGGTTGTGCGCCGCCGAGCTTGGGCATCGCCCATGGCCACACTCCGAAGGGCTGGTCCCCCCACCAATTCGTCACCGCTATCGGCACCACGCCGACAGAGAGCAGATCGTCTTGTTCGGTGTAGCCGGCGCTGACCACGCGCTTCGGCGGGGCGGGGATCTTCGTCTCGCCGAACATGTGTTTGACCGTGACGGAGCCGTCCTTGGCGACCGATCCCGGCTTCTGCGAGCCGCACGCCGCGGCGGTCGCAACGGCTGCGGTCATCGCCAGGAAACGGCGCCGCGACCAATCCATCGGCACTCCGCGAGCGTAACCGGTGATCCAGTTGACTAGCGCGAAGCGAAATCAGCGAGCCCGCGCAACACCACCGCGAGACCGAACTCGAAGGCGTCGTCGGCCCGGCCCGGCTTGGGTGCTCCGGTGGCGAGCGCCGCGGCCAGCTCGGGTCCGACCTCGGCGCCCGACTCCCATGGTTCGACGGGCGCGGCGAGATCGAGCGCCGAACCAAGCACGAAGCTGTCCATCAGCGTTATGACGCGAAGCGTGTCAGCGTCGCTGAACCCTGCTCGGCTCAGGGTTGCCGCGAGCGCGTTGTACATCGTGAACGCCTGGCTGCTGTTCACCGCGTGCGTGGTCAACAGTGGGATCAGCCGCGGGTAGCGCGCGTAGCTGCGCCGGAAGGACCGCATGATCTCGGCGACGGTGTCGGTCCACGGCCGCTCGGCGTCATCGGCGGGCAGGACCACTTCCGACATCGCAAGCTCTCGGAGCAACTCCACGATCTGCTCGCGGCCGGACACGTGGTTGTACAGCGAGGAGGGGCTGACCTTCAGCCTGCGGGCCAGCTCCGGGATGGTGAAACCGCCGGTTGTGTTCACCAGTTCCATTGCGGCGCTTGCGATCAAGTCCGTCGACAGCAGAGGTACCGGCGGCCGTCCCATGGATCTCCCCTCGCAGCTATCGACCACCATAAACGAACGGAATTCGTTAAGCGAGGGGTAGTGCCCGACGGCTCACGGCAGCCGGCGCACTGTCGGTCTTGCGCTAAAAGGAGACGTGCCTCACAATAAACGAAAGCCATTCGTTTTAGGAGCATGATGATCACGCTGACTGCCACGGCCTCCGATCCCCTGTCGCGCACGAGTCCGTCGGGCCGGCCGCCGTTGCGTGTTGGGCTGGTCCAGCATCGGTGGCGTCCGGACCCCGCAGGGTTGGCAGCGGTCCTGCGCGGCGCCATCGACCAGGCCGCGGCCGAGGGCGCGCGAGTGGTCTTCCTGCCCGAGATCACTCTGCTGCGCTACCCGGCCGACACCCCGGCCGGGCCGAATCCGGGTGCCACTGCAGAGGATCTGGCCGACGGCCCTACATTCGCGCTTGCCGCCGAGGCCGCCAGGGCCAACGGCATCTACGTGCACGCGTCCCTGTATGAGAAGGCGCCCGCCGACGACGGCCTCGGGTTCAACACCGCGATCCTCGTTTCGCCCGCAGGGGAGTTGGTCGGCCGGACCCGCAAGCTGCACATCCCGATCTCGGCCGGCTACTACGAGGACACCTATTTCCGCGCCGGACCCGCTGAGGGTGACCCGTACCCGGTGTACGAACCCGATGGGCTGGACGCGCGCATCGGGATGCCGACCTGCTGGGACGAATGGTTTCCAGAAGTCGCCCGAAACTACTCGCTCGGCGGAGCCGAGATCGTCGTCTATCCGACGGCGATCGGCTCGGAGCCGAAGTTCCCTGCCTTCGACACGCAGCCGCTGTGGCAGCAGGTGATCGTGGCCAACGGCATCAACAGCGGGCTGTTCATGGTGGTGCCGAACCGAACGGGCAATGAGGGTGCTCTCTCGTTCTACGGCTCGTCGTTCATCTCCGACCCGTACGGCCGCGTGCTGGTGCAGGCGCCGCGGGACACGGAGGCCGTGTTGATCGCCGACCTCGACTTGGATCAGCGACGAGACTGGCTCGAGCTGTTCCCGTTCCTCTTGACGCGACGGCCCGACAGCTATGCCGCGCTGACCGCTCCTGTCAATGCCGAACGGCCCTACGGGGCAGGCCACGCCGCCACGGCCGTCATCAAATGACCCCGCTGAGAATGCCTCTCGGCGTAAGGTCCGGCTGGTGACCGCGACGATCTTCACCGGCGGTGTGATCTGGACGGGCGCGGACGGAGAGGCCGACGCCCTTCTCGTCGCCGATGGGATGGTGCGCGCGCTTGGCGATGAAGCCAGGGCGTCGGCGGCAGGGGCGGACGAGGTCGACCTGAACGGCGGCTTCCTGATGCCGTCATTCGGCGACGGGCATGCCCATCCGCTGTACGGCGGGCTCGAGTCAGCGGGACCAGCGGTACGGCCGTGCAAGTCAGTGGACGAAATCGTCGCTGCGGTGGGCAAATTCGCGGCGGCGAATCCGGATGACGAGTGGATAGTTGGCGCGTCGTACGAGAGCAGCCTGGCGCCTGAGGGACTCTTCGATGCCCGTTGGCTCGACGCCGCCGTACCCGACCGGCCGGTCGTGCTGCGCGCCTGGGACTACCACACCATGTGGTGCAACTCCGCCGCGCTGCAGCGCGCGGGCATCACCGCGGACACCCCGGATCCGGTCCTCGGCGAGATCCCGCACCGCGAGGACGGTTCGGTACTCGGCACATTGCGCGAGTGGGGCGCGATGGACTTGATCAACGCCGTGATGCCCCCGCACGACGAGGACGTGCGGGTAGCTGCGCTTGGCACGGCCGCCGACTACTACCTCGCGCGAGGCGTGACGTGGGTACAGGACGCCTGGGTCGAGCCCGCCGACATCGACACCTACATCGCAGCCGCCCGCCGCGAGGCCCTGCGGATGCGGTTCAATTTGGCTTTCTACGCCGATCCGCGCCACTTCGACACGCAGGTAAGAACTTTCGCCGATGCGCGCCGCCGGGTCGACGAGGTGGGCTCGCCGCTGCTGACCGCGCATACGGTGAAATTCTTCGCCGACGGCGTGGTCGAGAACGAGACCGGGGCACTGCTCGCGCCGTACTGCACCGCCCTGCACAACCACGGGCAGCGGAACTGGGAGGGTGACTCGCTGGCCGAGGCGGCGAGCCGGGTCGACGATCTGGGGCTGCAGATCCACATCCACGCGATCGGCGATGCTGCGGTGCGTCAGGCGCTGGATGCGATCGAATACGTGGTGCGGCACAACGGCCGGCGCGACCGCCGGCCGGTGATCGCGCATGCGCAACTGGTCGACGATGCCGATATCGGCCGGTTCGCCGAGCTCGGGGTGATTCCGAATATGCAGCCGTTGTGGGCGCAGCTGGACGCGCTGATGATGGTGCTGACGGTGCCACGCCTCGGCGCCGAACGCGCGGACAAGCAGTATCGGATACGCAGCATTCAAGAGTCCGGTGCGCCTTTGGCATTCGGTTCGGACTGGCCGGTGTCATCGGGTGCACCGCTGAAGGGCATCTCGATCGCCGTGTCCCGGCAGACCTCAGACGGCGAGCCCGCGGACGGCTGGACTCCGGACGAGATTCTTCCGATTGAGCGGGCGCTGTCGGCGTATACAGCCGGAGTGGCGTATCAAGCGTTCGCCGAAGACAGCTGGGGCCGGCTGACACCGGGCGCGAGCGCGGATCTGCTCTGGCTGGACCGGGACCCCAGAACAACTGCGGCGCTGGAGCTTCCGGCGCTCGACGTTCGTGCCACGTACCTGCGCGGCGAGCCGGCCTATTCGGCCACGGATTAGAGGAGGACCATATGTCCACTGCCCCAGCGGATTCGACCGTCCCGCCGCCGACATCTACAGAGGAAGGTCACCTCAAGCGGGTGCTCGGCGTTCCTGCCCTGGTGTTGTTCGGGCTGGTCTACATGGTGCCGCTCACGGTGTTCACCACATACGGGGCAGTCACCGTGCTCACCGGCGGCCGGGTGCCGGTGGCCTATCTGTTGACGCTGGCCGCGATGGTGTTCACGGCGCGTTCCTACGCTCGGATGGTCGTGGCCTACCCGGTTGCGGGCTCGGCATACGCGTACACCCAGAAGTCGTTCGGAGCGCCGATCGGCTTCCTCGTCGGTTGGTCGCTGCTTCTCGACTACCTGTTCCTGCCGATGCTCAACTACCTCGTCATCGGGCTCTATATGGGTGATGCACTGCCTGCGATGCCGCAGTGGGTGTGGATCGTGGTGTCGATCGCGATCGTGACGATCCTCAACCTGATCGGCATCGTCTCGGTGTCGTGGGCCAACGTCGTCATCATCGGGATGCAGACTGTCTTCATCGTGGTCTTCGTCGCCATGTCGGTCTCGTCGATCGCCGGGGCTGGCGACGTCAACTTCCTCGCGCCGCTCTCCGGCGACGGCACCGTCGATTCGGCCGGACCGATCTTCACCGGCGCGGCGCTACTTTGTTTATCGTTCCTCGGATTCGATGCGGTCTCGACGCTGTCCGAGGAGGCGAAGGACGCCAAACGAACTGTGCCCAAGGCGATCATGATTGCGACGGTGCTGTCGGGCTTCATTTATTTCGGATTGTCCTACGTCTCGCAGCTGGTGTTCCCATCGAACGCGTTCGACGATCCCGACATCGGTTCCGTGGACGTGATGCTCGCGGCGGGCGGAAACTTCCTCAACATCTTCTTCACGGCGGCGTACGTCGCTGGATGCGTCGGGTCGGCGCTGACGTCGCAGGCATCCGTGTCACGAATCCTGTACGCGATGGGCCGAGACGGTATCCTGCCGCGCAAGGTGTTCGGGCACGTGTCCGTGCGGTTCGGCACGCCGACGTTCGCCATCCTGGTGGTGTCGGTGATCTCACTGGGGGCGATCTGGATTCCGCTGGACAGGCTCATCGCTCTGGTGAGTTTCGGTGCGTTGGTGGCGTTCTCAGCGGTCAACCTGTCGGTGATCAAGCACTACTTCTTTGACAGCAACGAACGCAACGTGTTCAACAACCTGATGCTGCCGCTGATCGGCTTCGGCCTCACGGTGTGGCTGTGGACGAGCCTGCCCGTTACGGCGCTTGAGTTCGGATTGATCTGGCTGGCAATCGGATTCGGGTGGCTACTTTGGGTCACTCGGGGCTTCCAGCGGCCGACCCCGGTGCTCGATTTGACGGAGTAGTGCGGTCAGCCGACGGTGAAGCTTCCGAACAACAGAAGCGCCAGGCCGAGCGCGACGACGATGTTGACCACGGTCGCCGAGACGAACAGCGCGATCGGCCGCCATCCGGCCTCGCGCAGACCCTTGAGCGAGAACTCGAGGCCGATCGAGACGAACGCGAAGATCAGGAACCAGGTGCGCAGATCGTTGACGGTGGCGATCTCGGCCTTGCCGTCCGCGACCCACTGCAGATACAGCGTGCCGATGATCGAGGCGGCGATGAAGCCGAGCACGAACTTCGGGAACCGCGCCCAGAACTGGCCGATCGTGGGCCGCGCCTCGTCCGCGCTGCGGCGCTCGACCTTCAGCGCGAAGTAGGCGGTCAGCGCGATCGCCACGACGCCGATCAACGCGTTCTGTGTGGTCTTGACGATCGTCGCGATCTGCAGCGCGTTCTCGCCTGCGATGGCACCCGACGCCGCGACCGCCGCCGTGGTGTCGATGTTGCCGCCGATCCAGGCGCCGGCGACCGCGTCGGAGAGGTGGAAGACGCCGACCAGCCAGGGCAGCAGGAAGATCGACGGCAGCGCGAACGCGATCACCAGCGATGCGGCGTAGGCGAGTTGCTCGCGCTTGGCCTGCACGGCACCCGCGGCGGCGATCGCCGCGCTGACCCCGCAGATCGACACCGCCGACGACAACAGCGCCCGCAGCTTGTCGTCCAGACCGAGCCTGCCGCCGAGCCACCATGTGAAGCCGAAGACGATGGTGATCAGCAGCAACGCCTGGATGATCGCCGGGCCCGCGGCGGTGACGAGCACCTTCAAATTGATCGACGCACCGAGCAGCACCAGACCCGTCTTGATGAAGAACTCGGTGCGGAAGCCTCTGGACAACGCGTCGCGCAGCGCGAGTTTCGTCAGCACCGCGTTTCCGATGAGACCCAAAGCGATGGCGTAGACCGGGAACTCGATCGACTTGGCCACCCGTGCCAGCGGTGTGCCCGCCGCCCACTGCGGCACCTCCTGTTCGAGGAACCGGGTCAGCGCACCGAGGGCGATGACGACGAGCACTCCGGCGATCGCATAGCCGGCCACCGGCGCCTTGTCGGGCTCCTCTGAGGTGGTGTGCTCGGCGGTCTGTTCCGTCACGGGATCACGCTGCCCGGGATAGCGCCGACGAGCACAAACACCAACAGTGTGAGGCCAACGATGACCGCGAGCCAGTCCTCATTCATGCGCGCAAACCGTAGTGACGCATTCAGCAGTCGGGAACTGTTGCGATCACAGCGAATTCAAAGGGTCACATATCTGCGAGGCGTTTGTTCAGCAGCCGTTGCAACCAGAACGGAAAGCGTCCTGAGAGCGCCGACACCTTGGTTTGCGGGCCGACAGGAAAGTGCACCTGATGGATAGCTCGACGCAGAAAGGACGGCTCGACCGCGGCCGCGATCGCGTCGGCGACGTCCTGCGCGGTGAGCCGGATGCCAAGCGACTCCGTCGTTCCCGTCTTGATGTTCTCGGTCATGGCTGTGTGCACGTAGAGCGGCCACATCGAGACGACCCGGATGCCGTAGGTGCTCCACTCGATGTCGAGCGCCTCGGTGATGCCGCGGACGAAGAACTTCGTCGCGCTGTACGTGGCGAGCTCGGCTTGACCGTAGATCGCCGACGCGGAGGCGAGGTTGACGGCGACTGAGTTCGGTGTGGCCCGCAGGTAGGGGAAGGCTGCGAACAAACCATTCACGACGCCCTTGGTGTTGATGTCGATCTGTTTGAACTGATCGGAGACATCGATGTCCTCGAACCGGCCGGTGCACATGATGCCCGCGTTGTTGATCAACACGTCGAGACGGCCTCCTGCCGCCTTCGCGAACTCGCCGACCCGCTGTGCCATCTCGTCGGGATCGGTGACGTCGAGGTGTCCGATGACCACCGGAGCCGCTCGGCCGGCGACATTCGGCTCCGGAGCCGCTCGGCCGGCGACATTCGGCACCGGAGCCCCGCCGGCGGCATTCGGGACAGTGGCGCCGAGCGCTTCGACTTCAGCGGCCAGCGACCGCAATCCCAGTTCGTCGATGTCGTAGCCGCCGACGGTGTAACCGTTACGGGCGAACGTCAATGCGGTGGCGCGGCCGATCCCGGCCGCTGCGCCGGTGATGAAGACGGCTTTCTTGCCGGGCATGCGTCAGGATCGCATAGTGGCGAGGTTGTGCCACAGATTCTTCAGGCTGTCGGTGCCGCCGAACAGGGTGGTGAAGTGCGTGGAGTCGATCAGGACGATGTCGCCGGAGCGCTGCCCGCTCGGTGGCATCCAGATCAGTGCGTTGAACTCCGTGTTCCCTTCCGCAGTGAACGGATGCGGCCGATTCGGATCGACCCGCTGTTTCCCGAGTACCCGCAGCGCGTCGCTCTCCGGCGCGGTGAGTTCGTAGTGCGGCAGGTGCGGGTGGAAGTTGAACGTGCTGACGTTGTCGAGTAGCCGCTGGTTGTCCAGATCGCGGATGGCGGTCAGCGGCGCGATCTGCTTGGTGCCCTCGACGACGGCAGGACGCAGCCCCCAGACGTTGTGCACGGGCACGTCGAGTGCCCGCATCAACGAGCGGGTGTACTGGCTGAAACGTTGCTGGCGCGGCACGAGTCGATCGCCGTGGTGCAGGTATTCGACCTGGCGCTGGTCGTAGTCATCGGTGAACCCCACGTCGTGGTGCGGCGCCAGCAGCAGGCAGGTTCCTTCCCGCTTCAGCCACTCGGTGATCGCGGCGATCTCTTCTGGTTCGGCTTCCTGTTCGGAGAGCAGATGGTCAAGACCGAACACCATCAGCGTGTCGGTGTCGGCGAGAATCCGTTCGTCGATCAACAGCTTGTAGCCGGCCTGGTCGATTCGCTGGTAGACGGCGACCGGGTGCCCGGTGGCCTCCCCGGCCAGTTCCTGGAATGCCAGCGCCGAGCGGTGGAACAGTTCCAGCGTGCCCGCCACGCCCTGCAGGAAATTGGCCGCGTCGTATTCCGGCGTCTCGTAGGCGGGCCACAGGACGTTTCGCACCTCGGTCATCGTGGAGAACCGGTTCTCGATGATCGACGGATCACGTTGCGCTTCCCAGGGATAGCTCCACGTCCAGTAGATGCTGATGCGCCGCCCGCCGGTGTGGGCGCGGGGAACGTGGTTCTGGTTGTACGTGCGTGGCGGCGGCAGTGTGGCCATGGTCGATCCTTCAGTTACCGAGCGAGGCCAGGTAGCGCATCGCGTTCATCCCGGGGAGGAAGAAGTACGCGCCGCCCGAGAGGGTGGTGAACGCCGGAAGGCCCTTGTGCACCTTGCGGATTGGCCTATCAGGGACGGTGAAATCCATTGTGCCGTCCTGGGTCCCGGTGATTGGGTCGTGTTCGTTGCCGAGTTCGTGGAATCTCTTGTCGTTGATCCACACGTTCTGCGCGAACTCGAATTGGCGGACCAGGTCGGCGCAGATGATGAATGCGGCGATGCCGCGGTCCACCCCGTCGTCGGGCGCACCCTCCGGCAGCGCGGGTCCGTATGTCGCACCGCGACGAATCATCCGTCGACGGTTCATGTAGTGCGCGGTGTCACGCGGATTCAGCCTGCGGGCGTGCGAGCCGAGCGGACACGCGTATCCGAGAGGATCCATCTCCTTGTAGTTGAAGTCGTTGTTGCGCATCGGATCCGCGCCGAGCTCGGGATCGTCGTGTTCGGGCGCCAAGACAAGTGGTGCACCGCTGCGCCACCGTCCCATGAACTTCGCGGCGAGCAGTTCCTGCTCTTCCGGTGTTTCCGCATTCTCGAGCAGGTAGTCGCGGAACGCGCCGACGTGTTCCTGCAGCCTGCGGTACGCCATGTAGCTGCCGTTGCGTGACAACACCTCGGGCGTAGGGAGATTAGCCACCGGACCGTTCTCGTCCGGATATCCCAGGATGAACTCGCCCGGCTCCAATGCAGCGCCCGAACCGGGCGTCGGGTCCTCGCCGGATCCCTTCATCACCGGCTGTGACAATCGGTCGCGGAAGCCGAAGTGGTCGTGGGCGTAGTTGAACGGTGGTGACGCGTTGAGGTCGAGGAACGACAGACTGCGTACGCCGTCGGTGCGGGCGAGCAACTTGTCGTGCTCCTCGATGGAACGTCGACACTGTTCGTCGGTGCGCGAGAACAAGATCGCGATCGCGTGCAGGTCATCACCGGCCAGGCCGCCGAGCCAGTGCTCAGGTGCGTTGGCGCCGGTGTCGCCGAGGATGCTGGCCCGGGAGGGCATGCCTTCCCGGAACTCGTCCGGAAAGGTCGCCAGGGATTCCTCGGGCACGCCGAGCGCGCGCAGTCCGTTCCAGGTGAACGCCAGCGTGACCCAGCGGTCGGACTCGTCCATCGTGGCGACGGCGTCGGCGGCCGACTGCGTCTTGTCCAGCAGCTCGGATAGCCATGCCCGCCCGCCCTCGGGGGTGTCGAACGAAAGGAATTCGTAGCGACCCGTGATGGCCGGTGTGCGGGTCAGCAGGATGTGCTGGATATCGGAGAATTCAAGCACCGGTGCGGCTCACTGCATCTGGTCGAGCATCTCCGAGAAGGCCGCCTTCAACCGCAGCGCCTTCTTGATCTCGTCGGCGGTCACATACGGGTACTCGCCGTATTCGAGAAAGCTCGGCACTTGGTGTTCCCTGACGAATTTGATGAACGCCTCGGGATTCTCCTTCCAATCCTCCGGGAACCCTTCGAGTTGGGTGAAGATGGTGGTGATGCCGGTCGCGCTGAACAGCTGCACCGCGTCCTCGGTGTACTTATCGAAGTCGGTGTCGAAGATGCCCATGTACTGGAAGTGCAAGCCGGAACCGACGTCGAATAGATTCCAGCGCAGGTAGTGCAACTTCAACGGCGCCAAGGCCTCCGGACTGGCTGCGATGGTCTCCTCGATGGTCTTCCCGTACGCGCGGACCACGTCCTCGCGGCCCTCCTTCACCTTCGCGATGATGGAGAACCCGTGGCAGGCGGGCGTCCTCGGGTAGACGGGACCGTAGCGGCCGCGCTCGAGTTCGAAATAGCCCTCTTTGGGGATGGCCATCGCCGCAGGATTAGTCCAGTCGTATTCGTCCGCACCCATGATTGCCCCTCTATCGACCTCGTGTTCAGCGCAGCGTAGCACCCGTTGCGTTGTCGGAAAATGACCGTTTGCGGTCGCGCATTTGACGCAAACATGCGGCGAGCGCAGGTCTGAAGTACCGTCATGCGAGATCCAACAAAGTGAACTCGATCAGGCCGGAACTGGAAACGCGATATTGTCAATTGGCAACGGTGCACAATGTCGAGGACATACGCTCCGCGCATTAAGTAACCAGGAGGGGAGCAGCCGTGCGATCTAGGTTTAGACAGCGCTACCTGACTTTAGGATTGGCGGCTGTGACCATCCCGGCCACAGTCATCGTGACTGCGCCGCCGGCGATGGCCGACTGCACCTATTCGGGTGGGTCCACGGTCTGTGCGCAGGGCGAGGTTCGCGGTGCGGACGGCGTGCCGCGGGCTGCGACAGCCGTCGTGCCCTATCCGTGCGAGAACGACTGGTATTGCGGCACCGACTGGGATCTCGACGTCGGTTGGGATCCGGGCCGGCCCGGCATCGGTCGTCCCGGCGGCATCGGACCACGTCGATGAGTAGCCACCCGATGAACCGACAACCACACGATGAAGGAGCCAATATGTTGCCCTCTGCACGCACCGCGCCCCGCGCGATCAAGGGAATGATCGGCATCGGAGCCGTTGCGGGTGCAGCACTTTTCGGTGCCGCCATCGCATCCGCCCAGCCGGAGCCCCCGGCTCCACCTCCGTGCACAGCCGCCGAGCTGGCGCGCGTGATGTCGGGCGTCACGTTCGACACGTCGAACTACCTGACCACGCACCCAGCCGTCAACGACTTCTTCACCAGCCTCAAGGGTCAGCCCAAGGACCAGATCCGTGACCAGGTGCAGACCTATCTCGACGGCAACCCCGGGATCCAAGCCGAGCTCCAGGCCATCCGGCAACCGTCGGTCGACTTCCGCGCCCGTTGTGGGGTTCCCCCGACGACACCCTGACCGGGTTCACGACACGATCATCGCGACGCCGAGCCCGATCATCGTCGCGGCGATCAAGCCGTCGAGGATGCGCCACGTCATCGGGCTCGCGAACAACCCCGCGAGCCGACGCGCCCCGAGACCGAGGCTGACGAACCAGACCGCACTTGCGGTGACGGCACCGACGCCGAACAGCCACCTGCCGTCCTGATGCTCGTTGGCGAGCGCGCCCAACAGCACGACGGTGTCGAGGTAGACATGCGGATTGAGGAAGGTCATCGCCGCGCACGTCACGAGCACCTCCGCCAGTCGGGCCGGCGCTGCGTCGGATGGCATCAATGACGACGGCCGCCACGCGCGGCGTGCGGCGAGGAGTCCGTAGCCGAACAGGAAGAGCGCGCCGCCGAATTTGGCGACGGTGACGGCGCTCGGATGCGCGTTGATGAGGGCGCCGACGCCCGCGATGCCCGCGGCGATCAACGCGACGTCGGAGACCGTGCACATCGCCACCACGGGGAGCACGTGCTCACGCCGAATGCCCTGGCGCAGCACGAACGCGTTCTGCGCCCCGATCGCGGCGATCAGGGTGAACGAGGCTAGGAAGCCGACGATCAGGGGCGAGTTCATGAGATCGACGTTAGGCAACTGGCCTAGATCAGTACAGCTAATTATTCTTCATATGCATTAGTATCGCTAATGTGCGGATTGACGGTCAGCAGCTCGCGGCGTTGGCCGCGGTGGTCGAGCACGGCAGCTTCGATGCCGCGGCTGAGCGGCTACACGTCACGCCCTCGGCGGTGAGCCAGCGGATCAAGGCGCTCGAGCAGCGCGTCGGCCAGGTTCTGGTGCGCCGTGAGAAGCCGTGCGTGGCGACTCCTGCCGCAGTCCCGCTGGTACGACTCGCTGCGCAGACGGCCCTTTTGGAGTCCGAGGCGCTTGCCGATATGGGCGGCGGTTCGTCGGATCGGACCCGCGTCGCGATCGCCGTCAACGCCGATTCGATGGCGACCTGGTTCACCGCCGTCTTCGGTCATCTGCCAGACGTTTTGTTCGACGTCAGGATCGAGGACCAGGACTACTCGGCCCGACTGCTGAGGGAGGGCGCCGTGATGGGCGCGGTCACCACCGAACACACGGCGGTGACCGGTTGTCGGGTCCTGCCGCTCGGGGTGATGCGCTATGTGCCGGTGGCGGGTCCGAGCTATGTCGAACGCCATCTGCCGGAGGGCTTCACGGCCGAAGCCGTGGGCTCCGCGCCGTCGCTGGCATGGAACCGCGACGATGCGCTTCAGGACATGTTGATACGCAAGGCATTCCGCCGCACTCTTACACGGCCGGTCCATTACGTGCCGACGGCAGAAGGCTTCGGGTCCGCAGTCCGGGCCGGGTTGGGGTGGGGCATGTTCCCGGAGAGCCTGGCAGCCTCCTACGAGGCTGGCGGGTCCTTCATCCGGATCTCCGAAGTGCACCTCGATGTGCCGCTGTTCTGGCAATGTTGGAAGCTCGACAGTTCACTGGTAGAAATAATCACAACGGCGGTGCGTTCAGCGGCGACGCGGATGTTGACCGAGGCTTTCTGAAGGAATCGAGACGCCGCGACCGCAAAATGGGACGATCTTCGCAGTACAGCGATACGGGGGGCTGTCCCCGCGGGCGGCAGGAGAACGACATAACGAAACAAGGGCGCTTTGCCGCGTGCCTCTGCGCGATCTCCGTCGCGCTCATCTTCGGCGGATTCGGGGGGGCGGTCGCGGCCGCCGACACGGAAAAGGACGCTTCGCTCAGCGACACCCATGATCTGGGCGAACCCGACCCGCAGGTGGGCACGGGCGAGGTCGACCCGACCGGGCATACGCCCGAGCCGGGTTTGGTGGGCACTGTCCCGGACCTCTTGGGGGCACTCGACGGCGAACACAACGGCCAGCGCCTCTTCGGCTCCGATCAGGAGGAAACCAATCGCAAGGAAAGCCCGCAGGAGTCCCAAGAGGAACCCGGTGGGGAAACCGCCGGCCTGACGGGGCCGATGGCCATCGGGGTGACGATCGAACCCGACGGAGCCGCGGCGCCGTCGGCCGAGGAGGACAACAACAACTCCGACACCGCCGCGGCAACCGATCCCGAAGAGCGGAACGAGCCGGAGGTCACGGTCTCGCATTCGCCGGCGACAGAGCCGTCGCAGGAGGTGCAGGCACCGGCCGCCGATCCGCCTCCGCCCCCCGCCGATCCTCCCGCCGAGGCGCCGCCGCCCATCCAGCCGGCCGCCGCCGACGTGGCCACGGTAGAGGAGTCACCCGCGCCGGCTCAGGCCGGAACGGTCCAGCTGATGAGCGGTGCCGCGCCCACGAGCGATATCGTCACCGCGCTCGCGTACCTCTTCATCGCGCTGACCGATGACAATGTCTCCCTCGTAGCGATTCCCGAGAATCTTCTCTCGCTGCTCGGATTCACCCCGCGGGGTGACGGGACGACCGTCTCGGTGAAAACGGGCGGGATCGGGGGAAGCCTTTTCGCAGGTGGGCTCTACAGCGCTGTCCGTACTCAGCTGGCATCCTCGGGTGCCCTGCAGGCGGGTTGGCCCGAGATACTTCGCGCACTAAGCGACTCGGGCAGTCTGTCGTCCCGGGGTGTCACGCACTCGACCGCGCGCGGTTTCGCTGCCAGTGGCGCGGTCGAACAGCACTCGGTAGGGCTCAAGGCGGTGCTGGCGGACGGCCTGGTTCCCGAGAAGGTGCGATCGGTTTTCCAGCACACCGTCGATGCGTTCCTGGCCCCGCTGTCCCTGGTGGTCCTCGCCGCGCTGGCTTCGCCCGGCGTCGCAGGACTGGTGCTTGTCGCTGCCGCCGGGGTGTTCGTCGGGTACCGGCAAGCCAAGGCCGCCTCGATACTCCGGGCGGTCGGAATCGCCCGCTTGGTGAAGTCGGGCCCGCTCGGCGTCGTCAGGTCGGGCGGACTCGTCGCGCTGCATCCCCGCACGTCGCACACCGACGATGAGCAGCCGCGCCCCAAGAAGCGGCATCTGGAGTCCGTAGCCTGATCAGGACGGCGTTTCAAACCAAACATTTGTCCCGCAGCCATTGATTAACCAAGCTGTGTAAATTAGGTTCGCGTAGCAAGAGAATATGATTCACACGGTTGGGCGCGGGTCGGGCCGCGCTCATCATCGGCGGAGGACATATGGCTGGACGGCTCGAGGGCAAGGTCGCTTTCATCACGGGCGGGGCGCGTGGTCAGGGGCGGGCACATGCGCTTGCGATGGCCAAGGAGGGTGCCGACATCATCGTCGTCGACATCTGCCGCAACATCGACTCGAATCCCTACCCGCTCGCGACGCCCGATGATCTCTCCGAGGTGGAGCGGTCGGTCAAGGAACTCGGCCGCCGCGTGTTCGCCAGGATCGCCGACGTCCGCGAACGCCACGAGTTGCGCGACGTACTCGAGGCGGGTGTCGCGGACCTCGGCAAGCTTGACATTGTGGTGGCCAACGCGGGAATCCTGCCGATGGCGTTCGGCAAGGAGTTCGATCCAATGCATTTCGTCGACGCCACCGACGTCGACCTCCTGGGCGTGATGAACACTGTCGCGGTCGCACTGCCACATCTGCCCAATGGTGCCTCGATCATCATCACGGGTTCGACCGCGGGCATGATCAAGGGCACCAGCGACAACCCGATGATGGGGCCCGGCGGCGCGGGCTACGGCTGGAGCAAGCGGGTGCTGATCGACTACGTCGACCAGCTGTGTCTGCAAGTTGCGCCCAAAATGATGCGGGTCAACGCCGTGCACCCGACCAACGTCAACACTCATCTGCTCCAAAACGACGGCATCTACAGCGTCTTCCGGCCCGACATGATGGCAGAAGGAAAGAAACCGACCCGCGAAGACGCCGAACCCGCTTTCACCTACTTCAACGCCATGCCGATTCCGTACGTCGAGCCCGAGGACATCGCCAACCTCGGCGTGTTCCTCGCCAGCGAGGAGAGCCGCTACATCACTGGGCAACACATCCGCGTGGACGCGGGTTCAATGCTCAAGTGGCCCAACGGGCCCGGCGGCTAGAACCGCCTGACCGCCGATCCTGCTCAGGAGTTTCGGATCTTCGAGATGAGCTTGTCAATGCAATGCCCGTTCAGTCAGGCGGGCAAACGGGTTGCGCGTTCTTGATCAAAGACTCGCCACGTTCGTAGTCGTCGTCGGCGTTCAAGGTAAGCACGCCAACCGTGACGCCATCGCGCTCGTACCACGCGGTGAATCCGTCGTCGTGGTCGACCAGTCGGACGCGGTCGTAGCCGTCGCCCCACGCGTGATACTTCACGGTGGCATCTCCGATGCTCGTCCAGAATCCGGGCACGCCGTCCCACTGAACTTTCCCGCCTGCCGCCGCGGCCCCGGCGACCTCGCCCTGGTCGGCGGCATCCTGCCAATGTTCGATGATGATGTGACGCCCGGCGGTGGCGTTGTACGCCGTTGCGACGTCGCCCACCGCGAACACGTCCGGCGCAGACGTGCGCATATCGGCACCGGCAACGACACGCGACTCGTCGATCTTCATGCCGGTGTCTTCGGCCAACTTGCTCTGTGGGCTGACGCCCGTCGCGGCGAGCACGAGGTCACAGTCGATCGTGACGCCGTTGTCGAGTTGCACCGCACCGTCATGGACGGCATCCACCGCGACCCCGCCGACGTACCGTGCACCTGCAGCTGTGACCAGCCTGCGCAGCCGTTCGCCGGCCTCGGCACCCAGGCGCTTGTTCTGCGGCGCAGCGTCCGGCGCGACCAGCGTGACCGAAAGACCCCGCCTGGCAAGGGAAGCCGCCGCCTCACAGCCGATGAAACCGGCGCCGATCACGACCGCGGATCGAGCGTCGACGCTACCGTCGCGCAAGCGCTGCGCATCAGTCAACGAGCGCAGCTGGTAGGCGCGCTCGCCGCCCGGTACCGGTAGTGGCGTGGGCGCCGATCCCATCGCCAGGATCAGCGCAGAATACGGATGGCGCCGGCCGCCGGCGATGACGAACCGGCCCTCTAGATCGATGCGCTCCACGCGGGCGTGCACGACATCGATGCGCTGCTCGGTGTACCACTGCGTCGGATGAAGGTAGACGTCCTCCGTCTCTCCGCGCAGGAATTCCTTGCTCAGCGGTGGACGGGCATACGGGGGCGCGGGATCTGAGGTGAAGATACGCACGGGTGTTGCGGCGTCGTGCTGACGGAACGACTCCGCGGCACCGACGCCCCCCGGCCCACTACCGACGACGATCAGTTGCTCGCTCATGAGCTCGAGCCGGTCGTCGGGATGAATTCCTGCATCTTGGTTTTCGCACCCTGAACCATCAGATGCCACGCATTGGGATCGCCCCTCAGTACGGCCGAGGTCAGATCCTTGACCTGTTCGTAGGTGGCGTGTGGCGGGATGGGCGGCACTTCCGGATCGCAGGCGATGTCGAGCAGGATCGGCCCGTCTGCCGCCAAGGCCTCGTCCCACGCGCTAGCGACGGCATCGTCGGTGTCGACCGAAATGGACCGCAGCCCCATCGTCCGCGCGACGTCCGCATAGGAGAGATCCGGAAGTGATTGCGACTCCTCGAATTTCGGCGCACCGCCCATCGCGCGCAGCTCCCAGGTGACTTGATTGAGATCGTTGTTGTGGAAGACGCAGATGACCATTCGCTGATCGGCCCACTGATCGCGGTAGCGGTTGACGGTCAACAACTCGGCCAGCCCGTTCATCTGCATGGCACCGTCGCCGACGAGTGCGATCACCGGACGCGACGGGTGGGCGAACTTCGCGCCGATCGCATAGGGGACCGCGCACCCCATGGAGGCCAGCGTGCCCGACAGCGATGCCCGCATGCCTGAGCGCAGCCGGAGGCAGCGCGCGAACCAGTTGGTCGACGAGCCGGCGTCGGCGGTCACAATCGCGTCGTCGGGCAGGCGTTCGGACAGTTCCCAGGCGACGCGCATGGGGTTGACGGGTTTGGCCGTCAGCAGGCACTGCCGCGCCATGGTGTCCCACCAGCGGTCTACGTTGCCTTCGACGGTTTGTCGCCACGATCCGTCCGTCTTCGGCTGCAGGTGCGGTATCAGCGCGGCGAGCGTGGCCTTGGCGTCGGCGACGATGTTCACCTCCGTGGGATAGCGCATTCCGATGGAGCTGCCGTCGACGTCGATCTGCACCGCACGGGCCGAGCCGTAGTCGGGTAGGAACTGGCTGTACGGGAAGTTGGAGCCGACGATGAGCAGGGTGTCGCAGTCCCGCATCAACTCGTAGCTCGGCCGGGTGCCGAGCAGGCCGATCGACCCGGTGACATACGGCAGGTCGTCGGGCAGAACATCCTTGCCCAGCAACGCTTTTGCCACTCCTGCACCGGTCAGCTCGGCGACAGCGACCACCTCGTCGGACGCGTTCCGTGCGCCTTGGCCGATCAGAATGGCGACCCTGTCACCGCGGTTGAGGATGTCCGCGGCGGCCCGCACCTGGTCGTCCGTCGGCGCGAGCCGGCCCACCGCGTCGCCGGGATCGCTCGACGGCACCTGTTTGAAGGCGTGTGCGGGCGCGCGGTACTTCTCCTCCTGGAGGTCGGACGGGATGATGACCGTCGTGGGGGACCGCCTGGTGCGGGCCGTGCGAATGGCCCGGTCGATCGCGAGGGGAAGCTGCTCGGCCACATTGACCTCGACCAGATAGTCGCTGGCGACGTCGCGGTAGAGAGCCTGCAGGTCCACTTCCTGCTGATAGCTGCCGCCCATCGCGCTGCGCGCTGTCTGGCCGACGATCGCCACCACGCCGACGTGGTCGAGCTTGGCGTCGTAGAGGCCGTTGAGCAGATGGATCGCGCCCGGGCCCGAGGTGGCCATGCAGACGCCGACATCACCGGAGAATTTCGCGTAGCCGGTCGCCGCGAACGCGGCCATCTCCTCGTGGCGGGTCTGAATGAAGCGCGGCTGGTTGTCGGCGCGTCCGAACGCGGCTACCAAACCGTTGATGCCGTCGCCCGGATAGCCGAACACCTGCGTGACCCCCCACTGCCGCAGGCGGTCGAGGACAAAGTCGGAGACGTCTTGGCTCATGATGTGAGCCGTACCCAGCGCTGCGGCGAGTATGCGCGCCGCAGCCGGCTACTTGCTCTTTGATCGACGAGGTTGGCGGCCGCGCCGCGAGGGACCTACTGGCCCGCGTTGCTCGCGAGGTTGATGGCGTACTGGTTGACGAAGGTGCCCGCCCCGGGCTCGCCGCGGCCGCATGACCCGTCCGATTCGCCGGGGCGTTTTACCCACAGGAAGGCGTCGACGTTTCCGTTTCCCGTAGCGGTTGTCGGCGCAGCACCCAGTGCCCGCCCGCTGGGGTTGCACCAGTACATCGTGTCGTCGGTGGGCCCGGCGCCGTTGCGCGACGTGTCGATCACGTAGTGCGAGCCGCCTGTCATCCCCGAAATCGCATCGCCGTAACCGATTTCCTCCTCGGTCGTGAAGAAGTTCGCGGTGTTGAGGCTGAAGCCCCGCGCCTTGGCAACTCCGACATCGTTGAGCCTGCCTGCCATGTCCTCGGCGCTCACCCAACGCGAGTGGCCACCGTCGATGTACAGGGCCGTGGCCGGATTGCGGGTCAGCGTGTCGACGGCATAGCGCATCAGATCGAAGCGCTCCTGGCGCTGGTCCCCCGACAGACAGTCGGCCATGGCGAGCGCATCGGGTTCCAGGATGACCGCTGCGGGCCCACCGCCGATGGCGGCTGCGACGCCGTCGATCCAGCCCTTGTAGGCATCGCCCGATCCGAACCCACCCGCGGCGAAGCTTCCGCAGTCGCGGTGCGGGATTCCGTAGAGCGCCAGAATCGGCATAGCACCCGACGCCTGTGCATCGGCGATGTACTTCGCGTCAACCGAGGGAGTGGACAAATTGTCCATCCAGTACGCCGTCGGCGTGTTGGCGATGGCAGTCAACTGCGGACTCGAGGCGCCATTCGCGGCGCGCATGGCCTTCGAGTCGGGGTTGACGTAGAAGTTCTGTCCTTCCAGAGGGTTCGCTCCGCCGGCGGTCAGGCGCACCGTCGGGCGGCAGCGATCTGCGTTGGGCCTGCGGAAAGACCCACGCCAACGACGGCCGCAACCGACAGGAACGGAACGATCCACCGCGCGACTGCACCAGCAGCTGAGGACATCACCCCAGGAAAGTTAGTGCGGCAACGCATGAAGCGCCAATCACGGGCGGCCGAATCGAGCTCAGAGTGGTCTCGAGGGGCTAACGATTCCGTCCGCTTCGGTGTCGGTGCGTCGTCATCCGCCGATGCAATGGTCTCGTGGACGGCGTGATGCGGATGGCCCTGGCGACGCTCGCGGTGGCGGCGTGTGTCGTCGCGCTGCCGTTGGCCTCGGCCGCACCCGCGTCCGACGGCGAAGGGTACGTGGACTCGACGGCGCGGTGCGCCGCGCCGAAGACGGTCGTCGTCTTCGGCAGCACCGACACCTCGCGCGTCGCGATCTGCAAGACGCCGGACGGCGCGTACGAGTACCGCGGGGTGCGGCTCAGCGACGGCGCAAAGCTGAGCGTTCCGGCCCGAGCCTCGACGGACGGCGCATTCGTCGCCGACAACAACGGGATCGAGTACACGGTGACGGCCAAGTCGCTCGTCGTCAGCAATGGCAGCAAGGTGATCCGCGAGGAGCCGATGGTCGACTTCCACGGCCAGCAGGCCCCGCCCCCGGCCACATCAACGTCGACTACACCGACGTCGACTACATTAACGTCGACTACACCGACGCCGACGACGCCGCTGCCCCCACCGCTGCCCGCCGAGCAGGGGCACCGCGGCTAAGCGGCGAACCATCCGTCCGGCGGTCGCCCGGACAGCGCCGACGTGAGTTGCTGGGCCGCGGCACGTACCGCGCGCACCAAATCGGTTGCAGTCGCGGCCGAATCGCCCTGGTGTCGCGTCACGCTGAACGCCGCACACGGGTGACCGGTGTGGTCGAAGGCGCATGCCGCCACCGACTGCAGGCCTGGAGTGATGAGCCCTACCTCTTCCGCCCAGCCCTGCTGGCGCTCAGCTTGCAGAACCCGCCGCAACTCCGGCAACGAGGTGGGGCCTTCTCCGGTTCGGTTGACGAATGCGCGATTGGACGGAAACAACGCACGCACCTGGGCGGCGGGTAGATGGGCCAAAATGGCGCGCCCGCTGGCGGTTAGGTGCGCGGGCATGCGCACGCCGATACCGGTGAGCGTGACGGCCATGTGGGCCGCCGTCGGATGCTCTCGCAGCAGGTACAGCGTCTCCGCGCCGTGCAGGATCCCGAGGTGACACGTTTCGTGCACCTGGGCGACGAGTTGCTTCAGCACCGGCCGGGCCCACATCTCCAGCGGCCCATGCCGCAGGTAGGCCGAACCGACTTCGAATGCTGACACCCCGAGGCCGTAGGTGCGCTGATCCTGCAGGTGTACGACAAAGCCACGTTCGGTGAGCACCTCGAGCAAGTGGTAGGCCGACGAGCGCGGAATGTCGAGGTCGCGCATGATCGCGGCACCGGAAACCGGGCCGGGGCGTCCAGCGAGGTACAGCAGGACGTCGAGAGTGCGTCCCACCGCCGGTGATGTGCTGGACATTGCGGGCCTTTCCTGCCTACGTCTCGGATACGAGACATTACTCGGTTGCCAGCTCTAGAAGCCAGGGTGGTTGATCGGGTGTGCTGAATGCATGACTTCAGTGACCCAGCCGCGAAACATCCGCGCCCCGCGTGGAACCACCCTCTCTTGCAAGGGATGGCAGCAAGAAGCGGCGCTCCGCATGCTGATGAACAACCTGGATCCCGAGGTTGCCGAGCACCCCGAGGATCTCGTGGTCTACGGCGGCACCGGTCGAGCGGCACGCAACTGGCCCGCGTTCGACGCGATCGTCGCGACGCTGCAAGACCTCGAGGACGACGAAACGCTACTGATTCAGTCCGGCAAGCCGGTCGGCGTCTTCCGCACGAATGTCTGGTCGCCCCGCGTTCTGATCGCCAACTCCAATCTCGTCGGCGACTGGGCGAACTGGGAGAAGTTCCGCGAGCTGGAGGCGGCGGGCCTGACGATGTACGGCCAGATGACTGCCGGCTCGTGGATCTACATCGGCACCCAGGGCATCCTGCAGGGCACGTACGAGACCTTCGGCGCGGTCGCCAAAAAGCTCGCGGCCTCTGGCCGCTATCAGCACAGCAACGGAACCCTCGCCGGGACAATCACTCTCACCGCGGGCGTCGGCGGCATGGGCGGTGCGCAGCCGCTTGCGGTCACCATGAACGAGGGGGTGGCGATCTGTGTGGACTGCGACGAGAGCCGCATCGACCGGCGGATCGCCCATCGCTATCTCGACACCAAGGCCAGCAGCATCGACGAGGCCCTCGCGTTGGCGATCGAGGCCCGAGACGCCCGGCGACCGCTCTCGATCGGCCTCGTCGGCAACGCCGCGGACGTCTTCCCTGAGTTACTCGAGCGCCAGGCACCCATCGACATCGTGACCGACCAGACGTCGGCGCACGATCCCTTGTCCTACCTGCCGAGCGGCGTGCTCTTCGAGGACATGAAGAAGATGGCCGAAAAAGACCCGGTGTACTTCACCGAGCAGGCCCGCGCATCGATGGCCAAGCACGTGAAGGCGATGGTCGGGTTCATGGACAGGGGAGCCGAGGTGTTCGACTACGGCAACTCGATCCGCGACGAGGCCCGAAAGGCCGGCTATGACCGGGCCTTCGACTTCCCTGGGTTCGTGCCCGCCTACATCCGTCCACAGTTCGAGGAGGGGCTCGGTCCGTTCCGCTGGGCCGCGCTGTCGGGCGATCCCAAGGACATCGAGGCGACCGATCGTGCGATCCTGGAGTTGTTCGGTGACAACGAACATCTGCGACGCTGGATCACCATGGCCCAAGAAAAGGTCGCATACCAGGGCCTCCCTGCCCGTATCTGCTGGCTGGGTTACGGCGAACGGCACAGGGCGGGGCTGAAGTTCAACGAGATGGTGGCGTCCGGCGAGCTGTCCGCTCCGATCGTCATCGGCCGCGACCATCTGGACTCCGGCTCCGTCGCGTCGCCGTACCGGGAGACCGAGGCCATGGCCGACGGCTCGGATGCCATCGCGGACTGGCCGCTGCTGAACGCGTTGGTCAACACGGCCTCCGGCGCCTCGTGGGTGTCCATCCATCACGGTGGCGGCGTCGGCATGGGCCGCTCCATCCACGCGGGTCAGGTCTGTGTCGCCGACGGAACGGAGCTGGCAGCGCAGAAGCTCGAACGGGTGCTGATCAACGATCCCGGCATGGGTGTCATCCGCCACGCCGACGCCGGCTACGAACACGCCATCGCGGTCGCTGCCGAGCGCGGCGTCCGAATTCCGATGCAAGAGCAGTGAGTATGGACTCCGGGACCCACTTCGATTCCCTGTGGGAGTCAATCCTCGACGTCGGCCGGGAACCGGCCACCGGCGGCTACCGCCGATTCGCATGGAACACCGCCGACCTCACGCTGCGCGAGTGGTTCACCGGTGAAGCCCAGAGCCGCGGAATGAGCGTCGAGGAGGACCGCAACGGCAACACGTGGGCCTGGTGGATGCCCAGCGGCTGGAGCGGAGACCCGAAGGGCGCGTTCGTCACCGGCTCACACCTGGACTCGGTGCCCGACGGTGGCGCGTTCGACGGACCGCTGGGGGTGGTCTCGGCGTTTCACGCCGTCGATCTTGTTCGTGCACGAGGTGTTGACCCGGTCGTCCCGATCGCCGTCGTCGCATTCGCCGACGAGGAGGGCGCCAGATTCGGCGTCGCCTGCGTCGGCTCGCAGTTGAGCACCGGAGCGCTGACTGCGCAGCGCGCACTTGGCCTGCGCGACAACGACGGAACCACCCTGGCCGATGCCCTGCGCGGCGCGGGCCGCCGTCCGGAACACCTCGGTCCCGACGACATGCTCGCCGACCGAGTCGGAGTCTACGTAGAACTTCATGTCGAACAGGGTCGGGCACTCGAGGACCTGGGGCGGCCGGTGGCCGTCGCCTCGTCGATCTGGCCGCACGGCAGGTGGCACTTCACCTTCAACGGTGAAGCCAACCACGCCGGCACCACCCGACTGGTCGACCGGCGCGACCCGATGTTGCCGTTCGCCTCGGCGGTGCATGCCGCGCGCATCGAGGCTGCCCGCCACGACAGCGTCGCCACCTTCGGCAAGGTCCGGGTAACCCCCAACGGCGCCAACGCCATTCCGTCCCGAGTCGACACGTGGCTGGACGCACGGGCCGCCGACGAAGCCACCTTGGCCACCGTCGTCGACGCGATCCGGGAGGCCGCCGTGCGGTACGCCGACGCGGGCCACGTAACCATGGAGTTCGAAGCCGAGTCGCTTACGCCGGTCGTCGCGCTCCCCGATGCGCCGCGCCGACGGATGCAGGCGGCGCTGTCGCGGTTCGGCGATATTCCCGTCCTTCCGACCGCCGCGGGCCACGACGCCGGGATCCTGTCCGCAAAGGTGCCGGCGGCGATGTTGTTCGTGCGCAACCCGACCGGCGTTTCCCATTCCCCCGAGGAGTACGCGGAAATCGCCGACTGCCGCACCGGCGCCGAAGCGCTCGCCGATGTCATGGCCGATTGGGTGTCAGCGTGACGGGCGAAACCATCTGGTGTGAACACGCGTGGCTGGGCGGCGATGTCGCGGACTCCGTTCTGATCGACGTGAGCGATGGGCGGATCACCGCTGTCGAGACCGGCGCGGAACGTGAAGGGGCGCGACGGCTTCGCGGCCTTGTCCTCCCGGGAATGGCGAACGCGCACTCGCACGCGTTTCACCGCGCACTTCGGGGGCGCACTCAGCGTGACCGCGGAAGCTTCTGGACGTGGCGAAAGTTGATGTACCAAGTCGCAGGACAGCTGACACCCGAGCGCTACCGCGCCCTTGCGGCCGCCGTCTACGCCGAGATGGCCCTCGCCGGAGTCACCGCCGTGGGCGAATTCCACTACCTGCACCACGACACAGGGGGGCGTCGGTATGCGGACCCGAACGAGATGGGCAAGGCGTTGATCGCCGCGGCATCCGACGCCGGGGTGCGCCTGACCCTCCTGGACACCTGCTATCTCACCTCCGGCCTCGATGGCGCACCGCTCGCGGAGGGCCCGCAACAACGGTTCGGCGACGGCACGGCAGCCGCCTGGGCCGAGCGGGTCGATTCGCTTCACGGTGACGTCGAAGCCGAACCACAGGTGATCGTCGGGGCCGCAATACATTCCGTGCGCGCCGTTCCGACATCGGAGATGCCTGCCGTCGTCGATTGGGCGGACACCTACAACGCCCCTCTGCACATCCACTCGTCGGAGCAGACGGCGGAGGTCGACGAATGCGTCGCGATCCACAACCGCACCCCGACCGCACTCATGCGCGATAACGGAGTTCTCGGACCACGCACGACGGCGGTGCACGCGACCCACCTCACCGACGGGGACATCGCCGACATGGACAGGACGGCAACGGGGGTCTGCTTCTGCCCGACCACCGAACGCGACCTCGGCGACGGAATCGGCCCCGCTGCCGCGCTGCTCGACGGCCGCGGCCTGTTCAGCCTTGGCTCGGACAGCCATGCGGTGGTCGACCTCTTCGAGGAGGCGCGCGCCGTCGAACTCGACGAACGTCTCGCCCGCCGCGAGCGTGGAATCATCTCCGCGACAACGCTTCTCGATGCCGCTACCACAGCGGGGCAGCACGCCCTCGGCTGGACGGACGCGGGCGCGCTTCGAGTCGGTGCGCGCGCTGACCTCGTCGCCGTCGATACCCGGTCAGTGCGGACCGCGGGCGGTGGGGCAACGACGGAGAACGTGGTCTTCGCCGCGTCGGCGGCCGACGTCACCGACGTGATCATCGACGGCCGAACCGTCGTGACCGAAGGCAGACACATCGCGTTTCCGGATATCGGCGATGTCCTTGCGCAAGCTATCGAGGAGTGCCGATGACCGTTCTCTACGACAACATCGGCGAGCTGGTGACCAACGACCCGGCACAGGGCGACGGGTCTGAGCTCGGCATCCACACCGGGGCTGCCATGGTCGTCGACGGAGATCGCATCGCATGGATCGGGTCATCGGATCGGGCCCCGGCTGCGGAGCACAGGGTGGACTGCCGAAACCGCAGCGTCATACCGGGATTCGTCGACAGCCATGCTCACCTCGTGTTCGCCGGGGACAGATCCGCCGAGTTCGCCGCGCGAATGAGCGGCACACCCTACGACGGCGGCGGCATCGCGACCACGGTTGCGGCGACCCGTGCGGCGGACGACCGCGCCCTAGCGGACAACCTTGCCCGACTTTCCCGCGAGCTCTTGCGAAGCGGGGTCACCACGTTCGAGACCAAGAGCGGATACGGCCTCACCGTCACCGACGAACTCCGGGCACTGGACATCGCCGGTCGCGTGACAGAGGAGACAACGTTTCTCGGTGCGCACGTCGTGCCGGCCGAGTACTCCGGCCGTCGCGACGAATACGTCAGCCTGGTTGCGGGTGACATGCTGGTGGCCTGCGCGCCCAAGGCCCGGTGGATCGATGTGTTCTGCGATCGCGGTGCGTTCGACGTGGACGAGGCGAGGACGATCCTCAAGGCAGGCGCCGACGCCGGGCTCGGCCTGCGCATGCATGCCTCTCAGCTCGGGCCTGGGCAGGGAATCAAGCTCGCTGTCGAGCTGGAAGCGGCGTCCGTCGACCACTGCACCTTTGCCGACGACAGCGACCTCGAGGCACTCGCGGCGGGTCCCACCGTCGCGACCCTGCTACCCGGCGCCGAATTCTCCACTCGCGCACCGTGGCCGGACGGACGGCGATTCATGGCGGCAGGGGTGACCATCGCCCTTGCGACCGACTGCAATCCCGGCACGTCCTACACGACCAGCATGCCGTTCTGTATCGCCCTCGCGGTACGCGATATGAAACTGACGCCGGCAGAGGCGTTGAGGGCTGCCACCGCCGGAGGAGCTGCCGCCCTTCGGCGCGACGACGTCGGCGTCCTGGCGCCCGGCAAGCGCGCGGACTTCGTCACGCTGAACGCGCCTTCCTACATCCATCTGGCCTACCGGCCCGGAGTTCCGATCACCGACAGCGTCGTCGTCGGCGGCGCCCGAACGAACGAAAGCAGCCCGAACCGCCATGAATGAGTCCAAACTCGTTGTCGGCATTGGCCCCGTCACTTTCGACGACGTCGTCGCCGTCGCCCGTCACGGTGCCGGTGTGGTCATCTCACCCGAGGCACTCGACGCCGTCGCGGCCAGCCGCGTGCACATCGAGGCGCTCGCCGAACAGGCGACGCCGGTGTACGGGGTGTCCACCGGATTCGGCGCACTCGCGACCCGCCACATTCCCCGTGAATCGCGGACCCAGTTGCAGCGCAGCCTCATTCGGTCTCATGCCGCCGGTGCCGGATCGGAGGTCGAGCGCGAGGTGATCCGCGCGATGATGCTGTTGCGGCTGTCGACCCTGACGACGGGGCGTACCGGCGTTCGCACGCAGACTGCGCAGACCTACGCCGATCTTCTGTCGGCGGGGTTGACGCCGGTCGTGTACGAATACGGCAGCCTCGGCTGCTCCGGTGATCTCGCGCCGCTCGCACACGTGGCGCTCGCGGTCATGGGCGAAGGGCACGTCCGCACCGTCGACGATGTACTGAGGCCGTCGGGTGAGGCGATGGCCGAACACGGCCTCGCCCCGGTGACTTTCGCCGAGAAAGAAGGGCTGGCGCTGATCAACGGCACCGACGGAATGCTCGGCCAACTGGTGCTCGCGCTCACCGACTTGGGCCACCTGTTCCGGCTCGCCGACATCGCGGCGGCGATGAGCGTCGAGGGTCTACTCGGCACCGACCGGGTCTTCGCCGACGATCTCCAGCGGATGCGCCCGCATCCCGGGCAGGCGCTGTCCGCCGCGAACATCACCCGCATGCTGGCGGGATCGGCCATCGTCGCGAGCCACCGTGGCGATGACTGCACACTGGTGCAGGACGCGTACTCCCTGCGATGCTCGCCCCAAGTCGCGGGCGCCGCACGGGACACCGCCGACCACGCGCGCGTGGTCGCTGAACGTGAATTAGCAAGCGTCATTGACAATCCCGTCATCACGCCCGATGGTCGCGTCGAGTCGAACGGCAACTTCCACGGCGCCCCCGTGGCCTATGTGCTCGATTTCCTGTCCATCGCGGTGGCCGACCTGGCGAGCATCAGCGAACGCCGGACGGACCGGTTCCTCGACGTCGCCCGCAACCACGGCCTCAACCCGTTCCTTGCCGACGATCCCGGCGTCGACAGCGGTCACATGATCACGCAGTACACCCAGGCCGCGATCGTCTCCGAACTCAAACGGTTGGCCGCGCCCGCGAGCGTCGACTCCATCCCGTCGTCGGCGATGCAGGAAGACCACGTGTCGATGGGCTGGGCGGCGGCGCGCAAGCTGCGCCGCGGTATCGACGGTCTGACCCAGGTGCTGGCGATCGAGGTGCTCAACGCCGCCCGCGGCATCGAGCTGCGCGGGCCGTTGACACCGGCACCGGCCACCGCGGCGGTCGTCGCAGAGGTCAGGGAACGTGTCCAGGGAGCGGGCCGAGACCGCTATCTGTCCCCCGAGATCGGTGCCGTCGCCGAGCTGGCCCGCACCGGGGCGCTCGTCCGCGCCGCGGAGAGCGTGGTCGGCGCGCTGTCCTGACTCAGCGCATCAGCGGTGACAGCCGCGCGTCTCGCCGTCGACCTCGTTGGGAACCGTTCCCGCGCCGCGGATTTCGTCGAAGTTCGTCGAACTGCAAGGTGTCGGCCGAGCGTCTAGTGTTGACTCGTCCCATGACCGCAGCCGCGCGTGAACGCGCCGCCCTCGTGACCACGATGAAAGCCGTCGGACCCGACGCCCCGACCCTGTGCGGCGACTGGACCACCCGCGACCTTGCGGCGCATCTGATCCTGCGTGAGCGCCGACCAGACGCCGCCGCCGGGATCCTGGTGGCCAAGCTGGCCGGCTACACCGCACGCAAACAGCAGCAGCTTGCCGACAGCACCGACTGGCCCGACCTGCTGCACATGGTTGCCTCCGGGCCGCCGATGTACTCGCCGCTCAAGCTGCTCGATCCGCTGGTGAACACCACCGAGATGTTCATCCACCATGAGGACGTTCGCCGCGCCGCGCCCGGCTGGCAGCCGCGGCAACTCGACGGCGACCTGTCGTCCGCGCTGCGCAGACAGGTGCGGTTCGCCGTCAGGTTGTCCCTGAGTCGAAGCCCGGCGTCGGTGACGCTGCGAGATTCCGACGGCACGACGCTGGCATCGATCGGCACGGGCCCACAGTGTGCGATCACCGGGGACGCATCCGAATTGCTGCTCTTCCTGTCCGGCCGAGATGCCGCAAACGTCGAGTTCACCGGGGACGAAACCGCGGTCACTGCCGTGCGCGCGGCCCGCCGCGGACTCTGAGGCGTCAATTCGGCGATTTCGAACTACACAGCTGCGCTCTGTATCGTGGTTCGGTCGTCTTGATCAGGAGCAACGCTGTGACCCTCAACACTATTGCGCTCGAGCTGGTGCCTCCCAATGTGGAGCGCGGGCCCGATTATGCGGTGGAAGAGGCGCGCAAAGTGGCGCGGATTTCCGCGGAATCGGGTCTCGACGGCCGAATCAAGCACGTGATGATCCCGGGGATGATCGCCGAGGACGACGATCGGCCCGTCCCGATGTTGCCCAAGCTCGATGTGCTCGATTACTGGTCGCTCATCCAGCCGGAGCTGCCGGGGCTGCGCGGGCTGTGCACGCAGGTCACCGCCTTTATGGACGAGGCTGCCCTCGGCCGGCGGCTGAACACCCTCGGCGACGCCGGGTTCGAGGGCATCGTCTTTGTCGGCGTGCCGCGCACCATGAGCGACGGCGAGGGCTCCGGTGTCCCGCCGACCGACGCGCTGTCGATCTACGACCAGACGGTGGACAACCGCGGCGTGATCCTGATCCCCACCCGCGAGGGTGAACAGGGCCGGTTCGACTTCAAATGCAATCAGGGCGCTAATTTCGGCCTGACGCAGCTGCTGTACTCCGACGCGATCGTCGGGTTCCTCACCGATTTCGCCAACAAAACCGAGCATCGGCCCGAGATCCTGCTGTCCTTCGGCTTCGTGCCCAAGGTCGAGACCAGGGTCGGGCTGATCGAGTGGCTGATTCAGGACCCAGGCAATGCCGCCGTCGCCCACGAGCAGGAGTTTGTCCGGTCACTGGCGAGCCGCGATCCCGCAGACAAGCGCCAGCTGATGGTCGACCTGTACAAGCGGGTGATCGACGGCGTCGCCGACCTGGGCTTCCCGTTGAGCATTCACTTCGAGGCGACATACGGGGCCTCCGGGGCAGCCTTCGAGACGTTCGCGGAGATGCTCGCCTACTGGTCGCCCCACCGCTAGAGCGCGCGAATCCCGGTGTAGCTCAACAAGACACCGACGATCAGAAGGATCACCGCTGTCACGGCGGCGTGCTCGCGCTGCATCCAGTCCCTCAGCCGTTCGAGCGGATCATCAACGCGCTCGCCGGCTACCACGTACGCGAGTACCGGGGCGATTACCGTCGAACCGGCAAGCGCGGTGTAGAACGCGACGGCGATCCACACCGCGAGACCCGCCGCGGACGTACCGATGATCAAGCCCGCGGCCGCATTCATGACAAGCACCTTGGGATTGGCCACCACGAGCCCGAATCCGATCAACAACGCGCCGGCGGGTGTGATCCTATTTAGCCCGTTGAGAAGGGCCGGCGGACGCGTGGTGCGCTTCCGTGTCATCCACACCCCGAGCGCAAATGCAATCAACAGCACGCCGATCCCGATCCGCAGCCACGGCATCCAGGGCGGAGACTCGCCGAGACTGTCGATGAGGTGTGGCAGCTGAACGAAGACGGCCGTGGAAGTGGCCAGCCCCAACAGCCAGCCGACCATGAAGGCCAAGCCGGTGGGCCTCGGGTGGTCGGTGTGAAGAACCAGCACCACCGCCGGAATTACCGAAACCGGAGACAGTGCGACGAGAAGCGCGAGCGGTAGCAGCTCGCCGAGCAACGATGTGGCGGACTAGCGCGAAGCGGTGCGTGCGGTGGAGTTCCTGCCGTGCACCAGGCAGGTCAACCAGCGGAGATCGATGAGCACTTGATCGCCCTTTCCCTAGGCGGTCTTGGTGAGTAGAGGAAGAAGACGGCGGCGTTCGCCAATGCAGTCGGCGAAGTGGTGCAGCGCTTCGGCGACGGACCCAACGGTGGGGAACGTCTCGCGCTCGCCGAACAAGTGCAGTGTCCGGTGGACCGGTTGGCTGGCGATTACCAACCACTCCACTCCAGCGCGGTCGCAGTTCTCGTCGATGGCGTACAACAGTGAAATACATTCGGGCGAGAACGAGTTCACGCCACTGAGATCCAACACGAAGGGCTTCTCCGACAGGACGAAGCGCTTTGCGCAGGCACTGATGTGATCGACGTTCGCGTCGCTGATATCGCCGGTCACCGTCACCACGGTCGCCAGCTGACGACATACGGCGCGCATCTGCGCGCCGTCGCAATCGACTGCTTGGTTTCCGTACATGACCTCAAAGCTAGGCCGCCGATTTAAGGCATTGGGGAGCTGCCGCTAATACTTTGCTAAGAACCGATTGTCGCAATGTCAGTTCTGCGGTCGGCGAAACTGCGCGCCGGAGTAGTTCTCCCACGGCTTGTAGTCCGCCAGCAGCGGTTCCTGTGGTGGTCGCAGGGTTTCCGGTACGTGCTGCAGGTTGATCCGGATGCGGTACCAAATCGAACTCGGACCGCGCATCCCGTCGACGAGGACGTCAGCCGGCTTAAGTTTCTTAGCCACTTCCTCATACTTCTCACGCCAGGTGTCCAGCGCGGCCATCGCCTCGTCCTTGGTCTTGGTGCGGGCGATCTCGATCAACGGCATTACGGACTCCCGGCGGCCGGTGCCCTTCTTCGCTTGCCTGGGCGCCTTTTCGGCGGGGCCGAGCCGGTCCGCGAGGTCGAGTAACTGGTCCAAGCTGCCTGCGGCGTCGTCCATGCCTTCCCATGGATCGCCGTGCTCGGCGAATCGCTTGGGCACTGTCGCGATGGTGTAGTTCTCGGGGCGGCAGTCGATGACCTCGTCCCACAGCAGCGGTGTCGACACCCGCGAATCGGGGGTGGCCCGCACCGAGTAGGCCGAAGCCACCGTTCGGTCGAACGCGTTCTGGTTGAAGTCGACGAACACGCCCTCGCGTTCTTCCTTCCACCATCGTGCGGTCGCCAGGTCCGGTGCCCGCCGCTCGACTTCGCGGGCCACGGCCTGTGCGGCGAGCCGGACGAACTTGAACGGCCACCGCCGCTCGACGCGCGCATAGATGTGGAAGCCGCGCGACCCCGACGTCTTCGGCCAAGCCGTCAGGCCGTGGTCCTCAAGAACCTCGCGGGCGACGAGCGCGACATGAATAATCTGGCGCCAGTCGACACCCGGCATCGGATCGAGATCGACCCGAAGTTCGTCGGGGTGGGCGAGATCGTCGGCGCGCACCGGATGCGGATTGAGGTCCACGCAGCCGAGGTTGACCGCCCACACCAGGCCCGCGGCGTCGTGAAGGACCGCCTCCTTCGCGGACGTCCCGGACGCGTATCGCAGTTCGGCGACGTCGACGTAGTCGGGCCGGTTCTTCTCGGGGGCGCGCTTCTGGAACACGGCTTCCTCGGTGATGCCCTTGACGAACCGCTTGAGAATCATCGGCCGGTCGGCCACCCCGCGCAGCGCGCCAGGGGCGACGGCGAGGTAGTAGCGCATCAGATCGAGCTTCGTGACGCCGATCTCCGGGAACAAGACCTTGTCCGGGTGGGTGATTGGCACCAGCTCGCCGTCGACCTCCAGGTGCTCGCCCTTCGACGAGGATGCGGCCATGTGGGCCATGGTAGTTACGCAGCGCTTTCCGGCCGCTATGCGACGGTCGTCACATATTGTGGTGCCATGCCGAAGCTAACCGATCTTCCTTTCCAGGCAGCGGCCAAGATCCAGCAGGCCATCGGACCATATGTAGACCGCGGCGCGGCCGAGCTGCACTATGCCCGCAAGATGTTCGAGGCGGGCGCACTGAAGCTCGAGCCACCGCAAGACATTGCCGCGTTCGTCGCCGACATGCGGCGCTGGGGCGAGTTCGGCATGATTCCGGCGCTGAACGCGCGCCGCACTCCGAACCGGACGGCGGTCGTCGACGACGACGGCGAGATGACCTTCAAGGAGCTCGACGACGCCGCTCACGCGGTCGCCAACGCACTTCTGGCGATGGGGGTCAAGGGCGGCGACGGGGTGGCGATCCTGGCCCGCAACCATCGGTGGTTCCTGGTCGCGGTCTACGGCGCCGCCCGCACGGGCGCCCGCATCATCCTGCTCAACAGCGAGTTCTCGGGGCCGCAGATCAAGGAGGTGTCCGAGCGCGAGGGCGCCAAAGTGATCATCTACGACGACGAGTACACCAAGGCCGTCTCACAGGCCGACCCGCCGCAGGGCAAGCTGCGCACGCTGGGCACCAATCCCGACAAGGACGAACCGTCGGGAAGCACCGACGAGACGCTGGCCGATCTCATCAAGCGCAGCAGCAACAAGCCGGCGCCCAAGGTGACGAAGCACTCCTCGATCATCATCCTGACCAGCGGCACCACCGGGACGCCGAAGGGCGCCAACCGCAGCACCCCGCCGTCGCTGGCGCCGATTGGCGGTGTGCTGTCGCATGTGCCGTTCAAGGCCAATGAGGTGACGTCGCTGCCGGCGCCGATGTTCCACGCCCTCGGCTTCCTGCACGCCACGATCGCGATGTTCCTGGGCTCGACGCTGGTGCTGCGGCGCCGGTTCAAGCCGGCGACCGTGCTCGCCGACATCGCGAAGAACAAGGCGACCGCGATGGTCGTCGTCCCGGTCATGCTGTCGCGGATCCTCGACGAGCTCGACAAGATGGAGAAGAAGCCCGACCTGTCGTCGCTGCGGATCGTGTTCGTGTCCGGATCTCAGCTCGGCGCGGAGCTGGCCACCAGGGCGCTAAAGGATCTCGGCCCGGTGATCTACAACCTGTACGGGTCGACCGAGATCGCGTTCGCGACCATCGCGCGGCCGAAGGACCTGTCGATCAACCCGGCCACCGTGGGACCGGTCGTCAAGGGCGTGAAGGTCAAGATCCTCGATGACAACGGCAACGAACTCCCGCAGGGCGAGGTCGGCCGGATCTTCGTCGGCAATACCTTCCCGTTCGAGGGCTACACGGGCGGCGGCCACAAGCAGATCATCGACGGCCTGATGTCCTCTGGCGACGTCGGCTACTTCGACGAGCACAACCTGCTTTACGTCAGCGGCCGCGACGACGAGATGATCGTGTCCGGCGGCGAGAACGTCTTCCCCGCCGAGGTCGAGGACCTGATCAGCGGCCACCCCGAGGTCGTCGAGGCCACCGCGCTCGGCGTCGAGGACAAGGAGTGGGGCCACCGGCTGCGCGCGTTCGTGGTGAAGACCGACGGCGCGAGCGTCGACGAGGCCGCCATCAAGGCCTACGTCCGCGACAACCTCGCCCGCTACAAGGTGCCGCGCGAAGTTATCTTCCTCGACGAACTACCGCGCAACCCGACCGGCAAGATACTCAAGCGCGAGCTCCGCGAAATCCCCGTCGGCGGAGACGACGAAAAAGCGCCCGTCGGCGGAGACGACGAAAAAGCGCCCGTCGGCGGAGACGACGAAAAAGCGCCCGTCGGCGGAGACGACGAGAAAACGTAAATTAACTGGATCCGCCGGCAAACATCGCCGCCGACCCGGGAATTGACAGGCATACCAGCATCAGGGTCAACAAAAACCACCCCGCACCCTGCCAGATCGGCCATGTGCCGCCCTCGCGCCAGACCCGGTAGGCCTTCACGAATGCGCCAATGCCACCGAGGAACAGGATCGCCGGCACGGTGGAGGCCAGCACGACCGACCCCTTGTCGACGACCGCGAAGACGGCGAACGCGATGCCTGCCACCACGATGACGCCGATGCCGTATTCAGTGGCCTGCCTCAGCGCAGCCGGATCGTGCCAACGCTTTTCAACATCTCTGGCGTCGTTCATGTGAAGCGAATCCCGTGGCGATCGCGCGGAAACTACCACGGACCGTTGACGTACCAGGACAGGCAGCCCGGGTGGTCCCGGCAGGCGATGATCGCTCCTGCGTCGGGAGCGGCACCGCGGACCCTCGGGCCGCGCGGCGGAAGGTTGCAGTTCACCACGTACGGGTTCCACGGGATCACGCCGTTGACGCACGGCTGCGCCGTGTGTTCGGTGTCGGGTTCGCTGAGCATCGCGGGCGCAGCAATCAAGAACGATGCGCACGCCGACCCGGCGACAATGAGGCGCAGGAAGCGTCGCTGAGAATCTTTCATCACTACCGCCAACCACTACGGGCGTCTACCTATTTCGATGGTAGACCCGAAATGTCGCTGATAGTCCGAACTACACCGCTAGCGGCGGAATGGCGGAGCGAGGCACATAGACGGTCCGCTGACCTGCTGCGCCCGGCAGCAATTCACCCCGGTCGAACAGGAACACGAGATCGGTGCGCGTGATCACGACGTTGCGGTAGTGCGCAGGATCCATGCCGTCGTTGACCGAAACAGGGTCGGGCATTCCGAGGTCCGCCCCGAGCTTTTGCTGGACGATCGGGAAGATGGCGTCAAGAGCGTTGACGCCCGGTGCGAACAGGTCTTCGAAGGTTATCGGGCGGTTGCGGACCGTGTCGTAGTTGAAGGTTCGGTACCAGGTGTTCGGATGCGCGCCGCCGAAATCGTCATAGGTCTCGAACGACACCGACTTTGTCGTGTCGGACGCCCACAACGAAGCCTTCATGTCGAGTGCGTACGGCACGTTCGCGAAGTTGGGTGTCTGCGTTTCGTTGAGGAAGCCGCTGCGCGTCTGGGTGAGGAAGTCGTTGACGGCGGCCTGGTCTGGGAAGTCGACGGGGAACGACATCGTCAGCGTGTAGTTCGGCTTGTTCTGATGCACCCGGCACAGCCCGTCTGGTTCCACCGCGCCGCCGAAGTCCGAACACAAGTCCGCCGCGTGCGCCGTGGGCAGTGTCATCAGTTGCCCGACAAGCAAACCCGAAACCAACACCGCAGCCTGCACCGTACGCATCATGATCGGAGCGTAGCTGTGAAGGCGGTTGTTTAGTACTCGTTCGACTCGATCAGCTGTGACGGCTTGTCCATCGAGGCCCAGAACCGGTCGCGCATGGCGGTTGTCAGCTTGCCCCGGGGATGTCCACCGGCGGCTGGATGATCGTCGAATTCCCGTGGCGCCACGGTGATTTCGGGGTGGACGGCCTCGATGACGTACGCGCGGTTTACGGATCGCGCGGCAGACCCAGTAACCGCTCGGCGATGATGTTGAGCTGCACCTCCGTCGTACCACCGTAAATCGTGGTGGCGCGGCTGTACAGCAGGTGCTCGGCCCACTTGCCCTGCAGCGATTCGGGATCCCCGATAGCACCATCGGTGCCGAACGAGGAAACCGCGAACTCGGCGTAGCCCTGGCCTGTGCGCATCGACAGCAGCTTCGAGATCGCCGCGGCGGGCATCGCATCACCGCCGGCCAGCGTCAGCAGTGTCGAGCGCATGTTGAGGATCTTGGCGGCATGGCCCTCGGCGATGAGCCGCCCGGCCTGGTTCTGCGCGATCTGGTCGAACTGGCCGTCGCGGATGAAGTCCACAAAACCGTCCAGGCTCGCCATGCCCGGCGGCTCGCTGCTACCGATGGAGACGCGCTCGGCGGTCAGCGTGTTGCGGCTGACCTCCCAGCCGCGGTCCACCTCACCGAGAACGTACTCGTCGGGCACGAATACGTCGTCGATGAAGACGGTGTTGAACATCGCCTTGCCGGTGAGCTCGCGCAACGGCTTCACCTCGACGCCCTCACTTGTCATGTCGAGCAGGAAATACGTGATGCCGTTGTGCTTCGGGGCGCTCGGGTCGGTCCGCGCCAGCAGCGCACCCCACTGCGAGTACTGCGCGGCGGTGGTCCAAATCTTCTGCCCGGTGATGCGCCAGCCGCCGTCGACCTTGGTGGCCTTGGTGGACAGGCCGGCAAGGTCGGATCCGGCACCCGGCTCCGAAAACAGCTGACACCAGATTATTTCGCCGCGGAATGTCGGGGGGAGGAACCTCTGCTGCTGCTCGTCGGTGCCGAACGCGACGATCGACGGAATGATCCACGCCGCGATGCCCATCTGCGGGCGCCTCACCAGGCCGCTGGTGAACTCCTGGGCGATGATGATCTGCTCGACCGGGTCGGAGGCGCGTCCCCACGGCTTGGGCAGGTGGGGCTGCACCCACCCACCTTCGGCGATGGCGGCGTTGCGCTCCGCTCCACCGGTGAGGGCCTTGAGCGCGGCCACCTCGGCGCGGATCTCTTCGCGCAGCTTCTCGGTGTCGGGGTCCAGATCGATGTTGAGCTTGCGCACGCCCGTGCTGGTGGCAATGTCGACGACTTGCTGGGGGTAGTCGGCGGCGCGGCCGAAGCATGCCGCCAGCACAAGGGCGCGACGGTAGTAGACGTTGGTGTCGTGCTCCCAGGTGAAGCCGATGCCGCCGTGCACCTGGATGCAGTCCTGTGCGCAGCGCTGCGCCGCGACAGGGGCGAGGGTTGCCGCGACGGCAGCCGCAAACTCGAAAGCGGTATCGCCCGAACCACTTTCGCGCGACTCGTCGATCACGCGGGCGGCGTCCCACACGGCGGCGGTCGCGCGCTCGGTGTCGGCGATCATCTCCGCGCACTTGTGCTTGATGGCCTGGAACTGGCCGATTGGCCTGCCGAACTGCTCACGGATCTTGGCGTAGGCCGACGCGGTGTCCGTCGCCCACCGCGACACCCCGATCGCCTCAGCGGACAACAGCGTCGACATCAGCGCGCGGGCCAGCTTGCGGCTCAGGTTGCTGAGCACACGGTCGTCGCCGACTTCGACGGCGTTCGCGCGGACGTGCGCCAGTGGGCGCAGCGGGTCCACACTCTCGACAGGCTCGATCTCCAGCCTGTCGGCGTCGAGCACCACCCACTCCTCGCCGCTGTCGATGGAAACCGGCAGCACCAGCACGGAGGCCTGTGCGGCCGCTGGGACCGCCCGCACTTCGCCCCGGATGACCAGGCCGTCGCTCTGCCGGGTGGCCGTCAGCCCGGAGTCGATGGCGTAGGCCGCGATCACCGACCCGGACGCCAGGTCGCTCAGCAGCGACGCCTCGGGATCATGGGCGGAGATCAGCGCGCTGGCGATGGCCGAGGGAACGAATGGGCCGGGTACCGCGCCGTAGCCGAACTCGGCGAGCACGATCGCCAGTTCGAGGATGCCGAATCCTTGCCCGCCAACGGCTTCGGACAGATGGACCCCCTGCAGGCCCTGCTCGGAGGCGGCCTTCCAGTACGGAGGCGGGTTCGGAATGGGCGTCTCGAGGGCCTCGTGTAAAACATCCGACGGCGCCACCCGCGCCACGAAGGACCGAACCGAATCGGCCAGGTCGTTGTGCTCAGGATTCACTGCAATGGGCATGGATGCACCTTCTCGTGGAGCCTTCCCTAATAACCGGTCGGTTGGGAACGAGACTACTCGGGCGAGTGACGACCCCTGGAAGGTCCTGCGTCGGCCCTCAGCGCCAGCGCTTCGCGATCCACCTGGCGATTGTGTCGGCCTTCTCGCTGCGCGCTCCCGGCGTGGTGAAGTAGTGATCGGTGTCGATCGAGCACTGTGTTTTGTCCCTGCTTGCGAGTGCGTTGTAGATGCGCTGGGCATCGGAGGGGTAGACGCCGGTGTCCTGCTCGGCGTTGATCACAATGGCGGGGCAGTCGATGCGTGCCAGATGCGGTTCGGCGCGCGTCTGCGCATGCCGAAGGCTCCACATGCCGAGCCAGCTGCGCAGCGTCGATGCGGCCGCGATGCCATGTGTCGACCGGTTGGCCTTTACCGGCTCGCCGACGTAGCACATGTTCGGCTGCCGCTTGGTGGGTTCGAGTGTGGGGTCGATCATCCGGGGATCGGCCCAGGTGCGCATGACGGTGAATGGGCGATCCGAGAAACCCGCTGCGCGAACGCGCTTCAGCTCCACTTCTGCCCAGTCGGTGATGGCGTTGTTGCGGGTGACCTGCGCCGAGCGGTAGCGGGCGATGAAGTCTTCGCTGTAGGGAGGTCCGTTCCTCGGATCGAACAGGTCAAGATCGGAATCGGTTGCGAGCGGGTCGTTTTCGTCGGTCACCGAGGCGTCCATCCAGGCGGTCAGGACGTCGGGTCGGCCGGGGTGTGCGGCGCTGGCGACGTATCCGTCGGCGGCGGGTAGCTCGGTGAGCCCCGCTGCCGGACGCATCCCCTCCATCGGTGTGACGTGAGGGTCGACCGCCTGCGCCTGGTAGGCCGCCATCAGCGAGCCGCCGCCGGAGTTCCCCAGCAGCACAATGGTTTCCACTCCCTGGACCTCGCGCAACCAACGAACGCCGACACCGATGTCGACTAGGGCGTGGTCCAGCATGAAACTGCTCTCGAATCCCCTGAACCGGGTATTCCAACCGAGGAAACCGATGCCGCGGGTGGCCATGTAGTCGGCGAGATAGTGCTCGGAGAAGTCAACTTGATAGTGGACGGCGATCATCGCCACCTTCGGCTTGCGTCCCACCCCGCGGTGATACAAGCCCTGGCAGGGATGGCCCCCCGAACCGGCCCTTCGCGCGGTAGGGGAATCCAATCCGACGAATTCGCGCATCACTCCCGGCGTGCCAGAGGACGGTGTCCTGGTCATATCGGTCGGGTCTCCTTGTGGTAAATCGTCCGGTAAAACGCATTGGCCAACGTGGTGATGCAGGCCTCTTCGTCGACAGCGTCCGTCCTGCCATCACCGGTAAACTGGTAGTAGCAAAATCCGTTCAGCATCGAAACCAAGGCAATCGCAATCAGTTTCGGATCGTCGCCCTCGCAGTAGCCTTCGCTTTGTGCATGCTTCACGGCCGCTTCTATCAGCGAGATTGGCAGCGCGCACAAGTCGGTCCAGTAGGCGGCGAAGTCGGCGTTGACCAACGCGAGCTCTGTCACGCTGACGATCTCGGCCAGCCTGCTGCGGTAGGTGTACCAATATGCGGCCGCCGCTTCGTAGGACCGTTCGCGATTGTTCAGGCCCGGCTTACCCGCCGCACGCACGCTGGCCTTGGCGTCCGCGAGGAACCGCTGCACCCACTCGCGCACCATCGACTCCTTGGAGTCGTAGTAGTTGTAGAACGACGCCGACGATTTGCCCGCCTCGGCAGCGATATCTGAGACGGTGGTCGCCAGAAAACCCTTGCGTCCGATGACCGCTCGCGCTGCAGCGTCGATCGCCGCCTGCGTCTGCCGCCCCCGTACGGTCGGCAACTGTTCGCGCGGATTGACCGTCACAGTGCTCCTCCGCCCAGGATCCTGCGGTCATTGCTCCAACCTGAACCTGATGTTAGATTCAGATCTCGCTCCTGACAGGAGTTTCGCGTAGTCGGCTCGAGGGGGCGCGACGTGATCAGGCCGGATAACCAAAATTCCGAGTTCCAGCTCGGGGGTATCAACCACGTGGCGCTGGTGTGCTCGGACATGGCGAAGACCGTCGACTTCTATTCGGGCGTGCTCGGCATGCCGCTAATCAAGTCGCTCGATCTGCCTGGCGGTATCGGTCAGCACTTCTTCTTCGACGCGGGCAACGGCGACTGTGTGGCCTTCTTCTGGTTCGCCGACGCGGCCGACCGGGTGCCCGGCATCTCATCACCTGCGGCGATTCCCGGCATTGGCGAGATCACCAGCTCGGTGAGCTCGATGAATCACCTGGCGTTTCACGTTCCCGCGGAGAAGTTCGACGAGTATCGTCAGCGGCTCAAGGACAAGGGTGTTCGCGTCGGACCAGTGCTCAACCACGACGAAAGCGATGCGCAGGTCTCGCCGACGGTGCATCCGGGTGTCTATGTGAGGTCGTTCTACTTCCACGACCCCGACGGCATAACACTCGAGTTCGCCTGTTGGGTCAAGGAATTCACCGACGCGGACGCGCAGACCAAGCCGAAGACGTCGGCCGACCGCAGGCGATCGGTGGCCGCAGGCTAACCGTCGTAGAGTTCGGGCTTCGCCAGTTCGTCGAGCATGGCCGTCAGCTGATCGATGAGCTCATCCTGGCTCAGGCGGATTGCGCCCGCCATCCAGGCGCTGAGGGTTTGGCCCACGCCGCCAACCACGAAGTGAACCGCGGCCTTGCTCCTGGCGGTCTTCCCCTTGCGCAGTGCCGTCTCGAGGTGCTGTGCCAGCAGAAAGGCGAAGATTCCGCCGAGGTCGGCACGCTTGCGGAGGATCACGGGATTCGACAGCCGGACATCGAACAGCACGCGGCCGATGCGGGGGTCGGTGCTGATGGTGCGGACCAGGTTCGCCAAGCCGGCGCGGCCCTGCTCTGCCATGGGTGAGGTGGCCACCGCGGCCTGGGTGGTCGCCGCGAGGTCGGCGACGGCGGCGTCGATCACCGCAACGACGAACTCGTCCTTGTCGGCGAAGCTCTCGTAGAAATAGCGAGCCGTCAGCCCCGCGCGTTTACAGACGGCGCGCACGGTCAACTCGGTTGCCGGATTGTGGGCACCAAGCAGGTCCAGCCCGGCGTCGAGAAGTCGGTGCCGGCGTTGTGTCAGACGCTCCGACGCCTCGATTCCGCGGTATGGGCGGATTTGGGCCATGCCGGTAATCTTGCCACCTTGACAGCTGTCAACACGGTCGGGCAATATTTGACAACAAATGTTCTCACAAATGGATGGAGCAGGCAGCCGTGGCGATCAGTGAGGTCCACCGCCCTGTAGTCCGACGTCGTGGTGGGGAAGCCGTGGGCGGCATGATGGGCGTCGCCCTGCTTGCCGGTCCAGCAAACGTCATCATGCAGCTTGCCAGGCCGGGCGTCGGCTACGGCGTGCTGGAGAGCCGGGTCGAGAGCGGCCGAGTGGATCGCCATCCGATCAAGCGTGCTCGCACCACGTTCACCTATCTCGCGGTCTCGGCACAGGGCACCACGGAGCAGCAGGCCGCCTTCCGCCGAGCGGTGAATCGCGCGCACGCACAGGTGTATTCGACCGACGAAAGCCCGGTGTCCTACAACGCGTTCGATCCCGAGCTGCAGATGTGGGTCGGCGCCTGCATGTACAAGGGCGTCATCGACATCTACAAGCTATTCGTCGGCGACGTCGATGACGCAGCTGCTGAGCAGTTGTTCCAGGAGGGCATCGCGCTCGGCACGATGCTGCAGGTGCCCAGAGAGATGTGGCCGGCAGACCAGGCCGCGTTCGACCGCTACTGGGATGAGTCGATGGCCAAGGTGCACATCGACGACACCGTGCGCGAGTATCTCTGGCCGATCGCGGCGGGCCGAGTCCCTGGCGCGAAGCTGCCGATGCCAGTGCAGCGCCGACTGGACAACCTCAATCTGTTGATTACGACGGGCTTTCTGCCGCAGCGTTTTCGCGACGAGATGCGGCTGGACTGGAACCCACAGCTGCAGCGCCGGTTCGACCGGCTGATGAGAGTAATTCGGACGGTCAACAACGTACAGCCGCGGTTCATCCGGGAATTCCCGTTCAACGTGCTGCTGAAGGACCTTGATTGGCGGCTCCGGACGGGCCGCCCGCTCGTCTAGTCAGCCCGCGAGGACCCTGTAGACGTCCACCGCTTCGGGTAAACCCTTGAGTTGTCGTGGGCCAAGGCTTTCGAACATCAGACCTGATCCGGCGGACAGGTCGTACAGCGTGCGCGTGCACAGGATCTCAGCCGCACCTGGCGAACGACGATTGAAACCTGCCCCACTGCTCCCGAACCCCTGGCACGTCGGCGGAGGCGCTGAATACCAAGTTCGTCAGTGCCCCCTCGCCCCAGCAGTCCTCGATCTCGTCGACCCTGGCGTCCACCTGCGCCTGGGTAAAGCCCCACGGGAAGTCAGGAGGGTCCTGGGTGAAACGCGCCGCAGTCCCGTACAGAATCAATGACTGCACCCTGTCCGGTTTCGTCGCGGCAAGCGCAATGGATGACTGTCCGCCCGAAAAGACACCGAACAATGTGGGTCGTTCTGGCGCCGCGGCATCAAGAACGCAATTCAGGTCGCCCACACGATCGGCGAGCGTCGGTGCCCGCGTCACGGGGTCCGACAGCCCCGTGCCACGACCATCGAAGACCACGACGCGTAACTGCTGTGACAGGCGTTCAACGGCCGCACCCCATGGGAACGTCGGATCGTCTGCTGCTGAACATGGTGGGCACCCATACCAGGGTGCTTTCGGCGTCGCCGTGGGCGCGGTACGCCAACCGCACGTCACCATTGCGGACATAGTGCACCCGGCCGTCGGCCACCTCAGTATCGTGACACCTCGCTGGCCAGCGAGGTGTCGGATCTAGCTGAACATGAAGTCGCGCATGAAGCGCGTCATCCTGCGCAGGTAGTCCGGTTGGCTGACGTGCAGGATGTGGTTGCCGGGGAACCAGTGGAACGCGCAGCGGTCCCAGTGCTCCCACAGCGCCTCCGCCTGTTGCGGCGGTGCGAGGCGGTCACCGAGGCCGGTGATGATCAGCCTGCGGTCCTTGGGCACGAGTGCCGGATAGTTCAGCGGTGAATGGAACATCGCTGCGGTCGTTCGCAATTCATTGTTCGCACCGCCGAGCTGCTCGCCGAGTGCGACCAGCATGTTGGCGGGCCACCATTCGTCGATCAGTTTCTCGGGCATCACGACAGGAACGTTGGGGATCACGGCCTGGATGCGGTCGTCGGCGCATGCGATCAACGCAGACGTGTATCCGCCCAGCGACATCCCGGTCAGTGCGATGCGGTCGACACCGGTGAACTCCAGATAGTCGATCAGCGACCGGAAGTCGTACACCGCCTGTGCCATCGCCTCGGCGAAGCCGGCAAAGCCGTTGGCGAACAAGCCGTAACCGCTGTATGGAGAATATTTTTCGGCGCGCCGTCCGTGGAAGGGAAGGGTGTAGAGCATGATGTCGTAGCCCGATCGGTAAAACCACGGCAGCGAAAAGAACAACCCGTTGAACAGGTACGCCGATCCCATGAACCCGTGGATCACGCACAGGGTGGGGTGCGGCCCGTCGTCGTGGCGCCAATGCTGGGCATGCACAACGTTGTTGCGCGCATACGATCCGCATCGATCGCGCATCGCCGGATTGACGGCCTGGAAGCTGCTGTTGAACCGGATGTTGTGCACGCGGCCGTTGGCGATCCACTCCGCGATGGGATTGGCCGGGCGCGAAGAGATTCGCGGCACCTCGGTCGGTGTGGGGAATGACTGTTCGGGGTCCCTGACGGCACCCAATTCGGCGTAGAACTGCAGCGCATCGTGCTGTTCCTTCGCGTTGGAACCGTTGAGTGCGGCCAACGCCACCTGCGGCACCATCGCCGCGCCGACGACCGACGCCAGCGCGGTACGCAGGCCGAGGTCGGCGATCGCCGAGGAATCGACGATCAGGCGTTGGCGCAGCGTGAGATCCACGCGTCGCGGTAGGCCGCGCGCCGTGGCGTCGGCGCCAGGAACGTCGGGAACGGGGATGGGCGGGTCAACCGGCTCGGCACTGGGCGGCTGCGAAGTGGACACAGCCCGATGGTATCCGCGCAATCTGTCATGTCAGGCGGTAGACGGTCGACTCGCCGATGACGGTTCCCAGATAGTGGTTCGCCACCATTGGCGATCTCGCGGGTAGGTTCAACAGGTACAGCGCAGCCGCGGCCGTGAGCAGCGCGGTGAGCACGATCCTGATGTGCCTGTCGACAGCGGCGGTCATTCCGATCACCGTGCCGTGCCTTGCTGGCCGTCAGGCTGGGCCGCCGCTGCCAACAGCCTGTGAACCAACGGGTGCCAGACTGTGTGCCATGTGGAATCCCGACGTCTACCTCACGTTTGCCGACCACCGGGCCAGGCCCTTCTTCGACCTGATGTCGCGGGTGGGCGCCGAGAATCCGCGTCGCGTGGTCGACCTGGGTTGCGGGCCAGGCAATCTCACGGCCACGCTCGCGCAACGCTGGCCCGATGCGGTGATCGAGGCGTGGGACAGTTCTCCGGAGATGGTCGAATCCGCCAGGGAGCGGGGGGTGGACGCGCAGGTCGGTGATGTCCAGTCGTGGGAACCCAAGCCCGATACCGACGTCGTGGTGAGCAATGCGACCCTGCAGTGGGTGCCCGAGCACCGCGAGCTGCTGATGCGCTGGGCGGGTGCACTCGCATCCGGCTCCTGGATCGCGGTGCAGATGCCCGGCAGCTTCAACACGCCGTCACATGAGGCGGTTCGTACGGTTGCGCGTCGTGAGCCGTTCGCGAACCGGCTGCGCGACATGCCATTTCCCGAACGCGAACGGGTGAGCCCGGCAGCGGACTATGCAGCCATACTCACCGACGCGGGCTGCCGAGTGGACGCGTGGGAGACCGTCTATATACACGAGCTGACCGGAGAGCATCCGGTACTGGACTGGATGTCAGGCACAGCACTGCGGCCGGTGATCGATCGATTGTCGGAAGAGGCCTGGCAACAGTTCCGCCAACAGCTCATCCCGATTCTGGACGAAACCTATCCGCGTCGACCCGACGGCCGGACGTTCTACCCGTTCCGGCGGATATTCGTGGTGGCGCAGGTCGGCTAACGACGCTCGTTGAGTAGGCCGATCACCTGCGACACCAGCTCGCCGATGTCGGCCCCGGTGGTGTCGAGCACCAGGTCGGGGCTCTCGGGTGGTTCGTACGGGGCGTCGACGCCGGTGAGCCCCTTGAGTTCCCCGGCGCGGGCCCGCGCGTAGAGGCCCTTGGGATCGCGCCGCTCACACTCGGCCAGCGACGTCGACACGTAGACCTCGATGAAGGGCAGCTTCGCTGCGTCGCTGAGAGTCCGGGCTATCTCGCGGTCGGACTTCAGCGGGGACACCAGTGACGCCAGCGCCACCACGCCCGCGTCGGCGAACAGCCGCGTGAGATGCCCTACGCGGCGGATGTTCTCGGCGCGGTCACCCGCAGAGAAACCGAGATCGTCGGACAGCCCATGACGGATGTTGTCGCCGTCGAGAAGATAGGCCACCTCACCGGACTCGACCAAGGCCCGTTCGACCGCCACGGCGAGGGTCGACTTGCCGGACGCGGGCAGACCGGTGAACCAGATGACGGCACCACGCTGTCCGGTGGCGGACCAACGATGAGTCCGATCCAAAGCCGAAGGATGCCAGCGGATATCGTTACGCGTCTGCGCACCCGGTTTGACTTCGCGCGGTTCTGAGATGGTGCCTGCGCCGACGGTGTCGTTGGTAGTCTCGTCGATCAGGATGAATGCACCGCTGTCCCTGTTGTCTTCATAGGCGTCGGAGACGACGACCGAGCTGGTTCGCAGAGTGACCGAGCCGATGTCGTTGAGCGCCAATTTGACCGGGTTGTCGAGTTCGTCGAGAGTCTCCGGATCGAGCCGGGAGTGCAGCGCCTGCACAGTGGTCCGCACGGTTCTGGCGCCCTGCTTGAGTGCCAGCCGGTCGCCGGCCCGCAGCGGGTGGTCGGCGAACCAGCAGACCGTTGCATCGAGTTCCCTTGCGGGCACAGGAAGCGCCGCGTCGTCGGCGCCGCTGACGAAGACGTCGCCGCGTCCGACGTCGATGTCATCGGCGAGTTCGATCGAAACAGACAGCGGCGCAACAGCCGTTGCGCGGTCGTCGTCGAGGGTGTCGACGGCGGTCACTGTCGATCTGGTGCCTGACGGGAGGCTGACGATCGGATCCCCGGCCTGCAGCGTGCCCGCGGAGAGTCGACCGGTGTAGCGCCTGCGCTGCTCGGCCGACGGCCTGGAAACCCATTGCACCGGTAGACGCAGCTTGCGTGGCTCCGGCTGAGGCGCGGAGAGCTCGACCCCTTCCAGATACTCGAGCAGGGTCGGGCCGTCGTACCACGGTGTGCGGCCGGACCGATGGACGACGTTGTCGCCGTGTTTGGCGGCGATCGGGATGACCGTGACGTCGGCTTCACCGAGTCGGGCCGCCACCTGGCGAAGCTCGCCCTCGACCTCCGCGAATCGGCCCCGATCGAAGTCGACCAGATCGAACTTGTTCACCGTGGCGACAAAGTGATTGATGCCCAGTAGCTTCGCGATCCGCGCATGACGGCGCGTCTGGCGTAACACGCCTGCCCGCGCATCTACCAGCAGCACCGCGACATGTGCGTTCGAAGCGCCGGTGAACATGTTGCGGGTGTACCGCTCGTGCCCGGGCGTATCGGCGAGTATGTAGCTGCGGTTCTCGGTGGAGAAGAACCGGTAAGCCACGTCGATGGTGATGCCCTGTTCGCGCTCGGCGCGCAAACCGTCCGAGAGTGCCGCGAGGTCGGCGATGCCTTCCTCGTCGGTGACGGCTTCCAGGTGGTCGGTCGGCAGGCTGTCGGTGTCGTGCAGCAGGCGGCCGATGAGTGTGCTCTTGCCGTCGTCGACAGAGCCTGCGGTGGTGATGCGCAGCAGTTGGCGGGTCATCAGAAGTAGCCCTCGCGCTTGCGGTCTTCCATGGCGGCGGCCGACGTTCGGTCGTCGGCGCGGGTTTCGCCGCGCTCGGAGACCGTCGCCGCAGAGATCTCTTCGATCACGCGCTCGATGTCGGTGGCGGTCGACCGCACTGCACCGGTGATGGTGAGGTCGCCGACGGTGCGGTATCGCACCCACTCGACCGCGGCGGTTTCACCGTGGGTCGGCCCGGCGTATTCGGACACCGCCAGCAATATGCCGTCACGTTCGAATACCTCGCGTTCGTGGGCGAAGTAAATGGGCGGCAGCTCAAGGTTTTCCAGCTCGATGTATCGCCAGACGTCCAGCTCGGTCCAGTTGCTGAGCGGGAAGACCCGTACCTGTTCGCCCTTCTTGATCCGGCCGTTGTACAGAGACCAGGGTTCAGGGCGTTGTGCGCGGGGATCCCATTGGCCGAACTCGTCGCGGAAGCTCAGGATGCGTTCCTTTGCGCGCGCCCGTTCCTCGTCGCGGCGGGCCCCGCCGAACGCGGCGTCGAAACCGCCCTCCTCCAGCGCGTCGAGCAGCGTGCGGGTCTGCTGTCGGTTGCGGGAGGCGCCAGGGCCGGGATCGGGAACGCGGCCCTTGTCGATGGACTCCTGAACCGAGGCGACGATCAGCTTGTGGCCTTCCCCGGTCACCCTGCGGTCGCGGAACTCGATCACCTCGTCGAAGTTGTGCCCGGTGTCGACGTGCATGACAGGGAAGGGCAGCGGCGAAGGGCGAAAAGCCTTCTCCGCCAACCGCAGCAGCACAATGGAGTCCTTTCCCGCCGAGAAGAGCAACACGGGTCGTTCCAGCTCGGCGACCACCTCACGGATGATGTGCACCGCTTCGGCTTCGAGCAGCCGTAGTTCATCGACGTGCAGGGTGTCATAGCTGGTGGTTTTCGCCGTCATGTCGGCAGGCCTTCCTTCTCGGCGTCGGCACGGTAACGGTCTACCCATTCGTCGGACCTTTGATCGGCCTGTCGTTCGAGGACCGGCGCCGGTGCAAGCTGGGGATCCTGGCCGAGCGCCTCAAGGACGGTGCCCACAATGGAAGTGAGGTTGCGCCACAGCACCGGATACGAGATCTCCATGGGGGAGATGCCCTCCTCGTCGAACCATGTCCGCCAGCCCTTCTCCTGATCGCGGAGCATGTTGACGACATGGGCGATGGCGCCGGCGTGATACTCGGCGACGGAGTCGCGGCGCGGGTCGGGCCTGCCGCGCCAGACACGCGTCTGCACTGCTCGCCAGAACGAAACCGCCTGCGACACGACGTCGGGACGATAGACGTGGACGAGCACCGGGTCAGTGCCGATGACATCGCGTATTGCCGAGAGCAACCCGTCGCCAGACCGGTCCGGCAGCCCGGCCGCGCGGTTAAGCAACAACGGCGTCTGGTTCCACATCAACTTGCCGCCCCATATTCCGTTGGGAGTGCGGCCGACAGTGCGGATGTAGTCACGCCAGATCTCCGGCGGCGCGAGATCGGGCTTGCCCGCGTCGAGGGGGTCGAGCAGGCGCAGGATCGACTCGTCTTCGACGCCCTCGAACCACTGTCTGGGTTGCGGTGACTGGCTGGTGCTCGGCAGGTACTGGAAGAACTCGCCGGGTTCGCCGGCAACGCCGGTAGCCCTTAGAGATTCGACGAGAAGCGTGCTGCCGCTCCGTTGTGACGCGAGTACCAGGTATGCAGAGGCGGCCATCGGTTCACCTAACTGTATTCGTCTTAATGCCGCGCTCGGCGGCGATCGCGGATCGGCTGGTCACTGACGGACCGTGGATGCGCATGTACGTCTCGGTGAACCGCTCGGATATGCGGGTGCCGGCGAACTCGGACGGAATGACGTCATTGGTCTTCTGTCGCCAGTCGTGCAGCGACAGCGCGAGATCATTGGCGATGGCCTCCGCCTTGTCCGTCGCATTCCGGCCGAGCAGGTTGTGCGACTCACCGGGATCCTCGAGAAGGTCATACAGTTCGCGCTCCGGCCGCCGCCCGCTCACCAGCGGCGCCACCGCCATTCCGGGTGCGCTGTCGGCGATATCCCACGGCAGGTCCAGCAGCGGTCGCACCGCGTAGTTCTCGATGTAGGTGTATTCCTTTGTCCGGATGGCCCGTATCGGGTCGAAGGAGTCGTGATACGTCTTGCTGGTGTACAGCGCGGAGCGGACCGGTTCGGGGTCGGTGTCCGCGGCGCGAAGGTGAGCGGCATGAGACATGCCCTCGACGTCGGCGGGCACGTCGAGCCCGAGCAGCTCCAGCAGGGTGGGCAGCAGATCCACGCCGCTGAACAGATCGTCGTAGACACGTGGCGTGTGCCCGCTGTCGAGCGGCGGGCGGACGATGAGTGCGATGCCGGTGCCCGCGTCGTACAGCGTCGACTTGGCGCGGGGGAGCGCCGGGCCGTGGTCCGTCATGAACACCACCCAGGTGGTGCGGTCCAACCCCGTCGCCGCCAAGCGGTCGAGCAGCTGCCCGACCGCGGCGTCGGCGACGGTGATCGCGCCGTAGAAATCCGCGAGGTCCTGGCGGACTGCATCAGTCTCGGGTAGGTGGTCGGGTAGCTCGACGCTGGTCCGGTCCGCCGGCTCGTAGCGGTCGTGCGGGTAGGGGCGGTGAGTTTCGAAGAAGCCCGCAGTCAACAGGAACGGCTGCTGTGGCGGATTGTCAAGCCATTGTGTCGCGCGGTCGACCACGTACTCGCAGTAGGAATTCGAGACGTCGAACTCGTCGAAGCCGAGCCGGGCTGGATAGGATGTTTCGTGCTGCATACCAAAAAGTGATGTATGCCAACCTGATTCAGAAATGATCTGAGGCAGCGTCCGGACGTCGGCCCGGTACTCCCAGCCGTGATGGGCCAGCCCGACCAACCCATTGCTGTGCGGATAGCGCCCGGTGAACAGCGATCCGCGCGACGGTGAGCACAACGGCGCGGTGGCGTGTGCCCGGGTGAACAGAATGCCCTCTGCGGCAAGTTGGTCGAGCCGCGGACTGGACACATCTGCGTGGCCGTAGACGCCGAGATAACGGCCGAGGTCGTGCCAGTGCACGATCAACACATTGTCTCGCGGTCGTTCGGTCATCAGCGCCTTTCCAGGGTCGTCGGTACACCGAACCGGTCCGTCGCCGACTCGGCAACCATTTAACTCATCGAGAGCAAGTTACCCACGTGCGCGCCGCTTGTCGGCGATGGCCATTCCAGCTTCGTGCTCATCACCCTCGGTCAGCGGCGTGACCGGGCCAGTTGCGGCGAGCCGGCCTGCCCGGCCCCACATACCGTCTAGGCCAGAAGAGCAGTTACCGCCGACGGGTTCTTGTAGTAGACATCGAGTTCGACGATGAGCCCGTCGCGAACCGTCAACACCTCGGCCACGCCCATCTCGACGCTCTTGCCGGAGGCACGCGCGGTAAACGTCAGGCGGTAGTAGAGCACGACGTTGTCGTCGTCCACGAGGTATTGCATGTCTGGGCTCGGGGTGAGTTCGAGCACAGCCATCATCTTGGTGATGAGATCTGAAAAGCCTTCGGCACCATGGTAATCGCCGCTGTACGGCACATCGCCCGCTGCGTGGACGACGAATTCGTGGTGCAACAGGCCCAGCGCGTCATCGAGCCTTCCTTCGCCGAATGCGACGACGAAGCTCTCGACGATCGCCCGCGCATTCACCGTCAGGCCCTGTCGGGGACGCCGACTGCGCGCAGGACGTACTCGGGCGGTACCTCGAACGCGAGCGACCGACGGGGCAGCCGCATCAGGACGTCGTCGGGGATCGGGGTCTTGTAGTTCAGCGAGAGATGACCGTTGAACTTCGGGTCGACCTCGCCGATGTCGACCTCGATGTGCAGCCCGGTGTCTGAGATGTCGGCCTTGACGGGCCCGCTTTGCGGCGCGTCCCACCGTTGGTCGATGGTGCGGCCTGCGAGCTTGGGCACCGACGACAGCGTGCCGAGCAGGCGCTGTGGGGTGATCGCCAGCGAGCCGACATAGCTCGAGATGTCGGTGTGGGCCCTCTTACCCGGCACGGATCCGCTGAATCGCCGCGTGACCGGGAGGTACTCGGCCAGGAAGATGATGCCTTCGGCGTCGACTTGAGTGCGCAGTTCAGCGGGCAGTCCGCCGACGCGTAGCAGTTTGCGCAGAAACACGGCCATAGGTGCACCGTAGCGGCAGCGTGGTAGTCGTTGAGGAGTGATACTGCGGAAGGGTTGGCTCCTCGGCCTCGCCGCGTTCGCGCTGGCGCTGTACGCGCTGTTGTGGGTCGGCTTCGTGCAGCAGTGGCCGTGGGTGGACGCCATGGACCGCTCTGCCCTTGATCCGCTGCACACCTACGGGGCCGCCCATCCCGGTTGGATCACGTTCTGGGATGTGTTCTGCACGGTGCTCGGGCCGACGGCGTTTCGGCTGCTCGCACTCGTTGTGATCGTGCTCGCCCTGGCGCGGCGTAACCTGCGGGCGGCGCTGTTCCTCGTCATCAGCGTCGAGCTGAGCGGGCTGATCACCGAGGCCGCCAAGGCCGCGGCGCAACGCTCGCGACCGCCAGGGGCTTTTGTCGACGCGTGGGGAACGTCCTTTCCTTCAGGACATGCCCTCGGCGTGATGGTCGGTGTGCTGGCGCTGGTGACGCTCGTGCTGCCCTTGGTGCGCAGGCCGCTGCGGGTTTGGCTGATCGTCTTGGGCGCGGTTGTCGTGCTGGCGATCGGGCTCGGGCGGGTCGTGCTCAACGTGCACCATCCGTCCGATGTGGTGGCCGGATGGGCGTTGGGCTACGTGTGGTTCGCCGTATGCGCTGTGTCGGTGTCGCCCGTTGTGCCGGTCACGGCAGCGGACGAAACACTGGAAGCGCCCGGTAGTTCACGGTGAAGCTGGCCTCCGAGCATTTCGTGCCGATCTCGCCATCGTGAGCCAACACGATGGGTCCGTCCACGGACTTGAACGCGAATTCGGGCACCCGCATCTCGTGGTAGAGCGGGCTGCGTTCCAACCTGCCCAGCGCGAGCGAACTGACGATGCGCAGTGTGCTGAGCCGGCGGCCGGTCTCGAGGATGCGTACGTCGATCAGCCCGTCGTCCATCCGCGTGCGTCGCGACGGCGCGAAGCCCGACGGCAGATACGTCGAATTGCCGAGGAAGAACAGCGATGTCTGCAGCGTCTTGTTGTCGTAGGCGATGCGCACCGGCTGGTCACGCCGAAGTGTGTGGAACATCGCGTACAGACCGGCGAGCGGCTTGCCGATCTTGTGCTCGAGCTTCTCCCGGGTTCGCACGAACTTCGGGTACGCCCCGATGCTGACCGTATTGATGACGATCTGCTTCTCGTTGAGGCACACCAGATCAACACAACCGACGACGCCACGGCGGATCGCGTCGATCGTCTTGGCGACGGTGTCGCAACCGACGTCCTTGGCGAAGTGGTTGAACGTACCGACAGGAAAGACCGCAAGAGGAATACCGTGCTCGACGGCGATGCCAGCCGCACACGACACGGTGCCGTCGCCGCCGCCGACGGCAAGCACGTCGGCCCGTCCGGCGGCCTCGCGCAGCGCGCTCTCGATGTCGTCGCCTTCGTCGCCTTCGCCGACCTCGACGACCTCAGCGGCGGGCAATGCGTCCCGAACCTCGTCGACGACGCTCGCCCCGCTGCCTTTGCCGGATGCCGGATTGATCACCAGCACAACTCCCGTCCCGTCAGGTCGAGGGGGGGTGTCCACCCGCAGCGGATCCGCTGCCGGGATCCTGGTCTCCACGATCGGCGGCACGATCCGTCCCCCAAGGACCGCTATGCCTGCGCCGATGCCGAAGCCCGCGAGCACATCGCCCGGATAGTGCGCGCCGACGGCGACGCGGGACATTCCGACCAGTCCGGCCAACAGGGCGAGCCCCAGTCCGACGGGCGGATTCTCCAGCCCGACCCCGATCGCGAATGCGGCTGCACTGGCGGAATGTCCGGACGGCAGCGAGTTCGACGTGGGGAAGCGCCGGCTTTGCCGGGCCAGCGGCACCGACAGCCGGTTGGGCCGCGGCCGCTTCCAGACCCTTTTGGCGAATTGGTTGGTAACCAGGCTGGTCACGGCGAGGCTGGCGACGCCGCGCAGAGCACCTCGCGCGGTTGATTTGTGTCGCGTGGCCACCAGAGCCGCCGCGATGACGAACCACAGCTTCGAATGGTCGGCGGCCCAGCTCAGACGGGGCATCGTGGAGTCGAGCAGCGGGCTGGGTGACTCCGCGACCGCCTCGAAAACCTCGCGATCGAGGGTGCCGAGGCCATGGCCGATCTGCGTCAGCCCTTGCAGGCCGTGTGGCTTTGGACGGAATCGCATGCCGCAAACTTACCCAGCCTGCCAGCGGCTCAACCGGCTCGTCGTGTGCAACCATGGGCGCGTGCGTCGATGTTGGGTATCGCTGATAGCGACGCTGTCCTTGGCTTTTGGGGCGATTTCGGTGGCGGTGGCCAACGCCGACTACACCCCGTGGTTTGCGCCGAAGGTCGGCAACGCCACTCAGGTGGTATCCGTGGTGGGATCCGGTGGTTCGTCGGCCAAGATCGACGTGTTCCAGCGCACCGCCGCGGGATGGCAACCCCTCAAGGCCGGCATCCCCGCGTTCGTCGGCGAGAACGGCATGGCCCCGGAAACCCGCGAGGGGCAGGCGAAAACTCCCATGGGAATCTTCACCCTCGACTTCGCCTTCGGGACCGCGCCGAATCCCGGCGGTGGCCTGCAATACGTCCAGGTCGGACCGGACCACTGGTGGGACGGCGATACGAACAGCCCCACCTACAACACCATGCAGGTATGCAAGAAGGCGCAGTGCCCCTTCAACACCGGTCCGGGTGGCGGCACCGAGAACCTCGAGATTCCGCAATACGTGCACGCCGTTGTGATGGGTGTCAACAAGGAACGCGTGCCGGGCAATGGGAGTGCGTTTTTCCTGCACGCCACCGACGGTGGTCCCACCGCGGGCTGCGTGGCGCTCGATGACGGCACCCTGGTCGAAATCATGCGATGGCTGCAGCCGGGGGCACTGATCGCAATCACCCAGTGACACTTAGATATTCAGCGCCGCACCTGGCGTCACGTTGAAATTGGTGATGGCTTCGGTGGACATGTTCACCTCGTAAGTGCGCTGATAACCGGTGGCGCAGATCCGCCAGCCGTCGGGGGTGCGGCGATACCGGTCGTGGTAGAAGGCCGCGCCGTAGAGCATGAAGTCGAAGTCGGGGACGATGACGCGGTCCTGCAGGTACCAGGTGCCGGTCGCCTCGTCGCCGTCGACGTCGATCTCGGGATGGGTCACCCGGTGCTCGGTGAGCACGTTGGCCGGCATCGACGTCCGCATGAACTCGACCAACGTGTCGCGATCGGTGAAGTGGTGCTCCTCGCCGAGCGAGCTTCCGTAGTCGCCGACGATGTCCTTGGTGAGAGTGTCCGCGAACTCGTCCCAGTGCTTGGTGTCCAGCGCACGCAGGTACCGGTACTTCACCCGCTTGATCTCGGCGATATCACCCATGCGGGGATACTACTGAGCCGCAGTCAGATCCCGGGTCGCAGGACCTTCAAGCAGCTTGCCGTCCGGCGCGAACCTCGAGCCGTGTAACGGGCACTCCCAGGATTCGTCGGCATCATTCCAGTTGACGATGCCGCCCAGATGTGGGCAGACCGGCGACACGCGACGCTCCACACCGTTCACGACGCTGCGACCCTCCAGGGCCCAGGGTGGACCGCTGACGACCCCACCTTCCTCGGGCGTGCGGTTGAGGGTGCGGGTCACCGGCATGATCCATCCCCTGGCCAGGTACAGGCCGACTTCGGCGTTGAGCTGCATGGCTTTTGGGATGCCGGAAAGCTCATGGGGACTCCAGCTGGCGAACGCCTCCGCCCAGTCCATCCGGCCGCCCAGGATCCGGCTGGCCAGCGCCAGCGCCGCCGCCGTCCCGTTGGTCATACCCCATTTGTCGAAACCCGTTGCGACGAAGATCTGGTCGTTGCCGGGGAGTATCGGCCCGACGTAAGGCAGCTCGTCGATGGGCGAATAGTCCTGCGCCGACCAGTAATGCGTCTGCATCGCGCCCGGATAGTGCAGCTTCGCCCACGCATCGAGCTCCTGTACAGATGACGCCGGATGCTTCTGATGACCCACCGGATGTCCAGCGCCGCCAATGATGAGGCGCAGGCCGTCGTTCGTAGGTGCATAGCGGACAGACCGCGTCGGGGAGTCCGTCGAAATGTACATGCCGCGGGTGAGGTCACCCGGGACGCGGTAGGCCATGCAGTAGGACCGGTTCGGCTTGAGCCGCGCGAAGAACCCACCGCGGTCCAAGATGGGAATGCCGGTGGCGAGCACACACTGCTTCGCCTTGACGATGAACTCGTCGGCATCGGTCGTCCGCACATGCAGCGCCAAACCGTCGCCTTCGCCCGAAACCTTCTGCACGCGAACACCTTGCGCGAGGCGTCCGCCATGCGTGTCCAGTTCCCCGATCATGCTGTCCAAAAACGGCATGGGGTCAAACTGGCCCTGGTCGGAAAGGCGTACGCCGCCGTGGAACGGGAAGGGGACGTCGGCCTCGTCGGTCCAGTCCGCAGCCAACCCGGCAGCCTTGCACGCCTCGAGTTCATCCCGCGCCGCCGCAACACCCTTCTCGGACTGCGCATAGGTGAATGCGTCTTCGCGCTGCACCGGGATGCCGTGTGCCTCGCAGTGCCTGATCAGCCAGTCCTGGCCCTCGCGGTTGCCTTCAACGTATTGCTGGGCCTGTTTCGGGCCGTGCTTGGCAATGATTTTCGACAGCTTGGTGCCCTGCAGCAGGCTGATCTTGGCTGTCGTGTTGCCGGTGGCGCCAGCGCCAGGAGACAGCGCTTCGAGCACCATGACGCTTTTGCCCGACCTCGCCAGCAACGCGGCTGTGACGAGTCCGGTGATACCCGCACCGACCACCACGACGTCGGCTTGGCGATCGGCCTCCAGCAACGCGCTCGGCGGCGATGGTCGGTTTGCTCGGTCAGCCAGCCACAAGGAAGTCATGGCAAGCCAGTACCCTGCCCGACGTTGATGAAACGCGAGCCATCAATAGCATGCTGACGGAACGCTGTTCAAACGGGCTGCTCACGGAGTGTCTGAGCGGTATCTCGTCTCAACGGCGCTATGGTGTGGGCCGTTATGAGCGACCCGTTGGGGTTGTCGGTTGGGACAACGAACCTGGTCGCGGCGCGTGTCGGCAATCAACCTGTGACGCGCCGCACGATGCTGACGCTCGCGCAATCGGGTGGCACGATAACCGGCTTCGTGGAACGCGTAGGCGACCGCGTCCCGCTGGTGACACCCGACGGGTCCAGCTTTCTTGCCGAACAGCTTCTGGTTAAAGCGCTCGATTCGATGGTGGAGTTGGGCGGCGGGCCGTCATCCGACGTCGCCATCGCGGTTCCGGCGCACTGGAGCCCGACGACGGTATGGGCATTCCGAAGCGCGCTTGGCAACAGCACGAGCTTGACGCACACCGGCGAGCCGGTTCGGGTGGTCTCCGACGCTGTCACCGCGCTGACAGCCCTACAAGCCAATCCCGGTATCTCGGCGGACGGCATGGTGGCGCTGCTCGATTTCGGAGGCAGCGGCACCAACATCACGCTCGCCGACGGCGCGGCGGCGTTCGAACCTGTCGCAGAGACCGTGCGGTACCCGGACTTCTCCGGCGATCTGATCGACCAGGCGTTGCTGGCCCACGTCGTCGACAACCTGGCCGACAGGGCCGACCCCGCGGGAACCGCGGCGGTCGAATCGCTCACCCGGCTTCGGGAGGAGTGCAGGCGGGCCAAGGAACGGCTCTCGGCCGATGCCGCGACCCAAGTGGTCCTCGAACTTCCTGGCTACCGCGCCGACATCCGGATGACCAGGGACGAGCTGGAGGAGCTGATACGGCGACCGCTTGATGGCGTCATATCAGCGTTGGACGAACTGACCGAACGCAACGGGACCTCGCCGACCGGCCTGGCCGCGCTGGCGGTGGCCGGTGGCGGGGCGAGCATTCCGCTTGTGAGACAGCGACTTTCCGAGCACACCCGGCTTCCGGTGGTGACCACATCACAACCGGCTCATCTCGCCGCAGTGGGTGCGGCACTGTTCGCCGCATTCGCCGCCGACGCCGACGCGCCGACCGGAGCCAATGCCGCGACCGCACTCGATGCCGGTGCCCCGACGGGAGTCGCCGCTGCCGCCACCGACGTGACAGCAGCCGGACCTGTCTATGACGGGCCGGGACCCGGCGCCCCCGGCTCCGCGACGTTTCGTGCGTTGGCGTGGTCGCAGGAGGACGATGGCGAGGAGCCGGTCCCGTACACCGGTGAAAATCCTTATCTGATAACGGATTCGAATGTACGCCCGGTGATCGAGTACGTCCCGACGACGGGCAGGATCTACGACGAACCGCGGCGGCCATGGCACCGGGTGGCCGTGCTGGGAATCGGGGTGGCAGCCGTCATCGCCATCATCGCGGTGGGCGGCGTGGCGTACGCGCTGACCAGCGCCACCGAAAGCACGAAGGCGACCGAAGAGTCCAAGGTCGATCCGCCCAAGCAGTCCGAGCCCGAGCCGCCGTCGCCGCCGAAGCAGGAGAGCCCGGAGCCCCCGCCGCCGAGCCCGGCGCCGCCGCCGGCCCCCGCGAGCGAGGTGACGATCACCAGCGAAGCGCCGCCGCCTCCGCCACCGTCGCCAACGCCGACGACGACGGTGCCCACCACTACGAGAACCACCACAACCACGTCGCCGACCACGACGACGACATCACCGACGACCACCACCACGACGACAACCACGACCACCACGACCACCACGACGACGAGCACCACGCCGTCGATGACGACCACCTACATCAGGGTCCCGTTCGTGCCGGTGCCGGTGCCGATCCAGGTTCCCAACCAGGGCCCGGTGGAACAGCAACCGGCCTATCAGCCGCCGCTGTACCCCCAGGGCCCGTGGGGCTAGTGGCACACTGGGTAGATGAGTAGCAATGGGCCGTTCGGGTTCGACCCTGACGACTTCGATCGAGTGATCCGTGAGGCCGGCGAGGGACTGCGCGACGCAATCGGCAAGGTCTTCGACATGACCGGCGAGCGGGCCGGGTGGAGCGTCCTCTTCGACGAGTTCTCGCGCCGCAAGCGACACGAGCCGGAAACCGCCGGCGAGGCGGGCGACGGGGTGTGGTCCATCTACACCGTCGACGAGCAGGGCAAGGCCCACGTCGAAGAGGTGTACGCCACCGAACTCGACGCGCTGCGGGCCAACAAGAGCAACACCGATCCGACGCGGAAGGTGCGCTTCCTTCCGTATGGCATCGCGGTCAGCGTCCTGGACGCGTCGCCCGACATCGACGGCGCGTCGGACGTCGCAGACGAAGCGGAATAGCGGAAAAACCCGAAGGCTCAAACCATTCCCTTCCTAGGATCAGGAAATGGTGAAGAGCACATCCATCGGGTCGATCGCGGCCGGAGCGATCGGCACGGCACTGATGTTGTCCGGCGGCGCCGCTGCCACACCGGCCGAAGGCGACTCCCAACGCACCGAGCTGGCCAAGGGTACGACCAATGCCCCGATCTCGATCGTCACCAACGGCGAAGAGACGGCTTTCTACGTCATGAGTGTCGTTCTGCAGCCGGGCGCGAGCAGCGGCTGGCACACCCATTCGGGACCCGAACAGTCGGTGGTCACAAAGGGCACTGTCTTCCTGCAGACAGCCACGAACTGCATGCCGACTGCATTTACGGCCGGACAGACGGTGTTCGTGCCCACCGGAGTGCCTCATCGCGTCAAGAATGAAGGGCCGGACGTTGCCGAGGTGGTGACCACCTACACCCTGCCAGTCGACCGCATGACCCGAGACGACGCACCCGCCGCCTGCCCCTAGACGTTGCGTGGGTGGTGACAGGCCGCGAGGTGCTGCAGGCGATGGTCGAGCAGCGCCGGCTCATCTGACGTACAAACGTCGGTCGCCCACGGGCACCGCGTGTGGAAGCGGCAGCCGGGCGGCGGGTCGATTGGGCTCGGCACGTCGCCCTCCAGCACCAGCCGCTCACGCCCCGCGTTCCGCTTCGGATCGGGGATCGGCACCGCGGACAACAGCGCGTTGGTGTACGGGTGGATCGGCTTGTCGTACAGCTCGTCCGCATCCGAGTTCTCGACGATCTTGCCGAGGTACATGACCGCGATCCGGTCTGACACATGGCGGACGACCCCGAGGTCGTGTGCCACGAAGAGATAGGAAAGCCCGAACTCGTCCTGCACATCCTCGAGCAGGTTGATGATCTGTGCCTGGACCGAGACGTCGAGCGCCGAGACGGGTTCGTCGGCAACGATCAGCTTGGGCTGCAGCGCAAGTGCGCGAGCGATGCCGATTCGCTGGCGCTGACCACCCGAGAACTCGTGCGGAAATCGGTTGTAGTGCTCGGCCTGCAGGCCGACGCGGTCCAGCAGATCCTGCACCCGGCGCTTCAGCTCGGCACCCCTCGCCAGCCCGTGCAGTTCGAGGGGGTCGCCGATGATCTGGCCGACGCGCTTGCGCGGGTTGAGCGAGGCGAACGGATCCTGAAAGATCATCTGCATCTGTCGGCGCATCACGCGCAGGTCCCGTCGGGACCGGCCGACGAGTTCTTCGCCCGCGAACCGCACTGAGCCGGACGTCGGGGTCGTCAGTTGCAGGATCGCCCGGCACAGCGTCGACTTGCCGCAGCCGGATTCGCCTACCAGCCCGAGGGTTTCACCCTCGCTGAGGGTGAAACTGACGCCGTCGACCGCACGCACCCTTGCGACCTCGCGATCGACGACGATTCCCGCTCTGATCGGGAAGTGCTTGACGAGGTCGGTCACCTCGAGAAGAGGATCGCCGTTAGCCATATTGCTCTCCCCCTACCCATCGGGTGGGTGGTGCCCCCTCGCGTGCGCCGGCGCCATGTTGCTCCTTCACTGCGGCGTCGAGCCAGCATCGATCGAGATGCGTTCCGCCGGTTCGCGGTTCGAGCGGCGGAAGCTCGGCGCACGCGTCGAAGACGTGTGAGCAGCGCGGCGCGAAGCGACAACCAGAGGGAGGAGACAGCAGAGACGGAGGGGCGCCCGGAATCTGCGTCAGCCGCGCGGTGCGTGGTTGGTCGAGGCGGGCGAGCGAGCCGAGCAGGCCCCAGGTGTAGGGATGTTTCGGCGCGTAGAAGATTTCGTCGAGGGTGCCGTCCTCGACGACCTGGCCCGCATACATCACCAGGACCCGGTCGGCGATTTCGGCGACCACGCCGAGGTCGTGGGTGATGATGATGACCGCGAGGTCGCGCTCGCGATTGAGGCGGTCGATCAGCTGCAGGATCTGGGCCTGGATCGTGACGTCGAGCGCGGTGGTCGGTTCGTCGGCGATCAGCACATCGGGTTCGAGGGCGAGCGCCATGGCGATCATGACGCGCTGCCGCATACCACCCGAGAACTCGTGGGGGTAAAGCCGAGCTCGTCGTTCGGGGTTGGGGATGCCCACCGACCGCAGCAGCTCGACGGCCTTTGACAGGGCTTCCCTTTTGGAGACGTCGCGGTGTGCGCGGATCATCTCGGTGATCTGGTTGCCGACCCGATAGACCGGGTTCAGCGCGGACATCGGGTCCTGGAACACCATCGCGATCTGCTCGCCTCGGACGTCGCGCAACTGGTCGTCGGTGAGTCCGTTGATCTCCTTGCCTCGATAGTTGACCGATCCGGTGATCTTGGCGTTGGAGGCGCGGGTCAGGCCGGTGATCGTCTGTGCCGTAACACTTTTGCCACAGCCGGATTCGCCGACGATCGCCAGCACCTCCCCTGCGGTGAGTTCGAATGAGACGCCGTCGACGGCCTTCACCACGCCGTCCTCGGTGGCAAAGCTGACGCGAAGATCATCGACGGTGAGAATGGCTTCACTCATGCAGGAGCCGCCTCTCCGAGGCGGATGCGCGGGTCGAGCACGGCGTAGAGGATGTCGACGAGGGTGTTGAACAGCACGATGAAGAAGGCCCCGAACATCACGACCGCCATCAACGGCGGCAGGTCGAGCGACCGGATCGCTTCTCCGGCATACAGACCGACACCGTCGAGGTTGTAGACGGTCTCGGTGAGGATCGCACCACCGCCGACGACCATGCCGAAGTCGAGCCCGAACAGCGTGATAACGGGGATCATCGAGTTGCGCAGCACGTGGCGGATCCGCACCTGCCGTTCGGAAAGGCCCTTGGCCCGTGCCGTGCGCACGTAGTCCTCGTTCATCGCGTCGAGCATGTTGGATCGCAGTACGCGGCTGTAGATGCCGACGAACAGCACGGCGAGCGTGAACCACGGCAGGATCAAGTGATACGCCCATTCGCCGGGACTTTCCGTCAGCGGCACGTAACTGCCTGTTGGGAACAGTTCCACCTTGAAGCTCAGGAAGTACAGCAGCATCGCCGCGAGCCAGAACACCGGCATCGAGATGCCCACCAGGGAAAGGATCGTCAGGGCACGGTCGGTCAATCTGCCGGCATGCACGGCGCTCAGGTAGCCGAACAGGATCGCCAAAGACATCCACAACACCGCGGCCCCGATGCACAGCGAGAACGTGGCGGGCAGGCCGTCCCATATCTGCTGAACGACGTTGCGGTCCTTGGCATACGACGTCAGCTGCCCGGTGAAGATCTGCTTCATCATCGTCAGGTACTGGATCGGCAGCGGCTTGTCGAGGCCGAGGTCGGCGCTGACGCGGGCGATCAATGCCGGGTCGGCGTTCTTGCCGGCGATCCTCGCTGCGGGATCCGAGTTCGGGATGACGTTGAAGATGAGGAACACGATGACCGAGATCGCGAACAACACCGCGAACATTCCCAGTAGCCGCCTGGCGACGAAACGGGCCATCGGTCAGTGCTCCAGCCGGATCTTGGCCCGCGGGTCCATGGCGTCGCGGAGGCCGTCGCCGAACACGTTCAGCGACAGAACCGTTAGAACGATCATCAGACCCGGCACAACGGTGAGATGAGGCGCCGTGAAAATCACCTGGTAACCGTCGGAGATCATCGTTCCCCACGATGCGTTCGGCGGCCGTACCCCGGCCCCCAGGAACGACAGCGCCGACTCCAGCAACATGTTGTTGGCGATGTTCAGCGTGAAGAACACCACGACGGTGGACAGGATGTTGGGCGCCAGTTCGGAGAACATGATCCTCAGCGGCCCCTTGCCCTGAGCGACGGCGGCCTCGATGAACTCCTTCTCGCGCAACGCGAGAATTTCGCCGCGGATGGGCCTGGCGACATAGGGCACATAGACCAGCCCGATGATCAGGATCGGTATCCAGATCGAGTCGCCCGCGATCGCGATGGGGCCGACCTTCAGGCCGCCGATGGCCAGTGTGGTGCCCAACGCGATGCCGAGCAGCAACACGGGGAACGCCCAGATCACATCCATCGCCCTTGACAGCACCGCATCGATCCAGCCCCGGTAGTAGCCGGCCAACAGGCCGACGATGACGGCAAGGATCGTCGTCACGACTGCAGCCGCCAGACCGACGTAGATCGATGTCCTGCCGCCGTACATCAACCGCACCATGACATCTCGGCCGTTCTGGTCGGCGCCGAGAAGGAACTTGCCGTGCAGACCTGGTCCAAGGGGCGTGCCGTCGGGCGCGACGACGTCGGTCTCGTGCCCGTCGATCAGCACCTTGTCGGTGAGGTGGTTCTCGTTGGGTCCGGTATGGGCGACATGCTCGGCCCACAGCGGCGCCGCAAGGCAGAACAACACGATCAGCACGAACAGGACCGCGCACCCCAACGCAACCTTGTTGCGGCGCAACCGGAGCCACGCGAGATACCAGGGGCTGCGTCCCCGGATCTGCGCGGCAGGCACACCGGTCGGGATCAGCGGTTCGCCGGGCGCCTGCAGCGAGTCGATGGGCGAGACCATCGCGCGCTACTTGATCGCGAAGGAGGTGTAATCCTGGTTGAACAACAGATGGTGATACGACTTATCGAAGTCCATCCGCTCCGACAGGAACGTCGTGAACTGTTCGTTCCCGTACGGTGCCCAGACCGCCTGCTCCATGTACGACTTGTCGAGTGCGGCGTACTGATCTTCGACGCCGCCGTCGCCGATCAGCTTCGTCAACAGCTCGTCCTGCTTGGCGTTGTTGGCCGGGATGTTGACCCGCGAGAAGTTGTTGCCGTTGGTCGGCAGGATGCTGTCCCCGTGCAGAAGCGGACGGAAGAAGTCGTCCGGATGTGGGAAGTCCTGGAACCAGTCGGCGAAGCCGGTGTCGACATCGGGTGTCGACTGGTTACCGATCGTCGTCCAGTACACGTCGCCCGCAATCACTTTCAGGGTCGCGTTGAAACCCAGCTGGGTCAGCAGGTCGTGGTAGTACTCGCCGATCCGCTTGCGGTCCGGCTCGTCGTCTGTCCACACCGTGATGTCGCGGTCAGCCGGATTCGCCTCGGCGATCAGCTGTTTCGCCTTGTTCATGTCCGGCCCGGGGTAGAGCTTGTACTCCTTGTAACCGGGCATACCTGGGGGCAGGATCTGCTGGCTGGGATGCAGCCGGCCGCCGAAGATCCGGTTGAGCGCTTCCGGGTCGACCGCGTAGTTGATGGCCTGGCGAACCTTGAGGTCGTTGAACGGCGGCCGTTCGGTGTTCATGAAGAAGTAGTAGGTGTTGATCGAATCTTCCATGCGGAAGCGGTCGCTGTACTTCGCCTTGACCTCTGCCAGGCGGTCGGCAACCGGAGGATCCACCATGAAGTCGACCTTGTTCTGCTCGATGTCGGTCACCTGGGCGCTGTTGTTCTTGTTCTCGTTGACGATGATCTTGTCGACGTTCGCATCGGGCACCTCGCTTGCGCCCGCATCCTTGACGGTCGAGAAGTTCGGGTTGCGTTCCATCGTCATCGACCGCGGCGCATTGACCTTGGTGATCATGAACGGACCGCTGGCGGGTGGCGGGCTGTTGGTCGCATCGCTGTCCAATGGCGTGGTCGGCGGCACGGGTGCGGCGAACATCAACCCGAGCACGTTCTCGAACGTGCCGTTCGGCTCGGTCAGCGTGATGGTGATGTCGCCAGTGTTGTCGTCGGTCTTGATGCCGCTGATGTCTTGGGCCTTGCCTTCGGCGTAGTCGGAGGCGCCGACGATGACGTCGAAAAACACCGAGCCGCCGGAGTCGGCCTTGAACAGCCGCTGGATGGCGTAGGTGAAATCGGATGCCTTGATGGGGGTGCCGTCGGAGTACTTCATGTTCGGCCGCAGCTTCAGCTTGTACGTCTTGCCGTCCGGCGAGATCTCGGGCATGTCCTCGGCCAGCGCCGGGACAACCTGGGTGCCGTCCTTGCCCTTGGCGTGCTTGTAGGTGAGCAAAGGCGTGTAGACGTTCCAGAGCACCTCCCAGCCCTCGACGGTGTAGGAGAGCTGAGGGTCGACATAGTCGGGGAACGAGGTCAAGGCGACATTGATCTCGCCGCCGCCTCCGCCGCCTCCGCCGCCGCCTTCGCTCTTCTTGCCGCACGCGGCCGCTCCGAACGCGGCGAGGGCGACGACGCAGGTGATAAGCAGGATCTTGCGCAGTGTGCTCATGGTGCTCCCTCTGGCAGTCAATCCGGACACCCACATACACCTACGCCACTTGGCTTGACTTGGTCGGGGCTTCGGGGAATCTCGGTTATGACGCCTTCTGCCACAGGCAGTAGCCCTGCAACTCGACGGTGAAGAGCATCGGCAGCACCCGAAGCTTCAGCGGTTGCCCGGGTTCACCCGTCGAGACCTGCGGCGGGGTGCGCTCGCCCGCCGCAGTGTTATCCAGTTGTGCGGCCTTGCACTGGGTGTCAGGCGCTTGCGGATTGCCGATCCAATCGCCGGAATCGATCTCGCGATTAGGCTGTCCCTCCCCGTGCAGCGTTAGCTTGGGACCATAGGTGAGCCACCGGTCGCTCTTCGGGTACGGCGAATCGAAGGTTTGCCAACGAAACTCGCCGCCCCGTTGAGATCCGGCATTGCAGGACCGTCATGAAGTCGGGCAACTGGGTGAGCGCGTCCGCAACTGCCTCCGAACACGGCGCACCCGCCTGCGGCACCGCGGGTTGCGCAGACGCAACGGGCGGCGCGGTCAGCACCACGGCGGAGACCACCGCCGCGGCGCCAAAGGCTAGCTGTCTCATCATGGCGGGCTAAACCTTGCTCAGATCGGTGCGCATCGTGGTGACCTGGTAGTCACCCCATGTCGACACATTCCAGTACAGGTACTGCCGGTCCGACGCCGGCACGTTCGTCGTCGACGACCACGGATGAATCATCGGCGCATACAGCCCCGGCATCGCCGACGACGTGACCAGAACAGTCGGGGCAGACCACGGCCCCTCGGGCCGATCGGCCTTCCGCATCACGATGTTGTTGCTGCTGTCCTGGTAGAGCATGACGTACTGCTTCTCGTATTCGTTGTACTGCACCGACATTTCGCCCGCGGACGGGTATGTCGTGTTCTTGATCAGACCGAAGAAGTAACTCGTCGTCGTCCCCGGCAGGACCGGCTTCGCCGCGGACGGCGTATTGAGGACCCACTTCGTTCCGTCCCAGTACTCGTACTTGGTCTGGTCGAGTATCTGGCCCTGCTGCACCCGGGACAGGTACACGGTGCCACCGCGCCCCGACGGTGTGCCGTACGCATAGACGTAGCCCGCTGCCGCATCTGCCGAGCCCTCGGGCGGTTTCACGAACGCCATCTGTTGGAAATTCTGGTTGCCGGACACGAACGCCTTGGTCGAGTATCCAGACGCAGATGCGCGCACGCTCTCCGGCGCGACATGCCATGTGACGCCGTTGTCGTCAGAGAACGCGACGCCCGAGTAGTTGGTCGCCCACCGGCCAGGCGTATCCCACGATCTGACGTCCATGAACGAGGCGTACTGCCTTGAGCCGTAGGCATTGTTGTACGGAACCGAAATCGCCGACGTGGGAATGATCGTGACGTCGTTTCCCACCGCGTAGCGTTCGTTGGCGATGACCTGTTTGAAGATGTTCTGTTTCAGTTCTTCGTTGTAAACCAATGGGGCGCCGGAGAAGTCGTCCGCTGTGGTGCCGTCGACCGGAACGCTGCCATCCTGCACGTACATCCCGTTGGACAACATGTTGTCAGTGCTCCGGAACAGCATGTTGTTCCGCCATACCCCGGTACGCACAGGCGACGAAGTGCTGAACGAATCGCCGAAGAGAACGAGAACCTGGTGCTGCTCGGCAACGGTGGTGTTCGGATTGTCCTTTATTCCGTTGTCCCACATGATCCCGAGATCAGTGCCGCCGACACCGAAGCGTCTCTGCGTGTCGTTGAGGCCCCCCGGTCCGGTGAGCTTGGTGATGATCGACGTGTTGCCGCTCACGGCCACCGGAGTGACGACATAGGACGTCGACGGGTCCGACGGTGCAGCAGCGACGGCCGCGTTCGGCACATCTGTCAGCGTCAGCGCCGCGACGGTTGAGTTTCCTACGGCGGCAGTCTTGCCGAGCGCCGTGATCGACTCGGATTCGCGGCGCGTTCCCAAAGCGAACAGCGCCGTCACGATCGGCGTCCCGATCGGTGCACCGGGATTGTTCGACGCCAATGCGCCGAGCCCGAAGACCGACACCAGGTTGGTCAAAAGCCTTGGCAGCGTTGGCTGTGCGACGGGAGCCTCGGATGCCGCCATCAGCTTCGGTGCAGCGACCGGGTCAGACACCGTGGCGGACAACGTCTGGAATGCATTCTGCACGTCGGCCGCGGCGCTGTGCACGACGGCTTCAGCCGGCTTGGCGGCCGCCGCCGTTGCCTTGCGGATGTCGACTTTACGCGGTTCGACGCTGCGCGGTTCGACACTGCGCGGTTCGACACTGCGCGGTTCGACGCCGAATGCGGACTCCTTCAGATTGCGGACCACCCTTTCGACAGGTTTGTTCGTCGGGCCGTCAGACGACTTCTTGGCAGGCACGGCGTCCGCCTGCTTCACGGGCTGGGGTTCCTCCGTTTCGACGGCGTCGGCATCTTTCTGGGGATTGACCCGCTTGCTCGTGAGCGCACCACCCGAGGTCACGGCTATACCGCGTTCCGCGGCACGGGTCAGCGACGACAACACCGAGTTTGCTCTGGACGCCAAGGCCGTCAGTGAAGGCGGCTGGACCTCGCGCTTCTTCTCAGGTGTCGGCGAGGCCGCCGGTGGGTCGGCCGCCGGTGGGTCGGCAGCTGGCGAATCCAGCGTCGTGTCCGGATTCTGGGCGCCGTCCTTTTCGGCTGCCGGAGGCGGCTCGGTGGCCGTCGAATCGGGTTCCGGACCGGCCCAGGCCACCCCTTGACCCGTGGCGACCGCCACTCCGATTCCAAGCGCGACAGCTAACCCGCCGACGCGTCCGATGTAAGCAGATGCACCCATTCACTTCCCCTTGTCGATGCCCCCCGACCGCGATGAGTTTCGCATCAGGAGTCTCAATTTTCTCCATTTTCACAATCGTCAATTGTCTCTTTTCCGTTACTCGGACGGGACTAGGATTCATTTCAGAAGGTCGGGGTTTGATCGAGGGAGGCCTTCGATGACGAAAATATTGCGTCGGCTGTGGATCATCGGCACGGCCGGAGTCGCTCCAATGGCCTTCGTCACGGTGATGACGCCGGGGGTCAGCAACGCGGTCGAATGCGGCTACGGGACCGTATTCGACGCACCCTCCAACACCTGCGTTGCCGCGCCGGCGCCGCCTCCGCCGCCGCCCCGCCGCCTCCGGCGTGGAACGGTGACATCACGCCCTACTTCTCGGTGGGTATCTGCGCCCCCGTTCCGTTCGTTTCGGTCTGCGCCGGGATCTAGCAACCATCACAGGCGGCAATTTTGCTAAGGGGCTGGTGCGACTTCGCTGCCTGTGTCACCATGCGGTGATTCCTGCCTGCTGTCTGCGCAGGTCGATAGATAAGGACCACGCAATGAGGACACAAAGTCGTTTGCCTCGCCGTCTCGCCGCAGTTGCCGGGCTGGGCGCTATCGCGGCCATGGGGATGATCACCGCAGGTTGCGCGAAGGAAGAGGAAAAGGCTCCCGAGACCTCGACCACAACTACCACGACGACGACGACGACCTCGCCGGCCGCTCCGGTCTCACCGACCGAGAAGGCGCCGCGCATCGACCCGCAGGCACCGAACCAGTTCACCCCGCCCGTCGTGGCGCCGCCGCCCTCGCAGGCCCAGCCCGGTGAGCATGGTCGGCACGTGACCAACGGCTCCTAGAGCCGTCACCGAAGTGCGGCGGCATCTGCCGGCGCTGATAGCGGCGTCATCTCTGGTCGTCGCATCCGGGCTCAGCGCCGGCTGCGCGCCGACCACTTCGGCGGTCATCACCGGTCCGTTCGCGTCACTGCTCGCAAGCTCCACCGATCTCGGGCCGTCGCGTGCCGGTGATGCGCAACTGACGGCCACCCTGCCGAGTGCGGCCCGCCCGAACGAGTTATCGGGGTGGGCGAGCGACCGTGGCCTGTGGGTGCGATGGCGGCCCGGCGACGGATGGGCGATCGTCGAGGGTGCCGCGGATGACTTGGCGCAGGCCTTCGGTGTGCCCGTGAACGACTACCGCGGCAGGAAGGGCCAGGTGTTCTACGCCTCGCCGGAGCAGCCGACAGTGCCTGCGGTGCTCGGCGATGACATCACCGGGGTGGGCCGGATCATCGGCTACACGCCACATCGAACGAAGCGGCCGGACAACCTCGCGCTCGATGTGCCGAAGGGCGGACTGCGTCCCGCCGGGCTGTTGGATGTGTACAACGCGACCCCGTTGGCCAAGGATGGCCACACGGGCAAGGGCGAAACCATTGTGTTCTTCGAGTTCGACTCGTTCGATCAGAAGGACCTCGACACCTACGCCGACACATCCGGCTTGCCTCGGTTCACGCCGGAGGTGGTAGGCGGGCTACCGGATGAGGCGCACGGTGAGACGACGATGGATCTCCAAGTGGCACATGCCATTGTGCCGGACGCGCGGATCGTCGTCATCAACGCCAGGCCGACTCTGGAGGGAGACGGCGCCTACGAGAAGATCGGCCGGATGTTCGAGGAGGCGGACCGCCGCTTCCCCGGCGCGGTATGGAGTCTGTCGATCGGATGGGCGTGCGACTCGTTCCTCAACGCCGCCGACCTTGCCCCCGTCGAGGCCGCGTTGGTCAAGGCGCAGGGGCATGGCACCTCGGTGTTCGATGCGACGGGGGACAAGGCGGGATTGGAGTGCAAGGGTGCCGACGAGTGGTCAGCGCCTCCGGGGCCGGATGACGTTGGGCTGGACGCGATCTCATCGCTGCCCACGATGACTGCGGTTGGTGGCACCTCGGTCTCGGTAGGACCGCGGGGTCAGTGGCTGGCTGAGTACGCATGGTTTGATTCGCCGCTGTCACAAGGTACGAGCGGCGGTGTCTCGGGACTGTTCGCGCGGCCGGCATGGCAGGAGAAGTTGACCGCGGACCGCGACACAGGTCGGCGCAGACTGTCCCCCGATGTCTCCGCGGTCGCTGATCCGCTCACCGGGGTGAGGTTCATCTTCGGCCAGAAAGAGTTCGTGGGAGCCGGTACCTCCCAGGCGGCACCGATCTGGGCTGCGCTGACGGTACTGATGAATCAGTACCTGAAGGCCAACGGCGGCAGGCCGCTGGGAAACATCAACCCACTTCTATATCGGGTATCGGCTGGCGCCGACCTTCCGGGCTTTCGCGATATTCAGCTGGGCGGCAACGCAGTTGACCTCCCGAAGCCCGGATACGACCTCGTTACCGGGCTCGGCAGTCCCAACACCGATAACCTCGCCAAGAACCTTCTCGAGATTCAGTCGCAGGTAGCGCCCGAATGACACAACCGCCCGCCGACGATGGCAGCGTGGCCACCGTGTCGTGCAGGGCGTGCGACACGGAGGTGCCGGCCGCGGCTTACTGCGGAGCGTGCGGTGCGGAGTTGTTGGAGCGGCAAGGGGACGGTCGTGGCCGCCTCCGGCTGGGTGCGTATGCGGCCGCTCCCAGCGAGCAGGTGGTGCGCCTGTCTGTGGCTAGTTCGCTGTTTCCGCACCTTGCGCACCGCTCCCGCACCGCATTTCGGGCGGGTCTCGCGATTCTCTTTCTGTTGTTGATCGCCCTCGCCCTGCTGCGCTGGCAGGCGCCGATGATCGCCATCAGCGCGCTTGGCCTGCCCCTGGTGTTCCTGCTCTACCTGTACGAAGCGGACGTCTGGCGCGACGTGACACTTCGTTCGTTGGTGCCGACTGCATTGCTTGGGGTAGGACTCGGTGTCGGATGGGCCTTGGCGACCGGCAGTGTGGTCTCCGACTTCTACGACGTGTCGCTGGCTGACGCAGCCTCCAGACGGCTGGCGCTGGGCGTGGGCATCGCGGTACCGGTCGGCGGAGCGATCCTCATGCTGGTGCCTGCGGTGGTGATGCGGTTGGCTCGCCCCGCCCGGGAGTCGTTGGACGGCTTTGTCATCGGGGCGTTGGGCGCCCTCAGCTTTACTGCGGCTGGCACGTTGACCCTGCTGGCACCGCAGTTCGCAACCGGGTTGACCGCCGGTGACCGGCCGGCAAGCGTGCTCTTGGTCCAGGCCGGCATGCACGGCATCGCCGTCCCCTTGACGACGGCGGCCATGGGCGGATTGGTCGGTGCGGCATTGTGGTTCGGCCGCCGAAATCTCCTCGTGCTGAGCCTGTTGGGAACACTGGCCATATTCGTGTTGCTCGGCACCGCAGAAGTCAGTCCCGTGCTGGAGGGCCTGCATCTCGGTGCGCACCTGATGATCGCCGTTGTCGGTCTGGTGGCTCTGAGAATCGGGTTGCAGTACTGCTTGCTCCATGAGGAACACGATGCGCTGAATCCGGGTGGGCGCGTGCTATGCCCACACTGCGACCACGTGGTGCCCGACATGGCATTCTGCCCGAATTGCGGGGTCGCGGCAGCGGCGGCATCGCGCGCGTCGCGGGCTGCTCGTCGGGCCGCTGCCGCCGACGAAGCGGGGGTGCCACGACCGGGCTATGCCACCCCGTCCCGGCTGTACGAGGTTGCGCCGTTGCGCCACACCACTTATGGCGGGCTGTTGACGGGATTGGCTGCAGGCATCGCAGTGGTGGCCGCGGCCGGAGTGACCGCATCGGTTCTGGCAACGCCACCGCGTCCGCGATACACATGTCCGCCCGACTGCGGACGCCCGCCGATCGGTGAGCCGATCGACGCAAATCCACGCTTCGTCTCCGAGAATGGTGAGTTCTCGGTGCAGTACCCGAGCCCAGGATCTCTGTACAAGGCAACGATCTACCCGGACTGGGTCGCGCTGGAGTATGTCGGCGGCGATACCGGCACCTTGGATCTGTGGGGAGAACCTGCCGACAAGCGCACACCGAAGCAGGTCGTCGACAAGATGATCCTCGACTACTATCCCGACGCCACGCTCGATTACGAGATCCCCAACGCAATGGTCGGTTACCAGCCGGGATACGGCGCCGTATTCGATCAGTACCCGCAAGATTCCAGCGGCCAGTTCACCCGACTCCGGATCATCGCCCTGTGCGCGGTCAAGAACGACTATGCGTTGGTCGCTTCGGCGGTCGGCCCGTTCCACGAGTTCAGTCCGGACTTCGGCTCCGGCCATCCGTCAGGTGCCAACCTCGCGCTCGCCCTGGACATGGGCAAGTACATCAACAGCTTCCGGTGGCGCAGCGGACCGTCAACGTGAGAGCGGGACCGTCGACGCCGTGAATTTGACTGGCATCGAGTGGACGCCGTTCATGAGGTTCGACCGAACCCGCTCGACGGGGCCGGCCAGTTCGAGGTCCGTCAGCCGTGCCAGCACTTCGGGAATGATCGCGGTGGCCTCGACGCGGGCCAGGTTCGCGCCGAGGCAGAAGTGGGTTCCGCCGCCGCCGAAGGCCAGGTGCGGATTGGGCGAACGGCCGATGTCGAAACGGTCGGGATTGTCGAAGCGCGTCTCGTCGCGGTTGGCCGACGGGTAGAACATCGCCGCCCTGTCGCCCGCCTTCACGGGGATGCTGCGCAACTCGGTGTCCTTCGTCGCCGTGCGGACGAACACCGTGACCGGGCTCGTATAACGCAGCATCTCTTCGATCGCGGTCGGCAGCAGCGACGGGTCCGCGGCAAGGCGCGCTTGTTGGGCGGGATGTTCCATCAGCGCGAGGATTCCACTCGCCACCAAGTTTCGGGTGGTGTCGCCGCCTGCGTTGATGAGGAGAAGGAAGAACATGTTGAACTCGAGGTCGGTGAGCCGTTCACCGTCCACCTCGGCCTCCAGCAGGGTGGTCGCGATGTCATCGCCGGGGACCGCGCGCTTTTGCGCGGCGAGTTCCGTGCCGTATTGGAACATCTGCATCTGCGCATCCACCGCGTGTGACTGCTCGGCGGCGTCGCCGACGGCGCCGGAGTTCATGATCTCGGTGAGTGCGTAGAGTCTGCGTCCGTCCTCCAGCGGTATGCCGAGAAGTTCGGCGATCACATACGACGGCAGCGCGCCCGCGACGTCGTTGACGAAGTCGCACTCCCCGCGCTCGGCCACGTCGTCGACGATCTGGCGTGCCATGTCGGCCACGTGGTCGTTCAGCCGTGCGACTTGTCGCGGGGTGAAGCCCTTGGAGACGAGCGAGCGCAGCTTGGTATGGCGCGGGGGGTCCATCGTCAGCATCATCAGCGCCAGCTGGGACTCGTCACCGGGGCCCGGTACGTCGAAGAACACCCCAGCGGACTGTGACGACCAGGTCGCGCTGTCCCGAGAGACGGAAAGCACCTCGTCGTAACCCGTCAGCGCCAGGAACCCGGGACCGTCCTTGTACGGGTGCCACGCGACGGGGGCACGCCGCCGGAGCTCGCGAAACGCGTCGAACGGCATGCCGGATAGATAGGTGTCCGGGTCGGTGAGGTCGACCCCGCCGACGCTGATGGCGTCTTCAGCCATGCCGACAGTGTGACTGACAAAGTCGCTTAAGAGACAGGCATCAGGCCGATGACCTGGGCGTCGGCCTCCGGCAGGCCCGATGAGCTGCGGAAACGTGGCTTCCCCGCTCATTGTTCGCTGGCCCGGGCACTACCAGCGCTTCTTAAGGATTCATTGAGGGAAGATGAACATTTCCGCCGTTACTCGTATGGTGCTACGTGATGGGCAGGCATAGCGTTGTTCGCCACCGACGGAAGATGCCGTCGGTGGCCCCTGCGGCCGCCGTCATCGCACCCTATGCTCTCTTGCTCGCCGCGGGCGGAGACGTATCGGTACCCGCGCCGGTCAGCGAGGCCAAAGCGCCGAATCAGGTCGTCGACGATGTCGGGGCCCGCAGGGTGGAAGTCGTCGCCTCGGCGCCGGCCAACTTCTCGGCCACACCGTCCAGTCTCGACTCCTCGATTGACGCCGCGCCGGTGCAGTTTGCGACGGCGTCGAGGTACCGCGTGTACAACCGCGAGGCCGAGCGCGTTCTGCCCGTCGGCATCGCCCCGGAGAAGGGCCTCCAGGTCAAGACCATCCTCGTGGCCCGGAGCATCAGCGTGTTGTTCCCCGAGATCCAGAGCATCGGCGGTGTCCGACCGGATGCGCTCCGATGGCATCCCGACGGGCTCGCGCTCGACGTGATGATTCCCAACCCCACCTCGGCGGCGGGTATCGCGCTGGGAAACCGGATCGTCGAGTTCGCGCTCGAGAACGCGGAGCGATTCGACCTGCAGGACTGCATTTGGCGCGGCGTGTACTACACGCCCAGCGGTGCGAAGGCCGGCGGGTACGGCCACTACGACCACGTCCACATCACGACGCACGGTGGCGGGTACCCCACCGGCGACGAGGTCTACATCCGCTGAGCCCGCCAGGTTCGGGCGGCTATGAGTTCGGGCACCAGAACCTCGGCCAGTAGCCGAACGTCGTCATTCGAGTCGCCCGGGAAGCGCAGGTTGTGTTGCGCTCCAGGAACTATGCCCCCGACACCGATGACCGTGCTGCCGCGCTGGGTGGTCCATTCGGCCAGCTGCTCTTCCCACTGCGATCCGGCGAACACGAGCAGCCGATAGTCGATGGTCTTGGTCAGGTACACGTCGACGTGGCTCCAGTCGCCGGTCTCACATCCCACCGCGGGCAGTCGCGGTCCCTCGCGCAGCATCAGGGCGCCCTGCTGCGCCGAACAGATCCGGTGTGCCGGGGCCGCCAGGTAGATTCCCGATGCGCCAATGAGCAGCTCGGAAACCTCGAAACGCCAATCGGTTTCGGTGTCGAGAAGGTAGGAACACGCGTCCGCCGACAACGCGACCGCCGACGCGAGCTCATCCGTGTCGGCACCGGTGAGATGGCATTCCAGTGCCAGCAGCAGTGCCAGGGTGTGCTGATAGCTGCGGCAGGCCACCCCGCCGACTTCGGTTTCGGCAGCCAGATCCACGACAGCGTCGCAACGCCGAGTGATGGGCGAACCTGGAGTGTTGGTGAGTGCGACCGTATGCGCCGAACGGGGCAGGCGATCCAGGGCGTCGAGGGTCTCGGCCGATCCACCGCTGGCAGACGTCGCCACCACCAGCGTTCTCTCTCCCCAATCCGGCAGCAGCTGCGAGGACGCGAGTTCGGATGACGCGACGATTCCGCGTGCGCGCATGCGCGCCGCCGCCACGCCGGCTGCGTACGCGGACGATCCCATCCCGAGCAGGACCACCCGCTCGATGCCTTGTGGCACAGCGTGCTGCCACGGATTCGCGTCGGCCAGCGTCGCCGCGAGCCGTTGCAGCACCACGGGCTTGCGGTACAGATCCGCGGTGAAACCATCGGCTTTCATGGTCTCACCTCTTCGGCAAGCAGAGCGGGTAGTGCCGCGTCGGGCACATACATCCATCTGGGTAGATGCCTTGCGGCATAGATGATCTCGCGCAGCACCTGCTGTACCCGGAAGGGGCGGAGCGCGGCGGGGTTGAACAAACCGGCGCGTCCAAGGCGGCCGATTCGGTCTGCGTACGCGTCGAGAAACGCCGAGCGGACCGATGTGTCGACCTCAGCGAGCGCTCCGTCGTCGAGGGTCGCGTACTTACGGGCGACGATCGCGGAGTGGCTGAGCGATTGGACCATGCCTGCAATGTCCAACGCCGCGGGAATCGGCAGCACTCGTTCTGCGGCCTGTAGTACGGGGTTGCCGTCGAAGTCGGTCACCACGAACCGGCCGCCGCTGCTCAGCACCTGACCCACGTGCAGATCGCCGTGGCCGTCGATGACCGGGGTGCCGGCAAGCGTGCCGAGCCGGTCCAGAATGGCCTCCATCTCGCCGCTGCGAGCGCGGGCGATCGCCACGCTTGTGGAATCAGGAAGGCCGCAAACGGTTTCCAGCGTTGTGAACGCGGTGTCACGCCACCGGTCCGCGTCGCGTTTCGAGGCAACCGCGGCCGTGCCCGCCAGGGCCGCATGCATCTGCGCGACGAGTGAGCCGACTTCGGTGGCCGCGTCCACGGCAGGGCCGGGCTGATGGTCGCGGGCAGCGGCGGTGATCAAATCGACCGCCCACGTCCAGCCGTCCACCGCACCGGGAAGATACTCGTCCACGCTCGCCGCGAGCGTCTCCGCGCCGTCGGCCGGTCGCCAGGTGACGAGACCGAACGGACTGGGTATGCCGGCGAACCCGGCGTCTTTCAGCATCGCTATGCGGCGCGGTGCAGGGTGCGGGCCTTCCTGCAGATGCGTCGCCCATTTGACCACCGCGACATCGCCGACGATCACCGATTCATTGGTCTGGTCGACGCCGACCGCTCTCTCACCCAGCGCCGTTCGCGGACTCCAGGAGTGCACAGTGAAGCGGCCCAGTGTGACGGAACCCGATTGGCGCGCGAGCAGGCTCAGCAGCGCTTCGGCCACGCCATCGCCGGACCGGGCGCGCCGCCACCGCCCGTTCGGGTCGCACACCACTGGAAGTGCCGCCAGACCGTCGTCGTCGGCGACGATGGCCAGGCGCTTGCCATCGGCGAGGTCGAGCGCGTCGAGCGACTCAGGCAACCGAAGCCCGATGTCGCACACCCACCTTCTCGATGACGTCGGCACCGACCCGTAGGCCGTTGCGGGCGCTGATCGCGGTGCCCATCTCGGCGAGCCGGCTGCGCAGCGCCGAATCGGCGAGCAGCCGGTAAACGGCGCCGGTGAGCTCGTCGTCGGCGAACTTGTAAGTGTCTAGCCGGACGCCGAAACCGAGTTCGTCTATGCGCTGGGCATTTTCGTATTGGTCCCAGAACAGGGGAAGCACGATCAGCGGCTTGCCGAAATGCAGCGTCTCGGTGACCGTGTTGTTGCCGCCATGGGAGATCACCAGGTCGACCTGAGGGATAACCTTCGTCTGCGGGAGCATCTGTGCGCCGACCATGTTGGCAGCCAACGTGATTCGGTCAGCCTGCGGTCCCTTGCTGACGATGTAGCGGTGCTTGGTCGTGCCGAGCACGTCGACCAGGCGCTGCATGAGTTCGACGTCGGCGCCCCCAAGTGAACCAAGCGACAGGTAGATGAGCGCGCTGCCTTCCGGTCGGCCGGCGAGCTCGGCGGGAAGCTGGTACTCCTCGTCGGTCTCGCGCACGCTGGAGTCCATCCTTGTCCAGGTGTCGTCGAGCGGGCGGGCGTCGAGGTAGTCGGCCTCGGCCGGATAGACGTAGAGGTTGGCTGCGGTGGTGTGGGGCATGAACTCCAAATCGCGTAGGGCGTCGGCACCTTGGGCCTGCACCCAGTCGTTGAAGTCGGACCACATCGTGCGGTGGGTGCGGTCGAACTCGGCGCGGTAGGCGTCCCATTGGCTGCGGTCGGCGCTCGGAAGGCCGGAGAAGGGCGGCGGCACGTTCGGTCCGGTCATCTCCAGCGGACTGCACGACACGATCCGCACGAACGGCGCGCCCGCAGTCGCCAGCGCCGGGAACAGCACGACGTTGTCCTCGACGATGACGTCGGGTCGGTACTTGGCGACGATCTCGCGCAGTCGGGGCTCGCAGTACTTGGCCCCGTCGATCAGGGCCTGATAGGTGGGCTGGATGAACGACCCGAGTTGTTCGATGGTCGGCTTGCGGAACTCCTGCGCGGTCTCTGCGATGAACTCGGTCCAGAACGCACCGGCGTCCTCCTCGCCTGTGTCCTGCGCCGGTTCGGCCAGATCGACGAGTTCCTCGATGAATCCGAGCGGGGCGAGCTTTCCCGCCCATGAGCTCTCGGCGGCGAACACGATGGTGTGGCCGCGGTCGCGCAGGATGGCGGCCAGGCCGATGCACTGGTTCGTCGGCCCGTAGGCGGACTCGGGCCAGAACATGATGGTCAAAGGTGTCGGCGCTGTCGGCATGATCGGACGATACTGCCAGGGCTGTTCTCGAGCAGTTTCGCCACCGCAGAGATCCTTCCCGATGAAGTGCTGAACACGATGAGTTTCGGGCGCCGGCCGTGTCTATATATAGGAAAGAAGGCATGGAAGGAGATCCGCATGGGCGAGAACGCGGCGAAACCGCCGGTTGTCGATCAGGAGACGTGGCGCAAGGAGCTCGACGAGCTACGTCGTCGCGAGAAGGCCGCGACGCGCGAGCTGGATGCCATCGCCGCGCAGCGGCGTCGGCTGCCGATGGTCGAGATGGCTGACTACACGCTCATCGGCGAGGACGGACCGGTCCGGCTCGCCGACGTGTTCAAGGGACGTTCGCAGCTCATCGTCTACAACCACATGTGGGAGGACGGCGCCGAGTGGCAGTGCGGAGGCTGCACGGGATTCACTTCCCAGTTCACCCGGCTGGAGTTTCTCGACAGCTACGACGCGCGGTTCGTGATCGTCACCAACGGTCCGATCGAGGAAGCGCTGGCCTACCGCGACAGGGTCGGCAACAAGATGGAGTGGTACTCGTCGTCGGAGAGTTCGTTCGGCGCCGACGTGGACGCACCGCCCGGGGCAGGGTTCGGCGTCAACGTCTTCCTTCGCGACGGCAACAAGGTCTACCGCACCTGGCACACGAACGGCCGCGGCACCGAACAGCTCAGCCACTCGTTTGCCCTGATCGACATCCTGCCGTGGGGGCGTCAGGAGGAATGGCAGGACTCGCCGGACGGCTGGCCGCAGTCGCCTACGTACTCGCGGTGGTTGGACTCACCCGACATCGCGAAGGTATACGGGCAGTCATAGCTCGCAGCGGTGGGCTGACGAGCGGCCTGCCAGCCGAGAAGCAGTTTGCTGTGAGTCGGTGACAACAAGATCACCATTGGGAAACGGTGCCGTGTGGCGTGTCGTGTGGCGAACATCCGCTGCTAACAATTGACGCCGTCGTCCAAAACAGGACGACCGCAAATGTGTGAGCGCAAATGTTAAGGAGTCGACGCGATGGTGAACTTTGATGGAACCCACGTCAGAGTCATTGCTGCCTGCGCCGGGTTATGCGGGGTGGCGATCGCGATGAGTCCGGAAGCGGCGGCGGTCCCCCTGAAAACGGGCACCGGCTACAACTGCATAGATTCTGCGGCGGGCGCAGCCCCAGCCGCAGCGGGTGCCCCGGCCGGTGCCGCCGGTGCCGCCGGTGCCCCGGTCGGTGCCGCTGGTGCCGCTGGTGCCGCCGGTGCCCCGGTCGCCCCCGTGTGCGCGGCGAGCGCTCCGCTGGCCGCCATGGCCGGAGTCCCAATGGCTTTGCCCGGACCAGTGCCGATCGCTCCGCCGGTGCCCGTAGCCCCGCTGGTGCCTCTGGCCCCGCTGGTGCCTCTGGTCCCGCCGGTGCCTGTGGCACCGATCGTGCCTGCCGGCGCGCCGTTGGCGGGTGGTGCGCCTGTTGCCGCGGGCGCCCCCCTCGGCTTGGCCGGCGGCTCCGGGGGTAAGGGGCAGCCGACTGGTCCGGCACCGGCCGGAGCGCCACTGCCCGGTCAGCCACTTCCGGCGGGGCCGTCCGGCAGCAAGTGACGGCGGGCCGCCAAACCGCCCGTTCCTATTGGGGACGGGCGGTTTGTCGTAGCTGTTATTCCTGGACTATCACCGGGTCGCCGACGTTGACCGTGTTGTAGTACCACTCCGCGTCCTCGGGGCTCAGACTGATGCAGCCGTGGCTGACATTCTCATACCCGAGTGCATTGACAGCCCACGGCGCCGAATGCACGAAGAGGCCACGGCTGGTGATTCGGACTGCGTAATCGACCGTCAGCAGGTAACCGTCGGGATCGGTGACGGGGATACCGACGCTGCTCGAATCCATAGTTACGGAGCGTTCTTTGGCCAAGACCGTGTAGGTGTCGACAGGCGTGGAGTACTCGGGCCTACCCAACGAGGCCGGGAACACTCCCTGCTCTCCCCAGTGAGGTCGATGGTGCGGCGCAGGTAATGCAGGCGGCGGTCCTGCTTCGACACCGTCGATGGTCACGGTGAACGTGTGGTCCGAGATGTCGGCAACACCGACGACGGCCGGACCCGTTTCGAAGGCCGACGCCTGGTTGCCCACCGAAAGCGCAATCGTGCTGTGCGACGGCCAGTATCGGTCGGGAACCCACTGCACGACGTCGTTGTCGAGCCATTCGAACCGGCCGGTCATCGCGGGCGATGATTTGACGTCAAGAGCACGTTCGGCCGCGCGCCGATCGGTGACGGGTGTGCGGAACGTAACCACCACGGGGTGCGCCACACCCACCACCGCGCCGAGCATCGGTTGAACCGATGCGATGACAGACCTGTTCGACCAATTCGCCGCCGTCAGGTCGACATCGTCCGGCTTCACGATCACACCCGCAGCGATCACGAGCACGGCAAAAATACACCCAACGAACCCGCGCATAAGTTTTTCGGTTCCTTTGAAATTACAACGTTGTCAATTTAATCGTAGGAGTGTCTTGGCAGTCGTATGCGTAAGGGCGCGTGAGCAATTCGGTCAAGTCTCTGTCACGTTTCGGATACATCGAGCGAATCC
>CAVQRJ010000010.1:0-222666 GCA_963715215.1 uncultured Actinomycetota bacterium
CACCACGCTCAGCCAGTTCGCGCACCATCTCCTCGGCGAAGAACGGATTACCGGCGGCCCGCTCGGCAATCGTCTGGCCTAGCCTGCTGATGGATGGGTCCGGCCCGAGCAGCTCCGAAACCAGTGCTGCCGTCTCCGAATCACTCAGCGGTTCAAGGGCTATCGTCTGTGTGCCGTGCACCCGCGTCAGCGCTCCCTCGTACTCGGGGCGGTAGCTGACAAGCACCAGCGAGGGCGTCTGGTGGGATCACCGTGAGGAAGTCGGCCAGCATCGACTCGCTGACCTCATCGATCCAATGGGCGTCCTCAACGACATAGACCGCCGGGGTTTCTCGGGCCAACGACGCGGCATTCACCAGGGCGGTCAACCGCCGCCGACGCGCATCGGGATCAATCGCACGTAACGGAGCATTCGGGTCGGCGATGCCCAGCAAGTCATCAAGTAGCAGCAAGTCCTCCGGGGTCTGCATCACTAACACGGTCGCGCACTCGATCCCGGGCGGCCTGCCCGTCGAGACCCTCGACGCCGGTGGTCGCGCGCAGCAGCCGTGCCACAGCATGGAAGGGGACCTGGCTGGTGTGCGATTCGCAGAAGGCGGTGAACACCTCCACACCACGGCGACCCGCCACCGCAGACACCTCGCGCACCAGACGGCTCTTGCCGATGCCCGGTGACCCCGCCACACCGACCACCGCGCCGTGGCCGTCGACGGCGCGCTGCAGCTGGCCCTTAGCGGCGGCCATTTCCCACTGCCGCCCAACAAGATTCGACTCCGCGCGCCCTACGGCGCGATGCCGGTCGCCGATGCCCAACAGGCGATGGGCAACCACTGGTTCATCGGCACCCTTGATCTGAACCGACTCGGCCTCGCCCAGGGCTGCTGAGCTATCGACCAGTCGAGCGCGGTGGACGCGCTGAGCATCACCACCCCGGCGGGGCCACCGACTCCATCCGCTGCGCCATTCCGACCTGCTCACCGATCGCGCCGTAACCCAAGGCCCCCGAACCGATCTCACCGGCGATCACCTGACCAGAGTTCAACCCGACACGTAACCGCAGTTCGATACGGTCGCGGTCCTGCACCTCGACAGCAAGCCGATTCGCCTCGTCTTGGATTGCCAAACCCGCGAGGCAGGCGCGAACAGCGTGGTCCTCTAACGCCACCGGCGCGCCGAACACCGCCATGATGCCGTCGCCCGTGAACTGGCTCAGCGTTCCGCCGTAGCGCTTCACCACGGCCGTGGAACGGTCCAGCAGTTCGGCCATGATCTCGCGCAGCCGCTCCGCACCGACCGCCGCGGCGATGTCCATCGAATGAACAACATCGGCGAACAGCACCGTCACCTGCTTGTACTCGGCATGTGTGTCTGCGTCGGTAATGGGTGAGCCGCAGCCGTGGCAGAACCGAGCGTTCTCCAGAGCTTCGATGCCACACGTCTTGCACGGCGCTGCTGTGCCCATCCGACTTATCCGGTCTTCGGGGCGGTCTGATCCAGTGCGGCCTGGGCTCGCGCTAGTTCCGGCCATCCGCTATCGGGGGGGAACCGACTGACCACATCAGTTAGCGCCGCACGCGCGGGCTGTCCGCGTAGGTCGTAATCGTCAAGGGCGGCGCGCAGTTCTAACAGGGGCGGCGCCTGGTGGCGGGCGAGCTCGACGGCCGCGCCGACGCCGGATTGCCAAGCCTTTGGTCGGTGTGGGTATGGGCGCGAAGCCGCAGCAGTTCGGCGTCATAGAAGTGCATCCCGGTGTCCTGGGCGAGCTGCAGCGCGGTGTTCAGGTGGGCGGCCTGTTCGGGTTGGCCGGCGGCGATCAACAGCCGCCCGACGACGCAGTCGTAGAAGGTGCGGTAGATGTTCACCTCGAGTGTGCGCAAGGTGTCGAGAAGCGTTGTGACGGACGCGACTTGCGCTGCGAGCGTCGTCGAGTCGACGTTGTCGTGCAGCGCAGCCAGCGCCCTGACGATGGCCTGCTCGGTGGACACCCACAGACCCCATCCCGTCGAAGCCGTGCCGCTCGGCCCGATCGAGGAGGTCGGCGGCCAGTTCCGCGGCGCGGTCGAGCTGGCCGGCTTCGATGCGCAGCGCGATCTCCACGTAGCCCGCGTAGACGCCGCTGTACGGGCCCTGTGGGAAGCCGAGCTCGTCGGCCCGTCGTGCTGCCTGGGCCAGCTCGGCCTCGGCCGCCGTCAGATCGCCGCGCAGGCCGCGGGTCCAGGCCAGGTGGATATGCGCCGCCGCGATGGGGTCGGTGGAAGTCGAACGACACCGCGTCGATCTGGTGCTGGTCTGCCGCGGCGCGGGTCGAAGTGGCCTTTTCGAGCAGGGACTGGGTGGGCATCGAACTCGCCGAGCAGGAACGTGACCACCCCGGTCCAGCCGTCGATCATCGGGCGCATCCACCGCCGCCCCTGCGCCAGACCGGCGTCCAGAGACTCGCCGACCTGCGCCAAGCGGGGCGATGTTCGGCACGCGACTAGAGCGGCCCAGGGCGGTCAGAGGGTCGCGACCAGCTCATCGTCGCGCAGGTCGGACCCGCCCAGCTGCAGGCACCGCTCGAAGTCACCTGCAAGGGCGGAGCTTGAAGGGCCGTCTACGGCTGCGGTGAGGAATCCCCGGCGCAACCGTAGAGAGATTTCGCTTCGGTCACGCTCTGGGCCGGCGAAGCGCGGTCGAGTCCGGCGAGGGCCTGGGTCAGGTAGTTGCGGGCCTCGGGCAGCGCCCCGCGGCGTTGCGCAGCCGCCGATGCATGCTGGTAGGCCGACGCAGCCTCGTCGAACCGCTCGGCCTGCTCGTTGTGGCCAGCAACTAGTCCCCAGTCTGGCTCGGCGCCCACACCGCCGACCAGGGCATCGGCCACCTTGGCGTGCAGCCCACGGCGCACGCTCGGTGGCGCCAGCTCGGCGGCGACCTCGCGCAGCAACTCGTGGCGAAACCGCCAACCGTCGGTTCCCCACGGCTCGAACACCAGCGCGTCCTCGAGCTCGTCGATGACGTCGTCGACCTCGTCGTCGCTCAGGTCCACCACCGAGCCCAGCAGCCCGCGATCCATCTGACGGCCGATGACGGCGGCGGCCTCCACCACCGGCACCACGTTCGCGCTGGCGCGCAGCCGAGCGAACAACGGCTCATACAGCGTCTCAGGCACCCCGGTCTCGGTGAGGCCGGCCACGACCTGTTCGATGTAGAACGGCACCCCGTCGCAGCGCCCGGCCACCGCGGCCCGTTCGTCTGCTGACAGGCCCGGACTCAGCGCGCTGATCAGCTCATCGGCCTGGCCGTTGGTCAACGCCCCCAGGTCAACACCCTGACCGGCCAGCTGGCCGGCGACCACCCGCCCGGGCGTCCGGTGATGACCACCAGCAGCCGGCCGTCGGCCGCATTCAGCAGCGAGCCGAGCACCTCGAGGGTGGACGGGTCGAACCAGTGCACATCCTCGGCCACCACCAGGCCCGCAGCGTCGCCCACACACGCCAGCAGATAGGCCTGCACCGCCTGCGCGATCAGGTCATAGAGCTTGCGGCCCTCGGCGGGCACCGGCTCATAGCCGGCCTCGGCGCCGATCCCCAGGACCGGCGCCAACAACGACACCAAGGTCCTTGGCTCCGGCGAGCAGGCCGCCACGTGTGCGTGTAGCAGCCGCAGCCGTTCACCCGGTTCGGTGAGGCGGCCGATGCCGCAGCGGCGCTCCAACAGCGTGCGCACCGGATGCAGCCCGGTGTCGGTGTGAAACGGTAACCCGGCCAACTCCACCACCATCGCCTCGGAGGCCTCGGCCAGCTCGGTACCTGCCGCCGCCAGCCGGGACTTCCCGATCCCGGGCTCACCGCGAAACACCACCCGGGTGTGCTCAACGTGCCGACCTGCGCCCGCCCCCAACACTTTTCCAGCCGCGCCAACTCGCGATCGCGGCCCACCAACGGCCCCCGTCCCACCCGGGCCGGCATGGCACGCTCTCCCAGTACCTGGTGGTGGGCGATCAGCCCGTCCACACCCTTGACCGCAGCGGCCGGGCGAACCTGCAACTCGAAGGCATCCCGCACCAGCGGCGCGACCGCCTCGGAGACCACTACCGTGCCCGGCGGGGCTAGGCCTGATACGCGGGCGGCCAGGTTGGCCGCCAATCCGTACACGTCGTCTTGGGCGGTATCAAGCTACACCAGCCCGCGGTGCACCCCCACCCGGACGTTGATCTCCATTCCGAACCGGCGGTTGGCTTGTTCGCTGAGCCTGGCCACCTCCCGGGTGATTTCTAGACCGGCCTGCACCGCGCGTCGCACGTCGTCCTCGTGGGCGATCGGGTGACCGAACACCGCCAGCAGTCCGTCGCCTTTTGTGGAGCCAATGTGGCCCTCGTATCGCTTTACGACGTGCATTACCTGCTCGCGATAGCGCCCCACCAGCAGGCGATACGTCTCTGGTTCGACCCGCGTGGACAGCGCCGTCGAATCCACCAGATCGGCGAAGAAAATTGTCAATCGCCGAATCTCACCCGGATCGCTCGGCGCGGCCAACAAGTCCTCAGCCTCGGCGTTGGCGTTGTCAGCTTCCAGCACCTGCCCCGCCAAGGCCGTCGCGGCGGCACGATCACCGCGGTTGATCGCCGCAACTGCGCGATCCAGCAATTCATCAATCGAACCGTCGCGATCACGACGCCGACCATCGCCCCCGGGGCCGTCGCGCCCGCCATTCACCTCAATATCGTGTCACCGCGCCGGACATCGTGTGTCATATCGCACCCATGATCCTGCGCGACGACCCGTGCCGCCGACTGGCGGGCTACCCGCATAGCCTGCCGACGAATAACGGCAATGCCGAACGCCTGGTTCGCTAGTTGAACCGGTATTGATGCCTGGTTGAAGCCGGCTATCAAGACAATGCTGGCGGACTGCCGGGTCGGTGGATGGCGAGGCCATCGCAACGCTGCCGCGCGGGCAGCCCAAATAGCCTTAATACGCATATTCTTTGGTTGCCGCCGCACCGATCCGCGCCCAGGTGCAGCCGCGGGGCCGAACGGAACCTGCAGCGCAGCCTTGGACCAAGTCACGCGCTCTTGAACACGATTGAATGAGATCGCGCCTGATAATACCGGTATACGTCTCGGGATCGGCCTCGGTAACGCCAGCCGAGACCGACGTCAAACTCGTCGTCTTCATCGATGAACTCAATCGGGTCGTAGGCGTCGCCGTCATCTTCATCGAGGCGTCAGTGCCGACGTCGAGCGATTCTGAGCGCTCCAGCGTGTCACCGCTGGGCAGAGCTGTCTGTCATATCGCCCGGCGGTCCGCTCTGCGACCAGGCCTTGACGTTGCTGCGAACAGGTCTTGACGTCCAACCAAGGGAATAAAAGTCTCGCCCGGAGCGTTAAATCCCTTGTAAGACAGGGAGTTTGGACATGGAATCAGCTTCGAACAGCGGAACGCGGGTGGGATACACGCGAGTCAGCACCGTTGCCCAGACCCTGGATCAGCAGAATACCGCTCTTGCCGCAGCCGGTGTGACGAAGACGTTCTCCGACACCATGTCTGGCGCGAAGGACGACCGCCCCGGCCTGGTGGCGCTCATGGATTACGTTCGCGACGGCGACACCGTGGTGGTGTGGAAACCCGACCGCCTGGGCCGTAACACATTACACATCCTGGAGACGGTCAAGGCGCTCACGATGCTGGGGTCACCCTGATCTCCACCACCGACGCTATCGACTCGTCAACCGCGGCGGGGCGCATGGTGATCGGCGTTCTCGCGAGTATGGCCGAGTTCGAGCGCGAACTCATCAAGGAACGCACTGCCCTCAAGCGGGCGGTCTCCCGTGCCAACGGCACCAAGTTCGGGCGACGCACGAAGGTCGCGGACGCCGCCCACGTCGCGACCGCACGACGTATGAAGGCCGACGGTCACACCGGACGAGATGTCGCCAAGTACCTCGGAGTCAGCTGGGCGACGCTGTATAGGTATCTCGCCGACGACGCCGCGTAGCCCCCGGCGGGGGCAGGCCACACCGCTTCACCCCCACCGGGGGTATCGACCAATCTGCGCACCCCCGGCGGGGGTGCCCACCGACCTAAGCACCCCCGGCGGGGGTGGTGACGACCAACCTGCGCACCCCCGTCGGGGGTGACGACGCGGCAACTCACCCCCGGCGGGGGAATTCAGGGCTCGGACTAACCCGCTTCGGGGCAACAGCTTCCACTGGTGCCCACATGCCAGTGGGTGAAAGGGGACTGCCCATGGAATTGACAACTGCTCAACTCGACCGAGCCGTCGGCGTGCTGCTGGGCACCGCAGCTGGCGACGCACTCGGCGCAAGTGAGTGACGGCCCAGGCTCAGGCGCCGCGCCGCGGGTCTTCATGTCCTACTCCCATGAGAGCAATGAGCACCGGGACTGGGTGCTCGCGCTGGCAACCAGACTGCGCGGCAATGGCGTCGACGTCTGCCTCGACCGCTGGGATGTCACTCTCGGTGGAAACCTAGCTCTGTTCATGGAGCGCGCGGCGAGTGATGCGTACCGCGTCATCGCCGTTCTTTCCGAGACGTACACCCAGAAGGCTGACGAGCGTGTTGGCGGGGCTGGTGTGGAAGCGCAGATGCTTCGTCGCGGCTGTATGACGCGTTGGATTCCGATCAGGTGATACCCATCATCAGGAACAATCCATCGAACCCTCCGAGAATCCCTGCATTCCTGAGCGGGCGCCTGTGGCTGAACTTCAGAGATACCGTCATGCCAGAGGCCGCCTACGAGCAATTGTTGCGCGACATTCACAAGGCCGCCGTCGACGTCGCACCGCCGCTGGGGCCAAATCCATTCGACGGTCGGACCGAAGTCGAGGCACGGCTTGCCATCACAAACTCGCCGAGTCGTTGGCATAGTCCGGCGCTCTCTGGCGAGGTCGAGTTCGTCTACTCCCAGAACAGTGGGAGGTACAAGCTCGGCGCCGGCATGTTTGAGTTCACCCTTGACGTTGGCGAACGCGGGATGGGGACGGTCTACGTGCATCGAGACCCGCGGGATATCGCCAACGTCGCAGTCATCAACAAGGTGCAGCAACGCAAAGAGCTGCTCACCGATGTGTCCCAGTTCGACACGAGTAGTCGCACCGTAGAGCCCGGTGTCGGGGATGCGGTGGTGCTGCACAACACGAATGGTTTCTGGGCGTTGGTGTTCATCAAGTCCGTTTACGTCCGCCAGGCGTTGAACCGCGAACATGTAATCGAATTCCGTTATGCCGTCCAGTCCAACAGAACGAGCGACCTGAGCGGTTTCGGCACCTGCGATTGAGCCAAGGCGCCCCTTCACGGCTTGACGTCGGGGCGTGTCTGTCCTGCGGCGCCACGAATACTGCACCGTAAAGCGAACTTATGGGCAGTGGTCGACCGAAGGTAGGCGCACCGCCGTGCAAGAGTGAGCCTTCAGTCGAGGGCCTGCACTGGTAATCCTGCTGCGGCCCACTAAGTCACAGCACACACGGCACCGGCGGGGACGCGCTATTGCCTCCGGATACGGTTATTGCCGTTCGGAGCGGTCCGGGAGATCTTAAGAGGTCTCAGACCTTCGGATTCTGCGGACTTAAGTCCATTCGGTTCGCTCCGCGGGCCTGTTTTCTTTTGTTCGTCGTAAAGCGATGTCTTTGCGGACGTCGGATCACCGGTTCAGCGGCGACGAAGCTTCTCGCGGAGGGTATCGATGAGGAAGCGGCCGGTGGACACTGGCCGGAACGCGCGGGCTGCCTCGGTCAGTGCGTCGCGGGAATCCGCCTCCAGCTCGATGTCGGCTGCGGCGACGTTGAACTCGAGTTGCTCGACACTGGACGCTCCGGGAATGGCAACCACGCCCGATAAGCTGATCAGCCAGGCCAGCGCCACCTGTGCCGGCTTGGCGTCGACCTCAACGGCGACGTCGCGCAACGTTTGTAAGAGCGGCTCGACACGGCGCAGGTTCTCCGTGCCGAAAAGTGTGTTCGTCGCCCGGATACCGCCGGGCCGGTTGTCGAGGTTGTACTTGCCGCCCAGCAGTCCTTGTGCCAGTGGGCTGTAGGCGATCACGACGCGGTTTTCACGCTCGGCGAAGGGGACGAGATCGTCGAGCGCTTGGGGGTGTGCGAGCGAGAATTGCACCTGGTTGCTGATGACCGGCCGTCCGAGCGCGGCATCGGCCTTCTGCCATCGCGCAAGCGAATAATTCGATACGCCGGCTGCGCCGATGTCGCCACTGTCGAGCAGGCTGCGCATTCCCGGCATGATCACCGAATCGGGGACCACCGGGTTGGGCTGGTGGATCTGGTAGAGCGGAATTCGCTCCAGCTGCAACCGCCGCGCACTGGCGCGCTCTCGCTGCTTGACCACTGGGGGGAACGGCGCGATTGGGAAGATCTTGGTGGCTACAGCAACCTCGGCGCGCTCGTCGCCGAGAGCTTCGCCCAGAATGCGCTCGCTCTTGCCCGTGCCATATATTTCGGCCGTATCGAACAGCGTCACCCCCAGTGTGCGGGCACGCTGCACGATGTCGCGTGCGGTACCCGAGGCGTAATTTTCTCCGTAGCCCCATTCGCGTGAGCCGAACTGCCAGGTGCCAAGGCCGATCCGACTGACCGGTCCGATTCCACCGACGTCGAGATATCTCATCTACCCGACGGTACTGGCACTGACCCACCGTCAACCGCTCGACAGCGGCGGGAGGTGTGTGACCTGACTTTTATCAGGCTAGTGCGGCCTTCGGTTGAAGTCCGGCTCTGTTCGCAATGCGAGGGTTCCATCATCTGTCGCGGCCGGAGTTAATGGTCACAGTCTGGGATTGTTCGATCCAACATCGACTCTGGGAGGTCACGTGTCAGGCACCGTACCTCGCGTCAGCGAGATCAGCGCTAGGTCCGACACCAGTTTCGAAGACGCCGTGAATGTTGGCCTTGATCGGGCCAACGCGACGCTGCGTAATGTCAAGTCGGCCTGGATAAAGGAGCAGTCGGTGGATGTGGAGAACGGGGTGATTGTTGGCTACCGCGTCAACTTGCTCGTCACCTTCGTTCTCGAGTAGCAAGTTCCTTGGGCTTACCGGGGCGTGTGTAGAGGTTTAGCCACGACTAACGCAGACGGGGCGCAGGTCAGTAATCCACTGCGGCATGGTTTGGACCGTCACTGACGTACGAGCTAGAACAGTGAAAGTCCTCGCCTGTGCCAGGTCAAAGGTCATATTGCGCGGAGAGGTCTAGCGCGCCGTCCGTGCCCGTGCCGTCGCCGCCGCACGCTGCCGCGCAACTGGCGAAGCTGGGCGGCTTGTTGGGCCTGTCCCCGGTCGCCGAACGCGGGCTGGGGTCGTTCTCGCCACCCGACGACGACGGCAACTTTTCGCCGGGTAAGGCTCGGCGCACGACGCCGTCGTCCGGGCGTAGCTCACTCGGTTTCGTGGCCGCGAAGTCGGCACGGCGGGAGACGGCTTCCTCGCGATGTTCGACGGCCCGCAGCGGGCGATCCGCTGCGCGATGGGGATCCGGGACGCGTGCAGGCGCTCGGCATCGAGGTGCGCGCCGGGTTGCCCACCCGGCCCACTCGAACACGTCGAGCGCGTCAGCACCACGTCAGTAGCGATCGAGCTCGATCAACCGCTCGTCGCTGATCCCGAAGTGATGCGCGATCTCGTGGAGCACGACGTGCCTGACCTCGCGACCTAGACGATCGGCGTCGCCGGCAGCGATTCGCGTGATCGGCCCGCGGAAGATGCTGATCTTGTCGGGAAGCACTCCGCTGTACGTGCTGCTCCTTCGCGGCAGCGGTACGCCGCGGTACAGGCCGAGCAGCGGCTGCCCGCCGGGGGGCTCGTCCTCGACGACGATCTCGACGTTGCTCATCGCCGCACGGAGATCGCCCGGCAAGGAACTCAGCGCGACGTCAATCGCCTCTTCGAACGGATCATTGAGACCCGGCTCCGAACGCGCATCCATCTCCGCAATGGTGCCAGAACGGCAGTCGACGACACGGTTTGGCACGTATCTGGCACGGCCCCAAAATCGCAGGCCAGAAAATGGTGTCTGCCCTGCATAAATACTGGTGCGCGATACTGAGATTGAACCAGTCACCGCCTGCATCGCAGCTGGTGGTGGATATCGGGTTGCTCGGCAGGGAACTGGCTTCACGAACGCATTCCTTCAAAGTAGTATTCCTTTAGGGTAGTATCAAAGGGTGATTGACCTTGCCGCGATACGCCGAGAAACCGGTCTGACACAGACGGAGCTGGCTGCCAGCCTCGGTGTGGGGCAGGCACAGATCAGCAAGATCGAACGCCAGGGCGACATGCTGCTGAGCACCCTGGCGTCCTACCTCACCGCGCTGGGCGCAGCCGCCCAGTTCGTGGTTGAGGTCGGCGAGGAGACCGTGGCCTACGACCTCACCGGCGAGAGGAGGGAACGATGACGACCCAGACCGAGTTCACCCAGAGGAATCACCGCCGAGCTGTCCGGTTCTTTTGGGGCTTGCTGATCGGCACGACCATGGTCAGTCTCATCGGCAACGTGGCGCACGCCGTGCTGCTTTACGTTTCACCCATCGTCATCCAGGTCGGTGCCGCCGCTGTGCCTCCCATCGCTCTCCTCGCTGCCGTACACGGCATCGCGCTCGCCGTGCGTGCGGGGGCGTCCGGTCGGGTTTACTGCTGGGCGGTCGGCGCAACGGCGCTCATCGGCGTAGGTGCGTTCGCCGTAAGCTTCCTGGCGCTCCGCGATCTGATGCAGGCCATCGGCTACGGCTCCACCACTGCATGGATTTTCCCAGCGATCATCGATACGGCAGTGGCTGTCAGCACCCTGATGCTCGTGGCGCTCGGAGACAAACCCGCTCGCCGCACCCGCACCGCGACGCCCGTCAGCGCACAACGTCCGATAGTGCATCGGCTGGCGCAGAGTGCGAAACCCCAAGTCACTGCCGCTGCACCCAAAGGTGCGCGGGCCTGGGCCGCACCGCCTTCGCGCGCACAACACTTCGGACCGGTACAAGGCGACCCGGCACAGGTCGTGCAGTCAGCACACGCCGCGACGACACAGGACGATTGCAGACCTTGCAGCGGACCTCATTGCATCGGGCGCCACGACCCAGTCGGTCGACACGGTAATCGCGGTCCTCTCGGCCCACCGTGATCGCGCGTCGATCAACGCCGCCGCCAAAGTGTCGGGGATCAATTACCGGACTGCACAGCGGATTGTGGAGGCTGCCGCCGAGCATCGGCAAGGACAGCTCGTAGCGGCTTCGTAAGACGCACCGGACGCGCCAACCCTGTTGTCAATCAGAACTCGATGAATACGACGTCGCACATGTGATCAGGCGTCACGCATTCAATCTCCGACGCCCGTCTGACTCGATCAGCGCTCGGCGACCAATGAGCGGTTTGGCTCCATCGCCTGGCGACTGTTCGCAGATCAGCGTTAGACCAGCAAACACCGTCGGCACGACGGCCGGGAACGTGGACATGTTGGACTCGCCAACAACTCCGGCGTAATTCCCAGGTAGTTTCGCGGAATCTGCCGTGCTCTGGCGTAACCCTACGCAGGTCAAGCCGCGTTTCCGCGGGTCATGTCACGGGTTCGATTCCCAGCAGCTCCACCACGGAAGGGCCGCTGATCCTCAGCGGCCCTTTCTTTGGATCAACTCCCGTGTCTAGGAGTGTGGTGTGATGACAGCGCGGCCGCGGATTTTGCCGTCGTGAAGGAGCTGATAGGCCTCGTCGGCGTGGTCCAGCGTGAAGTGTTCGACAAGCATCTGAATCTTTCCGGTCTGCGCGAGGGTGATGACCTCGATTAATTCGGGGATGGAGCCCCAATACGGTGAGGCGACTGAGCATTCGTGTGGTGGGCTGTGGAAGTTGACTGGCAGGGCGGCGGTTCCGACACCGACGATGGTGAGATGCCCAAGAACGCGCGCCATTTGGGCGGCCATCGTCAGAGTGGGTTTGATCGCGACCAAGTCGAGGACGAGTTCGGCGCCGCGCCCGCCGGTCAGGTCCTTTATGCGGTGGACGGTGTCGTCGCCGGAGAGCAGCCCTTCGTCGGCGCCAAGCTGTACGGCGGTATCGAGCTTCTCGGCTGAAGTATCAACTGCGACAACGGTTGTCGCCGCACTCAGCGCTCGCAGTATTTGAATGGCCATCTGGCCGAGTCCCCCTGCGCCGATAACTACCGCGGTGGAGCCTGGCCCCAGCAGGTGGAGTGAGCGTTTCACGGCGTGGTAGCTGGTCAGTCCGGCGTCGCTCAGGGGGGCGACCTCGCGGGGGTCGAGGTTGCCGAGTGGGATGAGGTAGCGGGTGGCGGGGACTAACAAGTATTCGGCCATGCCGCCGTCGGCGCCGAGGCCGCCGGGAAGCGGGCCTCCGGGGGCCTGGCAGTAGTTCTCCATGCCGGTGCGACAGTGCGCGCACAGTCCACACCCCCAGGGTCCGTAGACGATTACGGGATCGCCCGCCGTGAATCCGGTGACGCCCGGCCCCAGTTCGTGGACCCACCCGGCGTTTTCATGGCCGAGGGTGAAGGGAAGCCGAAACGCCCCCTCGTCGGCGGGTAGCTCCATGACGTGCAGATCGGAGTGGCAGGCGCCGGCGCCGCCGACCTTGATTAGGACCTGACCAGGCCCCGGCTCGGGCACCGGCACGTCGCGGAGTTCGCCCGGCCGCTGCCACTCGACGAACTGGAACGCTTTCACGGGCCTTAGTTCCTGATGCCGTCGCAGTCGATCCACAAATGCAGCGGCCCTCGGAAGAACGGGCTGCGCCGGTAGGGCGGCGGGTCTTCGACGAGCCGCGGATTCTCTACGCGGCGGATGAAGGTCTCGAATGCGAGGTTGACCTCCAGGCGGGCGAGCGGACCGCCAAAGCAGACGTGGATGCCGCCGCCCCAGCCGAGGTGCTCGTTGTTCTTGCGTTCGGGATCGAATTGGCTTGGGTTGGCGAAGCGGATCGGGTCGTGGTTGGCGGCGCCGTAGGCCAGGATGACCGCCGCGCCTGCGGGGATGACAGTCCCACCGACCTCTATGTCGCTGGTGGCGCTGCGGGTGGGAAAGAACTGAACCGCCGACTGCAGCCGCAGTGTCTCTTCGACGGCGCGGGGGATCAGTTCGGGGCGGCTGCGCAGCAGCTCGAGCGACCCAGGGTTGCGCAGCGCGGTCAGCACGCAGTGGGCGATCGTGTTGACCGTGGAGTCATGACCGGCGATGAGCAGCAGCGAAGTGTTGGGCACGGCCTCCTCGGGTGACATCGGTCCATCGGGACCGTCGTCGTGGAGCAGCCGGGAGATCAGGCCCTCGCCGGGTTCTCGCGCGTATCGGTCGATCAGCTCACGCAGGTATTGCGCCAACTTGGCGTTGGACTCCCTGCCCTTGGCAGCGCGGGCCTGACCCTCTTCGGTGGCTGCCTCCGGACTGAAGTCGATGCCCGCCAACTGGTCGAAGATCAAGGCGTGAAACATGCGTTCGTCCTCAAGCGGAACGCCCAGGATCTTGCAGATCACCGTCACCGGCACCGGATAGGCGTACTCATCGACAACGTCGAACTTGTTCTTGCCGTTGACGTTGTCGAGCAGGTCGTCACAGAGCCGCTGAATGACGGGCTCCATGCTCGGGATGAGGTCCGGTGAGTGTGGGGGACCGAATTGCCGCATCACCTGGCGGCGCATGCGGTCGTGGTCCGGTGGGTCGGTCGAGATGAAGCTCCGCTTCGGGGCGTAGGCCTCGATGTCGTCGGCGCCGGCCGGTGCCGCTTGCGACCGTGCGGATAGCAACGGGCTGCGGTTTCCGTCGGAACTGAGCCTGGGGTCGTGGAGCAGCTTGTGCAGCTCCCAGTATCCGGTGACGACGTAGAGGTCGTCGCCCACCCGCGCCACCGGCGTCTTGCGTAGCTCGTCGAAGAATGGGAACGGATTGGCACGATTCTCGTAGCGCATCGCCTCGGCCCAGGCGGTTTCCGGTGTCATCACGGCGTCGTGTCTCCGCTCTAGGTCTTCGGGCTCTTCGGCCGGTATACGAACTCGGCCCCGCGTTCGGTCGGGTCGTAGCCGGTCAACACCACATCGGGAATTCCCGTCGGGACGCGCGGAGAGCGGAACTGAGCAGGGACCGGCGCCGTGTGCGCAGGCTGGTCGTAGCCCGGTGGCGGCGGCGGGAACGGCGCCGATCGCTCGATCAATGCCCCGTAGTACTCCAACCACTTGCCGTGGTTGAAGGTGACGGCTCCCACGATGCGGCCGTTGTGGCCATAAGCGGCAGCGAAGCGGCGCTCCTTCACCGAGCCCTGGGTGAAGACGATCTCCTCGCCGAAGGGGCACACCCCGACGCCTTTGATATTCACGCCGAACTGGCCCGACCAGAAGGACGGCAGCGGGAGGTGCGGCACGCGCTCGGTCTCGATCCGGACCATGTTCTTGGCGGCCACCTTGGCCGCCGGATACGGCGTTGTCCCAGTGCTCCATCGAGAGGAACTGGTAGCCGTACAGCACGTGGGGAGCGCGCGCGATGTCGCCGGCGACGAAGATGTTGTCGGTCACGACCCCATTGATGTCGAAAGCGCGGCAGCCGGCGTCGCAGGCGACCCCCCAGAAGCCGGTCGCGAGACGGGCTCCCTCCAGCCATTCGGTGTTGCGGATCGACCCCAGCGAGCACACCACCACGTCGACGTCGAGCGTGGTGCCGTCGGAGAGCTGCGCTCGTCGCACGTGGCCGGCCGCGTCTCCTTCCAGCGCATCGACACCGACACCTGTGCGCAGGTCGACCCCCGCGTCGCGCTGCATCTCGGCGGCGATCTCGCCGATGACGCCGCCGAGCGCCCCGATCAGTGGCGAATCAGCGTGCTCTGCGACAGTGACGTTCAGGCCTAACTCGCGACAGACCGAGGCCATCTCCGAGCCGATGAAGCCAGCACCGATGATCAGCACCCGCCCCGGTCCGGCCAGCAACGCGGCCTGCAGGCGGGCCGCGTCATCACTGGTCCGCAACGTGAAAACTCCCTCGAGCTTGGCCTCTTCGGGGTTGAACCACGGCCGCGCGCGGGTGCCCGTTGCGATCAGCATCCGGCCGAACGGGACCGTGTCCCCATTGGCGAGGTGCACCTGTCTGTTGGTCCGGTCCAGCCCGACGGCGGCGATGCCGAGCCTCCAGTCCGCGTCGATGTCGCGCATCCGCGGAAGCTTGGTGTGGTCGGCGGGCACCCATCCCGTCAGCACCTGCTTCGACAGCGGGGGCCTGTCGTACGGCTCGTGTGGCTCGTCGCCGATGATCGTGAGGGACCCGTTAAAACCCTCGTCGCGCAAGGCTTCCGCCGCGCGCAGCCCGGCGAGGGAGGCGCCGACGATGACGATCTTGCCTTCGGATTTGAAGGCGTCGACGACGCTGTTCAGCAGCGCTTCTCTTTCCGCGACCGGGGTCACTTCGCCGGGCTCTCGGCCAGGTCGATCGCATCCACCAGGATGGCCTGCACCGGGCAGGACGCTGCCGCCCGCACCACCCGCTGGCGTTGTGAATCATCGGGATTGGGGTCGTAGGCGAGCGCCTCCTCGCCTTTCAGCTTCAGCACCTCCGGCGCTAGCGGGACGCACTGCGCATATCCCTGACACCGATTCAGATCAACCACTATGCGCATATCCCGCTCCTTCGTAAGCCGTGTTCGGGGGCGTCGAACGGGGCTGCTCCGTGAGATCGCGGCTCGGGCTGGTGCGTCTTAGCGAGAAATGCTACTCGCGACGTGCGCGAAGAGAACCGGTGTTGTACACCGGCCGGCGTGGCTCGGCACGCGTCTGGCTGACAAGCGGTGAGTTGGTGAGCGGGGACGGCGAAAGCTGATCCGCGAACCCCGGTTATCGAGCGAGAGGCCCAGAGGGGCTGCGGCGTGTTGATGCCATCAACACCTTTCGCGTATCCGCAGGTCGTTCCACGTTGTTTCGCGTGCTTTCCCGTCGTCAAATTCGACATTTCCGCAGGTCGCACGCTTTTTTGTGCCGAGTTCGATTCCCGGCAGCTCCACCCTTCGGGCACCCTGGTGTCCTTACTCGAACCCTGCGAAGTCAACGAATCGCTTGCGGTTCCCAGGATTCAGGCGCTGCTTGAGTCCGCTCGCATGATGAGGCGAGTCATCGATTACACCTTGCGCTGACCTCTCGATGCGAACGAGTCGCTATCGCACGCCTTCGCCGATAATGTGCAGGGCCAAGTAGATGAGACGCTCGAGTTCTTCGACCGGGTGGCCGGGGGTGTTGAGCCAGCTGTCGAGTGCGGAAAACATTGCGGCGCTGATCATCTGCGCATGTAGTTTGGCTCGAAGGCCGTCCTCGGCGATTTCGGTTGGGGCGTTGTTCTGCCCCGTAAGTGCTGCTCGATCTCATGAGCGAAGGCGGCTTGGACGCGGCGCAATTGCGCATTGATGTTCTCAACTTGCGGCTCGCGTGCACGTAGTTCTGCGATCTGCCGCAGCGCGTGGTCATAGGGGAAGGATTCGACGGCGGTGCGCACCGACGCGGTGATCGGTTCGTGTGCGCGCCTGACCCGTAGCGCAACGCGAAACCAGTCCAGACGTGCCTCGTAGTCGCTGAACAGCACTTGGTGTTTCGACGGAAAGTATCGATAAAAGGTGCGTTCGGTGACACCGGCGTCCGCGGCGATCTCCGCGACAGTGGTGGCCTCCACACCTTGATCGAGGAACCGGACCAGGGCTGCGGCCACAAGATTGTCCCGCGTGCGTCCACTACGCGCGGAGAAGCTGGCAGTCACGCCTGGAGAGTAGGCGCTGATCGAGCTGACTATCACGATGGAACCACCGCCGCGCCGCTCAATCGCTGGCAGCGCCGCGCGGGTCGGTCGCACGACGCCCATCACGTTTAGATCCCAGGACGCCCGCCACACGTCGTCGGAAATGCTGGCGAGTCCACCCGGGCGGGCGGTGGCGCCCCCGACGTTGTTGATCAAAAGGTCGATCCCGCCGCGGTGGCTTGCCGCCGCGATCAATTCTTCGGCGGCACCGGTCTGGGTTAGGTCCACAGACACGAACGACACCTGCCCGCTCTATTCAGCAGGGGCAGTTGCTTACCAGGGGTCCGTGACCCGGCTACCACGTGCGCGCCCGCGTCAACGAGCGCCTTGGTAATCGCGAGACCGATGCCTTTGCTAGCCCCAGTGACTACGGCAGTCTTTTCCGACAGATGCAGATCCATTTGCGCTCCTTCATCCGCCCTGCGCGCACGACGCTACTGCGTCGTTACGGCAGGTAGCGGCTCTTCGCCGTGCGGCATGAGAGCGGGGCGAACGTTTGCATCGCCGACCCACGGCGACACGGTCCGGGAGTTCGTCTTCGTGCGCGCCGTGGGTGCCCCTATCGCTGCTGCCGATACCCGCGCGTGAGAGGCCGGGGCCACCCGTGTCAGCGGAGGACGAAGCCAGTGCCGAGTTCGTCTGCTGGGTCGATCTCGAAGCGGTGCTCACCGGTTCGGTATGCCATGCCAGTGACTTCGGGTATGACGGCGGAATGGCCATCCGCTTTGAGTTCCTTGACGATTCGGGCCTGAAAGCGGGTACCAACGATCGAATCGTGGATGAGGGTCTGCCCCAGTTTGAGTTGTCCGGCAGCGGCTAGGGTGGCCACGCGCGAGGCTGTTCCCGAACCGCACGGTGAGCGATCGACTTCACCGTCGGCGAAAACGGTGACATTGCGCTGATGGGGGTTGCCGTTCTGATCGGTGCCGAGGTCATCGAACAGAATCGTTCCGTAAATCCCGCTCAAGCGGTCATCGACAGGATGACGGCCGAATTCGCCCGCATTGAGCGTCCATTTCACTTCACGCCCGATCGCGATCAGCTCCGCGTAGTTCTCCGGGGCGACTTTCAACCCGACGCTGGCCGCATTCAGGTGCGCGTAGATCGCCCCACCGAACACGATGTCGACGGCGACCCGGCCTCGTGAGGTATCGACGTCGACGTCCGAGTGCAGCCGGTAGCTGGGGACATTCACGAAATCCACACCGGTGATGTGGTCGTCCTTGGAGTGGAGCCGTGCGGTGACGCGCCCGGATGGCACGTCGACGACGACGTTGGTGATTCCGGACGGATCCAGCGCCACCCGTCCGGTCTGGGCGGCCCACACACCTAGTGCGATGGTGCCGTGTCCGCATGCGGTGGAGAAGCCGTCCTTATGCCAGAAGAGCACGCCGAAGTGGGCGCCGGCATCGTCGGGCGGCGTGATGAATCCGCCATACATGTCCGCGTGGCCGCGAGGCTCGAAGCACAACAGCTTGCGAAGCTTGTCCACGTCGGGGTCATCGATCGCGAATATCCGGCGCTCGGCAACAGTGTTGCCTTCGATGGCGACCGGGGCGTCTGCAACGATGCGAAACGGTTCGCCGGCGGTGTGGTAGTCGATAGTCGAAACACTGAAGTTCGTCATGTCATGTCCGTATCTGTTCGACCGCTTACGGATTCGGCAGAAATTTCGATGCCAGCAGGCGTGCGATCGCCCAGTCTTGAGCGGCGACACCGACGGTCTTGAAGACGGTCCGCTGCTTGCGATCGCAGACGCCGGTGCGCAGCGCCGGACCCAGCTCGATGAGGTCGTCTTCGCCGATCAGACCTGCGGCGAGTGCATGCAGAATGTCTCCGGATTCCTCGAGGATCGCCTGCTTTTCGTCGATGAGCACTGTGGCGTCCCCGAGCAGTTCGGACGGAAGTTCGCGCATTGACGGACGAAACGCGCCGATCGCGTTCACATGAACGTGAGCCGGCAACACGTTAACTTCGAACAACGGGGTGGTGGCCGGTGTCGCACACGAGACGATGTCGACGTCGGACACTGCGGCGTCAACGTCGGTCGAAACGCTGACGTTGACGACGGCAAGCTCGTCAACGAGTTCCTCCGCGAGCCTGCTGGCCTTGCTGATCTCACGGCCCACGATCGTCAGACGGCGCAGCGGCCGCACGGCATGCACCGCACGGATCTGATCGGCAGCCTGCCCACCGGTGCCGATGAGAGCCATGCGGTCGGCATCCTTATCCGCCAGGAGATCGGTGGCCACACCCACGATGGCGCCGGTTCGAAGGGTTGTCACGCTGATGGCGTCGGCGACCACATGGTTCGGGTTGTCTGTTTCCGACCACACGACAGTTCCGCTGATTGCGGGCGCCCGTTGGAAATTCAGGCTCAGCGTTTTCACCATCGCCGAGGCCGTCTCCTTGTGGTGAGCCGACATCACGAGGAACTGACCGTCGCGCAGTGCAATGCGCGTGGGCTGCTCGAACGCACCTGCCTCCAGATCGAGGAACGCCTGACGCACCGCGTCGATCGCCTCCGACACCGACACCGCTGCACGGACATGCTCGGCGGTCAGTGTGACGGTCGTAGTGCTCACATGCGCCTCCACCACTCGGGTGACCAACCTGTCTGGGCTACCTCATCTAGTGCGTATAACCTGCGGCGGTTTCGGTAAGGCTCAAGCCCTTCGTCTCCGGGGCCAGCCACTGCGACAGCGCGGCACCAACGAAGGCAATGCCCGCGGCCATCAGCATGGATGCCGCGGTGCCGAGGTTGGTCATGGACCACGGCAGCAGGAAGGTGCCGAGGCCGGCGCCGATCCGGCTGACGGCGGCGGCAAATCCAGTGCCGATTCCGCGGATTTCGGTCGGGAAGACTTCGGTCGGGTAGATGCCGGTCAGGGTGGTGTACATGGCGTTGAAGAACGAGAACACGAGGAACAGTGCCAATACCACGATCGGCGGAGCGCCCGCCCACAGGCCGATGACCGCGAGCACCACGGTGCACAGCCACTGCGGCGGTACGGTCAGCACGCGGCGGCCGGCCTTGTCGATCAACAGGACGGTGATGATCACCGCGAGCAAGGCGACCGCGGAGAGCCCGACCCCACCAGCCAGCCCGCCGCTGAGGCCGTATTTCTCCAGCACGCTGTCGGCGAAGGTGGCGATCGCGAAGTACGGTGTGACGGCGCAGAACCAGAACATCGATGTGAAGAGCGTGGCCCGCCAATACTTGCGCGAAAACAGCATGCCGAAGCTGCCGGGGTTGGTGTCCTCGTGCTCGACGTCGGTCATGTCGTCTGCGCTCTCCATATACCGGTGCGCGAGGGCGCGGGCTTCGTCGCGGCGGCCCTTATTCCACAGCCAGCGCGGCGACTCGGGCAGGCCGAGCCGGGCGAGGAAGATGACCGCCGCGATCAAGGTGCTTGAACCCAGGATGACCCGCCAGTTCAGGTCGGTGTAGGTGACCAGGGTGTGACCCACCAGGTAGGCGATCATGAACCCGGAATACCAGGCGATCAGGGTCACGCCTAAAAGTCGGCCACGCAGTCGGGCAGGCGCGAACTCTGACATCAGCGGCCAGCCGATGGAGTACTCGCCGCCGATCGCGACGCCCATCAAGAACCGGATCACAAACAGCTGTAGCGCCGAGCCGACGAAGAACTGCGCTGCGCCGGCAAAGAACTGCAGCCCCGACGCGAGTACGAACAGGCCCATGTCCACCAAGAACATCGGTTTGCGGCCGAACTTGTCGGTGGCCCAGCCGCCCAGCGGGGAGCCGATGAAGATGCCGAACAACGGGCCCGCCGCGATCAGGCCCACCCATAGATCGGAGAGGCCCAGATCGTCGGTCATCGCGCCGGTGACCGGGCCGATGATGCCAAGGATGTACCCATCCAGGAACATCCCGCCAATCAGGACAGCGATCAGACGCGTCATGAAGCGTCGTTTGAACGCCGCGGAGGTGTCGTTCGAAACGGCAGGTGTGTTCTCTAGCGATGACACCGTTTACTCCTCTCGGTCAGACTCGATGACATGGGTTTCTCCTATTCTCAGAGGGTGGAAGGAGCCTCGGCTGAGATGCTCAAATCGCGCTGCATAGGCGGTAGGCATCGAGAATCGACGCGTGGATGTTGCGGCTGGCGACGGCGTCACCGATTCGATAGAGCGCGAAAATGCCTTCGGGGTTATGCGTCGCCGACTGAGGCCGGACGGCGAGCAGATCCGGAATCAGGATCTCGCCGAGGTTTACCGAGCGGGCCACCAACGCGTCGAACAACTCCGGATCCGGGACCGTGCCGTGCTCGATGACGACGGTGTCGACAATGCGTTCCGCCACCGTCTTCGCGCCCTCGACCTGTAGCCGCACCAGAAGCCGTTGATCCAGCTTCTCGATCTCGACGAGACGATGCAACACGGTGGTCCGAACGTCGTTGTCGGCGAGCATCTGGAAATACCCGACGCCCGGCGAGGCCCCGATGTCGGGGGCGACGCTCCGCTCCGGCGTCGCATACTCCACGCTGCGCGCGGTCCTCGTCAGTGCCTCGACGGCGTCAAGGGCCTGGTGTCCACCGTGATCGTCGTAGACCAGGACGTCGGCCGTCGGTCGCGCGGCGCCCGCCAGCAGGTCCCAAGTGTCGATGGCCAACGAGTCCCCCGGGACGCCGACCGATGTGTTCGGTACACCGCCCGTCGCCACGATGACGACATCGACGTCGGAGATCTCATCGGCATCCTCGACATAGTGGTTGCACCGCAACTGGACCCCAAGCCGACGGCATTCGGCGACCCGCCAGTCGACGATGCCGATGAGATCGCGCCGTCGCTCTGACGTCGCGGCCAGCGCGATCTGGCCGCCGAACGTGGCGTTCGCCTCGTACAGCGTCACCCCATGACCCCGCTCCGCGAGGACCCGCGCGGCTTCCAGCCCGGCCGGACCGCCGCCTACGACGACACATCGTTTCGTTTTAGCCGCGGGTGCCACTCGCTGCGGTAACCGCAGCTCCCGCCCGGTAGCCGGGTTGTGGATGCAATGCGTCGAGCCTGACGTGTAGATCGAGTCGAGACAGATATTCGCACCGACGCACGGCCGAACACGGTCGGCTTGGCCGGCGGCGACCTTACGCGGTAGATCCGGATCGGCGATCAGCGCCCGGGTCATCCCAACGAGATCGAGTAGTCCCTCCGTGATCGCGTAGCGCGCGGTCGCGACGTCTGCGATCTTGGCGGCGTGCATGACTGGCACGCCGACCTGCTTCTTCACCCAGCCCGCGAACTCCAGGTGGGGGCTCGAGGGAGTGAACATCGGCGGAATCACCTTCGCCAGCTCCACGTCCGTATCCGACCGGCCCCGGATGACGCTGAAGAAATCGATCCCCGCCTTCGTGAACGCCGCCGCCATCCGGACGGCCTCCTCGGGCCCGACGCCGGTGCCATCAGGACGTTGCTCATCGAAGGACATCCGCATCCCGACGATGAAGTCGTCACCGACTGCCGCACGAATCGCGGAGACGACCTCGAGCGGAAATCGCATCCGGTTCTCCAGCGGACCGCCGTACTCGTCCAGTCGATGGTTGAAGGCAGGCGTCATGAACTCATCGAGCAGATGCCCGCTGTAGGCCGAGATCTCGACGCCGTCGAGACCGGCCTCCTGACAACGCAGCGCGGTTTCGGCGAAGTCACGCGCGATCCGCGCCAGATCGCGCGCATCCGCCACCCGGGTGAAGGCCCGATGGGCGGGCTCGCGGGTACCACTGGCCGATAAGGCGGGAATCCAGTCGTGCGAGTAGTTGTACGTGCGATGACCCATATGCGTGAGCTGCGTCATCACTGCAGCTCCCTGCTCATGAACGTCATCAGCGAGGGCCCTCAGGTAGGGCACGGCCTCGTCCCGGTAAAGCTGTAGGTTCCCGAACGGCGGCGTGCTGTCAGGGCTCACCAAGGCGCTGCCGCCCATCATCGTCAGGGCGACACCGCCCCTGGCTTTCTCTCGGTGGTATGCCCGATACCGGTCCTTCGGCAGACCGTCCTCGCTGAAGGACGGCTCATGGGAGGTGCTGACGATCCGGTTGCGCAGGGTGAGGTTCTTCAACGTGAATGGGGCGAATAGAGGATCACTCATGGGGCGCTCTCCTCTCGTCGAATCGTCTCTCGCGGAGCGCCGATGTGGCAGAAGCCGACACTTCGGCCGATTACCGCAGGCTGGTGCGTTGAGCTATGACCATGCGTGACGCAGATCACCGCACGCCACAAGTTGCCGACTTTTCGATCGACTGAGTCAAAATAAAGTAGCGTCGCAAATGTGGCTGATGATGGCCGCCGACTCTCCTCCGACGACCGCGAGGCGCTCTTGCTCACCGCTAGATCGCGGCAGAGCTCTCACGGAGTGGCTATCCGCGCCCGGCTCGTCGTCGACTGTGCAGACCTCGGCGTCGCCGAGGCAGCCCGACGGTCGTCGGTAAGTCGGGCGACGGCGGCCAAATGGTGGCGGCGATATGCCAACGCCGGCGTCGACGGCCTACACGACGTCGCTCGAACGGGGCGCCCGCCAGCCCCCGATGAACTGGTTCGTCGCGTCCTGACATGCGCACTGGACGAGCCTCCGGTCGGTACAGAGCGGTGGTCGACCCGCAGCCTCGCCGAGGTCGCAGGTGTCAGTCAGGCCACCGTGAGTCGGATTCGACGCCGATACTTCCAACGCTTGGAACCGAACCCGGCGTTTCTGGGGGATCTCTCCACCTCCATCCTCACCTACGTCGACGTTCACCCGTCGGGATGCGCACTCGGCTTCCGTAAGTCGAGCGGGGCACTGGCGGGCGGGGCGTCGGCGGCCCGGACCGACGTCATCGAGACCATCCTCTGCGCAGCACTGCTCCGCTCGCCGGTCCGGGGTCACGGCGAGACGGGAGATGACGCTTCAGACGCCGTCGCGGTGCTACGCCGAGCGGCCGAACGACTTCCGTTGTCGCCGACCGTGACTCTCATCATCGACGCGGAGCTGGACGCGCCGGCTCGGCAATGGCTGTCACGTCACCCCGAAATGAAGGCGCATGCCGTAACGGCAGATGACTGGCTCGGCATGCTCTGTCCAGTCGCCGATGCACTGGACCCACGACAACTCGCTGAGCTCCGCGAGGTCCAGCGCCTCATCCGCCACGCACGAAGCGATGCCGCCGGGGAATTCACGTGGTGCCGAGGCACCCACACGTCGTCGCCCGCGGCGCATACCGTCTCCGCTGCGGGGACCGAGCCTCTTGTCGGCAACCTCACCCAAGTCGTTCGGGGCATCTGCGCCGCCATTGCCGAGGGCGAGTTGCAGGCCGGCGATTCCATCTCGGCACGGCGCATCGCTCGACGATCCGGCGTCTCACCGGGTCGTGTCGCCGATGCCCTCGCCCATCTGGCGGAGGAGGCGCTGATCGACAGACACGCAGGCCACTATCTGCTTCCAATTCCTACTCCCCGCGACGTCATTGAGACGTACACAGCTCGCGGACTGCTCGGCACCGCGATCGTCCGGCGGCTGGCCTCCGATCGCATCGACATGCCGAAGACCGTCGACGAGCTCTTCGCCGGGCTGATCCGCTGCGACGAGCGAGGACGCACCTACGAAGCCAGCGCAATCGACCTGGATATACAGGACGAGTTGGCGGCAGCGTCGAATATGCCGCGGATCGGATCGATGTTCATCCGCCTCACCCTTCAATTGCGAATCTTCGTCACGATTTTCGGGCTGAATTTTCGCTACCCGACCGACGAAATCGTCACCGACGACCAGCGGATCCTTCTCGAGATCCAGCGCCATGATCCAGACGCAGCCGTCAATGCCTGGCGCAGCAAAATCGACAACTGCGCGCGCTTCATGCTCATTCATCTGCGCCCGATAAGGTGACCGGACCAGATTTGTAGTACCGGCGCCCTCGTCGCCTGCTTCGCTTCGACGACGGCGCCGAGGGTGTTCTGACTCAAACGCCATCACCGTTGACACCGTTGGCGCCCGATCGCAGACTACCGAACACGTCCGACCTCGACGGCGTCCAGCCGCCGGATGGTGCCGGACCAACAAAGGCCGGCTGCGCCTCGCGCCACGACGCAGCGGCCGACTAACCCCGTTTTGCAATCTGAGAATCACGCTGAAAACCGGCGGGTCCGGTGGAGGAGGTCGACGACATGCGCATTGTGGTCGTCGGCGCCGGCATTGTCGGAGCCGCCTGTGCCCGCGCGCTCACCTGGGCCGGCTTCGATGTGACCGTCCTGGAACGCGGTGCGGTGGCCGGGGGCACGTCATCGAGCTGCGAAGGCAACCTGCTTCTTTCGGACAAGACACCAGGGCCCGAGTTGGATCTCGCGGTGCTGGCTTCGACGCGCTGGCCGCAGGTGGCCGGCGAGTTGAAAGACCAACTCGGTGACACATTCCCGTCACTGGAGTACGAGCCGAAGGGCGGTCTGGTTGTCGCGTATACCGCTGCCGCCGCCGATGCGCTGCTGATCTTCGCCGACACCCAGCGTCAAGCTGGTGTGGAGGCGCATACGACGACGCCGCAAGAAGCGCTGCGACTCGAGCCGCATCTGAATCCACGCATCGCCACGGCAGTGCACTATCCCGGCGATGCCCAGGTGCAACCCACCGTCGCTGTTGAGGCGTTGTTGGCGTCGGCGCGGATGGCCGGCGCGTGCGTGCGCACTCGCGAGCGGGTGGTCGGGGCGCTGCGCGACGGGTCCGGTGGGCGCATTGTCGGTGTGCGCACCGACCGCGGCCAATACCCTGCCGATGCTGTGGTCAACGCCGCAGGCCCGTGGGCGGGGGAGGTGGCTGCGCTGCTGGGTGCGCCGGTGCCGGTTCTGCCCCGCTTCGGCATGGTTCTGGTGACCCCGAGGATGCCGCACCGCGTGTTCCACAAGGTTTACGACGCCGATTACGTCGGTGCCACCCAGTCTGGCGATGCCGACCTGCAGACTTCGGCTGTTGTCGAATCAACCGCCGCGGGAACGGTTCTCATCGGTTCATCGCGACAGCGCGTAGGATTCGATGACCGGCTCAGGGCGCGGGTGATCTCCGAGATCGCTGCCAAGGCCATTGCGTTGTTCCCGTTCCTGGAACACACGCACGTCATGCGTACCTACGGCGGATTCCGCCCGTACATGCCTGACCACCTGCCGGTGATAGGACCCGACCAACGGCTGCCGGGGCTGTTCCACGTCACCGGACACGAAGGGGCTGGCATCGGCCTGTCGGTGGTCTCGGCCGACATCCTGCTCGCTCAGGTCAGCCAGACCGTCGCGCCGCTGGACGCCGCACCGTTCGCGCTCGACCGGCCCAGCCTTGCGCCATATCTGCAGGAGGCGGCGTGACAGCAAGGGCGGTGCCACCAGAGCATGATTCGGTTCGGCCCGGTCCAACGACCGAGGTCGAAATCCGGTTCGAGGGTCGCGCCTACCGTGGCGTACTCGGTCAGTCGATCGCGGGCATTCTGCTGGCCAATGACGTTCTCGACTGGCGCACCACCAGCGCCCGCCAGTCGCCGCGGGGACTGTTTTGCGGCATCGGCGTCTGCTTCGATTGCGTCGTCACGGTAGACGGCATTCCGGACGTCCGGGCATGCCAGCGTCGCGCTTGCGGCGGTGAGCACGTTGAGCGGCAACACTTCTCGCTTCCCACCGCGGTTCGGGGCCACTGACATGGCGGACGTGGTGATCATCGGTGCCGGGCCGGCCGGATTGGCAGCCGCCACATCGGCGCGCCGTGCCGGTGCGACGGTCCGGGTGCTCGACGCCTCCAGCGAATCCGGTGGCCAGTACTGGCGGCATCTGCCTGCGACCCGGCCTGCTGCCGATGAACCACGACTGCACCATCAATGGCAGCGCTACCAGAAGTTGCGGTCGACAATCGAAAGCGACCCCGAACTGACGGTGGATCTGGGAGCCCATGTCTGGGCAATCGAACGCCACGACGACGGTGTGCGCGTCAACATCGTCTCCGGAGAGGTCGACGGGTCGGGTCGGCGACGCGAGTGGGTAACCGCGGGCGCGTTGATTCTGGCGACCGGCGCTTACGACCGAGCGTTGCCGATCCCGGGATGGACGCTGCCCGGCGTGATAACCGCGGGTGCTGCGCAAGCGATGGCGAAGGGTGAACGGATCGCGATCGGCGAGCGCGTGCTGGTCGCCGGCGCCGGACCGTTCCTTTTTCCGGTCGCCGAGTCGGTGCACTTGACAGGGGCCAGGGTAGTGGGTGTTTACGAGGCCGCGGGAAGCCGGCACCTGGTTCGCCATTGGCTGGCCCGCCCATGGGAATTGCGTTCTGCCACAAGCAAGATAGTCGAGTTGGGCAAGTACGCCGGCACCCATCTGCTCGGCCGTATTCCGTATCGGCCCGGCTGGGGTGTGGTCGCGATCAACGGGACCGACCGCGTCGAGTCGGCCACCGTGGCCAGGGTTGACCGGCACTGGCGTCCCGTTGTCGGCACCGAACGCACCGTCGAGTGCGATGCGGTGTGCTTGGGACACGGATTCACTCCGCGACTGGAGCTGGCCATCGCGGCGGGGTGTGCCCTGACCGCCGACCGGTTCGTCGACGTGGACGACCACCAGCAGACCAGCGTGTCGTCAGTATTCGCCGCGGGTGAGATCACCGGAGTCGGGGGCGTCGATCTCGCTTTGGCGGAGGGCGAAATCGCCGGATGGGTGGCCGCCGGCGGAGCGCTGGGCGACGGGCCCCTGACCGCGGCGGTGCGTGCCCGTGCGGCCTTCAACCGTTTCGCGCACCGACTCGCCCAGGCGCACCGGATCGGGCCCGGATGGACCGATTGGCTCGACACCTCGACGGTGGTCTGCCGATGCGAAGAAGTCGACTACGGCACCCTGCTTGCGGTGCGCCGCGACACCGAGTCGATCGGGCTGCGATCGCTGAAGCTGACCACCCGGGCCGGACTCGGACTGTGCCAAGGGCGGATCTGCGGGCGCTCCGTCGAATGCATCCTGGCCGGCGGGACCGACGGTGTGTTCGCCGACGGCGTCAGCACAGACCGCAGGCCAATCGCTACACCCATTCGGCTCGGGGAACTGTCGCGGGCCGCGGACTTCGTCGACGGCGACGATCTTTCATCAACCTCATCGGAAGGAAAATCAGTATGAGCGACAACAATATGAGCGACAACAATATGGATCTCGGCGGTGTCATCGTCGCGACCGCCCTGGCCTTCAAACCGGACGATTCGGCGCCTGCCGGTCTGGCGGTGGACTACGACAAGTTCGGCGAACACGTCGATTTCCTGATGAGCAACGGCTGCCGTGGGGTGGGGCCGAACGGCTCGCTGGGCGAGTACTCGTCGCTGACCGACGAGGAACGCCGCAAGGTGGTCCAGGTCGCAGTTGACGCGGTCGGTGGCCGCGGGCTGGTGGTCGCCGGCGTGCATGGTGTCGGCTGGCATCAGTCGCAGATGTGGGCTGAATACGCCAAGGCCGATGGCGCCGACGGTGTCCTGTTGCTGCCGCCCACGCTGTACAGGTCTACCGACGACGGGATCGTCGAGCACTTCCGCAAGGTGGCCGAGGTCGGCCTTCCGATCATGGCCTACAACAACCCATTCGACACCAAGGTCGACATCACTCCGCAGCTCGTCGCGCGGCTGTCCGAGGTTCCGGAAGTCGTTGCGATCAAGGAATTCTCGGGCGACGTGCGGCGCGTCTTCGAGATCAAGGAGCGCTGCGACATCGACGTCATCGCCGGCGCCGACGACGTGTTGTTCGAGCTGCTCGTCGACGGCGCGGTCGGTTGGTTCGCCGGCTACCCGAACGCCTTCCCCAAGGAAGCCGTGGAGCTCTACGACCTGTGCGTCAGCGGGAAGTGGCAGGAGGCGCGGACACTGTACGAACAGCTCGTCGCGGTGTTCCGATGGGATTCCCGCACCGAGTTCGTCCAGGCGATCAAGTTGTCGATGGACATCTGCGGCAACTCTTACGGCGGGCCCACCCGGCCGCCGCGCACACCGCTGACACCTGAACAACACGCTCAGGTCACCGCGGACACCGAACGTGCGCTGGCCGGCCTGGCAGCCCGCCGCTGATCCCACTACTTCAGGAGGTTCGTGACATGCGTTCATCGCTTGTGCTGCATGCCGTGGACTCGCACACCGAGGGCATGCCCACCCGGGTGATCACCGGCGGCGTCGGCGTGATCCCGGGTGCGACCATGAACGACCGGCGGCTGCATTTCATCGATCATCTCGACCATCTGCGGCGCTTGTTGATGAACGAGCCGCGCGGCCATTCGTCGATGTCGGGAGCGATCCTGCAGCCGCCGTCACGACCCGACTGCGACTACGGCGTGGTGTACATCGAGGCCAGTGGATGCCTGCCGATGTGTGGTCACGGCACGATGGGGGTGGCGACGGTGCTCGTCGAGACCGGCATGGTCGCGGTCACCGAGCCGCGCACGATCATCCGGCTCGACACGCCTGCGGGACGTGTCGTCGCCGCCGTAAAAGTCCGTGACGGACACGCGGTTTCGGTCACCCTGGAGAATGTTGCGAGCTTCACCGAGCGCCTCGACGCCACCATCGGCGTCGAGGGTCTCGGCGAGGTGCCGTATTCGATCGCGTTCGGTGGGAACTTCTATGCGATGGTCGACCTCGACGATGTCGGTTTACCGTTCGACCGTTCGCGCGCCCACGACATCCTCAGCGCGGGTCTGTCGATCATGGATGCGATCAACACCGCCGCGCCGCCGAAACACCCGATCATCGAGGGCGTCAATCATGTGCACCATGTGGAGTTCATCGCACCTGGCTCCGACGCCACCCTCTCGCGGCACGCGATGGCCATACACCCGGGCTGGTTCGACCGCTCACCCTGCGGCACTGGGACATGCGCGCGGATGGCCGAGCTGCATACCCGCGGGCAATTGCCGTTGCACCAAGATTTCATCAACGAGTCGTTCATCGGCTCACGTTTCGTCGGCCGCCTCGTCGACACCACCACGGTGGGCGGGTTCGACGCCGTGCTACCCACGATCACCGGCCGCGCCTGGGTCACCGGCACGGCGCAGTATCTGCTCGACCCCGACGATCCGTTCCCTGCAGGATTCCAGTTCTGACCGGAGGTTCGATCCTGTGACACGCACTCATTCCGCCGCGGTCCCGACCACACTTACCGACGTGCTCGAGCGCGCCGCAGCCGCGGCGTCGGCCTGCGCGCAGGCCCCTCCGCGCGATCGAGCCCGCGCCCTGGTGGCCGTGGCCGATCGGCTGGATGAGTCGGCCGACGAGCTGATCGGCATCGCCGTAGCCGAAACCGGACTCGCCGAAACCAGGCTGCGCGGCGAACTACGACGCACCACTTGGCAATTGCGGCTCTTCGCCGAGGTGATCACGGAGGGCGCTTATCTTGACGCGCGTATCGACGAGGCGGATCCCGACTATGTCATCGGGCCGCGGCCCGACGTGCGCCGCGTCAACGTGCCGATCGGTCCGGTGCTCGTCTTCGCTGCCTCGAACTTTCCGTTCGCCTTCTCCGTTGCCGGGGGAGATACCGCGGCCGCGCTGGCGGCGGGAAACCCCGTCGTCGTCAAAGCCCATGAAGGCCACCCGCAGTTGAGCCGGGCAACGGCCCGGATCATCACCGACGCACTAGCCGGCGCCGGGCAACCCGATGGGGTGTTCGCGTTCATCGAGAGTCGTGAGGACGGCGTCGCCGCGCTGAACGACGGGCGGGTGCGTGCCGCGGCCTTCACCGGCTCCACTGCGGCGGGTCGCGCGCTAGCCGATATCGCCGCCGCGCGCCCGACGCCGATCCCATTCTACGGCGAGCTCGGCAGTGTCAACCCGGTTTTCGTCACCGAGGCCGCGCTGCGGGAAAACGCCGCAGGCATCGCGGAAGGTTACGTCGCCAGCGTCAGCGGCTCGTGCGGGCAGTTGTGCACCAAGCCCGGATTTCTGTTTGTGCCATCCGTCGCGCCACTCGCCGATGCGATCGCCGGCACGGCGAGCAAGGTCGGCGAACATCGTGAGCTCACGCTCGGCGTCACCGCCGGTTATGTGCGGCGCCGAGACACTGTCACCGGCCACCGCGACGTAACGACGCTGGTAACCGGTTCTGTACGGGTTGACGACGACGGACTCGGCTGGGCCACACCGACATTCGTGACGACCTCGGTCGAAGCTCTGGCTGAAGCCGGCGCCGACCTGCTCGACGAGGCGTTCGGGCCATTGTCGGTGATCGTCGAGTACGACGACGCCGCCACACTGCCCGAACTGGCCGAACGGTTGTTCCCCGGCAACTTGACGGCAACGGTCCATGCCGCCCCAGGCGAGGAAACGCCCGAGTTGGCCGCGCTGGTGCGGTCTTTGGTGCGGATATCGGGCCGGGTGCTGTTCGGCGGCTGGCCGACCGGCGTATCTGTAACGGCGGCGATGCAACACGGCGGCCCCTACCCAGCGGCCACCGTCGACTCGACTTCGGTCGGCACGGCAGCGATCGGTCGGTTTCTGCGGTCGGTCACCTACCAGAACGCGCCGCAAACGCTGCTGCCGCCGGCGCTGCGCGACACCAATCCCTGGAATGTCCCGCAGCGACGCAGCCCCAACGGGCTTTCGGCGCAATGGGGTTCACTGTCCGGGCAGTACTGAAGCCATTCCTAATCAGTGGTGAAGATGGGCTCGCCGAGCCACTCGGTGTCGACGGTGATCCCCAATCCGGGGCCAGTCGGGGCTGATCCACGACCATTAGCCGATCGAGGTGTGTAGCCGGCGACGTGTCCGTCGGTCCAGTCGTTGAAGAACGAGACGTTCAACAGACTCTCAGGTCGGGTGCTGGCGGCGATGTGGCTGACGGCGGCGGTGATTACATCGCCGCCCCACATATCCTCAACGGAGACCATCAAGTTGAGTTCTTGCATCAGATCGCGCATTCGTACTGCTTTGGTGAAACCACCGACCCGACTGATCTTGATGTTGACCGACATGGCTCCAGCGACGGTCTTCGCTTCGAACAGCTCGGTCGCGTTGGTGATCGATTCGTCGAGGACGAGCGGGAGCCGGCAGTTCCGATGGGCGATGATGCTGTCCTGGGTGGTTCGACACGGCTGTTCGACATAGACCGGCAAGTCTTCCATTCCCCGCATCGCGAGCTGAGCATCGAGGATGTTCCAGCCGCCGTTGGCGTCCGCGATGATGATCGTGTCGTTTCCGCCGGCTTGTGCCGATGCGCGAGTGCGTGCGATGTCATCGGTCGGCGCATTGCCGACCTTGAGCTGGAATCGGTTGATCCCGGCCTCGCGGCGTGCTCGAATGAAATCACCCATGCTTTCGGGGCTGCCGAGGGGAACGGCCTCATAGATCGGGAAATCCTCTTGCAGGACTCCGCCGATCAGACGCGAGATCGGTATGCCGACGCGCCTTCCGAGCAGATCCCAACATGCGATGTCGACGGCGCTCTTGGCGTAGCCCTGGCCGAGCATGGCCCTGTCCATCGCTCGGTTCATCAGCGAGATGTTGGTCGGGTCGAGTCCGATGACTTGCGGCAGAATCTCGGCTAGACCTGCGCGGACGATGTTTGGGGAGGTGGGCAGGTAGGTAGATCCGAGGGGAGTGATCTCGCCCCACCCCTCGAGGCCTTCGTCGGTGCGTAGGCGCACGAGAGTGCCGATTTGGTGAACGGCGGCACGGCCACCGGACATGACGTACTCACCGTGCGCGTAGTTCAGTTTGTAGTCGAAGACATCTGCTGCTACTAGCTTCATGTTCTCTACGTCGATGCTGAAATCTGTGGCACCACACTGCATGTCAGGGGAGTGCCGTCGGCCGCCGCGGCGCATCGCTGCATCATCCTTTTAGTTAAACCCAACACCGGCCCCGCGGGCCACAGCTGTCGTCTGCAAGGCCCGCAGAGTCTCTGCTCTGATCCGCTCGGTGGCGTGTGTCTGGTTGGCGTCACTGGTGGTTTGGTGTCAGATGATGTTGAGTTCGGTGCGTTGGTATTCGCCGCGGAACCGTCGTGCGTCGAAGGCCGATACGTCGACGGTGGGCTTGGTGCCCAGGTAGAGGTCGCGGACCACCTCTCCTACTGCGGGTCCTTGCAGGAACCCGTGCCCGGAGAACCCCGCTGCGTAGAGGAAGCGGAACCCGCTGGTGTCTGGCTCTCCGATGAGGGCGTTGCAGTCTGGGGTCATCTCGTACAACCCGGCCCAGCCGGAGGCGAACTGCACGCCCGTCAACGACGGCGCGAACTGCGCCAGCGCCGCGCGCAGCTGGTCATGCCAGTCGGTGGTCACTGACGTGTCGAATCCGACTGTCTGCGTCTTGTCGGCGATTCCGATCAGGAGCCCAGAGCCGTCATCGTTGCAGTGGAAGTAGGCGGTGGTGTTGTAGTCGATGGTGAACGGTACGCGTGGTGGCCGTGGGTAAAGCGGTGTGGTGAAGGCGATCTGGCGGCGGAGGGGTTCGATCGGCAGATCCACGTCGACCATTGCACCGATCTGCTTCGACCAAGCACCGCACGTGCAGATGACAGTGGGTGTGGTGTAGACACGCCCGTCGTGGGTGCGCACGGCGAGTCGGTCGCCCCCCGCCTGCTCGATTCCGACCACCGGGGATGCTGTGTAGATCTCGGCGCCGAGCTGTGCGGCAGCAGCGGCGTAGGTGTTGACCACCACGCTCGGCCGCGCGAAGCCGTCGGTCGGTGACCACGCCGCGCCGACAACGGTGGTGGCGTCGACGAAGGGCGACAGCTCAGCCGCGGTGCCGGGACTGATCATGCGGCTGTCCACGCCGAGGGAGTTCTGCAGCTCGATGCTGGCCTGGTACCGGGCCACGTCCGATTCGTCACGGATGAGGAACAGATAGCCGACCTGCTGGTAGCCGATATCCACCCCGAAGTCATCGTTGAAGCGGTGAAACGCGATCAGGCTGCGCGCGCCGAGTTCGATGTTGGCCGGGTCGGAGAATTGCGCCCGGACGCCGCCGAGGGGCTTGCCCGATGAACCCGAAGCCAGCGCGTTGGCCTCTAGCAGCACAATGTCGTGGATGCCGGCGCTGGCGAGGTGGTATGCGGTACTGGTGCCCATGACCCCGCCGCCGATGATGACGACCGTCGCATCTTTGGCTGCGTCGATCGGCCGGGTCGTCTCGCTTCTCATACTGAGCCCCTTATCTCGGGGGTGCGTCGCACCAGGCTAGGGCCGCTGCGTTGGGCGCAGATCGATTCTGGTATTGGCTGATGACCGGCACACGATGCTTGGCACAGCAAGCGCCGATCGGCTCGTCGCGGGATGTGGCGGTCGTGGAGGTGATCGAGAACTTCACGACCACAACGTATTCGGCGAACCGGATTGCTTCGCTGCGTCGACTGCGGCAGCTGCTACGGCTCAGGCGTCGATCACGAGGTCGCTCAGAGGCTTCGAGCAGCAGATCAGGATCTTGTTCTGCGCGATCTCACGCGGCCGGATACCACCGTTGTGCTGCATATCAACGCTGCCGGAAACCAGCGTTGTCTTGCAGGTACCGCACATCCCTTGCCCGCAGGATGACGGATGAGACAAGCCGGCCTCATATGCAGCGTCGAGCACGTACTCGTCATCGGCACAATTGACCGTGCGGCCACTGCGTATGAACTCAACGGCATAGGTGTTGGTTTCCGATGCGTCGCCCTGCTGCTCGTCGTCCTGCTGCTCGTCGTCCGAGGTTGCATCGGTGGTCGGAGACGCGGAGAACTCCTTCATCCTGAGGTCCTCGAAGTTGAAAGACTCCTCGTGGTAGTTCCGCATGTCGAAGCCGGCAACGTCTAACATCCGGCGAACGGCGGCCATGTACGGCGCGGGCCCGCAGCAGAACACGACTCGCTCGGCCAGGTCGGGTGCCAGCAACTGCAGCATCTCGGCGTTCAGGAAGCCGCGCAGTCCTCCCCACGCTTCCCAGGGCGAATCCCGCTCGCACACGTGGACGACGCGCGCAGTGGGCACCGTACTGGCGATTGTCTCGAGCTCGCGACGGAAGATGATGTCGGATGGTGTCCGTGCACTGTGCACGAACACGATGTCGGCGTCCGAACCGAGGTCATACAGGGCCCGCGTCATGGACATCACCGGAGTGATCCCACTTCCCCCGGACAAGAAGAGATACTTGGTAGACGGGTGACGGGCAATCGTGAAGACGCCGAAGGGGCCCTCGGCCGAGATGCGCTTCCCGGCAGCCATTGTGTCGTGCAGCCAGTTCGACACAAGGCCTCCGGGCTGACGTTTGACGGTGATACCCAGGAGATGCGGGCGTGTCGGCGGCGAAGAGATCGTGTAGCAGCGGCTGACGGGGCGGCCGTCGATCTCAAGTTGCAGAGTGATGAATTGGCCTGGCTCGTGTTGGAACAGTGACGGTTCCACCGATTCGAAAAGGAAGGTTCTCACGTCGTGGGTGATGTCCTGGACCTGTCGGCAGATCAGCGTCGAGCTGTCGGTCTCACCCCACACGGCACGGCTGGATGGGTGAGTGGCCAGAAGTTGTTCGGTGGACAAACACCCTCCTGCGGACGCGGCGTCGAGCCCGGCTGGGCTGTTCATGACCGTCATCGCTGCGCCTTCCAACGTCGTTGGCTTTCATTCGCCCCGTCCTCCGGCCGATCCAGGGCCGAAGCTCGGTGGTATCCATTAAATGGGCACATCTGTCTATTGAGTGAATATCCAGCGTAGGCCCACAGCCTTAGGGTCGCAAGGTCATGATGCTCGAAGATGTCCTCTGGCCACCCGGCCTTATACCGCATGACGAATACCACCGTTGTGCGCGAACTTTCTGGGCCTTGACCGCTCGCTGGGCGGGGTGTACAACCCATCTAATGGGCGCTCCCCACTAATAAATGGATATACCTTTGCGACGATCGAGTCCCGAGTATGACGCATCCGCAGGCGGCGTAGCCCAGCCCGGCTGTTCTTGGCCACCGAGGCGGAGCTGCCCGAGAACCATCGTCGTGGTCGCCAGTCCGGAGGTAGGTCAATGAAGATCGCCGAAATCCACATCCATCGGCACGGTCTGCCGGTCCGTAACGGCCCCTACAAGATGGCCCACTCAGAAGTCCATTTTCTTTTCACGACACTGGTCAAGCTGGTGGCCGATAGCGGCCTTGTCGGCTGGGGCGAGACCTGCCCGATCGGTCCGACCTATGCCGAATCGCACGCCGCCGGGGCGGTGGCGGCACTGAGTGAGATGGGGCCGGGGCTGATCGGCGCCGAGGTGCTGCCGGTACCGTTGCACCGGCGCATGGACGGCCTGGTGAATGGCCACAACTACGCCAAGGCGGCCATCGACATCGCCGCCCATGACCTTCTGGGCAAGCATCTCGGCATCAGCGTGTCCGACCTTCTTGGTGGCGCAGTGACCGATCGCGTGCCGTCCTACTTCTCCATCATTGTCGGCCCGCCGGATGAAACCGCCCGCATCGCAGCGGAGAAACGCGCCGAGGGATACCCGCGCCTGCAGGTCAAGATCGGCGGCCGGCCGATCGAGGAAGACATCGAAACCGTCCGCAAGGTCTGGGAGGTCATACGCGGGTCGGGGATGCGTCTGGCGGCGGATGCCAACCGCGGCCTGACGACTCGCGATGCGCTGCGGCTCAGCCGGGAATGCCCTGACATTCCCTTCATCCTTGAACAGCCGTGCAACACCATCGAGGACCTGCAAAAGATCCGTTCACAGGTTAGCCACGGCATCTACATGGATGAAAACAGCACCAGCCTGAACACGGTAATCACCGCCGCCGGCACCGGACTGGTCGATGGCTTCGGCATGAAGGTCACTCGTATCGGCGGGCTGCATCCGATGCGCGCGTTCCGCGACATTTGTCTGGCTCGGAACTTGCCGCATACCTGCGATGATTCTTGGGGCGGCGACATCATCGCCGCCGCCTGCACCCATATGGGCGCGACGGTGGCACCTGAGCTGCTCGAGGGTGTCTGGCTGGCGGTCGACAGCATCGAAGGTCACTACGACCAGGAAAACGGGATCGGGATCGAAGGCGGCCATATCAAGCGACCGCAGGGCCCTGGCCTGGGCATCGTGCCCGAAGATAGCCTTTTCGGCATTCCAGTCGCGTCCTTCTGAAGGCAGCGCCGATGAAATCGAGAAGATCGAGCTCTATCGCGTACTTACTGGGCGGATCCATCCAGATAATGATGTAGCTCCTCGGTAGGCGCCGGAATGTCCGCTTGCCAGGTTAAGTGTTGAAAAGGCGGCCAACAATTCCGAATTCGCATCTTGACCGCCGCGTCGCCACCGTGTGACAATTCACTCAGTGGTCACCACTAACCAAAAATTGGACACCTAACGCCTAGCGCAACGTCATCGGCATCTCGCGTAGCTCAGCCCCGCATGTCGGTAGTCCCCCTCTGGAGGCGCATCATGACCATCCAACTCGAGCGGTCTTCACGCGACGACGACATGACGACCCTGATCAGGGCTCGCGTTCCCGGATACACCCTGGAAGCCCCGTTCTATACCAGCCAGGACATTTTCGACCTGGACATGTCCGCCATCTTCATGAAGCACTGGCTGTTCGTGGCCGCCGAGGCGGAGCTGCCCGAACCTGGCGACTTCGTCACCGTGGAAGTCGGCTCGTGCTCGGTGATTATCGTCCGCGACGACGACAAGGAAGTGCGTGCCTTCCACAACGTCTGCCGACACCGCGGATCACGAATCCTCGACGACGATCGGGGCAGCGTCGGCAACCTGGTGTGTCCGTATCACCACTGGACCTACGGCGTCGACGGCTGCCTGCGCCACGCGGATAACCAGCCGGCTACTTTCGACCGCAGTCGCTTCGGCCTCAAACCAGTCCAGGTGCGCAGCGTCGGCGGCCTTGTGTTCATCTGTGTCGCAGACGAACCCCCCGACGACTTCGACGAGGTCGCAGCGCGCATCGAGCCGTATCTCGCTCCCTACGAGCTGGGGCGTACGAAAGTCGCGCACCAAGTAGCCATCGTCGAAGACGGCAATTGGAAGCTCACCATGGAGAACAACCGTGAGTGCTACCACTGCGATGGCCACCCGGAGTTGATCAGCGCGTACTTTCCGTTGCACGGCTACACCGCAGACGACGTGCCGCCTCGGCTGCGCCGTGTCTGGGAGCGTTACGAGACGGCCAGTGCGAACCTCCGGACGGCGTGCGCCAGGCAAAGCTTTCCGTTGCACGCAATACGCGAACTCGACACGCGGCCAACTGGATTCATGACTCATCACGCCCCGCTTGACGGCGCTGGGAAGTCATACACCGCCGGCGGAGAGTCGGTATGCCGCAAGCGCCTGGGTTCGATCGCGGACGACCGATTCGGCGATATGCACCTGCACCTCCAGCCGAACTCGTGGTTCCACATGTTGTCCGACCACGCTGTGGTGTTCACCGTGCTGCCCATCGCGCCGACCAAAACCCTTGTGCGAACGACCTGGCTGGTCCACCAGGACGCCGTCGAGGGCCTGGACTACGACGTGCCGACCCTGACTCACGTTTGGAGTGCCACTAATTCGCAGGACAGTGCATTTGTCGCGCGCACGCAGAAGGGTGTTGAGGACCCCGGCTACCAGCCAGGACCGTACTCCGAGGTCGAGGGCGACGTGGACGCGTTCGTCAACTGGTACATCTCCCGGGTCAGCGCCCACCTGTCGCGCTGACGAAAGACAACGACCCGCACAGGATCCGGCCGGAAGCGAGGTGCACCAGAGTGGACTACCCCGGGGACATGCACGCAGTCTCTGCCCGTCCCCACCCCCGGTATCGTGACCGGATGGATTCGGTGGAAGACAAATCCAAGCTCAACCAGTCCGTCAGAAAGGCGATTACGCTCCTTCGCGCCACTGCTGAGGACCGCAACGCAAACGTCTCGTCATTGGCAAGGGCGGCAGGGCTTCCGCGCGCGACGGCGCTTCGGATGATTCAGACGCTCGAGCAAGAGGGCTTCCTGCTGAGGAACCCCGGCGACGATCGCGTGATGCTCGGGCCGGAGCTGCTGCGCCTGGCTCGGCACACCGACGAGCAGCTGCTGCTGCGTGAGGTGTCCCGTCCGATCATCGCCGACCTCGTGGAAACCCTCCGCGAGACGATCACGCTCAGCGTTATCGCCGCCGACGGCGGACTGGACCTCGTCTACCAGGTCGACGCGCCGCATCAGCTACGGCCGCGATCCTGGCTGGGTCAGCGATTCCCGCTGCACGCCAGTGCGAGTGGCAAGGTGCTGCTATCCACATACGACGAGGGGCGTCTGGAGGGCTTCCTCCACGAGCCGCTCGTGCGTTTCACCCAGTCGACGATCACTACCCTCGACGCGCTCCGGTCGGAATTGGACCGCGTCCGCGAACTCCGGTATGCGTTCGTCATCGACGAGGAAGAGGAAGGGCTTTCCGCGGTCGCCACAGCGATACGCGGGCAGACGGACGAACTTCCTCTTGGCGTGCTGACCGTGGCGGGTCCTACGCAGCGGCTAGATCCGCGGAGGGGGAGACACGCGGTAGATCATCTGCTACGTGCGGCCAACGAAATCGAATCGGTGCTTCGACGAGGCCACGACTCCTCATCGGCGCTCGAGGTCACCGCTCGGACAACCGGTTAACGCGAAGGCTCGAGACAACAAGGCTGGTCAAGAATCTGTGACCAGGACTGGCCGCTCCTGCAAGGAGTCGGCTCACATCCCGCTCGGTGGTCGGATCGAATTCGCGAGGTCGACCAGGGTGTAGCGATGGCGCCGCCGCGGCGAATGCCGCGCGAGTTCCCGAAGCGCTTCCTCGATGCCGGTGCGCAAACCCGCTTCGTCGAATGGCTGGCCGAGGATCGAGTCGGTGGCGGGGGATGTAGCGCCGGATCGAAGCCAGTCGAGGGCGGTGCCCAGCACGATCGCACGCATCTGAGGAGCGCGCGGCTCAGTCTCGGACAACTGGCCGTACGCGCTTCGCCGCATTGCGCAGGTCGGCCTCGGTGATTTCGACGATGGGTCGCCCGTCGAGCAGCACCAACACCGACGTGAGCTGAGCCTCGCCGTAGTGGCGTGAGGTTGAGGGGACCTCGTCGAGCACATCGATCGCGCCGGTCCGATCGCCGCGGGCGCTATTTTGAGGCGACTTCTGAGACAGCGCAACGTGGGCATTCCTATTGCACAACCATGGTCGTGGTTTGGTGTCCGAAACTTTGGTTATGAGAATTTCGCATCGAAGCATGCCGCCGAACAAGTACGTTCAGCGACACCGACCTCGTCGACGGCGACACCGTCCGTTGCATTGGATAGTTCGAAAGACGCTGAGCCGCTTGGTCCGGTAACAGCGCCGGAGACGGCGTGCGTGTTGACGCCGTCAGCACCTTTCGTGGCTTCTTAAGGCGTAGAGAGGCTTAACCCCATCCTGGGCGCGGGCGCAGTTGCATGCCTTGACGCCGAAGAGCCGCAGCGACGGTCGTATGGGAGACGTCGTAGCGAGCGCCAAGCCAGGCAAGTGACTTACCGTCGGCGTAGAGCATTTCTGCTTCTGACGCTTGCTCGATCGTCAGGCCTTGGCGGCGGATGGTGATGCCCTGCTCACGAAGCACGGCGGCCACTGTCGCCTGCCAGGCTGATGGGACCACCGGTTTGCCATGAGCATGGGACCGGTTACTTCCGATCGCGGGCCGTGTGGAGATGGTGACTGAGGGTGGTGCCGCTGGTCAATTCGACGGAGTTCGACTGGCCGGTTCTCTGGGGCGCGGTTTCTGCCGTTGTCGGTAGGACTCGCCCTCGACGACGAGTTCGTAGGCCGCTGATTGCAGTCGGTCCATCGCCGATTGGGCCAGCAGCGGGTCGGCCATCATGGTCAGGATCTCCGGGGGTTCGCGGTTGCTGGTGATGATGGTCGAGGCCTTGCGATGGCGTTCGACGATCAGCTCGTAGAAGTCGCTGGTCTCGGTGGCCTCGAGCCGATGCAGCGCAAGGTCATCGACGATGAGCAGCTCGACGCGGTGCAGTTTGCGCATCTCGTCTTCGTAGGTGGCGTCCAGCCGCGCTGCGCGCAGGCGTTTGAACAGTTTGTCGGCGCGTTCGGTGTGCACGCTGTGGTGACGCCGTACAGCGATGTGCCCTAAGGCGTTGGCCAGAAACGTTTTTCCGACGCCGACCGGTCCCATGATGAGCACGTTGTAGGCGTCGGCGAGGAACCGCAGTGAGGTCAGTTCGGCCCACAGCTGGTGGTCGAAGGTGACTGTGGCGGTGTCGTCCCAGGCCTGCAGTTGCATCGTGGGGTCCAGCTGGGCGGCTTTGGCGCGGCGGGCGGCGGATTGGCGGTCGCGGCGAGTGACTTCGTCGGCGAGCAGCATCTCCAGGAAGTCGTGATGCGGCAGCCGATTGGACCGGGCCAGCGCCAGCCGTTCGGGCAGGGTGTCGAGCAGCTGGCCGAGCTTGAGCCGGCGCATCAAGGACTTCAGGTCCGCGGATACCTCGATCGGCTTGGCCGCTGGTGTGGCATCAGGGCGAGCCGGGTTCATGAGGGCCTCCGCACCGCAAAGTCGGTACCGGCCCGGACGAACCGCGAGCCGCCGCTGGCGGGGCCGGCAGCAGCGGTAACTGCTCACCGATACCGCGGGAGCACATACGGTCGATGAGCCCGACGTCGATGACTTCGGTGTCCAGGGCGCGCCGGCAGGCGTCGTCGACCGCGTCGGCGCCGTGGCGGCGCACCAGCCCCAGCAGCCGGTAGACCTGGCGCATCTTGGTCCACGGCAGCGGATGCTCGAGCACCGCGGCCGCATACGCGCCGACATGCTGCCGTGTGCTGATGCTTTGCGCTGCAGGGTGTTCAGATCCCGCATCGCATAGACCGACACCTCGGCGGGCAGGTCGGCGGGATCGGTGTGCCGACGTCCCGGCGCCATGACCGGATGCACTTTGATCAGCTCACCGCGCCAATACAGCTTCACCGTGTGCGCATCGACGCGGGCATCCAGCCGCTTACCGACCAGCTCGCCGGGAACGCTGTAGAGCGCCTTGGCGATCTGTACGTGCCGGTCCGGGGCGACCTTGGGATGGGCCCAGGTCGGGATGTCGAACACCTCATCGGGCACCGGCCGGAGCTTGGGTGCCTCGTCGGCGGCGAACACTTCGGCCGGGCGGCACCGGGTGGTGCCGTGTATCCGCATCCCGGCCACCTGTGTGCACCACTGCTCGGCGCGTTGCCGGCAGTCGCCGATATCTCGGAACTGTTCTCCGGCATAGAAATTCGCTCTCACATACGACACGCAGCGCTCCACGCGCGGCTTGTCCCTCGTCGTCAACTGCGCTCGATCCGGTAGGTGATCAGCGAACTGTCCGGGTGACGCATCCATTCCATCCGTGGTGTGGTCGCGAGTTTGTGTTTCTAGCCGTGCGACAGACGTGGTCGGAGGATCGGGTGTTCTTCCTGGACGGGGATGGCCGGCAGTTCTCGCTGCCAGTGGGTTGGACGGACGCGGCCGATCCCGATGCGTTCGTCACGATGGCAGCGGGCCGGTCGCCGTTCCGGTTCGCCGACCTGGTCGAACTGCGACGGTTGATCGACGGCCTATCCGACTGAACGACTGTAAACATGATTATGCCGCCAATCGATGGCGCTTACTGTCGCGGCGGCGGGGGTGAGCGGGGGTGAGTGAGCAGGCCGCGGCGAAGGTGACCGGCGCGCACCTGACCCGCACCGCCTATTTGTATGTGCGCCAGTCCACGCTGCGGCAGGTGCTGACCAACACCGAGTCCGCCGCGCGCCAATACGCGTTGCGGCAGAAGGCGATCGCGCTGGGCTGGGAAGCCGAGGCGATCGTCACCATCGACACCGATCAGGGCCAGTCCGGGGCCAGCGCCGCCGACCGGGAGGGCTTCCAGCGGCTGGTCGCCGAGGTCGGCATGGGCCGCGCCGGGATCGTGCTGGGCCTGGAGGTGTCCCGGCTGGCCCGCAACAACGCCGACTGGCACCGGCTGCTGGAGATCTGCGCCATGTCGGGCACGCTGATCTGCGACGAGGACGGGCTGTATGACCCGACCGACTTCAACGACCGGCTGCTGCTCGGCCTGAAGGGCACCATGAGCGAAGCCGAACTGCACTTCATCCGGGCCCGCCTGATCGGCGGGCAACGATCCAAGGCCCGCCGCGGCGAACTGCGCATGGGCCTGCCGGTCGGGCTGGTCTACGACCCGACCGGCAAGGTCGTGCTCGACCCGGATACCGGGGTGCAACAAGCCATCCGGCACCTGTTCACCCTGTTCGCCCGCACCGGCTCGGCGCGCGCGACCGTGCAGCAGTTCACCGCCGACGGGCTGCTGTTCCCGGTGCGGGTGCGCACCGGCGCCCGCAAGGGCGAGCTGGCGTGGATGCCGCTGCAGCACTGGCGGGTGCTGCGCACCCTGCACAACCCGCGCTACGCCGGCGCGTTCGCCTACCGCCGCCGCCGTGAACGCCTCGCCGCGCACCGGCAAGAAGACCTTCGACACCCTGCCCCGCGAGCAGTGGATCGCGCTGATGCCCGACGCCCACCCCGGCTACATCAGCTGGGACACGTACGAGACCAACCAAAAGCTGCTGCTCGCGAACGCGACGGCGCACCGCGAGGACCGCGCCGCCGGCCCGGCCCGCGAAGGCGCCGCCCTGCTGCAGGGCCTGGCCATCTGCGGGCGCTGCGGGCGCCGGATGACGGTGCGCTACCACATTCGCCGCGGCGTCGAGGTCCCCGACTACCAGTGCATGAACCGCTGCATCCAGGACGGCGGGTCACGCTGCCAGACCGTGCCCGGCGCCGTCGTCGACGAAGCCGTCGGCGCCCTGCTGCTCGACACCCTCACCCCGCTCGCGCTCGAGGTCGCCCTTACCGTGCAAACCGAACTGGAAACCCGCACCGCCGAAGCCGATGCACTACGCCGCGGGCACGTCGAACGCGCCCGCCACCGCGCCGACCTAGCCCGCCGCCGCTACCTGGCCGTCGACCCGGACAACCGGCTGGTCGCCGACAGCCTCGAAGCCGACTGGAACGACGCGCTGCGCACCCTGCACACCGCGCATCAGGACTACCAGCGCGCCAGCGCCGCCGCCGCTGTCGACCTCACCGAAGACCGTAAGGACAAAATCGGTTCCCTGGCAACAGATTTCCCCGCCCTATGGTCAAACCCGGATACTCCGCAGCGGGAACGCAAACGCATGGTCCGCCTCCTCGTCGACGACGTCACCCTGCACAAGACCGACCGCATCCACATCCACGTCCGGTTCCGCGGCGGACAAACCCACAGCCTCGTCGTCGCGATCCCACCCAAGGCCTGGCAGCTCCGCCAAACCCACCCCGACACCCTCGCCGCGCTCGACCGGCTCCTCGACACCCGCACCGACGCCCAGACCGCCGAAGCCCTCAACGCCGCCGGTCACCGCTCCGGAGAAGGCAAACCCTTCACCGCCCGCATCGTGCTCGAAGCGCGCCGCAGCAACAAGCTGCCCAGCCACGCTGAGCGCCTCCGCACCAAGGGCCTGCTCACCAAGGCCGAGCTCGCCGTCCGACTCGGCGTGCACGAGAGTACCGTCAAAAGCTGGACCAAGGCAGGAATACTCAACTCCCACAAGGCAAACGACAAGAATGAGCGCCTCTACGAACCACCGATCACCGACGATCCCCGCCTTCACGCCAGACAAGGCAGCCCACTGAGAAAACGAGTTTCCACCTAACCCGCTACAGGAGGTGCACTATGAAGCCAAGCCCTTGTCGCGCGGACTGCGGACCCGCGCGGGATCCACGGCGAACCCGCGGGCTTGGGCGTACTGGCGGAACGCGTCGTTGAGTTTGGGCTCGGCGGCATCGGCCTTATCGACGATGGTCTTCATGTTGTCGGGGATCACCACCGCGAACACCCCGCCGAAGAACTCCCAGGCCGCCTCGAACCCGGCGACCACGTCGTTGAGCGTTTGGCGGTAGGTCGGGTAGACGAACGTGTGCCGGGAGTACACCGCGGTGAAGATCAGCCCGTGCACCACCCGACACCGACCGTCGGTTTGGTCGGTCAACAAACCCAGCCGGCCGAAGTCGACCTGCACCTCCGAACCGGGTTCGCCGTCGGCGACCCGCACCGTGGTCTGGCACTGACCGAACTCCAATTCCATTACCGCATAACGGTGCAGCGTCCGATACGACACCACCACACCACGGCGACCCAGCAGCGTATGCACCTTGGTCAGCGTCAAGCCCTGCTGCAGCCAGGCCTTGATCTGCGCGTGCTGACCGGCGATGGTTTCCCACGCCGCACTCTTGCCATTGGGCCGACTCGGCCGGACCCCGGCGATCACCGCCGCCAACAGTTCATCGGTTAACTGGCGGGCATCGCCGTCGCGGTCTACCCCGCACGCACGTGCCCTATCGACGTAACGGCGCACCGTCTTACGGTCGGTGCCCGACAGCCGGGCCACCTCCCGCAACCCGCGCCCCTGCAGCCATAGCCGCAGCATCTCCCTGATCTCGATCACCGACACCTCCCGGTAGCTCATTCGGCCAATACAGCGGCCGAACAACCGGAAGCCCCGAAGCCACGCCGGGGTGGTCCCATAACTGGCTAAACCCCTAGCCAAGTGGTCCCATCAGTGGCAAACAGGTGGTCCCATGCTCGTGGCAAAACCGGCTCCGAAGTGGTCCCTTCTACCTGGCAGCCGACAGCCACCCGGGATTTGGAGATGCCGAAGTGGGCACCGATCTGTTGGGTCGTCTCGCCGGAATCGTATTTCTGGACGATGTCATCGACGTCCGTTACGCCTAAAGGCGCTTGGAACGTGGGGGAATATCACCGGGAGCTGGTCGCGGAGGCGAATTTAGGATGCATCTCCGCAGGTCAGCCCACTTTTTACAGAGGTGACCGAGGTTCGAGTTTCTTCCTATTGCCTCCACGAAGAAGCAGGTCAGAGAGTGTTTTTGCGCTGGTCTGCTTCCTTTGTGGGCACATTTTTGGGCACACCCTGATACCAGGTCGTCCATCTTGTCGGCTACGTCGATCCTTCGACGGTGCGAACGCGCTGCAGCGGACGATGCGCACCCTCGCGGCTACGAGGGTGGGGGTGGCGCTTCTCCGCCCCGACGGCAAGCCACCTCGACCAACTCGTCAGCAGGCTCATCGGCGGCAGGCGCAGCTTCGCTGGGATCGTCACCGGCATTCCTGCGGTCATTCTCACCACGACCGGCGTTAAGTCGGGGGAACCCCGCACCGTCGCGGTGTACGGAATCCCGCACCCCGACGGCCTTGCCCTCATCGCGTCCAACTGGGGCGGCGTGAAGCACCCGGCCTGGTACCACAACCTGAAGGCCAACCCGGAGGCAACGGTATCTGTGGAGGGCGATATCTGGCATGCCACAGCCCGACCCGCCACACCCCGCGAGCGCGATGAGATCTGGGCTAAAGGTCTCGAGCTGTACCCCGCCTGGAAGAACTACGAAGCATGGGCGGGCGAACGTCACATAGAGGCGGTCGTCCTCAGCCGGTATTGATACCCGTACGAATCCATACCGGTCCAGGTTTCGGGCCGCATGTTCGCGTCAGAGTACGGAAGCCATGGAGCACAGGCATGCCTTCTCACGGCCCAGTCGTTCGGCCTCGCTTCCGCTCGGTTCGTTCTCGAACGTGTAGCGAATGTTGAACGGCTTGTTCGTGATGAAGAGCATGAGACAGTCATCGTCCTCGGTGGCGCCGTGGTACATGACCATCCCCTCGGGGAACCAGACAAAACTTCCAGGGCCGAAGTCCCCCTTGTTAGTCCGCAGGGTGCCGCTCAACACGAACATCCCGTGCGCGCAGTCGTGGGTATGCCACGGATTGATGAACCCGGCGACATAACGCAAAAGCATGCAGGACATCCCGGTGTCGGGATCGAACGTGAATGGTTTGAGCGACAGACTCGTGCCGAGCTGTTCGAGCGGCAGCTCCAGCCAGTCCATGGAATTGGAATCAAAGGCCTCGAGATCGTAGTGATCGGGCTGACTTGCCATGATGCCTCTCCCTTACTCGTCGGATATCAGGACAGTATGAATCCGCCAAGCTGAGCGCTGGGGCAATCCGCTATGACGGGGCCGGCCCTATTGCCGTGCCATGGCGAGGTTGAATCGCTCCTCGGGGGTGATCAGGTGATCGTGGCTGTCCTCGCCGATATCCAGCTGGACCCACTCGATCTCACCTGTGAAGCGGTTTCCGGTCGGGCCATAGTCCGGTTACGCCGGCGATCCGGTATCGGAACCGACGTCGCAGGCTTCGTCGGCGGAATAGCCCATTGGCTGCGTCTGCTCGACGCGTCCCAACCCGACGGCCTTACCGTCGTAGTAGAGCGTCACATCGCCACCCTTGGCCAGCCCGCCGCCGTCGTACTTGAACTCCATACGCACCTGATGCTTGCCGGTCGGGATGGCTTTCTTCGCGGTCGTGATGTAGTGCTCGATGCCGAAGAAGTTGAAGCAGTACTTGAGCTTTCCCTCATGCGCGTACAGCGACCAGCCGCCGACACTGCCGCCTTGGGTGACGATCACACCGTTGGCGCCGGATTCGGGCACGACGACGTTCGCGGTCACCGAGTAGGACTTGTTCTTGAGGATGAGCACACAGTTTTCGCTGACGCGCATCCCGTCGAACAACAACTGCGTGTTGCCGCGAATCAATTGCGGTCGTCCGGCGATGTCGGCATTGATGCGCTCAAATCCGCGGTCATCGAGTGGGACGACGTTGTACTTCACCGCCTCGATCAGCCAGAGCCGTTGCAGCTCAGCCAGCTTCGCGGGATTCTCCTTGGCGAGATCATTCGCCTGGGTCCAGTCGTCGGGACCGTACAGCTCCCACACGTCGTCGTCGAACGGCGGCGGGGTGTCGGCCTTCCACGGTGTGCGGTGCTTCGTCACCGCCGTCCAACCCTCGTGGTAGATACCGCGATTGCCCATCATTTCGAAGTACTGCACGACGTGCGTCTCGGGTGCTCCGCCGTCGTTTAGCGTGGACATCATGCTGACACCCTCCAGCGGTGCCTGCGTGATGCCGTTCACCGCTGCGGGCGCAGGCAGTCCAGCGGCCTCCAGGATGGTTGGCGCTACGTCAATCACGTGGTGGAACTGATCTCGGGTTTCGCCCCTGGCTGCCAGGCCGTTTGGCCAATGCACGATCGTCCCATTGCGGGTGCCGCCCCAGTGCGACGCCACCTGTTTGGTCCACTGGTACGGCGCACACAGCCCGTGCGCCCAGCCGACCGCGTAGTGGTTGTAGGCCTTCGGGGTACCGAAGTCATCGATCTTGGACAGTAGAAACTCCGTCGTCTCGATGCCCGGCATACCATTTAACGTCGTCATCTCGTTGAAGCAACCGTTCAGTGTGCCCTCGGCCGAGGCGCCGTTGTCGCCGATGATGTAGTAAATCAACGTGTCGCCCAGGACGCCCAAGTCGTCGATCGCATCGACGAGCCGTCCCACTTCGTGGTCCGTCTGCTCGAAAAATCCCGCATAGATTTCCATCTGTCGCGCGAGCACCGGCTTGAGATCGTCCGGCATGTCATCCCAGCTGGGAATCTCGTCATGGCGCTTGGTCAGCTCTGCGTCCTTGGGTACCACATCCAACTTCTTCTGCTGCTTGAGTATCCTCTCGCGCAGCGCATCCCACCCGTCGTCGAACTTGCCCTTGTACTTGTCCGACCACGCTGTGGGCACCTGATGCGGGGCGTGGGTGGCGCCAGGCGCGAAGTACATGAAGAACGGTTTGTCTGGCGTCAGCGCCTTCTGCTGCCGCACCCAGGTGATGGCGCGGTTGGCCAGATCCTCCGTGAGTGTGTAGCCCTCCTCGGGCGACTTGGGCGGCTCGATCGCGGTGGTGCCTTCATACAATCCGGGGTAGTACTGGTTGGCCTCGCCGCCGATGAAGCCGTAGAAGTACTCGAAACCCGATCCGGTGGGCCACTGGTGGAACGGGCCGGCGGGGGAGACTTCCCATACGGGTACCTCGTGACACTTGCCGAACTGTCCTGTCGCGTACCCGTTGAGCCGCAATGTCTCCGCGAGTGGCGCCTTTTCCTTGGGCCGGATGCTGTTGTTGCCCGGTGCCGCAGTGGCCATCTCCGTGATCGCCCCCATGCCCACGGAGTGGTGATTGCGTCCCGTCAGCATTGCCTGTCGGGTAGGGGAGCACAGAGCGGTGGTGTGAAAGCGGTTGAGTTTCAGCCCATTCGCCGCCAGCCGCTCGGCCACCGGGCTGTTGCACGGGCCGCCAAAGGCCGATGACGCACCGAATCCCACATCGTCGATGAGCACGATCAGCACGTTGGGCGCACCCTCGGGCGGTCGCAGCGTCGTGATCGGGGGGTAATGGGTATTCGGGTCCTTGGCGTCGTACGTCGTCAGCCCGACATGTTTGGGGTCGGGAATGGGCAGGTGCTCACGCGCCAAGTGCGGCGCGGCCTTTGGAGCAGCGTGCTTCTTGGCCGCGGCCTTCTTAGTGGGTTTAGCGGACTTTGCGGCCGCCTTCGCCGCGGTCGTCTTGGTGGTCTTCGATGCCTTGGCCACAGTCATTCTCCTTCGAACGTCTTTGTCTCAGCGGATCTATTGCCGGGCCATGGCGACTCGCGCCTGGGATTCCTTCACTGCGTCCTCGTCGTGGTCCGGCTTCCCGGAAACGTCGACCGTCACCTTGGTGATCGTGCCGGTGAACGGGAAGGGTGACGAGTACATCTGCGACACGGAGGATCCGGGATTCCGGCCGACGGCGAAGCCGCTGCCGATGCCGAGCGCCAGTGGGACCGTCACCGGGAATTCCGCCTGTCCGACCAGTTCTCCGTCCACGATGAGTTTCGCGATGCCAGGCGTGCCCTTACCGTTCCTGAGGTCGGGCGGCCCGGTCGGCTCGAATTCGTAACTCAGCGAGCGTTTTCCGGGCGGCACCGGTTGATCCGATGACACTCGAAGTTCCTCCGCGCCGACATAGTTGTGCACGTAGTGCAGTTTTCCGTCCTGCACGAACATGACGTAGCCACCAATATTGCTGCCGTGGCACGCGAGCACGCCCTCATCGCCGGCCTTCAGCTCGGCGTCGACGGTGATCGTGTGCGCGCGGTTGAGGATCTTGGCTGCGACGTTCTCGGGCACCGACTGGGTGCGCGGGATATAGACGAGCCGGATGCGCTCGATGGCGTCAGTGAAGGGCTGCGTGCCGAGTTGTTGACGCTCACGTCGTCGGGCTCGGTGCGTTTGGCGCATTGGCGGGCCCGGCGCCACGATGTGAGCGCCGAGCTGTATGCGTGGTTGAACCGTGAGTAGGGCTATTGGGGTCTTATCGCCGGGGTCGGGAGGGGGAGCGTCAGCAGCACGGGCTAACGCGCCGCGGCCTTGCCCTTGAGAAGTGCCGATTAGAGGACGCAGGCCCGGGCGGACCCGGTGTGTCGATCAACCGCCACCCGCCGGTTTCACCGCTGGACCGAGGTGGAGAACAGCCCGTATACCGGCGGCTCGATCGGCTGGCGTCGGAGTTGCGCAATCGCGAGAAGGTGTTGGGAACCACGATCGACTCACGTCGCGATCTGCGCATCCGCTACACCGAACCCCGCGTCGTCGCCGCCGGCCGGGATCACGAACCTCGACCAGTACCGGACCTCTGACTGAAAGATCCGATCTGATGACTCAGAAGATTTGCTTTGATTGCTTCCATAAGTTGTTCCCTGACAAGCCAATTCGGAAGATTACGTTGGGTCGGCAATGCGTTGTGTGCAAAGCGCAACCGGATCGAACAGAACAGATGGTTCCTGTTGAGGCAGAGGATATTCCGCTGATTAAGCAAATAGCTCAAGCGCCGCGACGAGTACTACACCGAACTGAACGGCATGCCGACCGGCATGTCGCTGTTCGTGTGGCTGCCCGAGGAGCGGGCCAGGTGGGTCGAGATGCGGGCCAAGCGGGACCGCGCGATCCGCGCCACGTTCTGGCAATGAGCGCCGATCTCGATTAGGCCCAGGCCGAGGGGTGGAGCTCGACGTAGGCACAAGGTCACAAGGTATGGGCGGCTGACCCGCCTGGACCCCGTCGGGTGAAGCGGGGTTAGGTCGTGGTGTGCTGGTCGGATGAGTCGCTGGGCTCGATGACCTTTGTTTCCTCAGGTGCTCCGGGGGTGATCTCGATGCGGCGCGGCTTGGCCCTTTCTGCCACGGGGAGGGTTAGGGTCAGCACCCCGTTCTGATAGGTGGCGGCGATGTGGTCGGCGTCGATGTCCTGACCGAGGGACAGGCGACGCAGGTAACCGCCGGTGAAGCGCTCGGAGCTCAGCCACTGCACGTCGTCTTCGGTGCGTTCGCTGCGTTGTGCCGTCACGGTGAGGATGCCGCCATCAACGCTGACGTCCACCGAATTGGGGTCCACGCCCGGGAGGTCCGCGTGAAGCACGTAGTGATCGCCGGAGCGGTAGAGGTCCATCGGCATGGCCAGTGGGACCCGAGCGGATCCGGGCGATGTACCGAGCAACTGCGCGGCGAGTCTGTCGATGTCACGGAATGGATCGGGATGAAGCACAGCAACCACCTCCTACATGCTGGTTGCCGCACCTCGCCACCGCGACGGGGTGTCGGCTGGCTGCGCTCCTTCTGGTGTAGCACTCCACCCGCGCGAGCACCAGGGGTGTGCGCGCTGCGCCCAGGTCTTCGGCGATGAGGACCCTGGCGCCCAGGATCGCCTTCCACCTGAAAGGGACCCGACGCGCCTCGATCCGCTCATTCGATGCCGGGCGATATCGGCGTCGATGCTGTCGATCCGGCCCAACGTGGGCGCGAACAGAATTGGTGATGGTCGGCGAGGTGCCCGTTGAACGCTCGGCCCATCTCGTTTTGCTGTTGCTTCACCTGGGCAGGCGTAGACTTAAGCTACGGATCCACGGCAGACCAAGGTCGGACCGGAAGAGAAGTTTCCTCCTCTCGGCTGTGGCGCCCAGCATGAGCATTAGGCACCCACGCGAAGCGAGGCCCATCAACTGGGCACAGCGCGGTGGGCTTGCGTCGGGGCGGGAGATACCTCCTGACGCCGAGGCCACATTTCACCGCGCAATCATGCACGCTTGGTAACCAGGTGGTTCGTGCTTCGGACGGCTCTCCTTTTCGTCAGGAGCGCCGTCCGACTCGTGTATGCCGAAGTCGCGGGGGCTGGTAGCGGTCTGCTTGCCGAAGCGAGCACACTGCGAGCTGGGTGATCGGGTTGGGTAGCGACGGCATCGTTGAGCACCGTCGAGTCCCGCGCGCACCGGCGCCCCCACCGCTCCATGCCCATAAGGCCACCCCCGCCACCGCCTACGGCGCCCGACGCAAAGCCGACCCGCAAACCCGCACCGACATCCACACCCGAGTCCGCACCGACCGCGTCGACCGAGCCGGCTCCCTCAGCCTGCGCGTGCGCGGGCGCCTACATCACATCGGCCAAACCTAATGGGGATCGATCAGCGCGGCGGTGACGGGGTTTGGGGTCTCGAGGAGATGACCGCCGTCAGGCAGCCGTGCGCTAATTGTCCTCCACGGAGACGACGAATCCCGCGCCGCCCAAGGCGGCCAACACCTGCTCCCGGTGTGCCGGACTCCGGGTCTCGACGGTAAGCATCACCTCAACTTCGTCCAGCGCCAGCTTGGGTGCTGTGCGGGAGTGCACCACGTCGAGCACGCTGGCCCCGCTTTCGCTGACCACGCCCAGCAGCATGCGGAGCCCGCCGGGGCGGTCCGGGATGGTGACCTTGACTGCGAGATACCGCCCGGCGGCGCGCAGGCCGTGGGTGATCACGTGGGTCAACACCAGCGGGTCGATATTGCCACCCGATAAGACCGCGCAAACCGGGCCGTGCAGAGCGAGTTCGGGTGCCGATGTCATCAGCGCTGCCACCGCTGCCGCCCCGGCCGGTTCGACGATGAGTTTCGCACGCTCCATGCACAGCAACAACGCGCGCGACAGCGCGTCTTCGCTGACCGTCCGAACCGAATCGGCGAATGCCCGTACATGGGCAAACGGGATCTCCCCGGGCAATGCTACGGCGATGCCGTCAGCCATCGTCGACATCGACTCCGCACGCACGGGCTGTCCGGCGGCCAACGAACCCGGCCAGGCCGCCGCGTTGGCGGCCTGCACTCCGATCACCCGGACCTGCGGCGCCAGAAAGTGCACCGCCGCGGCAATTCCGGCGACCAGACCTCCACCGCCGGTCGGCACCACGATGGTTGCGACATTCCGAATCTGGTTCAGGATCTCCAGCCCGACGGTGGCCTGGCCGGCGACGATGTCGGCGTGATCGAACGGGTGGATCAACACCGCGCCGTGCTGCTCCGAATATTCACGCGCCGCGACCAGCGCGTCGTCGATCGTCTCGCCGATCAGGTGAACTTGCGCGCCATACGCCTTGGTGGCCACCAGCTTTGGGAGCGCGACGTTGACCGGCATGAACACCGTCGACGCGATCCTTAGCTCGGTCGCGGCCCACGCAACTCCCTGCGCATGGTTGCCTGCGCTGGCCGCGACCACACCGCGAGCCCGGTCCTCCACGCTCAGATTGGCGATCCGGTTGTAGGCGCCGCGGGGCTTGAACGACCCAGTGCGTTGCAGGTTCTCGCACTTGAGCCACACCTGTTCGCCCGTGCGATCCGACAGCACCCGCGACGCGATGACCGGGGTTAGTCGCATCACCGGCCTCAGCCGATCCGCCGCCGCGTTGATCTGATCGGGGGTGAGCAGCTCCACAGCTAGACCCGCAGCTCGCGACTCGCCGCCGGATCCCCCACGGGGTCAGCCGGATAAGCGACGCCCCGCCGCGTGAATGCGGTGGTGGACAGCGGGAGCGCATCACGGTGGGCGTCATTGGCGATGTCATCGGCGTTCATGTTTGGCCTCGCTTGCCCACCCGTCGAAGATGCTGTTCCACGCTGATAGGTCATCGGGATGGAGCTAACTAACCCTAGACCTGTCGACCGTCGCGATAGCGGAACACGCTCACGACGGCCACCTCGATTTCGCTCAGCTCGGCCGCCTTGTGTTTGACTGGGAGGATCGGCCCACGTGGGCAATGCGGTCCGACCGCGATGCTGGACGCCGTCGAGAAGGTGTGGGACGACGCCGGGTTGCGAGACGACCTGCACATGGAGCGGTTCACCATCGCCCGTATCGACAAGGGCGACGAGGGTGGCACGGTCACCTTTTCGATTTCCGACAAGCGCATCGAAATAGACGGAGCCACTTCGCTTTTAGAGGCCGGCGAGAGGGTCGGCGTTCAGATGCCGTTCGGCTGCCGGATGGGCATCTGCCAGACGTGCGTTCTGCCGCTGGAATCAGGGCACGTGCGAGATTTCCGGTCCGGAGAAGAACACGGCGAAGGCGATCGAATCAACACGTGCATGTCCACGGCATCCGGCGATTGGACCATCAAAGTTTAGGGGGAGACATGGCTATTACCGACATCAAGCAGTATGCACATCTGACCGCCGAGGACGTCGAGGAACTCGCGCGGGAACTGGACGCGATCCGAACCGACATCGAGGAGTCTCGCGGCGAGCAGCGGGACGCCCGCTACGTCCGCCGCACGATTCAACTGCAGCGGGCACTGGCCGCCGGCGGCCGGATCGCGCTGTTCGCAAGCAAGAACAAGGTGGCCTGGCTCGCGGGCACTGCCATGCTCGCGACGGCAAAAATCATCGAGAACATGGAACTCGGCCACAACATCACTCACGGGCAATGGGACTGGATGAACGATCCGGAGATCCACTCCACCGAATGGGAGTGGGACACCACGTCCCCGAGCGTGCACTGGAAGAAGTCGCACAACTTCATTCACCACAAGTACACCAACGTTGTTGGCCTGGACGACGACATCGGCTACGGCATCATGCGCCTCACCCGCGATCAACGCTGGAAGGGGTGGATGATCGGCAATCCTGTGTACAACATGCTGCTCGGAACGCTTTTCGAGTGGGGCGTAGCGCTGCACGGGGTAGAGACGACGAAATACCGCAAAGGCGAGAAGTCGATGGCCGAGGTCCGCAAGGACCTGCGAATCATCGGGAAAAAGATCGGCAAGCAGGTCGGCAAGGACTACGTCGTTTTCCCGCGCTCACCGGAAAGAACTGGAAGCACACGTTGAGCGCCAACGCGACGGCAAACCTGATCCGCAACTACTGGTCTTACATGGTGATCTTCTGCGGTCACTTCCCTGACGGCGCCGAGAAATTCATCCGCGAAGAGTACGAAAACGAGACTCAACCCGAGTGGTATCTCAGGCAGATGTTGGGGTCGGCGAACTTTCATGCTGGGCCGTTGATGGCTTTCATGAGCGGCAACCTCTGCTATCAGATCGAACACCATCTGTTCCCCGATTTGCCGAGCAACAGATACGCCGAAATCAGCGAACGCGTTCGGGCACTCTGCGAGAAGTACGACCTGCCGTACACCACCGGCCCCCTTGCGCGGCAGTACTGGCAGTCCTTCTGGACCATCTTCAAACTCGCTCTGCCTGACAAGCTTCTCAAGGCCACTTCCGATGACGCGCCCGAGACGAACTCGGAACTGAAGTTCCGCATCCGCGAGGGAGTGCGGGAGAGTTTCGGCGTCGACCCCGCCACGGGTAAACGCAGAGGACTGCGTACCGCGGTGCGCGAGCTCCAGACTGCAGCCATGGTCACCGCGTAGCCGTCGATCCCCGGTCACCTCCAAAGAATCGTCGGCGTCCTGCCGCATCATGGGGTGGTGCACCTGGGACGATCCGGGCGGCCGACACCGTCCGCCGCCGATCTTCGGCGTTGGCGTCAGCACTTGGCGGACGAGCGAGCCGAAGCCGCCGTGTACCGGGACCTGGCCGGTCGACGCACCGGTGAGGAGCGCCAGATCCTGCTGGCACTGGCCGCCGCGGAGGCCCGCCACGAGCAACACTGGCTGACCCTGCTCGGTGACGATGTGGGAAAGCCCCGGCGCGGCGATGTACGCTCGCGCATCCTGGGGTTCCTGGCGCGGCACTTCGGATCGGTCTTTGTGCTCGCCCTGGCCCAGCGTGCTGAGGCGAGGTCCACCTACGACGTCGATGTCGATGCAACTGCCACCATGGCCGCTGACGAGCGGATCCATGGCGAGGTGGTTCGGGCGCTGGCTGCTCGGGGCCGCAGTCGCCTCTCCGGGAGTTTTCGCGCCGCGGTCTTCGGCGCCAACGACGGGCTGGTCAGCAATCTTGCGCTGGTGTTGGGGATCAGCGCAAGCGGAGTGTCGAACCACACTGTCCTCGTCACAGGTGCTGCCGGCCTGCTCGCCGGCGCGTTGTCCATGGGCGCGGGCGAGTACGTCTCGGTGCGCTCGCAACGGGAGCTGCTGCAAGCGTCGACTCCGGATCCCCATGCCGGCGCCGCCGTCCCCGCGCTGGACGTCGACGCCAACGAGCTGGCGTTGGTCTACCGGGCACGCGGTATGAGTGAGGCGGAAGCCGCGAAGCATGCCGACGAGATTCTCGGCAAGCACATGTCGGCGACGACCGGGCAATTCGGATTCACCGCAACCGATTCCGCTGAGCACGAGGCGATCGGCACCGGCCTGAGCGCCGGTGTTTCGAGTTTCTGCTTCTTCGCGTCAGGGGCTCTCATACCGGTGCTCCCCTACTTGTTCGGGCTGCAAGGGGTCGTCGCGCTCGTCGTTGCGGCGGTGCTAGTCGGCATCGCGCTCATCGGCACCGGTGTGATCGTGGGGCTGCTGTCTGGCGGGCCTCCCCTGCGGCGGGCGCTGCGCCAACTTCTCATCGGATACGGCGCCGCCGCAGTCACATATCTGCTGGGTCTACTGCTGGGCACGGGATTCAGTTAGGGATACCCCGTGTTCTCAGCTGCGGCATTTCGCGACTTTTAGCAGCCCAGCAACAGGCTGCATAGGCCTGCGGCATGTTGATGCCATCAACACCTTTCGCGTCACCGCAGGTCCTTTCGCGTTGTTTCGCGTTTTTTCGCGTACCCAAATTCCGGCGACAACGCTGGTCAGCGCGATTTCTGTAGCGGGTTCGATTCCCGGCAGCTCCACAAGTAAAGGCCCAGGTCGGGAACGTGATTTCCGGCCTGGGCCTTTCTGGGTCAACACTAGTTCCGGGGTGGCGGGATGTTGTTCAGGCCTAGCAGGAATGCGCCAGCCAGGTGTGCTGAAGTGTCGCGTCGTGTCGGCGAGGCCCGGACTATTTGATGTCCCACTGACTGTGAAGCGTTCACGCAGAGCGGGTTCGGTGCGCGTTCAGAGTGGCGGCGACTTCACGAGCTCCGCTGCTTCGGCTGACGCAAGCAACGGGTTACTCGGCGAGCCGGTTGACGAGAGCCGTGAAGACGGTCGGCAGCCGCGCTGCCGCCGGCACGATCCGTGACCGCACCGCTGGGTAGGCGCTGGCCTGCAGCGCCGCCGCCGTCAGCATGCGGTATGGGCGGGACATGCGGCGCCATTGGCGGTCATAGTCGGCGGCCCGGTCGGCCGCGATGCACCCGACGAGCAACTCGGCACCGCCGAACGCGATGCCCAATCCCTCGCCGGTCAGTGCGTCGACGTATCCCGCTGCGTCACCGACCAACAACACCCGGCCGGCAACCCGGCTTCGCACCTTCTGCCGCAACGGGCCCGCGGCGAGGTCGCGGCTGTGCGGCCGGCCTTCTACGCGATCGACAAGCGTCGGGAACGATTCGAGGTGCCGGTCGAATCGCCCGCGGCGGGAGGTGAGGATCGTGATCCCGACGCAGTCGTCGCACACCGGGGTGACGTACGCCTCGTCGTCGTCGGACCAATGCACCTCGACGTTCTCGCTCCAGGGAGCGATTTGGACGTGGCGGCGAATTCCCCACCGGCGCCGGCTATTTGTTGACACAGCCAGCCCGAGCGCGGTGCGGATCGGCGAGTGCAGCCCGTCTGCAGCGGCGAGGTAACGGGCGCGCACGCCGCCGCACCGCACCGACATCGCATCCTGACTGACCTCGCCGACGTCGCCATGCACGACCTTCACGCCGGCCGCTGCTACCGCGTCCAGGAGTGCGCCGTGCAGTGCCGTTCTCTGCACTCCACGCCCAACACCGGATCGAAACGCCGCGCTGACGCTCCGGCGTCCGTCGTGATAGCTGATGCCGTGGAACGGTTTACCCGGGGGATCTACTCCAAGGCGGTTGAGATGCGCCAAGGAATGCGGCATCAATCCTTCACCGCAGGCTTTGTCTATTGTCCCCCAACGTTTTTCGATCACGACGACCTCGAGTCCGGCCTTGGCGCCGTACAGCGCGGTCGTGAGGCCGGCCGGGCCTCCACCTGCCACGAGAAGGTCGATCATGCCAACCTCGCAAGTGCTGAGTTCTCGACGCCGATCCGCGTGCGTAACAGTGCGGCGTTGAGCACCGTGAACACCAGTGCTGTGATCCATGCGTTGTGCACCAGCGGGAGCGCGACTCCCTCGACCACCACGGCAACATAGTTCGGGTGTGAGAAGAACCGATACGGGCCGCCAGTGACCCGGGGCGCATCGGGTATGACGACGACGCGGGTGTTCCACTGAGGGCCCAGCGTGGTGATGCACCACCAGCGCAGGACCTGAGCCCCGACCACCAGTGCCAACATCGGCCAGCCGAGCAATGGAAGGAATGGACGGTGCAGCGCAACCACTTCCACCAGGCATCCCACCAGCAAGCCGGTGTGCAGGGTGACCATGGTCGGGTAGTGGTGAGCGCCGAACTCGACGCCGCCACGGGCGCGGCTCCACGCGAAGTTACGGGTCGAGACGACCAGTTCAACGACGCGCTCGACCGCGACCGCGGCGATCAGCAATATGTACCAGGACATGAGCAGCGAAGGTCAGTGCCACCGCAGCAGCACGAGCTCTGCGCAGAAACCGGGACCCATTGCCATCAGCACCCCTGGGCTACCGCTGGCCGGCTGCTTTGCAAGCGTGTCGCGCAGCACGTGCAGCACCGACGACGACGACAGGTTCCCGACCTCGCTCAACGAACGCCACGTCAGCTCGAGCGCCTCATCGGGCAACACCAGGGCATCGTTGATCGCTTCGATGACCTTCGGGCCGCCCGGGTGGCTCACCCAGACGCCGATGTCGTCGATCGTCAGCCCATGGCCGGTCAGGAATCCCGTCAGGTCGTCGGCCAGGTGCCGCTCGATGAGGGTGGCAACGTTGGGAGACAGGACGAGCGAGAGTCCGGACGCGCCGAAGTTCCAGCCCATCGTGGTTAGGGAGTCCGGGTACAGACGGCTTCGCGAGTCCACCACAGTGGGCCCGTGCACCCCGATCCGCTCGGCGCGTCGATCACCCACCGCGACGACCGCCGAGGCGCCGTCAGCGAACAGCGCACTTCCGACCATCGTGGCGATCGTCGGCTCGGCACCGGGGTAGGTCAGCGAGCACAACTCAACTGACACCAGTACCGCCACATCGTCGGGCGCACCCCGCAGGTAGTCGTTCAACCGCCCGACGCCGGCCGCTCCGGCGACGCAGCCCAGGCCGAAGAGCGGCACGCGGCGCACATCTGGCCGCAGACCGAGGCGGCCGGCAATGCGGGCGTCCAACGACGGCACCGCCAAGCCGGTCACCGTCGTCGTGACGATCAGATCGACGTCCTCCGGCTTGAGGCCCGCCTCGTCGAGCGCGCTGGACAGGGCGGCACATCCGAGCTCGACCGCGTTCTCAATGAAGATGTCGTTCGCCTCACCGAAGTCGGTAAGGGAGGAGTATCTCTCCAGTGGAAGGACGAAGTGGCGACTGTCGACTTTGGCATTCGCGTGTAGTTTCCGGAGGAGATCCTCATGGGGTTCGTAACCCGGAAACCGGACGAACGCGTCGGTGATCTCCCCTTGGCTGTAGCGGTGCGGCGGTAACACACCCTGCACCCCTGCGATAACACTCATATCAACTTTCCCTAAAACGTGGTTGTGGCGAAATTCGGTTAAACGCCCAACCGATTGGTCAATTCGGCATTGAATTGTTGGTGGGTTGGGCTCTCGTCCAACCCTTGCTCGGGTATCGCGACGGAGTGACCGTCGTTGAGCCCGAGACGCTTGTGCAGGCGGACCAGGGGCGCGGGAGCCCACCAGTTCCGTCGTCCGAGGACATGCATGAATGCCGGCACCAGAACCATTCGCACCAAAGTGGCGTCGACCAGGACGGCCAGCGTGAGGCCAAGCCCGAACATCCGCATGAACGACACATTGGACGCAATCAGCGCGGCGAAGGAGATCGACATGATCAATGCGGCAGCGGTGACGACCCGACCGGTGCGGGCGATTCCGCGGGCCACACTCTCGTCGTTATCGGCGGCTCCGGAAGCCAGCCAGAACTCGCGGATTCGGGAGACCAGGAACACCTCGTAGTCCATTGACAAGCCGAAAGCGATACAGAACAGCAGCACCGGGATGTTGGCGACCAAGATCCCGCTGGGCGTCGTTCCGAACGCGCCGAGGTGCCCATCCTGGAAGATCCACACCATCGCGCCGAATGCGGCAGTGAGCGAAAGAGCGTTGAGTACCAACGCTTTCAGGGGCATCACGATGCTGCCCGTCAACAGGAAGAGCAGTATCAACATGATGCCGGCGATCAGCCCGAGCACCAGTGGCAAACGTGATGCGATGGCGTCGACGCTGTCTCGATTGATCTGGGCGGTGCCGGTGAAATCGACTTCCTTGCGCCCCGGGGTCGGGACCGCGTGCAGGCGGTCGAGCTGGGTATCGGACCGGTCGGAGAACAGCGGAGCTGTGCTGTCGACGGTGAGGAACGCGCTGCCTTGAGTCTGGCCCGCCGGTGCTGACTGTGGTCCGACGGCGGCGCCGGCGACGTAGGTTGCGGTCGGGGTGGAGACCGCGGAGACGTCGGGCACACGCGACAGGTCAGTGGCGTATTGCTCAATCTCGCCGCGGGTCAGGTCGTCGGTGTCGGGGATGACGATGGTCACCGCGGTGTCGGAGTTGATGACGAAGTCGTCGCGCATTTGATCGCCGACCTGGTGCGCGGACGCCGAAGTAGGCAGCACGCGGTCGTCGGGGAAACCCCATTTGACGCTCAGGAACGGTAGACCAAGGAACACCAGGAAGGCGACGCCTGCCAGTCCGGCCGGCACGGCACGGCGGATGACAAACCTCGTCCAGCGGTACCAGAACTGCTGCTGGAAGGGCTGCGGGACGGGCTCGGATCGCCCCAGCAGGCGGCGAACCAGCCGATGGACGTTGAACGAATCCAGCCGTTCACCGAGCAGGACCAGCGCGGCGGGCGTGACAACCACGGCGGCAAAGGCGGCGAACGCAACGACGGCGACACCCGCATAGGCGAAGGACTTCAGGAAATGCATCGGGAACAACACCATGACCGCCATTGAGAGGGCGACCGTTGTGGCCGAGAACAAGACGGTGCGACCCGCCGTAACCACGGTGCGGACGACGGCAACCTCGCGGTCTGCGCCGTCAGCCAACTCGTCGCGGTAGCGGCTGATTATCAACAGCGTGTAGTCGATGGCCAGCGCCAATCCCATGGCGGTGGTGAGGTTGAGCGCGAAGATCGAAACGTCGGTGGCGAACGAGATCGTGCGCAGCACCGCAAGGGCGCCGAAAATCGCCATTCCGCCGACGGCCACGGGCAGCGCTGCTGCGATCAGACCGCCAAATACCCAGACCAGCAAGAGGAAGCTGAGCGGAATAGCAATCGATTCCATCACCAGCAGGTCGCGCTGCGACTGCTTGGTGATCTGAACGTTGACCATTGCGGCGCCGCCTGTCCGCACGGTGGCGCCGTTACGGTCGTGCGTCACCTGTGAGGAGAGCTCCTCCGCGTATCTCTGCTGGTCGCTTTCGTTTCCCTTGATGCCCGCGACGATTAAACCGGTGTTCCGACCCTTGCTAACAAGATCGGCGGCGGCCTGCGGCGGTGTTGTCCACGGCGAAACCACATTGACCACATGTGGTGAGCTTGTCAGTTGGTCGACGATTTCAGTGCCCGCGGCCCGAGCGGCCGGGCTGTCGACGCCGTCTGGTGTTGAGACGGTGACAAGCAACTGCGTGTCACCCTGGCCGAATTTGTCTGTCAGGAGCTGGCTCGCCCTCGCCGATTCCGATGTCGGGTCTTGAAATCCGCTGGCGGACAGGCTGTTTGCGACGGGGACACCAAAGATGGCGAGGGCCAGTGTCAGGAGGGCCGCCACGACGATGACGCGTCGTGGACAGGTGATCGCCATTTTTGCAATCTGATTTAACAAGGCCCGCTCTCTGTCAGGACGAACTTAATTTGATCGGCTAATTGCCGGTACTAAATGCGAAACGTTGAAAGACGGTGGATTGTTCACCTATGGAATGTGGCCTCGGTCTCACTGCAGCCGATGTTGCCGTCCGGCCGCGTTTGCTTGCCACCACGGTTGGGGGAGGTCGTCTACCAAAGGAGGTGACAGGTCAGAGCGGTGTTCGCGATCGCCACCAGGGCGGGCGTAGTCACGCATGTGGGATTTGCTTATGGCTTACCTGGGAAGAAGCTTTGAATATGCTGCAAAGGTGGTGTGTCGAAAGACGGAAGAAAGCCAAACCGGATTGATACACGCGAAAGGGGCACCATGCCTGGGTGCCCCGTGGTTGTGTTTGTCAGTGCCGCCGCAGGGATGGCGCGACCAGATTCCATTGGTAGTCGAGGATGTCGAGGTTCTCTGGCGGCGACGTCGTCGGCGCGGAACCTCGACCCCTCGCACCTGATGTGGATGGGTGCGGACATCTCGACGGTGATCAGAACCCTGGGCGACGCGATCTTCCACGTGCATGCCAAGGACATTCGCATCAACGACTGGATCGCGGCGCGCGACGGGTTGTTGGACACGGTGCCCATCACCGAACCGGGTTCGCGCGCATGGAATTACGTAACGCTCGGACTGGGTCATCGCGGCGGTGCGACGTTCTGGGCCGACTTCGTCGACAAGGACCGGTCCGTTGGCTATGACGACCATTGAACATCGAGGACGAGGATGCGCTGGTGAACTCGGTCGAGACAGGCATGTAGCTTTCTTCGATCCGCCAGACTGGACTCCAGCGAAGGTCTGATCGGCCAAACGACACCGGAGCGTCCCTTGGCGTGCATTGCGGCATGAGTCGCTAGCGGCCGACTACTCGTCGGGCGCGATCAAATCCCGCGGGCCGGTTGGTAACCGCCAGTGGAAGGCCAGGCCAGCCAGCCGCAGCACGGTCGCCAGCGCGCTGCCGACCGCCACAGCTATCCACTGCTGCCCGAAGTAGTCGATCGCTAGGTAGGTCGCCGCGCCCAACATTGCCGGGATCGCGTACAGATCGTCCGGACCCATCACCAACGGCACCTCGCCGGCGAGCACGTCACGCAGCATCCCGCCGGCTATGGCCGTGAGCATGCCGATCAGACCGGCCGCGAACCAGCTGGCGCCCGCGTCGACGGCAATGGCCGCGCCGGAAGCGGTGAAGAAGCCCATCCCGATAGCGTCCAGAACGAGCACCGATCGGTTCATCTTGATCACAACCTTGGCGAACGGGGTGGCGACGGCCAAAGCGACAAGCGACGCGACCGTGATGTTGGGCCAGTGCTGGATCGAATGCGGGGGCATGATGTCGAGCAGCACATCGCGCAGCACGCCTCCGCCCACACCCGTCAGCACACCCATCGTGGCGATTCCGAACAGGTCGAAGCCTTTACGCACCCCGACGGTCGCACCCGAAGCAGAGAACACTGCAATGCCGGCGTAGTTGAGAATCATCTGGAGCACGCCTGCACGGTAAGTGCCCCACGTCCGATCTGCCCCGCGTTCGGCTCACGTCGCAGCGATGACGACGCCCAGACGGATTTCTACAGCGGGTTCGATTTCCCGGCAGCTCCACCAGAGAAGGGCCGCAGAGTCATTCCGGCAGCGACATTGCGAGTACCTCGGCGTGAGTCGCGCGATGTTGTGTCGATACCTGGCCGAGGACAACGCCGCCTGGTCAGGTCGATCGCCGAGTTAGAACTGTCGTGGCCACCTCATGTTCGGCTTCTCGGCCGGCGCATAACAATCCGCTCCTCGGCGACGAGCCAACGAATTCGACTACAGGCTGCATCGACCACGCAATCTGGGCGCTTTCCAAGTGGCGAGCACTGCTCGGCGCTGCTTCTACCCCAACACTCTTCCGCCACCAGAAAGGGGTAGCAAGCATTCACAGATCAGGCGCGCCTCATCCAGAGGCGTAGTTCAGGAGAGAAGGGCACCGCCCTGAGCGAAAAAGGGCGCCGAGCTTGTCCAGAGTTTCTCTGTCAACGTTCTGGGTGGCGACATCGACGCTGTCATCGCGCCGCTCTCTTCGGCGACCTCACCACGGCTCGCTGCGGTAATTCGTCTTCGCCGATCACCTGGTCCGATTAACGTCGACGACTCCAGCGCCTCAACTAAGAAGCCGTCGGCCGGGAAGCGATCTACCGGACCCACCGAGCGACCGACAAGCCGCGCTTGCCGCCCTGGTTGACGCTCACGGGCCGGACCGGCGCAATGGCACGGGCGGCCCATCCGGCGGCAGCGCCAGAGAGGACGTGCCAGGCGCCGTGGTACTGCCAGAGGCTGTCGGGTCGGCAAAGCGGCGACCCGGAGCGTCCTGCGGCGTAGGCGACCAGTCCCAGCGCGAAGACCCCGGCCGCCGCCGCCCAGGCCGACCGCCACTGCCGCCGCCGGCTCCGGGCAAGACCGGCGGCGTACACCGCTCCCGCGGCGATGATCGGCCAGTCGTGGGCGAGCTCCGCCCATGACGGCTGGGGTCCGTGGTAGGCGAAGCTGCCGGCCCCGACCGCCACGAGGGCCACTCCGGCAGTCCCAGCTAGCAGCGCCCTCAACCGCATCGCCCAGCACAGCACGGCCATCCCGGCGGCGATGTAGGCCAGGCTGGTGACGGCCAGGACGGGCTGCGCCAGCGCGGCGCCGACGATGCGCTCGCAGTCCGAGTGACCGTAACTCGCGGGTGCGGTCAAGACCTGCATGGGTGATTCACCGTAGCGCCCGGCGGGGCGGAGACGGGCCGGGCCATGGCGCGCTGTACGCCCGTCGCGTGCGGCTCGGACACGTGCCTTGCCTAGAGATGCAGCAGGATTTCTTTCCGCAGCGCGGTGTCCTGGTGTGGTCCGCGGGCGGACTGGGCCTGGATGGCAGGGCTGATGGATGTGTTGATGCCGTCCTGGTTTCACGGCGTGCCGGTGCTCGCTTTCCGCTCCATCGGCTCGACCCGGAGCGGGGAAACTGAGGGAAGATTGGCTGCCCGGTCCCTGATACTGCGGCAACCGGCAACCGGCATACTGAGTCTGTGTTAACCGACCAGAAGTCATTGCCGCGGGTTGACGCCGTCAACACTTCCCGCGTCACACGGGAGACCAGCGGGATCGAACACGTCGACTGACGGCATCGGCGGTGTGCGTTTGAGCGGCACTTCGACGACGCGGTGGTGCAGTCTGCCAGCGGGAAACAGGCGCTGATGCTGCGCGACAAGATCCGGCCATGCCTGTCCCATTTCGGGCTGAGGTTGCATCCTCGCCGCGTCATCACGCACCCGAGCCGAACCTGGTCGGGCCTCGCGGCGGCACTGGTCGTCGGCACGCTGCCGGCGCTTGCGTTTCCCGCGCCGTCGTGGTGGTGGCTGGCGTGGTTCGGCATTGTCCCCCTGCTGTTGGTGGTGCGTGCCGCGCCGACCGCCCGCGCGGCCGCTCTGCGGGCGTGCTGCGGTATGGCCGGCTACATACTGGCCACCCAGTACTGGCTGCTGCCGAGCGCCGGACCGCTGCTAATCGTGCTGGCCATCGGACTTGGCGCGTTGTGGCTGCCGTGGGGATTGGCCGCGTATCTGCTTCTGGGCGAACCGATCACGGCCCGCGGGACCCTCGCGGCCATGGCGGTGTTGCCGAGTGCCTGGGTAATGGCTGAAGCGGTGCGATCCTGGCCGAGTCTGGGCGGTCCATGGGCATCGCTTGGCGCATCGCAGTGGAAGCAGCCGGCCACGCTGGCCTCGGCCTCACTCGGCGGCGTGTGGCTCACCAGTTTCGTGATCGTCGGCGCGAACACGGCGATCGCCGGTGTGATCCTGCATCGGCGCGTCTCTGCCCGCGTCATCGCCGCAGCGGTGGCACTGGCATGTGCGGGACTCGGCCCGGCATGGTTCTGGCTGGGACCGGCGCCTCCTGTCGGGTCGACGGTACGGGTGGCGCTCGTTCAGCCGGGGAATCTTCAGGACTCCGTCGCTCGTCAGGCGGCTAGCGAATCGCTTACTGCGAATCTGGTGGGCCGGCGGCTCGACCTGGTCGTCTGGGGTGAGAGCAGCGTCGGGGTCGATCTCACCGGCCAGCCGGAGGCCATGACGCGCCTGGCGGACCTGTCCCGGCGGGTCGGCGCGGACCTGCTCGTCAACGTCGACGCCCGTGATCGCACGGGCGGAATCTCCAAGTCGTCGGTCCTCATCGGACCGAACGGATCTCGCGGCGCGTACTCGAAGACGCGGCTGGTGCCGTTCGGCGAGTACGTGCCGCTGCGGCCGCTGCTCGGTTGGGCCACCCGGCACACCAAGGCGGCGGCCGAGGACCGACGGCGCGGCAGTGGACAGGTCGTGTTGAACACCGGACGGCTGGCGGGAAGCGACCCGGGAATGATCATCGGAGGGCTCGCCATCGGACCGCTGATCAGTTTCGAGGCGACCTTCTCCGACCTTCCTCGCCAGGAGGTGCAGCGCGGAGCGCAGCTGCTGGTGTATCAGAGTTCCACCTCGACGTTCCAAGGAACTTGGGCGCAGCCGCAGTTGGCCAGCCAGGCCGCGGTACACGCCGCGGAGGTGGGCCACCCGGCGGTGCACACCGGTTTGTCCGGCGTCAGCTCCGCCTTCGACGCCCGGGGCCGCCAACTTGCCTGGTACCCGTCCATTGAGCGCGGCGCGATTGTGGTAGACGTCCCGCTCGGATCACACACCACCGTGTACCAACGGCTCGGAGATTGGGTATTGGCGTTGGCGTTTACGATCCTCCTCGGTGTCTGCGTCGGAGCGACCGTGCGGTTTCGGCGCTGGTGTCTGCCGGCTATTAGGGCGTCAGCTCACGAAGTGGTGTGGACGATCGGTACGTCGGTCATAAACCGGCGCGCAACTTCAGCCGTGGCGTTACTACAACCTCGTCCATGCCGACACCTGACAGGGCGGCTACAGCCAGCCGCAAGCGGTGAGCTGTCGACCGTCTCGTGCGGATGATTGCGTCGAGTGCGTTCGTCGATGCAGCGAACTGCACAGCGGAGCTCTTCGCAAAGAGGACAGCACCGTTGGAATTGGCACGCGTCGGCGAGCTGGTGGATGAGGACCAGCATTCCGCTGCTCGATCTGCGGTACCAACTGTGGCTGCGGCCTGTTGATGGCATCAACACCTCTTGCGTATCCGCAGGTGCTTTCGCGTGCTTTCGCGTCGTCCGATTCAGCGTCTTCGCAGGTCACACCGATTTCTGTGCCGAGTTCGATTCCCGGCAGCTCCACTGGAGAAGGCCCAGGTCAGGGATATAATCCCAAGCCTGGGCATTTCTACGTCAACACCTACGTCAACACATCGGGCTTTCGTTGCCCGTCATGGCCTCTCTTAGCACCCACAATCGTCGTGACGGAAGCATCTGGCATCCGTTGGTGCCGACCCGGCGTTGTCGACGATGACCGTGCGCGTTATCCATACACTTATCGCATGAACCTCGGCAAAGTCATCGCGGGCGTAGCGACAGCCCCTGTCCGGGTCGGCATCGCGGCGGCCGACACCGGACTCGGCGTTGCGACCATCGCACTCGGGCTTGTGAAGCAATCCTTGGGCGAGGAGGGCGCGCAGACCGTGGACCCGATTACCGACATACTGCCGCTGCGCGGCGCAATCGTAGGCGCCAACAGGGTTGCCGAGTTAACCGAAGACGACAGGGCGATGGGGCGCGCTCTGGCCCGCGGCGGGCCGGCGGACCAGCTGATGCGTCCGGGTGGGGTTGTCGACCTGTTGACCGCGCCCGGCGGTTTACTCAATCGGGTATCCGTTGAAGGTAGCGCGCTTGAGCGGGCCCTGGCGCCCGGTGGGCTCGCAGATCGGCTGCTCGGCGAGGACGGGCCGATCGAGCGGATGTTTGCCGAGGACGGCCTGATCGAGCGAATGTTTGCCGAGGACGGCCTCATCGATAAGTTGACGGCGAAGAATGGACCGCTCGAACAATTCACCGAAGCCGCCGAAATCCTGAGTCAGCTGGCGCCCGCAATGGAGAAGTTGACGCCCACCGCCGACACCCTGCACGATGCTGTCGATGCGCTCAACAGGGTGGTCAACTCGCTGAGTGGCATCACAGACCGCATTCCGCGGCGGCGGTCGCGGCGCCCGACGCGGCCGACTGTCCCCTCGAAGCGCATCGAGGACCACGATGCCCTCGATGTCGTCGACGAATGAACTGATACCGGGCAGGTACTCATCCTCGAAGGTGTCAGCGCCGAGCGTGGGGTGTCGCGCAGCGTCGCGCGGGAAGCGATCCGGGTGCTGGAGTCGATGGGCATGGTGGCCTCGCGCCGTCGGGTGGGCATCACCATCCAGCCAGCCGTGAGGTGGAATATGTTCGACCCCAGGCTGATTCGCTGGCGCCTCGGCGCCGGGGATCCCGGCTGCAGGACGAGGTAGCGGTTGAGAAGGCCATGCGGGCGATCACCGACGAGGCGGCGGCGGTGACCGAGGAATTCTGCGGCGCCGAACCGGTGTGGCAGCGTTTCCCGCCTCTGGTCGGCCAACACCAACTCGCCACAAGCTGTCGATGGCGGGGTATTTCTCGCCCAGCGGGACGTTAGTGTTCAACAGCTTCTCGTGGCTGGAGAATCCGGTTCATCTCCCTGGGAGGCCTCATGTCTGATTCACCCACTAGCGAGCGCCCCGCCGAGAAGAAAGATCGCTCGCATTACCTCTACATGGCGGTGATCGCCGCGGTGATCGCCGGCATTGCCGTCGGCATCCTTGCGCCGGAGGTCGGGAAGGCGCTCAAGCCGCTGGGTACCGGTTTTGTCAGCCTGATCAAGATGATGATCAGTCCGGTGATCTTCTGCACGATCGTGCTCGGTATCGGGTCGATCCGGCAGGCGGCGAAGGTCGGCAAGGTCGGCGGGCTGGCGTTGCTCTACTTCATCGTGATGTCGACGGTCGCCTTGATCATCGGGCTGCTCGTCGGCAACCTCCTTCAGCCGGGTGCGAGCCTGCAACTCACCGACGCCGCCCGGGCCGCGGGCGCGGAGGCGGCCAGTGGTGAACACCAGACCACGACCGAGTTCCTTCTCGGGATCATCCCGACCACGCTGGTCTCCCCGCTGGTCGGCGAGCTCGTGCTGCAGACGCTGTTCGTGGCGCTGTTAGTCGGCTTCGCTGTGCAGGGTCTCGGCCAGTCGGGTCAGGCGATCCTGCGTGGCGTCAAGCACTTCGAGCGCCTGGTGTTCCGGGTGCTGGCGATGATCATGTGGGCAGCTCCCATTGGCGCGTTCGGCGCCATGGCCGCCGTGGTCGGCGCGACCGGCTGGTCTGCACTGGTGAGCCTGGGTCAGCTGATGCTGGCTTTCTACATCACATGCCTGATTTTCATCGTGGTGGGGCTCGGACTGATCCTGCGCTTTGGGGCCGGGATGAACATCTTCGCGCTGATGCGCTACCTGGCCAGGGAGTACCTGCTGATCGTCTCCACGTCGTCCTCGGAAGTCGCGCTGCCCCGGCTGGTGGCCAAGATGGAGCACCTCGGGGTCTCCCGCCCGGTCGTTGGCATCGTGGTTCCAACCGGCTACTCGTTCAACCTCGACGGCACCGCCATCTATCTGACCATGGCGTCGCTGTTCATCGCAGAAGCAATGGGCAAGCCACTGTCGATCGGCGAGCAGATCTCGCTGCTGCTGTTCATGATGATCGCCTCGAAGGGGGCGGCGGGCGTGACTGGCGCCGGTCTGGCCGTCCTGACCGGTGGGCTGCAGTCGCATCGACCCGATCTGGTCGACGGGGTCGGCCTGGTCGTCGGGATCGACCGGTTCATGTCCGAGGCCCGCGCGGTCACCAACTTTTCCGGCAACGCGGTGGCCACAGTTCTGATGGGCAACTGGGTCGGCGAGTTCGATTCGGACCAGGCCAAGCGTGTGCTCAGCGGGGAGGACCCGTTCGACGAGGCGACCATGATCGACGCCGAGGAGCCCGCGGAGCTTGCCGAGCACCCACGTGCCGGCCATCAGCCTGCCCAGCCCGTCTAGAAAATTAGGCGACCTCCGTCTAACTGACCACCCACCCGTCAGCTAAGCGTCCGCGGGCACCGGACCACCCGGGAAGAGGAGACGAACCCATGCGCAATGACCTCGATCCGGTGGAGACCAGCGAGTGGCGGGAAGCGTTTGACTCGGTGATCGAGTTTGACGGGGCGGACCGGGCGGAGTTCCTGCTGGAGGAGCTGGTCGGCGAGGCCCGGCGCAACGGCGTGCCGGTGCCTTACTCGGCGAACACGCCGTATCTGAACACGATCCCGCCGCACGCACAGCCGCCGCACCCGGGCGACAGGGCGATTGAGCACCGGATCCGGTCGCTGATCCGATGGAACGCGGTGGCGATCGTGTTGCGCGCCAACAAGGAATCCTCCGAGCTGGGCGGGCACATCGCCAGCTTCCAGTCCGCGGCGACGCTGTATGACACCGGGTTCAGCCACTTCTGGCACGCCCCGTCCGAGGATCACGGCGGCGACCTGGTGTTCGTGCAGGGCCACTGCTCGCCCGGTATCTACGCGCGCTCGTTCGTGGAGGGGCGGCTGACCGAGGAACAGCTGCTCGGGTTCCGGCAGGAGGTCGGCGGCGGCGGCCTGTCGTCCTATCCGCACCCGTGGCTGATGCCGGATTACTGGCAGTTCCCCACGGTGTCGATGGGGCTGGGCCCGCTGATGGCCATCTACCAGGCCCGGTTCCTCAAGTACCTGGCCAACCGGGAGCTGGCCGACACCGCGAACCGGCACGTGTGGGCGTTCCTCGGCGACGGCGAGATGGACGAGCCCGAGTCGTTGGGCGCGATCTCGTTGGCCGGCCGGGAGAAGCTGGACAACCTGATCTTCGTGGTGAACTGCAACCTGCAGCGCCTGGACGGCCCGGTGCGCGGCAACGGGAAGATCATCCAGGAGCTGGAGGGCATCTTCCGCGGCGCCGGCTGGAACGTGGTCAAGGTGATCTGGGGATCCGGCTGGGACCCGCTGATCGCCGCGGATAAGTCCGGGCTGCTGCTCAAGCGCATGGAGGAGTGCGTCGACGGCGAGTACCAGGACTTCAAGTCCAAGAACGGCGCCTACGTGCGCAAGCACTTCTTCGGCAAGTACCCCGAGCTGCTGGACCTGGTCGCGGACATGTCCGACGACGAGATCTGGGCGCTGAGCCGGGGCGGGCACGATCCGGACAAGGTGTACGCGGCGTACAAGGCGGCGGTGGACAACGTCGGCTCGCCCACTGTGATCCTGGCCAAGACGGTCAAGGGCTACGGCATGGGTGAGGCCGGTGAGGGCCAGAACATCACCCACCAGCAGAAGAAAATGGGCGAGGATGTGCTGCGCGCGTTCCGCGACCGGTTCGCCATTGACGTGGCCGACGATGAGATCGCTGAAGTGCCGTTCCTGAAGCTGTCGGCAGGCGGGCCGGAGGAGCGCTACCTGCGGGAGCGGCGAACGGCGCTCGGCGGGGCGTTTCCGGTGCGGCGGCAGCGCTCGCGCGATCTCACCGTGCCAGAGCTCTCGGCCTTCGCGGCCCAGCTCAAGCCCACCGGCGACCGCGAGATCTCTACCACGATGGCGTTCGTGCGGATCCTGACCACCCTGTTGCGGGACAAGGCGATCGGCAAGCTCGTGGTGCCGATCGTGCCCGATGAGTCGCGCACGTTCGGTATGGAGGGCCTTTTCCGGCAGTTCGGGATCTTCTCCCAGGTCGGGCAGCTGTATCAGCCCGAGGACGCCAAGCAGCTCATGTACTACAGGGAGGACCGCTCGGGTCAGATGCTGCAGGAGGGCATCAACGAGCCCGGCGCAATGTCGTCCTGGATCGCCGCGGCGACCAGCTACAGCGTGTCCGACACCCCGATGATCCCGTTCTACATCTACTACTCGATGTTCGGGTTCCAGCGCGTCGGCGACCTGGCCTGGGCGGCCGGCGACTCGCGGGCGCGCGGCTTCCTGGTCGGCGGCACCGCCGGGCGCACCACGCTCAACGGCGAGGGCCTGCAACACGAGGACGGCCACTCGCACCTGTTGTCGGCCACCATCCCGAACTGTGTTTCCTATGACCCGACCTTCGCGCACGAGGTCGCGGTGATCGTGCAGGACGGTATGCGTCGCATGTACGCCGAGCAGGAGGACGTCTTCTACTACCTGACGGTGATGAACGAGAACTATCAGCATCCGGGCATGCCGGAGGGCCGGGAGGACGAGGTTCGCGAGGGCATCATTCGCGGCATGTACCTGCTGCGGGAGGGGACGGCCGCGAAGAAGGACGCACCCCGGGTTCAGCTGCTGGGCTCCGGCACCATCCTGCGCGAGGGGCTCGCGGCCGCCGAGCTGCTGGAACAGGACTTCGGCGTGACCGCCGACGTGTGGAGCGTGCCCAGCTTCACCGAGCTGCGCCGCGACGGCATCGACGTCGACCGCTGGAACATGCTGCATCCGGGCGAGGAGCAGCGGCTCAGCTTCGCCCACCAGTGCCTGGCCGGGCGCCCGGCCGGCCCGGTGGTCGCCGCGACCGACTACATGCGGGCCTTCGCCGACCAGATCCGGCCGTTCATCGACCGCCGGTACCGGGTGCTCGGCACCGATGGGTTTGGGCGCTCGGACTACCGGCGCAACCTGCGCCATCACTTCGAGGTCAACCGGCACTACATCGCGCTCGCCGCGCTGACCGAGTTGGCCGCCGAGGGCACCGTTCCGGCTTCGGCCGCAGCGGACGCCATCGCCCGCTACGACATCGACCCCGACAAGACCGCACCCGCGCTCGCCTGAGCGTTCGGACCCGATCAGGAAAGAGACGATCGACATGACAGCTCCTACTGAGGTCAAGGTTCCCGACATCGGCGACTTCGGCGTTGTGCCGATCATCGAGGTACACGTCAGCGCCGGCGATCAGGTCAACGCCGAGGACCCGCTGGTCACCCTCGAATCCGACAAAGCCACCATGGACATACCCGCCCCGGTCGCCGGCTCGGTGGCCGAGGTCCTGGTCAAGGTCGGCGACGAGGTCAGCGAGGGCAGCCTCATCCTGCTGCTCACCCCCGGCAACGGCGCGGTCAGCACCCCGCCGTCACTGGTGGAACAGCAAGAACCCGCACCCGCCTCGGCGGCGGCGGCCCCCGCGCCGGCGCCCTCGGCACCGGCCGCGGCCCCAGCGGCGGGTGGCGTCGACACGCCCGCGGGGATACACGCCGGGCCCTCCGTGCGGCGCTCCGCCCGGGAGTTGGGCGTGGACCTCGCCGCGGTCACCCCGACCGGGCCCAAGGGCCGCATCACCAAGGACGACCTGCTGGGCTTCCTGAAGGGCCCGGCCCAACCCGCCGCCGCGGCCGCGACCGGCGCGGGGATCCCGGAGATCCCCGCGCAGGACTTCTCCACGTTCGGGCCCATCGACACCGCGGCCCTGACACGGATCAAGAAAGTCTCCGGACCCTTCCTGCACCGGTCTTGGCTCAACGTCCCCCACGTCACGCACAACGACGAAGCCGACATCACCGACCTCGACCGGTACCGCAAAGAACTCGACACCGCCGCCAAGAACGACCGCGACCCCTACCGGGTCACCCTGCTCGCGTTCCTGGTCAAGGCCTGCGTCGCCGCCCTCAAAAAGTTCCCCGAGTTCAACTCCTCACTGTCCCCGGAGAAAGACGCCCTCATCCTCAAGCACTACTACAACATCGGCATCGCCGTGGACACCCCCGGCGGCCTGGTGGTCCCGGTCGTCAAGGACGCCGACCGCAAGGGCATCGTGGAACTGTCCCGGGAGTTCATGTCCACCTCCGCCAAGGCCCGCGACGGCAAGCTCGGGCCGTCGGACATGGCCGGCGGCACGTTCACCATCTCCAGCCTCGGCGGCATCGGCGGCACCAGCTTCACCCCCATCGTCAACGCCCCCGAAGTCGCCATCCTCGGCGTCGTCCGCTCCAAGCTGAGCCCCGTCTGGAACGGCACCGAGTTCACCGCCCGCAACATGCTGCCTCTTTCCCTGTCCTACGACCACCGGGTCATCGACGGTGCGCTGGCCGCCCGATTCGCCCGACACCTGTGCTACCTGCTCGAAGACGACCGACGGCTGCTGCTGTGACCGCCTTTGCCGCTGACCACTTCGACCACCAGGGAGCAACTCGATGAGCGCGCAGGAGATCAAGGTCCCGGACATCGGCGACTTCTCGGACATACCGGTGATCGAGATCCACGTCGCGGCGGGCGACACCGTCGCGGCCGAGGACCCGTTGGTCACGCTGGAATCGGACAAGGCCACGCTCGATGTCCCAGCCCCGGTAGCCGGGACGGTGACCGAGCTGCGGGTCGCCGTGGGCGACACCGTGTCCGAGGGCAGCGTGATCATGGTGATCGACGCCGAGGCCGGCGACGCCGCCCCGGCAGCTTCGGCCACGGCGCCGACCCAGCAGGTCACCGAGACCGTCGCCGCACAGCCGGCGGCCGTGGCTACGGCGGCGCCGGTGCCCGCCGCGAACATCGAACGCGGCGACCAGCACGCCGAGGTGCTCGTGCTCGGCGCCGGGCCGGGCGGCTACACCGCCGCGTTCCGGGCCGCCGACCTCGGCAAGCAGGTCGCCATGATCGACAGCCGCGGCCCGCTCGGCGGGGTGTGCCTGAACGTGGGCTGCATCCCGTCCAAGGCGCTGCTGCACGCGGCCAAGGTGATCGCCGAGACCAAGGAGATGTCCGGCCACGGGCTGGCCTTCGCCGCGCCGACCGTCGACCTGGACGCGCTGCGCGACTGGAAACAGAGCGTGGTCGACCGGCTCACCGGTGGGCTGTCCGGGCTGGCCAAACAGCGCAAGGTCACCACCGTGGTCGGCACCGGCAAGTTCACCTCGCCGAACATGGTCGAGGTCACCGCCGACGACGGGTCGACCAGCACGGTCAGCTTCGAGCAGGCGATCATCGCCGCCGGCTCCGAGCCGGTCACGCTGCCGTTCGTCCCGCACGACGATCCCCGTGTGATCAACTCCGCCGGCGCGCTGGAGCTGGATGGGATCCCGGAGCGACTGCTCATCCTGGGCGGCGGGATCATCGGCCTGGAGATGGCGACCGTCTACTACGAGCTGGGTTCGAAGGTGAGCGTGGTGGAGCTGCTCGATCAGCTCATCCCCGGCGCGGACGTGGACCTGGTCAAGCCGCTTACCCGGTGGCTGTCCAAGCGCTACCAGGACATCTGGGTGAAGACCAAGGTCACCAACGTGGAAGCCGGACAGGACGGGCTGACCGTCTACTTCGAGGGCGGCAAGGCCCCCGAGTCGGCCGTGTTCGACAAGGTCCTGGTCGCGGTCGGGCGCAAGCCCAACGGAAAGGTGATCGGCGCCGAGGCCGCGGGCGTGCAGGTCGACGAGCGCGGTTTCATCCCGGTAGACAAGCAGCAGCGCACCAACGTGGGACACGTCTTCGCCATCGGCGACGTCGTCGGCCAGCCGATGCTCGCGCACAAGGCCACCCACGAGGGCAAGGTCGCCGCCGAGGTCACCGCCGGGCACAACAGCTACTTCGACGCCACCGTCATCCCCTCGGTGGCCTACACCGACCCCGAGGTGGCCTGGGTCGGCGTCACCGAGAACGAGGCCAAGGCGGCCGGCATCAAGTACGGCAAGGCCAACTTCCCGTGGGCGGCCAGCGGCCGTTCGCTGTCGCTGGGCCGCGACGAAGGCATGACCAAGGTGATCTTCGACGAGACCACCGAGCGGATCATCGGCTGCGGCATCGTCGGGCCGAATGCCGGCGACCTGATCGCCGAGGCCGCGCTGGCCATCGAGCTGGGCGCAGACGCCGCCGACATCGCGCTGACCATCCACCCGCACCCCACCCTCTCCGAGACCGTGGCGATGGCCGCCGAAGCCTTCGAGGGCACCCTCACCGACCTCTACATGCCCAAGAAGAAGGCGTCGAGATGACCGCCGACGCTGCGGCGGCAGAACCGGTGAACAGCAACGACACGACCAGCAACGACTTGGCCGGCGATCACGTGACCGGTGACGAAACGCCCCACGAGCCGCGGACTGGATCGGGAACGGAAATTATGTCCGAGGGACCCTACGAACTTATCCCGTCCGCCGACGGCTACACCGTGCGGATCCACGCTCGTGGACATGCCGTGCTGGCCTCCCCGACCATCAACCGCGGCACCGCGTTCACCCAGGCGCAGCGCCGCGAGCTCGGGCTGGTCGGCCTGCTTCCCACCGGTGTGACCACATTGGACGGGCAGTCGCGACGCACCTACGGCCAGTACCTGGCGCAGACGAGTGACCTGCGTAAGTGGGTGTATCTGGCGAACCTGCGGGACCGCAACGAGGTACTGTTCTACCGGCTGCTGTCCGAGCACATCTCCGAGATGCTGCCGATCGTCTACACCCCCACGGTCGGGCTGGCGATCGAACGGTTCAGCCACGAGTTCCGCCGCACTCGCGGGGTCTACCTGTCGATCGATCACCCCGAGGACGTCGAGACGGCGTTGCGCAACACAGGCATGGGCGCCGAGGGCGTCGACCTACTCGTGGCCACCGACTCCGAGGGCATCCTCGGCATCGGCGACCAGGGCGTGGGCGGCATCGAGATCTCGGTCGGGAAACTCGCCGTCTACACCGCCGCCGCCGGGATCCACCCGCACCGCGTCATTCCGGTGGTGCTCGACACCGGCACCGACAACCTCGCCCTGCTAAACGACGAGATGTACCTGGGCGCCCGGCACGCCCGGATCCGCGACCACCGCTACGACGAGCTCATAGACGCCTACGTCACCGCCACCACCAAGCTCTTCCCCCACGCGATGCTGCACTGGGAAGACTTCGGCGCCAGCAACGCCCGCCGCATCCTGAACAAGTACGCTGAGCACGTCTGCACCTTCAACGACGACATGCAGGGCACCGCCGCCGTCGTGCTCGCCGCCGCCTTCTCCGCCGTCGCCGCCGCAGGCACCCGCATGCGCGACCAGCGGGTGGTGATCCACGGCTCCGGCACCGCCGGGCTGGGCATCGCCGACATGATGCGCGACCAGATGGTCCGCGAGGGCCTGGCCCACGACGAAGCCACTCGCCGCTTCTGGGCGTTGGGCCGCTCCGGACTGCTGACCGACGACCGCGCGGCGAGCATGTACGACTTCCAGCTTCCCTACGCCCGCCCCGCGGCTGAGGTCGCCGACTGGAACACCGCCAGGCCAGGACGGCCAGGGCTCGCCGAGACCGTCGCCGCAGTTCACCCCACCATGTTGATCGGCACCTCGACCCAGACCGGGGCGTTCACCCAGGACATCGTCCGGGACATGGCCGCCCACACCGACCGACCCATCATCATGCCGCTGTCCAACCCCACCTCGCGCTGCGAGGCGCAGCCCGAAGACCTCATCCGCTGGACCGACGGCCGCGCACTCATCGCCACCGGCAGCCCCTTCCCGCCCGTCCCCCACAACGACCGCACCTACCACATCGCCCAGGCCAACAACGCGCTAGTCTTCCCCGGCCTCGGCCTCGGTGTCACCGTCGCCCGCGCCAGCCGCATCACCGACCGCATGATCGCCGCCGCCGCCGACGCCGTCGCCCGACTCTCCAACGCCACCACACCCGGAGCACCGCTGCTACCACCGGTGGACAACCTCCGGGCCGTCTCCGCCGCCGTCGCCGTCGCCGTCGCAGCCGCAGCCGTCGAGGAAGGACTCGCACAGGTACCCGTCGACAACCCCATCCAAAAGGTCCACGAAGCGATGTGGCGGCCCGAATACCCACGAATCGAAATCAAACTCACCTGATCACCCCGGCCGGCAAGGCTTTTCCAACCCTCGCACGAGGCCGCCGCGGACGCCGTCCAAGCGTGGGCTTTAGACCGGCTCTGACACCGGGGTTGCGACAGGGCAAGCGCGCCGCGCGATGTCACAACAGCCGAGCAGTTCGGCGACGCCAACCGTCACCGCGCTTCGCCACCCGGCCCGGCCCGGGGGCACAATGTCCACCATGCCCAACTTGACTCCGCGAACCGCCTGGCAGGCACTCAAGGAGGGTAACGAGCGATTCGTCGCCGGCACGCCGCAGCATCCCAGCCAGGGCATTGAGCACCGGGCCAGCCTGGCCGCCGCGCAGACACCAAACGCCGTGGTGTTCGGCTGCGCCGACAGCCGGGTCGCGGCCGAGATCATCTTCGATCAGGGACTGGGCGACATGACCGTGGTGCGCACCGCCGGGCATGTCATGGGCCCGGCGGTGCTGGGCTCGATCGAGTACGCCGTGACGGTGCTCAACGTGCCGCTGATCGTGGTGCTGGGCCACGACAGCTGCGGCGCGGTGAAGGCCACCCTGTCGGCGCTCGACGACGGCGTGGTGCCCGGCGGGTATGTGCGCGACGTGGTGGAACGGGTGATCCCGTCCATTCTGTTGGGCCGCCGCGACGGTCTGACCCGCGTCGACGAGTTCGAAGCCCGGCATGTCAGTGAGACCGCCGCGCAAATCCGCAGCCGATCAACCGCGGTCGCCGAACGGCTGGACGCGGGGACGTTGGCGATCGCCGGTGTCACCTACCAACTGGCCGACGGACGCGCGACACTGCACGGTTATCTCGGTGACATCGGGGAGGGCCCTAGACCTTCTCCGGATAGCGTGAAGTCCGGCTCACCCACCGTCCTTAACGCCGCCGGGCACACTTCCTGAAGCTCAACGCAAGGCCCCGATCAACCTGCAGAGGTCACCAAATTCCACGAAGTGAGCGACACGGGCTCGGTCCGCATCGCTGCCGGACGCAACACGGACTGCATTCGCCCCATCGTGCCGTAGAGAGCAACGTCGGATCGGCAGTCGTTGATTCGTGACGGAGGGGGACTAAAACCACTGGGCCACTTGGGTTTCGACTCATAGCAGATTTCGCTCAGGTCTGCACCTGCGAGATCCGCGCCGCTGATCGGGTCGGTCGAACGAGAGAGCGAGGGGACACAGGACGCTCATAGCAGATTTCGCTCAGGTCTGCACCGCGAGACCGCGCTAGATCGGTGTCCGCGTCGAACATTGCGTGATGGAATGCGCGCCGACCGGCCTGCGTTACTCCATGAATGGCGTAGCTAGGGCAAAAGCTCAGTTACCGGCCGACATAACACTCTGGTCGACGAGGACCGCGCCATCGGGCGAGTCGCCGAGCGTCTGGAGAGGAATCTCGGCGAGCACCGTCCCGAAGTAGTCCCCGTCCCGCAGTTCGGCCTCACCGGTCGCCAACCCCATCCGCACCGGCAACTCCAAGGCCCGCTGTGCTGCTACAGCTGCATCGACAGCAGATCTCGGCGAGGCGAACGCGGCGCACACACCGTCCCCGGTGTGCTTGAACATGAAGCCACCATGCGACTCGATCGCGGAGCGCAACACCTCGTCGTGCGCGGCCAGCGCCGCCTGCATCCCATCGGCGTCGTTCTCCCACCGACGGGTCGAACCCTCAACGTCGGTGAACAGAAACGTCACCACCCCCGAAGGAGCAGCCGCCGGATCAGCGGACACCCCCGCAGAATCTCACACCGACTCGCGCCTACCTCGTACATCGGCGCATCCGGCCCGGTCCCCGGATACACGTGTTTGAGACGAATTTCCGCGAGTCGCAGATGTCGTCTGTTTTGGGACGGGCATAGACGCGCTTTAACGGCGGAGCATCAACACGGCTCTGCGGGTTACGTCGCTTTGATCCGCATCACGTTCTCGGCGTTGCGGTGAGCGATTGCGTTTCGCTGGTCGTCGGTGAGTTCGGCCTGGCCGAAAATTGTTCTGACGCAATTAGTCTGCGTCCGAGCCGAGGGGTCCTCAACTCATGTCATCTCAATGGCAGGAGCACCACGGGAGCGAGCGTCCAGCGGCGATCATGGGCCCCGAGGCCTACGGCGCGACGATAACCCGAACTACCTGAAGTGGCGGCGGCATCCACGCCCACGCAGCCGCGCTGCGGTAATGGAGTACCTGATCCTTGAGTCGGAGATGAGCGAGCACTCCCAGGCTGGTCGCTAGCCGTTGAAGTGACGGCGGGCGCTGATAAATTCCCATCATCACCGACTCAACGGGGGCAGAACCATGCAGACAGCCCAAAACACGATTCTGGTGACGGGGGGCGGGTCGGGGATCGGTCGTGGCCTGGCTGAGTCGTTTCATCGTCTGGGCAACCAGGTGATCATCGCTGGCCGCCGCCGCGAGCAGCTGGAGAGCGTGGCAGCGGCCAATCCCGGAATGCAATTGCTGACCTTGGATCAGAGCGATGCGGCAGACATCGAGCGTTTCGCCACGGAGGCGACACAACGCCACCCGGAACTCAACGTTCTGATCAACAACGCGGGTATCCAATACAGCGAGGACCTCACCGCTGGCCGTGTCGCCGAAGCGGAGGCCATGATCATCACGAACCTACTTGGTCCCATACGCCTCACTGCTGCGTTGCTGCCGCGCCTGCTCGCTCAGCCCCGTTCGGCCGTTCTGAATGTCACCTCGGCATTGGCCTTCCTGCCCAAGGCACAGGTGCCAACCTATTGCGCCACCAAGGCCGCGCTGCACTCCTACACCCAATCGCTGCGGTTTCAACTGCGGCACACGGCGGTTCAGGTGATCGAGATCATGCCGCCGGGGGTCCAGACTGGTCTGCGCGACGAGCGAGTCAACGAACCCGACGCTATGCCCCTCGATGAATACATCGCCGAGACCATGGCGCTGCTGACCGAGCAGCCCGACGCGACCGAGATTGTCGTGGACGCCACGAAACCGTTCCGGTTCGCCGAACGCGACGGCGTGTACGAGCAGCGCTATACCGACTTCAACACGTCACGCTCGCCCTGACACGCGTCGTCGCTGCGTCTCAGCGGTACGCCAACCAGACATTGTCCAAGCGACCGCGAACGCCCCGTCCACACCGGCGGCGGTCCCCATCGCAGGGAGAGCGTGGGCCCGCTGTGAGGGTCGGTTCAGGGCCTCGGTCCTGTCCCCGTTGGTGTGTGGTGAGCTGCGCCTGACGACCCGACGACCCCCGGTGAGGCGGCTGTCTTCTCCTCGGTTCTCGGCCGCCTCACCGCACCGCTATGGGGACCGGTGATCCCGCGCCCGGTGTGCCTGGCGTCAGGGCACGGATCGCTCAGGCGCGGGCCAGGTCGATGGCGATGGGGACGGGGTTGCTGACGATGTCGCGGACGGGCGAGTAGCGGGTGAGGCTGGCGAGCTCGGCGAGCTGATTGTCATCGAAGTCGCCGATGGCCTTGATCGAGACCTGGATCTGCTCGTAGCCAGGGCGGACATTGCTGTTGAGGCCGAGGAAGCCGTGCAGGTCCAGGTCGCCGTGGATCGTGGTCTCCAGGCCGTCGATTGTGATGCCGCGGGCGGCGGCGTGGTAGGCGATGGTGCCGGTCACACACGCCGCGAGGGCGTGGAGGACGTATTCGACGGTGGTGGGTGCCCGGTTTTCGCCAAGCAGCACGGGCGGCTCGTCGGTGTCCACGGTGAACGGCTCTGTGCGGGTGGTGTCCTCTTGGCCGGCGCCGTAGAAGTCCTTGATCGTGGTGCGGCTGTAGGCACCGTCGATCCAGTGGTTGTGGCCGCGGAATTGAAACCGTGCCAGCGCGGGGGTGGCGGTGACGGCGTTGATCGTTTCGGTCAGGCGGTCGAGGTCGACGCCGTTGACGACGCTGGTGGTGTGCATTGTGAGCTCCTTGCGGTTGAAATAATCAGCACGATCGTTCGTGCTAACACGCAGAGTACGACCGATCGTGCTAAATTGTCAACGTGATGAGTAGCGCGATGAACCAGCGCAACCAGGCGCCGCGAAACCGGCGCGCCGATGGCGCACGGACCCGCGCCGCGATCCTGCGCACTGCCGCTTCGCTGGCCACCGTCGACGGGCTGGAGGGGCTGTCTATCGGGAACCTGGCCGCCGCGACCGGCATCAGCAAGAGCGGGCTTTATGCCCACTTCGGCTCCAAGCAGGAACTCCAGTTGGCCACCGTGGAGGAGGCGGAGCGCATCCTCTTCACAGAAGTCGTCGAGCCCGCACAGGCGGCCCGCCCCGGCCTGGCCCAGCTGGCCGCGGTGTGTGAGGCATTTTTCAGCTACGTGCAACGGCGCGTGTTCCCCGGCGGCTGCTTCTTCGCTGCTACGGCGCTCGAGATGGGCACCCACGCCGGGCCGGTGAAGGACCGGGTCGCCGCTATCCAGTCCGGTTTCACGGCGCTGCTACGAGACTTCGCGGCCACCGCACTTGAACAGCACGAACTTCCCTCCCGCGAGGACCCTGACCAGCTCGCCTTCGAGCTGCATGCGATCCTCTTGGCCGCCGACACCAAATTCGTCCTGCACGACGACCCGGCAATCCTGGACCTGGCCCGCCGGATCGTCCACCAGCGGCTAGGACTGGACGACGGCAGAAACGCCGAAAGGTGACGGCCCGGTCGTACTCGTCAGCTCGGAGTCGGCTCGCGGCGCCGACGACTTGCGGGGCGGCGCTGAGAACGCCAGGAATGGTGGCCGCGCCCTTTTCGCTACCCGGCCAAGCCGAGGTGCGTCATCGACGTCATTTCGTGGCATCGAGAATGAACTCCCTCTGGAGACCGAGCAACACCCTGTCAGCGGTGAGCAGTTGCAAGCCCGCCCGGTCAGCCTGGGCAACGAGAAGCCGATCGAACGGGTCGTGCCGCGTCAACTCGGGATAGCCGCGGATCGCTTCTACATCCTCGGCGGTGATATTCAGCAACAGGAGACCTTGTGCGGTAAGGACTTCGGACAGCGCCGTCGGCACGGAAAGCTTGCCGAGCATTGTCTTGATGGTCAATTCCCAAACAGTCGCGGCGGAGACGTGCACACCTCGCGCCGAGCTAATGGTCCTTCGAGCCTCGGGGCCGAGCCGTGGGTTGTCATCGAGCAGCCACACGAGGGTCTGACTGTCAAGAAGCAGCATCGCCCCGGTCTTGCGTGCCGTAGAACATCTCCTGGATCTCCGGATCGACCTCGAAGGAGGCGTCGTCGTAGGTGAGCTGGCCCCGCAGTCCGCCGAACGCGACATCGACCGCTTGATGAGGCACCAGATCCGCTACCGGCTTGCCGGCCTTCGAGATGATCACGCGCTCGCCGGCCGCCACCCGCTCGAGGAGTCGAGAAAGATGCGTCTTCGCCTCGTGGATGTTCACGTTTACCGTCACCGCTCCATGATACAAACACAGACTTAGTTTAGTCTAGTCTGATATCGGGCTACGGTCGGCCGGTGCGGCCGCCCAGGTCGCGCCCTTACGCAGCCGCCTGCAGCGTTATCTCGGAGATTTCCGTCCGGCTCTGGCCATCCGTAGTGCCCAATTTGGTGATCCACACCAGCACATTTGACGTCTTGGTCCGGTCACCGACTGCTATGCGGTTGTGTCCCGGCTGCAGTGGCGTGGTTGGGGTCAGCTCCGTAGTGTCGGCCAACTTGGCCGGGGTTTCGGTGGGCGACGACCGGATCTGCACCTCGGTTCCCGTGCTGGACAAGTCGATAGTGACGGCGCTCAGCGCGGTCGGCTCGGACAGATGCAGCAGCAGTCCCTCTCCCTCGATGAAATTCGGAAACGGGACCGGGTCCTTGTAGGTCACGGTGGGCCACGACGTGTCCGGGTTGCCGTCGATCGCCAAGTCGGCTTTCTGCGGATTGTCCGGTGCGCCACTGGGTGAGAAAACGGTTGCACTCACTGGCTTGATGACTGGCCCGGGGCGATTCCAGAGGCCGAATCCGTCGGTGAACCACACGACCGCGGCCGCCGCCAACACGATGACACCGACGAGTGCGACGAGCGCCGCCGTCCGGCCGCTTCTGCGCTTCGGCGCCTCGTCCCGCGACGATTCGACACGTGGCGGGGACGATCGTCTTTTCGGTGGAGCGTTGTTTGAGAAGGTGAGGATCTGGTCGGCGTCGAGGGTGTCGCCGTCCCACATGCCGCTGACCTCGACTTCGTCGCCGTCTGCAAGCCGACCCGCGCCGATTTGAGTGTGTATCGCCACCGGAATGGCCGCAGGCAGGTTGTCGATCGAGTCATATGGCGCCAATTGGAACGACAAGGTCTCTTGCGCACCGACCGCGCTTTGCCTGACACCGTGTGCTGTCCCGTGAACGACCAGACGCTCGAGACGCTGGGTCGGCGGGTGCGGTGGAGCGGCGTCCCGGCGTGGACCCTGCTGCGCGAGGGCTCGAGCAAAGTCGAGGCAACTCGGGTAGCGCTCGTCGGGATCTTTGGCCAGCGCCCTTGCCAGCACGGCGTCGAGATGCGCGAGATCGGGTCGGCGGTCCGATATTCGTGGTGGTGGCGTGCCTAGGTGTTGGCTGATTACGACAGCGCGATTCGAGTCTTGAAAAGGTGGCGCGCCCGTCAGAAGGTGAAAGGCCGTGGCAGCCAATGCATATTGGTCCGCCCGGCCATCGAGCGCCTTGCCCAAGAGTTGCTCGGGGGCGATGTAGCTGACAGTTCCCACCGCGACGTTGTCGTCAGTGAGGTTGCTGACGTCATCGATTCGGCGAGCGATGCCGAAGTCGGTCAAGAGCACCCTGCGCCGACGGCCGTCAGATGCTGTCACCAGGATGTTTTCAGGCTTGACGTCGCGATGGAGCAGACGGTGCTCATGGCCGAAGTCGAGCGCATCGGCCACCGCCGTCACGATTTCCAAAACGTCTTGTTGTGGCATGCCGCCTGAGTAGGACTTTCGGATCAATCGGCCCGCGTCGGCGCCGTCCACGTAGTCCATCGAGATCCAGAGTTGGCCGTTGAACTCACCACGATCGAGAACGCCGACAATATGGGGATGCCGGAGCGTAGAGGCCAATTCAGCCTCGCGGTTGAATCTCGCCCGAAACTCGCTGTCGGCGGCCGAGGTCATGGACAAGACTTTGAGCGCATCTTGACGGGGTAGTCGAGGATGCTGGGCGAGGTAGACCTCCCCCATACCGCCAGCGCCGAGCAACCTCTGAATCACGTAGCCGGCGAAGACCTCACCGGTGTTCAACGGCATGCCCGAGAGCCTACAAACCGGCATGGGTACGGCGCGAACTCCGGCGAGCTGTGAAGAGGACCGCACCGTCGCTGCGGGCGGGACGTCGGCCGGGCAGGACGCGCCCTCAGTCCCATTGCCACCAGCGACGTCTTTGATCAGGCGCATGGTCTGCGCGGTCAGGGTCCTCGTAGCCGCCGAGGAAGGTGCGCTCGACGGCTATGCGCTCGGCGGCCGCGGCAGACAGGTCGACAGAATCATCGGCCCCGTCATCGTTGGACACCGAGGCCCATTGGGGATGGGCGCGGCCGTGCAGTTCGGCTGCCTTGCGGGCCGCTTGCACCCCGGCCGAGATGCTGTGCCACATGCGCTCCTCTCCGAGCCGGTCGATGAACCCGGCGCGTGCCAGCTTCTGCCTGGCGTGGTAGAACACACGCACCAGGTACAGGTCGATGCCACGGTCATGAAGGCGTTGGAAAAGCAGTTCGAGCGCATCGATGCTGGTGGTGTCCAATTGGCTCGTCGCCTCCAGGTCCAACAGCACCGCGCGGACATCGTTGCCGCCCTCCTGAACGCATCTCAGGATCAAGTCGCATGCGTGGCTCGCGTTGGCCCAGAACAGCGGCGCATCTAGACGGACCACGACGATGCCGTCATAGGTTCGCCGCTCGGGATGGTTCCGTATCGACCCCCAAGCGGCCTTCTCGCCCGTCACCCGACCCATCACGTCGACGTTGATACGGCTGAAGCGGTATGCCAGCCCTAGCAGCGATTGCCCGATCGCGATCAACAACCCATACAGCGGGCCGAACAACAACACGCCGATCATCGCAACAATTGCGGAGACGAAGTCGTTGCGTCGGATCCACTTGTACCGCTTCAGCGCAGCGACGTCCATGAGTCCCCACACCGCCTGGATCACGATGGCCGACAGCACGGCGCGGGGAAGGGGAGCCAGCCATTCGGCGGCCAGCACAATCACGAGCAGCACCGTCAGCGCGGTGACCAGCCCGGTCACCTGCGTCTGCCCGCCGGAACGTCGCGACGCCGCGGTCTTCGACAGCGAACCGGCGACCCCGAGCCCGCCCGAGATCCCTGCCGCGACATTCGCCGCCCCCGATCCCAATAGCTCTTGGTTCGAGTCGATCGAATACCCCTCCTTGGCGGCGAACAGCCGGGCGGCACTGAGCCCCTCGGCCAACCCCACCATTGCCACGGCGAACCCGCCGAACAGGATCGGGGCAATGTCGCTGGGCTCGATGCCGGGCAGTCCGATCGGCGGCAGACCCGCGGGGACCTTGCCCACCACGACAACCCCGCGGTCGGAGAGACCCGCGGAGGCCGAAATCACGACGGCGCCGACGAGCACCACCAGTCCCCACGGCACCCAGGACACGAATCTGGCTCCCAGGAACAGCACCGCGAGTGCGCCTACTCCGAGCAGGGTCGTCAACGGATCGAGTTCTGAGATGTCGCGCACGATCTGGATCGACTGTTCGACGGAGTTGCGGCTCACGGACGGCAATCCGAGCAGTTTCGGGATCTCTCCGATGATGATCACCAGCACAAGCCCGAAAACGAACCCCGTGACGATGGGCCGGGACAGGAACTCGGCGGCCCAGCCAAGGCGCAGCAGCCCCACTGCCAACAGGATCAGTCCAGACCCGATGGCCAGCGCGGCCGTGAGCGCCACGGCTCGGCCGGAATCGCCGCCCGCCATCGGCGCCACAACAGAGCCGGATACGACCGACACGGTGGAGACGGGGCCGACGACGAGGTGGGGCGACGACCCGAAGATCGCGTACGCGATGAGGGCCGCTGGGATTGCGTAGATTCCCACGACGACCGGGACACCGGCGATGCCGGCGTAACCCAGCGCCTGAGGCACGGCAAGGGTAGCGACGACGAGTCCGGCAAGCAGGTCGCCGCGCAACGAGCGCCGCCGATAATCGGGTGCCCAGGACAGGATGGGCATTCGGCTCCGGAGGCCATTCGAGACGTTCACCGACCGGTCACCTCTCGTTCAAACCTAGAGGCAACGGTAATTCTTCGGTCGGCGGCATGACCAGCGATTGATCGCGAGGCGACCAGCGTGGCGGTAGGTCCCGATCGGTCGTCAGTCAGCCGTACATCTCGTCGATCAGACCTTCGGCGATGAGCGTGGCCGCGGCCCGACCATCGGCGGTCGGGTCCAGGTTGACCCAGACCACGATCGTCATTTTGTTCTGAGGGTCGGTGCCGGCGAACGTGTTGAAGCCGGGAACTTCACCGGTATGTCCGTACAGCGCACCGTATTTCGCGATGGCCAGTCCGTAGAGTGGCGCATCGGGTTGTGCCGGGTCCGTTGATTGCAGGCTTCCGATCCGCCTGGCTTGCATGTCGGCATTGAGCAGTTTGCCTTCGGCCAGCGCCTCGGCCCACGTCGCCAGATCCGCGACGGTGGAGATGCCGGCGCCTGCCGCCCAGGCCCACGACGGGTTCAGGGATGTCTGATCGTTGGGCCGTAGTGTGCCGGCCTTTGCTGCGGCCTGCATGTCGGGCGGTACCGCTGCTGGGGAGCCCATGGTCAGCACGTTGTTGCCATACATATATCCGTTGGGGTGGGGGTCCGGAATGGCATTTGAGGTGCTGAGCGGAAACATCGTGTTCTTGAGGCCGAGCGGGGTGAACAACCGGTCCTGGAAGACCTGCGAAAGTGGTTTAGCGTCAAGCTTCTCTGCGATGAGCCCGAGCAATACCGTGTTGGTGTTCGAGTAGTGGTAGCCCGTTCCGGGCGGGAAGTACGGCGGATGGCTATAGGCCAACGCGAGCAATTCGTCTGAGCTCCATACTTTTTGCGGATCGCTGTCGCCGATCTCGTTCAGTTCGCGCGTCTCGGTGTAGTTGTAGAGGCCGCTGCGCATGTTCAACAACTCGGCGATGGTCACGTGGTCACCGTCGGGGACATCGGGACGAAACTTCGACACCGGGTCGTCGAGGCTGAGCTTGCCCTCCTGGGCCTGCTGCATGATCACGGTGCCGGTCCACGTCTTGGTGATCGATCCAATTCGAACGTGATCCCCCAACGACACCGGAGTCGCGCCACGAAATGTGGTGGTGCCGAATGTCGTGCTGAGCTCACCGTCGGGTGAGCGCACCAACGCGACCGCCCCGGGCACGAGCATCTCCCTGGCCATCTTGGCGACCCGCGTCCGCAGCGTCGTCTGATCGATCGGCCTAAAGCCAGAGGTCGAGCCGGCCGACGATGACGGGCTCGGCGACGGCCCCGCACTGCATGCACCGATAAGTAACGCAACGCCGAGAACCGCACCCACAATCCGAATCCGCCGCCATCCAGGCGGCAACGGCGAAGGCATGCCAGCTGCTGAACAACGGGACGGCACTCCCGATCTGCGATTCGCTCGCAACCCGTTTCCGACCAATCCAGTCTCCGAACGCCGACGATTTCCCCGAGCCCACACGGGACTGCCCCGAAGCATCGCTGCGGCGTGTTGATGCCGTCAACACCTTCCGCGTGAGAGATTCAGACGTTTACTTGCTTCCGGCGTTCGCGAGGTCGTTGCAGTAGGCGATCAGCGCCATGCGGCCATGGTCGAGGATCGCTTCATCGAAGTCGTCGCCACCTCGATAGGCGAGTTCGAGGATGCGGTCGGCGATTTCGACTGCAACGAGCACCGCACGAGGGTCGGCATCGTCGCTGATGAGATGCGCGCCCACGAGCTTGTCGTATATGCGTTGCGCGAGTGTCCGCATCCGGGAATGAACTTGATTGACGACGGCCATCGAGTTGCGGCCACCCATCCATAGGCGCGCGGCGCTGGGGTGCTCCCGGTAGTAGGAGATGTGGAGGTCGAGCTCAGCGTTCACCAAGTCCCAGATCGAACCGCTGTCCCACGCCCGCTCCGCCGCCTCGGCTCGAGCATCGATGTCGGTGAGATGTCGTTCAAGCAGTCGGTCGAGGATCTCGTCGCGGTCGGCGAAGAACCGGTAGAGAGACGGGTACGCCACCCCCGCGCGATCGGCGATCGTGCGCGTCGTCGCGGCGTCGACGCCCTGCTCGTCCACGATTGCCGCCGCCGCGTCCAGGATCCGCGTCACCGTCTGCCGGCTTCGAGCCTGCGTGGGTTCCCGTCGTTGTGCAGTGGTCACTGCGATGATCCTGTTCTCTCGCCGATCCCGTGATGGGGATCACTTAATCTCTGCCTTTGATTTCCGTCCGATAAATTATAACATTAGTCGCGTTATAGTTTATTTCAACGAGGAGACTGCCAATGACCACCCGTTCGCTGACTCGTCCGGACAACTCGCGCTCGCTGAATGGCCACGTCGATGTCCTGATCGTCGGCGCCGGCATCTCCGGCATCGGCCTGGGCCACCACCTCACCACCAAGCAGCCGGGCCGCCGTTTTGCGATCGTCGACGGTCGCGACGCGATCGGGGGCACCTGGGACCTGTTCCGCTACCCGGGCATCAGGTCGGACTCGGACCTGCACACGTTCGGTTATGAGTTCAAACCGTGGACAAGCAAGAATGCGATCGCCGACGCTGACGAGATCCTCGACTACCTGCACGAGACGATCGCCGAAAGCGACCTTGCTCGGCGTATCTATCTCGGGCACAAGGTGATTCGCGCGGACTTCTCGTCCGAAGATGCGCTGTGGACGGTCACACTGCAGCGCACGCATAGCGGCGAGCAGTTCGACGTCACCTGTAACGTGTTGTTCTCCGCCGCCGGCTACTACGACTACGCCGGCGGGCACAGCCCCGACTTCGAGGGTCGGGAGGACTTCGAGGGTCTGGTCGTGCATCCGCAGGCATGGCCGGAGGACCTCGACTACACCGGCAAGAAGGTCGTGGTCATTGGCAGCGGTGCAACGGCCGTGACGCTGATTCCGGCGATGGCCGACCGCGCCGCCCATGTGACGATGTTGCAGCGCTCGCCTTCCTATGTGCTGCCCATTCCGCGCCAGGATCCGATCGCCAACACGTTGAACCGTCTGCTTCCGGAGGACATCGCCTACCAGATCACCCGCCGGATCAACGTCGCCCGCCAGCGCCTTATCTACAGCGCCAGCCGTCGCTACCCCAAGCTGGTGCGTCGCCTGATCCGCAGCATGGTTTCGCACGCACTTCCGCAGGGTTACGCGGTCGACGCGCACTTCAAGCCGCGTTACAACCCGTGGGACCAGCGTCTGTGCATGGTTCCCGACGGCGACCTGTTCAAGGCCATCGCGAGTGGCAAGGCCTCGGTGGTCACCGACCGCATCGCGCGATTCACCACGCGTGGGATCCTGCTGGAATCCGGCCAAGAGCTCGACGCCGACATCATCGTCACCGCGACCGGTCTGAAGCTGCTCGCCTTCGGCGGGATGCAGCTCAGTGTCGACGGCCGGCCGGTGAACGTCGGCGACCACCTGGCCTACAAGAGCATGATGCTCAGCGATGTGCCGAACTTCGCATTCGCGATCGGTTACACCAACTCATCGTGGACGCTGAAGGTGGACCTGGTCTGCGATCACCTGTGCCGGCTGCTCGCACACATGGACCGGCACGGCTACACGACGGTGATGCCCGTCGCCGACGATCCCACCATGACCCGGCGGCCGTTGCTCGACTTCGCGGCCGGATATGTGCAGCGCTCGATCGACGTGTTCCCCAAGCAGGGTTCGGATGGTCCGTGGACGGTGGAGATGAGCTACGCTGCCGACCGCGCGCGCCTGCGCAACGGGTCGGTCGACGACACCGCATTGCGGTTCGGCATCAGCAACGCCGCGCGGCGCGAGGTCGCCATGCCGGAGCTGGTGACGGCGTGAGCACTCCCACCTTCGTCGCCGTCGACGGCGGGCGCGCACGCGTCCGCGTCGACGGCGACCCGGACCACCCGCCGGTCCTGTTGCTGCACGGCGTCGGCCGCAGTCTGGAGGACTGGGCAGCGCAGTGGGAGCGATTGGCGAGCGCCTACCGCGTGATCACGCTCGACGTCCCCGGGTTCGGGTTCTCCTCCCGCCCAGGCGAACCCATCACGCTGGCGGCTCTCGCCCAAGGCGTCATCGACGCCCTCGACGCCCTCGGTGAGCATCGGCCGCTGCACGTCATCGGCAACTCACTCGGCGGTGCGGTGGCACTGCAACTGCTGGTCCTGCGACCGCGCCGGGTCGCAAGCCTGGTCCTCGTCAACAGCGCCGGCTTCGGCCGTGAGGTAACTCCCTTGCTGCGAATGCTCGCCGTGCCGGTCGTTGGCCGCATCGCTACTCGACGCACCACCCGCACCAGCGCCCGGATACTGGAGCGCGCAATCTTCGCCGACCGGTCGCTCGCTAGCCGGCAGCGGATCGAGCACGCGGTCGCCATCGGCCGCCAGCCCGACTCGGGCGTCGTGATGCGTGAAATCGCACGCGAGCTTGCTACCGGTCGAGGCGTCAGACAAGGCTGGCGCACCGAATTACTTAGTGCCGCAATGAAACACCCTCGCCCCACGCTGATCATCTGGGGCGACCGCGATCGTGTGCTGCCCGCACATCATTCCGACGCTGCCCAACGTGTCATGCCGAACGCCAATATGCATGTGTTCACCGACATCGGCCACATGCCACAAATCGAGTGCCCGGACGAATTCGCGCACGTCGTGCTCAACTTCCTCGCCGGTTGCGATGATGGACTGAGAAAAATCTCCTGACGGCTGGTCGGCGCGTCCGTCGACACCTATCTTGCGTACGATTGGCCGACCGTCCGGCGCGCCGGCCGATGCGGCGTAGGGTTCGGCCATGAACGTGGAGGGCAGGGCGCCAGCCATCCACTATGCCAAGAGTGGTGGCCTGAATATCGCGTTCTCGGTGACCGGAGAGGGCCCCGACCTCGTTGTCGCGCCCGGCTTCATCTCGCACCTCGACATCATGTGGCAGGAACCGTCGGTCGTGCACTTCTATTCGCGGCTCGCCACCTTCCGGCGCGTCATCACCTTCGACAAGCGGGGCACTGGCCTCTCGGATCCGACCATGCACGCGCCGACGTTGGAAGAGAATATCGACGATCTGAGCGCCGTCATGGACGCGGCCGGATGTGAACGCGCCGACCTGGTGGGCATCTCGGAGGGCGGCGCAATGGCGATCTTGATGACGGCCAGCCATCCCGACCGCGTGAATGCGCTCGTCCTATACGGCACGTTCTCGCGCCTGCTCCGAGCGCCTGACTATCCGCTCGGCGTCACTGAGGAGCAGCTGTCGCAGTTGGTCGAGGTGAGTGCCAAGGGTTGGGGTGGGGGCGTCGGACTGGGCGCTTGGGCCCCGAGTCGGCGGGACGACGCCGACCTGCGGCGGTGGTGGGCACTGCTTCAGCGGGTGGCCGCCAGCCCGGGCATGGTCCGCAACATCTTCGCGCTCTATCCGCAGCTGGACATCCGCGACGTGCTCCCCGCGATCCGGGTGCCGACGCTCGTGCTCCATCGGCGAGCCGACCGGATGGTGCGGCCCGAGATGGGTCGCTACCTCGCCGACCGCATTCGCGGGGCTCAGTTCGTTGAGCTCGACGGGACCGACCACTTGTTCTTTACGGGCGACAGCAACGCCTTGCTTGACGAGATCGAGGAGTTCCTCACCGGAGTCCGGCCGCAGCCGTTGGTCCAGCGGGTCTTGGCCACGGTGCTGTTTACCGACATCGTCGACTCCACGAAGCGAGCAGTCGAGCTCGGCGACGAGCGATGGAAGGAGCTGCTTGGCAGGCACGACGCCCAGGTCCGGCGCCAGCTCGAGCGATTCCACGGTCGTGAGGTCAACACGACGGGCGACGGCTTCCTCGCCCGGTTCGACGGACCCGCCCGCGCGATCCGGTGCGCCATGGCGATCCGTGACGTGCTTCGGAGTCTGGGCCTCGACGTGCGGGCGGGCGTACACACCGGCGAGGTCGAGCTGCGCGGCGACGACATCAGCGGCATCGCCGTCCACATCGCCGCGCGGGTGGCAGCAGCGGCCGGACCCGGCGAGGTGCTCGTCTCGCGCATCGTCGTCGACCTGGTCGCCGGGTCGGGCCTGCAGTTTGATGCTCGCGGATTGCACGGCCTCAAGGGCGTCGCGGGCGAGTGGAGGCTGTTCGCGGTCGAGGGTTGACGTGTCTCAGGCCCGACTCGTAAGCAGTGGAAGCCGCCCAATAATTCACGGCAGCAGTACGATTCGGCAATGAGCAAGGATGGAAAGAAATCGGGCAAGAAGTCGACGCAAAAGATCCCCAAAAAAGTTTATGAGGCCGAACTTTTCCGTCTTCAAACGGAATTGGTGAGATTACAGGAATGGCTCCGGGAAACCGGGGCCCGAGTCGTGATCGTCTTCGAAGGCCGCGACGCTGCGGGCAAGGGTGGGACCATCAAGCGCATTACCGAATACCTGAGTCCTCGCGTCGCGCGGGTAGCCGCGCTACCGGCACCCACCGAGCGGGAGCGCGGGCAGTGGTACTACCAGCGCTACATCGCACACCTACCGGCGCGCGGTGAGATCGTCCTGTTCGACAGGTCGTGGTACAACCGGGCGGGCGTCGAGAAGGTGATGAATTTCTGTACGCCGCAAGAGCATTCCTTGTTCATGCGGCAGACGCCCATCTTCGAACAGATGCTCATCGATGACGGCATCATCGTACGCAAGTACTGGTTCTCGGTATCCGATGAAGAGCAATTGCGCCGGTTCAGAGCCCGGCGCAACGATCCGGTTCGGCAGTGGAAGCTCTCGCCCATGGACCTGGAGTCGATCTTCCGCTGGGAGGACTACTCGCGGGCAAAGGACGAGATGATGGTGCACACCGACGTCCCGATCAGCCCGTGGTACGTAGTGGAATCCGATAGCAAGAAGCATGCCCGCTTGAACATGATGGCCCACCTGCTGTCCAGCATCGACTACGAACACATCGAGGCGGCTCCCGCGGTGGACTTGCCGGCACACCCTGTGCGCAGCGGCAACTATCATCGCCCGTCGCGTGAGCTGTTCACCTATGTCGACGACCACGTTGCGACCCTGCTGGGGGACCCCGAATGACGCTTGGTGAGCCCTGACCGTTGGTCGATAGCCACGGTGCTGTCGCAAGGCGATCACGGCTGAATACCGATGCGTTTCGGGACCTGGTCCCAACCGTTGGCTGGCACAAAATGAGCTAGGCAACGCGCTGGTGACTGGTGGTCGCCAAGTGCGTGTCGATGCCACGCATCGAAGCGGTCGTCAGAGCAGATAGGAAAGATATGGCAGCAGAGTGGGTTCCCTCCCAGATCTCTCCCGACCCGCAGGGCGGGCGCATGCTCGACACCGCGCTGGGGATCTTGATCGGACTTAGGCGGTGTCGTTCGGAAGCAGCGTTTCAAGAGCTGCTCGTCGCTGCCCAACGCCATCGGGTCCCTATCTGCGACATGGCGTGGGGACTCGTTCATCTGACCTGCGCCGGTGACAGATCACCGGAAACCTTGGACGCCGCGCAGTCGGCCGCGCGTCATGAATGGGGCCGGCTGCTCGCCGAGCCCGCGGTGTCGCCCTGTTGAGAGCGGATCCGTCAAGATGGAAACATGCGCCTACTGAGGGCCACGCTCGCCGTTGCCGGCGTCTGCATCCTCGCCGGGTGCAGCAGCAGCGGCGGCAACCAAGCCACCGAAACGTCGGCCACCAAGTCGACCACTACAACCACCACTGCGCCTCCCGTTAGAGAAGCTGCGCTAGACGCACTGCTGCTCAGCCCTGAGCAGGTCAACACCGCCATGGGGGCAACCGAAATGGCGATCACGAAAACCCACACGGCGATGTCTGACGACAGCGCCACGATGGAGCCCAAGGAATGCCTGGCAATCGACGGCGCGGCGCAGGCCCCGGTCTATGCCGGCAGCGGCTTCAGCGCCGAACGCGATCAGACTTTGCAGGAGGGCGATAACTTCACCCACTATGTTGCGCAGGCGGTGGTGTTGTTCCCCTCCGCCAAGCAAGCAGACGCCTTCTTCACGGTCTCCGCCCAACAGTGGCCGACCTGCCACCATTACACCCACACGCAGAGCGAATCGCAGTGGGCAGTGGGACCGGTATCCAACGCCAACGGCATGCTCAGCACGACCGCAAGCCAAGAGAACGCCAATGAGCCCGGCTGGGGCTGCGGCCGCGCGCTGGCGATCAGAAACAACGTCGTCGTCGATGTCAACACATGCAGCGCCAACCCCGCGGACTCGGCTGTCAACATCGCCAACCAGATCGCCGGCAAGATACCCACACAGTAAAAGGGTTGCCCCGCAGGCCATCCGATGCCGGCGTCGCCGCGGTCGTCTCGAAATAGACCTGATGAGACGAGGGGATGGGATGTCTAGCTCTGCCAGTCGTTGGAGCCGTCGTTCCTGGTGTAGGTGCCGGTGGAGTTCTTCACGATGATGGGATCACCGGCGCCGAAGTTGTCGTAGAACCACTTTGCATTGGTGGGGCTGATGTTGATGCAGCCGTGACTGACGTCGCGCTTACCCTGGTCACCCACAGACCATGGAGCGCTGTGCACGAAGTTGCCGCTGTCGTCGAACCGGACCGCTAGCTCGACTGTCGTCTTGTACCCGTACGTCGAGTTGACCGGGACCCCGTAGGTGGAGGAATCCATCACCACCGAGGGCATCTTCTCTTGAACGTAGTAGGTGCCGTTTGCGGTTTGATGGCCGCCGGCGGCCATACCCATCGACATCGGGATGGTCTTCTCCACGGCGCCGTTGCGGGTGACGGTCAGTTGGTGCGTGGCGTCGTCGGCCGTGGCCACCAGCGTGTCTCCGGTACGGAAGGTGGACACTGTGCCGCCCGCATCAACGGTCACCGCAGTATGGGCGGGCCAGAAGCTCAGCGGGCGCCAGCGCAGCTGCGTGGGGGTCTTCCAATAGAACTTGCCGGGAACCGGCGGGACCGAGGAGACGTGGATGGCGCCTTCGGTTGCGCCGGCGTCATCGACCAGCCCGGGAAAATCGATGATGATGGGCTGGGCGACGCCCACGGTCGAGCCGTTGGCAGGGGCTATTCTCGGCGGCCCGAATGGCGCCGCGCCGGTGAATGGTGTCGCATCTTGCCCTGCAGCGGGGCCCGAGAAAGCTGGTATTGCCAGCGGATCAGGGGCAGGCGGCGACGCAGGCGCGGGCGCGACAACCCCTGGATCGCCGGGAGCCGGATCCGTATCCGGATCCGCCAGCACAGGACCCGCAGTCATCACCAGCACCCAGCCCAGTATCGAAGCCACTCCGGCTGCCTTCGTCGAGCCCGCCATATACATCCCTTCAGTCACCTTCTGAAAGCAGTGTCGCAAAACACCGCCGGGGCGGCACATCGGTATCGCTAGGGCGGCGGAGGTGGCTCGTCAGGCGGTGGAGGCGGCGGGGCTAACAACGGCACAGTGATCGGCGGGAGCCCCGGAATCTCCACGACCGTCATCCCACCCTCCGGTGGAGGACCTGCACCGGGGTCAACCGGTGGGGGCTGCGGACGTGGCGGAGGTGCGGGCGATATTCCGTTGCTGATGTTGATCGTGATGATCGACCCGGGGAAGGTTTGACCGCTCGGGGAGGTCCCGACCACCGTGCCATAGGAAGAAAAACTGTTCACAGATGCCGTCTGGTCGGAGACCTGGAAACCGGCGTCCTTGAGACGCTGGCGCGCCTCATCCTCTTTGAGCCCTGAGACACTGGGCACCCGGCCCTCCGGCGCACCGTCGACGTAGCGTGGATCCGTTGGCGGAAGGTTCACCTCGCCGAAATCGGTGGCGATCGGCTTCATCGCCTCGAACCATGTGCGGGCCGGCTCGTTGCCGCCGTACAGGTCGCCGCTGCCACACTCGCGCAAGGGGAATGAACAGATGCCGGACGGATTGCCGGAATCGGCGAAGATGTAGTTCGCCGCCGCGTACTGATTGGTGAAGCCGAGGAAGCCAGATGATCTATGCGATTCGGTGGTGCCGGTCTTGCCCGACATCGGCAAGTTCCAACCAACCGAGCCGGCCGCGCCGGCCGCAGTACCCGGGCTCTGACTGTCCTTGCTCAGCGCGTTTGCGAACGTGTTCGCCAGCCCCTCGGGCACCGCTTGGTCGCAGGGCTGATTGTCGAACGACACCTCCTTGCCGGCGCGGTCGAAAATCTTGTCGATCGGCGTGGGCGGGCACCACACGCCCCCGGAGGCCAGCGTCGCCGCCACGTTCGCCAGCTCGAGGGCGTTGAGCTGGTAGGGGCCCAAAGTGAACGACCCGGTGTTCTGTCTCTTGATGAAGTCGGCCAAGCTTTCGTTGCTCGTCGGGTCATAGGCCCGCGCCGTCCCGGGGAGCGCGTAGGACCGAAGGCCCAGACGGACCGCCATGTCGACCGCGCGGGGAACGCCGATCTGTTGAATCAACTTCGCGAAGGCAGTGTTCGGCGAAGTCGCCAGCGCATCGGTGACGTTCATTGAGCCGCGGTAGTTACCGGCGTTCTTCACACACCAGGTTTCCTTCGGACAACCCGGCGTATCGCTACTGCCGAGGCCTTTGGCCTGGAAAAAGCCCGGCACCTGCAGTTCGGCATTGATACCCATGCCCATGTCGAGCGCCGCGGCCGTGGTGAATATCTTGAAGATCGAGCCCGCCCCGTCGCCCACGAGCGAGAACGGCTGCGGCTGCACAGTCTCGTAGGCGTCGCTGTTGAGGCCATACCGCCGGTTGCTGGCCATCGCCATCACGCGATGCGCGTCCTTTCCGGGCTTGATCACGCTCATCACGCTGGCGATGCCGTCGAGGGTCGGGCTGGCGATCCGGTCGATCGCCGATTTGACCGAACCCTGCACCTTGGGATCCAGCGTCGTGCGGATCAGATAGCCGCCGCGGGCCACTTGCTCCTTGCTGATGCCTGCCCGCGCGAGGTACTCCAGCACATAGTCACAGAAGAAACCATTGTCGCGGGCGGCGATGCACCCACCTGGAAGTTCCTTCGGCTGGGGAAGCACTCCCAACGGCTCGGCTTTGGCAACGCGAAACTCGTCGGCTTGCTGAGGAAGGTTCTCGATCATGGTGTCCAACACGGTATTTCGCCGCTGCAGCGCACCTTCGGGATTGGTGTAGGGATCGAGCAGACTTGTCGACCGCACCATTCCCGCCAGCAGCGCGGCCTGCTGCCAATTCAGCTGTGAGGCATTGATGCCGAAGTAGGTCTGCGCGGCGTCCTGAACTCCGAACGCGCCGTTGCCGAAAAACACCAAGTTGAGGTATCGAGTCAGAATCTCCGACTTAGGCAGCGTCTTGTCGAGAGTTAGTGCCATCCGGATTTCGCGCAGCTTGCGTGCCGGCGTCAACGCTGTAGCTGCCCGCCTCTCGGCGTCGGTCTGCGCCGTCACGAGCAGTTGATAGTTCTTGACGTACTGCTGCTCGATGGTCGAGCCGCCGCGGGTGTCGAGATTGCCTGAGAGGTAGCCGGACACGCCCGTCAAGGTGCCCTGCCAGTCCACACCGTTGTGATCGGCGAACCGCTTGTCTTCGATCGAGACGATCGCGAGCTTCATGGTGTTTGCGATCTGATCGGTCGGCACCTCGAAGCGGCGCTGAGAGTACAGCCACGCGATGGGGTTCCCGGCCATGTCGACCATCGTCGAAACCTGCGGTACGCCGCCTTCGAGAAGTTGCGTGGAGCCATCGGCAACGACGTCGGAGGCGCGGTTGGACAACAGCCCTGCGCTGCCGGCGAACGGGAACATCAGCGCAGCCATCAGCACGCTGGCTAAGAGACAGAATCCCGCCAACTTTGCGACGACCCCCAAGACCGGTTTCTGCTCCGGCATGCCCCCACACTATTAGGAGCGTGTCGACCTGACGGCCCACAACTCACCAATTTGTTTCGGCGTCAGCAGATTGTTGTGCCGGGGAGATCGAACGGCAACTCGCCAACCTCGGCCAATAAGGCGCCCGATCTTCGCGTTCAGAAGTCGGTGCGTTCCGGACCGGGCTTTTGAGGTCTTCGGTCGATCCACTTGGCGAGGGGATAGAGGAACCCGTTGCTGGCGAGGACTACCACCGCGCCAACGACCGCTTCGCGCCACATCCATACGCCGCATAGCGCACCCACGGCCGCGGTCGCCCATAGCGTCGCGGCAGTGTTGAGCCCGAACACCGTCATACCTGTCTTGATGATAACGCCGGCACCCAGAAAGCCGATGCCCGTCACGATCTGGGCGGCCACCCTGTTGCGGTCGCCCTGCTCGGGGAAGGAGTAGGCACCCATGATCGTGAACAACGCCGAGCCCATGCTGACCAGCGCCATTGTTTGCAGCCCCGCCATCCGCGAGCGCCATTGCCGTTCTAGGCCGATCGCGACGCCGAGAAGAGCGGCCAGCCCAACACGGACAAGCAGTTCCAACCCGGGTTGGCTAGGGTCCATGTCGAGAATTTTCACATTGGTCGCGCGGGTTGGGGTGGCTTCTTCACTTTTGCCTAATCTGTCAAGCGTCTCTCGGTTGCTGGCCGACGACGCCCAGCGTTGACCCCTTAGATCGCTGTCATCGATCTCGATCGTTTTTGCCACAGCGGCCCGTGGGCCGCTTACGGTCTATGAATCGGCCGGAATCGAGGGAGTGTCACATGGGCACTAAAAGCGCTGCCGTAGTTGAGCGGCAGAAAGACAATCGGAAGAAAAAGTCGGGGAAGGCTCGGGGCGGCGAAGCTGCACTTTCGCCGGACCTGGTCGGATCTCTCGATGGCGGAGCGGCAAACACGGCGCCAGCCGCGAGGCCCAAGCTGAAGACCAAACGCTACGAGAAGGAGCTCGAAACTCTGCAGGGTCGCCTTGTTGAGATGCAGGAGTGGGTTGTGGCTACAGGCGCAAGAGTCATCGTCGTGTTCGAAGGGCGGGACACCGCAGGTAAAGGCGGAACGATCAAACGGATCCTCGAGCGCGTCAGTCCGCGCGTGTTCAGGCTCGTCGCCTTGCCGGCGCCGACCGAGCGGGAAAAATCGCAGATGTACCTCCAGCGCTATGTGCAGCACTTTCCCGCTGGTGGGGAGGTAGTGATCTTCGATCGCAGCTGGTACAACCGCGCCGGCGTGGAGCGAGTCATGGGCTTTTGCACCGAGGACGAGGCACGGCGATTCCTCGGGTTGGTGCCGCTCGTCGAGCGAACAATGGCCGAGTCGGGAATTCTTCTCATCAAGTATTGGCTGGAGGTCAGCGCCGATGAGCAGACTCGCCGGCTCAAGGGCCGCATCGGAGATCCCCGCAAGACCTGGAAGCTCTCCGACATGGACCTGAAGTCATACAGCCGCTTCTACGACTATTCGCGCGTCCGCGATGAGATGTTCGCAGCCACAGACACTCCGTTGGCACCGTGGTTCGTGGCCCAAAGCGACGACAAGAAGCGAGCCAGGCTCAACATCATCTCCCACCTGCTCAGTCAAGTTCCCTACGAGAAAGTGTCGCTACCTACGGTGAAGTTGCCCAAACGTCAACCTGCCCGGGGTTATCAGGAGCCGGACTACCCGTACCACTACATTCCCGCGACCTACTGAGGATTGGTGGCTGGCCCCCGCACCTGCGTCCTGGTGACCTTCGCAACTGCGCCGATCTATCGGCCGCCGATTCGATCGAAAGTGTTGTACCGCAACAGTTGTAAGTGGCCGGCAAGTTGGCGCGCCCAAAAGCCGGCTAGCTGCGAGCGAACATGAATGCATCGGGCCGTCAGCGCCTGGAGTCGGCGACGCCGTCCCCGCACAATCGTGCTTGCCAAAAATCCACACGCGAATCCGAAGGCGAAGTATCCGCGCGCGCGTCTGTTCTTCCGTTGCGCGATGGCGGACGCAATCAACCTGTAGGTCACCGCTGTGAGGGCAGCCGCGAGTGTCAGACACAGCAGCTGTACCGACATTAGCGACCACCCCACAGCACTACCTCCCGGCTTCGCGTCCAGGGTTCGGCCGATCCAATCACGCATCGGCTCACCACCGACCGTTGCCCGCTGGTTTGTAACCGAAGCGAGCGCGAAGCGTTAGCAAGTGGCTGCCACCGCCGAATCCGATGACGTAGACGTAAGCGGTCCGTACAGCGGGTACTCACCTGGCCATGACGGTGATCGGATTTCATTGTTCGCACGAGCAGATCAATCCAGCCCAGCTGCTGCGCGATGTTCAGCAGGCCGAACAAGCCGGCTTCACCGCCGGCATGTCGTCGGACCACTTCAGTCCGTGGAGCGCACGACAGGCGGAGTCGGGCTTCGCCTGGTCGTTCCTCGGCGCTGCACTCGCGACGACCCAACTGCCTTTCGGCGTCGTCAACGCGCCCGGCCAGCGCTATCACCCCGCCATCATCGCCCAGGCGATCGCCACCCTCGCACAGATGTTTCCCCGGCGTTTCTGGGCGGCACTCGGTTCAGGCGAGGCGTCCAATGAGCGGGTGACCGGCGAAGTTTGGCCGCGAAAGGAGGTGCGCGACCAGCGCCTCGCCGAGTGTGTAGCGGTCATTCGACGGCTGCTGGGAGGCGAGGAGGTCACCCATGAGGGGCTCGTCCACGTCAACCGGGCTCGACTATGGACACTGCCGGAGACGATTCCGGACCTGATCGGCCCTGCGGTCTCACCCGAGACGGCGGTACGCCACGCCGCGTGGGCAGATGGATTGATTACGGTCAATCAGGCTGACGACGCATTGCACAAGGTCATCGATGCCTATCGAGAAGCCGGCGGACGAGGGCCCGCCCGCCTTCAAATCCATCTCAGCTGGGCACCGACCGACGAGGAGGCGCTGGCCATCGCCCACGACCAGTGGCGCAACAACGTCTTCTCTCCACCGGTCTGCTGGGACATCGAGACCGTCGAAGCATTCGACGTCATCGGCGAGGTCGTCAGCCCCGAGAAGGTGAAGCAATCGGTGCGGGTCTCCAGCGACCTCGGACAGCACGCCGAATGGCTTCACGAGTACGTCGAGCAAGGCTGGGACGAGCTGTATCTGCACTTCGTCGGCCAGCGCCAAGCCGAGTTCATCGATGCTTTCGGAGAGCACGTGCTGCCTCAACTGTCACCGACGGCTCCGCGGCCCGCGGCGGCACTCGCATGAGGAAGATCGAGACGGGCGACCTCTGGTGGAAAAACGCCGTCTTCTATTGCGCCGACATCGAGACGTACTACGACTCGGACGGTGATGGCTGCGGCGACATCCGTGGCATGACCGAGCGAATCCAATACCTATCCGACCTTGGGGTGACATGCCTATGGCTGATGCCCTTCTATCCGACGGCACGCAAGGACGACGGATACGACATTACCGACTTCTTCGGGGTCGATTCCCGTCTCGGAAATCTCGGTGACTTCGTCGAACTCGTGCGCACGGCCCGGTCGAACGGGATCCGGGTAATCATCGATTTCGTCATGAACCACACCTCGGATGCACACCCGTGGTTCAGGTCCGCCCGTCGCAGTAAGGAGGATCCGTACCGCGACTACTACGTGTGGAGTGCGACCGAGCCGAAGTCAGACGCGAAGGATGTCGTCTTCCCCGATCAGGAGGACAGCCTGTGGGAGTTGGAGCCCAAGACGAATGAGTGGTACCTGCATCACTTCTACAAGCACCAGCCCGACCTCAACATTGCGAATCCCGTTGTGCAGGAGGAGATAGCGCGCACGCTCGGCTTGTGGCTCGAGCTGGGGGTGTCAGGTTTCCGGGTCGACGCCGTTCCATTCCTTTTCGCCCAGGATGGCGCGCCGGGCGATCCGGGCGTGTTCGACCCCAACGAGTACCTCGGCGATGTCCGCAACTTCGTCACCCGGCGCGTAGGAGATGCCGTCCTCCTCGGCGAAGTGAATTTGTCGTACAAGGATCAGAAGACGTTCTTCGGCGGCCCCGACGGAGACGGGCTCAACATGCAGTTCGACTTCATCGGAATGCAGAACATCTACCTCTCGCTTGCCCGCGGCGATGCCCGGCCGATCGCGAAGGCGTTGCGGCAGCGACCGGCACTCGACATGACGAGCCAGTGGGCGAACTTCGTGCGCAATCACGACGAGCTCACCTTGGACAAACTCAGTGAAAGCGAACGCCAAGAGGTCTTTGACGCGTTCGGCCCTGACCCCGATATGCAGCTCTACGGGCGGGGGCTTCGGCGACGACTTCCTTCGATGCTGGGCGGTGACGAGCGGCGGATGCGGATGGTCTACTCGTTGGCGTTCTCCTTGCCGGGTACGCCGGTGCTGTTCTACGGCGAGGAGATCGGCATGGCCGAAAACCTCGACGTGCCAGGTCGATTCGCAGTCCGCACGCCGATGCAATGGACTGGTGAAGAGAACGGCGGTTTCTCCACTGCATCGAAACGCCGTCTGCCACGACCGCTTCCGGACGGCCTGTACGGCCCGGACCGCGTCAACGTTGCGGACCAGCGCCACGACCATCACTCTTTCTGGTGGTTCATGCGCAACCTCATCTACACATACCGTCAGCAGCCAGAGATCGGTTGGTCGACGCCCGAGATCCTCAAGCAACCGAACCGCGCCGTCCTTGCTCACGTTTGTCGCGAGAAATCCGGTTGGGCGATGGTCGCGCTGCACAACTTCGGGGCGGACGGCTGCATCGTGCCGATCAAGCTCGAAGACGCACCACCCGGGTGCACACTCATCGATCTGCTCGACGGCCTCACCGAACACAAACTCGACAAGCAGGGCCGCATTGAACTCGACCTGCAGCCCTACGCCTATCGATGGTTGCGGTTGGTGAGGCCAGATGACCATCCGATCATCTGAGCTCTGTTGCTTTGGGTCACTTACTGCGCAAGACATGGACTATCTGCGCTACACCAGAACTCGTTCATGGGTTGGGCGTATTTGTCGTTGTTGGTCAGTGGGTCGATGCCGAGGGACTCTTCGATGGTGCGCTGCAGGCTGTAGTGGTTGTAGTAGTCGTCGGCAACGAATGCGCCTGCGCGCATTCCGTCGGGGTTGGTGACACGATCGTACTGGGCCGCCGGTGACGGGATGACGATCATGACGATGTGGTTGCCTTCGTTGCCGACGCCCGTGGTGATGTTGTTGTAGTCCTCGTCGAATGTAATGAATATGGCGCTCTTCACATTTGGGTCGTTCCAAGTCTCCGACTCCATGATCGTGGTCACCTGGTCCTCGAGCCACGCGTCACCCGCCGCGACGTTGTACTGATGGGCCGGGCTGAGGAAGCCCAGCGCCCAATGGAATATGCCCACCGGGAAATCGGTCGGGCCCTCCATGTTTGTTTCGTCGTCGGCGGCGAACCACACGAAGTTCGGGGTCGTATCGGGATCAGCGAGATCGGTTTCCAGCTGCGAGATGTCGAACAGGTGTGCCGCGACGCGGTCAGGATCGTTGTAGATGTCGGTGAAGGCGAGGAACGGAAGTCGGTCGGTCGGGGTGCTGTAGCCGCCGCCGCCCTCCATGTAGCCGGCCCATGTCTTGTGCGCCACCTCGATGCTGTCCGCGAGGTTGGGCGTGCCTGCCGGGAAGCAGTTCGAGGGGCAGTTGTAGTTGAAGCCGAAGTCCGACCCGCCGATGATGGGGTAGTAGTTCGGGTCGCTGGGGTGGGTCAGCCCGTAGTAGTTGGACGCGTATCCGTAGTTGTCGATCAGCTCATTGAGGTACGGCGCATTGGGACTGCCGATGATCTGGCCGGTGCCCTTGTTCTCCAAATAGACCATGAAAACGTGATCGAGCTGGCCGATGTTCGGCGCCGGCGGCGCGAGTGTCCCGGGGGTGAGGCTGGGATCGTTGACGGTGAACGCGAGGTTGTCAGCGTAGGCGTTGTTGTAGTTGCCGAGTACCGGGTTGCGGTCGTCAAACGTCACCACCACCTGGGCGCTGCGGGTGCTGACCGGGATCGTGCCAGAGGCGGTGCGGTGGATGAAGCCGGTGGAGAACAGGCGATCCCACGCACTGACAGGCTGCAGGGTGCCGGTGCCTAATTTGACGCCGTTCTCGTCCAGGAAGTTGACGGTGACAGTCGAGCTGGACGGGTCGATGAGGAAGCCGCCCAGGTCGCCACTCAGCGTGTACGTACCGTCACCGGCGTCGATCAAGTCCTGAGCGCCATTGAGGTCGACCGTCTGGGTCAGGGTTGAATCCGCGACGGGTCCACCGCCGAAGAACTGATCACCCTCCGCAGGGGTGGGAATGGCGTTGTCGCCGCTTGGAAATGCCAGCAGGCCGGGCAGAACCGGGCCCGGTGATGAGGTCGGCACCGGGAACCGACGCTGGGTGCCGTATTCGATCACGGTCGGCGTACCGGTCTGCCTCCAGCCCGGCACCGTCACCGCGGCATAACCCGACAGCGATGGGTCGCCGGCTTCGGCGCCCGGGTTGACCAGCAAATTCGGGCTCTGATCGAGACTTGTGGTGGTCTGGCCGGATGCCGTGTTCGGAATGAACGGCCGCTGGAACTCATCCCGCACGAAGGCGAGGACCGTCCACAGGACCGGTGATTGCGCCGGGCTCCCAGGGCCGAAGGGTGTCAGGAACACGTGCAGTACTGCGCCCGCCGCATGCGCGATCGCTCCCACCAGGAAGGTGTGGGGTTCCTCCAGGATCTCGTCCAGATCAGGAGGAGGGGAGGGCACTACGGCGGTGGGAGGCGCGGCCAGGGATTTCATCGTCGGGGCGGCGCTAAAAGCCGTAAGCCGAGGTGCCGGCACCGTCTGCCCGTCGGGCCGAAGAGATTGTCCGGCCGGAGGGGGATCCGCCGGATCGGTATTGCCGGCGGCAATTGACCGGGTAAGCGTGCGCTCGTTGTCCCTGTGCAGAAGCCTGCTCTGCGCCTTGACGGGCGAAACGTCTGCATCGCCTTTACCGATGGCCGCGGTGCCTGCGGCGATGGTCAGATGTTTTTCGTTGCGGACCTCTTTGGTCGCGGTGTGGGCACCGCCGGAGCTCCTCAGCACTACCATCGGGCCACCGTGACCGCCGCCGATGATCTTCGACACCACATCGGCCAAGCGGGCGGGCAGCTCTGCCGCTGACGACGGTAATTCGCTGACGCTCAAGCTGTTTGAGCGAAGGCCCTCGCTATCCACCGTTGCCGACGGCGCGTCCGTGGTCGTGTCCGTCGGCGTGTCCGTCGGTGCAGTTTCTCCCGTTGTCGGAGACTCCGAGCCGGTGTCCGCCGGCAGGGCGTACGCGATGCCCGGCGTCGTCGCCACCGCCGCCCCCACACCCAGTGCCACCGCCAGCGTTGCGACGTAACCGATGTACCTGCCGTAGCCCATGGTGATATCCCTCCACTCACAGGGGCCGCACAGAGGAGCGGTAGGCATCAGTAGATACCTCCCGGCCGTGCCAGGGGCGATATCGCATGAGCCCAACGAGATGGACCGGCATTCGTCGTCGACGACGGCCGCTACATCTCCGTCAAAACTTTGCCACCGCTCCGGCGTCGATCGGCAGCGCAGCTCCGGTGATGTACTGCGACTCGTCGGAGGCGAGAAATAGCACGGCATTGCTGACTGCGCGTGCTTCGATCAGCGGCTTCGGCAGCATGTGGAAGTGCCCGATCACCTGCGTCGCGTCCGCCATGGTCGGCTCAGCGAGGTCCGGCCGCACGGTGCGACGGAAGTGGTCGTTGTCGAGCATCGGCGTCAGGATGTTGCCGGGGTGTATCGAGTTCACCCTGATCCATTGCGGTGCAAGCTCATTGGCGAGAGAATTCATCAGGCCGACCACGGCGTGCTTCGCGGACGCGTAGCCGGCCATGTAGCCGCCGCCGCGCAGGCCGAGCATCGAACTCACCAAAATGATCGATCCGCCGCGGCCGTCGGACATGTGAGGCAGAGCCACCTTGACCGTGTGCATGACTCCGGTCAGGTTGATGTCGAGCGTTGTCTGCCAAGCAGACTCGTCGATCATCGCGGCGGGGACGGGGTTGCCGCTGATACCCGCGTTGGCGATGACCACATCGGGGCGGCCCAATTCGTCCACTCCTTGCTGCAGCGCGGTGCGAAGACCCTCCACGTCTCTGACGTCTGCCTTCGCGGTGACGATGCGCCGGTCCAGCTTCTCGACAAGCGCCGCCGTCTCGTCGAGATCCGCTTCCGTCGCTCCGGGGTAGCCGGCGGCGTCGATGTCGGCACACACATCGACGGCAATGATGTCGGCGCCTTCCTCCGCGAGCCGGACGGCGTGCTCGCGGCCCTGCCCTCGCGCCGCACCCGTGATGAAGGCGACCTTGCCCGCCACCCTGCCGACCGTGTTCGTCATCATCACCTCTCGTATGCCAAGGATTAGCCCCTATACCTTGCACGAAGCACAGCCCGGGTGGGTACCGTCACGTCGATGAAGCTGATCTCGCCGACCGATTCGATGTTCCTCATCGGCGAATCCCGTGAGCACCCGATGCATGTTGCGGGCCTGCAGCTCTTCGAGCCGCCGGAGGGCAGTGGCCCGGATTTCATCCGCGAGCTGCACGAGACGATCGTCGAGAACGACGACTTCCAGCCGACGTTCAGGAAGCATCCCGGCAGAATGCTCGGCGGCATCGCCAACATCGCCTGGGCCTTCGACGACGATGTGGACATCGACTACCACCTGCGCAGGTCCGCTCTACCGCCTCCCGGCCGCATCCGTGAGCTGCTCGAGCTGGTATCGAGGTTGCACGGCACCCTGCTTGATCGGCACCGACCCCTGTGGGAGGCAAGCCTCGTTCAGGGGCTCGAGGACGGACGCTTCGCGATTTACACCAAGATCCACCATTCGCTGCTCGACGGTATCTCCGCTCAGCGCCTCACGATCCGGTCGATGACGACGGACCCCGACGATCGCGAAATCCGCGTGCCGTGGACTCTCGGGCCGAAGAGTAGAGGCAAGAGCTCAGGGGAGTCGCGGTCGGCATTACAGACGATCACCGACGCGGTCGGCTCGGTCGCCTCGCTGGCGCCTTCCACGCTTTCGGTGGCGAGGGCCGCGCTGTTGCAGCAGCAGTTGACGCTGCCGTTCCGCGCGCCGAAGACGATGTTCAACGTGCCGATCGGCGGTGCGCGGCGCGTGGCCGCTGAGTCGTGGCCGCTGGCGCGCTTCCGCGCCATCAAGTCCGCGGCCGGCGTCACCGTCAACGACGTCGTGCTGGCCATGTGCTCGGGAGCGCTGCGCGCCTACCTCATCGAAGAGAACGGTCTGCCAGACACCCCTTTGGTGGCGATGGTTCCGATCAGCCTCCGTACCGCCGACGAACAGGACGCGGGCGGCAACATGGTCGGCACGATCCTGTGCAACCTGGCGACCGACGTGGAAGACCCCGCCAAACGCCTCGACGCGATCAACACCTCGATGCGCGACAACAAGAAGGTCTTCGCCGAACTACCCCGAACCCAGGCGCTCGCGTTGTCGGCGTTCCTGACGTCCGGAGTCGCATTGGCGGTGGTGCCCGGTTTCGGGTCGTCGGCGCCACCGCCGTTCAACATCATCATCTCCAACGTGCCCGGCGCGCGCGAACCGTTGTACTGGAGAGGCGCCCGACTCGACGGCAACTACCCGTTGTCGATCGCGTTGGACGGGCAGGCGCTGAACATCACGCTGACCAACAACGCCGACAACCTCGACTTCGGCCTCGTCGGGTGCCGCCGCAGCGTGCCACATCTCCAGCGACTGCTCACCCACCTCGAGGATTCGTTGACCGAACTAGAGCAGGCCGTCGGCATCGGGACTTGAGGTCACGGCTGTCTGTCGTTCAGCAGTGAGAAGGCACCCCCCGTTCAGCGCTCGATCATCTCCATCTGCGCCTCGGTGTGATGACCGCCCGACGCCGGGGTGAGCTCGTCGAGCCTCTTCATCTGATCGGCGGTCAACACGACATCGTCGGCGCCCACGTTCTCCTCGAGTCGGGCGACACGACGGGTGCCCGGAATCGGAGCGATATCGTCGCCCTTCGCCAGCAGCCATGCCAGGGCGACCTGAGCCGGAGTGACCCCCGCATCGACGGCGACAGCTTGCACTTCATCGGCGATTGCCAGATTGCGCTGGAAGTTCTCGCCGGTGAAGCGCGGATTCGTGCTGCGGAAGTCGGTTTCGTCGAACTGATCGGTCGAACGGATGCTGCCCGTCAAGAATCCCTTGCCCAGCGGCGAGTACGGCACGAAGCCGATGCCGAGTTGGCGCAGCAGCGGCAGCACCTCGGGTTCCTGGTCGCGGGTCCACAGCGAGTACTCCGACTGTAGGGCGGTGATCGGGTGGACGGAATGCGCGCGGCGGATCGTCTCGACCCATGCCTCCGACAGGCCGATGTGGCGGACCTTGCCCTCGGAGATCAGTTCGGCGACCGTGCCGATGGTTTCCTCGATCGGGGTCTTGGGGTCGACGCGGTGCTGGTAGTAGAGATCGATGTGGTCGGTACCGAGCCGCTTCAGTGAACCCTCCACGGCGGTGCGGATACTGGCGGGACTGCTGTCGAGCTGGCCCTGCTCACGGCCGGAGTGCGAGATCATGCCGAATTTGGTGGCGAGCACTACGTCGTCGCGGCGGTCTTTGATGGCCTTCCCGACAAGTTCCTCGTTGACGTACGGACCGTAGACCTCGGCGGTGTCGATGAAGTTCACCCCGAGGTCGAGCGCCCGGTGGATCGTGCGGATGGATTCGGCGTCATCGCTTCCGGCTCCGGTAAAGGCAAAGGACATGCCCATGGCGCCGAGGCCGATTCGCGAAACAGTCAGGTCGCCGAGTGTCGCTGTCTTCATGGTTTTCTCCTGTTGCTCGTATGGGGACCAGTCAACGTTCCTTTTCTGGCGGCTGGCAGTGTCGGTCGTTCCAGGTTATGGCAGTACCCCTCACGGGTCGCGGCACACTTTTACCCTGGAATGCAGGCGCTGTCGCTCGCCGCGGATGTGTTGAGACTGCGCTGACGGCGGGGCTTACTCGCACTTCTTCGCCGCCACTGCAGTCTGAAGTGGAATATGCGACTCATGCTTGGTCGCCGCCTGAGATCATCATCTGAGGCGACTGTGTCCGACGCGACCGGGGAGTTGATCGAGTTGATCTCTGCACAACAGGAGTTCACGGCGTACGGCCCATCGCATTTGGTGGTGCTTGCCATCTTCGCGGTCGGCGCCGTGCTGCTGGTCTGGGTTGGACGGCGGCAGACCGAATCACAGAACCGGGTTCTGGGCCGCGTCTTGGCGGGCGTCATCGTCGCGGCATTCGTGGTGGCACTGGTGTACAAGCTGGTCCGGCCCGACATACAAACCTCGATACCGATACAACTCTGCGACATCGCGGAACTCACGGCGGCCTACGCGTTGTGGTCACAACGGCATTGGGCTTTCGTGCTCGCCTACTACTGGGGGCTGGTGCTGAGCTCTCAAGCGCTGATCACACCGGACATCGGCACGCCGGACGAGGGTGCGCCGGACTTCCCTAGTCACCTCTTCCTCACGTTCTTCATCCTGCACGTTCTCGTCGTGTGGGCGGCGATCTATCTGACGTGGGGACAGCGAAACCGGCCGAGCTGGCGCGACTACCGCTTCGCAATCATCGTGACCCTCGCGTGGGCGGCAATCACGTTCACCTTCAACGCGATCACCGGAACCAACTACGGCTACCTCAACAGGAAGCCTCCCACCGCGTCACTGCTTGACGTGTTGGGGCCGTGGCCGCTTTATCTGCTGGCCGAGATTGCGATAGTCCTCGTCGTGTGGGCCTTGATGACGTGGCCGTGGGAGCGGAACCGACACGCGGTTGAAAGTTCAGGGGTGAGCGGCCAGGAACGTCTCGTTTGACAGGCCCGCAGACAACTCGTCGACGCTGAAGGGCCGGTCGAGCAAGGCGTGCAGGTCTTCGCGATCGGTGAGCAGGCTGATCTCGAAAGTTTGTCTTGCGAACAGCCTTCCGATACGCGGATAGAGGCGACGCATGATCGCTCGCTCGGCTGGAGTGCAGCGCGCCGCGCAGTAGCCGACGTGTCCCACTTCGTCGGTGAGGATCTCGCTGTAGAGCTGGTCGATCCGTGCCGACACTTCCGGTTCGTCGGCGAACAACTCGATGCCGATTCGGCGAAGTTCGTAGAACATCACACAGCCCGCCATCTCCGCGGCCCCCACGAACATGAAACTCATTCGTTCGGGCAGGAATACGGCTGTCTTGACGAACTGCCGCATGACCAGTGGCGGAGCCACCACCTGGAACGGCAGATCGAAGATGTCCAGCACGTAGGCGAGCAGACGCGTGTGATAGTGCTCTTCGAGTTCCATGTACACCCGCTCGGGTGGTACGTCATCACCACTGTTGTTTCCGTACGTCTCGCCGAGGCCGACGCCGAAACGTTCAGCCTGGTTGAGCTTCGCAGTGGCCAACAGGAATAGCATGCGGCGGTCGACATCGGGTTCGGGACGCCGGCGACGCAGATTTCGCGCGAACACCTGCCGGTCCATGCGATGTTTCGAGCGGACGGGATCGGCCTCTAAGGCCCCGAAGAATTCCTCTCGGCTGGCGAGCCTGCGGTTCAGCAGGTCGGCGTCGCCGTCGCGGCGGGTGAGATAGTCGCGGTAGCCGTCAATACCTGTGGCGTTCATCGTGCTCCTATTCCTCGGCTGAGAGTTGTCACATAGCAATGCATCAGGGCGGCGCGTGCTTCGGGCGCGGTAGTCGTCAGCAAGGCGAACAGTCCGGTCATGAAGATCACGCCCAGTTGCCCCGGTTCTGCGTCCGTCGCCACCCGATCAGCGGCCTGCGCGTCGGCGATTGCGGTGACGACGAATTCGGCAAGGGGGTGATCACGCAGCTCATCTCCGAGTGGCCGTGTGGACGAGAAGTGTAAGCCCAACATGTCGCGAAAGATCAACGGACCCAATCGCTCTTCGGCTTCGAGCACCTTCCGAACCACCGCCGCGAGCAGCGACGAGAGGTCGCTTGTCGAGGCATGAGCCTTTTCGAGTTCGGCCACGATCCTGGCCTCTTCCGCCCGCTCCAGTTCGACGACCACATGCTCCTTGGTGGGGAAGTGGAAGTAGAACGTTCCCCTCGCAACTCCGGTTGTCGCGGCGATAGCGCTGACGTCAGCGCCCGCCAAGCCCTTGTGGCTGATCTCGGCGACAGCGGCTTCGAACAACCGACTTCTCGTCTCGAGCCGTTGTGCCTCGCGGACGCTGACTGCGGGCATGACAAGACCGTACGCCAGCTCGCTGACGACTGTCAATGACAGGCGTCAATCAAGCCGTCGTTTTCAGAATGCGAGCCAGGTGGTCTTCAGCCCGGTGTACTTGTCGAGCGCGTGCAGCGACAGGTCGCGACCGAACCCGGATTGTTTGAAGCCGCCGAACGGCGTCTGAAGGCTCAGCGCGTCGACGGTATTGACCGACACCGTGCCCGCACGCAGAGCGGCCGCAACGCGATGGGTCGCGCAGACCGGCCTCGGCCGCCAGTTCTGCCAGTCTGATCGATGAGAGTGGGGCCTGCTCAGCGGGTTTGAGCACAACGCTGTTGCCGGCAGCCAGTGCCGGGGCCACCTTCCAGACGGCGAGGTCCAACGGAAAGTTCCATGGCGTGACGGCGCCGATGACGCCGAGCGGCTCGCGGGTGACCAGGGCGAGATTTCCGGGCTCGGTGGGTGCGACCTCGCCACCCCGTTTGTCGATGGCTTCGCCGTAGAACTCGAAAAGATCGGCCGCCGAGGGTACGTCGACATTGTGCGCCTCCTCGGCGAGCTTGCCCATGTCCATCGAGTCCAGCAGCGCCAGTTCCTGGCTGTGGTCGTTGATGAGTCCGGCAAGACGTCGCAGCACCTTTTTGCGATGGCCGGCGGAGGTCTGTGACCACGAGCCTGCCTCGAACGCCGCACGGGCGGAGGCGACGGCCGCGTCGACGTCGACGGCGTCGGCCGACGATACCGCGGCGATCAGGTCGCCGGTGGCGGGATTCACGGAGTCGAATGTCGCGCCGGAGGCAGCAGACCGGAAATCTCCGCCGATGAAAATCTCTGCGCGCGTCTTGATTTCGTCGGCGAGCCGAGCCCAGTCGTCAAGTGTGGTCATCTGTATACCTCGGAAGTGGTTAGATTCGGGCCGGTTCGATGGGCGTTATGGGTAGATACATGACAGGTTCGCTGGCCAGTTCGGTGACCTCACGCAGATAGGGCACCGGGCCCGACGGCTGCGGCTCGTCGAGTTCCTCCGCGTAGCGGTGACCGGACCAGACCGCCGCGGCGATGGTGGCCGGTGCCCACGCATCTCCGATGGCACGGACGCTCAGCAGGTTGGCATCGGCCCATTCGCCGTTGCGTGCCAACAGCTCCTGATAGAGGCCGTCGTGGGGAAGGCGCGCGGTCACCATGACCACCGAGTCGGCGTCCACCGCGCCGTCATCGCCGGTGTACACACACGCCGTGCGCACGCCGTCTGAGGTGACGGCGGTGACCGCGGTGTTGGTGCGCACGGCGATGCCTGCGCGAATCACGCGTTTGCGGATGCGCGCGACCTCGAGGGTGTTGGTGGTCCACTGCGACACGTGGGCGGCGGGGGTGATCAAGGTGACGTCGAGGCCCTCTTTGGCGAGCAGTTCGGAGATCACGCCGCCGAGGTAGTAGTGGTCGTCGTCGAACACCACGACGCGCTTACCGCGCGGCCGCACTCCTGCCATGATGTCGTCGGGGCTGAAAATCTCTGCGCCATCGGCGATCTCCAAGGGTTTGGTGTGCCAGCGGCCCACGCCGTCGTGTCGCCAGCGTGCGCCGGTCGCGACGACGACGTGGTTGAAGTCGTTTTCGATGATGTCGTCGGCTGTCATCTCGCTCTGCATGAATACGTCGACGTTGTCGAGCTTGCTGATCTGCTGCTCGCGGTAGTCGACGACGCGGATCCACGCGGAAAGGCTGGGCAGCTTGGACTCTCGAGCCACCCGGCCACCGAGCGTCCTGCTTGCCTCGGCCAGGCTCACGGCGTAGCCGCGGTTACCGAGGGAGCGCGCGGCCTCGAGGCCGGCGGGCCCGGCTCCGACCACGAGCACAGTCGACTCGCTGGACTTGTTACGGATCTTCTCGGGATGCCAGCCGCGGCGGAATTCCTCACCCATGGTGGGATTTTGGGTGCAGCGGATGGGGGACATGGTGAAGTCCCCAGACACGCAGATGTTGCAGCCGATGCACTCGCGGATGTCCTCGAGATTGCCGGTCTCGATCTTGCGGGGGAGGAACGGGTCGGCGATGGACGGGCGGGCCGCACCGATCAGATCAAGCACACCGGTCTTGATCTGGTGCACCATCATGTCCGGCGAGGTGAAACGACCCACGCCCACCACCGGCTTGCTCGTCAGTGCCTTGAGCCCGCGGACATAGGGTTCCTGTTCCGCCTCGGGCCCGAAGCGGGACGTCACCGAGTCGTCCTCCCAGCTACCAAGCACGAAGTCCCACAGGTCCGGGTGCTCGCCGAGCATGCCGATGACGTCCTCGATCTCGGCGCGCGTGATGCCGTCATCGCCGAGGAGTTCGTCCACCGAGATGCGGCAGGCCACGGCGGCCTTGCCGTCGCAGACCTCGCGGGTGTCCTCGAGGATTTCGCGCAGCAGGCGGGCCCGGTTGGAGATGCTGCCGCCGTACTCGTCGGTGCGGTTGTTGTACCGCGGTGACAGGAAGTGGTGCAGGCCGCCGATGGCATGGCCGGCGTAGACGTAGACGATGTCGTATTCGGCCTGCAGAGACCGGCGAACTGCTTCGCGATGCCAGTACCGCATGTCCGCGATGTCGGACTTGGTCATCTCGCGCGCCTGCACCGGGTCGTAGTTCCACGACACCACAGGCAGGTTCTGCGGCCCGAGCGGCGCTTCCCGGCTGATCAGGTTAGGGCTGTTGAGCCCGTTGTGCGCCAACTCGATGCCGGCCAGCGCACCCCCGTCGTGGATCTTCTGCGCGATGCGTGCCAGCGCGGGCAGGTCTTGGTCGTCCCAGAGTCTCAGTTCGATGAACGGGCCGATATCCGAGGTCGGGTGGATCTCGACCTGTTCCGTGCAGACGACGGCCCAGCCGCCCTCGGCCTTGACCTGTCGCATATAGGCCTCGCCCGACGGGTCGCGGTAACCCATTCCGTTGCAATGGGGTACTTGGTAGAACCGGTTGCGTGCGGTGACAGGACCGATGTGCACAGGCTCGAAAAGGATGTCGTATCGGGGGTCGCGCATTTACTCGCTCCTGTATTCATGGCGTCGCGGGGCTGCGACGTGACCTGAGCCACGGGCCGAACTACTAGTAATCGTCGTGTCATCGGTAACCCGGGTCAACTAGTGGTTTCTGTGGTTTTGCATCTGTTTCGACGATGCCGTTCGGCGGTCCGCCGCCGTACCTACACATCGGAATTTCTGATGCGAATTGACGGAAAACAATGCTTTACAGCTGTGCATGGACAGCGTCACTGTGGGGGCGCTCACATCCACACGAGAACAGAGGACCATCGTGGACGCGGAACCAACACTCGCACTGCCCGACGATCGGGAGACCGCTCAGGCCGATCGCGAGACCAAACACCTCAAGAAGACGCTCGGTCGATTCGACATCGTCTTTCTGATCGTCGCCGCGGTCGTTTCCATCGAAACGCTGGGGCAGGTATCGGGATTCGGCCCGGAGACCTTTACCTGGGCGCTGGTGCTCGCCGTGTTCTTCCTGCTGCCGTGCGGCCTCATCTTCGCCGAAACCGGCGGTGCGTTCACCGGAGAAGGCGGCGTATACGTCTGGTGCAGAAAGGCATTCGGCCGACCAGTCGCCGCCATCGCGGCGCTGCTGACCTGGGTGACCCAGCCGGTCTGGGTCGGTGGCTCGATGGCGTTCATCGCGTCGGAGACGTGGAGCAGCTACGTCACGCCCTTCGAGGCCGGCTCGCTCACCGACTACGCCTTCAAGCTGGTGTTCATTTGGCTGACAGTGCTGGCCGCCATCGTCAGCCTGCGTCACGGGAAGTGGATCCCCAACGTCGGCGCCATCCTCAAGATCGCGTTCCTGGTCATTTTCCTGGTGACCACGGCGATCTACGCGGTGCGAAATGGCGTGGCGGGCTTGTCGGTCAGCGATTTCAGCCCGACGGTGGCGGGGCTGCTCGGCGTGACACCTCTGCTGCTGTTCTCCTACCTCGGGTTCGAGTCGGGCAACAGCGCGGCGGGGGAGATGAAGAATCCGGCTCGCGACGTGCCGATCTCGATCGCACGGGCCGCGGTCATCGCGGCGGGCGCGTACCTGCTTCCGATCTTCGCGATCCTGGTCGTGCTGCCCGCCGACGACATCACCGGTATCGGTGGCCTGATGGACGCAGTCGCCAAGGTGTTCAGCGTGTACGGCGCCGCTGCGCCGGCGATGCTCACGGTCACCGGCGTGATCTTCGCGATCATCCTGATGACCCAGGGTTCGGCGTGGATGATCATCAGCGACCGGATGCAGGCCATGGCGGCCGCCGACGGCGCATTCTTCGGCGGCTTCTTCGGCAGGTTCCATCCCCAGTTGGGCACCCCGGTGCGGGTGAACCTGCTCTCCGGTGTGGTGGGGACGGTGTTCTGTCTGGTCGCCATGCAGGTGTCCGGATCGGCGGCTTCGGTCTTCGGCGTGGTGCTGAGCATCTCGATCTCAACCTTCCTGCTCAGCTACGTCATCGCGATTCCTGCCGCTGTTCGTCTGCGGACCCGATTCCCGGACGTCCCGCGACCGTTCCGAGTTCCGATCGGCGACACCGGCTTTCGGATCCTCGGCGGGCTCTGCTTCGCGTGGGTGGCGCTGGGCTCCTGGGTCGCGGTGTTCCCCGGCACACTGGAACGGCTCTTCGGTCTGGACTACGACTTCGGTGAAACCTGGGGTGTCAGCCAGTCGGCGTTCGAGGTGTTCACGCTGGGTACCTTGGCCGTGCTGGGCGTCCTGGGGGCGGTGGGCTACCTGCGGGCCCGACCCGTTCGGGCGGAACGACCCGATGTCGAGGTGCTGGAGGACACCAGCGTCACGGTTGCTGGAAAGCTGGCCGCACAGCTGTAATGCTGGTACTTCCCGACGCGTTAGGGAGTACCAGCATGCGCCGACGTCCCGACGTCACGCTCACCCAGCTGCGGTACTTCGTGAAGGCCGCAACGTTTTCCTCGATGACCAAGGCCGCCGACGAGTTGCACATCGCACAGTCGGCGGTCTCGGCCGCTGTCAGCCAACTCGAGCAGCAGATCGGTACGCAGCTGTTCATCCGGCACCGGGCACGCGGCTTGGCCCTGACCGCGGCCGGCGAGGAGATGTTGCGCGACACCCTGGCCTTGCTGGCTCATCTCGACGAGGTGCTCGACGGCGCGAGCGGCCGCGTCGACCAGGTCCGGGGCACGGTGAGGGTGGCCTGCTTCATCACGCTGACACCGTTTGTGCTGCCGCGGCTGTTGTCCGACCTCGCGCTAGCCCATCCCGATCTCGAGGTCGAGGTCATCGAGACATCGGCAGATGAGGTACGCACCGTGCTGCGCAACGGGACCGCTGAACTGGCCATCACCTACGATCTCGCGCTCGGGGCAGGCATCGAAACTGAATACCTCGGCGTGGCAGCGCCCTATGTGGTGCTGCCGCCCGGACATCGGTTGGCCAAACGGAAATCCATCCGGCTCACCGACCTGGCCGATGAGCCAATGGTATTGCTCGACCTCCCCGACAGCCGGGACTACTTCGAGTCGATGCTTGCCAAAGCCGGTGTGACACCGAAGATTCGACACCGCACGGCCAACTACGAAACGGTCCGCGGCCTGGTTGCCCGCGGCCACGGGTTCTCGATCCTCAACCAGGTGCCCGCGCACCGCGAAACCTACGACGGAGGCACGGTGGCCGCAATCGCCATCCGCGATGACCTGCCTGGGCTACCGGTCGTGCTTGCCCGACTGCAATCGGTGCGTACCACAGCGCGGGCGCGTGCCGTCGCCGCTGCGGCACATTCCATCTTTGCCGATCACAACCAATAGCGCTTGGGATCGTTTGGCCGGCAGAGGTTTCCACTCTGAGCAGGCGGGACATGCGGCGGTGTGAGCAGTCGCTGACGGATCGAGGTGTGGGATGCGGCATCTGTGACCGTTCCGGCAAGCGCGAGCGCACCCTGTGCGATAGCCGTCTCGGCGGCGGAGGTGACTGTGGCAGAGGCGAATTCAGGCTGATGGTTGACGGCAGGCAGCGAGTCGATGCCGATGTAGGGGTGAATCGCAGGGAGCACCTGGGAGACGTTGCCCATGTCGGTGGATGCCCGCGCCATCATGGTGTCGGGTCCCGAGCTGAACTGCCGCCCGGCTGCGGTTGCCCGCCGCTCGTAACAGGCGAGCAGTTCCTCGTCGGTGCGAAACTCCGCGTAGGGTTTGGACTCCGGCGTGACGGCGAGTTCGGCACCCGACGCCAGCGCACCCGCCTGGAAGCAGCGCATGACCTTGGGCTCGACAGCGGCCAGTCCGGCGAGCGTCTCGGCGCGCACGTACCAGCGTCCCTCCGTGCGCTCGGCGATGGCGTTCGGGGCTTCCCCGCCGCGGGTCATCATCCCGTGCACCCGGACTGACGAGGGCAGCTGTTGGCGCAGCAGGCCGATCGCGACCTGTGCGATCGTGAAAGCATCGGCGGCATTGATGCCGCGTTCAGGATAAGCAGCAGCATGAGCCGACTTTCCCCGGTATTCGATGTGGCTGTGCGACACCGCGAATGGTCGTGCCCGAGCAACATCGACTGGGCCGGGGTGAACCATCGCGGCGGCGTGCTGCCCGTTAAACCCACCGCGCTCGAGCAGCTCGATCTTACCGCCTCCGCCTTCTTCGGCGGGGGTGCCGACCACCGTCAGCATCAAGCCCAGGTCGTCGGCGACGGACGCGAGAGCCAGTGCGGCACCGACGGTGATCGCCGATATCAGATTGTGGCCGCACGCATGTCCGAGGCCGGGGAGCGCGTCGTATTCGGCGCACAGCGCGATGTGCAGGTCGCCACTTCCGATCTGCGCGGCGAAGGCGGTGTCGAGGCCGCAGTAGCGGTCGGTGACGTGAAACCCGTTGTCGGACAGTTCGCCGGCAACCCTTCGTGCCGATCGAAACTCTTCCCAGGCGGTTTCCGGATGGTGGTAAAGGTCGCGGGACAATTGGATCAGCCGCGGATGAGCGGCGGCAACGCCCGCGTCGATCGCCCTGTCGATGCTCGTCATCGGTCTCCGGGTACGCCGTAGGACGGTGCACGGGTGGGGTCGATGCCGCGCACCCTGTAGTCATCCTTCTGCGGCTTCCATAACCGCCACAGTTCGGTCAGATCCGTCACCGGATCGTCGGCGTAGTCGACGCGCAGATCAGTTACCGGCCAAGGAACGTCCTCGACCACAACGAGTCCCGCGGAATGCACGGGGCCTTCCTCGCCGCCCGCGGCGAGCGCCGCGACAAGGCCGTCGAGCAGGCGTTCCTCGAAGGCTGCCGAATCGCTGTCGGCGTAGCCGGTTAGCAGGCCGGTGATCACCTCGTCGTCCTTGAGCAGATTGCCCGCTGCCACAGCTTGGTACCCCTGGGCGTGGGTGTGGATGCCCAGGCTGTGTGCCCCCGAGTGCACCGCGGTAGTACCGCCGGTGTCGACGACGGTGAGCTGTCGGTATTCGGGGAACTCTTCATGCGCCAGTGCCGCTTCCAGCGCTGCCTCGGCGTCGCAATCCCCGGCGAGCGCGTCGAGGACACGCGGGCCGAGCGCCGGGTTCGTGACGTTCTGAGAGGCGACCACCCCGACGTTGGCCCGTGTGTGTGCGCAGCGCGACGCGACCGCGGGGCTCGACGAGCAGATCACGATGCCGAAGGCGCTCGTGGCCGGGTCTCGTGCGACGAGAGAGAACGTCATTGGCCGGCACCCGTCGACTCACTGATGACCGCGGTGGCATCGATCTCCACCAGCCACTCGGGGCGGGCGAGCGCCTCGACGACCAGTCCGGTCGAAACCGGGTAGACGCCTTTGAGCCATCGGCCCATCACCCGGTAAACCGTTTCGCGGTAACGGATGTCGGTGAGGTAGACCGTCACCTTGACGATGTCGCGCAGCGAGCTGCCTGCCTCGTCGAGCAGCGTCGCGATATTGCTCATCGCCTTTTCGGTCTGAGCCGCGACGTCGCCGATGCCGACCGATTCCCGGGTCTCGAGATCCTGACCGATCTGTCCGCGCAGGTAAACGACCCCGCCGGCGACAACGGCCTGACAGAGGTCGTTGTCGAGGTTCTGCTCGGGGTAGGTGTCCCTGGTGTTGAAGGGCCGTATTCGCTTGTGGGTTGCTTGTGGTGCGGTCTCCGCGCTCATTCGGCTACATGTCCTTTCAGGTCTTGTAGGCGAGATAGCTTCGCTGGATGGCGATCTGGTCGGCGAGGTATTTGGCGTCGTGCCATACACCCCAGATGAAGCTCGATCCGCGCCGTGACTGCCAGGGTAGGCCGAGGAAATACACCCCTGGCTCGGATGAAACGCCGCGCTGGTGTCGCGGTCTTCCGTTCTCGTCGAACGCGTCGACCTGCAGCCAATCGAAGTCGAACGCGAAGCCCACCGCCCAGATGATCGAGCTGACTCCGGCGGCGCGGAGGTCGAGTTCTGCGATGGGGTCGGTCATGCACTCGGGGTCGGGGCCTAAGACGCGCGCCTCCGGCTCTTCAGGCAGATCGATGCCGTTGCGGGCGATGAAGGCGTCGGCCTCGTCGAGCATGGACAGATAGTTGGAATCGCCGTTCTCGATGTTGGTCCGAAGGTCGTCGGCGAAGCGCATGACGCCGTTGTCGAACGGACCCGCCATTCCCAAAAGGGTGATGCCGCTCGAGGCAAGGTTCCGGAAGTCCACGGTGTTCCCGCCGTGCGCACCGCTGACGGCGATGGTCACGTGCTCGGCACCGCGCGGAGGCGCCGAGGCATCCCACTTGCCGAGTACGCCAAGCCACCAGCAGAAGTCGCGTCCGCGGTAACTTCGCGGCGGCCGGTCGTGCGGCCCGACCGCCAAGTAGACCTGCCGACCGGATTGTTGAAGCTCGTCGGCGATCTGCACACCCGACGACCCCGCGCCGACGACGAGCACGGACCCGGCGGGCAGCTGGTCCGGATTGCGATAGGAACTCGAGTGCATCTGGCGGATCCCCGAGCTGTCGGGAACGACTGGGGGAATGATCGGCTTCTGGAACGCTCCCGTGGCGGCGACCACAAAGCGTGCCTCGATCATTCCGTCCGACGTTTCCACGCAGAAGCCCGGCCGCCCGGTGTTCTTACGTACCGAGTGCACCGCGACACCGGTACGGATCGGTGCGTCGATTTTCTCGGCGTACGTGACGAAGTAATCCGCGATCTCTTCCTTCGTGGCGAATCCGTCAGGGTCCGTGTTGAATTCCTGATTGGGAAATCTGTCATGCCAGGCGGGGCCGTTCGCCACCAGGGAATCCCAGCGCCATGAACGCCACCGCTCGGCGATGCGGTCGCGCTCCACGACGAGATGCGGCACGCCGAGCAACCCCAGATGCTCACTCATCGCGATCCCCGCTTGGCCTGCGCCAACGACGAGAACCTCGACTTGTTGGCTCGACATCTCATCCTCCAGTGGCTCATCAGACTCGTTCGCTCATTCCATGATTCAGCCGCAAAGGGCATCTGTACAACTCATAAATACGATTTATTGCATCGGAAAAATCGATCTAGGCGTTCCGGACCGGACGAATCCGACTGCACATGTTCGACGCTTAGGATCTGCCACCATGCCGGCGCACCCTAAAACCGTCACCGAACCGAGCCGCGAGATCGACGTCATCCATGAGACGGACGTGCTGGTCGTCGGGTCGGGCCCCGGCGGTCTGGCCGCGGCGCTCGCGGCAGCGCGGGCAGGAGCGCAGGTGACGTTGGTCGAGCGGTTCGGCTGCTTCGGCGGAAACATCACCGCCGTCGGCGTCGAGGGGTTCGCCTGGTACCGCCGGGAACAGACGGTGGAAGCCGGCGGCATCGGACGGGAGTTCGAACAACGTGCCAAGGAGATGGGCGCCGCGGTGCCCGAAAGCCAGTCGCTGTCCTACGAGCTCGACTCGGAAGGCTTCAAGCTGGTCGCCGACCGACTCGTCGAGGAGGCAGGCATCCACGCGATGCTGCACCGCCAGTTCGTCGCACCACTGATGGACGACGACACGATCATCGGCGTCGTCACCGAGTCCAAGGCCGGGCGTGAGGCGATTCTGGGCCGCCGGGTCGTCGACGCGACGGGTGACGCGGACGTGGCGACGCGGGCGGGTGCGCCTGTCCACAAGACGCCGGTCGAGTACATGATGGCGGCGTCGGTGATGTTTCACCTCGCCGGAGTCGACAAGGCGAAGTTTCTCAGGGGAGTGGCAGAAGACCCGCAGACCTACCGCGACTGGGCGGCAGGCGAATTCGCGGCCGAGACTGACGAGAAGGATGCCGACCTGTATTCGCCGTACCTCGGCAAGCCGTTCGCCAAGGCCATCGCGGACGGCGTGCTACCCGACCATCTGGACACCATCGGCGGCACCTGGGGTGCTATGCACGACACCGGCGAGCTCACCTACATGAACCTGGTGCATCTCGCCGGCTGCGACGGCACCGACCCCGACAGCCTCACCCGCTACGAGATCGAGGGCCGCAGACAGGCGATGATGGCGATCGAGGCGTTGCGGCGCTACACACCGGGCTGCGAAACCGCGCGCCTCCGCAACTTCGGGATGACCATCGGCATTCGCGACACCCGCAAGATCGACGCGGTCTACAACCTCACCGAGACCGATGTGCGCGAGCAGGGCCGGTTCGACGACAGCATCGGCATCTACCCCGAATTCATCGACGGATACGGCGTTCTGGTGCTGCCGACGACCGGGCGCTACCTGCAGATCCCGTACCGATCGCTGCTGCCAAAGGCGGTTCGTCACCTGGTGGTGGCTGGGCGGGCCACCGGAGGGGACCGCATCGCGCACGCGGCGACAAGAAACATGTCGTGCTGCGCGGTCACCGGCCAGGGCGCGGGCGTTGCTGCCGCGCTGTCGATCCGCCAGGACCGGCCGTTCGACGACGTCGACATGTTGGCCGTTCAGGCGGAGCTGATCCGCCAGGACGTCCGAATCTCCTAGCCAGGTGTGACGTTGAGACTGCGCCTACGGCGTAGAAGTGCGAGAGGATGTCGCCCTCACCGCAGTCTCAACGTAGTCATCGTCAGCTGATGACCTTGGACCAGTTGGCTCCCAGGTACTCCGCCATCTTCTTGCTCTGCTCGTTGGTGGGGACCACGGGTGTGCCGTCGACCGTGGGCAGGGCCGCGAACGCCGTCTTGTCGACCGTGCCCGCCTTCTCCATCGAATCGGCGCGCACAGGTCGGGCGAGACCCTTCAGGAAGAGGTTCTGGCCCTCGTCGCTGAACAGGAATTCCTGCCACAGCCGCGCCGCCGCGGGGTGCGGGCCGTCCTTGTTGATCGCCTGGAAGTAGTAACCGCCGACGAGCGCGTTGTTCGGAACGAACACCTTCCACGTCGGGATCTTCTTGGTCTCGGCCGCATTCAGGTAGTCCCAGTCGACGACGACCGGCGTCTGGCCGGATTCGATGGTTGCGGGCGTCGGGTCGACCGGCACGAAGTTGCCCGCCTCTTTGAGCTTGACGAAGAAGTTGACGCCGGGAGCGATGTCGTCCACCGACCCGCCGTTGGCGATCGCGGTCATCAGCACGCCGTTGGCCGCCGCGCTGGCGGTGGTCGGGTCGCCGTTGAGCGCGACTTTGCCCTTGTACTCGGGCTTGAGCAGATCGTTGAGGTCCTTGACCTCGGGGACCTTAGCGGAGTCGTACCCGACGGACTCGTAGCCGCCGTAGTCGTTGACCCAGGTGCCGTCGGGATCCTTGAACTCCGCCGGGATGTCATCGAACTTCTCGACCTTGTACGGCGCGAACAGGTCGGTGTTCGCCAGCGCGATCGCCTGCCCCAGGTCGAACACGTCGGGCGCGGTGCTCTTGCCCTTCTGCTGGTTGGCGGCGTTGATCTCGTCCTGGCTGTTGGCGTCGGGCTGGGCGGAGTTCACCTTGATGCCGTACTTCTTGGAGAACGTGTCGATGATCTCCTTGTAGTTGGCCCAATCCGGCGGCAGCGCAATCACATTGAGCTGGCCCTCGGCCTTGGCGGCCTCGACCAGTTTGTCCATCCCACCGAAGTCGGCCGCAGAGGTGGCCGCTTTGGCATCGACCCCGGATTCCGTCTGGCTGCCGGTGTCCTTCTTTTCCGGGGGCGCGCATGCCACAAGCCCGATGACGACGAGGGCGGATGCGGTGGTGGCTGCGAGGAGGCGTGCTCTGGTCATTGCCGAACCTTCCGATGGCAGGAGGTGCTGGTGAATGGGTCCAACGTGGCGTTGGAACACTATCGCGGCGCCTGGGCCTTGGAAGCAGGTTCACGCGGAAGCCACGAAACTGAAGGGCAAGTCGGCTCGGCCCACCGGCGGGAGATGGTCAGTCAGACCGGCCGGCGGATCGACAGTTCGAGACCGTTGTCGCGCATGACGGTGCGGCTCTGTTCGTGGGTGTAGTCGAAGTTCTCCAGATCTTTGATGTACGACGCAGGATCGGCCAACCCTTCGACGTGGGGGAAGTCCGACCCCATGATGACGCGGTCCTCGCCCATGAGCTTCAGCAGGCTCGCCAGTTCGTCCTCGTAGAACGGCGACACCCAGACGTGGCGTTTGAACGTCTCGCGCGGGTCTTCCTTGTAGATGAACGGGATCTGGCCGTACGACTTGGTCAGCTTTTCAAACAGGTGGAACACCCACCCGGAGCCGCTTTCGATGGAGGCCATCCGCAGATTGGGGAAACGCAGGAACAGGCCGTTGTGCAGGTGGTTGGCGAACGTGTCCTGCAACGCATCCCCGGAGAACAACGACCGAAAGCCAAGCAGCGCTTGGAAAGACATCATGTAGTCCGGCTCCCCCCACGCGGGCATGAACTTCGAGTAGTACGTCTCGCCCGAGTGATAGCAGATGGTGATGCCCGAATCGTTGGCCAACCGCCAGAAGTCGTCGAACATCGGATCCCCTGGCGCACGCATGCCGACGTCGGTCGAGATCGGGCCGGGGATCATGACGATGAAGCGCGCGTCGCGCTGCAGTGCCCACTCGAGTTCCTGCACGGCTTTGTCGGGCTTGCACAATGTGATGTAGGGGGCGGCGAAAATGCGCTCCTTGTAGGCGAATCCCCAGTCCTCTTCCATCCAGCGGTTGAAGGCGCGGAACGTCACGACGACGGCGTCCAGGTCGGGCAGGAGCGCCTGCTCCATCCCGACGCCCAGTGTCGGCAGCATGATGCAGCCGGCCATGCCCTGCTCATCCATCAGTGCCAGCCGCGCGTCGCGGTCGCGGTATGCCGCTGGGATCGGCTCGAGATCGCCAAATAACGCGTTGAGGTCCGCGCCTCTCGGGTTGCGACCACGGAAGTACTCGTCGAGTGCGCCCGGTTTGCCCACGGGGTCGAACGTCGGGTTCGGGATGAACCTGTTGACCTTGCCGCCGACGATCAGGCGCTGCTTGCCATCGATGTTCGCCCACTGGATGGCGCGTTTCCGGTATTGCGGTTCGATGTGGCGAGTGAAGGCGTCAAGCGCCTCGTAATAGTGGTTGTCACAGTCGAAGTAGGTGAATCCGAGTTCGGTTGTCATGGGGCTGCTGTCCTTTCAGTTGCGTGGCAGGCCGAGGATCATCGACGCGATGACGGTCAGCTGTATCTCTGCCGTCCCCCCACCGATGAGCTCGGATGGCATGTCGAAGTAGGGCCGGACGACGGCAGGATCCGAGTCGTGGAGCATCGCGATGCGCCCGGTCAGCCCGAGCGTCGCCGTCGAGGCGCGGCGTAGCAGGTTGACCATCGCGTACTTCGCGATGCTCGAGGTCGGTCCCGCCGCCTGGCCCTCCACCAGGCGCAGGGTTTCTCGGAGCACCATGGCCTTGATCGCGGTGGTGTACGCCTCGACGTCGCCGAGCGCCCGCAGCGCGGCGTCTCGATCCGGACCCTCGACCTCCGCGATGTGCCGAAGTGCGGCTGCGCGATCGATGTTTACGTAATTGCCGATCGCCGTGCGCTCGACGGCCATGGTCGCGACCGCCAGATCCCAACCGGCCCCCGGCTTTCCGACGAGCATGTCGTCCGGCACGAAGACGTCGGTGAGAAACACCTCGTTGAAGTCGGAATGCCCGCTGGCCTGCTTGATCGGCTCGACGGTGATACCCGGCGACGCCATGTCGACAAGGAAGTAACTGATCCCGCGGTGCTTGGACGCATCCGGGTCGGTGCGCGCCAGCAGCGCACCGAACTGTGCCCGGTCGGCCTGCGACGTCCAGATCTTGTGGCCGTTGACCAACCACCCGCCGTCGACCTTGCGGGCGCGCGTACTCAGCGACGCGAGATCCGAGCCGGCGCCCGGTTCACTGAACAGCTGGCACCAGCGCTGGGTGCCCCGTAGCATCGGCCACGCGAACCGCTCCCGCTGCACGTCCGTCCCGCTGTCGAGGATCGTCGGCAGGATCCACTCGGCGATGCCGAGCGAGGGTTTGGTCACGTCGGGACGTTTGGCGAATTCCTCGTTGATGATGACCTGTTGCACGGCCGTGGCGCCGACACCCCACGGTGAAGGCAAATGCGGCGCAACCAAACCCATCTCTGCCAGTAGGTTCCGCTGCGCTCCGAAGGCCAGACCGGGCGCTCGGTCGTCATCAGAGGGATGGTCGTTGCGCAACGTCTGTGCCCGGTCGAGATTTACGGCCACGGATGCCCGGAAATCCGATTCGACGTCGCCCAGATTCAAAGCCGTAGAGCGCTTGTTCGTCAGCGCCAGTGCCCCCGCCTCGCGGCTCCAGCGCGGCGCGGGCCCGATCGATGCGGCGAGGCTGATCGCGCGGCGCCAATACAGATGGCTGTCGTGTTCCCACGTGTAGCCGATGGCGCCGAACATCAGCAGTGCGTCAAGCACCAGGTCGGGTGCGGCGGCGGCAGCCATCAGGGCGGCTGACGCCGCGGCAAGGCGGTGCTGCTCAACGGATTCGGCGGAAGCACGCACCGCATCCCAGGCGGCGGCGCTGGCCAGTTCGGCGTTCACGAGGAGGATGGCGGCCTTGTGCTGCAGCGCCTGGAAGGCGCCGACGGGCCGTCCGAATTGCTCGCGGGTGCGGATGTACTCCGTCGCAGCGTCGGCACTCCTGCGAACGGTGCCGGCCGACGCACACGCCACCAGGGCCACCGCGATGCAGCGCGCCCGCTCCGCGTTGATTCCAGACAATTCCGCGCCGGCATCAACGGTGAGGTCTGTGAGGTTCAGCACACCCACGTCCGTGCTCAGGTCGGTGCCGCGTTGTGGGTGGATCGACAAACCCGTGCCGTGCGCGCGCGCCGTATCCAGCACGAACCAGTGCTCGGAGTCGTCCTCGGCGAGCGCGGCCAACAGGATGCGTTGCGCGGCACAGATTCCCAATATGGAGTCGGAGGATCCGGTGAGCCGCCAGCCGTCCGCGTGGCGCACGGCACGGACAGCGGAATGTTCGGGCAGCACGACGGCGGCGGTGGCCCCTGCAGCGAGGTCGGCGATAAGCGCCGCGCCGGAGTCGTCGGCCAGGATCGCCACGGCGCTGGCGGTCGCGGTGCTGAGCAGAGGTCCCGGCAACAACGCCGCGGCGGCGGTTTCGATGACACAGGCCAGATCGGTGAGCGTGCCACCCTGGCCACCAACCTCCTCAGGAAGGTGCACCGCATGAAAGCCGTGCGCTATCAATTCCTCCCACCAGGGCGGCGATTCGCCCGCTGCGATCGACTCGAACGACGCCCTCGTCTTCTCGATCGGCGCATGGCGCACCGCGAACCGACCGACCGCGTCGGCCAGATGTTCCTGCTCGGCCGTGATCGCCAGGGCCATCCGGCGTCAGCCCTCGAGTCCAAGGATGCGTGCGGCGTTGCCGTACAAAAACTTCGGCCACACCTCGTCCTTCAGCGGCACGTTCGGCAGTTCGCTGAAGATCCGTTCGAGCGACAGCCCCATCGGAAAGTAGCCGGCGTAGAGCACCTTGTCCGCACCGCGCGAGTTCGCGTAGTCGATGATCGCCTTCGGGTAGTACTTGGGCGTGAACGCGGATGTCGAGTAGTACAGGTTCGGCCACTTCAGCATCAGCTTGACGGCGAGGTCTTCCCAGGGTTCGCAGCCGTGACGGGTGACGAAGACCAGATCGGGGAAGTCGAACATCACGATGTCGATCCGTGAAACCTCTTGCGGTGTGAACGGAACACGGGGGCCGGGTACGCCGGCGCAGACGAAGATAGGGATGCCGAGCTCGACGCAGGTGGAATAAATCGGGTACATCTTCGGATCGTCGATCGGAACCTGAGGGAAGGTGCCTGCTGGGAAGACGGACGTCGCCCTGATGCCGTACTGCTCGTACTCGCGGCGAATCGCGGCCACCGAACCCATCACGTCGTTCGGATCGGCGATGGCGCCGGAGGGGACGAAGCGGTCAGGGAATGTCTTCAGCGCCAGCTCGGCGGAGCCCTCACTGACACCGATCATCGCCTTCTCGATACCGAACCGATCCATCTGCTGAAGCACCAGTGACACCGGATCGTCGGTCGGCAGCCCCTTGGGCACGTCCTTGAACATGTACTCCACGGGGAACTCGAAGCTTTCTTTGGACTCGCGGTCCTTCGTCTGCTTGCGGATGAAGTCGTATTGAGCCGAACCCTCGTGGGGGAAGCCGATCATCGTGTCGATAACAGGCAGACCGACAGGCCCGGCCATGGCATCCTCCGATCAAAACGTGGACGCGACGAGACCGTCGCTGGGGCAATTATTGAAACACGGTTCTACTTATGTCAAGATGGCGTAGCGCCTCTAGCTGGAATAACAACTGCTGAAGCTGCTATCCGCCTAAAAAACGCCGAGTAGAGGAAGAACCTTGTTCTCAGAACTCGTCTCGACGGCGAACATGACCAGCGGGCAGTTGGCGCGGCGAGCCAAGATCATCGAGGCCGTGATCGACTTGATCGGCGATGTCGGCGCCGATGCCGTGCAGATGCGCGACGTGGCTCAGCGGTCTGGAGTCGCGCTGGCCACCGTCTACCGGTATTTCAGCTCGAAAGAGCATCTGCTGGCCGCGGCGCTCGAAGACTGGCAGAAGCGACTGACCCGACGCGTTCTGGCCGCAGGCGGTCCTGCCGACAAGGGTCCTCTGCCCGGCATCCTGGATTACTTGGGGCGTGCCCAGCGCGCCTTCCATCGCAATCCCAAGATGACCGCGTTGATGCTTCAGGCGATGACGTCGACGGATCCCGAGGCGAAAGCCGCGATCGACCACATGGGCCGGACGAACGTCGAGATGTTCGACCGCCTACTCGAAGGCATTGCGCCGGAGCAGATCCCGGATGTCAGCTTCGGCCTCAACGCCGCATTGACCAGCGCCCTGACCGCGGTCCTCACCGGAGCGCTGACTCTCGACGAAGCCCTACGCCGGGTCGAGTGGGTCGCGCGCACGTTGATCGCCGCGTCAACTCAGCGCGCGGTTTGAGAGCCCTTTTCGTCGTCCTATGGCCGAAATTGCATGTGGGGCTGTGAACAGACACCGACAACCCTCAGGCGATCTCGCCGCAGCCCAAATGGGGTATAAACACTCCGTTATGGGTGATGATCGACTGCTGAGGCCCGGCCGCACGTGCTGGCGTATCGCGCGTGCCCGCCACTTCGCGTCCATCATCGATGCCTCGGATTACTTCGCACATGCCAAGGCTGCGATGCTGCGGGCCCAGCACCGGATCATGCTGATCGGCTGGGATCTGGACGCAAGGATGACGTTTGAGCGGGGGACCAAGACGCTGCCCGGTCCCAATCAGCTCGGCGCCTTTCTCTATTGGATGCTCTGGAAGCGACCGGAACTCGAGATCTATCTGCTGAAGTCGAATCTGCGTCTGCTGCCAGCCTTCGACGGCATCTGGTACGGGCTCACTCCGGTATCGGTGGTGAACCAGATCAGCAGCAAGCGGATGCACTTCGCCATCGACGGGGACCGTCCGACCGGGGCCGTCCATCACCAGAAGATCGCGGTCGTCGACGATGCCGTGGCATTCTGCGGTGGGCTCGACCTGACCGTCGACAGATGGGACACCCGTGACCACGAACATGACAGCCGTCGCCGGCGGACGGTAGGTCGCAGTTATGGACCTCGTCACGAGGTTTCGGCCGCGGTCGACGGTGACGCGGCCCGCGCGCTCGGTGAACAAGCACGGGAGCGGTGGGAGAGGGCGACAGGTCAGTCGCTGAAACCCGTTGACGCCAAACACATTGCGTGGCCCAGCAAGCTGGAGGCCACCATGCGCAACGTCGATGTCGGTATCGCGCGAACGTTGCCGGAACTCGATGATCGCCCTGAGGTTCGTGAAGTCGAGGCACTCAACCTCGCGGCCATCGCCGCCGCACGCCACACCATCTACCTGGAGAACCAGTATCTCGCGGCACCGACGCTCGTCGATGCGCTCGCCGAACGCCTCAAAGAAGAGGACGGTCCGGAGATCGTCATCGTCCTTCCCCGCAGAGGTGACAACCCGCTCGAGCAGGCGACGATGGACGGCGCGCGTCATCGACTCATCCAAGTGCTCTGGGCTGCCGACGATCACCACCGATTGGGCATCTACTACCCGGTGACTGACGGCGGCGCGGCCATCTACGTCCACTCGAAGGTGATGGTCGTCGACCATCGCCTGCTGCGCATCGGTTCATCGAATCTCAACAACCGGTCGATGGGCTTCGACAGCGAGTGCGACGTGGCCATCGAGATGGACCCGGATGGTGCGGATCGCGAGGAGGTCCGCGCCCAGATCACTCTCGTACGAGACGAATTGCTGTCGGAACACCTTGGCGTTTCCGTGGGCGAGTTCGAGCACGCGGTCGCTCGATCCGGGTCAGTGCGTAAGGCTGTCGAGGAGCTACGGGGGGACGGCAGGACGTTGAAGCCTTTCACCGAAGAAACAATCGCCGGTGAGCAGAGCCCACTGGCCGAGAACGACCTGATGGATCCCGACCACGTCCCACGGTCACTGACCCGAAGCGTCCAGCGCTTCATCGCAGGGCTGCGGGATTGACGTACCAACGTCGCTCATCGGGAATCCGCAGCGGCCGTCGCCAGTTGCCAGGCGCAGCGCTATGCTAAGCGACTGCCCAGCACAGGAATACCGTTTGGTCAGACCTGCACTTGATCGCTAACCCGACGTTCCCGACGCTGTCGTGGCGATGCCGCCGTCGACAGGGATGATCGCGCCGGTCAGATAAGAGCCAGCCCGACTTGCAAGGAACACCGCGATGCCGGCCATATCGTCGTCGCGTCCGATGCGGCGAAGCGGCGCCGCCGCCGCGATCGAGTCGCCGAAGGCCTCGAGCGTCGCCGCCATCATCTTCGATTCGAAGGGGCCGGGCGCGACAGCGTTGACGGTGATGTGTTCCGGTCCGAGTTCGCGGGCGAGCACACGGGTCAGTTGGTGCACCGCCGCCTTGCTGCTGGCGTAGGAGTACACGGGCAGCGGGCTGACGTGGATTCCGTCGATGCTCCCGACGTTGATGACCCGCGCCGGGTCGTCGGCCGTGCCTGCTCGGCGTAGCGCCGGCAGCAGCGCCTGGACGAGCCAGAACGGCGACTTGAGGTTCAGATCGAGCACCTTGTCCCATGCAGAGTCCGGGAAGCTCTCCAGCGGTTCGCCCCATGTCGCGCCCGCATTGTTGACCAGGATGTGCAAACCGCCTGCGTCGGCGCCGACGAGCTCTGCGAGCCGAAGGCACTCGTCGTGCTGAGAGAGATCGGCCGGAATCGCGGTCACGTCGCCGAACTCTGACAGTCGCTGCTGAGCGCTTGCGCAGGCGTCGGCCTTGCGTGAGCTGATCACCACCCGGGCACCGGCTTGCAGCAGTCCCCGCGCCATCATCATGCCGATTCCCCGGGTGCCACCCGTTACCAGCGCATACTTGCCGGTGAGATCGAAAAGCTCAGTGTGCGTGCTGATTTGAACATCGGTCATGTCCGTGACTCTCTGCGATAGACTCGCCTGTAGGCAATGGGAGGCTCCATGAGCTGCTGTCATTATCAACCTGCGGGCGATGGCCTGGATACGGCCTTCACGGTCGACGCATCGAGGATCACCTTCGGCAGAGGTTGCATCCAAGAACTCGGGGACCGCGCCAAGGCGCTTGGGCTGACCCGGGTGGCGTTGTTCTCCGATGCCGACGTGGCGGGGCTGGAGGTCTTCGAGACGGCGCGGCGCTCTTTGCGTGCGGCGGGTATCGACGTCGTTCCCTACACCGAGGTCCACGTCGAACCGACCGATGAATCATTCACGCGGGCAGCGGCATTCGCGTCCGAGACTGCGCCCGACGGTTATGTGTCGGTCGGCGGCGGCTCGGTGATCGACACCGCCAAGGCGGCCAACCTGTATGCCACCCACCCCGCCGATTTCTTGTCGTACGTCAACCCCCCGGTCGGTGAGGGAACGCCGGTGCCTGGGTCGCTGAAACCGCACATCGCCTGTCCGACGACGTCGGGCACCGGCAGCGAGGTGACCGGCATCGCCATCTTCGACCTGCTGTCGATGTCGGCGAAGACAGGCATCGCCTCACCTGCGCTGCGGCCGACAGAAGCACTCGTCGACCCCGACTGCACCGACACCTTGCCCGCCGAGGTCGTCGCCTGCTCGGGGCTCGACGTGCTGTCGCACGCACTGGAATCGTTCACTGCGCGCCCGTTCGTTCGCCGTCCCGCTCCGAACCGGCCGGGCCATCGGCCGATGAGCCAGGGCGCCAACCCGTGGAGCGATCTCGGCAGCCGGGAGGCCATGCGGCTGCTCGGTCAGTACCTGGCACGAGCCGTCGGCGACGCGTCGGACCGTGAGGCACGTGAGCAGACGATGTGGGCCGCCACATTGGCGGGCATTGCGTTCGGCAATGCGGGGGTGCACATCCCGCACGCGATGTCCTACGCGGTGGCCGGACAAGTGCGCGGTTTTCACGCCGACGGTTATCCGGGAGTCGAACCTCTTGTGCCCCATGGTATGTCAGTGATCCTCAACGCTCCCTCTGTTTTCCGTTCCACTGCATCCACCGACCCGCGACGACATGTCGAGGCTGCCGGCCATCTGGGTGCCGACGTCAACGACGTTGCCCCCGAGGACGCGGGTGACGTCCTCGCCGAGAGCCTCATTCGAATCATGCGTGCGGTGGATATGCCCAACGGGTTGTCAGCGGTGGGCTACGCCGAAGCGGATTGTGCGAAGCTGGCCGAAGGCGCGTGGCCGCAACAGCGCCTCCTGCAGAACGCGCCGATTGAACCCGACAAATCACTCCTGGCGCAGATGTTTCAGGATGCCTTCCGGTACTGGTGAGAGGACGCCTCGGTGCTCAGTCGGCCGTGTGCACGATGAGGATGTCGACCCTGACCTTGCGGGCGACATCGGCAGGAACCGAGCCCAACAGCCGACCGGCGACCGAGTCCAGGCCGACGTCGCCGACGACGAGCAGGTCCGCCTTGACCTCATCGACCAGCTTCACCAGTGCCTGGACGGGCGCACCTTCTATCGCCCGCTCTTCGATGCTTTGAGCGCCCGCGGCCCTGGCCTTCTCATGCGCATCGCGAAGGATCGCGTACACCGGCGCATTGCCGTGCAAGATGTAGCTTTCCCCGCCGAGTCTGTCGGCGCTGCCGGGGTCGGACACATGGTCGTGCGATGGTGGCCGTGACCAGCCGCCCTTTTCGACCGAGGGGATATGCGCGCTGGCAATGACCAGCCTCGCATTCTCCCGCGCTGCGACCTCACCCGCGCGCTCCACCGCTCGCATCGAGGAGTCCGAGCCGTCTGTCCCGACCACCACCGTCCGATAGCTGTCCATGCCGCCTCCCAACGATCGGTGCGCCACCGAACATTAGCGCCTGCGGGCTGAACTGCGGTTTGTTTCGAGCAATATCGGCGATGGGGCACGACATCGGCTTATCCGGCTGCCCACTCCTTGGCACGCTCGAGTTCGTCGAGGCCGAAGAGTTTCATTCGACGCGGGCCGCTACCTGCCGGTGCGCTCGCGGTGCTTGCAGCCCGGCCAACAGCACGGCCGGCGCATGCCTTCCTCCAGTTCCTCCTGCGTTCTGCGGATGCGACGCTCTCGGGTCTTGTCCTGCTTGGCATCCTCCACCCAGCAGATGAACTCGTTGCGAGCCAACGGCGTGATGTCCTTCCACGCGGCGAGTGCAGGGGAGTTACCTATCAATGCTTTCCGCAGATCTGCGGGCAACGTGTGCACGACCCCGCCGGGGACTCGCTGATTGCTCACGGGGTCAGGGTAATCGGTTCAAGGACGACGTGACACTGCTGCAAGCCTTCCTCTAGCGTGCTGAGTCGTTAACGGGGTCCGAGCATGAGTCGAAGCGCGGGAAATCCTAGATTGAAGTGTCGTGAGCACATTGCACGACACCACCGTTCGCGGCTTCGCCTCCGACAACTACTCGGGCGTGCACCCCGAGGTGCTCGCTGCGATAGCCGACGCCAACGACGGGCACCAGGTCTCCTACGGCGAGGACGTGTACACGGCCCGCCTGCAAGAGGTATGTGCCAGGCATTTCGGGCAGGGGGTCGAAGCCTTCCCGGTGTTCAACGGCACCGGGGCGAACGTTGTCGGTCTGCTGTCGATGCTGCCCCGGTGGGGAGCGGTCATCTGCGCCAAGACGGCGCACGTCCACGCCGACGAGGGCGGAGCGCCCGAGAAATCCGCAGGCATCAAGTTGCTCCCGATCGGGGCGCCAGACGGCAAGCTCACGCCCGACCTGATCGCGGAAGAAGCCTGGGGGTGGGGCGACGAGCACCGAGTCCAGCCACTCGTCGTCTACATCACGCAGTCGAGTGAGCTCGGCACCGTGTACACGCCCGACGAGGTGCGCGCGATCACCGACTACGCACACGAACGCGGGATGCGGGTCTTCATGGACGGCGCGCGGTTGTCCAACGCCGCCGCGTCGCTGGACCTGCCGCTGCGCGCCTTCACCACCGACGTCGGGGTCGATGTCGTGACCTTCGGTGGAACGAAGAACGGCGCCCTCGGCGCGGAGGTGATAGTCGTACTCGACGCCGGGGCTGCAGATGGACTCATCTACCTGCGCAAGACTCAGATGCAGCTCGCGTCGAAGATGCGCTTCGTTTCGGCGCAGCTGCTCGCGCTCCTCGACGGCGACCTGTATCTGCGCACCGCCCGGCACGCGAACGCGATGGCCGCCCGGCTGCGCTCGCAGATGGAGGCCGGTATCGCCGACGGCAGCGTCCGCGGCGTCGGGTTCACCCAGCCGACGCAGTCGAACGCCGTGTTCGCGCACCTACCGCCCGGTGTCGCCGACCGGCTGCGCGAGCGCTTCCGGTTCTACGACTGGGAAGCGGCTAGCGGGGAGGTGCGCTGGGTGTGCAGCTTCGACACGCAGCCGGAGGACGTCGACGCGTTCGTCGCGGAGGCGGCGCGCCTGACGTCGAATTACCCGGGATGACCGGGTTAGAAGTAGTGGCGCCGGCCGCCGACCGCCCGTCCCGTCGCACCCAGAAGCGCGAGAACGACACCGATGACCAGCAAGACTATTCCGATGGTCCACAGAATCGAGATTTTCAGCACGAATCCGGCGATGAGCAAGATGATTCCAAGCACGATCATGGCTGCGGGCCTTTCTGTTTCGCGCACGCGACGCACCACCCCAATGGTGGCGCATCCTGCGACGCTGGTACCAGTCGATCACACCATAGAGGGGTAGTACTACACCCCTAGGTAGGGAATATGTCGGCCCCTTACCGCAGGACGCGTAAGGCGTCATCGAGGGTCGGGTAGAGCGCCAGGATGGCGTCGATCCCGAGTATCCGCATCGGCCTACTGGTGACCGGTCCGTCGGCGACCACCCCGAATCGCACCGACAGCGCGGTCGCCGCCTCATGGGCCGCCACAAGGACGCCCATCCCGGCGGAGGCGAGGAAAGCCACCTCGCTCAGGTCAACGATGATGCCGGTTGGAGCCTTTCTGAGCGCCTCACAGATCGCGCTGTCCAGCCGGGGTGCGGTGAGCATGTCAACTTCATCGTTGACCGTCAGCACGACGAGCCGGTCGCTCCAGCTTTCGTGAACCTCGAAGCCGCGCCGTTGCGCCGCGACGGCGGAATCGGCCGGTTGGGAGAAGTCATCGACCATCGTTGAACCCTCTGTGATCTTTCGAGGATGTTCAGCGGTCGAGCGGTCGCTCGGCCTCGCCTAAGTCAACACCCCTAGGGGGGGTGTGGTTACACCCCTAGGGAGGTACTTTGGCGTGCATGGCTTCCCGCCCGAAAGGCCCAATCACCGTAGCGCTGGTGGACGACTACGACGTGGTGCTCATGGGTGTGGCTAACATGTTCAATCAGTATCGCGACCGCGTGGTTGTCGCTGAGCTCGACTCGAATATGGCTGTCGATGACGTCGTCGATATCGTCCTGTACGACTCGTTCGCCCAACCGGAATCAGATCACGAAGAGATCGCTGTTCTAGTCGCCAACCCGCGCGCCCGCCGAGTCGTCGTGTACACGTGGAACTTTCACCCGGATCTCGTCCGCAGCGCCAAAGAGCAGGGAGCGCACGGCTATCTCTCCAAGACTCTGCCGGCGCGAGAACTGGTCGCCGCATTGGAAGCGGTGCACGCCGGAGAAATAGTCGTCAGTGATGTTCCGCCGCGGGCGCGCAGCGCTGTAGGTCTCGATTGGCCCGGCCGGGGCGAGGGGCTCAGCGATCGGGAGTCGGAGATTCTGGCATTGATCACCCAGGGAAAGAGCAATGCTGACATCGCGACCCTGACATATCTCAGCCCGAACACTGTTAAGTCATACATCCGATCGATCTACCGCAAGATCGATGTCGGCAGTAGGACCCAAGCCGTCCTATGGGGGGTAGATCACGGCTTCACACCCGACCACCACCGCATAGAACACTGGCGGGGCGGCCCGTAATTGCAACCTACTGGATCGACACCAGTTGATCGACAGCATCTTTCGGCAAGTCGCCATCGGATGTCGCGGTGACCGTCATGCTCGTCAGGTCGATAGATCCTTTGTGGTTGTCGAGGAAGGCGGTATCGGCAGCATCGCGTCCGGTGGCGATACGGACGAGGGTCTGCCGCGGTGCGAGGCAGGTCGCATCGACTACCCGCCAATGCCCGTCGACGAAAGCCTCGGCCACCGCATGGAAGTCCATCGGTGACAGGCCAGGCGCGTAGACGGAAACCAGACGCGCGGGCACGTTGACCGCGCGTAGCAGAGCGACGACGAGGTGCGCGTAGTCGCGACACACTCCGTTGCCCGCAAGGAGGGTATCCACCGCGCCGTCAATCGGATCGCTCGAGCCTGGTACGTAGTTGAGCCGGGTGCCCACCCAGGACGACACCTTCTCCAGCAGAGTTGCCGAGTCGGCGTAAGCACCGAATTCGGTTGAGGCGAAACCATAGAATTTGTCAGCCTCGGCATACCGACTGGGCCACAGATACATCGACAGGTCGTAGTCGGAGACCGGAGCTGGGGCGGCTTGGCCGATTATCGTTGCAGCGTAACGCACTTCGAGATGACCTGCGTTCGCCTCGAACTTGTGTATGCGATTGCCATGCAGACCCGTTATCTCCAACGCCTCAACCGGATCTCCGTCCAATACGAACGACAACGTCTCAGAGACTTCCGCCTCCGGATGCGGCGCGACTGCGATCTGGAACTCCAACGTCGTTTCTGCTTGGATGTCCACGTCGAGCTCTGCGCTGACTTGGCGTTTCATCATGGTGACACTATCTGGATGCTCGGTTACGCGCTCAGGACAGAAGCAGAGTGGGCTGGCGTCATCGACGCCAGCCCACCCGTGCACTTTCTTATTTGGTCACTGACCCGTCGATGGCTGCCATCTCGACCTCTGCTGTCGCTTGGATGAGCGCCAACAGTTCCTTGTCCAGACCGGGGGCGAACTCCTCGCGTCGTTCCGGTGCGATGGTCATCGGGAACCCTTCGGGCATCACCGCGGTGCTGAGCTCGGTTCCGTCGTTTGATGGAGATGCGCCTCGGTAGAGCTTGGCAGCCTGGCTCTCGTCGTCGGCGCTGAAGGTGTACTGAATGCTCTGTAGGCCTAAATCGAGAAGCTTCTTGACCTCTGGGAACTGCTCGGCGTTGGTCTTGGGGATCGGCAGCGCCGCGCCCCAGTTGACTCCGAGGCTCTCCAACGCCTTGGCGAACGCGTTCTCGTGGGCCTGATCGCGCACGATCAGATAGGCGATGGTGGACCGGGCCGTCTTGTTGTCGGTCATCTCATAGATCCGGCACTTCTGCAGGCGTCCGGTCGACTCCAGCATGAGGTTGTACAGCAGGTCGAGGACCAGATTGCCGCTGTTGTAGACGTAGGACCCGCTCCAGGGATTGCCCGCCGCGTCGACAGGCAGCGCGCCCTGAGCGCCCACCAGGTAATGGTGAATGTTGCTGGTGTCCAACGCGATCTTCAGCGGTGTGGCGCCGTTGGCGCCGGGCTTGTCGACGGCGTCGGTCTTTCTGCCCTTGTACTCGGGGGAGCCGTCGAGCAGCCGGGAGATGGTCGTACCGATCAATTCGACGTGGCTGATCTCCTCGGTGCCCACGCCCTGCAAGAGATCCTTAAACGGCTTGGACGCCGCGTCGCCGCGGAAGTTGATGCTCTGAAACAGGTATTGCATCATCGTCCGCATTTCGCCGAACTGACCGCCGAGACCTTCCTGAAGCGCGTTGGCAGCGGCGGGATCTGGCTCGTCGACGACGATCTCGTTGATGAGCTGCTGGGTATGCAAGTACATGATTCTCCTTAGCGATCCTGCTTGTGCGCGCCTGCGACGGCGCATTTGGTTTTGTTCCGCTGTCAGCGGACGATGCCGTCTGGCGACCTATCGCCCGTGCCGACGGGCAGACCGGTGTCATCGCGAGTGCGTCCCGGCGTGGCGGCCCCGTTGTGATACCCCGGCGGTCAGCGCGCAAACGTCATTGGGAACACGCAATTTTGCTCATCCCGCCGCGGCGACCTGGTCAGTGGCGTGCAACGGCCGCGTCTTCACTGCCGGCGATGAACTCCTCGACCACGGATGCGAATTCGGCGGGGGCTTCAACGTGCGGGAAGTGACCTAGACCGGCGAGCACTTCGAGCCGACTGCCCGGCCGCGCCGCTTGCACTCCGTAGCCGTGTTCCACCGGGATGATCCGGTCGCTTTCACCCCAGACCACCAAGGTGGGTACCTCCGCCCGCAGACGCAACCGGCTCAGCGCACTGACCGATTGCCCGCGGTAGTCAACCACCGACCGCAATGTGCGCAGAAATGCCTCCCGGGCAGGGGGATCGGAGAGCGAGCTGTAAGCCGCCCAGAACTGCTCTGTCCGCGGTGAGCCCAGCCCCACCGTGCTCAGCAATGAGCGCACCCGGTTGCCAATTCCGAGCACCACCTTCGGTGCGATGACCGGCAGCACGATCTCGGCTCCCGGCGCCGCCAGCAGCCGCAGGATCCAGCCCACGTCGGGTCCCAATCCGCCGCTGCTGACCAGAATCAGTCGTTGGCAGTACTCAGGATGTTGATAGATGAATTGCATCGCCACCCCGCCGCCCAACGAGTGTCCGACCACGGTGGCCCGACTGATCTGCAGCTCATCGAGCAGGTCACGCAGGCCGGCAGCGAAGGCGCCCAACGAGTAGTCGGTGCGCGGTTTGGCGGACTGTCCGTGCCCCAGCAGATCAGGGGCGATCACCCGGTATCGCTGGGCCAACTGGGGCATCACCGCCTGCCAGGTGTCCGAGCTACCGGCCATGCCGTGAATCAACACCACAACCTCGCCGCTGCCCGCCTCTCGATAGGCGACTCGCTCACCGTGCAGTTCGACATATTTAACGTCGTTCATCGTGGCCTTCCCTTGCCGTGTACCGGTGTGTTGTTCCCCCGCAGCGGCGAACAAACCAAGCTGTGACGCGATCGCCTAGGACGGGCCCTTGAGAAATTGGTTCGGCAACGCCAGCCTGTGGATCGTCCGGACGGTTTGCAGGTATTGGCCCAGCAGCGACCCGGTGGTGTAGGGGAGGCCGAACTTGTCGCACAACGGTCGCACCCGGGTGGCGATTTCGGCGTAACGGTTGCTTGGCAGGTCCGGGAAAAGGTGGTGCTCGATCTGGAAACACAAGTTGCCGCTCGCAAACGCCATCAGCGGTCCGGCGTCGAAGTTGGCGGTACCCAGCATCTGGCGTAGATACCACTCCGGTCGGCTTTCTTGCTCGAGTACGGCTGTCGTGAATTTCTCTGCGCCGTCCGGGAAATGCCCACAAAAGATAACCACATAGGCCCACAGATTGCGCAGGACACCCGCGGCCACATTCGCGCCGAGGGTCCGGCGCCATCGCGAACGGCTCAGCGCAGGAAAAGCCACGTAGTCCTTGAACATCTGGCGGCCGATCTTCTTGGCCACAGCGCGTGACTGTGCACTCTTCTCACTCGCCGTCTCCGCTCTGTCCTGCGCGGCGTGAATGCCGTGCAGGGCAATGCCCCACTCGAAGCCGATCGCCAACAGCAGGTTCCGTAGGGGCTGCAGCAGATAACGAGGATGCCAGGGTTGATCCCGTGTCATCCGCATCACGCCGAAGCCCAGGTCATCGTCCATGTCCAGGACGTTGGTGAACACGTGGTGACGATAGTTGTGAGAATAGCGCCACTGTGACGACAAGCCGGCCATGTCCCATTCCCATGTGGCCGAATGGATTTCGGGGTCGTTCATCCAATCCCATTGGCCATGGCCGACGTTGTGGCTGATCTCCATGTTTTCGACACTCTTTGCGAACGCCAGTGCCGCGGTCCCCAGGATCCATCCTGCTTTGGAGCGGCTGGCGGCTATCAGCAGCCGCGCACCAATTTCCAGGGTGCGTTGGAATGCGATCGTGCGATGAATGTAGGTGGCGTCACGCGCGCCTCGGGACTCTTCGACGTCACGGCGGATCGTGTCCAACTCAGCGCCAAGTGCTTCTAAGTCGGTCTTGCTCAAGTGCGCATATTGTGCGACATCGGTAATGGCCATGACGGTCCTCGGTCGGTCGGTCGGTCGGCAGTCGATCAGAAGGCCGCTCCCCACGGAAGTAGACAAAGTAAGAGGACGGTTCCACGCTGCCTGGGGACCTGAAACCCGCCGGGCGCACCGCCAGTGCGCGTGACATGACCACTCTCGTCGTGGTCTTGAAACCGCGGGGTTCTGTCGCAAGTGTACCCAGCGCAGGCGGGGGAAACTGCAGCCGCGCCTCCGCGCGTGTGACCCTAGACTTCGCGGCGGCGCGTAGTCATCGCAGCGTCAGGTCCAATACCGCGCGGTTGAGCCGTCGACGCGGCCAGCCACTCTTACCTGCGCTGCGAAGTGCCGCTCGCGCGGCGTTGCGGCCGCATACGCCGTGGACGCCGCCGCCGGGGCTGGCGCCTGCACTCCCGAGGTACAGGTTCTCGATGGGTGTCTCTGCTCGGCCGAATCCTGGTGTCGGCCGGAAAATCAGCTGCTGGTACAGCTGCGATGTCCCGCCGTTGACAGCGCCGGTATGCAAATTCGCATCGCTGCCTTCCAGGTCCGAGGGGCGCTGCACCACCTTGTCGACGAGGGCGCATGTCCTGTTCCGATCGACTGGCCGGCGAGCATGTCAGCTGACTCATCGTCGGCCAGTCTCGAGGCAAATGCGTGTAAGCCCAGGCACTCTCGGTCCCGGCGGGAGATCGGCTGGAGTCGCCGTCATCTGCCCGAACAGCATGAACGGACGGTCGGGAACCGTTTGGTATTCAGGTCTGCCACCCAGCGGATCAAACCGTCTTGATCGGCGCCGAGATGGACGGTGCCCGCGTCGTTGAGGCTCTCCGACCGCCAAGGAATCGGTGTGTTCAGCGCGTAGTTGATCTTGAGGACGGGGGTGTCCCAGACGAAATGCTCCAGGTTTTTCAGCAGCGACGCGGGCAGCGCCTCCGCGGGAAGCAGGCTCTGGTAGAGCTGCGGCGCCGAGGTGTCGGCGATAACCGCCCGGCGTACCCGCACGGTGTCGCCGCCTGCGGTGCGTACCGCGACCGCCCGTCCGGCTTCCACGTCGACGGCAGTGACGGGACGCAGGCAGTCGATTTGCGCTCCGGCGGAAGCCGCCCGTTGTACGAGCGCTGCGGTCAATTGTCCTGCACCACCTATCGGAACGGGGAAGCCGCCGTCCTGGGCCATCATGATCAGCAGATAGCCCATCACGCCGCTGCCCGGGGCGTCGATGGGGACATCGGCGTGCATCGCATTGCCAAGCAGGAGTAGTCGCGCAGCGTCGCCTTCGAACAACTGCTGCGCCATCACACCCGCGGGCAGCAACATGAGGTGGGCGAGTTCGAGTGCTCCGGCGGTCCCCAGCGTCCGCAGCAGCCGAGCGGGCCCGCGGACGGGTGGAAAGGGGGCGAACAATGTTGACAGCAGAGGCCCCTTGACGCGCTGCCACTGGTCGAAGAGCGCACGCCACCGGTTGCCGTCGCCCGGATGGTGCCGATCCAATTCGGCCGCGGTGCGGTCGATGTCGCGGTAGATAACGGGCGCGTCATCGTCGGCCGCCGATCTGGCGTGACCGACTACGGCAGGCGCGTGAGTCCATTGCAAACCGTGGTCTTCTAGATGCAGCTCTGCCAGGGCCGGCGAGGTCACCGACAACGGGTAGAACGCGCTGTATAGGTCACTGACGTAACCCGGCGTCAGCTCAGCGCTTTTCACAGCGCCGCCGGGTTCTTCCTGGGCTTCCAGCACAAGCACGTCCCACCCGGCGTCGGCCAGCAGCGCCGCGGCGACGAGGCCGTTGTGTCCGGCGCCAATCACTACCGCGTCGACGGCGCCGCCGCCTCTAGTCGTGGACTTCACCGGGCTTGCGGCGTTCGGCGAGAGCCGCCAGCCGCCACGTGCACTCTCGATTCCGAGGCCAAGCTGCAGCCAGTGCGGCGCGGCGGGGCAACCACTTCAGAGGGCGACTCACCGGAACCTCGGACATCTCGATTCGACAGCCATTGGCTGTGTCGGAGAGCCGCAGTGTGATTCGCGCTGATCCGACAGGGCGAGTCTTGGCGATGAGTACGAGTTCCTGCAGAGGTTCGCAGGAGGCGACGACCGTTTCGTCATTGAGGAGTGCGGGCCAGACACCGATCGAATGGTGGATGGTGGAGCCTGGGCTCGGCCAGGAAGGGTCCACGGCGCGCATGCGGCTGTTGCCGACGACCCACTGTGAATATGTCCAACCGTCGGCGATGACGTCCCACACCTGTTGTCGGGTGGCCGTTGTATCTCGCGTGACGACAAGGGAATTGTGCGATTCCGGTGGAGAGGTCATGACATCCTTAAACCATCTGTAGGGCGGTGAACTGGGTAATTCACCGGCGCGAGGTTGGCGCGTACGGTCGGTTCGCGCCCGGACAGCTTGTCGGCGGCGGCATACACGTCGTCAGTGCCAATTTTCGTGCGTCCTTCACCGGCGGTAACTACCCCGCCAGAGGGGTGCCAAACCAGCGTGTTTTTCATTTTGTTTGCCGCGACGGCGGACAGAGCCACCCCGGTTTGGCTCCTTCAACTGAACCGTCGCGGATAGCTCAAGGTCGCATCAGTTCACGGCGCAGATTCGCCAGGGTGCGCGCGAGCAGTCGGGACACGTGCATCTGCGACATACCCATTTGTTCGGCGATCTGCGTTTGGGTTCTCTCCTCGAAGAAGCGGAGCGCCAAAATGGTCCGTTCACGATCCGGAAGCGCGATAATCAACGGCCGCAAAGACTCTCGGTCCACCAGGTTGGCGAGGTGTCGGTCCAGCGTGCCCATCGTGTCGTGGATGGTGGGACCGTCGTTCTCGCCGCCGGACGGCCGGGGTGTGTCCATCGACAACGTTGAATAGGAGTTGCCTGCGATCAGCGCTTCGACGACGTCCTGCCGGCCGACACCGAGTTCGGTCGCGAGCTCGCTGGCTGTGGGTGCGCGCCCTAGGCGTTGTGACAGTTCGGCGGTAGCGGAGGTGACTCGGGCACGGATTTCCTTGAGCCGACGTGGCACACGTACCGCCCAGCCAGAATCACGGAAATAGCGACGGACCTCCCCCGTGATGGTCGGGACCGCGAATGACAGAAACTCACTCTCCCTCGAACTGTCGAACCGCGCTACCGCCTTGACCAGCCCTAACCGCGCCACCTGCGCCAAGTCGTCGCGGGGGATGCCGCGGTCGCTGTAGCGGTGCGCGATGCGGTCCGCCACCGGTAGGCAACGCTCCACGATCCGGTCGCGCAGACGGCGATGGTCCTCTGAATCGGCCTCGAGACCGCCGAGTTCCTTCAACAAACTCGCCAGGTCGGCAAACTCAGATGCGGGGCGCTCGCCGCTTTTCACCGCATGGGATTTGATGCCTGAATTCACAATGCCGCAGCCAGGTGTGAGACGTACCAAATTGAGTGTCTGACGACGATCGCAACGGTGCCGGGCCAAATAGGCGGCGGCACCGGGCCCAGACCCGGCTGTGTGTCCAGCGTCCTCCATGAAACCACCGATCAGGGGCTTGTCAACTCAGCGCTCAGTGCGCCGCGCGCGGGCACGGCGTGCGGCCTCATCTACGAGTCGCTTGGCGACAATCGCGAGCTTCGTGTGCTCGCTTTGGCTCATCGTGCGCAAGGCGGCGAATCCCTCGGCGGCGGTGGCTCCGCTACGGCTGATGATGATGCCTATCGCCTGGTCGATGACTGCCCTGGTGGTCATCGCCACCTGTAGCTCGGAGGCCAGACGTCGCGCGTTGACCAAAACGCGAGCATTGAGCACCGCTACGGCGGCCGACGAGGCATACAGCTCGCCGATCTCCGAGGCGTGTTCGTCGAACGCATTCTTGCTGTACGCGTAGACGTTTATGCCACCGATCACCTCGTCTGACACGAGCAGGGGAAGCGACAGGGCGCTGTGCACGCCCAACCGTCCCGCACGCGGACCGAAGCGGGGCCACTGCTTGTCGCCGCCAAGGGAACCGGACTTGACAGTGCGCCGTTGCTCGGCAGCACTGATGCAAGGTCCCTCACCAAGGCCGTACTGAATATCGTCGATGTCGCCGACGAACGGGGCGCTTGCCGTCACCGTCGACGAGGTGCCGTCGTTGTACATGGTCACGCCGGCACCGTCGGCGCCTGGTATCGCGCGTACCGCGAATTCAGCTACCTGGGTCAGCAATGCCTCCAACGGGTCGCTCCCCGCCACCAGGCGAGACAGGCCCAACAGCGCGGCTTGCAGGTCGTCCTCGTCACTGAGAAGTTGTCCCTCTAACACTGCGGTCTCGCTGGAGTCCTGCGGGCGATCCACATCTGATCTGCGGTTTCTCAATTCGTGCTCTCCCGATGTTCGACCCCGACCGCCGAGGTCAGCTCGTCGCGCGCTTGGCGCAGAGTGGTGTCTGAGCCCAGTTCGTCCATCAAGTCGGCGAGGGCATCGGCGATTGCATTGAGCTTGCGTTGGGTGGCATTCTCGGCGCGCGTTTCGGTGTTCTGCAGTAGCGCGACCAGAAGGAACGTGATCGTGGACGTGAACGTGTTGATCACCAGCGCCCAGCCGTCGATGCTGTGCCAAAGCCAGACTGTCGGCACCCAGAGCAGCACCAGTACGGCGCAGATTCCGAAGAACCAGGCCTTGGACACCCGCTCGCTGGTGTAGGTGGCGAAACGATCGAACAGCGACAGGCCTCGACCGACGTGTGACGGCATCTTTGCAGAATCATCGGACTTCGCCATGTGCAGCTCCGGTGTCGACGTAATTGGTGGGCATTCGAATACCCAGGCGTGCGCCTTCAGAAAACTGCTTGCAACGCCGGATCCGGATCGCGGGGTGCCTCTATCCCGTTCTGCTGCATGGTCGCATGGAACTACTCGGACTGGCGCTTCTGCTTCTCGATGTCAGCCAGCTCCTCGACCCGGTCCGCCTGCGCACGCTTGCGTGCCGCCTCGCCCCGCTTTGCTTGTGCCTCGTTGAGTTTCGCTTCTGCTGCTTTCGTGGCGTTCTTCTCCTCCGCCAGAATCTTGGCGTTTTCCTGGCGCTTGGCCGCCTGAGCGGCATTCTTGCGCTGCGCTGCGATTTCGTCAGCCCGCTTCGCCGCCGCCTCGGCACGGTTCTCAGCCGTCTCCTCCGCCTCCCGCTTGCGCTGCGCCGCAGTAATCCGCGCGTCGACGGCTTCCTTCTCTGTTGCGTTGCGCGCGTCCTGGATGTCGGACACGACGTCGTCGTGCGTGGCGTCCAGCTTGGCGTCCGCCTGCTCACGCTTCGCGGTCGCTTTCGCATCGAGTTTGGCGGCGCGGCTGAGGGCATCGCTGCGATCGACGAGTGCCGTTCCCCGTCGTTTCAACCTCGGGTCGCCCAGCAGTTTGCCGATTGTCGCGTCGACAGTCCCCAGCGAACGTTCGTAGAACAGCCGTGCGGGTGCTTCCGCGTAGAGCCGAGTGGCCAGCTGATCCTCGATCAGTTGGAGCGGAATCCGGGCGATCTGGTACTGAAAGCGCAACAGCGCGAACGGAATTTCTGCGATCTTCATCAAGTGCTCCTCTTTCTCGCCGGTGCTCAGGGCAGGTCGGCTTGGTTGGTCATGCTGGCGGCCTGGCGTCGGATGCGGTCGGCCTCTGCTTTGGTGCTGTCGGCCACCTGCACCGAGCTCTGATGTTCGGCGGCGGCATCGACGGCCTCCTCGGTTGCGGCGTCGATCTCCTCGCGCTCGGCATCCTTCGCCTGCTGGACCTCGAGCTGTGCATCGAGTTCGGCCCGTGTCTTCGCCCGCTCGGCGTCCCGCTGTGCGGCCTGTTCGGCTGCGCGCTTCTGCGCGGCCTGGTCGTGGCGCACGTTGTTCTCGGCGGCCCTCGTCTCGGCGTTCACGGCGGCCCGCTGTTGTGCGCCGTCCACACGAGCTTCGGTCGCCACGGCACGGGCCTGCTCCGCCTGGGCGTCGGCAAGCGCTTCGACGCTGTTGGCATCCTTGCGTTCCCGGGCCTGCGTCTGTTCGAGCTGGCCCTCGGCAGTCAATGAGTCGTTGCCGGTCACTGCGCCGACGACTTCCTTCGCTTTGCCCTTGACCGAGTCGATCAAGCCTTTCCGTGCCTGTCCGGCTTTGTCCTGCTCAGACATCTGAGCCTCCTAATTGATATCAATCGCCGACTCCAACAGGAGTGCGCGATGGGGTTGCGTAGATCGGTCCATGCGACCAGAACGGTCTGCGGACCAGCTAGCTCTAGTCGTGAAGCACGGCCCGCCATGAGTAAGTGGGCGACTTCAGCTCGCAATTACCAGTTACCCCGCCCCGGTAGGACCAAACCTCGTGGCCGTCCCGTGTCCGAATGCGGACCGGCTCAGACTGGTTCAGGTGCTCGATTTTGTTCTCGCAACGCGGCCAGAGACCGGGCGAGCAGGCGCGACACATGCATCTGCGATATTCCGAGCCGTCCGGCGATCTGGGTTTGGGTCATGTTCTCAAAGAAGCGCAGTCGCAGAACGTTCTGCTCGCGCTCCGGCAGTGCCGCCAACAGGGGGCGCACCGTCGCGACGTCGAGCACCTTGTCCAGGTTCGCGTCGATACCTCCGATGGTGTTCGTGACCGACCGTTCGTCGTCGTCGTCGTTCCCCCCCGTCGGAGCGTCAGACGACAGGGTGGAATAGGCCCTGGATGCAATCTCCGCCTCCACGACCGCATCCCGGTCTATGCCCAACCTTTCCGCGATTTCGCTGGCGGTGGGCGCGCGCCCCAACTGATGGGACAGCTCCTCGCGAGCGTTCTTCAGTTGCATATTGAGTTCTTTGAGCCGGCGCGGCACCTTCACCGACCATCCGTGGTCGCGGAAGTGTCGGCGAACCTCGCCCATCATGGTCGGCACAGCGAACGCTATGAACTCGTTACCGTTGTCGACGTTGAACCGGTTGACGGCGTTGAGCAGACCAACTCGCGCCACCTGGACCAGGTCCTCGAGCGGCTCACCGCGGTTTCTGAACCGCCGAGCGATGTGGTCGGCCAGCGGCAGGCAGCGTTGAATGATCGCATCTCGGTCCCGCTGACACTGGATCGGATCCGTTTCGATTGTCGCCAGACGGCGAAACATATCCGTGACATCCGAGTATTCGGATCGTCGCTCTGACATCGTGGGCAACTCCCTATTACAGCCAATCCCGTGTGGACGGCTCGGAGCTGAACCCGGAAAAGTACGGCGAGGTTCCGGCACCTTCGCGGCTCTCAAAGGTTACCCGATATGCACCGTTTCCATACGTTTCGGCGGCAGACGTCACTTATCGCGAGGTACGCCTATGGCCAGTACGGCCGCGTCGTCCTCGACACCGGTTCCGAGGCCGTCAAGTAGCCGATGGACTGCCTCGACAATCGCCGAAGCCGTCGTCGGAGAGTGTGACTTGGCAAAGCGCAGCAGCGCACCCTCGTCGTCGTAGCGCTCGTGACCGACGCCGGTACTGGCTTCCGTCAGTCCGTCCGTATACAAGACGAATGTGTCGCCGGGCCCGAGATGGAATCGACTGACGACGAAGTGTGGCTCGGTCGTCATGCCCACAGCCTGACCGCCGATGGTGTCGATGTAACAGGCGCTTCCGTCGGCGTAGAACAGCAGGGGCGGAGGATGGCCGCCGCTGGCAATCTCGACGTCGAACCCGCCGTCGCCCTGCGACAGCTTGCCGTAGACCACGGTGCTGAACCGGTTGCGTGCATCTCGCACTTTCTGATTGAGAACAGCATTGAGGTTGTGCAGCACCTGTACCGGATCGTCGTTGAAAACAGCCGCAGCGCGCAACGTGTACCGGATCAAACCGGTCACCACGGCAGCTTCGACGCCCTTGCCCGCAACGTCGCCCAGAAAGAAGCCCCACCTCGTGCGCGACAGAGGGAAGAGATCGTAGAAATCGCCGCCAACATCGTCGTCTGATGCCGGGAAGAAGTAGTCGGCAGCTTCTAGGTCATCGGGAGGGGAGAGCAACGGCGGCAGCAATGCACGCCGCAGGGTTTCGGCGAACACGCGAACGCGTGCCTGCTCGGATTCCGCTTGCTGACGGGCCTGCAGGAGCTCCACTTCGTAGGCGCGGCGATCGGCGGCGTCCACGATGGCGATCTGCAGCAATTCCGGCTTTTCGTCATCATCCAGCTCGACGTTGGCAGTGAGAAACATCGGCAGCCGAGTTCCGTTAGCGGTTACCACATCCACGGTGACACCATTGAGATCGCTTCCCATGTGCAGCAACGGTCCGAAATGAGTGTCGTAAAGGATTCGTCCACCGACTGTCAGCAATTCACTGAACAATCTGCCGCACAGCGCATTCGGCTCATAGTCCAACCATCTCGCCAGGGTCGCGTTCACGCGGATGATGCGTCCGTCCAGATCGGCGACGACGTGACCGCTCGGAGCGCTTTCCCAGAGATCCTCGATGCTGCGATCGGTCATGGTGCGCGGCTGAACGCCGCTATCGCCGACGCAGTTGCATCGGGTGCGCTCACATGTGGGCAGTGTCCGGTCGCATCCAACGTGACTAGTTCACTCCCGGGAATGTGCGCGTGGACGTAGGCGCCCACCTCACGCGGGGCGATCGCGTCCTGGCTGCACTCGATCACCAGCGTAGGAACCGAAATCAGGGACAGATCGCCGCGGTTGTCCGAAAGGAAGGTGGTGCGCGCGAACACCCGGGCGCATTCTGGGTCGGTTCGACAGAAGGTCTCGGCCAACTCGTCCTGCAGTTCGGGCCGGTCAGGTGTGCCCATGATGACCGGCGCCATCGCGCGGGACCAGCCAAGGTAGTTCTGCTCCAACGACACCAGTAACTCGTCGATGTCGACCCTTGAGAAGCCGCCGCGATAGTCGCCGTCGTCGATATAGCGCGGTGAGGGGGTCAACAATACAAGTTTGGCGAATCGGCTCTGATCCGCGATCGTCGCGAGTGCGCCGATCATTGCCGACACCGAATGACCGACGAATACCACGTCCCGCAGGTCGAGTTCGTCGACGATGTTCAGGATGTCGGCCGCGTAGCCCGACAGCGAGGAATATTTCGTCGCGTCCCATGCTCCCGGGTCAGACGAGCCGGCCCCGACCAGGTCGATGAGGACGAGCCGAAACTCCGATCGCAGGCGGTCGACGACGAGCCGCCAGAGGTTCTGGTCACAGCCGAAGCCGTGTACCAATAAGATCGTCGGCCCGGACGCCGCGCCGACGATCTTGATGTTGTATCTGGCGTACACATCCACCACATCAGCTTATGTCGTGGCGAAACCCGCATGACCAGCGCGGACCGGTCAGGGTTGCTTGGAGTAGCGCAGCAGGAAGGCGAAGACCCGCCACGTCGATACCGAGCTCACGCTGCATATGAGGCCGGCTGCAGGTACCGGTGGACGTAGGCGATCGCCATGCCCCCTTCACCGACGGACGCTGCCACGCGCTTCACCGACCCGGACCGAACGTCACCGACGGCGAACATTCCAGGGACGCTGGTTTCGAGAGCGAACGGCTCGCGATCCGCCGTCCACCGGCCGCGGTTCATGGCATCGGTGCCCGTGAGGACGAAGCCGTGATCGTCGCGTTCGACCTCCGAGGGGAGCCAGCCGGTCGCCGCTTCGGCGCCGATGAGGACGAAGACCACGTTCGCGTCCCGACGCGATGTCGTGCCGGTCCTTCGGTCGATGACCTCGATCTGCTCGAGTTGTTCGCCTCCATGCACCGCGACCACCTCTGACCGGGTCTCCACCCGGATGTTGGCCTTCGTTGCGATCCGGTCGATGAGGTACTGCGACATGCTTTCGGCCAACGACTCGCCCCGCACCAGAAGCGTCACCGATCGTGCGTGGTTGGAGAAGAAGACGGCGGCCTGGCCGGCGGAATTGCCCGCTCCGATCAGGTACACGTGGTTTCCCTGCGCCAGGCTGGCGTCGCTGCGTGCTGCTCCGTAATACAACCCGGCGCCGACGAACCGGTCGACAGAGTCTAATTCGAGGCGCCGCCATTCGACGCCCGTGGCAAGAACGATCGACCTCGTCCGGATGACGACGCCTTCGTCCAATGTCACGGTCATCTCCGCGGGATCGATGCTCTCGACTCGCCGCGTCACGACGATTTCGGCGCCGAGTCGCTTCGCCTGCTGCAGGGCACGGCTCGCGAGGTCGTCGCCGGAGACGCCATACGGAAACCCGGTGTAGTTCTCGATGCGGGTCGAGGTACCGGCCTGTCCGCCGGGGGCGAATGACTCGATCAATGCCGTTTGCAGGCCCTCGGAGGCGCTGTTGACCGCTGCCGTCAGGCCGGCGGGCCCGGCTCCGATGATCACCACGTCGTACTGCGCGCGGCTCGGCGCTACCGTCAGCCCAGCGACGGTGGCAACGGAACGCATTGTCGGGGCGATGAGCCGAGTGCCATCGCGGAGCAGAACCACGGGATAGGAAGCGGTCACGGCTTCGCCGACGCCGACGCGTGCGATCGCCGCGGGATCGTCGGGTTCTAGGTGCTCGTAGGGAATCTGGTTCCGGCGAAGGAAGCTGTCGCAGCTGTGCACGCCGGGCTCGTGGCGCGGGCCGATAACACACAACATGGGATCGGGTGGCTGCGCGGTGGCGTTTTTCAGCATCTCCATGCGTTCCATTGCGGCGGCGCCGACAGCCGCAGACACCCGAGGCGCCATGGCGGCGAGCGCGTGGAAATCCTCGACGGTCAGCTTCAACACCCGTGACGGCTCGACAGCCCGCATGCTCGCGGGCAACGGGGTGCCGAGTGTCATCGGGACCTCGCCTCCGAGCTCGCCGGGACGGCGGACGCCGATGACTTGCTCGCCCCCGTTCACCAGCTTCGTCAGCTCGGTCTTTCCCTCGACGACGACCGCGAGGAACCGGGCTTCGCCCTCGTGCGCAACGTACTCGCCGGGAATCAGCTGCATATCTTCCACAGCGCCGGCAAGGAATTCGAGTTCTTTCTCGCCCAGCTCCGAAAACAGCGGAATCGCGGTGAGCTCCTCGATGGTGAACATGGCTGCCTCCCAAACCTCAATCCATGAGGCGAGAATCCATCGCCTACCCGTGGCGGCACATGGGGCATCCGCCTCAAGAAAGGAAGCCGATCTGGGTGCTCCGTCAAACGAAGTCGGAGCCGCCGTCGACATTGACGGTCGCGCCGGTGACGTAGCCGTTGCGCTTGGAGGCGAGATAGGCGGTGATCGAGGCGATCTCCTCGGGTAGCCCGGCGCGTCCGAGATCGCATGGCTGGTGGAAGTGGGTGTCGATCCACGTCATGACATCACGCGGGTCGGTGGCGTCGAGGCCCTCGGCGGCGAGGATGTCTTTGAGGTTCTCGGTGAAGCTGGCCGTCACAATGGTTCCGGGGCATACGCAGTTGACCAGAATGCCGTCCTTAGCGAGGCTCTTCGACAGGTTCTTCGTCACGCTGGACAAGGCAGCTTTCGATGCGGTGTACGCGACGATGCGTGGATTCTGCCTCTGAATCGAATGTGCCGACAGGGTCACGATGCGTGCCCAGTCGGCGGCGCGAAGCAGGGGCAGGGAGGCTCGGATCGAACGAACGCCGGACATGGTGCCGAGCGCGAACGCATCCTCCCATTCGGCATCGTCCATCTGCTCGAAATACCCGTCGCCCGGACCGATCGTGTGGACGAGGCTGTTCAGCTGTCCCCAGCGTTCCGCGATCGCAGCGAAGCCCGCGGCAATGGAGGCCGGATCGGCCATATCGACGCTGATACCGACGGCATCCGGTGCGCCCGCCGCGCGCAGGGTTTCCACCGCGGCGTCCAGAGCGCCTCTGTTTCTTGCCATTACGGCCACACTGGCCCCTTCAGCAGCCAGGGTTTCCGCGATGGCCAGCCCCATGCCTTTACTGCCGCCTGTGACGACGGCCTTCGATCCGGTGAATCCCAGGTCCATGGTGTCTCCTCGATAGTCAGTCGCTGGGCGCGCGGTGCGCGGCGGTTCGAGCGATCGCATCTGGTGCGACGCCGAGGCCGCGAAGACAGAAAAGGAGAGCACGATCGCGGACATCAGTGCGCTCGCAATCGCCTGCAGCCCATTGCTGTTCGGTGCTAGCCCAAACCACGCCATGTATGCACTGTGCTTCGGTCAGTGGATCGATGTCGCGGAACAGGCCTTCTTCGAGACCGCGCCGGAGCTGCTCGATGAGCGGTTCGAGCATCGCGGCATAGGCGGGTCGAGCCAACTCAGGGGAGGCGAACATCTGCGACTGCGCCTCCAAGGAGAGCCGGCGTAGGTCGGATTTGATGTGCTCGTCGAAAGCGAGGTCGAGTCGCGCGTCGACCCACGCGGCAACCGACTCGATGGCATCGGCGGCGTCAGCCATTTTCGTTCGCAGCCTCCGCACCTCAACACGTGCCATCTCCAGGAATACCTCCGCAACCAGCTGGTCCTTCGAGTCGAAGTGACGGTAGAAGGCCCGGGTGCCCAGCTGCGCGCGGTCCAGAACGGTTGCCACACTGAGTCCTCGAACACCCTGTTCACGAACGCATTTCGAGGCAGCGGCGAGGATCGCCCGACGGACGTTGGGGTCAGGAGCGAGCTTCTCGCGTCGCCGTGTGCTCGGTCGAGTCATGCCGTCGCGTCGTAAATGCGAAGGTACTCTGCGAATCCTTCGCGCACGGACTCGGGTGTCAGACCGTAGTCGGCCAGATCGTAGCCATGCGCGCCGCGGGCGCCCGGTTTGTGTTCGCGGGCCCACAGCTCGACGGAGCGAGCCGCGAAATCATTGAACTCGAGACCCAGAGATTCGTAGCTCGCGGCCAACGTATTCACCGGATCGGCCTGCAAGTCGGCGAAGTCGACGTCGGAAAAGCGTTCGTCGCCAACGCGTTTACGGAAGTCCATGGCCCGCCGAATGCCTTCAGACCAGCTGGCGAGCTGTTCGGCACCAAGTTCCTCGGGATCGTCGCGGTCGCTGCTCCAGCTGCGCACATACCTGATCAAGCTGCAGACGGAACCCATGACCTTAGCCGGATCCCGGTGACTCCACATGAATTTGGCGTTCGGGTATGCCTCGACAAGTGCATCGAGCGCGAACACGTGAACCGGTGTCTTGAGGTGCCAGAGGTTCGGTGGGCAGTGCCACTGAAGAAGCTTGAGCACGCGCCGATGAAACAGGTACGTCTCGCGCATGTCGCAGTCCATCAGCCACGCCAGGTAACCCGGGACACGGACGACTCCATCGAAGTGAAAGGTCCGAAAACTCATTCCCATCAGGTCCTGGCATTCGGTTGGCGCCGTCGCCTCCGAGTTGTAGAGCTTTTTCATCAACGGGAACATGTCGTTCAGCATTTGCAGGCCCGCTTCGGCTTGCGCGATGCGCGGGTCGGTGTCCTGGGTGGCGGCTTCGGGCGGAGGAGTCGGTGCCTGCGACTCCCACATCCGCAGCGAACGGAATTGCGGGTCGGCGGCTACCAGCTGGCTCAACGCCGTAGTGCCGGTGCGTGGTAGGCCGATGACAAACACAGGGCCATCGATGATTTCGTCATCGATCTCGGGATGGCGGGCGTAAGTGTCCTCGACCTTGAGACGTTGGATCAGGGCATTGCTGATGGTGGCGTGCTGGATGACCCTGCCCATGTCGGAGAGGTCGGCCTCGGTATTCAACGCATCCACTGTGCGCTCGAGCCCCTCCCGGTAGTACGGCGAGCCGAAGTTGTCCAGTCCCGTTGCGGCGCGCGCACCTTCTTCGAGTTCGTCTGCGGAGAACGTCATCGCGCGAACCTCCGGTGGACGGCGCGCCGGCGTCGCTCGAGCACCGATGCCCTCTCGTCCGGCGTGACCATGGTGGTGTCTACGGGCAATGCCGATGCGACGTCATCGAACGACACCAGCCGGGTACTTGGTGTCGGTGCCGTTTCGGTGCGCACGCAGCGCAGGATCATGGCGCCATTGCTGTGCCCTCCGGTGTCGAGCCAGTTGGCGACGCCGGGATCGCGTCCGCACAGAACTACTCGCACCAAACCGTCGGAATCCACGGCGGCCTGATGCGCGTTGAGGCTCGACTGGTGGCGACCGTAGTGGATCGTTTCCCACCACGGATTGCCGAGCGAGTAGCTCCAATAGACACCGACGGGCGGTGCGATCTCGAGAATGAGCGCCTCATCGGGACCCAGTTCCCAACGGCCGATCACCGGCCGGTTCTCGGCTGCAGCTCCGATCGCAGTCCGGTCGATCGGAGGCAGGAAGCCGTTGGCCGGCGGTGCGGCGCCGAATTGAAGGAAGAATTGCAGGTTGTCGTTGACGAAGTCGCCAAGCGCCACCAGCTGTCTCGACACTGTGACATCGAAATCGGTTGTGGTGTCGGCCGTCTCGGTCGGTTCGCCGAGCCGTTCGATGTGCAGCGTCGATGGTACCTCGGTGTCCCAGTCGTAGAAGAAATGCCGGACCGTCAACGTCGGGTGATCACCTTCGATCCGCATCCAATTGCCTTCGCGCTCCTGCCCGGAGAGCACGACCTCGAGGTAGCCGTCGCTGCCTACCTCGAGTTCGTCGACCAAGGCATTTGCGGTCGAAGCGATTCCGTTCATCGTCTGCAGACCTACATATCGGGCGGTGCCACGGTTGCCGAACAGGCGGTAGCTCTCACCGCCCCGCATCGTGGCGCGGGTGTAGAGGCAATCCGGGCACTCCATTCCCCAGGTCACGATGTCGTCTGTGCTCGCACGCTGCACCTCCAAAATCGGATCCGGGTCGAAGCGCAATGCTTCGTCGATGCCTGCCGCGAGTAGCACAAGCAGGTGCCGCATCCCCGCTGCTCGATCGAGGGGGAGTTGGCTCGCTCGATCCATGTCGACGGTCCGTGCTGCGTCCTCGAGCCTGCGGAGGAGATGCGACCAGGCCGAAGCCAGGTCCATATCGTTGTCAGGCTTACCGCTAAGCGCCGCCTCCGCGATCGAGTGCGGCAGCCACGTCTGCGAACCCTGCCCAACGCTCACGTTTCCTCCGGCTGTCCGAGTGAGTGCGTTAAATGAAAACAATGTTTTCGTTTAACCAGCCACCACTATCACAGCGGTCAGCCGACGTGTCAATGCTTGGTGTGGAGATGCGTCAGGAGGTCAGAACCATGGACGCGGCGATTGGGCCGCCCCCCGCTGCGGCGACGGCCACCTCGGGTCGAGGGACCACCTGACGGTCACCTGCCTGGCCGCGCAGCTGCAGGCACGCTTCGTGCAGCAACCAGTAGCCGTGCATGCGGCCCGCCGACAGTTGTCCCCCATAGGTGTTCAGCGGCCACGCGCCGTTGAGCGCGATGCGCGTCGCGCCGTCCACGAACGGGCCTGCCTCGCCGTCGGCGCAGAATCCCAATGCCTCCAGCCATGCAAAGGTCAGATACGTGAAGCCGTCGTAGAGTTCGGCGACCTGAACGTCGGAGGCGGTGAGGTCCGTGTGGGACCACATCTCCGCTGCAGCTTCCACCGATGCCATCTTCGGGAAGTCGTCGCGATGGAACCACCCTCCCGAGCCGTATGCCCCGCCGATTGCCTCAACTGCCACTGGCCGACTCGGGCAGTCGGCCGCGTAGTCGGCGTGCGACACCACCAGTGCGATGGCTCCGTCGACCGGTACGTCGCAATCGAACAGCCCGAACGGCGTCGACACCGGGCGCGAGGAGAGGTAGTCGTCCATCGTCATCGGATCGCGGTACGCCGCGCGTGGATTCAGCCCGGCGTTGCGCCTGCTGTTGATCGCCAGCCAGCCCAGTTGCTCCTTGGTCGTGCCATAGAGCTCCATGTGCCGCCTGCAGTGCATGGCCAGCCAGTTGGCGGCCGAGTAGGAATGGGCAGCCACCAGCAAGTCGATGTCTTCGAACGGTTTGAGCTTTCGCCGTGTCCCCGGAACGTGCGGCTCGACAGGTGGGGACGCCAGCGGATTGAGCATCGGCGACGCCTCCTGGTTCATCGAGCCGCCGAGCATCGCTACGGTCCGATAGACGAGGACATGCCGCGCTCGTCGCTCCGATACGGCGCGGAAAGCCGACATGACGGGGATGAGCACTCCACCGGTGTCGAACCCCATGGTCCGGTCGGCGGCCTGAATTCCCAGTGCCTCGAGGACTTCGGCGGGTGGGGTGTCGCCCAAAGTCCCGATCCCGTCGACGTCGGCCGCTGTCAGTCCGGCATCCTCGATCGCGGCACGCACGGCCTGGAGCGTCAGCTCCAACCCTGGGATGCCGGTGCGGCGGCCGATCCGCGAAATGCCCAGGCCGCTGATGATGGCGTCCTTCTCGAAGTGGCGCATCATGCTCCCGAATGTCTATTTTTGTACTGACAATCGGTTGGACTGTACTTTCCTCGCTATGGCGGATGACGTCGCGCCCGAGATCCCGGCGCGGATGCTGCCCCCGATCAACGACCACAGTCGGCCGTTTTGGACCGGGGGTGGCGACGGCCAGCTGCTGATCGGGCGGTGTGATCGATGTGAGCTGTGGGTCGCGCCACCGGCCGCCGCCTGTCCCGACTGCGGGGGTGAGCTGGTCGCCCGCCCGGTCTCAGGTCGGGCAACGGTATTCACGTACACGGTCAATCACCAGCCCTTCAATCCCGCCGTGCCGGTGCCCTACGTGATCGCGCTCGTCGAGTTGGAGGAGCAGGAAGATCTACGTATCGCAACGAATATCGTTGACTGCGAACCGGACTCGGTTTATGTCGGCCAGCCCGTCGAGGTGCGCTTCGAACGCCAGGACGTCGATGGCAAGGGCGTCTTCTTTCCGGTGTTCGCGCCGCGGTGATGAGCGGGAGCAGACGTGGCACCGTCGTACTTCGACATTTGACCTCCCTGGGAGTACATGTGGAAGGGCCAATGCGAGCGATTCCCAGGTGGGGGGACCCTATGCGCCGAACAGACGCGCGCGAATGTGATGTTAGGCACCGGCTGTTCGTCGGCCTGCCAGCTTGTTCGCTGAGACCGACGGCCGTGCGCCACCTGTTGACAGTGTTTGCAGTGTTGTTGTGTTGCGGCGTCCTCGACGGAGCCCGCGCATCGGCGAGTCTCGGCGTGGATACCTCGGGCCTGCTGAGTTTCGGGGGCCTGGACCGCACCTACCAGTTGCATGTCCCACCAGGCGTCGAACACCCGGCGGGACTCGTGATCAATCTGCACGGCGCCGGCGCGACCGGAGGGACGCAGGCGTCGTTGAGCAATTACAACGCCGCAGCCGACCAGCAGGGATTCGCTGTGGTCTACCCGGACGGCATCGACCTCAGCTGGGCCGACGGCCGCGGCGCGTCGATACCCGATCGCCAGGGCGTCGACGACGTGGGCTTCCTGGTGGCGCTCGCCGACCGGCTCATTCACGACTACGGCATCGCACCCGGCCACGTGTTCGCGACGGGCCTATCGGCCGGGGCGTTCATGGCGAATCGGCTTGCGTGCCAGCGGGCCGACGTCGTCGCCGCGATCGCGCCCGTCGCCGGCTCGCTGGGTTCGGCGGTTCCGTGTGCGCCGTCGCGCCCGGTGTCCGTCTTCGCGACGCATGGCGCTGCGGATCCGGTCGTGCCCTATGACGGCGGCCCGATGCTCGGCCGCGGCGGTCCCAGCGACATCGTGGCACCGGCTGCGATGGCCGAACGGTGGCGCGACCTGGATCACTGCCCCGCACCCATCGAAGACGCAGTCACCGCTGAGGTGCACCGCTTCACGGCATCGGGTTGCGCCGACGGCACCGAAGTGACGTTCGTGCGGGTGAACGGCGGCGGTCACGAGTGGTTCGGCGGCGCGTCGGATGCCAGCGCACAGTTCTTCGCGTCGCACGCCAGGTGAGCCGTTAGCGGTAGTCTCCAACGCAATGACGGAGACGCGATGAGCGCCGGTCTGTTCGGGCTCCTTGACGACGTTGCCGCGATTGCTCGGCTGGCGGCCGCCTCGGTCGATGACATCGGAGCGGCGGCGGGCCGCGCCACGGCCAAGGCCGCGGGTGTCGTCATCGACGACACGGCGGTGACCCCGCAGTATGTCCACGGCATCGCCGCCGAACGCGAGCTGCCCATCATCAAACGGATCGCGATCGGATCCCTGCGTAACAAGCTGCTGTTCATCCTGCCTGCAGCGTTGCTGCTCAGTCAGTTCGTGCCGTGGCTGCTGACCCCGATCCTGATGCTCGGTGCGACGTACCTGTGCTACGAGGGCGCCGAGAAGGTGTGGGGGCGCCTCAGCGGACATGACACGCACGCCGCGCCGGTCGCCGCGAGAGGCGAGAACGCCGAGAAGCACATGATCACGGGCGCCATCCGGACGGACTTCATCCTGTCGGCCGAGATCATGGTGATCGCCCTCAACGAGGTGGCCGAGCAGGCGTTCCTGCCGCGGCTCATCATCCTTGCCATCGTCGCCGTGGTGATCACCGCGGTGGTCTACGGCGTGGTCGCGGGCATCGTGAAGATGGACGATGTTGGGCTGAGTCTCACTCAGCGGTCGTCGGCGCTCGCCCAACGCGTCGGCCGCGGGCTGGTCGCGGCGATGCCGAAGCTGCTCTCGGCGCTCTCGACCATCGGGACGGTGGCGATGCTCTGGGTGGGCGGCCACATCCTGCTCGTGGGTACCGACGAACTCGGCTGGCATGCGCCATACGGCGTGGTGCACCACTGGGAGGAAGCCGTCCACCACGTGGCAGGCGTCGGGGGAATGCTGGCCTGGCTGATCAACACCGCTGCGTCGGCGGTGATCGGATTGCTCGTCGGAGCGGTGGTTGTTGGGATCATTCAGTTGTTCCAGCGTGTCAAAGGACGCTCGCGGCAACCGCACTGATGGAACAATTGCTGTATGCCGAAGCCGGATCCGGCCCGCCGCGCGGAGCCCGAGCTGTCCGTCCCCGCGGTTCCCCACCTGAACGTGGGCAGCTTCCGCTTCTGGTTCGTGGGACAACGATGGGAGTGGTCCGACGAGGTCGCCCGCATGCACGGCTACGAGCCCGGCTCCGTCGTGCCGACCACCGAGCTGCTCATCTCCCATAAACATCCCGACGACCGCCAGCACGTCCAAGACCTCCTCGACCACCTGCTGCATTTCGGCGGGTCGTTTTCGAGCCGCCACCGATTCATCGACACCGCGGGCAACGAACACACCGTGATCGTCCTCGCCGACCGGATGCTCGACAGCAGCGGCGCGGTGGTGGGTAGCGAGGGCTACTACATCGACCTGACCGACACGTTCCATCAGGCGCGTCGGGAAGCCCTCGACGACTCGCTGCCCGAGTTGTTCGAGGCGCGCGCGGCGATCGAACAGGCGAAGGGCGCGCTCATGCTCGTCTATCGCATCAGCGCCCCCGCGGCATTCGAGATTTTGCTGTGGCGTTCGCAGCAGACGAACACCAAGCTGCGGGCCCTGGCTTTTCAGATCGTCGCCGAATTCGACACGCTTCGATATCAGCCGGACGGCCTGCGACGAGAGTTCGACCACTTGCTGCTTACGGTGCACGACCGCGTCGGCACTTCTCGCGACCGATAGCGGCGCGGCATTCAGTAGCCGAGACGTCACAAACCTGCAGATTTCGGGTCCACTGAAGCGGGTCATAAGGCTTAATGTGAATCGTGAGGCGGCAACGGGGTGTTGCGGCGGCCTGAGGAACGGAGGTGATCTGACGCGTGGCGTTGTTGCAGGTCAAACAAGACGTTCGCGACGCGGCTGTGATCCTGTTCGCCGAAGGCGAGATCGACTCAAGCACCGTCGCCACGCTCGTCTCCCATCTCGATGCGGCCCTCGATGCGGCTTCGGATCACCCGGCCCGGCTACTCGTGCTGGAGCTCGCTGACGTGACGTACTTCGGTAGCGCGGGGCTCAACGCCGTCCTCGGTTGTTACGAGCGGGGGCTTTCCGACGGTGTCAAGGTCCGGCTGGTGGCCGCCAACAAAGAGGTCACCATGCCGATCGAGGTCACCAAGCTCGACAATGTGCTGAAGCCCTACACGACGGTGACGGACGCGCTCGGCGGACCCGACGAGTCGCGATGACCGGGGACGCTGAACGCGGTTTGCCCGCCGCGGTTTTCGGCGCGGACCCCGATGTCGGTCGAGACCTCGCCCGGGTCGACTGGGCGGCCACTCCGCTCGGGTCGCCGTCGGGTTGGCCGTTGAGTCTGCGGACTGCGGTCAGCATCCTGCTCTCGTCACGGTTCCCGATGTGGATGGCGTGGGGACCGGAGCTGACGTTCTTCTGCAACGCTGCCTACCGCCGCGACACATTGGGCCGCAAATATCCGTGGGCTCTTGGCAGGCCGGCCAACGAGGTGTGGTCGGAGATCTGGGACGATATCGGTCCTCGAATCGATCGCGTGCTGTCGACCGGGCAGGCGACCTGGGATGTGGAGTTGCTTCTGTTCCTCGAGCGGTCCGGCTACCGCGAGGAGACGTACCACACCTTTTCCTACAGCCCGCTGCGTGACGACGAGGGGCACGTCGTCGGCATGTTGTGCGTGGTGAGCGAAGACACCATGCAGGTGATCGGCGAGCGGCGGATGGCGACACTGCGGGACCTGGGCTCCGACCCGACCGTGTCGCGCACGGAGGAAGAAACCGTTGCCTTCGCCCACCGCCAGCTCGAGCAGAATCTGCGCGATATTCCGTTCGCGCTGACCTATCTGTTCGACGAGGCCGGTAACGCGCGACTGGCCGGGATGAGTGGTATCGCTGCGGGGCACCCCGCCGCCCCGGCAGTGTTGCCCGCCGACGGCGCTGCGGTGTGGCCGGTGCAGCAGGCCGCGCGGGGCGAATCGGTTCTGATGGAACTCGACGGTGCCGCCCATTCCGATCTGCCGTGCGGAGATTGGCCCGAGCCACCGTTCAGGGTGTTTGTGGTGCCCTTGATTGAGCAGGGCGGCACACCCAGCGGTTTCTTCGTGGCCGCGCTGAATCGATACCGGCCGATAAACGAGCGCAACACCGGCTTCGTGGCGCTGGTTGCCGCCTATATCGCCGCGGGGATCGGCAGCGCCAGGAGCTATCTGAGGCAACAACGTCGCGCCGAAGAACTCGCCGAGCTCGATCACGCCAAGACCACGTTTTTCTCCAACATCAGCCATGAGTTCCGCACCCCGCTCACGCTGATCCTCGACCCCGTTGCCGAGCTGCGTGGCCGGTCCAGGGGGCTGGACGACGAGCTGCGCCGAGACTTGGATGTGGTCTGGCGCAACGGATTACGTCTCACCAAGCTGGTGAACTCGCTCCTGGACTTCTCCCGCATCGAGGCGGGACGGGCACGGGCCCGCTACGAGCCGGTCGACCTCTCGGCTGTCACCGCAGAGTTGGCCAGCGTTTTCCGGTCGGCGATCGACCGGGCCGGGCTGGAATTCAACGTCGACTGTCCCGCGCTTGATGAACTCGTCTACATCGACCGCGACATGTGGGAGAAGATCGTCCTCAACCTGCTGTCGAACGCGCTGAAATTCACATTCGACGGGTCCATCTCGGCAGCGGTGCATCGCGAGAACGGCGAAGCGGTCGTCACCATCGCCGACACCGGGATCGGTGTACCCGCCGAGGAGATGCCGCGGCTCTTCGAACGGTTCCACCGCATCGAGTCCGCCCAGGCGCGCTCCAATGAGGGCAGTGGTATCGGGCTGGCCCTGGTGCAGGAGTTGGTCCACCTGCACGGCGGCACCATCACAGCGGAGAGTGTCGAAGGTGCGGGTACCACCTTCACGATCCGTCTGCCCTTCGGCTCTTCGCACCTGCCCGCCGACGCCATCGGTTCGGACGCGGCCACCCGCACCGCGTCCGGCGGGGCCGAGCCGTATGTGCAGGAGGCACTGCGCTGGATTCCCGGCGACGACGGCGATCTGCGTCCTGCCGAGGTCGCGGCGCCGACTCGCGAGGACGCCAAGCTTCAGGTTCCGGGTCGCGACACCGCCGGGCGCGTTCTCGTCGCAGACGACAACACCGACATGCGCGAGTACCTGTCCCGCCTGCTGAGCAGCGCCGGCTACCTTGTCGAGACGGTCACGGACGGCCAGCAGGCCCTGGAGAGGATCCGCGCCAGCGTGCCCGACCTCGTCGTCAGTGACGTGATGATGCCCCGACTTGATGGGCTCGCCCTTCTGGCGGCGTTGCGGACCGATCCGCGAACCGCGACGGTGCCCGTTGTGCTGTTATCCGCGCGGGCAGGCCAAGAGGCATCGATCGAAGGGCTTCGGGCGGGCGCCGACGACTACCTCGTAAAGCCGTTCGCCGCCGCCGAACTGCTCGCGCGGGTACGCGCAAACATCGAACTGGCGCGGCTGCGCAGCCACCACGCCCGCTGGCGTACGGCGCTGATCGAGTCGCTGCAAGAGGCCTTCTTCGTCACCGACGAGCAGGGCGCCGTCATCGAAATCAATGCGGCGTTCACCGACATCATGGGGTACGGCACCGACGGCCTGCCGTATCAGCCACCCGGCCCATGGTCGCCGTCGCCTGAACGCGACCCCGATGCCTACCGGCAGGTGCAGGCCGCGTTCACGGAACTGCTGAACGCAGAACACGGCACCTTCACGATTCCGGTGAACCACCGCGACGGGCACCGGTTGTGGGTGACGGTGAACTTCAACCACGTCGACGACCCGGAGACCGGGCGCCGGGTCATGGTCGGCACCTTCCGCGATGTCACCGCCGAGCATTACACCGTGCAACGGGAATCCGCTCTCGCCTCGCTCAATCAGCAGCTGTCCCAGGCCGATACCCTCGACGACGCCGTGCGCACAGCCGCCGAAGAACTACGCACGTTGTGGTGTGCGCACCGCGTCCTCGCAGTCACCTTGTCGCCCGACAGCGCGGAAACCGCTGCGCCGCAATTCATGTGCGTCGGTGAGCCGGCGCAGTGGTCCCACCTGCCGCCGCGAACGCAACAGATGATCAGGTCGCTGGGCGACGGGGATCTTCTGACGCCCGATACCGCGCAGCCGGGCACCGCGGGCATCGCGCTTCAGCACCCGCGCGGCGTCCTGGTGCTGCACATCGAGCTGGCCGAACGACGACCGTTCACCGCCGAAGACCACATGCTGCTCGCGGTGCTGGCGGGTCGCCTCGGCCAAGGCCTGCAGCGGGTCCATCAACTCGACCAGCAGCGGGAGACGGCCCTCGCGCTGCAGAACGCGATGCTCGGGCCCGCGAATCTGCCTAGCGGATTCGCGGTGCGCTACCAGCCTGCCACTCGTCCGCTTCAGGTCGGCGGTGACTGGTATGACGTCGTCGACCTCGACGACGGCCGCATCGCGCTCATCGTCGGCGATTGCGTCGGGCACGGCCTGGCCGCGGCGACCGTGATGGGGCAACTCCGAAGCGCTTGTCGTGCACTGCTTTTGGAGACCCCCAGTGCAAGTGCGGCACTGGTGGGCATGGATCAGTTCGCCGTCCGGCTACCCGGCGCGCGGTGCACCACCGCCTTCTGTGCGGTGCTCAGCCCCGACACAGGCGAGCTGGAATATTCGAGCGCGGGCCATCCGCCGCCGATCATGGTGCTGGCCGACGGCACCACGCGACTGCTCGACGGTGCGCGCGCCACACCGCTCGGTTTGTCCTTCGACCGGTCCCGGCCCGTACAACGCGAGACCCTGCCGCCGCGGGCGACCCTGCTGCTTTACACCGACGGCCTCGTCGAGCGTCGTCGCGAATCGCTGGACACCGGCATCGCGCGCGCCGTCGACCTCGTCCAGCAGAACCGCACCAGTTCACTTGATGACCTTGCCATGCAAGTGATGTCGCGGCTCGCGCCGGGCGGCGGCTATCAGGACGACGTCGCGCTGCTCCTGTACCGCCAGCCCGCCCCACTCGAGATCGACTTTCCCGCCGAGGCAAGCCATCTCGCCGCTACCCGTGCCGCGCTGAAGCGTTGGTTGTCACGGGCGGGTGTGGATGCCGACCTGACACTGAAGGTGCTCATCGCCACGGGCGAAGCCCTCGCCAACGCGATCGAGCACGGGCACCGTCAGCCGACGGAGGGCAACATCTACCTGCGAGCGATCGCGCTTGCCGATCGCGTGCACGTGACCGTCGTCGACGCAGGCTCGTGGAAACCACCGGTGGCGGCCGCACATCGGGGCCGTGGCATCGCGTTGATGCGCGCACTGATGCAGGACGTCATGATCCAGCCGCGCGCCACGGGCACAACGGTTCACATGCACACGAGGATCGCCTGATGGCCACGCCGCTGAGCATCACGACCGACCGCCGCGACGACGGGACATTCGTGCTGACCGCGACAGGGGAGATCGACCTGAGCAATGTCCATGCGTTCGCCGACGCGCTCAGCGACGGCTCGGCCGCGCTGGGCCCCGACGGCGCGACGCTCACCGTCGACCTCACCGCCGTGGAGTACTTGGACAGCGGCGCCATCAACGCGCTGTATGGCCACGCCGAGAGAATGCGACTGATCGCCAATCCGATTCTCATGCCGGTGCTGACGATCAGCGGTCTCACCGACGTGGCGAGCGTGGAGTCGGCAGGCCCATCAGACGGCTAGGCCGCGGTCACCTTCGTGGCGAGCGCCGCCAGTTTGGCGTCCAATTCCAGGGCCGCCGCGCGGAGCGGCTCGTTCTCCTCGACCACCATGAGCGATGACGGCACCACATATGTCAGAGAGCTTTGATCGTTCTCTTCCTCGGTGATCAAGAGTTCAACCGGCGCAAAGAGTCCCGCGGTCACGTCATGACGAAGCATCGTGATGGCAATCAGCGGGTTGCCGATCACGACGCGCAACACCTTCCTGTCGATGCCGGTTTTCTTGATCCACGCACCGTGGTCCAACAAGGCGAACAACATGAATCCGCTTGGTCCGGCATGCGATTGCACTTCACGCTCGTAGGCTGCCCAGCTCTCGTACCGCACTGCGAAATCGTTGATCGGGACCGGCTCGTCACCGACGTCGGCCAACAATCCATCGACGAGTTCGCCGAAGGTCTTGGCGCTGTCGAATCGCAGCCGTAAGCCGTTGAATGGAATTTCGGTGCTGGTGCCAGCCATCAAGCCGCCCTTCTCTCTTCGAGCGGCAACGATTGTCCGTCGCGACATATTCCTGAGTTTTGTGGACCAAACTCAGGTCGTGGCTCTGATGCGCGGCGACAGCTGCACGATCTCGGGCACCACGCTCGGATTCGAGTAGGCCGTTATCGCCAGGGACACAAGCGTGTTGGCGACGTCGCGCAGCGCCGACATCTGCGCGGGAAGCTGGCCATGCTCGACCCAGGACCGAAAGAGCAGCGACAGCAGGTCCCGGTCGGCGCCGCGAAGAATCTCGGTGTCGGCGGTAGGGCCGATGCCGACCCGCACGATCGAGAGTTCGGGGTGTTCACTGCGCCACGAATGCAGAATCTCGTCCAGCGCCGCCTTGCTCGCGCTGTAGGCGGAGACGCCCGCCCGTGGGCGTCCGACGTCGTGACTCGACGCGATCAGCACGACGCCGTTCTCCGACAGGTGGGGAAGTGCGGCCCGCAGCACGTTGTTGGCGCCGACCGCGTTGACGGAGAAGGCGTGCACCCAGGTCGACACATCGGTGTCCTCGATGTGTGCAAAGGGCACGACGGTGCTCGTGAACACCACGGCATCGAGGCCGCCGAGCACTTCAGCCGCCTGGCCCACCACCGTGTTGATCGCGGACGCGTCCTCGACGTCCAGCTCGAAGGCGCTGCCGCGGACGGTCTCGGCCAGCTTGGTGAGCAGGTCCATCCGCCGCGCTGCCACCGCCACCTTGGCGCCGAGTTCGGCGGCACTCTCGGCTACCGCGTGGCCGATGCCGGACGAGGCGCCGACCACGAGGAGGCGCAGGCCGGCGGCATCCGTCGGTCGACCATCCATTGTTCACTGCCCTTCACTCTCGGGTGTTAGGTCACCCTTCGTTGGAGGGACAGTACCTGGTCGGTCGGCCGGCGCCTGATGGCGCCCACGCCAAAGCCGGTAGCCGCGGTGAGTGGCGAAGGCACCGACGATCGCGGTCACACACCAGATCGCGATCGCCACGTAGGCCAGCGGCGAGGACAGGTCCCCGACCGACGCGCCGAGTGCGGTGTAGACGAAGGCTCGCGGCACCGACCCGATGAACGCCCCGACGGCCATCTGCCACAGCGGAACCCCGAACGCGCCGAACGCGTATGAGGCGAGCGCGTCCGAAATTCCCGGCACGAACCGCTGGCCGACGACGGCCCACAGTCCGCGCCGCTGAATCAGCCGGTCCAGCCGGTCGGCGCGCTCGGCGCCGAGGAGCGCCCGCGCGCTGTCTCGGCCCGCGCGTCTGCCGATGAGGCTGGTGATGACGGCTGTGCCGACCGTCGCGCCAAGCGTCACGAACAGTCCGAGCACGGGGCCGAACAACAGGCCGCTGCCCGCCGCCAGGATCGGGCCCGGCACGAAAATTGCTCCCAGCGCAGCCGACACCACGACATAGGTCAGCGGCGCGAGCGGTCCCGTTGCGGCGACCGTGCGCCGCACATCCTCCACGTCGATCACACGCGTGACGGCGACCAGATAGAACAGGCCGAGCAGGAACGCGGCGAACACGGCCAGTCGGACGATGTGGCGTCGTCTGAAGATGGGAAGGCTGTCGTTGTCGGTCATGCTGGAAGCGATTCTTCCGCACGCCGCGTAGGGTCCGTCGCTATGACCGGCATTGGCGCGGGTATCGCCCGGCTGTTCGCCCAGCACGGCTACCGCCCGCTGGTGCCCTGGCACAAGTGCGTCAACCGGTCGAGGAACCTGTGACCACGCTCGACGAGACGGTCGACGTACTCGTCGCCGGCTCCGGCGGCGGCATCGCGGGCGCCTATACCGCTGCACGCGAAGGGCTCTCGGTAGCGCTCGTCGAGGCGAGCGATCGGTTCGGCGGAACGTTCGCCTACTCCGGCGGCGGGGGGATGTGGTTCCCCTGCAACCCGGTGCTCGTTCGTGCGGGCAGCGACGACACCATCGACGAGGCGCTGCGCTACTACCGCGCCGTCGTTGGAGATCGCATCCCCGCCGAGCTGCAGGAGACCTACGTGCGCGGCGGCGCGGCGTTGATCGAATACCTCGAGCGCGACGAGCATTTCGCGTTCAAGGTGCTGCCGTGGCCGGACTACTACAGTTCAGCGCCTGGCGCCCGCAACGACGGTATGCGTCACATCGTCTCGCGGGCGGTCCCCGACGATCGCCTCGGCCGGTTCCAGGGACTTGTTCGCGGACCACTGGACCATGAACGCCTCGGTACGCCGCAGCCCGACCTGCTCACCGGTGGGCGGGCCGTCATCGGTCGCTTCCTGTCGGCGATGGCCGACAATCCGGCCGTGACCGCGCACCTGAACACCAGCCTTGTCGAGTTGATCGTCCACGACGGCAGCGTCGTCGGTGCCGGGGTGGAAAGCAACGGCACCCGACGGGTGATTCGCGCCAGGCGCGGTGTGCTGCTTGCCGCGGGAGGGTTCGAGCAGAACGATGCGATGAGAGCCGAATTCGGTGTTCCCGGAGCGGCATTGGACACGATGGGCGCACCCCGCAATCTGGGGCTGGCGCACCGCGCGGCGATGTTGGTGGGCGCAGGCACGGACCTGATGGACCAGGCGTGGTGGTCGCCCGGTCTGGTTCACCCCGATGGCAGGGCCGCCTTCGCGTTGTGCTTCACCGGCGGCATCTTCGTCGACAGCGCCGGGCGCCGGTTCGTCAACGAGTCCGCCCCCTACGACAGATCCGGCCGCGAGATCATTCGCGCCATGAGAGAGGGTACCGTCGGCCCGCGCTACTGGATGGTCTACGACAGCCGCGCCGGTGAGCAGCCACCGGTGATGGCGACCAACGTGTCGTTCTCGCCGACGGCTGAGTACGTATCCGCCGGGCTGTGGCGGGAGGCCGACTCACTGGCCGAGCTTGCGAACCAGATCGACGTTCCCGCAGACAATCTCGCGGCTACGGTGCGCCGGTTCAACGAATTCGCGCAGCGAGACGACGATGAGGACTTCGGCCGCGGCCGGGAATCGTTCGACCGCGCGTTCACCGGCGGCGCCTCGCCGCTGGTGCCGATCGACACCCCGCCGTACCGCGCGGCGGCGTTCGGGTTATCGGATCTCGGCACCAAGGGCGGGCTGCGCACCGATGTCGACGCGCGTGTCCTGGGCGTCGACGACCGGCCGATCGCCGGTCTGTACGCGGCGGGAAACACCATGGCCGCGGTGTCGGGCACGACGTATCCGGGCGGCGGGAACCCGATCGGCGCGTCGCTGCTATTCAGCCACCGCGCGGCGATGCACATGGCGCGCTACGGCGTGCGGTAGCCGTCGACTGTGCACTTTCGGAGACTAATTGGCCGAGAAACGTCCAAATCCGCACAGTCACGGCGCTACGGCGTGCGGTAGGGAGTCGGGTTTGCGCCTCTTCTGGATGCACGCAGTGTAGTTATGGTCGAGTGGTGAACCTCGAGGAATTGCGGTGGTTCGTCGTGCTCGCCGAGACGCAACACGTCACCGACGCCGCTGCGGAGCTGTCGGTCAGCCAGCCGACGTTGTCGCGGGCATTGGCTCGAATGGAGCGCGAGGCAGGCACACCGCTGTTCGACCGGGTCCAGCGCAGGCTCCGGTTGAACACATACGGCCAGATCATGCTCGAGCACGCACGGCGCAGCATCGGCGAGATGCGGTCCGCCACCGAAAGGATCGCCGCCCTGCTTGACCCGGACACCGGCCGGGTTCGGCTGGCGTTCCTGCATTCGCTGGCGAATTGGTATGTGCCGGAACAACTGCGACGGTTTCGCGAGTCGGCGCCCGCGATCGGTTTCGAGCTGCTCCAGGGGCCGGCGCACGAGATCACGCAACGGGTGCAAGACGGGCAGGCGGACATCGCGATCACCGCGCCACGTCCGGACGCGTCCGGCTTCGTCTGGCGCAGGCTGTACGTCGATCAACTGTGCCTCGCCGTGCCGCGCGGACACCGGCTCGCCAGCCGTGCCAAGGTGCGGCTCTCGGCCGCGGCAGGCGAGCCGTTCATCGCACTCGCGGAGCAAACGGGACTGCGTCAGCTCACCGACCAATTGCTGGCGGAGGACAACGTCAACCCCGAGATCGTGTTCGAGGCCACCGAGATCCCAACGGTCGAGGGTTTTGTCGCGGCGGGGTTCGGCGTCGCCGTCGTTCCCATTCCGCGCGACGGCAGTACGTCCAAGATCGTCCATGTCCTGCTCACGAATGCCGGGGCCAAGCGGGAAGTGGGGTTGGCATGGGACCGGGATCGGGGATTGACGCCACCGGCGGAACGCTTTGCAAGCTTTCTCTGCAGTGATGCGTGAAACGCATAAGAACATCTACAACTATGCATTGGACACATTAGAGCAGGTCTTTTAGCGTCACTGCAGTGACCGTCCAGCAGTCGGCCCCACAGGCATGGGCAGGACATAGCCGTGGATCAGCGGCGTACAGAAGGCTGCTGGCCGCTCTCTTCTGCGCGGGTGTCGCGACGTTCGCTCAGCTCTACTCGCCGCAGGCGGTCCTTCCGCTGATCTCGGCCGACCTGCACATCGGTGCGGCCGCCGCGGCGCTGACCATCTCGGCGTCGACCGTCGGCCTGGCCATCGGCGTGATCCCGTGGTCGACGCTTGCCGACCGCATCGGCCGCGTCAGAGCGATATCGGCCTCGGTCACGGTCGCCACCGTCGTCGGTCTGCTCGTCCCGTTCGCGCCGACCTTTGGACTGCTGCTGGCCGGACGGTTCCTCGAGGGACTCGTCATCGGCGGAGTGCCTGCGATCGCGATCGCCTATCTGACCGAGGAGATCGATCCGGCCCACGCCGCCAGGGCGGCGGGCACGTTCGTCGCGGGCACCACCATCGGCGGTCTCTTGGGGCGGGTGGTGGCCAGTCCCGCCGCACAGATCGCCGGATGGCGCATCGGCGTCTTCACCGTCGCGGCGCTGTGCGGCATCGCCGCGCTGTCCTTCGTCAAGCTTGCCCCCCAGTCGCAGGGCTTCACCCCGTCGAACCGTTCGGGCGCCAATCCGGAAGGCAGCCTCGCGGACCGATTGATCGCCAACCTCCGCTCGCCGCGGCAGCTTGCGCTCTTCGCGCAGGGTTTTCTGCTCATGGGCGGATTCGTCGCGCTGTACAACTTCCTGGGTTTCCGGTTGACGGCCGCGCCGTTTCACCTCTCGCCGTTCGTGGTCAGCCTGGTGTTCGTGGCCTACCTCGCCGGAACGTGGGCGTCGCCGCGGGCTGGCGCGGAAGCCACCCGGTTCGGACGCAAACGCGTGCTGCTGGCGTCCATCGCGATCATGGCCGCAGGCGTCGCGATCACGTTGAGCGGCAACGTGTTCGTCGTCCTCGCTGGCCTGCTGATCGCGACCGCCGGCTTCTTCGGCGCCCACTCGATCGCGTCAGGCTGGACCGGCCGGTCGGCGCCGAAGGGCAAGGCGCAGGCCTCCTCGCTGTACAACCTGTTCTACTACGGCGGGTCGAGTCTTTTCGGTTGGTTCGGCGGCGTGGCCTACGAAGGGCGCGGCTGGGTCGCGGTGGCGGGAACCATCGTGGCGCTGGCGGTCATCGCAGCGATCGCAGCGTCGGTGTTCCTTCCCGAGAACTAGACCCTGTCACGGAACTCGCCCCGGCGCGCCCACCGGCCCGGTGGTGGAGTACGACTCGCCGATGGGTCCTGGCGGAGAGACGCCGCGCGTCGAGCTGGTCTACGAGGACTGAAGGTCTGACTCCCGGAACACCTCGATCGATGGGCCGGGCTCGAGCATGACGACGGGGATGTGCCGGGTCGTCGACCGCTGGTATGTGAGGTACGGCGGGTACACGGAGACCATGAAGTCCCAGATCCTGTGCCGCTCTTCGTATTCTGGCTCTCGCCAGGTCGCACGGAACGCTTGAGTGGCGATCTGCACGTCGACGTGCTCGCTGGCACGAAGGTTGAGATACCAGTCCGGATGCTCATCGGCGCCGCCCTTCGACGCGACGATCACCACCTCGCCGCCGATGTCGCCGTAGATCAGCGGAACGATGCGCGTCTTTCCTGACTTGCGGCCCTTCACCCTGATCAGGCAGTGGGTGGTGAAGGAGTGCCCACCGACCTCGCGGATGTCCATGACGTGGCCCTGCGTACCACCCGACTGCAGGTAGATATCGCGGTGCTTGGCCATCCAGTCGAGGCGCTCTCGCCGGATTGCGGCGGCTAAGTCGTTGCTCATGGCACCATCTTGCACGTGACCAAGGGAACCGCCCCAGCGATTACTGGGATCCATCATTTCTCCGTGACAGTCCGCGACATCGAGCCAAGCGTGGCCTGGTACCAGCGGGTGTTTCGCGCCGAGCGCGTGCCGATGACGTTCCCCCACTACGAACGGGAGAACACCGGCTACGGGGTTTTGCTCCTCGAGCCGCGCTCGGGCTTGGCGATCGGGCTGCACACCAACACCGGCAACAAGGGCGCGCGATTCGACGAGGCCCAGACGGGATTGGACCACGTCGGCTTCAACGTGGCAGGCCGCGAGGCGCTGGAGGCGTGGGCGGCGTGGCTCGACGAGCTCGGCATCGAGCACACCGGCATCAGGACTGGGAACGAGCCGTTTCCTTACGCGACGCTGGTGTTCCGCGACCCGGACAACATTCAGCTGGAGCTTTTCGCGGTCGTTTGACCTGGTTCTAGAGAACGTCGTTGATGTCGTTCTTCAGCGCCTCGGCACTGGTGCCGAAGACCGCTTGAACGCTGTTGCCGACCTCGATGACACCGGCGGCACCGAGGCTCTTCAACCGATCCTGATCGACCTTGCCCTTGTCGTTGACCTCGACGCGGAGCCGGGTGATGCAGGCGTCCACGTTGACGAGGTTGTCCCGGCCGCCGAACGCCGAGATCACCTGCTCGGCCTTGCTGTCGGCTGCGACGGACGCGGTCATGGTCGCGGTCGCCGTGCCCGCTCCGGCTGCTGCGACAGCTGTGGTCGACCCGGCGCCCTCGCTGAGGTTCGCCTGTTCCTCGGCCTCGAACTCGTCCTCAGGCTCACGTCCGGGGGTCCGCAAGTTCCACCGCGTGATCGCGAACCGGAAGAGCAGGTAGTACACGGCGAAGAACACCACACCCATGCCGATCAGCAACGGGATGTTCTTCGCTGCCGGGGCGCCGCCCCACAGGATGAGGTCGATCAGACCCGCCGAGAACGAGAACCCCAGGTGGATGTCGAGCAGGTATGCGATCGCCAGGGACAGTCCCGTCAGCACGGCGTGGATCAGGTACAGCGGGAACGCGACGAACATGAACGCGAATTCGAGCGGTTCGGTCACGCCGGTCAAGAAGGCGGTCAGCGCAGCAGCCGACAGGATGCCGAACGCGACTTTGCGCTGCTTTTTGTTCGCCACGTGAATCATGGCCAGCGCAGCGGCGGGCAGTCCGAACATCAGAATCGGGTAGAACCCAGATGTGAGGAGTCCGGCGGACGGGTCGCCCGCGGCGAACCGGGTAAGTTCCCCGGTCACCGCCTTTCCGCCATCCGGAGGTTGATAGTCGCCGTAGAGGAACCAGATGTACGAGTTGGGGATGTGGTGCAGGCCGAGCGGTATCAGCATTCGGTTCGCGAACCCGTAGACGAAGGCGCCCAAGGCGCCCGAGCCGCCGATGAACTTGCCGAGTCCGGTCAGCCCGGCATCGAAGATCGGATAAAAGTAGCTCATCGCGAACCCGAGGAACAGGCAGGTCACCGACACCGCGATCGGGACGAATCGTCTGCCGCCGAAGAATCCGAGGTACGAGGGCAATTGAATCGTGTGATATCGGTCGAACAGCCACGCGGTGAGCAGGCCGACGACGATGCCGGCGAGCACGCTGTAGTTGATCAGGGCCTGGTCGCCATTCTTGTCGACCTCGCCGGCGAGCACGATCGGCGACATCGTCTTGAAAACGGCCTGCACGACCAGGTAGCCGACGACAGCAGCCAGCGCCGTAGACCCGTCGGCCTTCTTGGCGAACCCGATCGCAACACCGACAGCGAACAGCAGCCCAAGATTGTCGAAGATCGCGCCGCCGGCCGCGCTCATCGCCTGGAAGAACGGCCCGATGACGGGCGCCTTGATCTTGCCCAGCAGGTCGTCCTGTCCCAGCCGGAGCAGGATGCCCGCCGCGGGCAGCACCGCGATCGGCAACATGAGGCTCTTGCCGAGCCGCTGCAATTGCGCGAAGCCTGGGAAGCGCATACCCGACTTTTGCTGGACCGCTTGAGGTTTCGCCGCGTCAGTCATTGCCGGTCACCCTTCCCTGCCGCGTGGTTACTGCCCGCAGAAGCTGAGCGGAAGCTTAGACGAGAACCCGCGAAGTTGAGACCGTGTTGGGCGCACACTCGTATTGTTTGGTGGGTGAGCAAGACGCTGGTCCAGGCCCCGGTTGCGGGGCGCGCAGTTCGGCTCGAGGACGTTCCCGACCCGGTGTTCTCCCAGGGCATGGTGGGTTATGGCGCAGCGGTCGACCCCCCGCGCGGGGTGGTGGAGGCGGTCGCGCCGGTCAGCGGCAAGCTCCTGAAACTCATGCCGCACGCCTACATCGTCATGACCACCGAGAACGTCGGCGTTCTGGTCCACCTCGGTCTGGACACCGTCGCGTTGAAGGGCGAGGGTTTCACCACCCATGCCAGCCAAGGCGACGACGTCGCTGCGGGGCAGCTCATCATCACCTACGACGTACCCGCGATCGAAGCCAAGGGGCTCAATCCGATTGTCCCCGTCGTGGTCATGGACGAACGGGAACCCGAGAATGTCGTGCCGTCGGGAGTGGTAGCCGCGGGTGCGGATATCGATTCGGGCGCAGAACTTTTCACAGCGACCAAGTAATGGAAGTCGTCATCCTGGCCGACGCCAAAGAGATTGGCGGGCTTGCCGCCGACGCCATCGCCGACCTGCTGAGCCGTACACCGACCGCGGTGCTTGGCCTTGCGACCGGATCCTCCCCGCTGGCGATCTACGACGAGTTGGCGGCGCGCTGCGATGCCGGGACGATCTCGTTCCGGCAGGCTCGCGGTTTCACGCTCGACGAGTACGTCGGCCTGCCTGCGGATCATCCGCAGCGGTACCGGACCGTCATCGAGGAAGTGTTCGTGTCCCGGGTGGATTTCGTCCCGGGCGCTGTCGACGGTCCAGACGGCCTTGCCGCCGACATCCCGGCCGCGTGCGCCGCGTACGAGAACGCGATACAGGCGGCAGGCGGCGTCGACCTGCAGATCCTCGGGATCGGCACCGACGGGCACATCGGGTTCAACGAGCCGGGTTCATCGCTGGCATCGCGCACCCGGATCAAGACGCTGACAAGGCAGACCCGGCTCGACAACGCCCGCTTCTTCGACGATGACCTGGACGCGGTGCCCACCCACTGCCTGACACAGGGCCTCGCGACGATCATGGCGGCCCGGCACATCATCCTGGTGGCCACCGGGCGCAGCAAGGCCGAGGCAGTACACCATCTGGTCGAGGGCGCGGTGAGCGCGCTGTGGCCCGCCACGATCCTGCAGCACCACCCGCACGTCACGGTGCTGCTCGACGACGCCGCCGCCCGTCGGCTTCAGCTCGTGGACTACTACCGCGAGACCTACCGCTCCAAGCCGAACTGGCAGGGCATCTGAGGCGCCGCCATGCTGATGACCGCCGACACCGTGCTGACCGGTCGAGAATTGTTGCGGCCCGCATGGATTGAGGTGTCGGACGGTGCTGTGTCCGCGGTGGGCGCCGGTCCTGCGCCCCGACCCGCGGATCGAGAGCTGGGCGCGGTGACGGTTGTGCCGGGCTTCGTCGACACGCATCTACACGGCGGGGGAGGCGCGAACTTCTCCTCCGCGGTACCAGATGAGACGGCCACCGCCGTGGCGTTTCACCGCAGGCACGGCACCACCACGCTCGTCGCGTCCCTGGTCACCGCCGGGCCCGAGGATCTGCTGCGTCAGGTCGCGGCGTTGGCCGACGACGTTCGCTCCGGCGTGCTCGACGGAATCCATCTGGAAGGGCCGTGGCTCTCCACGCAGCGGTGCGGCGCCCACCAGCCGTCGCTGATGCGGGATCCCGACCCCGCCGAGGTCGACCGCGTTCTCGAAGCGGGCGGCGGAACCATCCGCATGGTCACCATCGCGCCGGAACGCGACGGCGCAGTTACAGCGATCCGGCAGATCGTGGACGCCGACGTGGTGGCAGCCGTCGGCCACACCGAGGCGACGTATGACCAGACGCGGGCCGCGATCGATGCGGGCGCGACGGTCGGCACGCACCTGTTCAACGCGATGCGCCCGATCAACACCCGCGAACCCGGACCGGTCATCGCGTTACTCGAAGACCCAAGGGTGACAGTCGAACTGATCACCGATGGTGTGCACGTCGATCCGGCCCTGTATCGGCACGTCTGCCGAAGCGCCGGTCCCGACCGGGTGTCGTTGGTGACCGACTCGATGGCGGCAGCGGGCATGTCCGATGGCAGCTACCTGCTGGGGCCGTTGGAGGTGGCGGTCGTCGGCGGGGTGGCACGCGTCGCGGGCACGCAGACCATCGCGGGCAGCACCGCGACAATGGACCACCAGTTTCGATTCGCCGTGCAGCACGGCGGATTACCACGCGACGACGCGCTGATGGCCGCGGTTCGTCAGGCCTCGATCAATCCAGCACGGGCGCTGGGCTTTCCGTCTGCGGAGCTGACGGCAGGCGCGGATGCCGATCTAGTCGTGCTTGACGCAGAACTTGCCGTGACGGGCGTGATGCGAAACGGATCGTGGGTCGGTTAGGCGCGCGCGCAGCCGCTGTCATCTGGCTCGTCGGCGCAGCCGTCTACCTGGTCAGTGAGGCGATCGCCGCCGCCAGCTTCCCTGGCTACAGCTACATCGCCGATTTCATCAGCGATCTCGGCGTCGCTGCGGTCATGAACATCGGGGCGTTCATTCTGCACGGCTCGTTGTTTCTGGTCGGCGCCGTTATCATCGCGCGCTCCTGCCCGACTGGTTGGGTCGGTTGGAGTTTCGTGCTCGCGGCGGCAGCGAACGCGATCGGCAACATCTTGGTCGGCGCGTTCAGAAGCGGCGCGCATGCCAGCGAAGTCCACTGGCACGTGATCGGTGCCGGAATGGCGATAGTCGGCGGCAACGTTGCGGTGATCATCGCCGGACTCGGTAGTCGTCGAATCGGCGCACCGCGAAGCTACCGCCTCGCGAGTGTCGTCATCGGTGTGGTCGGAATCGCCTGTCTCCTGACACTGATCATCGACGGCGCCAACGGATCTCGGATTCTGCCGGTCTGGTGGAACGCGGATCGGTGTACTCGATCATGGCGTGGGAGATCATGACAGGGGTGGTGATTCTCACGCGCGGGCGATGTTCTCGACGATGATCTCGCGCGCCGCATCGTAGAAGGCACTGATGAGCGTGGAGTAGGACAGCTCGAATGGGTAGATCATGTGCACTTCGAGCGGTTCGAGTTTCCAGTCGGGCAGCACCGGCACCAGGCTGCCCTCGCGCAATTCGGTCGTACAGATGATCTGTGTGGGCATCGCGCCGATGCCGAGGTCCTGCAGGATGTACTGCTTGCACACTTGAAAGTTGTTGGCGCGCGCCCGCATTACCGGCGCCAGTTCGTGCCGCCGCTTGTTCTTCGACACTGTCAGCTTGCGTGGCCCGGCGAAACCGAAGTCGATGAAGGGCAGCGCGTTCAGCTGTGCAGGAACGGTGAGCGGCTCATCGAGCGCTCGCAAGAAGTCCGGTGACGCGCAGAGAAAGAGCTCCAGGTCGAAGACCTTGCGGGCGATCAGCGTCGAGTCCTGCAGCGGCCCGGTTCCGAAAACCACGTCGAATCCGTCCTTGATGGGGTCGACCATGGTGTCGACCAGCCGGATGTCGAGGCGCGAGTGCGGATGGCGCTGCAGGAAGGTGGCGCCGACCCTAGACGCATAGTCGATGCCGACGAAGACCGGTATCGCCACCTTGAGTTCACCCTGCGGCTCCTGCCTGCTGCCCTCGACCAGCGCCCGGACGCCGTTGGCCTCGGTCAGGATGTTCACCGCGTGGGCGTAGATCTGCTCACCGAGGTCGGTGACGGTGAGCTGATGCGTGTTCTTGCGCAGTAGCTTGATGCCGAGGTCGGATTCGAGCTTCGTCAGCTTTCGGCTGACCGTCGATTTGGGCATCCCGAGCAGCGCGGCGGCCTTCGACAGGCTGCGGTTCTCCACCACCTTGCCGAATACCAGCAGGGCGTCGACGTCGAAGGGCACGTTCTGTTCCATGATGTGTTCCAAATATGCAACAGCATGTTGAGGTTTTGCATCTGTTTCGAGCAAATCACCAGCTGTTACGTTCGGCCAGGAGGTGGGCCTCATGAGTCACAACAGCCTGGTGACCAAACCCGCGAGCGGACATTGGACCGATGCCTATCCCGAACTCGGCCGGGGTCCGGTGTCGCTGCAAGACTGTGTTTCCGAGGATTTCTACGAGAAAGAGCGCGAACACATCTTCAGGAAGACCTGGCTATACGTGGGTCGAGTCGAACAGGTGCCGAAGTCGGGAAGCTACTTCACCCGCGAGCTGAGGTTCCTCAACACATCGATCATCATCGTGCGGGGCAAGGACTCCGAAAATGGGCCTGTGATCCGTGCGTTCCACAACATCTGTCCACACCGCGGCAACAAGATGCTCTGGGAGGACGACCCGTTCCAGGAGGTTTCCGGCCGCGCCCCCTTGCTGTACTGCCGCTTCCACGGCTGGCGCTACAAGTTGGACGGATCACTGCACTCGGCCACCCGCAAGGATCTGCTGCTCGACTTCGACGCCGACAGCTGCCGGGTGCCCGCCATCCAGTGCGAGGTCTGGGAAGGCTTCATCTTCATCAACCTCAACCCGCACAACACCGAGCCGGTGCGGTCATTCCTCGGCGAGCTCGCTCATGACATCGAGGGCTATCCGTTCCAGGGCCCGCACCAGGTATACCGATTCAAAGCCGAATTGCAGTGCAACTGGAAGATCTTCCTCGACGGATTCGCGGAGAGCTACCACGGGCCGTACCTGCATGCGTCGTCGTTCGGTGCCCTGACTGCCGAGGCCAGAGATGCGTTCGATCAGCCAAATCCGTTCACCGACGCGCTGGCATATCAGCTCAAGGGTCCGCACCGGATGTTCTCGTTCTCGGGTGAGCCGTCACAGAAGACGCCGTACTCCAAGCCGATCGAGTGCGTCTTCGAGGCCAGCGCCGCCGGACCCTGGAACAAGAAGACCGATCGCGGGCCGATGCCACCGGGTATCAACCCCACGCGGTCGGAGAAGTACGGCTTCGACTCGTTTCAGTTCTTTCCCAACTTCGTCCTGATTTTCGGCGCGTCCGGTTTCACCGTGCACACCCACTGGCCCACCGGACCGCACTCGCACATATTCGAAACGGAGGCGTACTACCAGCCGCCCACCACCCACAAGGAGCGATTGGGCCAGGAACTGACGATGACATTCCTCAACGACATCATCCTGGAGGACGCCAGCCCGTCGGAGGGGTTGCAGGCGATGCTCAACAGCGGAGCCCTCACGCATTTCACGATGAACGACGAGGAGATCCTGCTGCGCCACCTGCACAAGACGGTAGCCGACTACGTCGAGGCGGGGGAGGCGGGACGATGAATGCGACTCTGCCGCCGGAGTTCTCGCAACTCGAACACCTCGTCGACGAGTGGGCCATCGAGGACGGACATCAGCGTTATGTGAAACGCGTAAACAGTTCCATGGAGGAGATCAAGGCGTTCTACGACGAGGTGTTCCCTCATGCCGAGGAAGCGGTCGCCTACATCGACAAGTTCGACTACTCCGAACCGCTGCCCGACGACGTCGCGAACCTACGCAACCTGTTGTACTCGTTGATCACCGTCTCACTGGCGGTCGAGCTGTGGAAGCAGCCGCGGGTAAAGCATTCGGCCAACACAATTCTGACGAGAGTGAGCTGACACATGGGACTCACCTCCGCGCAGCCCGACGTCATCGACCTCACCCCGCAGATCGGCAGCGAGATCAGAACCGATCTGGAGACGCTTCTCAGCGGACGCGAGGCGCAGAACATCCGGGCAATCCTCGAACAGCGCGGCGTCGTGTTCTTCCGCGGGCTGGACATCAGCGACGAGCAACAGGTCGCCATTGCCAAGACACTCGGCGCGATTCCCGATAACGAGGGACAGGGCGGCATTTACAAGATCTCGCTCGACAAGAACGTGAATCAGCGGGCCGAGTACCTGAAGGGCTCGATGTTCTGGCACTTCGACGGCTCGCTTCAGCCCTATCCGAACCTGGCCACGCTGCTGCGAGCGATCAAACTGTCGGATTCCGGTGGCGAAACGGAATTCTGCAACACCTATGCGGCGTACGACGACCTGCCGGAGACCGAGAAGGATGCCATCGCGAAACTCCGCGTGGTGCACAGCGCCGAGCGATCGCAGTATTACGTCCGTCCCGAGATGAGCTTCGATGAGATCACCTTCTGGCAGAAGTCACCGACGAAGGCGTGTCCGATGGTGTGGACACACCAGTCCGGGCGCAAGTCGCTCTTGCTCGGGGCCACAGCCGATTACGTCGTCGGAATGCCGGTCGAGGAAAGCCGCGCTCTGCTGGCCCGCCTGCGTGATTGGGCTACTCAACCTCAGTACGTCTACCGCCACCAGTGGCAACCGGGCGACCTGCTGATGTGGGACAACACGGGCACAATGCACCGGGTGCTCGAATACCCCGTCGACAGCGGCCGCCTCATGCACCGCACGATCCTCGCGGGCGAGGAACCCCTGCAGTGAAACTCGGCATCGCCACGCCGGTCGTCACCAACGTCGCCGGTGCAGAACTGACGTGGGAGCGCAGCGCGGGCATCGAAGAGATCGGGCGCGTCGCCGAGACGGCGGACCGACTCGGCTACCACCATCTCACCTGCAGCGAGCACATCGGCATTCCGGCCACCGAGGCGGGCAGGCGCGGGACACGGTACTGGGATCCGCTCGCGACTCTGGGCTATGTCGCGGCGCGCACCGAGCAGATCCGGCTGGCGACGATGACGTTGGTGCTGGGATACCACCACCCGCTGGAGATCGTAAAGCGCTACGGCACACTGGATCACGTCAGCGGCGGCCGACTGATACTCGGCGTCGGGGTGGGCTCCCTCAAGGAGGAGTTCGACCTCATCGGCGCGCCGTTCGACGATCGCGGTGACCGCGGCGACGACGCGCTGCGGGCGCTGCGGGCCGCCTTGCCGAGCAACGAACCGGTGTACGCAGGAAAGTACTACTCGTTCGGCGGTCTCACCGTCGACCCGTGTGCGCTGCAGGACCGTGTGCCGATCTGGATCGGCGGCCGAACCAGACGCTCGCTACGGCGTGCGGTCACGCTCGCCGAGGGCTGGGCACCGTTCGGCATTTCGGTCGCGACCGCAGGGGAGTGGTTGCGAGCCAGGGAGATTCCGCCGTGCTTCGAGGTGGTGCTGCCCGCCGATCATCCGCTCGACCCGGTGAAGGAGCCGGAGGCGACCGTCGAAACTCTGATGGCGATGGAGGCTGCGGGAACGACGATCGTGTCCGCGAGGTTCGCGCACCATTCGCTCAAGCACTACCTCGAACAGGTCCACGCACTCGCCGAACTACACGGCGCGTCCTAGCCGGCGCGGCACCCACCTCTCTCCGCGAGGAAAAGTGTCAGCGGGCGCGGCCTGGACGGTCCGACGCGAATCCCCGCACCACATGGGCTCGCACGAAGTCGGCGACGACGCGCGCATTGCTCATGTCCAATGCCGCTGACGGCGTGCTGAACAACGAGAAGAGCATGCGTCCATACCACTCGCCCGCCGCAATCACGTCGAGATCCTTACGCACCTCCCCGGTGAGCTTCGCGGCGGCGAGGTAGGGCGCGAGGAACTCCGTGCATTCACGCAGCAGCACGGCCGCGTTCTTGGTGAGGAGCAAGCTCACCTCGTCTTCATCGAAGTAGGCCTCGGGCTCGATGAATCGCCTGGCCCTGGTGACGAAGACTCCCGCGAGGACCAGTTGATCCTCGAGTGTCTCGCCCTTACGCATCGCCTTGGTCATCTCGCGGTAGAACTTCTGCGAAGCGCCCTCCGCGCAGGCCTCGACAATCTCGGCTTTGTCGCGGAAGTACTCGTACACCGTGCTGCGTGAGACATCGGCGGCCCTGGCGATGTCGACGACGGTCGTCTTGTCCAGACCGTGCCTCCGGAAGCAGTCGAAGGCGGACTCGATGATGAGTTCGCGGGTATCGGTTGCGGTCGACGCTGAAGTCATGGCGAGTCAGTCCGTGGCGAGGATCAACGCACTCGTCGGTACTCCGGTCCCCGAGGTGACCAGGACATGTTCGACGTCGTCGACCTGATTGTAGGAGGTGCCACGCACCTGACGAACCCCTTCGGTGATGCCGTTCATGCCGTGGATATACGCCTCGCCGAGCAGACCGCCATTGGTGTTGATCGGCAGTTCTCCGCCTAGCGAGAGCCGCTGCACCGTTGCATAGTCCTTCGCCTCGCCGCGTCCGCAGAAGCCAAGTTCCTCCAGTTGGGCGAACACAAACGGCGTGAAATGGTCGTAGAGAAATGCCGTCTGGATGTCGGTGGGCTTGAGACCCGAATCGCGCCAGAGCTTTTCGGCGACCACACCCATCTCGGGCAGACCGGTGATGTCCTCACGGTAGTAGCTCGTCATCATCTCGCCCTCGGCGGCCGCACCCTGCACGGCGGCCGTGATCATCGCGGGTGGCTGCCGCAGGTCGCGCGCACGCTCGGCGGTGGTGACCAGAACCGCTACGCCACCGTCGCTTTCCTGGCAGCAGTCGAGTAGACGCAGCGCGGGTTCGATCACCCACCGCGAGTTCTGATGGTCCGCGAGCGTGATCGGCCGTTCGTAGAACCATGCGTCGGGATTGCGCGCCGCGTGAGCGCGGTCGACGACGGAGATCCTGCCGAAATCCTCGTTGGTGACGCCGTAGGTCGACATGTACCGCTGTGCATGCAGTGCCACCCATGCAGCGGGCGTCAGTAGACCGAACGGCGCGTAATTCGCCATGAACGGCGGTGTTTCGCCCGTCGGCCGTGCTGTCGACCCGCCGAACCGGAATCCCGACCGCTCGTTGAATGCGCGGTAGCACACCACGGCCTCAGCGGTGCCGGTCGCCACAGCCATCGCGGCCTGCACCACGGTGCCCGCCGCCGCACCGCCGCCATGATGCACGCGGCTGAAGAACGTCAAGTCGCCAATGCCGACATTGCGGGCGATCTCGATCTCGTCGCTCGTGTCCATCGTGAACGTGACCATGCCGTCCACGTCGCTGGGCTTCAGTCCGGCGTCGTCGATCGCGGCTTTCACTGCCTCGCAGGCGAGTTGCAGTTCGCTGCGGCCGGACTCTTTCGAGAACTCGGTCTGGCCGATACCGGCGATCGCCGCCTGCCCGGAGAGCGAACTCATGAAACTCTGTCCTTGTCAGGATCTGCTCCTCGCGTCCGCGAGAGAAGACTGACTGTCGCCGTCCCCGACACATGGTCGCCAAGGCTGTTGCTGCCCCGGAACTCGACCTCGATGAGGCCCTCGCCGTCGGCGCCTTCGGACTTGCCGGTGACGGTGCCGGTGAACCGCAGCGGGTCGTTGGGGAACGCGGGTACACCCAACCGGATCGCCAACCTCTTCACCATCGCTTCCGGGCCGGCCCAGTCGGTCAGGAACCGCACGCACAGCCCGTTGGTGGTGAGGATGTTCATGAACATGTTGGGCGAGCCCTGTTTCTTCGCGAACTCCGGATCGTGGTGCACGGGCATGAAGTCGCGTGAGGCGATCGCACCAGCGACGATGACCGTTGCGGTGACCGGGATTTCGAGCGGCGCTACTTCGTCGCCGACATTGATGTCGTACCAGTCCAAGGTGGTGGTGCGGAATGTGGTCGTCATCGGTCTCCTTCGAGGTACGAGGTGCCCAGGCGCGTTAACTGCGCGGAGGCCGAACCGAGCGTCACCTCGTTGTGCTTGGCCCACAGGAAGTAACGGAACAGGGGATAGGTGGTGTCGATACCGATTCCCCCGTGCACCTGCTGGGCGGTCGCCGCGACCCGCGAGCCCGCCTCGGCTGCCCAGAATTTCGCGATACCCGCTTCACGGCCAGGCGGACCACCTTGATCGAGCAGCCACGCGGCCTGCCACATGGTCCACCGGATGGCCTCGACGTCGATGAAGGCGTCGGCCATCCGTTGTTGCACGGCCTGGAAGCTGCCGATCGGCCTGCCGAACTGTTCGCGTTCGGTAGTGTACGACGCCGCCATCCGCAGCGCGCGCTCGGTGACGCCGAGTTGTATCGCGCACAGACCGACAAGGGCGCGGGCATAAAGCGATTCGAGGATCTCCCGGCCGCCGGCCAGCCGCTCCGATGCGGCTGCACCGTCCATAAACATGTCGGCGTGCGGTTCGCCGTTGGTCGTCACGACGGGACGAACATCGACCCCTGCAATGTCCGCGTCGAGCAGGAAAACCCCGACCTCGTCGTCGTCGAGCGAGGCCGGGATGACGACGGTGCGCGCGAGCTGAGCCGCGGGTACCAACTCTTTGACACCGTCGAGGCGCCACCCGTCGCCGTCGCGGCGAGCCGTGGTCGCAGGCGCGGTCGGGTCGGAGCGACCCGGTTCCGCCAGACCGGCGGTGAGTAACGACGAGCCGTCGACGACGGCAGGCAGATAACGCTCGCGTTGTGCATCGTCGCCGAATCGGGCGATGGTGTCGGCGCCGAGTAACAGCGTGGCATAGACAGGCACCGGCGCGACGCTCCAACCGACCTCCGCGAGCAGCAGTGCAAGCTCCACAAAGCCCTGACCGCTGCCACCGACGTTCTCGGGCAGCGAGATTCCCAACAGGTCGGCCGCGGCCAGCTCACGCCACAGCGACTCGTCGAAGCGCACGTCGCCGCTTTCCAGGTCGGTGAGGTGTTCGGGTGTTGCGCGGTGCTCGAAGAGCTCACGCGCCACCTTGGCCACCGTCTCCTGCTCTTCAGTGAAATCGAAGTCCATGGCTGCTTACCGGGCCGGCCGGAACTGATGGAGCACGAGGTCGTTTCCGTCAAGGGTGTCGAAGGTTTGGTAGAACACCTTGACGGGCATGCCGACCTCGACGTCGGCGGGTGCGATATCGCACAGATTGGACACCAGCCGCACTCCCTCTTCGAGTTCGACCAGCGCGACGATGTACGGGTACTCCATCAACGGCATCGGTGGGTGCTGCGGCATCACGTAGCTGTAGACGGTGCCGCGCCCGCTCGACTCGATGGTGTCCCAGTCGAGTGAATTGCAGGACGGGCACATGGGTCGAGCCGGCTGGCGCAGCGCCTCACACCCCTTGCACCGCTGGATCAGCAGCTTGTTCTCGCGCAACCCGTTCCAGAAGAACTCGCTGTCCGGGCTGATGGCCGGCGCCAGTCTGGTCGCCATCAACTGTTGGCCTTGAATCGGAAGACCCGGAACCGTTGCCGCCCTAGCACTTCGCCGTTCTGGTCGGTATAGGTCGACAGCCAGGTGACGAAATAGCCGGTGCCCAGCGAGGTCTTCTTCTCGTCGGAAATGTGCTCGAATTCCTGCGTGGCCGAGATGACGTCGCCGAGACGCGGATAGCGTTCGATTTCGAATTCGGAGTTGGTCGCGACTATGCCCGTGTAGCCGGCCTCTTCGATGAACGATGCCGGGTTTTTGCCCATTTCGATTGGAACCCCGCCCCTTTCGGCGATGCCCTCGATCTTGGGCGTAGGCATGGTCCACGCCTGCAGCATCACCGGGGGAGACACAATGCCGCCGAACCGCGACTTCTCTGCGAACTCGGGATCGAGGTAGACCGGGTTCATATCGCCGAGTGCATGGGCCCAGTGCCGGATCATCGGCTGGTTCACGGGGTCAGGTGCGACGCTTGGCTTGCCGGATCCCCCAGTCGGCTTGCCGATGAGGTCGTCGAGCTTCTTGCGAAACTCCACCTTGTCCAAGTTTGTCACTTCGTATCCCCATTCTGTGACGCCCGAAGGTCCCGAGGCGCACGCGGCATGAAAAGCCCTGCCATCGCGATGATGTCGCGCTGAAGTTCGTTGGCGCCGCCGCCAAAGGTGTTGATTACCGCGATCCGGTACGCCGATTCGAGAGCACCTCGCAGCGGTGCGTCCTCGCCCTTTCGGGTGCCACTTCGGTCCAACACCTCGAGCAGTTCGCGCGCCACCTGCTGTGTCAGCTCGGTTCCGAAGACCTTGACCGCCGATGCCTCGCCCATCCCCAGCGCGCCTTTCGTCATGGCGGCGTTGACGCGCAGGTTCATGATCTTGTAGGCGGCGACCTGCGCCTCGACCCGGGCCAGCGCCTGTTGGACCCACGGCTGATCGATGACGCGTCCGTCGTCGAGTTCGGTGGTCTGCGCCCAGTTCAACGTCTTCTCGAACAGTGGCTCGAGAGCACCCATGTTTCCCAGCGCTGCGCGCTCGAAGTTCAGCTGTGTCGTGATCAGCCGCCAACCCTCGTTCTCACCGCCGACGATCGAACTCGCGGGCACCCGCACGTCATCGTAGAACGTGTAGAACGTGGATACACCCGGCATGGTGTGCAGCGGTTTCCAGGAGAACCCCGGCGACGACGTCGGTACGATGAAGATCGAGATGCCCTTGTGTTTCTTGACCGTGGGATCAGTCCGCGCCGCGAGCCAGATGTAGTCCGCATACGCGGCGCCGCTTGTGAACATCTTCTGGCCGTTGATGATGTAGTCGTCGCCGTCGCGCACAGCGGCAGTACGCAGCGACGCCAGATCGCTTCCCGCAGACGGCTCGGAGTAGCCGATCGCGAACTCGACGGTGCCGTCCAGGATCGATGGTAGAAACTTCTGCTTCTGCTCCTCGGTGCCGCAGTGCGCGAGCGTCGGCCCGACGGTGTTGAGGGTGACCAGCGGTATGGGCGCGTTGAGCCGCTGTGCCTCCTCGAAGAAGATGAACTGTTCGAACGCGGTAAACCCGCGTCCGCCATACTCTTTGGGCCAGCCGACGCCCAGTAGGCGGGCCGCGCCGAGGGCTCGCACGCATTCCTTGACGCCCTCGCCGCCTTCCATGCGGCCCGCGACCGCGGCGATTCGCTCAAGGGTCATCACAGCTTCGAGGGATGACCGGATCTCGCTGCGCAACTGTTTCTGCTCGGGTGTGAAGTCCAGATGCACGTCGTCAGCGCCCCGGTCCGAGTCGTACGGGCATCCGCTTGACGCCGGGCACCATGGTGGCCCTCATCCGGTCGACATCGCCCACGAGTTCGAGCTCTGGGTACCGTCCCAACAGCACCTCGAAGAACACACGGGCTTCCAGCCGGGCAAGCTGAGCTCCGATACACGAATGCTCGCCGCAGCCGAATGCTATGTGGGGGTTAGGATGTCGAGTGATCTTGAAATCCTCCGCGTCGGATCCGAATATGTCCTCATCGCGGTTGGCGGAGCCGTAGAGCATGACGACCACGTCGCCCTCACGGATCACCTGTCCGCGAATCTCGACGTCTGTCGTTGCGGTCCTTGCCATGTGCGTCACAGGAGTCGTCCATCGCAGCATCTCCTCGACAGCGTTGGGTATCAGCGACGGGTCATCGATTAGCTGCCTGCACTGATCCGGGTGGTCGATGAGCGCCAATGTGCCGAGCGCGATCAAGTTGCGCGTCGTCTCGTTACCCGCGACCAAAAGTAGGAACGCGAAATTCAACAGGTCTTCGTCGGTCAGCTTCGCCCCGTCTACCTCGGCGGTGGTCAGCACCGACAACATGTCGTTTCGCGGTTCGGCGCGCCGGACGGCGATCAGCGCTTGAAAGTAGCCGAATAGCTCGCCGACGGCGACTAGCGCGTCTTGTTCGATCTCGGGATCGGCGTTGCCTGTGCACGCGTCCGACCAGCGCCGGAACTGCTCCCAGTCATCCGGTGGCGCGCCCAGCAGCTCGGCGATCATCCTGGTCGGCAAGGGCGCGGCGAGCTCCTCGGCGAACTCGTGGGTGGATCCGGACCTGACGTCATCGAGAATCCTGTAGACGATCTCGCGCACCTTGGGCTCGAGGATCGCTACCTGCCGTCGGGTGAATCCGGTGTTGATCAGCTTGCGCAGCTGACGGTGCCGCGGCGGATCGGTGAAGATGAGGTTGCCCTCCTGCACCGGGTTCGGCATCACCGGGTCGGGGATCGTTATGCCCTTGGTGGAGGAGAACGTGTTCGGGTTGGTCGACACGTAACGGACGTCTTCGTACTTCAGCAGCGCCCAGAACTTGGTGACGTCGTTCCAGCACACCGGCGCGGTGGCGCGCAGTTCCTTGTACGCGGGGTACGGATCACCGATGAAGAAGTCGGGAGAGTGCAGGGGGAACGTGGTGGGCAACCCGGGCCTCCCTCGACGACACTGTCGGACAAATACTGGAGAAATGTCCGATGCATTGTGTCTACTCGGCGCAAATATCGCTGTCAATACCAGAGATTGACGGCATCAGTCCGACAGGTGTAAACCATGTGTTGATCCACTGAGCTCGGTGAGGAGCCTGTATGGCTGACCCGCTTCGATTGGTCGACGACTACTCGCTGTACATCGGCGGGCGGTGGGTCGAGCCGCGTAGCGGGCGCTACGACGACATATCGCCGTCCACCGAAGCGGCGATCGCCATGGCCCCCAATGCCGACCTCGACGACGTCGACGCCGCTATCGGTGCCGCACGCCTGGCGTTCGACGAAGGACCGTGGTCGGCGGCCACGGCGGACGAGCGGGCCCGATGCCTCGGCCAACTCGGCAACGCGCTTCTCGAGCACGCCGACGACTTCTTCGCCCTGTCTCAGGCCGAATGGGGCTGCATCGCCAATGAGCGGTTGATCCAGGTCGACGGGCCCGCCTTCATGGCGCTGCACGCCGGAGAACTGGCCGCGCAGTTGACTGACGAACCGATCGATGCGTATGGGGCAGCAGGAACCACGCTGCTGCGCCACGAGCCATTCGGCGTGGTAGCGGTACTGACGCCGTGGAACTTCCCACACAGCCTCAACGTCATGAAGGTGGCCAATGCGCTGGCGGCGGGCAACACCGTCGTTCTCAAACCGTCGCCGCTGACACCTCTGGCCGGCCTCGCGCTCGCCCGAATCATCGACGAGCACACGGACATTCCGCCGGGTGTCGTCAACGTCGTGACACCGAGCGGCGTCGACGCCAGCAAGGTGCTCACCTCCGACCCGCGCATCGACATGGTCAGCTTCACCGGAAGCTCGGCCGTCGGCAGGGAAGTCATGTCCGCGGCGGGCAGATCGATGAAGCGGCTTCTCCTCGAATGCGGCGGCAAGTCGGCTGCCATCCTTCTCGATGACGTCGACATGACCGACGAACTGCTGCAACGGATTCTGTTCGACGGCTGCTCACTGCACGCGGGACAGGCGTGCATACTGCAGAGCCGACTGCTTCTTCCGGACCGGCTTCACGACGAGGTCGTCGAACGGCTCGTCGACATGGCCCGGGGCGTGCAGGTGGGTGACCCGGCGGACACCGATGTGCAGATGGGCCCGCTCATCAGCGGGGTGCAGCGAGACCGCGTCGAGGCCCACGTCGCAGTCGCTCTCAAGGCCGGCGCGACGTTGGTCGCGGGAGGGCGCCGTCCCGCCGGGCTGGACACCGGCTTCTACTACGAGCCGACGATCCTGACCGACGTCGGCCCCGACTCCCGAATCGCCCAGGAGGAAGTGTTCGGACCCGTGCTGGCGGTCCTGCGATACAGCGACGACGACGATGCGGTCGCGATCGCCAACAATTCACAGTACGGGCTCTCCGGGGCGGTATGGGGCACCGACGTCGACCGCGCCGTGGCCGTTGCCCGGCGCGTGCGCACGGGCCAGATCGCCGTAAACGGTTGCATCCCAGGAGATGCGCCGTTCGGCGGGTTCAAGCAGAGCGGGTTGGGGCGCGAGGGTGGCGGACTTGCAGGCCTGCGCCAGTATATGGAGCCGAAGGCCATCGGGATACCGGCATGACGGGCGCGCTCGACGGGCTGCGTGTCGTCGAAATCGCCGGTGACATCGCGGGGCCGTACTGTACCAAGCTCCTCGCCGACCTCGGTGCCGAGGTCACCAAGATCGAGCCGTCGTCCGGGGATCCGTTGCGCAGCTGGGGGCCGTTTCCCGGCGATGTCAATGACCCCAATCGGTGCGGAATGTTCGAATATCTCAATGCCGGAAAGCGCGTGGCGACAATCGATCTCGATGCTGACGTCTCGGTATTGCGTTCTCTCATCAGTCAGGCCGACCTGCTTGTCGATGGACTGCCGCCCGAGGCGCTCGACGGGTTCGGGCTCGATGTGCCTGCGCTGCAAGCGCTGCGGCCCGGCCTTGTTGTCGTTCGTATCTCTCCGTTCGGTCAGCACGGACCGCTTCGCGACCGGAAGGTGACACCACTGACCGTGCAGGCGGCTTCGGGATGGGTGAATCTGCGCGATCCCGAGCGGCCGCCGGTACAGGCCGGGGCGAGGATTGCCGAATACGTCGCAGGTGGTTACGCCGCGCTGGGTGCGCTCACAGCGCTGAGAACGCAGCCGGCCGGTGCGAGTCCTGTCATCGAGGTCGACGTGTCGGTGATGGAGTCGCTGCTGTCGACGCTTCCGTACCCGATGTTGATGGCAGAGAAGATGCGGAGTCTCGGCTTGCCTCCCAACCTCAAGGCAGGCCCGGTGATGGGCATCGTGCGCGCTGCCGATGGATGGCTCGGCATCAACTGCCTGACAGGTCAGCACTGGCTCGACGTCTGTGCGATGCTCGGTCTGCCGGAGTACGGCGAGCATCAGATCGCGGTCATGCTGGGCGGTCCCGAGCGCGCCGAATTCTACGAGAAGGCCCAGTCGTGGCTTTTGGAGCGAACAGTCGACGAGATCGTCGAACTCAGCCAGGCGCTGCGCATTCCGGCCACTCCCGTCAACGATGGTGCGACGGTCTTGGAGTGTCCGCAGTACCGCGATCGCGGGTTCTTCGTGGAGGCCGGAGGTGATGACTGGTCGTTCCGTCGCCCTGCTGCCCCGTTCCGGCTGTCGAAGACACCGGCCCTGCCGATACGGGCCGCACCCCGCCTCGGCCAACCTGTTGCGACGGCTGTGACGGCACGGCCAAGGACGGACGCCGGTCGAGGCATGCCGTTCGACGATGTGAAAGTCCTTGATCTGTCGACATTCTGGGCAGGCGCATACCTCACCTGCTTCCTCGGTGCGTTCGGCGCCGATATCACCAAGGTGGAATCGATCCAACGCCCCGACGGGTTTCGTTACTCCGGGGCGTACGCCCATGAAGGCGACCGGTGGTACGAGCGCAGCGGAATGTGGCAGGCGACCAACCTCAACAAGCGCGACATCACACTTGATCTCAACTCCGACGATGGGCGCGACCTCGCTCTCAGGCTCGTCCACGATGCCGACGTCGTCGTCGAGAACTTCTCGCCAAGGGTGGTCGAGCAGTTCGGACTCGACTACGAATCGCTTGTCGCGCTGAAACCGAACGTGATCCAGGTGCGTATGCCTGGGTTCGGATTACAAGGGCCGTGGCGCGACTACGTCGGCTGGGCGTTCAACTTCGAGCAGACGTCGGGGATGGCGGCCGTCACCGGCCATCCCGACGGCCCGCCGTGCGTCCTGCAGGGACCGGCCGACCCGATCGTGGGAGTGCACGCCGGGGTGGCACTGCTTGCGGCGCTCGAGCACCGGCGCCGGACCGGTGAAGGGCAACTCATCGAGATCGCGCAGATCGAGACCGCGGCGTCGGTTGTTGCCGAGCCTGTGATCGAGTATTCGATGAACGGTGTGGTCTCCCGGCGTGAGGGTAACCGTCAGCGTGGTTACCTGCAGGGTGTGTACCCGACGGCCATCGACGGCGAGTGGGTGGCGATCAGCATGCGCGACGATGTCGGGCTTGACCACGACGCATTCGACGACGCCGTCGCCGCCTGGACGAGGACGCTGCAGCCCTCAGATGTGGTCGATATCCTTACCGCACAGGGTGTCCCGGCCGAACAAGTGCTCACCGCCGAACGGATGTATGACCTACCCCAGCTCGATGCGCGGAACTACTACCAAGAAGTCGAGCACCCGATCACCGGGCGGCACCGCTACCCCGGCTGGCCCTTCCGCATCACGCCGGGGCCTGTCAGCCATCATCGGTTCCCACCACCGACGCTCGGGCAGCACAACGATGAGGTGTTGCGCGGCCTCGGCCTGACGGACGAAGAAATCGACGGCCTGCGCGCGCGAAAGGTGATCGGGGAGAGGGCGCTCAACGCCTAGCACCGTCGACGAGCGACCAGTACCTCTGTTCGCGCTCCGTCATCTCGTTTGACGTGATCGCACCGAACGCGGCCGCGTCGCGCGCGAACCGGACCGGCGCGTCTGACAGGGCATCGGGTCCTTCTAGCCGGAAACAGCTCGGTGCGAGCGGACCGAACAGCAGGGCTCGCCGCAGGTGCGGCCAGTTCTCCAGGTGCGGCTCGACTCCGGCGGCCCGCGCGAAAGCTAACGCCGCCAGGTTCATTCGGGTCTTCTGCGGTGTCCCGCGCCGTGCTCGGTAGGCCTCGATCGCCGACCATAGTTCCGGCTCGCTCGGCCCGGCGACCACACCGCCCCAGGTGTAGGCGATCCATCGGGCCTGGAGTTCCACCGGCACGAAGAGTCCGCCCGACTGGTCCCACATGCCCACGAACGCCAGGCCGGGCAGGTCCGGGTGGAAGGTGTAGCGGTCGGCGTCGAGATGGACGTCATCGAGGTCGACGATCGTCGCGATCTCATCGCTGAGGAACGGCAGGTCGAGCACGAAGCCGGTGCCGAACAGTATTCCGTCGAATTCGTCGGCGGTTCGGTCCGCGAAGGTCACCCGTCGTCCGTCGACCGATGTCAGCCACGGCCGCACCGTGATTCGCCCCTCGGCCACCAGCGGTAGGTACTGCTGCGCGAGGGTGACGCCAGCGGCGAACAGCGACGGATCCGGCGCAGGCGCACCGTACTGCTCCGGGCTGCCACCCGCCTCGACGACAATCTCCTTCAGCTGCCGATCGACTTCGGCCGGTAAGAGGGTCTCGTCCGCCAGCGTCCCGTACCTCGTGTAGATGCGGGCGTCAGACGGTACGCCCGCGGCGAATTTCGGCAGGACATAGCGTTGGCGTCGCTGGGTCACGGAGACCGTCACACCGAGTTGCGCTAGCTCCGATGCGATTTCGAGCGCGCTGATCGCGCCGCCCGCGACGAGAACACGCTTGCCCAGGTAAGGCTCCGGCTGGCGGTAGTCGTATGTCGCCATCGCCCCAGCCGATCCGGTGAAGGTATCGAGCCCGGGAACGGTTGGGACAAAGGGCGATTGGAATCGTCCGCTGGCGACTACGACACGCTCGAAGCATTCGGTCATGCCCGAGTGCTCGACGAGCCAACCGCTGTCGCCGCGGCTCAGCCGGTCGACCCGGGTGCCGAAGCGGATGCGCGACGTCAATGCGAATGTCTCGGCGTAGCGGTGCAGGTAGGCAAGGACGTCGCGGTTCGACGGAAACGTGAAGTCGTTGTCGTGTTCCAGGTCGCTGAAGGAGGTGAGGATGCGACTGGTGTTGGTGTGCATGGTCGGCCAGACCCCGCTGATACCGTCCAGCCCGGTCCACTGTCCGCCGAGCGTCTGGCTCTGCTCGAAGATCGTCGGCTCGAACCCCTGCGACAGCAGCCAACGCGCCGAGACGAGGCCTCCCGGGCCTGCGCCGATCACGGCAATCTCTCTTGGGGTCCCTGTCATCTCCCGAACTGTCGCATACCCGTCAATTACGCTCAATGACGTGCCGGAAACGTCGTACGCGCCCTGCGGCGACCTCAGCCTCGCGTACCAGGTGTTCGGCGACGGACCCATCGAACTGGTCTGGGCCGGGTCTTTCGCCAGCCACGTCGAGCTGTACTGGTCTTTGCCGGAATTCAGCGCATTCATGGACAAGCTCGGCACCTTCTGCCGCATCATCCTGTTCGACAAGGCCGGAGTGGGATTGTCAGACCCGGTACCGAAGGTCCGCACACTCGACGATCGAGCGGCCGAGATCGAGGCGGTCATGGACGCCGCAGGCTTCGAAAGGGCCGCGCTCTTCGGGGTCAGCGAGGGCGGTCCGGCCTCGATCCTCTTCGCCGCGACCCGACCAGCCCGGACGCGAGCGCTGATCCTGACCGGTACGACGGCGTACTCGGGTTCGGGCAGCTGGGACGATTTCGATTGTGATCCGGCCGAACTGCGGTCACGCGGCCTGGGCGAAGTCGATGAGAAGTATGTGCCATCGCTTGAGCAGATCGCCCGCATCCAAGCATTCGGTCGCGCCGTTAAATCGAAATGGGGAACCGGAGAGGCAATCAAGTGCCTTGTATCGTCCGTTCAGTCAACGCGCCTTCTCGGGACACTTGAGCGCATGAGCGCGAGTCCCGGGATGGCGCGGGCAACGCTCGAGGCGTCTTTCCGGATCGATGTCAGGCCAATCCTGCCGACGATAACGGTGCCGACCCTCGTCCTTCACGCCCGTTACGACCCAGGCGTCCCGGTACAGCTGGGCCGCTACCTTGCCGACCACATACCCGGTGCGCGCATGGTCGAGCTCGAAGGTGCGGACCACGCTCCGTGGTTCACCGATCCCGACCGGAGTGTGTCGGAGATCGAGGAATTTCTCACCGGGAGCCACGCAGCACCTACGCAGTCGCATCGGGCGCTCCGTACGGTGTTGTTCACCGATATCGTCTCGTCGACGGAACGCGCGGCGGCTACGGGTGACGACCGCTGGCGCGCATTGCTGCAGCGCTTCGGGGTGGTCACCGCCGAGGCGGCGCAACGGTTCGGCGGCACGGTGGTGAAGAGCACCGGCGACGGCCACCTCGTCACGTTCGAAGGCCCGACCCAGGCCATCCGCTGCGCCGAGGCGCTCCGCGACGATGCCGAGAAACTCGGCATCGAGATCCGTATCGGCATCCACACCGGTGAGTGCGAACTGATGGATGCCGACATCGGCGGAATTGCCGTCCACATCGCAGCGCGAATCCTCGGTCATGCCGGTGCAGGTGACATCCTGGTTTCCAGGACCGTGCGCGACCTGGTGGTCGGATCGGGAACCGGTTTCGACGACAGAGGCGTTGTCGAATTGCGCGGTGTGCCCGGCAGCTGGGAGCTGTTGGCGGTCGATCACCAAGGCGCGCAGGCAGGTTCGGCCGAAGCAACGCTGACATCTTCGCCGACGCCGGGCCCAAGAAGCGCGATGCGCCGTTCGGACCGAGCAGTGGCCGTGATGGCGAAGCGGACACCGTGGCTCCTGCGCGGGGCCGCGCGCCTCGCTCCGACGACTGGGCGTGACAATGGCAGGTAGACCGGAGATCTCGCTGTACCTGCGGAACTTCTCCGACGACCCTGCATACGACTGGGCGGCGACGCTGGACACGGCGCGTGCCATGGACGCCGCCGGAGTGGACCGTGTCGTGGTGTCGGACCATCTGGTATTCGGCGAGAACCTCGACGCCTATGCCGACCCTGCCATCGGGGGCACCGCAGGAGGCAAGCAGCCAACGGGTCCCGACGGGATCTGGCTGGACCCGTTGATCTTCTTGACCGCTCTCGCTGCCACGACGACCCGCATACGGGTGGGGACGGCGATACTGCTCGCCGCTCTGCGACGCCCGGCAGTGCTCGCCAAACAGCTGGCGACGATGGACGTATTGTCCGGTGGTCGCGTCGACCTGGGTGTCGGTGTCGGCTGGCAGCGTGAGGAGTACGACGCCGTCGGGTTGTCCTTTGAGGAGCGAGGCCGCCTCCTGGACCACACGCTGGAGGTCTGCCAAACGTTGTGGACGGAGCAGCGCGCGAGTTACGACTCGCCGGAGCTGACCTTTGACGGCATCCACCAGATGCCAAAACCGTTGCAGCCCGGCGGAATACCCATCTGGATTAGCGGCACGGTGAACAAGAGGGTGGCCCGAAGGTTGTCCAAGTTCGGCTATCGGTGGATACCGTGGGGCCCGGCCATCACCGAGCTCAAGGGCGCGATCCGCGCGATGAAGCAGGCCATCGTGGGCGCTGGCGGCGATCCGGACAATTTGCAGGTACAGGGCACGGCGCTGTTACGGAGGACCTCCGAGGGTGCCATCGATGTGGACGCCTCCATCGCTCCGGTCGCTCAACTGGTCGCCTGCGGCGCCACCGAAATTCGTTTCACCGGACCACTTCCGCAGCCGGCACAAGCGGTCGAGCAGTTCTCGCAATTGGTGACCGCCTTTCGCGATGTGACCCGCTAGTTCTACGTCTGCAGGAGCTGGGCGAACCGATTGTTGAAACCGGCCTGTCGTGCCGCGATCTGAGCGTCGCGGTCGTCCACCCATTCGCTCTGCGGGAACTGCTGCCTGACTTCAGACACCGGCACCACATCTGCGCTGACGATCGTCGGCGCATCGGTACCGAGGTCCTGGAATCGGATGGAGAACGTGCCTTGGTTCAGGCCACCCGTCGAAACCCAGTTGTAAACGCCGGGATCGGCTTTCGAAATCACGATCTTGTAGGTTCCGTCGTTGGCGTTCACATGAGCCTGCTCGTTGTTCAGGCTGGTCTGTTGATCCCAGTAGTTGTCGGTGATCGTCCAGTCGTTGGTCACAGGAACGACGAAGTAACCGGAATCGCCGGGATCGATGGTCACGACGAGCGCCTCGTCGTCGGCCAGGTCGAAATAGCCCGCGCTCTGCAACTGTGTGGACAGAAATGATGCGTTGCTGCTGGGCTGCGGCACGACGTTGGGCTCCCGCTTCTCACCCGTCAACGCATCGACGGTGGCAACGCGCATGTAGTCGCGCTCCATCGAGATGCCGATGAGCATGATCACCGACGTCACTGTTCCGCGCACGATCGGCGGCATCTCGGGCAGCGGCGGGATGATCGAAACCAGTTGTGTCAGAATGGGACTGTCGGACACCGCGGGCCCGATGAGGGGGATCGCAAAGACGCCGAACTGGGCCAGCAGGCTGTCAGGCGGGCCGCTGGTGCGTTCGATCGACAGCGTCATCGGTTGTTCAGTATTCCAGTCGGACAACGTGTCTCGCGCCGCGATCAAGGTGGAGTCCGACGTCAGCTGCATGTAGTTGTCGTACTCGCCCTCCGGCGGGGGCGCCGAGGATACGTAGATCTCGAACGTGCCGTTGTCGTTGACCACGAGGTCGTCTTTGGTGATGACCTGCGCCGTGTTCCCCGACAATCCGGTCAACAGGCTGAACGTCGTGTCGGCCGGACGCGTCGAGGGATCGTCGGGATCGTAGTCTTCGAACTTGCCCCTGATGACGTACGTCGATGTCTTGTTGACCGCCATGAAGCGGTAGATGGTGTCCGGGTTGTCGTAGAGGATGCGCGAGCCGCCGACGGTCTGGCCGTACCAAGTGTGTGGCGGCGCGACCTGCATGACCGCGCGCGGCGTCATCGGGTCGAGCAACTGCTGCTGAAACGCCGCGCCCAACGCGTACTCGTCGACGGACCTGCCGAGCTGCTCGAGGTTTTCCTTGTCCGGTCCGCCGACCTCGCTGAACTCGCCGAGTGCGGTGACATACCAGCCGGCCTTCAGCACCAGCTTCGTCAACTGAACCGGCAGGGTGTTCGCGGTTTCGGTAGCCGTCTGCTCGGCGTCGCGTTGCTCTGGGGTGCCCAGCGGGCTGGCTGCTTGCGTCGTGAGGGTCTGGCTCACCTTCTTACCCGCCGGGGTAATGGATTTTTGCGTTCTCGCCGGGACCACGGCCTGTTCCAGTTCGCGACGCACGAAACCCGCGACCGCGACCAAGGCGGGGTTGGGTGCCGGCCTGGGTGGCTTGGGTGTGCCCTTGACGATCTGCGTGGCCTGCACGTTCGACGACTCGAGCGTGTCTCGCTGCGGTGTGCGGCTCTGAATTCGGCTTTTGAGCGTCTCCCGCGTCGACTCTGCCCTCTCCCTGGCCTCTTCGATGCGCGAGTGTAGTTGTTTGACAACAGATTTGACCGGGTTCGTGTCGTTGGTCGACGATTCCGTGGAGGTGGTCGACACTTTATCTGAGGGCTTGCCCTCCTCCGCCGAAGCGACACCGGGGGTGTTGGCGATCGCCACCCCGATGCCCAACGCGACCGCGAGCCCTCCGACCCTGCCGACGACGCGGCCGTAATGCGCTTCCGTCGACCGAGTGCACGGCGTCTTTGCCATGGCAGGACCCTTTCGTGCAACCCCCCGCTGCGGGTACCGTAGTCAAGTGACTACGGCTCGCGCAAGCTCCGGTTCAGGGCGCGCCGACGCACCACTTGGCAAAGACGAGGTCGTGGCGGCCGTTCTTTGCTCCGCCGCCGACCTGTTCGCCGAGCGCGGGCTGGCGGCAACCTCGATCCGGGACATCGCGGCACGCTCGCGGGTCAACCACGGCCTGATCCATCGGCACTTCGGCAGCAAGGACGGGCTGGTGGCGGCGGTGCTCGACCATCTCGGCCAGCACCTCGCCGAACTCCTCGCCGAGAAGGCCGAGGGCAGCACCGTCGCCGACGCCGTCGACCGGCAGTTGCGTGTGCTGGCCTATGCGTCCCTCGACGGCTATCCCGTCGGCGAACTCCAGAGCCGCTTTCCGACCATGGGGGTGCTGCTCGACGCCGTCCGGCCACAACACCCGACCGAACTCAGCGCCCGGCTCGCCGCCGCCCATACCATCGCGCTGCAACTCGGCTGGTGTTTGTTCGGCGACTTTCTCCGCGCATCCACGGGTCTGGAAGACATGGACGACCGCACCTTCGTACGCTCGATCGGGGCGACGGTCGCGTCGATCCTCGGCGCGGAATACAGGGGAGGTCAATGATGCGGGTTCCTCGCGCGGTGGCGAGATTCAATCGCCGAATCACCAATCCGCTCGCAGTCAGGCTCGGCGGATGGGCACCCACAGTGGGCTATCTCGAGCACGTCGGCCGCAAGTCAGGCAAGCGGTACAAGACGCCGCTGAACATCTTCGACACCGACGACGGCTATGTCGTGCTCATCGGATATGGACCCGAATCTCATTGGGTCAAAAACGTTTTGGCGGGTGGCCCGACCACCATTCACAAGCACGGCAAGTCGGTTCCGGTCGGCAACGCGCGGGTCGTCAGTAAGGATGAAGCCGAACCGCTGGTGACATCGCTGCGCTTCCTGTACCGCCTGCATCCGTACAACGAGGCAGCCCTGGTGTTGACCGCCAGCTAGGGGGTATCTGGTCGCCGAACGTGAACCCATTGCGATCCAAGGCAGGAATTTTCGCAGTGGCTTCACGCTCGGCGAGTCCTCCACTGACAGTGAACTAATGACCTCGCGACACTAGGCGCCCTTGGTGATGGTGAGCACCTCCGCGGCGGGCAGCGCCGTCAGCGCGTCCGACGACACAAGCAGTTTCGAGCCGCGTATGCCGCTCCCGATGATGACGCGTTGCTGATCCGCCACGTTCTGGTCGACCAGGATCGGCCAATCTGTCGGCAGCCCGACCGGTGTGATGCCGCCGTATTCCATTCCGGTCAGAGCGACGGCGGTGTCCATGGATGCGAATGAAATCTTGCGCGCATCAACGTGTTTGCGCACTATGCCGTTGACGTCGGCGCGCGTGGTCGCCAGCACCATGCACGCCGCATACCACACCCGGTCGGCACGTTTGGCCTCGACGACGACACAGTTCGCGGAGACGTCGAGGCCGATGTCGTAGTGCTCGCAGAAGGCCGCGGTATCGGCGAGGTCCGGGTCGATCTCGCTGACCCACAGCCCCTCATCGCCAGTCTGGTCGATGTAGCGGCGGACGGGCTCGCCGACGAGTGCCAGGGACCCACCGACGGGGACGAACGTCAGCTTCCCCAGGTTCACGATGCCCACGCCTATTCCTCCATGCTGCTGAACCGCTGACCGATCCAATCGAGCAGTTGCGGATCGTCGGAGGTGAACCGGTCCACCTCCTCACCGCCGTCGCATCGCAACAACGCCACCGTCACCCGATCGTGTTTCCGGGAGACCACCGACCAGATGGCGCCGGAATCCTGCCATCGCTGAAGTTCTGCGACCCGATCGCTGTCCATACCCCTACGATTCCACTTCCATGGGCGGTCAACACCGAATCACCGTCTCGCGGGTGTACGACACCGACCCCGACGACGGGGAACGCGTGCTCGTGGACCGATTGTGGCCGCGTGGCTTCCGCAAGGGCGATCCTCGCGTCGGCCGGTGGTTACCCGACGTCGCGCCGTCGACCGAACTGCGCAAGTGGTACTCGCACCAGCCGGAGCGATTCGAAGAGTTCGCCGCCCGCTACGCGGCCGAACTGGAAACACCCGCGGGGGCTGCGGCGCTGCAGGAACTGCGCGACGCGGTGCGGGCCGGTCCCGTCACGCTCGTCACCGCGGCCCGCGACCTCGAAGGCAGTCACGTCGCCGTCCTGGCCAAGCTGCTCACGTAGGCTGCGGCCGTGAGTCCGGCATCGGCTGTCGCGGTCGCGGCGATCTTCTGTGTGGCTGGGCATGGTGGTGGCGATCTCCTTCATCGAAGCGCCGCTGAAATTCCGTGCGCCCGGCGTCACCCTGCAGGTCGGTCTCGGCATCGGCCGCCTCGTTTTCCGAGCGCTCAACAGGTACGAACTCCTGCTCGCGGTGGTAATTGCGGTCGCCTTCGTCGTCGAGCCGCCTGCCGTCGGTGCAGTGCTGGCGGCGGGCGTCGCCGTGCTCGCGCTGCTGGCGCAGGTGCTGCTCGTGCGGCCCCGGCTGACCCGACGATCCGATGCGGTTCTCGCCGGTGGCGAAGGACCGCGGTCGCGCGCCCACTGGGTGTACGTCGGCGTCGAACCCGTGAAGGTCGCGGGGCTGCTGATCGCGGGCGTCCTGCTGCTGTTGGCGTGAGACGATCCCTCGATGCGGCTGGGATTGCACGCGCTGGGCATCGGCAATGGCGCCAACCGCGCCGTCATCGACGCGGTCGCTTCAGCCGCCGACAGTGCCGGCTTCGCCACGCTGTGGTCGGGCGAGCACGTCGTGATGGTCGACGAGTCGGTGTCCCGCTATCCGTACTCCGACGACGGCCGGATCGCCGTGCCCGCCGAGGCCGACTGGATCGACCCGCTCATCGGGTTGAGTTTCGTCGCTGCCGCCACCTCGACCATCCGGATCGCCACGGGCGTACTGCTGCTGCCCGAGCACAATCCGGTGCTGGTGGCCAAGCAGGCGGCCACCCTGGACACGCTCAGCGGCGGACGGCTGACGCTCGGCATCGGTGTCGGCTGGTCGCGTGACGAGTTCGACGCGCTTGGCGTCCCGTTCGAGCGTCGTTCGACGGCGAGTTCGTTCGCTTCAACGCGGTGCGAAACCGGTGCGCGACAGGCGAATTCCGATCGGGCTCGGCGGCAACAGCGACGTGGCCCTGCGCCGGGTGGCGGCGTGGGGTGACGGTTGGTTACGGGTTCAACCTCGACGGCGTCGACGCCGCAGCCGACTGGGTGAGCGCGCTGGCCGATCGCTGGATCGCAAAACTGGTCTAGCGCAGAAGGTCGCGCGCCTGATCTCGTGCCGCCTGGGCGATCTGCTGTTCTCGGGCGTAAAGCAGGCCGAACGTGAAACCGTTCTCACCGGCGGTTGTTCCGGCTGTCAGTGCAAACCGGCGCAGCACGTCCGCGGCCACCATGCTGTCCTGATGTTCACCCAGCACCCGCTGAATTCGCTTGAAATGTTTCTCCGTTTTCGTGGATGACGCGTCCAGTGGGCGCCGGAGTTCGGCGGCGTAACGCGCCCGCTTCGCAGCCTTGCGGGCGCGGTGCAGCATGGTGTCGTCGTCGGCGTCCACCGCGGCAGCGAGCCGGCGATCCGCCTTGTGTTCGGCGCGCCCCGCGCGCTTGCGCAGCTTCTTGGCCGACGGCGTCGTCGTGACAGGCACCTCGGCCCGCCACTGCTGAAGTGTCGAGAGGATATCCAGGTAGCGGGGCGAGTCCATCGCCTCGGCCACCTCTTTGCGGGCCCGCAGTTGTTCGGAATGCAGGTCGGTGTTGATGCGGTTGGAGACCGGCCCCAGCACGATCTCCGGTGGCCAGTCCGCGAGGACCTTGCGGAAGCGGCGGCGTTGCACCTGCCGGTCGCGGACTTCGCCGAGGAGGCCGGCGAACCACTTGAGCTCCTCGTCGACGTGCTCGGCAGCCGCGCGGTCGAGCAGCTTGCCGAACACCCGAATCGTGCTGCGCAGCCTGCGGATCGCTACCCGGGTGTCGTGGATGGGATCCTGCCCTCGCCGCAGTTGCAGATCGCCGTCGAAGATGGCGTCGATCTGACTGCCGACGTATGCGGCGAGCGCGTGCTGCGCGTCGCTGTCGCTGTCCGGTACCGGGGGAGCGGCGATCGCGTGCGCCAGCTTTGACGGATGCCGCGATGGGCGAGCGCCGGCCTTGTTGAGGCGTTTGGTCAACCGGCGAGACAGCGTTCGACCGTGCGGTTCGTACTCGACCTCGATTTCTCGCCATGCCAGCATGCGGTGGTCGACCGATGCGCGAACAAGGTCATCGGCGAGTTCGGCGAACACGCGATCCTGCCGGGGTTCGCGAATGCGGTAGCGGGTCCGCTCTGTGCGAAGTGTCGCCACATTGATCAGCGGCTTGCCGAGGCGAAGCCCTGTCAGCAGCTCTTCGAGCTCAGCGGGCGGAGCATCCGCCAGCGAGGTGCGGATCTCGATGCGGCCTTCGCTTGCCGGAACCTTGAGTTGCCAGCCGGTGTCGTCGTCCCCGGCTCGTCGCCGAAGGACGATTCCGTGAGACAGCAGATCATGTTCGGCGGTGTCGTAGTACACGCTTTCCAGATGCACAGTGGTGCGTTCTATGTGGCCGTGGTCGACTAGGTCGTGTAGGCGCGGTACCTCGAAATGGTCGTCGACGTCCCATTTGACTTCGCGTTCGAGCAGCTCATGCATGACGTCAGGCTTTCCGGATCGGTGCCGCCCGAAACATCGGTCAGTACAGATAGTCGGCCAATTCGGTGCCGCCGCGGCGGTCCTTGCCGTCGATCGAAACGAGAGCCGGAACGAGCTCGCAGGTCACCAGGCCATGCTCGCTGGTGAGCTCGTCGATGACCTCAAAGCTCGCCGCGATGCGGTCCGGGGTGTCGACGACGATCGTGGTCACCGGCACCCGACGGGCCAGCTGAATCCATTTGTCGCCGTGCGGTTGATGATCGCCGTGAAACCCCCACATGCCGCGCAGCACTGTCGCCCCACAGGCTGCCCGTGAATCAAACAGCCGCGAAACGATGGCGCGGTGGATCGGGGTGCCGTCGTGCAACGCGGCCTCGGAGGTGTACACCATCAGCTTCTGCCACAGCGCGTGGCCGTGGTCATCGGTGGAGGGTAGCGCCGTCGGCTGGGTCAGCAGCTCGCCGTCGTGCTTACACAGCTGTGCGCGCTCGATGGTGAAAAGCGGCTCCCGCAGAAGGGTTTCGAGTTCGGGGAGTGCCTCGGTGACCTGTCGACCGGTTCCGATCGCAATGATCATCACCGGCACACCGATGTTGCGACTGAAGAAGCGGGCCCTCTTGCGTTGGCCGCGGGCCGTGCCGTCGACGCCGAGAAACACTGAGGCGCCCGCGAATCCGAGCCGATGCAACACCGCGCATACCGCGCGATACGCGGGCCGTCCGTCAATCCGGTCCTGGCGGCCGACGTAGATGGTGAGCTTCGCGGTATCGGGTGGCGGCGCCGACCCGCCGAGATGCGCGCGTTCGAGCGTGACCAGCCCACGGGACACCATCGCGGACACCTGGTCGGCGAGCGCGGTCATCTTGTCGGTTGTATCGACCGCGGCGACAGCGATCGGCGAATTCTCCGACATGCTCAGCGACTGGTCGGTGCGCAGCACGTGATGCGGGCCGAAGCTCGCTATGCCACGCAGCACCACGCTGGTGGCGACCGTGTTCTCGCCGTAGAGGTCGAGCAGCGCATCAGACAGGAAGCGGTCCCCGTACCGCAGGCGCTCGTCGAAGTACGAGGTCAGCTTGACGTAACTGGTCACATCGCGGCTCCGATCGCCTGGCCCAGCCAGGCGGCGGGCAAGCCGAGCGCGACGCTGGCCGCGATGTTGGCGAACGCGGAGACGAGCTGGCGCTCCTCGCCCAGGCGCTGGGTCTCCAGCATCCACGTCGAGAAGGTCGTGTAAGAGCCGACGAACGCCGTGCCCGCCAGCAGCGCTGCGTGCGGGCTGAGCGCGAGCCCGGCGAGGAGGCCCAACAACAGCGCCCCGCTGAGGTTGACCGCCAGGGTGCCGAATGGAAACGGTCGCGCGACCCGCCTGGACACGGCTCGGTCGAGGAGGAATCGCGCGACCGCGCCGAGGCCGCCGAGCAGCATGACGCCGGTCCAGACCACGACGATCATCGGCGCACCCGCACCCGCCGCACCATGGCGGTCGCGACATAAACCGCGACCAGGCCCGCCGCGATGCTGGCGAGCGTGTAGCCGACGGCAAGGGCGTAGTGGTGATGCTCGAGCATCTTGATGGTCTCGACCTGCATCGTGGAAAACGTCGTCAGGCCGCCGCACAGGCCGGTGCCCAGCAGCGGCCGCCGGTAGCTCGATGTCGGCAAACGCTCGAGGAGCCGGGTGACGAAATAGCCCAGCAGGAATGCACCCACGATGTTCACGGTGAACGTCGGCCATGGCCAGCGGCCCGGGTCGGGCGCGGCGAATGTCTCGAACCCGGCCCGCGCCAGTGTCCCGATCGCGCCGCCGACGAAGACCGCGGCGAGCTCCCGCCCGTCGAAACCAAGCACAAGCCAAAGTATCGCCGTCCAGCTTCCGGACCGGCGTACGGCACGAATTGTGGCGGGAGCAGAATCGAAGTCATGGCTGCCAACCCACGCGCCGGCAAGCCGGCACAACCCGAAGACCTCATCGATGTGGCCCAGGTGGTCACCGCCTACTACACCGTCGAACCGGACCCGGACAACATCGACCAGCAGGTGGCCTTCGGGACTTCCGGGCACCGTGGGTCGAGCCTGGACGCCGCGTTCAACGAGCCGCACATCCTGGCCACCACGCAGGCCATCGTGGAGTACCGGAAAGCGCAGGGCACCACCGGCCCACTCTTCATCGGCCGCGACACCCATGCGCTGTCCGAACCGGCGTGGGTATCCGCGCTGGAAGTGCTGGCCGCCAACGACGTGGTGGCGATGATCGACTCGGCCGACCGCTTCACGCCGACGCCCGCCGTCAGCCATGCCATCCTGTCGTTCAACCGGGGCCGCGATTCTGACCTGGCCGACGGCATCGTCGTCACCCCGTCGCACAATCCGCCGCGCGACGGCGGATTCAAGTACAACCCGCCCAACGGCGGGCCGGCCGATACCGATGCGACGGGCGTGATCGCCAAGCGGGCCAACGAGATTCTGCGCGACGGGCTCAAGGCCGTGAAGCGGGTGCCGCTGGCACGTGCACTGCAGTCCGCGCAGCGCCATGACTACATGAACGCCTACATCGACGATTTGCCGAACGTGGTCGACGTGCACGCGATAAGCGCCGAGAAGATCCGCATCGGCGCGGACCCGCTGGGAGGGGCGAGTGTCGATTACTGGGGCGCGATCGCCGAACGGCACAACCTCGATCTGACGGTGGTCAACCCGCTGGTGGACGCCACATGGCGGTTCATGACGCTGGATACCGACGGCAAGATCCGGATGGACTGCAGTTCGCCGAATGCGATGGCGTCGCTGATCGCCAATCGTGAGGCCTACCAGATTGGGACGGGCAACGATGCGGACTCCGACCGGCACGGGGTCGTCACGCCCGACGGCGGCCTGCTCAACCCGAACCACTATCTGGCGGTGGCGATCGAGTACCTCTACACCAACCGACCGGAGTGGTCCGCGTCGACGGCTGTCGGTAAGACGGCAGTGAGCTCGTCGATCATCGACCGCGTCGTCGCGGGGCTTGGCCGCAAGCTGTTGGAGGTGCCGGTCGGCTTCAAGTGGTTCGTCGACGGATTGATCAGCGGCACCATCGGTTTCGGTGGCGAAGAGAGTGCCGGGGCGTCGTTCCTGCGCCGCGACGGGTCGACGTGGACCACCGACAAGGACGGCATCATTCTGGCGCTTCTGGCGTCGGAGATCCTCGCCGTCACCGGCTCTTCACCGTCGCAGCGCTACGACGCCCTGGCCGAAAAGTACGGTGCGCCAACCTATGCGCGTGTCGACGCACCTGCCGACCGCGAGCAGAAGGCGCGGCTGGCCAAGCTGTCGCCGGAGCAGGTGACCGCGACCGAACTTGCCGGCGAGGAGATCACCGCGAAGCTGACGACGGCACCCGGCAACGGGGCGCCGCTCGGCGGTTTGAAGGTGACGACGGAGAACGCGTGGTTCGCGGCGCGGCCATCCGGCACCGAGGACGTCTACAAGATCTACGCCGAGTCGTTCAAGGGACCCGAGCATCTGGCCGAGGTACAGGAAGCGGCACGTGAAGTGGTGAACAAGGTCATCGCGTGAGTTCGGAGGGCGACTGCGCACGCGAGGAGCAGAGCCACCTGAGTCTAACTGAGACAAGCGAATCCAAGCAGCCGCTGCCTCGCGAAGTCTGGTTGCTGATCGCGGCGAACGTCGTCGTGGCGCTCGGCTACGGCGTGGTCGCCCCGGTTCTTCCGCAGTACGCGCGCCACTTCGGTGTCAGCATCAGCTCGGCGACATTCGTCATCACGGCGTTCGCGCTGATGCGACTGGTCGCCGCGCCGCCGGCAGGATTGCTTGTGCAACGGGTGGGGGAGAGGCGAGTTTACGTCAGCGGTCTGGTAATCGTGGCGCTGTCCACGGGTGCCTGCGCCTTTGCCGAAACCTATTGGCAGTTGCTGGTTTTCCGGTCGTTGGGTGGGCTGGGCTCGGCGATGTTCACGGTGTCGTCGCTGGGTCTGATGATCCGGATCTCACCACCGGACGCACGCGGCCGCGTCGCGGGTATGTTCTCGTCAGGTTTCCTCGTCGGATCGGTCGGGGGCCCGGTGCTGGGCAGCCTGACCGTCGGCTTCGGTCTGGCGGCGCCCTTCGTCATCTACGGTGCCGCACTGCTGGTCGCCGCGGCGGTGGTGTTCATCAGCCTGCGAAACTCACACGTCGGCGCCCCCGAATCGAGAACGGAGCCAACCATTTCGGTGCGGACTGTGTTGCGCCACCGGGCGTATCGCGCGGCGCTGTTCTCCAACTTCGCGACGGGATGGGCGGCATTCGGACTGCGCATTGCGCTGGTGCCGCTGTTCGTCGTCGAGGGACTCGGTTATGGCGCGGGCTTCGCCGGGCTGGCGCTGGCGACGTTCGCGATCGGCAACATCTTGGCCGTCATCCCCAGCGGGTATCTGTCGGACCGCGTGGGGCGGCGCAAGCTGCTGATCGCGGGCCTGACGGTGTCGGCGTTCGCAACGGTGCTCGTCGGCTACACGACGTCGCTACCGGTGTTCCTGGCCGCGGCACTGGTGACGGGCGCGGCCACCGGCATCTTCGTGTCGCCGCAGCAAGCCGCGGTGGCCGACATCGTCGGCAATAAGGCGCGTGGGGGAACGGCGGTCGCGACATTCCAGATGATGGCTGACCTGGGTTCGATCGTCGGGTCGTTGGCGGTCGGCCAGGTGGCCGAGCACGGCTCGTTTGCGATGGCATTCCTTGTCAGCGGCGGCATCCTGCTGGTGGCTGCGATCGGGTGGGTGTTCGCGCCGGAAACCCGTGGCCTGCCGCCCGTTCATCCGACACCGATCCGCGCGATCGGCCCGGAGGCCGGCGGCGAAGTACCTTGACCAGCAACTTTGAAGGCTAACTGCAGGTGGTGTAGCTTCGATGGGCACAACTTCACGGGGCTATGGCGCAGCTGGTAGCGCACCACACTGGCAGTGTGGGGGTCAGGGGTTCGAGTCCCCTTAGCTCCACTTTTCAGGCACCTTGGTGTCCTTACTCGAACCCGCTAAGTCAACGAATCGCTTGCGGTTCCGAGGATTCAGGTGCAGCTGGCGTCCGTTCGCATGATGAGGCGAGTCATCGGATACAACTTGTGCTGACCTACTCTGTCGATGCCTGGTAGGTGGACTGTTGGGTGAAACGTTCGCCCTGTGATGGCGGTTTACCCCGGCGATACCCCGGCGCGCGGCGGCGAGGTCGGCGTGCCAGCTAACTCGCACACTCGCTCGCCGAAGGTCGGTGCTTCCGTGCTCGAATAGGCGGCGTGAGCGTCCGTCGGCGCACCTTCATCGCCCCGTCACTTTCAGCAGGATCTTGCCGCCACGGAGGAGATGTTGCACTGCGTCCTGGATATGCTCGAGGGGGTACACGTCCGCCACGGGGACAACGAGGGTGCCGTCGGCCACCAGTGGCGCCGCCTCACGAATGACAGGCACCACCTGTTCGCGGTAGTCGAAGTCGCCGACAAAGAATCCGCGGACGGTGATGTGCTTGCCGACCAGTGTCGAGGTGTCGACCCACATGGGTTCGTCCCTGGCCCAGGAATAGCTGACCAACCGTCCACCGTCGGAGAGCAATTCGAGCAGCCGCGCCACCCCTGGACCACCGACTGCGTCCACTGCCAGCGCCACTCGCGCGTCGCCGATCACTGCTCGAACATCGCCGACCGCATCGGGGTCATCGACGTGGACCACGTCGGCCCCGGCTGCTGTGAGTTCGGCGAACGTCGAGTCGTCACGGGCCAGGTTGATCGTCTTCAGTCCCCGAAGTTTGGCTAGCGCGATCAATGACCGTCCCACACCGGAGTTCGCGGCGTTCTGAACCACCCAGTCACCGGGCTGCAGGGTGGTGCATTCACTGAGCATCAACCCTGCCGTTGGGGGGTTGCTGCCCAGCATCGAGTACTGCTCGATGCTGCCGCCGGCGGGGAGTGCGAACAGGCTGTCGGCGGGCACGACGAGCCGCTCACGCCACGCACCGGCATACAGGGGTAGCACGACCAGATCGTCGACCTGAATTCCATCGACCTCGGCGCCAGTGGCAAGCACACGGGCGACCCCCTCTGCGCCTGGTATGTGGGGCAGGGGTGGTCGCGCAAGCATGCCGCTGACAACCAGTAGGTCGTGCTTGTTCAACGGCGAGACCTCAACGCTCACCAGAAGCTCATGCGGACCCGGTGGCGGCGGTTCCTCGATGTCGACGACGCGCAGCACCTGCGCGGGGTCGCCGAAGTGTTCCATCTGGATGGCGCGCATATCATTTCCTCTCGATTTGAAGGTCAGGCCGCTGTGGAAGACCATCCGACTCCGCTGTGATACGTAGCGTAAGGTCGTGCGGCTGGATTTCGGCGGTGCGTAGAAGTTTTACGCGTGGTGTACGCGGACTTCGATGGCTTTGACGCTGTTGCCGAATGCCTTGGCCAGTGAGCGTTTTCCGACGGTGCCGAGCACGCCGGCGACAATCCGTCCCTTGAGGTTCTTTCCTTCTCGAACGAGCATGACGTCGATCTCAGTCGTTCCGTCGGGCTGGGGTGTGAGGGTGTAGGTGTGACCAGATGCGCCGCCGAAGACGTTGGAGTCAGTGGTCGTGAGTACGACGTGGTGCGGATTGGACCAGTCGTAGTTCAGTCGTTCCCACACGCCGCCCGAGCCCTCGGTCACATCGGCCCATTGTGGGCCGAGACCGTGGACCTGGAGGTAACCGTCGGCGCTGTTCTTGAATAGCTCCGACCTTCCCGGCCCGAAATCGGTGAGTCCGGCGATGAACTGCTCGGGTGTCGCGGTGGTCGTCTGGTGGAAGTGGATGGTGGCCATGAGTTTTCCTCTCAACAGGTCGTTCTCGTCTACGACCGATCCAGCGCCATGCCTTTGCTACGAATTCCGGCAAGCGGGTCGGGAGCCAGACCCAATTCGAGGTGGTATCTGCGGGGACAGCCCTACGATCGACGGGTGGCACAAGAGGCCAGCGCGCTCGGTGAGTACCTCCGCGCCAGGCGCGAACGGCTGCTTCCCGAAGACGTAGGGCTGGCGGCCACTAAGCGGCGACGCGTAGCGGGGTTACGCCGCGAGGAGCTGGCAACGCTGGCGGGCATCAGCGCGGCCTACTACTTGCGACTCGAGCAGGGCCGCGCCACCAGCCCATCCACTCAAGTAGTGGACGCGCTTGCGCGGGCTCTTCGGCTCGACGCCAGATCCACGCAGTATCTTCACGACCTGGCAGCTCCGGCGGGACGAGATTTTCCCGAGCCCGACGTATCGGGACACGCACTTGCGGAGGTGATTGATCAATTCCTGATGCCGGCCGTCGTGGTCAACAGGTATCGCGATGTCCTGGTGGCGAATCCGATAGCGCGGGTGCGTCACCGGAGTTCACGCCAGGAAAAAATATCGTGCGCTGGCGACTACTGGACCCCTGCGGCCAAGGAGATCTACGTCAATTGGGACGAGGCGACGGCAATCGCGGTCAATGCGCTGAGGGAACTCAGCGGTCAGTATCCGTCGGACCCCGGCATGCGGGCGTTGATTGCCGAATTGTCAGATGCCAGTCCACGTTTCCGCGAGCTATGGGGTTGTGCGGACGTGGGGGACCGCCTGGGAGTTCACCATATTCGCCATCCTCGAGTCGGCGACCTTCATCTCTACCGCCACCGCCTCGACGCACACTATCCCGGCGGGGATCACATCCTCATCTATCGCGCCGAATTCGGGAGCGAGTCTGCCAGGGCACTGGGGGAGCTGCGGTCGCTATGTGATGCCCAGGCGCTCGCGCTGCCCGGACTGACTGGCGAGTCGGCTGAAAAACCAGTCGACTAGGACTACATCCACGCCGCTCTAAAATCCATTCCTGCTCGATGGCGCGGCGCTCGCCCTTCGGCAAAGGTGGGAGTCAGCAGGTCCTACCGTGCATAAGCACACGGCGAGCATGAATCGAAGGGACTGATTGGTCATGACGACGCAATCGATGCGGGCTGTTGTCGCCGCCAGGGTAGGCGAACCGTCCGTGGTTTTGAACCTGCAGAGTCGCCCGATCCCGGAGCCCGGTCCCGGCCAGGTACGGATCCGGGTGGCAGCGGTGCCTGTCGAGGCCAGCGATCTGCACACCGTCCGCGGCAGATACGGATTCACCCCGGAGTTCCCGACCGTGCCCGGAATCGAGTCCGTCGGTGTGATCGACCAACTCGGCAGCGGCACAAACGGTCTGACCATGGGTCAACGCGTAGTCACGATCGGCGTCACGGGCACCTGGCAGGAGTACGTTGTTGCCGATGGCTCGCGGGTCTTGCCCGTTCCGGCCGCCATGAGCGATTCCACGGCTGCCCAGCTTCTCAGCAATCCGCTCACCGCCGTGATCTTGACCGGTGACGTGCTCGATGTTCAGCCAGGTGAATGGCTCCTGCAGACGGCGGCGGGTTCCACCGTGGGCCAGTTGGTGATCCAGCTCGGTGCGCACGTCGGCTTCAAGACCCTCAACGTGGTCCGCCGTCGATCCGCTGTCGAGGGCATCCTGGCGCTGGGGGGCACCGCAGTGATCTGCACGGAGGATGAAGACTTGCGCGAGCGGGTGACCGACATCGCCGGCCAGGAGGGCGTGTCCAAGGCGATCGACTGTGTCAGTGGACAAGTGGGTGCGGACGTGTCACGTGCGCTGGCGCCAGACGGTGAGCTGGTCGTCTACGGTGCGCTGTCCACGCACCGCCAAACCGATCCCGACAAACTCACCATCCCGATCTTCGCGCGTTCACTGATCTACGAAACAAAGATCGTTCGGGGGTTCTGGTTGTTCCGCTGGTTCACCGAGACCCCGACGGATCGGATGGCCGCAGTGATCGACCGGACAGTTCAGCTCGCCGACAGCGGAGTGTTACGCGTGCCGGCGGGCCAGCCGATCCCCGTCGAAAAGTTCAGTGACGCGGTCTATTTGGCCGAAGCTCCCGAACACGGGGGCAAACCACTACTCGTATTCAACCCGTAGGGGGCAGGTGTGTCCGGCAAATCTGATGCGACGGCCGAAGCAAGGTGGCGAACACCTACTGACCGAATTCACCCACGAACAAAGAAGCAACTGTCATGACTACATCTAGCGGAATCACCCGCAAGCTCGAACACCAGGCCACACATCTGGACTGTTTGACCCGTCCCGGTGAGTCCGGAGCCTCCATCAAACCCAGGGCGTTTCAAATGCGACACCGCTCTTCGCATCGGATAGTGCGTAAGACGCCGATCCATTTGGTCCGGTAACGGCGCGCCAAGAGGGTTGGCCGTCAGGCACCTCCATGTCCCACGGCTCAACTCCATCCTCGGCGGGGGCGCAGCTGCATGCCTTGGCGCCGAAGCGCAGCAGCGACGGTCGTGTGGGAGATGCCGTAACGAGCGCCTAGCCAGGCAAGGGATCGGCCCGCGGCATATAGCGTCGCGGCTTCACTTATGCGTTCTTCGTTCAGGCCTTGACGGCGGATGGTTATGCCCTGTTCGCGGAGGATGGCGGTGACCCTAGACTTTGAGATGCCGTAACGAGTACCGACCTGCTGGGTGCGTTGCCGGTTTCGTAACGGGTCGCGATTTCAGTAACGTCTTGCGCGTTCAGGAAGCGCTTGAAGCGCGGTTTCAGGCCGTTCCGCCGCGAAAGTGCGGGACGTTCAGTTGGTTCTGGTAAACGTGGAGTTCGCCGACCAATGGATGACACACCCGTGTGTCACAGGGAGTTTCACTCACCCAATTCGTCGCGATCCATTCTCATCATGGACAATGCGGCGCTAACGCGTCGACCGGTCCCGTTGTCCTCCACTGGACCATCGTTCGCGTGATCACTTCGCAGCACCGATCGGCAATTTCGAACAGATTCAACGCGACGATCTCGACGGCGGTGTCATGTGAGGTCACGATGTTGTTGGTATTTCCTACTCCTTATGGAACTTTGCTTTCAACGCGTCCACTCGTGTCTGGAAGTCTTCCTTGCGTTCCCGCTTCTTCTGCTCACGTATCGCTTTTCGGGCGGCCTTGTCAGCCTCTCGCGCGGCCTCATCCTGCGCCTCCAGCTCGGCGAGAACCTCGTCCAGCGGCCGCCGGGAAACCTTGCCACCGAGTCCGGCCGCGAATTGCTCCAACGGATCTGTCGTGGCTTCGTCTGTTACGGCGAGGATCGCGTTGCCGCCAGGCGGTATCAGGCGCCCAAATGCTTCGATCGCCTCGTCACCGGTGTCCAGGCGCTCCGCGTCGTACAGGGCGCCGGTCGCAGCGCCGGCACTCCACCCGAGCAGCATCCCGATCGGGCCACCGAGCACGCCGACGAGCATCCCGATCAAGCTGCCACTGGCGATTCCAACACCGGCGGCGGCGTCGCCCGACTCGGGAACCCGCAGCTGCCCCTGGGCATCACGCTCGATGATGCCGGCCGACCGAACCCCATACTGGTTGGCAGCAGCTGACAGCTTGCTGAACGCCTCGTATGTCGTGCTGGACTGCGGAAACGTGATTGCCGTTGCGTATTCCGTCATTTCGGACCCCTTAGTTGACTCGTAACCGACCCGCGGTCGCGGACCGGGTCGTCCCGGCGTGGGGCAGGGGTCGTCACTCGCCGACGAGCGCCGTATGCGGTTGCCGCTCGTCGCGTGCTGTCTCATCCGGGGCTTTGCGTATTTTAAATCGCTCTCACCCAGCGCGAAGCCGGATTCGCATTGACGCCGCGCCGGCGGGTCAATCCGTCCGAAAGGCGTCCGCGTCGAGTACCCCCTGAGCACGCCGGCTCAACTAGCGTGTGAGCGGAGGCTCACTATGCGAATCGCTGTAGCCGGCGCGACCGGCAATATCGGTGCCCGCACTGTCTCGTTCGTTGAGCGGGACGGGCATGAGGTCATACGCATCAGCCGCTCGCTCGGCGTTGACCTGATTACGGGCCGGGGTTTGGATGCGGCGCTCGCAGGGGTTGACGCGGTGGTCGATGCCATCAGCTCGCCGCCGATCAGTCCCGACGAGACTCGCGAATATTTCGGCACCACCACAAGAAATCTTCTCGCCGCCGAGGGGCGCGCGGCGTGCGACACCACGTACTGCTGTCGATCGTCGGAATCGACCGGATCGAAGGCGGTACTGCCCACTACTCGGGCAAGCGCGAGCAGGAGCGCCTGATCGAGGAGGGCCGGGTGCCGTGGACGATTGTGCCAGCCACGCAATTTCACGACTTTGCGGCGTCGGCTGCTAGCTGGACCGAGCGCGACGGCGTCGCCACCATTGCGCCGCTACTCGTTCAGCCGATCGCACCCGACGACATAGCTCAGGTCTTGGCCGAGGTCGCCACAGGTGAGCCGCAGGGCCGCTACGTCGATGTCGCCTGTCCTGAGCCGCGAGACCTATTCGACATGGCCCGTCGCACCAACGACGTCCTGGGCCGCAAGGTGAAGCTGGTTCCCACTTGGTCGGGCCCCCTTGGTGAGGAGATGGCTGGCAATGTCTTGCTGCCTGGCGAGAACGCCCGCATCGCCCCGACGACCTTTGACCAGTGGCTGGCGGCTGGCGCGAGATAGGAGAAAACGATGGACGCCAACGAGAAGGCGAAGAACACGCAGACCATGCTTCAGAGCGTCAATCCGACCTTTATGCCGACGGACGGGGAAGTGATGACCCTGAGGATCGACTACCCGCCAGGCGATCCCGGCATCCCGCCGCACCGCCACCTCGGCGGGCCCTGCTTCGGCTACGTGCTGGAGGGCGAAATGGTCTTCGAACTACAAGGTGAACCTCCGCGGGTGATCAAGGCCGGCGAGGCATTCTGGGAACCCGGCGGGGACGTAATCCACTACCAAGATGCCAACAACCGCACCGACATCGCGTTGCGCTTCATCGTGACCATGATGATGGCTCCCGACAAGCAGGTGCTCGTCTTCGTAGATGGCGACGAGCTCAAGCAAAGCGGTTGGGTAAGGCGGTCACACGGCTCGTCGACCTGACTCCCGTACATGGGGCGTGCGATAGTGCGGCGTAGTCGTGTGTTCGTGGCCACAGCGTCGGGGCTGCGAGTTGTCTTTGCTACGCCTGTAATTGGCGCGTGCATCCTCTTGGGTATCCGCATTCAGGTCCCGGCACTTGTCCACAACACGTCGACGGCGCCCTGTTCCCGCTTGACCGCGTCGAACAAGCGGTCCAGATCGTCCAGGTTGGCCGAATCAGCCTGCACGCCGGTCACGTTTCGGCCGATCAGCTTTACGGCTTCATCCAGGGCTTCCTGCCGCCGACCCGAGATGAAAACGTGAGCTCCTTGTTCAACGAACAACTTGGCACCGGCCAGCGCCATACCGCTTGATTCACCCGTGATCACCGCTACCTTGCCGTCCAGCTTTCCCACGATTACTCCATCGATCGATTAGCTGGCTGGCGAAGTCAAGCAGCTGGTCAAGGGTGGGGAACATCGCGAAGGCATCCACGATCGCCTCGTCAGCACCGGACCCGGCGAGGCGCTTGAGCTTGCCGGCAACCGAGTCAACGGACATGCCCGGTTCGAGGTTGATCCGCATGGCCGTCTTCAGCGCGTCAGGATCGCGGCCGGCGTCCTGCGCCGCCCGGCGCGCAATCGACCACAGGTGGTCGGTGACCTCGTCCTGCAGCCCCTCGACCCCGAGCCAGCCGGTGCCGCTGCGGCCGACGCGGCGCATCGCGGCCTCACTGGCACCGCCGATCCAGATGGGCGGACCGCCAGCCTGGACCGGGCGCAGGTCGGCATGGACCGGCGGCAGGGAGAAGAACTCGCTCTCCCAGGACACCGGGTTGGTCGTCCACCACTCGTGCAGGAACGCCAGCACGTCATCGAGCATCTGCCCGCGCCGGCGCCAGTCCGCGCTGCGGGCGATGTCATGTTCGTCCTTCATCCACCCGATTCCCACGCCAACGTCAAGGCGGCCGTCGCTGAGCACGTCGAGCGTGGTCAGCAGCCGGGCCAGGTGAACCGGCTCGTAGTAGAACGTGCTGAGCGTGCTGGCGTTCAGCCGCACCCGGCTGGTCGCCGTCGCGGCGACCGTCCACAGCAGGACCGGATCGAGGTAACGGGTCATCTGCGGCGGGTACGGCTGCTCTTTGCCCGGATAGGTGCTGTGCATATCAACCGGCGTGACCAGGCGATCGCCGACCCACAGCGTGTCGTAGCCAAGGTCCTCGAGTCCTCGGCAGAACGCGCTCAGACCAGCGGCGCTGCTGACCGCGGGCCCGACTATGGGAATTGCGAAACCAAGCTTCATCGCGTGAAACCCTCTCCAGGCAGACGATCGTCGGCCGACACCGACATCTGACATAGCAAATCTTTTCGTTGATCTATCAACCATTCTTTGGGCGCACGGCGCCCCTGTTCTTTCACTGCCCGGACCAGCGGCGGTGCGGCTCAGCCGGGCACGGTGGCGCCGAGGGCGAAATCGTAGTTCCCCACCCCGTGACGGGCGAGGCCCATCATGACCAGTCCCGTTCCTTCCAGCCAGTGCGCCATTTGCAAGCCGCCCACGTCTAGCGGACGCAGCCCAAGGCTCTCGACGAACTCCGCCACGCCCGCCTTGGCGCGCGCGTCGTCGCCCGCGATGAACACGTCGAGCGGCCGGCCCTGGGCCAGAACAACACCGAAGATGGTGTTGAATGCCTTCACCACGCTGGCGCTGGCCGGGGCCGCCTTGGCAACATCCTGCGCGATCGAGGTGCCATCGGGGATGGCCAGCCCGTCGGCAGCGGAATTGAAGGGGTTGCTGATGTCGACGATGACCTTGCCCGCGAGGGCGTCTCCGTACTGGGCGACGACCGGAACGACATTGGCGTACAACAGGGACACGATGACGATGTCCCCGGCCGGGACTGCGCCGAACTCTCCCGTCGTAGCGCTGCCGCCGAGAGCCTTGGCCAGGCTCAGCGGCCTTGGCCCGATCGCGGCCGATGACCTCGACAGTGTTGCCGCCCGCTACCGCCAGCTCGCCGATGGCGCGGGCCATGTTCCCGGTGCCGATGATGCTGATACTGCTCATGAGGTGTCCTGTCTTGACTTACGATCGAAAAGGTTGACTCCTCAACCTTAGGCTTTGGATTGGTGACGTGTCAACTAATCGGGTAGCGTGGAGGCTGATGGAACCGAACTGGCTGAGCCCTCGTGAAGACCGCGCCTGGCGGGCCTTCATGCACGCGCATCATCAGCTGGGCGTGCACCTGAACCGGGGCCTGCAGGAATCGGGCCTGTCCGGGGCCGACTACGAGGTCCTGGCGGTGCTCTCGGGTCACGACGGGGACCGCATGCCTGCCCACGACCTGTGCAACACACTGGACTGGGAGAAGAGTCGCGTCTCCCACCAGGTGCGGCGCATGCAGAAGGACGGGATGATCAGCCGCGAGCCCAATCCCGATGACGCCCGCAGCACCATGGTCTGCCTGCTACCGGCAGGCCGCGCCGCCATCGAGAAGGCAGCGCCCGAGCACGTGGCGGACGTCCGCCGGAACTTCATCGACTTGCTCACCCCGGCTGAGCTCGACATGTTCGCCGCCCTCAACGAACGAATCCTGCACCACTTGGCCAAAGACGATGGCTCCACCGCCGAAGGTGAGCCCACATAGCCTTCATGGGTGTGTCACCAACGGCGGCTCAGCCAAGCGCACCAGCGATGACGCTGGAGATCGCAGGCGTTTGATGCTGCGAGCGCGTTCATGAATTATGTTGCCTTCTAGGCGTTTCGCATGGCGCCTACGTTCCATCGTCGCAGCGGCACGCCCGGCGCTTTGACGGCAGCGTGATCCCGTCGGCCTCCACCGTGTCGTAGACGTATTGGATCGCCGCAAACCCGCCGGCGACGTCGACCCGGTAGTCGTGGCGGCGCAGCAGGAAGTCGCTGCCGAAATAGAACTCCTGCAGTTGGCTGTGACTCGCGAACGTGTCTGGGAAGCGCGCCTGCAGACCCAGCCAGCGTTCGCCGTTGTCCTCGAGGATCGATTTCGATGACGGTGAGCCCAGATAGTGTCATCAGAAGGGGTGGTCAGATAGGTCCGCAGTGCGTAGCCGTTAAAGTACGCGCGCTGCAACGGATCCCACGGCGTCGCCAACACGCACCCAGTGAATGATTCTCGGGTATTGGCTCTTTCAATCACTACGCGTCCATCAAGTTTTTCGATGGTGACGCGGTCAGGCGTGAAGTCGGTTTTCTGGTCTTGCGCGCCAAACGGTTGCACCGATGCCCACTCACGTTGCAGCGCAACGGTCATCCGTCGCGGTGTCGGATCTTGCGGTTGGCCTTTGATCTGCCACAGCTCGCCGCCGCTTACGATAGTCACCTCGATCATGCTGAATTCGCGCCAGCATGAGAAATTCGCGGCAGCCGCACCTATGGTTGTGTCGGGCGGGGGTAGTCGTCGTAAAAGCCCGCGCCGGATTTGAATCCCAATCGGCCCTGCTGAACATAACTGCGCAACACCCGGCGAGGCCCTTCGGGGTACTCCGGATGCTCGGCGCAATAGTGTTCTTCGATGTCCAAGACGACGTCCAGGCCGACCTGATCCATCAGGCGAAACGGGCCGGCGGGGGAGCCGGTGTTGACTTCAAACATGCGGTCGACGTCCTGCGGTGTCGACACGCCTTCGGCCACGACCTCTAAGGACTCCCGCTTCACGGCCGCCCATATCCGGTTGAATATGAAACCGGTGCTCTCTTTGTGCGCTTCGAACGGGTAGAGGCCGAACCGCGGCAACGTCGCCATTACGAAGTCGATGACGTCGTGGTCGGTCTTGCCGCACGACATGACATCGACAGCGTTCTGTTTCGGCGGCATGTAGAAGTGGATGTTCAGCACGCGTTCGGGGCGATGCACCTTGTCCAAGAACATCCGGCTGGCATATGACGACGAGTTGCTGGCCAGGATGGCATCGGAGGCCGCCAGCTCATCGAGTTGTCCGAACACCTGCCGTTTCAGCTCGAGCCGCTCGGGGACCGCCTCAATGACAAGCCATGCGTTGCGTACCGCGTCGCCGACGTCAGCGGTGGCCGAAATGTGGCCCGCCACTGCACCGCTGAGCTGGTCGGCCAGCGCGGGAAGGGTGTCCGACACGTAAGCGACAGCAGCGCGGCGTTGCTGCTCAGCGGGGTCATAGATCTGTACCTCGGCACCATGGGCGGCGAACATCAGCGCGATGCGCCGGCCGAGCGTGCCGGCGCCGATCACGGCCACCGGTCGAGTTACAAGGTCGGTGGGAAGGTTGAAGCTCATATCATGCTCCTAACGGTAGTTCCGCGTAGGCGATACCGGTGAGGTTGCCTTGCAGGGCGCGGATGGGTCGGTGGCCGAATCCGTCGAGTGCGGCGATGTAGATGTTGCCGCCCAGGTCGGTGACGAACATGCGGTCGTGGGCCGGATCGAGCGCGATGCCGATTCCCTCCATCAGGTGGGTCGCCACAATTTCGGGTTCGCTGCGGTATATCGCGTCCAACGGAGCCCGGTTCACGGTGTTGCCGTGTGGTGCGTCGCCGCGATCGGTCCAGTACAGCATCCGCGTACCGTGCTCGATCTCGAGGTCGATCGGCTCGGGTAAGTCTTTGAAGATCACCTCGATGTCGCTGCGGTTGGACGCGGTTTCGGCTGCGGGACACTCGAGTTGAGCTCGCAGAATCCTGCCGAGGCCGGCATCGCTTGGACCCTTCTGCGTCCAATAGAGATGCCCGTGTACATGGTCGACCGCGACGCCGACGCACCACCTCGTCTCATCGCGGCGATCGTCGTTGCCCTGCCCGGTCTGAACGAGGGTTTCAACATTGGAGCCGTCGAGGTCGCAGCGCATCACCCGCATGCCTTCCCGGTCACCCCAGTACAGCTTCTGGTCGACGGCGTCGAGATGAAGCTGCTTGGGGGTGTATGTGCCGCCGCTGGGCACCACCGTCGTGCGGTTGTTTCCGTCGAGGTCCACACGTTCGATCGAGCCGTCGTTTGCCGACGGAATCCCCATGTTGGTCCAGTAGATATGGCCGGCCGGCACGTCGACTGCGACACCATCGGGGACGGCGCACCCGGCGACGATGAACGCCTTGTCGGAGCCGTCGGGATTGATGGAGAACAGCCTTCCGCCGCTGGCCTCGAGCACGAACAGTTTTGCGGTTGAGTCAGTCATGATCCGTCCTTGCGTGAATGGTTTTGCTTGGCGCGCACCGCGATCAGGCCGAACAGCATCTCGTCGCGCTCGGCGGCGAGCTCGTCGACCGACTGACCGTCGGCCTCTTCGAGGACACCTTTGACGATCTGTTCTTCAAGCTCAGGGGTGAACTCTGGGCTGCCCAGCCCCGGCCACCCAGCGGCCATGCGCGGCATCAGGGTGTCCATGAAGTGCTGAATGCCGCCCTGGCCGCCACCGAGATGCCACAGCAGGTTGGGTCCCATGACGCCCCAGCGCAACCCGGGACCCCATGACACCGCATCGTCAGCGTCGGTCACGTCAAGCACTCCCTGCCGGATCAGGTACACAACTTCCCGGTACAGCGCCGACTGCAGCCGGTTGGCGACGTGGCCGGGTAGCTCCTTTTTGAGGTGAATCGGTTTCTTTCCGATCGAGGCATAGAAGGCCATCGCGTCATAGACCGTCTCCGGGTCGGTTTTCGTGCCGCCGACGACCTCCACAAGCGGGATGATGTGCGGGGGATTGAAGGGGTGACCGATGACGGTTCGCTCCGGATGCCGGCACTGGGCCTGCATGACGGTCATCGTGATGCCCGATGAGCTCGAGGCGATGATGGCGTGGGACGGTGTGGCCTCGTCGATCTGGGCAAGCAGCTTGACTTTCAATTCCGGGCGCTCCGGCGCGTTTTCCTGAACGAAGTCGGCATCCGCGAGGGCCGCCGGCAGATCGGAGGTGAACTTCAGGCGATCCGGTGAGGCGCCGGGCGCGAGTCCCAGCGTCGTCACCGCGTCCCATGCACCCTCGACGTAGGACCGCAACGCGGCCTCGGCTCCTGGCGCCGGGTCGGTGGCGGTGACATCGAAGCCTTGAGCGAGGTAGTGCGTTGCCCAACTCGCGCCGATTGTGCCGGTACCGACAATTGCGATGCGTTGCAGCGGCTTTGGTGAACTCATGATCGTTGCTCCTCCACTTGGGTTGGTTGGTTAGCGCCCGCGCCAGACGGATGCACTTTTCTCGGCGATCGGCTCGCCGGTCAGCAACACAGTCAGGGCGACGTGGTACGGAACGCCCGTTTCACGCCGGCTCCTGTTCTGGCGCAACGGGAATCGCTCCCTGGGCTTGCAGTTGGCTGATGTCATCCACACTGAACCCCAGTTGTGCGAGAACTTCGGTGTTGTGCTCGCCGTGCTCGGGCGCGCGTCGAGCAGGAACCCGGGCCAGCCCGCGAAGTGTGATCGGGTTGTTGACCGTGTAGTCCACGTCCTTGGCGCCCTCGATCGGCACGACGATGTCGTTGGCGCGCAGTTGCGGGTCGTCGGCCGCCTCCTCGGGGGTCTGGATGACTCCGTAGGTGATGCGGGCTTGATCGAGAACCTCTTTCCAGTGCGCGAACGGGTGCGCCCTGAATTCCGCGTCGAGCAGTTCGGCCAACTCTGCGGCGTGCTGCCCGATGGCGTTCGCGTCGCTGAAGCGCGGATCGGCCAGCAGGTCCGACCGCCCGATCGCGGTGGCCAGTGCCGGCCAGACTGACCGCTTGGCGGCCAGCATGAACCAGCGGCCGTCCTCGGTTTGGTACGGATTGCTCAGCGCGTTCACCGGCGCCGTGCGGTCGTGCAGTTCGTATGGCTTGCCGCCGGCCAAAGCTGCCGACACCAAGGTTCCCGTCGCCCAGACCCCCGTCGCCAGCAGCGACGTGCCGACGTTGGCACCCCGCCCTGTCCGTTCGCGGTGATAAAGCGCGGTCGCGATCGCCGCGTAGATCGCCGTGGCGGAGGTGTAGTCGCCGCTGCCCCATGGCGGTGACGTCGGCGGGGACCCGGCATCGCGGGTCGATGCGAGCAGCCCGCTGCGCGACCAGAAGGCGGTCAGATCGAACCCAGGCAGCCTGGCGTCCGGTCCGGCATCCCCGAACCCGGTGATGTCGGCGTAGATGATCCGCGGATTCCAGCCCGACACCTCCTCGTAGCCCAAGTGCAGGGCCTCACGGGTGCCGTGTGGAAAGTTGGTGATCAACACATCGGCCCATTCGACGAGCCGCTTGAGGATCTCCGTCCCGCCCGCCGACTTCAGGTCGACGGCCATGCCGCGTTTGTTGCGATTGGCCAAGTGCCAGCTGTAGTTTCCGGACGCGGAGGGGCTCGGCGGCACCGAGCTCAGCAGCCGCTGCGGGTCGCCCATTCCGGGTGGCTCGACCTTGATGACGTCAGCGCCGAAGTCGGACAAGATCGTTGCCGCGGCCGGACCGGCGATGAAGCTCGCTATCTCAACGACTTTCAGGTCGGCGAACACGGATTGGGTTGTGTGGGTTGGCTGGGTTGTCACTGTCATCACCTCACACGAACGCGCTCAGGCCGGTGACTGACTTGCCGACGATCAGCGTCTGCATCTCCCGGGTGCCCTCATAGGAGTAGAGAGCCTCGGAGTCGGCGACAAACCGGCCGACGTTGTAGTCCAGCACAATGCCGTTGCCGCCCAACAGCTCCCGTGCCCAGTGAACGGTCTCGCGCATCCGCACCGTGCAGTAGGCCTTGGCCAGCGCGGACTGCTCGTCGCGGTACACCCCTTCGTCCTGCAACTGAGCCAGGCGCGCCATCATCCCAGCGGATGCCGTGGCGTTGCCGAGCATCTTCACCAGCAGGTCCTGAACGAGCTGGAACTTGCCGATCGGGCGACCGAACTGCACGCGCTCCTTGGCGTACTGCAGCGCAATCTCGTAGGCGGCGAACTGGACTCCCACCGACTGCCATGCCACACCGCTGCGGGTTCGGCGCAGAATCTCAGCCGTGTCCCTGAACGAGTCCGCGTTCTGCAGTCGGTTGGCCTCAGGAACTCGGCACTCGTCGAGCACGATGTCGGCGTTCTGCACGATGCGCAGCGCGAACTTGTTT
>CAVQRJ010000011.1:0-542285 GCA_963715215.1 uncultured Actinomycetota bacterium
CGCTGCTGAGCCACCGGACTGAGCGTCACTCGGCGCCGCGACCTTGCCGGCTACGCCGGTAGGCCGCCCGCCGATAATCGGTCAACCAGCCCGGCAGCAACTTCACACCTGGCGGGCTGTGCAGCGTCGGGTCGAACGCCAGGTCCCGGCCGGGCGGGACGACCTCACGCAGCGACAGCCGCGCCAACGGCCGGAAGTCGCCGGTGCCTGCGGCCTGCTCGATGTCGAAATCGATTCCGCTGCGCCCGATTTGGTCGGCGATGGTGTCCAGCGAAAGGCCTGGCACTTCGATGAGGGTGGTCAACCGGGCGCGTAACCACCACACCCCGCCCCGAAATCCCAGCGGCATCAGGGTGGAGAATGTCGCTCCCGACCAAGACGTCACCGGCCGCAGCAGGATACGGCCCAGCGCCCCGCCGGTGGTCGACGCCAGCAGCAAGTCCCAGGGTATCGACGGTGGAAGGGGCGACATCCGCCAGGCCACACCGGCGATGTCCGGCAGCGCGCCCGGCAGGCCGACTCCCTTGGAGACCCGGGCCACCACCTCCCCCGGCACCATGGGCAGCCCTTCACCGGTGGCGGCGATCCGCTCGATGGTGCCGTTCGCCAGCACCCCGTTCGGGTGGAAGAGTCGACGGTGGCGCATGGCGGCGCCGGCCTGAACCGGCATGGCGGCGATGTCGGAGATCCTCACCCGGCCCGGGTGCCCGGCCCGATGTCCCGGCAAACACCTGCGGCGGTTCACCATGTAACACCTCACCCGGGATGCATTCGGCACATGCAGCTGCTCGCGTCGTCAGTGCGCTCCGCCGGCTGCTTCTCTTGGATGGGAGGTCGTTCCGGAACCCGCCAGCCACCGAAGGTTCTACGGAACTTGGGACATCCTTCGGTGGTGATCCGACACGTAATAACGCGTTTATCGCGAAATGAGAAATCGGGCTATTCGGACAGGGTGGACACTAATACCGGCGGATCAGTCGCGTTGAGCTACGTCGACGTATCGCAGCGGGATGCTAGAGCAGCTGCGGCCGGCCGCTATCGCCTCGGGTGATCAGCCCGTGTTCCTCGAACGCTTGGAGCCAACCGGTCATGGGCCACCACCCCCACCGTCGGTGAAAGACCGCAGCGTTGCGCACGATGTCCTCCAGATGTTCGGTGGGTGGATCCGACACGGGGTGGAACTGATGAAACGCGTGAGCGCCGCCCACCCAGCGCATTGTGACTCCCGAAGCGGCGGCTGTCTGCGCGAAATCGGTGTCCTCCCCGCCGTATCCGCGGTAGAGGGTGCAGAACCCGCCGATGCGCCGCCATGTGTACGTCGTCAACGCAAACGACAGCGACCAGAATAATTCGTAGGCCGTGGTGACGAGGATCTCATCGTCGCGCGGCGCGGGGCGGGCCGGATGCGGATCGGCCAGCAGATCCACATCGCCCACCGGGTAGCCACCCGGACCCGGCGGCGGTAGGTATGTGACGGGCCCGCACAGCAGCGCGTCGCGGTGTGGGGGCTGTGACGCCGCCTCGCGGTAGCGCCCCACAAGGTGCCGGCCCGGGATGCAGTCGGCGTCGAGAAAGACGAGGAGATCGGCGCCGTATTCCAGTGCGGCAGCAGCACCGGCGTTGCGCGCGGCGGCGACCGGCAAGGCCGCAGATCCTCCCGCATAGCTGACGATGTGCGCGGGGGCGCCGCTGCGCGCGACGGTGTCGGCTGCGCTGGGGTCGTCGATGGCCACCACCACGTGCAGATCGGCGGGGTGGGCGCTGAGCGCGAGGCCGTCGAGTTGACCGCGCAGGTGCCTAGCGCGGCCATGCACCGTGGTAATCACCGCGGTCCTCACATCTCACCGCCCGGGGCGCACCGGCGGGCTGCAGTCTCGATGGCGTCAGCAGCGCGGGCCGCCGCTCCGCGGGTGGCCCAGCGTCGCCATCGGTGTGGGTCACTGGCGCGGGCGTGTGTCAGCAGCGCTGGCCACGCCCGTAGATCCGGCCAGCTGCGAGCCGTCACGGCAAGGCGATGGCGTTGCAGCACACTGGCCATCGCGCGCTGCTCATCGAACGGGCGCGGCTGAGGGATGACGACCGCGGGCCGCTCCGCGGCGGCCAGATCGGCGATGCAGTTCTGTCCGGCATGGGTGACCATGACGTCGGCGGTGCAGATCGCGGGCCACGGATCGGGCGTCCAGGGGTACCCGGGAACACCGAGCGCCGTCCATTCGAAAGCGGGATGTGCTTCCGCGCATGCTTTGACCGTGGCCGCGGTGACATCGGAGCCGCCCGCCCCGACGAGCACGAGGACAGTTGGCTTAGAACCGTTTTCGCGCTGCTCGGGTTCCCGGCCGTCGAACCGGCTGATGCCACCGACGTAGCTAGTCTTGTCGGCGTAGGACCGCAGCCAGGACGGCTCGTACAGTTCGCGTGGCCACGCCGCCACGATGTGATCGGCCAACCGGTAGACGAGCAGGTGCGGTGCGTCGGTGCGCTCGCCCGGCCCCGCGACGACGATCACCGGCACCCCGAGCAGCCGGACGTAGGTGGCGACTTCGACCGACACGTCGATCACCACCGCGGCGGGCCGGGTCTCGGCGACCCACTGCGCGATCAGCCGCATCCGGTCCATCAATCCGGCGTCATGATGCGGAGCCCAGTGAAAGGCACCATATGCCGTCGGCTCTGCGACGAGGGTGCCTTCGTCGTCACGCGGTAGCTTGAGGACTGCGGCGAATGGGTGCGGATCGGGCACGTTCAGTGACGTCAGCGCGGTAACCGGGAGGTGCAGCTGCGCGCAGATGCTGGTAGCCCGACTGAGGTGGCCGAGGCCGTGGTGGTGAATGTAATAGCCGATCATGGGCTCCGTCGCTGCCGTGTTCGATCATGTCGTGGTAGATGGTCAGGTATCCGGTCACCATCGCTGACGCCGAGCAGTGGGCGATCGCGTGTCGGTGCACGCCTACCCGTGGAAGCGCCACCGCGGCTGGGACCGCCGCGGCCATCGCATTGACATCGCCGGGCGGCACCAGTCGGCCCCCTTGTGGTGCCACGATTTCCGGAATGCCGCCGCAGGCGAACGCCACCACCGGGGTGCCGCAGGACATCGCCTCGGCGATCACCAGACCGTAGGGTTCGTCCCAGGTTGGCGTGACCAGCGCGGCCGCTGATCCGCCGACCAGCCGGGCCAGCGCGTGTTGATCCAGGTGCCCGGCGTAGCGGACTTCGTCGCCTAGCCGCGGAGCAATGCGGTCGGCAAAGTACACCGGGTCTGAGAGCGGACCGGCCAACACCAGGGGACGATTCGCCCGAAGTGCGGCCTCGATCGCGAGGTGAGGCGCCTTCTCCGGGGTGAAACGGCCGAACCACACCAAACCGTCGCCGCCGGGTCCCAGCGGCCAGCGCCGGCTGTCCACGCCGTTGGGCACCACGGCGATCTCGCCGGCCACGGGGCGCCATGCGCGTGCGGTGTGCCGGCTGACCGCCGCGAGCCGCGTCCCCGCCCCGCCGGTCATCTGTAGCGCGGACTCCAGCCACGGCGTCGGCGGGGTGTGGACGGTGGTCAGCATCGGGGTGCGGACTAGCGGGGCCATCGCGACGGGAAGGTGGTGCAGGCTGTGATTGTGGATGACGTCGAACGGTGCGCCGCCGGGTTCGGCTAACTGCATCATCAATGCCAGGTAGGCGTGGTGATCGGCCATAAACGACAGCGGCGACATCGAAGGATCTGCTTGCGCCGCATCGGAAAGCGTCAATTCCCGCACGGCCAGCCCGGCGCATCCCAGGTCGGGGTCCGAACCCGGCGCCGCAAACAACGCCACCTGATGACCGAGATCGGCCAGCGAGCGGGCCAGGTGCCAGACGTGGGCCTCCAGTCCCCCGGCGAACGGTTGCCGGATGGGAAACCGGTTGGACGCGATCAGGGCGAGCCGTAGCGGCACGGTCACCGCAGGACGCTTTCGTACACTGCGCGGTGCGCCCCGAGGATGCAGAGGTGCCGCACGTAGATGTGGGAAGCCGGCACGGAGGCCACACGCAACAATGAATCCCCTATCGGTCGGGGCGACCTGGCGGGGCTTGCGACTGACGCAGGCGCCACAATATTTGCGTCGCAGCGGTTGCATCTAGGCGGCAAGTCCCCGCGATCGCTGGAGGAACTTCAACTTCCGTACCCGCAATGCGGCGTTGACAAACCCGTCGTGGTCACCTCGACCGTGGTGCTGAGGGACATGGCGGCGACGGGATCGGGACATGTGCTGGTTCACGTCGTCGGTCGCGGCGACGATGCCCGGCTCGTATCCGACGGTTTACCACGCGTCCAATCTTTCATCTGTACGGCTGATGGTCGGGGGACCCAGGGGCGTTGCGTACCTGGCTGACGTCTCACCGCGCGCAAGATGAATTGCAGCAGCCGCTTTAGCGTGCCACACCCGTCGATCGTCGTTGGCGCCGAACGCATTTGACGGCGCGGTTGCATCGCGAGCCGGTCGGCAATGGTGCTCGACTGGTAGATGGCCGCAGCCACCAGACGGTGACCGACTCAGATCCGATCCCCGTCGACAGTGAGGAAACCTGCTTCCACTGCCGGTTGGAGATCACCCACCACCGCCGACTCGGCGCCAGCGGCGGTCGCGGAGCGAACAGTCTGCCCACACTCCACCATCTGACCCGGCGCGGCTGCGTTTCACGCGTAGCGCCGAGGAACAGTCCACAGGCGACCGAACTCCTCGTTGAAGGACTCGGGATCGAACGGGCTGTCGCCTCCCGCGGGAAAGCTGGTCAGCTCGCCGAAGACGACGCGCCCGTCGACGTCGTACAGATCGACACGAACAAAGTCGGTATCGGCGCCGAGCCGTTCGGCTACGCCAATCATCTCGCTTAGGCGAGCGGGCTTCGCGGGCTCGGGATCCGCCCACGGCGGTCCGCCGCTCATCGGCAGGTGCTGCCAATCGGGCCGGAAGAAGTCCTGAGTCTGCCGCCCGAACCGACCAGTGTCGACCTGCACGAAGGCGCATTCGCCGTGGATGACGAAGAACTTGTAGTCGTCGGGGATCGCGCCGTCTGCGCCGGCGAGCATCTCCTCGACGATGACCCGCCGCGGCATTCGCCCGTACACCCACTCCCGATTCGGTCCCTGGCCGTAGAGCTGGGCCACCCAGCCCCGCGCGATCCGGACGACGTCCTCCCGAGGCGCGGACTCGGGCCGAACGTGCCGGTACACCCAGCTGTTCTGCTCCGACGGCAGGCGCGCCTCGCGTGGAGCGCGGTCGGAGACCACGATGGCCGCTCCGCTGCCGTGCGTCGGCTTGACCACGTAGGCGTCGGGCAGGCTCACGTCGCGCAGCGCCGCGGGGTCGTCGACGATCGCATACGCGCGCGGAAGATAACGTTCCCCGACCACTGTGGCGACGTAGTCGCGTACCGCCGCCTTGTCGGCGAAGGTCACGACGAGCGCGCGGCGGTCGCGCAGCATCTTGTACCGCACCTTCTCGCGGAACGTGCGTGGGTTCCGCGTGCGCCAGAGGCGCACTGCGCGCACGAGGCTGCTGCGCTCGCGCCAACGGACGCCCTCCTGCCCGACACCACGGTTCGCCGCCTCTGAGCGTGGCCGGATCGAGGCGTCGACGTCGCCGTGCTCACTAAATCGGTCCCGCGGCGTCGGAATCACGTGCTCAGGCTACGGCCGCGGCCCTTCGTCTGCGCCCGCTTGACAAGGACGCCGCGCAGAACCTGACGGACCAGGACGCCAAACAAGCCGTCCAGGATCAGCAAGGCTGAACCTCACTTCACGCGATCGGCAAGCTGGACGCGGAGCGTGCATCAGGGCGGGTATCCGATGACCATGTAGCACGCGACATAAGTAGAAAGTCTTGCTACACTTGCTACATGTCCTCTGATTACGGCATCGCCGAGGCCGACGATGGTCTGAAGATTCAGGGAGTAACCCGCGCCGAGCTCACCGAGGCGCTCGATCTGCTCAACTCGCTTCGCGTTCTGCGCGCTGACCCCAGCGGTCAGAACCTTGTTGAGACCTTGCTCAGCGGGCAAATTGGCAGTGGGTTGGGCCATGTCGTCAACCGCGCCGAATTGACGGAAATACTCGAGCTGCTCAACATGATCCGCACCCTGCAGGCCCAGCATGTCGATGCCACGCGAGGTGACCTGCTGCGAGCGTTGATGGGTCGAAACGTGAGCCTCACGCCGACCGCCAGCCTCAATCAAGTCCATCAACTGGCAACCCACCGCAATGCGCTGCTCGCGACGCCGTTCCACACTTATGAGTCGCTCGCAGATCAACTCCACAAAAGCGAATCCAACACCCGAACATGGGTGGCGCGGCGCCGTGACGCTCACGAGCTGTTCACCGTGACCTACAACGGAAGAGCGTTGATACCCGGCTTCCAATTTGACGACCACGGCAACCTGCGCCCTGAACTACAGCCGATGATGACCGCGCTGGACGACGGCGGCGTGCGCGAGTGGTCACTATGGACGTGGCTGACCAAACCCACAAGTTTTCTTTCCGGCGACGTCCCTGAGCAGGTGGCCCGCACCAATCCGGCACGCGCACTGCGCGCGGCTCAACGCTTCGCGGCCGGCCCGGTCGCGTAACGCCAGGCCGCGCCGCCCGCCGATGACCGGCACCGTCAACCCTCAAGACATCGTCTGCCCCAACCCCGGCGCTTGCCCTGTCGTCGCGACACTGCCCCTGCTGGAAACAGTGACCATCCAGCCGGGTCGGTTTTTGTTCCGCGTGTACGACGGCACCTGGGGATACGACGAGTTCAACCCCGGCCTCAAGGGCGACAGCCGCTTCGCGCCGATTGACGACCCCTTAACCGGGAAGCGGTTGCCGAGCATGTATCTCGGTGAAACCCCCACCACCGTCTTACTCGAAACCGTCTTCCACGACGTGCACCAAGAAGGAAGCGGGTTCGTCTACGAAGAACACCTGCACGAAAAACTGCTGGCGCATATCCAGGCACCGGCCAGCGCGACACTGGGTGACCTCCGCGATCCCCAACTGGACGAACTCGGCCTCGCGCGCAGTCAAATCGTCTCGAGTTCCGCCGAACACTATCCCTGCAGCCGGCGGCTAGCTATCGAAGCGCTCGCCCAAGGCCAAGATCCACCGTTGCAGGGACTAATCTGGCACTCCCGACAAGCCGAGTTGGGCGGTAAGCCTGCTGAAGAGGTCATCGTGCTGTTCGGCGGCGATCGCTACCCCTCAGAGCGCGGCACGTGGCAGCGATTCGGCCCCGGTTCGCAAAACCTCTACGAAGGCCCCGGTCGACTTCTCATCGACAAGATCGCCGACGACCTCCGCGCGATCATCGAGGCAAGCGCATCATGAATCGGTACTGGCCGCATATGCGTCAGCGGAAGCGGACGTTCACCGTCGCCAAGCCGAAGATCTTCCGGCCATCGGACTTCGCGGCGATGATGACGACACCGCTGCGGGTCGCCGGGTCCAGCGACTTGATTCGCCCGCTGAACTCGATATCGCAGCCCTCGGCGGCCGACACGATCGCGGGCGCGGACAGCCTCACCGCATAGCGGGTGACCGCACCGGGGTCGCCCGACCATGCAGAGGCGAAGCCGGCACCCAACCCCATGGTGAGCATTCCGTGGGCGATCACATCGGGCAGTCCGGCCAGTTTCGCGATGTTCTCGTCCCAGTGAATCGGGTTGGCGTCGCCGGCCACGCCGGAATAGTTCACCAGGTCGCCGCGGGACAATCGGGCGTGCTGCACAGCCAGCTCATCGCCGACCTTCACGTCATCGAAGGACGGCGTACCCGGTGTGCGGGTGATGCCTCCCTCGGCGATTCGAACCTCGCCCGCCGGGCGCACCGTCTTGTGGTACTCGGCTTCACCGACTCCGAAGATGTCCACGTCGTGCATCATCATGTTCTGCACTGCCGTCTTGATCGCCGGATCGACGTCCTCGGCGGTGAGGCCGACGACCGTCGTGTGCAGGGTGTGTACCCGCTCGCCGGCCGTGTCGGTGAACGTGTTGGTCACGGTGATCAGGTCTCTGCCTGCGATCCTGCGGATCGACGTCAGTTCGACGTCGATGTGCAGTTCGTCGCCCGCCACGATCGGGCGGTGCTGCTCGAAGACCTCTTCGGTCTGCATGTAGGTGTCGTAACCGACGACGACCTGTTCGAACATGCGGCGATTACAGGTCATGCCCGGGGTCGATGTGAAGGTCAGCGGCGCTACCAGGTCCGGGTAACCGAGCTCTGCGGCGGCGGCTACGTCCCAGTGCGCGGGATGGTCGTCCTGCACGGCGCGCGCGTACTCGCGCAACTTCTCGCGGCCAACCAGATACGTGCCGTCCATCTGATAGAAGTGGCCGACCCGGGGTTCAAGCGCCGAGGTTTCTGTAGCTGCGGTCATCAATGCCTAACTTTTCCATCGGCTTGTTCGCTGAGGCCGACCGAAGCACAGTAACGCGCCGACATCGACGCATCACACGGCGATCCGCATTGGCCTTCCGTCGGCTACCGCCGTCGGCTGACGGGCTAGATCAATCCGTAATTGCGTCTGCATCGATCTAAGCCCTTTGATGCGGCGTGTTGTAATAGCGGAATCGACAGCCCATGGCGTCTGCGAGGCATTCCGATGCCGCGGTTACCGAAGGTGCCCGCGTTGGCTCCTGTCGGCCAGTTACCGGACGGAATGGTTGTCGACCTGCCCGGTCGGGGCAGCACTTACGTGCTCGACACGGGACCCTCCGACGGGCCCACTTACGTGTTGCTGCACTCACTGGCCTGCACCGGGCTGATGACGTGGTACCCCGCGCTTCACGTGGTGCGCGAGTTCGGCCGGGTCGTGATCTTCGACCAGCGTTGCCACGGCCAGGGCATCTCGCCGCCGCGCATGTTGTTGGAGGACTGTGCCGACGACGTCGCCGCGCTGGCCGACACCCTGGACATTCCCAGCTGTGTGCCGGTCGGCTATTCGATGGGATCGCTTGTCGCGCAGTTGGTTTGGAAGCGTCACCGCGAACGGGTCGACGGACTGGTGCTCTGTGCGGCGGCCGCGGCTGTCAGCAGCGCCTGGTATGAACGGCTCGCGACCGGGGTCTTCGCCGCACTCGTCGAGAACCTCAGCACTGCACCGCGCCGCGGGGAACCCGCCGCGGTCGTGACGGGTGGACTCCTCCCCGATCATCGATGGATCCTCGGCCAGCTCTGCACCACCTCGCCGGGCGGCATCACGCGCGCGATCGCCGAGGTGGTCCGGTTCGACTCAACGACTTGGGTGGGCGATATCGATGTACCCACGGCCGTGGTCGTGACGATGAAGGACCGCGCGTTCGGTGTCCAGCGGCAGAAGCGGCTGGCGGATCGCATTCCGGACGCCGAGATGGTGACGGTTGACGCAGGCCATGCCGGGTGCACCCTGCAGCCGGCCGAGTTCGTTCCCGGGCTGAGGCGGGCGATCGAATCTGTGCACCGTCGGCTTCCCATTTACCGTGGGCAGCGGGCCGTGAGGTAACCCGAGCGCCACGGTTAGAGGGAGGGCGCGGTGAAACACTCCCGCCCCAGGTCTGACCTGCAGCGTTGTGTCCGACAGAGGCGCATTCGATAACGTAGCTCGTGCAATACAGGAGGTACGTCTGATGACGACGATCGTCGAGCGCGACGAGGTGTCCAACCTCGCGGAGCAAGCCGGCTGGCAGCACAGGGACGCCGACCGCAGCGACTACTACCTGCGCCGTCCCGAGCGCGTTCACATCATCTGGCAGGGAAGCCACGCGATCAGCGGGGGCGTGCTGTACCGAGACGGCATCCTGATGTCCCTGACAAGCGACCTCGACACCGTGAAGCGTTGGTTGAAGCGCTGACCTTTCCCGCATCTCCCGACGGCTGAGCTGCCGGGGTGGGCTTCCTTCACCGGACGAATTCCGTTGCCGTTGAGTAAGGTTCGAAGAACTGTCGTAACTCGACCAGGTGCTGCGCGTGGCAATCGAGCAACACGTCTTCTTCGGAGCCCGGTGTCCACTTTCGGACAGGTCGGGCATTGCCGTGCTCGTCGAGCGATACCACGACGATCAACCCCTCCGCTGCGGTATGAGTGCTACCCCGGACCACGTCGGCCACAACGACCCGGACACCGATGTGAATGCTGCGAGGTCCGGTGTGAACGAGTCGTGCGACCACGTCCATCCGGTCGCCGATGCCGATCAGGCTGCAGAAGCGGATGGCAGCGATGTAGGACGTGAGGCCTGGTACGCCAGACCAATCTGCGGCGCAGGCGTTCACCACCTCGTCCATCCACCGCATGACACGGCCGCCGGGCACGATGCCGTGCCTATTGACGTCGGCCCGCGACACGCGGATGTGCTTCTCGGCGTGAGAAGCGCTGCCGTTTCCGGTGTAATTCTGAGCGGCGATCGCATCCTCGATCCGCCTACGCGTCCGTGCCCTCACCCGCGCCTGACGGTGACGCTGGAGTTCGAGCATGCTTTCCGGCGTCCATGGGCGAACCGCAACCGGCTTGCCGAGATCGTCGACGGCCACGAAAACCACTGGGCACTGCGAGGTTTGACCCGCAGCCGCGCTGGCGGGGCTGGCCGAAAAGACCGTGACGAGGACGTGCATGCTGCTCCGTCCCGTATAGGCAAGGCAGGCGTGTAAATCGATGACGTCACCGACGGCGATGGGCCGGTTCAGGTGAAAGTTTCCCAGTGATACGGCAACGCAGCAGCGGCCGCTCCATCGGGTAGCGGTGGCGTGGGCCGCCCGGTGAATCCACTCCAGTAGCGTGCCGCCATCGACGAAGCCGGCCGCGCCCACGTCTCGCGCCTCGACGCGATGGCGGTGGATGGTCGTGTGGCTGAGCGGATCTCGCGACGAGACCGGCATATGGTGCTCGGCGACGTTGTCCGTGAGAGTCGACTGCATGTGAAGCACCTCCTCGTACCGTGGTGGCGCTGATGATCCGAGGCTGGGCGAGCATAGGGAACAGGTCGCGCCCGGATCGTCATGCTTTCTTGCACGATTTACAGATTCCCGACAGCCGGCCACCGGTGAATCTGTGAATTGCGCTAGGAAACGATGCGATCCGAGCCGTGCCCATTCTCGATTTGCCGGCCACTTCAGATGATGAGTCCACCCGAGGCGCGAAAGGGATGGTCATCATGCAGGTCACGATCATTGCGTTAGGTGTAGCGCTTGCCGTGCTGGCGATGTCATTGTGGTGGGCGCGATCCCGCCGCGCGAATCGCGAGAACCTGGAAGCGCATTGCCGTCGAGACATTCAGGCTCTTCGCCGCACGAGTGAGTCGCGAAAGGCGACGCGCCGGTATGACGATGTTTGGTCAGCGGGCAAGGATACGGATGCAGCCCAGTCGCGCGCGAAGAAAGGCGTTGCGTGGGTTGCCATCGGGTCGGTGGAAGTCGGATGTGGAGGCTGCGGGGGGTGCGGTTGTGGCGGCTAGCAGAACCGCGCGTCGGCGACGTCACGACCTCGGCCGCGCGTTCACCGCGGTCGCGGAACTCGAGCTTCCCCCTGCGGTCTTCAAGACGTGTCCATGGCAGCCTCGCGAGCTCATCGAGACCGGGCTTCGGCAGTGGCTACGCTGCTGCGGGGCGGCGCTGCGGGATGGCCAGGTGATCGGGATGCCTTCGCGCGCAGCGGATGAGGCCTGGCACGGGCTGATCCTTTGCACAATGCGCTATCAGATCTTCTGTGCAGAGGCGTACGGGAAGTTCATGCACCACAATCCGGTTGGTGGAGAGCCAGATCACATCGCGGAGGTCGCAGATCCCATGGAGGAGCAACTGCGCAGAACCGTGATCGCATGGACGCTCGTCGCAATGCCCGGTGAAGAGTGCGTGCTGTGGGATCTGGACAGCCGCGTCGGCGTCGAAAAGCCGTGGGGACTCGACCCGGAACGGGTAGCAGACATCCAGGCCGCCGCCAGGCTGCGAACGGAGGTGTCGCCGTGACGGAGTTACGTCTGCACTACACCGACGTGGACGGCCTGGTTGGCCGGATCTTCCTGCCCGCGTTCTTCGGCGCCTTCGCCGCGGCGGGTGTTTGGTTCCTGTACCTGCTGGCCGCCTATCCGCCTTCCGTGCCTGCGGGTGCCGCTCTGGGCGGAATCGTGTTGGTGGCGATCACGTGGCTGTTCGGTTGGTTGGCGGTACGCCTTGCCGTCATGGCATGGCGGAGTGGTCGCGGGAGCTGGTGGCTGCATTTGTCCAGCAGCGGTTTCGAGGTCAACGACCGAATCTTCCGGCCACGCCGTTGTGAATGGCGTGACGTCGACAAGTTCATGCTCGTCTCGCCGTCGGGTCAATTCGAGCAGGCGGTGCTGGCCCCCGGGACGACGTTCGCAGAGGCTGTCCGAGCCGGCGATCACCAACCACCGGCACTGCAGGTCGGCTACAGCTTGATCCCCGGGCATCGCCCATCGCTGGCACGCAGGCTCTTCGCCGACTTCCGTGGCAGCGACGGGACGAAGGCCAACGGCATCATCATGGGGTTCTGGGACCGCCCATTCGACGAGGCGGTGGAACTGATGAACGAGTGGCTGGCGCGTTACAAACCAACCTGAGCCACTATCGTGCCGGCTCGGTCGAGTGCACCATGGTTGACGTGACCATGCCGAACGTCCCGGCGACGATTGCCGACCTAACCCTTGCCGAGAAGGCCGCACTTACCAGCGGTGCGAAGTTCTGGTACACGAAACCGATTGAACGACAGGGCATTCCGTCCGTCATGTTGACCGATGGACCGCACGGCCTCCGCAAGCAGCGCGCACAGGGGGACCATATCGGAATCGCCGAGAGCGCACCTGCGACGTGTTTCCCACCGGCAGCAGGACTCGGCTCGTCCTGGGATGTCGAGCTCGTCGAACGTATCGGCGAGGCGCTCGGCAGGGAGGCGTCGACGGAGCACGTCGCCGTTCTGCTCGGCCCGGGGATCAACATCAAGCGCTCGCCGCTGTGTGGACGCAACTTCGAGTATCTGTCCGAAGATCCGGTCGTGTCGGGCGTTCTCGGCGCGGCCATGGTGAACGGAATGCAGAGTCAGGGTGTCGGCGCCTCGCTGAAGCACTTCGCGGCCAACAACCAGGAGCACGACCGCATGCGTGTCAGCTCCGACGTCGACGCGAGGCCGCTCCGCGAGATCTACCTGCGCGCCTTTCAGCGCGTCGTCGAAGACGCCCAGCCGTGGACCGTCATGTGCTCCTACAACCGGATCAACGGCGTCTACGCCTCGCAGGATCCGTGGCTGCTGACGACGGTGCTGCGCGGTGAATGGGGATTCGAAGGCCTTGTCGTCTCGGACTGGGGCGCTGTCGAAGACCGCGTCGCCGCTCTTGCGGCCGGTCTGGACCTGGAGATGCCCGGCTCGATCGGATCCGACGCCGACGTCATCGCCGCCGTCGAAGAGGGGTCACTGGAGGAGAATGCCGTCGACGTCGCGGCCGCCCGTGTCCTCGACCTGGTCTACAGATCGCAGCCAAATGCAGGCCGTGACACCGGCCGCCTCGACGTCGATGCGCACCACGCACTCGCTCGCGAGGCGGCCGGCCGATCGATCGTGTTGCTGAAGAACGACGGCGGCGTCCTGCCACTGGCCAAGGATGCGAACATCGCGGTCGTCGGTGTCTTCGCTGCCGAACCGCGCTACCAGGGCGCAGGCTCATCCTTGATCACACCGACACGTCTCGACAACGCGCTCGACGAAATCCGCTCTGTGGCAACAGGAAAAGTGAGTTACACCGCCGGCCTCGCCCAGGCTGACGAAACATCGCAACAACAGTCGGCGCGCCTGAGCGACGAGGCGGTCGCGGCGGCGGTCGCCGCGGACGTCGCCGTCGTGTTCCTCGGACTGCCCGCCAGCACGGAGTCAGAGGGTTACGACCGCGACGACATCGATCTGCCATCACAGCAACTGGACCTGATCGACGCCATCGTCGACGCCAATCCGAACACGGTGGTGGTGTTGTCCAACGGAGGCGTCGTAGCGCTGCCGTTCGCCGTGAAGGTGCCCGCGATCCTCGAGGCGTGGCTGCTTGGTCAAGCGGGCGGGGGCGCAATCGCCGACGTGCTGTTCGGCGATGTCAATCCGTCGGCGAAACTCACCGAAACGATTCCCCTGCGTTTGTCGGACACCCCGGCATATCTGGACTTTCCCGGCGAGTTCTGCCATGTCCGCTACGGCGAGGGGCTGTTCGTCGGGTACCGGTGGTACGACGCCCGAGGTATCGATGTCGCCTTTCCATTCGGTCACGGCCTGTCGTACACGACGTTCGATTACGGCCCTGCCGCAGCCGCCACCAACCAGAACGGCGACATCGAGGTGCGCGTGGTCGTGACGAACACCGGCACCGTCGCGGGACGAGAGGTCGTGCAGGCGTACACATCGCTGCCCGGCGGCACAGTGCCACGGCCACCGCGGGAGCTCAAGGCTTTCGCCTCGGTGCCACTCGATGCAGGTGAAGCGAGCGAGGTGACGCTGACGATCAGACGAAAGGATCTCGCGTACTGGGATATTCGTGTCGATTCATGGGTCGTCGAAGGCGGCAGGTACGCGATCGACATCGCAGCGTCCAGCCGAGACATCCGCGCGTCGGTGCAAGTCGAGATCGGCGGCGACCCCGTGGTGTTACCACTGACTCGCGCCTCGTCGATCGCAGAGGTGATGGCCCACCCGGTTGCCGGTCCCATACTGCTGGCGGCGGTCGCCTCGAAGACGGGCCACGTGGGCGATGCGGCGGCGATCATGCCGCAGGGTGTCGGGATCATGAGGATGCTCGAATCGATTCCCATCGGCAAGGTCGGCATGTTCGCCGCTGCCAGCGGCGCTGACTTCGATCCGGCCATGATCGACGCGCTCCTCAAGACGGCCAACGCCCCTGACCCAGCGGTGTAACGGTTCTGATCCGACCTGACTGGCGGTAGTTGGCTGTAACGCCTCCCGATGCCCCATATGGTCGAGCGGTGACGATCACCTACGACGACGTGCTCCGTGAACGGATCCGATCGAACCTCGCGAGTCACGACCGCCGCGCCGTCACGGATGCTTCGAAGCGGCACGCGGCCGTCGCCGTCGTGCTCGTCGACTCCGAGGTGGGCGACGACAGGGTCGATCCGGTGGATGTGGACGACTGGAACGTCGGGCGCGAGATGGCATTGGCCGGCCTCGACGGCCGCATGGTGGGCGTGTCCGGCGGCGCAGCCTTCCTGCTATGCCGCAGGGCGACTCGCTTGTCGTCCCATGCCGCGCAGTGGGCGCTACCCGGCGGCCGCCTCGATGCCGGCGAAACGGTCGCCGACGCGGCGTTGCGGGAACTGGACGAAGAAGTCGGCGTCCGATTGTCCGATGCAGATGTGCTCGGGCTGCTTGACGACTACCCGACGCGGTCGGGATATGTGATCACCCCGGTGGTGATCTGGGGCGGTGGGCGGCTTGATCCCCGCCCGGCACCGGACGAGGTGGTCGCGGTCTACCGGGTTGGGCTGCACGAGCTGCAACGCCAGGACTCGCCGCGCTTCATCACGATCCCGGAGAGTCCGCGTCCGGTCGTACAGATTCCCTTGGGAAACGACCTCATCCATGCGCCGACGGGTGCGGTGCTGTTACAACTGCGATGGCTGGGGCTGGAGGGGCGCGATGACCCGGTCAACGATCTCGAGCAACCGGTATTCGCCTGGAAATAGACATCCGCCCACCGCGCTCTGCAGGTTTATTGACGGGCGTGTGAGGGCATTTCTTATGCAGATCACGGGTTGCACTGACGGTCGGGCTCAGCTTGGCCGGGCAGCATTAGCTGAAACCGAGAGCGACCCGTTGTTTAGCGAGGTGGGATCAAGATGGTCACGACGGCCGCAGCCGCCAATGTCGTATCGCTCGAGCCGCACCGTTCACGGCGCGCAGCTCGGCGGCGGTCTCCGGAATTCATGGCCGCGATGCGCAGGCACCCGTCCTACCAGGGCGCGCGACCGGAGGCTCACGAAGAGAGGGACGACGCGCTCGTCCTCTTCCTGCGCCGACGCTGAAGCCGTCCCGAGCCTCAGCGTGACCGGGCATCCAAATCGCTCAGCGCCGCGGGCAGATAGCTCGAGTGCAGAACACCAAGCCGTTGGGTCGCGCGGGTGAGGGCGACGTACAACTCCGCTGCGCCACGCGGGCCCTCGGCGAGGATGCGGTCGGGCTCGACCACCAGCACCGCGTCGAACTCCAGGCCCTTGGTTTCCGACGGCGGAACCGTACCCGGCACACCGGCCGGACCGATGACCACGCTGGTGCCCTCGCGGGCCGCCTCATCTTGAACGAATTCGTCAATAGCAGAGCGCAATTCGTCCGCAGTGACTCTGCGTGACCACGGCTGCACGCCGTTCGAGCGGACCGACTCCGGCGGCTGCACACCCGGGGCGAACTCGGCGAGCAGCGCCGCGGCAACCGACATGATCTCCGCGGGAGTTCGGTAGTTCACCGACAGGGACCGGTAGACCCAGCGGCCGGGCACATACGGCTCGAGCATCGTGTCCCACGACATCGCTCCTGCGACCGACCGGCGCTGCGCAAGATCGCCGACAACCGTGAACGATCGGCTGGGGCAGCGCCGCATCAGCACCCGCCACTCCATTTCGGAGAGTTCTTGAGCCTCGTCGACCACGACGTGGCGGTAGGTCCAGTCCCGATCGGCGGCGGCGCGTTCGGCGAGTTCTCGAGTGTCGTGTACGACGAAGCGATCCGCCAGGTCCTCGGCGTAGAGCAGGTCGGTGGCCAGCAGATGGTCCTCATCTGACATCAGGTCTTCCCGGCTGACCATCAGGTCCAATACCCCGGCGGCATACTCGGCTTCAACCTTCCGCTCTCGCTCGGCGGAATCATCCGCGGGTTTGTCTGGTCCCAGCAGATCGACCAACTCATCTAGCAGCGGCACGTCCGACACCGTCCACGCGTCTCCGTCGGCACGGAGCAGCGCAGCGTCGGCACCCGCCACACGCAACCGCTCGGAAGACGAATACAACGACGCCAGAAGCGATTTCGGTGTCAGTATGGGCCAGAGCTCATCAACCGCAGCCGTGAACGCGGGGTTCTCGGCCAGTTCGCCGACAAGGTCGCTCCGCAACTCCTCCCATGCCTGGCGGTCCTCACGGGTGAGCCAGCCACGGCCGATACGAGCTATCGCGCGTTCGGTGAGCACGTAGGCGACGATGTCTGTGAACACCTCGCGGGCCTCGTTGTGCGGACGGCCGCTCGCGCGCGCCTCCTGAATGGCCCACTCCGCGGTCTCGGCGTCGATTCGCACTGTGACGTCGGCCAATTCGATCGACATCGGTTGCTCTGGCAGCCGTTGCCGATCTGCGATCGCTGCGGCGAGGACGTCGAGGATCGCGAGCGAGCCCTTGAACCGCGCGGCCTCAGGAGTGTCTTCCGCGGTCACGTGCAGGCCGGGCAGGAGGTCGCCGGTGGTCATGAACACCACGTCTGTCTCGCCGAGCGACGGCAGAACGCGGCCGATGTGGTTCAGGAAGGCCGAGTGGGGGCCGATCAGCAGCACGCCGTGGTTCTCGATCCGCCTCCGCTGGGTGTACAGCAGGTACGCGACGCGGTGCAGCGCAACCACGGTCTTCCCGGTGCCGGGCCCACCCTCGATCACCAGCACACCGGGATTATCGAGCCGGATGATCTCGTCTTGTTCGGCCTGGATGGTCGCGACGATGTCGCGCATTCCCTCTCCGCGTGGGGCGTTCACCGCCGCGAGCAGCGCCGCGTCGCTTCCGCCGCCACGCTCGGCACCGTCGGGCCGACCGAGGACCTCGTCGGTGAAATCGACGACCTGTCGGCCGAGTGTGTGGAACTGGCGGCGCCGCCGCATGTTCTCAGGGTTGGCGCCGGTGGCGGTGTAGAACGAGCGCGCTGCGGGTGCCCGCCAGTCGATCAACAGCGGCTTGTATTCGTCGTCCTTGTCGAAGATGCCGATCCGGCCGATGTAGAACCGTTCTCCCGACAGCGAGTCCAACCGACCGAAACACAACCCGTTGTCCGCAACGTCGAGCCGCCGCATCTCTTTGGCCAGCGCGCGCACTTCGGAGTCCCGCTGAACGAGCGTCCCGCCGTCTTTGGCGTCGGTGGGGCCCCGCAACGCCGCCGTATAGCCGTCCTTCACACGCGCACGTTCGGCGTCGAGCCGCGTGTACAACCGCGCCACATGGCGGCGCTCGGACTGCAGTTCTTCTTCGTGCTCTCGAGTTGTCACATGCCCCCAAACGCTACGAGTTCTGCCTTAGGCCTGGGCCCACGGCCGCAGGTCAGGAGACGATTGTGAAGCATGACCGGGGCCTTGCCGCAAGCCCCCTGGTGCGATATAGATTGATGGTGGAAGGGGATATCTGCTCCCTTCCATTTTTGCTTGCCGCCATATGGACGTGGCCCCCGACGGGTACCTCGTGGGAGCAACGGTTGCAGTGCAACCAGAACGGGGTTGACCTTGAAGCTGGCGTTGAGCGAAGAAGATGACTCCTTCCGCGAGGATCTGCGGCGGATCTATACCACCGAGATCCCTGCCGACCTCCGCGAGCGGACGAGGGAAGGGCATCTCAACTACCCCGACGACCTGGTGACCAGCCAGCGGATTCTCAACGAACACGGGCTGGCCGTACCGAACTGGCCGCTGGACTGGGGCGGCAAGGACTGGACACCGCTACAGCGTCAGATCTGGCTCGACGAGATGCAGCTTGCGGGTGTGCCCGAACCGCTGCCCTTCAATGCCAAGATGGTCGGCCCGGTGATCGCCCAATTCGGATCCCGAGAGCTCAAGGAGCGGTTTCTTCCGCCCACTGCGAACCTCGACATCTGGTGGTGCCAGGGTTTCTCCGAACCGGAAGCGGGCTCCGATCTCGCGTCGCTGCGCACCACCGCCGTTCGCGACGGGGACACCTACGTCGTGAACGGGCAGAAAACCTGGACGACTCTCGGCCAGTACGCGGACTGGATCTTTCTGCTCGCCCGCACCGACCCGAACGCGCCCAAGCGACAAGCGGGCATCTCGTTTCTGCTGGCGAGGATGGACACCCCCGGGATCACCCTGCGTCCCATCAAGCTGATCGACGGCGGCTACGAGGTCAACGAAGTCTTCTTCGAAGACGTCCGAGTGCCTGCCGATCAGCTTGTGGGTGAAGAAAACCAGGGCTGGACCTATGCGAAGTTCCTCCTCGGCAACGAGCGCACCGGCATCGCCCGCGTCGGCAACACCAAGCTGTGGATGTCGCAGGTCAAGGAACGGGCCGCCCAGGTGAGGGTCAACGGTGCGACGCTGCTCGATGACCCCTTGTTCGCGGCGCGGGTCGCCGAAATCGAGAACGGATTGCTGGCGTTGGAACTCACCCAGATGCGCGTCAGCGGATCGGAGGCCGACGGCAAGCCCAACCCCGCGTCGTCGATCCTGAAGCTGCGCGGCAGCCAGCTCCAGCAAGCCGCGACCGAGCTTCTCGTCGAGGCTGCCGGTCCGGACGCGCTGCCATTCGAGGCAGGCGCCGACGTCGACGTGCCCGCGTGGGCCGAACAGGCGGCGCCGCGCTACCTGAACTACCGGAAGACGTCGATCTACGGCGGCACCAACGAGATTCAACGCACCATCGTCGCGTCGACCATTCTGGGACTGTGAGCTGATCGTGGACTTCGACCTGACCGAGGAGCAGCAACTGCTGCGCGATGTCACCCGCGAGGTGCTGTCTCGGAACTACGACATCACGCGTTACAACGAGATCATCGGCGGCGAGCTCGGCTGGAGTCGCGAGGTGTGGAACAAGTTCGCCGAGGTGGGCCTGCTCGGCCTCGGTTTCGACCCCGCGGATGCGGGCCAGATCGAAGTCATGGTGATCATGACCGAGCTCGGCAGGCGGCTCGCGCCCGAGCCGGTGGCGCAGGCTGCGCTGATTCCGGGTGGACTGATCGCCGAGCTGGGCACCGACGAGCAGAAGAAGATCCTCGACGATGTGGCGGCGGGGGGGACGCTGCTGGCCTTCGCCCACGTTGAGCCGGGCGTGCGAGGCCAGACGGTCGAACTCGACACCCGGGCCAACCGCAGCGGCGACGCCTGGACGGTCAGCGGCCGCAAAAACCCTGTGCTGGCCGGTGATTCAGCCGACGAGATAATCGTGACGGCAGCGCTTCCCGACGGCGGCGCAGGCGTGTTCCTTGTCAACGCCGCCGCGACGAGCCGGCATCCGTACCGCACCTTCGACGGCAGGCGGGGAGCCCAGATCGACCTCGACTCCGCCCCTGCCGAGCCGCTGGGCGACGGCGGTGACGCGACGGAACATCTCGCGCGCACCGTGATCCGATACCAGTCGGCGTTGTGTGCAGAGGCTGTCGGCGCGATGGAGGAAGCCCTGCAGCTGACCACCGCATACCTCGGTGAACGGAAACAGTTCGGTGTTCCGCTGAAGAATTTCCAGACGCTGACCCAGCGGGCCGCCGACATGTACGTGTCGCTTGAGTTGGCGCGCAGCATGAACTTCTACGCCGCCATGTCGATCGCCGAGGGCCGGTTCGACCCGGTCGTCGCCGCGAGAGCCAAGCTGCAGATCGGGCGGTCCGGACGACACATCGCCCAGGAAGCCATTCAACTGCACGGCGGCATCGGCATGACGGCCGAATATCCGGTCGGCCATTACGCGGCCCGACTCACCGCCATTGACAACACCTTTGGGTCAGCAGACGATCAGCTGCGGATGCTTATCGGCCACATCGGCTCGTACGGAACCGTTTCGCTGTAGGCAATCACAACTCAGGCCGGCGTGATCGACGCGAGCGTGAAGGTCCGGACCCGACCCGCGACCTGTGCATGACACTGCGACAGCAGCGGCTCTGACAGCTGTTCATTGAGGACGACCTCCACCGACCCGGAATCACCGTCGAGAACTACGCGGATCTCACCGTCACCGTGGTCGACACTCGCCGGATGCAGCGCATCGATGCGATCGTCGCCGTTGGCTTCGCGGGCGAAGTACTGGGCGGCCTGGACGGCGTGCGGTAACGAGGTCCGTCCGCGAAGGTATCTATTGTCCAGTCGCCCCTCGTGATACAGCCGCACCAGGTCTGCCGAATTCGTTGAGTCGACCCGCCCGTAGCACAGCCCTTCGGGCAGCACCAACATCGTCGCCGCAAAGCGGTCGCCGCCCAAATGGGAGCATTCCCAGGTGGATTCGGGATACTTTGCAGCAATGGCCTGACAAGCGCCTCGGCCGCGAACCGCACAGCACTGGTCGTGCTTGCCGTGTGCGCAGACGGCCACGACTGGATCGGTCGACAGCTGTCCGTCGCTTCCGTCGAGAGCCACGTTTAGATAGTCGCGCGGATGGCTCACCTCTCCGGAGTACAGCGCTTCCTCACCGACGCGGGAATGAGCCACAAACCACCGCCACCGGGGCGTGGTCGGTCGCCGACCGTGCTTACGTATCGCCGCGATGCGCATCTTCGCCGACTCAACCCGCCGGACGATGGCCCATCCGAGCTTGGCATCGATGACGGCCGGAGACTTGAGGAACGCCGAATGACCCCATGCGCCAGGCAATTCGAGGAGCATCCAGGAGAAACCGGCGGATGCGGTGCCGTACATCGGATCGTCGCGAGCCAGCGATTGGTCGCTGCACGGGACTTTCTTCTCAACGGTCATTCGTCGACCGGCACCACGACAGCCTCTCGCAGCAGCCGTCGGATCAGCACCGTCGCGTCGGCATGGTCGAGACCGGGCAAGCTACCAGCGTCGGCGATCAGACCTCGGTGAAGTGCCTCGACGGCGTCGGCACACGACATGGGGAACGTCATCGTCTTGTCGGTCAGCCGTAGCACCACACGATCGGCCGTGTGATCGACGGTGGCTATAAGCCCATGGCGCCATTGGACTGTCCCCGCGTCTGGCTGCTCGATCGCCCGCAGGGAAGCCAGCGGGCGCACCGGGACGGGCCGCGTCCGCTCCGCGTGACGACGCACCAGCCGCCTAGCCACTTCGCCGCTGAGCGAGGCCGCGTCATCCCGCAACGCATCGACCATCTCTGCCATCACCTTGGTCACCGTCGCGATGATCTCATCCTGATCCGTCGGGTCGCCGCCCATCGGCATCGATCTCCTGAACGAGTCGCTCGCCGCCAACTGGTCCACCACCGCATGTGCGATGTCCAGACCCGTCAGTGGTGACACCCCGATGGTCAGGTGGATGGACGTCGTCTCCAACGCCTGCGCCGAATGCACCCAACCCCGGGGAAGGTAGAGCGCGTCGCCTTCCGACAGCACGGTGTCGATGACCGGATCATCGGTCACGCGCCGCGCAATCGCCTCCCGATGTTGTGTCCACGGCTCCGACGGCAGGGGATGGTTGTGGACAGGTTCGTGGACGACCCACCGCTTTTGCCCGGCCGCCTGAAGGACGAAGACGTCGTGAACGTCGTAGTGCGGGTCGAAGCCGCGATTCGTGGGCGGCGTGATGTAGGCGTTCGCCTGCACAGGGTGGCCGAGTTCATCGACCATCCGCCGAACGAAGTCGATCAGCGGCGGCCACAGCCGGTGCAGGCCTTGCAGCACAATCGTTGCCCCACAAGCCAATTCACCGACCACCTTGGCCGAATCCACCTGATCCGGCATCTCCGCGCCGAACCCGGCCGGCCCGAGATAACATTCCCTGCCTAGCACACCGCCTTCCTTGGCAAGGCGGATGAAAGGCGCACGAACCCCGCGTTCGGCGATCAACTCGTCGACCGTCTCCGGCGACAGCAGATCACCGAAATCGCGGGGCAGCGCATCCGCCGGGCTGAGCAGTGGCCTGCGACCCCAGTGCTCGGTGGCGAACGTCGATGGATCAGTCGCGACGCATCGGCTCAGCACCGTGAATCGGTCAGGCGGTTCCGTCGGCACCGCCGTCGTGACCTTCGGGGTTGGAGCCACCGTCGGCGGGTCCTTCGGCGCCTGCGGTTCCGTCGGCTCCGCCGTCGTGGCCTTCGGGGTTGGAGCCACCGTCGGCGGGTCCTTCGCCGGCTGCGGTTCCGTCGGCTCCGCCGTCGTGGCCTTCGGGGTTGGAGCCACCGTCGGCGGTTCCCTCTCCACCGCCAGATGTGGTGATGTCGTCGTCATCGAGCGCCATGTGTGATCCTCTCTCTCGGCGCAACCGCGTCTATGGTTGCCGCGGTCGCGTGCACGATGTGTTGCCGCTAGATGACGAAGCGAAACCGGTCGCGAGCCCGCACTCAGCCGTCATAGCCAACACACAGCGAGCGATAAGTCGCCGCCCACCGCTACGCTCCGCGCTGAGGCTTGCCCGGTCGACGCGCTAGTGTCCGCATGTGGTTGATGTGGGGGTGCGCGTAGGCGTCGGCGCCGTCGCGGCTGCGGTTCTGACGGTCGCCGCGTCTGCGTGTACAAGCGCGCCGGACTCCGAACCCATTGGTTCGACGGCGACGACCGCCGCTGCGCCGCAGCCGATCATTCGGCCCTCGTGCGAGACGGCGGTCCCTGCGGCCTGGCAGAAGGCCATCGACGAGGGGGCCGTCGACACCGGCGGCGTCTCGAACGTGCCCATGGCCGTCGGCCGCCGCGGCGAGGTCGCCGTCTCGCGGGACAACGGTGTCACCCGCGACCTCCTGCTGATTGCGGCCGACAAGTCAGTCAGTGAAATCTATGCGGTGCCGGAGCCTGACCAGAACCGAACTGGGACCGTGGCGATGGACGATCGTTGGGTTGTCGTGGGCGTGGTGCACGCTCCGCGTGACGCCAACGGCGTCATTCCCACGCTGATGCGAATCGACGTCGTCGACCGCCAGGGCGGGCCGCTTCGCACCGTCGTGGAAAGTCCAGTCGAGGACCGCAGGTCGGGAGGCAAGACCATCGACTCGTTCGCCATGTTCGGCGGAAAGGTGTACTGGATCACCCGCGATACGTACGTCGGCGATACCGGCACTATCAGGTCCTATGACCTGAACACGGGCGCGGTGACGGATGTGGCATCCGGTGCGATGCGCAATGTGCGGGCCACCGCCGCGGGGTTGTCTTGGGAGGTGGCCTGGGACCAGAACGCAGGCACAAGGGCCGAGTTGAGGATTCCCGACGCGCTGCCGCCCGAGGTCGCAGGCGCAGTCGGCACCGGCCGAGACCAGTTCACGCTCGCCACTGACGGCAATGCCTACGCCTGGTCAACGGGAAGCGATCAAGGCGATCCCGGTCTGGCGTACTGGTCACCAAACTCAGGCCTGGTGCGCGTGACCGGCGATATTCCGCCAGCGGGGAAGTTCGAGCCGTTGCCGCTGAATGTGGTTGGGCCTTACGTGGTTATCGACGCAGGACGCGAGGACCAGAAGTACGACACCTACGCGACCGTGATCGACACGCGCTCGGGCGCACTGACCTATCTGCGTTCGTCTGTCGGCGGCGCGAACGGCGGGACGATCGCCGTGGGCATCGGTGCGACGATGAAGGAGCTTCCCACGAGGACCGGCGTCGTCAGCGTCGATGCCCTGCCCCCGCTGTCCTGCTGACGCATGTTCATCGTCAGCCTCGGGACGGTGCTCGCGCTGATGCACCTGTACGTGTGGAAGCGGTTGATCAAGAACACGAGCGGGGGCCGAATCAGGTGGATGCTCACCGCCATCTTCCTCACGCTGCTGGCACTGCTGGTGGCGACGCTTTTCCTGCCGCGGCTGCTCGGGTGGCGCGAGTCACCGTGGGTCGCGTGGCCGGGATTCGTCTGGTTCGGCCTCGTGGTCTACCTGTTCCTCATGTTGCTGGTGCTCGAGCCGCTGCGGTTGGCGCTGCGCGGTTGGGTGAAGCGCAGTCCGCCGCAGTCGCCCGAGCCCGAGACGCAGGCGATGAACCGGCGAGTGTTCCTCGCCAGGGCCAGCGCCGTCGCGGCTGGCGCAGCGTCGGTGGGCCTCGTCGGGGTCGGGATGGACAACGCACTCGGCCCACCACATCTGCTTCGGCTGCCGGTGCGGCTGGGCAGGCTCGACCCTTTGTTCAACGGGTTCCGCATCGCCGTGGTGTCCGACATCCACCTCGGCCCGTTGGCCGGTCGCACGCATACCGAGCGAATCGTCCGGATGATCAACGAGGCCGAGCCGGACTTGGTGGCCATCGTCGGCGACCTGGTGGATGGGACCGTCGCAGAGCTTGGTTCTGCGGCGGCACCGTTACAGCACTTGGCATCTCGGGAAGGAACATTCTTCGTCACCGGCAACCACGAGTATTTCGTCGACGACACATCGTCCTGGTTGCGCGAGCTGGATCGGCTCGGCGTGCAGCCGCTGCGCAACGAGAGCACGGTGATCAGGCGTGGTGCGGCGGCCTTCGATCTGGTGGGCGTCAACGACGTCGCCGGCGAAAAGAGATCGGATCCGCCCGATTTCGACCGCGCCCTGTCCGGCGTGGATGCGAGCCGGCCGACGATTCTGCTTGCCCACCAACCGGTTCAGGTCAAAGAGGCCGCCGCGCGTGGCGTCGACCTACAACTGTCCGGGCACACCCACGGCGGTCAGATGTGGCCGTTCCACTACATCGTGCGCGCGGTGCAACCGTCCCTCGCCGGGCTGTCGACCGTCGACGAGACCCAGCTGTACGTCACACGCGGCGCCGGCTTCTGGGGGCCGCCGCTACGGATCGCTGCGCCGCCCGACATCACCGTGTTGTCTCTCGAGGGCGGACGTTGACGTGAGCGCACGGTCCGGCTGGCTTCTCGACTTCTGGCGGCTCCGCGTGCGCTACCCCTTCTGACGGCGGACACGGGCACGCCGCTTTCCTTCGTGCATGGCGGCGACCCGCGCAACGGGGATCCTGCGGCCGTGTTCGATCAAATCGGTTGGCAGCCGTTGTGGTTCGGGCATCGACTCTGCCCACGGGTTACGTCCGCCGAGTGCGTCGATCGCCGAGTGCACCGTGAAATCGGCGGGGCGGGTGCTGTCCAGGTCTGACCAGTCCAGTGGGAACGACACCGGCGTGCCAGGCCGCAGGCGCGGACTGTAGGCGGCGGCGACGGTCGCTCCGCCCGCACGGGTGGAGTCGACGAACACCTTGCCGCCGCGGTCCTCGACGATGAACGCCGTTGTCGCCAAAGCCGGGTCGAGCGCCTCCGCCCTCGCTGCGAGCGCACGGGTGGCCGCGGCAACGTCGTCGACCGACGCAGCATCGTCGATCGGCACGAACACGTGAATTCCCTTGGCGCCGCTCGTTTTCACCGCACCCTCCAGCCCGCAGTCGGCAAGCGCCTGGCGCACCAGATGCGCTACGGCCGCTACGGCGGCGAAGTCGCTTTCATCGGGCGGGTCGAGGTCGAGCACCATGTGCGTGGGCCGGTAGATGTTGTCGGCCAGTCCGAGCGTCGGGTGGTACTCGACAGCGCGTTGGTTGGCGAACCACAGCAGTGTGCGCCGGTCGTCGCACAGCGCATAGTGCACCTCCCGCTTGGACGCCTCGGCCCATATCGGCACCGTCTTCACCCAGTCCGGGGTGTACTTCGGCACGTTTTTCTGCATGAACGGCTCTTGGCCGCGCAGTACTCGCAAGACGGTGAGCGGACGGCCGGTCAACACGGGCAGCATCCGGTCGGCGACCGCGTCGAGATAGTCGACCAGCTCGCGCTTGGTGGCGCCCGCGTCCGGGCTCAGGGGTTGGTCGAGGTTGGTGAGTTTGACACCCGCGCGCTCCTCTTCGGTGCCCATTGCCTCGACTTCCCACTCGCTCCGGTCCTCGCTCGTGCCTCGCTGCGATCCTCACTCGCGGTCGTCTTCGGTGCCCATTGCTCCGGTCCTCGCTCGTGCCTCGCTGCGACTCCTCACTGCGGTCGTCACTCTATGCCGTCTCTCATCGAGTTTGCAAAACAGCGGCGCGGCCCGCACAGCAATTCAACATCGCGTGACCTGAGAACCTAGACCGGTGGAGCGCCGATCGCTGTTGCCGGGATGGTCGATCCCGATCGTCTTCGTGGTCGGTGCTGTTTCCCAGTATGTCGGCGCCGCCATCGGCGTCTACCTGTTCGAGACGACCGAACCGGCGACCGTCGCCTGGCTTCGTGCTGCCGCTGCCGCTGTCGCCCTTGTCGCATGGCGGCGACCGTGGCGGCGTCGCTGGAGCCGGCGGCAAGCCGGTGTCGCGTTGATGTTCGGCCTGGTGACGATCGGCATGAACGTCGCCATCTATGAAGCGATGTCGCGGATCCCGCTCGGCACGGCGGTCGCCATCGAGTTTCTCGGCCCGACGACGGTGGCAGCACTGGGTTCACGCCGCCGCCGCGACTTCGTCTCGGTCGGGCTTGCCTGCGCAGGCGTGCTTCTGTTGGCGGGAGTCGAGTTCGACGCCAATCTCCTCGGCGTGGTGTTCGCGTTGGTGTCTGCCGCGATGTGGGCCGGCTACATCCTGCTCGGCAAGCGGGTGGCCGACACCGGTGACGGGCTCGATTCGCTCGCCGTCGGAATGTCGTTGGCCGCGGTGGTGCTCGCCCCCGTATTCCTCATCCCCCAGGCCGCCATCAACGCCTCCGTCTTCGCCGATTCGCAGACCTGGCTTCTCGGTCTCTGCATCGGCCTGCTATCCACCGCGATCCCCTACGCGCTCGATCAGCTTGTGCTCGTGCAGATCGGCAGCGCCAAGTTCGCGCTGCTGCTGGCGCTTCTGCCCGCGACCGCGGCGCTGATCGGCGTCGTCGTCCTGGGCCAGATACCGACGCCGCTGGAGGTCACCGGCATCGGCCTTGTCGTCATCGCGCTGCTGCTCAGCGCGAGGGAGTCGGCGGAGACGCGGGCAGAGACTCCGCCGTAGCCGCTGATGTGAGCGGCGGTGGCATGCTGGCGGAGTGGGCTTGCTCATCGTCCGTTTTGTGGAGTTGCTGATCGTGATCGCGCCGGTGATCGGAGTGATCTACGGCGGCTACAAGGCGATCACCAAGGTCCGCGAACGCTCCGACGATGCCCCCACGGTCGAGGCACCTGAGGCCAAAGGGTCCAGCAGGTCGGCGCACTGGCAGGCCATCAAGAGGACGGTGAGGGAGCACGACCGGACGGATACACGTTGGCTCGACTACGAGATCGACGTCAGCAAGCTGCTCGACTATCCACTGATGACGGATATGCGCGATCCGCTCACGCAGCGGTTCCATCGCGCCAAGCTGCACGCGGATCTACTGCGTCCTGCCGACGCGGCTGACCTGCTGGATGGCGGCGCCGCGGCGCGTGACTATCTCGATGCTGTTGAGGAGTACGTGACGGCGTTCGATGTCGCGGAGGCCGAAGCGATCCGGAGGCGCCGAAGCGACTTCTCGCGCGATGAACAGCAGCGGCTGTCCCGTGCCCACGGCGCGATGCGGATCGCCACCGACACGGCTGCGACGCCGCAGGAGCGAGAACGAGCCTTCGACGTCGCGCGACGCGAACTCGACGGGCTCATCGTGCTACCGGAGCGCACCCGCGCCGCGATCGAACGCGGAATCGCAGGTGAGCTCGGCAGCTAATGGCACCGGCTGCGCATCGGCGATCGGCACGCGTTGCTGATCGGGCCGTGGCCTGAGTGCTGAACCTTTCCCGGCAACAGGGCGCCGACGGCCGCGGCGTAACGCAATATGAGCCGGTGACTGAAATCGTCGGCCCTGTCGACCGGGTGGTCATCGTCGGCGCCGGTATCGCGGGCCTGGCCGCCGCGTCTGCGCTGCGCCGGGCCGGCATCCCCCATGTGGTGCTGGAAGCGCGCGACCGCATCGGCGGCCGGTTGCACACCATCGACCTCGCGGGGACGCCTGTCGACCTGGGTGGCTCGTGGATCCATCATCCCGTCGGCAATCCGTTGACGGCGTTCTGCGACGAACATGGTGTTGGCCGCGATCCCGGCGATCCGATTCCGTCGCTTTCTGGATACGACCAAGCCGAGGGCCGACGCCTCGACCATGACGCTGTCGCCAGCTACTCAGAAGTGGAGTCCGAGGCGTTCTGGGATTCCGTTGCAGCGCTCGGTAATCGGCTGGGGCCCACCGCCACCGCGCACGACGCGATCGAGGCCCACCTCGAGCAGCGGCGCCTCACCGGAGCCGTCGCACGGCGGGCGCGTCAGGAGTTACGCGCGGAGGTCGAAGCATGCGCTCCTGGACGGGTCACCGCTCAGTCGTTGCGCTGGCTCGCCATCGACGAACCGTTCGAGGGCGACCTGTTCGGCGATCTGCCGCGCGACGGATATCGTTCGGTCGTCCACGCCCTCGCGGCACGGGTCGACGTCCGATTGAACACCGAGGTGGTGTCGGTCGATATCTCAGCCGACGGTGTTCGCGTCATATGTGCGGACGGCTCGATCGAGTCCGGCTCGCACGTCGTCGTCACGGTTCCTCTCGGCGTGCTCAAGCGCGGCAGCCCGCGATTCAACCCGCCGCCGCCCGCGGCCGTGCAACGTGCGGTCGAGAGGCTCGGGTTCGGTCGCTACGAGAAGATCGCGTTGAAGTTCGAGTCGCCGTTCTGGCGTGACGAGGGTTTGTCGCATCTCATCGTGTTCCCGTTCGACGAGGACGAGTCGTCGATGTGGGTGTTCGATCTCGACGCGTTCGGCGCGGGCCCGGTGCTGTGCGCACATCTGTTCCACACCCTGACGGGCCGTGCTCTCGACCAACCATCCGCGGCAGCCGTCGACTGGTTAAAAGGTGTGCTGTCAGGCGTTTTCGGCCATCCGGTTCCGGAGCCGGTCGCGACCGTCGTGACGGCGTGGGCCGACGACCCGCTAACAGGTGGCGCGTACAGCCACTGCCCGTTGGGCTCCCATCCGTCGATGCTCGACCTGCTCGCCGAGCCGGTCCACGGCCGGCTGCTGTTCGCGGGTGAGCACACGCAGAGCGCTCGCGTGGGCTACGCGGACGGTGCCTACGTCAGTGGTCTTCGCGCGGCGTAGCGACTGATGTGACTCTCTTCTAGAGTCATCGGGTGCCCACCATCATCACCAAAGACGGCGTCGAAATCTTCTTCAAGGACTGGGGCTCGGGTCAACCGATCGTCTTCAGCCACGGCTGGCCGCTGTCGGCCGACGACTGGGACAACCAGATGCTGTTCTTCCTCTCGAAGAACTACCGGGTCATCGCTCACGACCGCCGCGGCCACGGACGGTCCTCACAGGTTGCCGACAACCATGACATGGACCACTACGCCGACGACCTAGCCGCCGTCGTCGAGCACCTCGACCTGCACGATGCGATCCACGTCGGACACTCAACCGGCGGCGGTGAGGTGGCGCATTACCTGGCACGCCATGGCGAGAGCCGGGCGGTCAAGGCGGCGCTCATCAGCGCCGTGCCGCCGCTGATGGTGAAGACCGACGCCAATCCCGAGGGGCTGCCGAAGTCCGTGTTCGACGACCTGCAGGCGCAGCTCGCCGCCAACAGGTCGGTGTTCTACCGCGACCTGCCGTCGGGCCCGTTTTACGGCTTCAACCGGCCAGGCGTGGAGTCGTCGGAGGCGATCATCGAGAACTGGTGGCGCCAAGGGATGATGGGCGGCGCCAAGGCGCATTACGACGGCATCGTGACGTTCTCCCAAACCGATTTCACGGAGGATCTGAAGAAGATCACGATTCCCGTCCTGGTCATGCACAGCGAGGACGACCAGATCGTGCCGTATGTGGCGGCAGGCCCGAAGTCGGCCCAGCTTCTCGCCAACGGAATCCTGAAGACCTACAAAGACTTTCCGCACGGCATGCCGACCACCCACGCCGACGTCATCAATGCCGACCTGCTGGAGTTCCTCCAGTCCTAAGGGGGCTGCCTCATGGTGGCTCCTACGGTAAGGCCGCGATATGGCAGCCTCAATGGTGTGATCAGCCGCCACCGCGTCGTCATCGCAGGCCTCGGCGACAGCGGTGTCCTCACGGCCATCCGGCTGGCCAGGCACTTCGACATCGTCGGGATCTCGGCGAAGCCTGCGCTGGTGAGCGGCCAGGAACTGGGATGGCGGCTCTCCCGGCCCGAGGAATGGGCCAGGGCCAACTGGATTCCGTTCGACCGGTTCCGTGCGCTCGACCGTGTGCGCACCGTGCACGGCACTTTGACCGGAGTCGACCTCGAGGCCCGCACAGTCGCCGTCCGCGGTGACGACGGATCGGAATCCGACGAGCGCTACGACGCGCTCGTCATCTCCACCGGCGTCACCAACGGTTTCTGGCGCACTCCGAACCTGCAGTCGCACAAGGAAATCGGCGACGGTCTCCGCGATGCGCACACACGCCTGACCGACGCCGAGTCGGTGATCGTCATCGGCGGCGGTGCCGCAGCGATCAGCAGTGCCGCGCAGGTCGCCATCACTTGGCCGGGCAAAAACGTCGACCTCTACTTCCCTGGCGAGCGCGCGCTGCCGTCTCACCACCCGCGAATCTGGGCGAGGATCCAGCGCAGGCTCACCGATGTCGGTGTGAAACTGCACCCCGGCCACCGGGCGGTCATACCGGATGGCTTTATGTGCGATGAGATCACCGACGAGCCCGTCCGATGGAGCACCGGACAGCCGCAGGCGTCCGCCGATGCCGTCGTGTGGGCGATCGGCCGCGTCCGGCCGAACACCGAGTGGCTCCCTGCCGGGCTACTCGACGACCAGGGATTCGTCCACGTCACGCCGCAGCTGCAGGTGCCCGGTCACCCGAATGTGTTCGCGGTCGGTGACGTCGCGGCCACCGATCCGCTGCGCAGCTCGGCGCGCAACCGCGGGGACGGAATTCTGGCGCACAACATTCGCGCAGGGTTCGCGGGCAAGCCGTTGCGTTCGTACCGCGCGCCGACCCGGCGCTGGGGTTCGGTGCTGGGTGTGCAACCGAACGGCTTGGAGGTCTTCACACCCAAGGGTCAGGCGTTCCGCTTCCCGGCGTGGTCGTTCGATCGGGTGCTGATGCCCGTGATCGTCCGGTGGGGGATCTACCGCGGCGTGCGCGACAACCAACCCACTAGCCTGGCCTCGTGACAGCGAAGTGGACACCAGCCCGGTTGGGCGACCTGACAGGCAAACGCATCATTGTGACCGGTGCGACCAACGGTGTCGGGCTCGGCACCGCACGCGCACTAACCCGCGCTGGCGCGCACGTGATAATGGCAGTGCGCAACACCGAACTGGGCGAGCAGCGCGCCAAGGAGATCGGCGGCTCCGCCTCGATCATGAAGGTCGACCTGGCAGATCTATCTTCAGTGCGGGCGTTCGCGGATGCCCTGGACGGTGACGTCGACATTCTCATCAACAACGCCGGGCTCCTCACTCAAACCCGTGAAGAGACGGTCGACGGCTTCGAAAAGACTCTCGGCACGAACCTCCTCGGACCGTTCGCGCTCACGAATCTCATCTTTCCCAGGGTGCGTTCGCAGATCATCAACGTCGGTTCGGATGCGCATCGCAGCGCCAAGATCCGGCTCGACGATCTGCACATCCGCAACAGCAAGTGGACGATGATGGGCGCCTACGCCCGATCGAAGCTCGCCGTGATGCTGTGGGGCCTCGAGCTGGATCGCAGGCTGCGAGCGGCGAATTCGCCCGTCGTCAGCCAACTCACGCATCCCGGCTGGGTCGCGTCGAACCTTTCCAACGTTTCCGACAAACCGTTCATGGCCGCCGCCGACAGAGTGGTGCGCAAGGTGGCCAACGTGGTCGGCAACGACATCGATGCGGGCGCCGCCCCGTCGTTGTACTGCATCAGCGAGCCGGTGCCACCGGGCAGCTACATCGGCTACGACGGTCCGTTCGGTTTTTCGGGTCCGCTGGTGATGCTCGGCCGCACCGCCATCGCAGGCGACTACGATGCGGCCGCGCGTCTTTTCGAGTTCGCCGAAAAGGAAACCGGCACAACGCTTCCGGTTTAGCGGATCACGCCGGCGAGCCGTCGGCGACCCGCGGCACGCGGTGGGCTTCCGCGGTGTCCAGCACCAGTTCTGCGACCCTTGACCGATGCTGCTCGGCCGTGCCCAGCAGCGCGGCGTCGGTGGTGGCGCGCTTGAAGTACAGGTGCGCCTGATGCTCCCAGGTGAACCCGATCCCGCCGTGCACCTGGATGGCGTCCGCCGCGATCTTGGACAGCGCCGCCGATGACGTCGCCTGCGCGATGCTCACTGCCAGTGCCGGATCATCGGACCCGTCCGACAGCGCCCACACCGCGTGATAGGCCGTCGAGCGCGCGTGCTCGAGGTCGACGAGCAGATCCGCGAGCTTGTGCTTGACCGCCTGGAACGACCCGATCGGCCTGCCGAACTGAAGCCTCGACTTCGCGTACTCGACCGCCAGGTCCAACAGATGCTGGCCCGCGCCGACCTGCTCGACTGCCAGCAGCGCCGAACCGACCTGCAGCGCATGTTCGATGACGCGGTCGGCGTCGCTTGGGCCGGCGACCAGCCGCCCGGTGGCGCCGGACAACTGGACGGTGGCCTGCGGTCTGGTCAGGTCGAGCGTGATCAGCGGGCTGCGCTGCACTCCCGAAGCCGAGGCGTCGACCGCATACAGGGCCACTCCTTCGGCGCCGCGCGCCGCCACGATCAGTTCATCGGCCGCGCCAGCGTCGACAACCCGCTCAACGGTGCCGGTGAGCGAATCGCCGTCCGCGGTTACGGTGACCGCCGCCGGATCGAATGCCCCGGCCCGGTCGGGGACGGCGAACGCCGCGGTGCGCCTGCCGTCGACCAACTCGGCCAACAACTCGTCACGGCTTTCGCCCGCCGAGGCGGCCACCAGCGCGGGGATCGCCAGGAAGACCGTGCCGAACACCGGACCACAGGCCAGCGACGCGCCGAGTTCCTCGACCGCGACGGCCTGGTCGACGAGCGTGCCGCCGACGCCGCCGTCGGCCTCCGGCACCGACAGCCCGAGCACGCCGAGTTCGGCGCCCAGTCGTGTCCACACCTTGGTGTCGAACGGCGGGTCGGACTCCATCAGGTTGCGCACCGTCTGCTCGTCGAGGTTCTCCGAACAGAACTTGCGCACCGCAGCTCGCAGCTGACCCTGCTCATCGGTGAAGGCGAACTCAGCTTGATTGCGGGGCTGATCCGCAAGCTCCTCAGCTTGATTGCGGGGCTGATCCGCAAGCTCCTCAGCTTGATTGCGGGGCTGATCCGCAAGCTCCTCAGCTTCAGCCACGGGGGATCTCCTTCCACGGCATGCCCGCATCGGCACGCAGATCGCCTGGCAGGCCGAGGACCCGCTCGCCGAGGATGTTGCGCATCACCTCGGACGTGCCGCCCTCGATGGTGTTGGCACGGCTGCGCAGGAACCGCTGCTGCACGGGGCCACGCCAATCCGCACCATCGCCCGCCCCGTCGCTCATGGAGTAGCTGTGGTACAGAACCCCTTCTGGCCCAAGCAGATCCATGCACCACTGGTAGATGTGCTGGTTCAGCTCTGCGCCGACCAGCTTGCCGATCGAGCCCTCGGGCCCAGGCCCACCGACGGTGGCCGCAGCGCGGGAGCGCTCGGAGGTGAGGCGCTGGGCCTCGGAGCGCAGCCACAGCTGGGTGAGCCGGTCCCGCAGCACGGGGGACTGCAGATCCGGGCGGGACGCCCACAGTGAGACGGCGTCGGCGATCGTGCCCGCACCGCGTCTGCTGCCGCTTGCGCCGAGCGCGCTGCGTTCGTTCATCAGTGTGGTCATCGCGACCCGCCAGCCGTCACCGACCGCACCGAGTCGGTGGGTGTCCGGGATGCGGGCGTCGGTCATGTAGACCTCGTTGAACTCGGTCTGTCCGGTCATCTGGCGCAGCGGGCGGGTTTCGACGCCTGCTCCGTGCATATCGATCACGAAGTAGGTCAGGCCCTTGTGCTTCGGCAGATCGGGGTTGGTGCGCGCGAGCAGCAGACCCCACCGCGCCCGGTGTGCCAGGCTGGTCCACACTTTCTGGCCGTTGATGACCCATTCGTCACCGTCGGGGACCGCCGATGTCGCCAACCCGGCCAGGTCCGAACCTGCGCCCGGTTCGGAGAACAGCTGACACCAGATGTCCTCGGTGGTCGCCAGCGGGCGCAGCAGTTGACGCTTCACTTCGTCGGTCTGGGCGTGTTCACGCACGGTCGGCGCCGCCATCCCGTATCCCATCGGGTTGAGCCCCAGCGGCATCGGGCCGCCTGCACCCTGCAGGATGCCGTCGGCCACGGCCTGCAGGCCACGTGAAACCCCAAGGCCGCCGAGGCCCTCGGGGAAGTGCACCCAGGACAGCCCGGCGTCGTAGCAGGCGCCGAGGAATTCCGGGATGGGAACCGACTTCGGGTCGTGCTCGGCCACGACGTTCCTGGCGAGATCGGCCACCCGATCCGAGTCGGCGACGGTGCTCATGCTCCGACCGCGCAGGCTCGGCCGATGCATTCTGTGGGCGATATTCGCGCGCAAGCTTCGCTCATGCAGTCACGATAGGAAACGCCCCGACGCGGTCGGGGGCCGGGGGACCGCTATGCAGCAGTCGGGAGGTGGCCTGAGTATTGTCTGAAGCGTTGTCACTGAAGCAGAGGTCGCGCGACCGGGTGACGTTACGTATGACGTTACGTATAAGGACGTGATCCCCCATGCGCGCGCCGCTTGAGCCGCAGACCATGCATGCACAGGACCCGGCATCGATCCGCACCGCGGGTGGGAGGCGGTTGTCGGTGCTGCTCGTGGAGGACGACCGCGCCGACGCGCTGCTGGTCGAAGAACTGATCGCCGACGCGGCCGCCGACATCGCATGTGCGTGGGCGCAGTCCGTAGCCGATGCCGAACGCGAACTGGCGATCACGCGCCCGGACTGTGTGCTGCTGGATCTCAACCTGCCCGATGCCTCCGGGATCGCCGCACTCGAACGCATCAGGAACGCCGATATCAACATTCCGATCGTGGTCCTCACGGGCCTCGCCGATGAGCACTTCGGGATGTCGGCGGTGGCGTCAGGCGCGCAGGACTATCTGGTCAAGGGTCGGGTCGAGCCGGAGATGCTGCGACGCGCGGTGCTGTACGCGATCGAGCGGAAGCGCGCCGAGATCACCACGGTCGAATTGCATGCGACTCGACTGCGCGCTTTGGAGAACGCTCGGCTCGAGCGCGGCCTGTCGCCGTCCCCGCTGCTGCTCGACAACCCCGGCCTCGAGGTCATCTCGCGTTATGTACCCAGCCGGCAGGACACGCTGCTCGGCGGCGACTTCTACGACTTCGTCCAGACGGCTGACCGGACCGTGCACGTCATGATCGGCGACGTCGCCGGACACGGCCCCGACGAGGCCGCGCTCGGCGTTGCGCTGCGCATCGCCTGGCGCGCACTGACCTTCGCCGGTCTGCGTGGTCCCGACCGAATGCGTGAGCTCGACCGAATATTGCGCACAGAACGTGCAGGCAAGGGCACGTTCGCAACCGTTCTCAGTCTTGCCATTCCACCCGTGGGGTCCCAGTTCCGCGCGGTTCGCGCAGGGCATCCGGGAATGCTGCTGCACGGCTGCGGGACGGTGGACTGGCTCGAGCCGCCAGGCGGCCCGGCGCTTGGCCTGAACGCCGGCGATTGGGAGTATCACCAAGTGGAATGGCCCGAGGGCACCGGCCTGGTGTTGCTCACCGACGGACTCTTCGAGGGGCATTCGGGCCGCGGCAACGAACGCCTCGGCGAGGAGGGACTGCTCGAGTTGGCGCGTTCGCACGCGGCGCTGCCCGGCCCGGAGTTCGTCGACGCTCTCATCGAGGAAGCCTCGAGACGCGCAGGTGCACACGGCGGCCTGACCGACGACATCGCGGTGGTCCGCGTGGAGCGCGCATCCCGATGACCACACCCGCGCCCGATGCGTCGCCCGGTCGGCGGCTCACCGTGCAGGGGTGGCAGAACCTGGTTCTGTCCGTGATGGGGATGGTGGTAGTGGTCGGCCTGGTGGCAGGCGGGCTGCTGATGAACCGCACCGACCGGCTGTCGCGCGAACTTATCGACAACATCCAGCCCGCCCGAGTTCAGGCCTATGCGTTGCAGGCGGCGCTTCGCGACCAGGAAACCGCGGTACGCGGGTATGTCATCACCGCCGACGGGCAGTTTCTCGACCCGTACTACGCCGGCCAGGACGCCGAAAGGCAGGCGGCAGAAAGTGTCCGGGAGCGAGTCGGCACCCGGCCGGAGCTCATCGCGGACCTGGACGCGATCGAGCAGGCTGCGGCGAGCTGGCGGACGGCCTATGCAGAGCGCGTCATCGCCGACGTGTCCGGTGGCGCCCCCGGCGCCGCCAGTCGTGACCTGACAGCTCGTGGTAAGAGCGAATTCGACCGTCTCCGAGCACTTTTCGATCGCCAGAACGAGAATCTGCGGGCGGCGCGCACCGACGGCATCGACGAGCTGGACCGGATGCGGCGCTGGCGCGACGGCCTGGCCATCGCCATGGTAGTGGCGTTCGTCGCCCTGGGGGTTGCGCTGGCGCTGCTGGTCCGATCCGCGGTCACCCGGCCGCTGGCCGCCCTGGCTGCGTCGTGCCGGCGCATCGGTGAGGGAAACTTCGGCGAGCGCATCACCCCACGCGGGCCACGGGACATTCGTGCCATCGCGGCCGACATCGAGGACATGCGCCAGCGCATCGTGGACGACCTTGAGGCCACCCGCTCGGCCCGCGCGGAGCTGGACGAACAGGCAGAGGAGTTACGCCGGTCCAACGCGGAACTCGAACAGTTCGCGTATGTCGCCTCCCACGACCTGCAGGAGCCGCTGCGGAAGGTCGCCTCGTTCTGCCAGCTGTTGGAGCGGCGCTACGGCGACCAGCTCGACGAGCGCGGTGCGGAATACATCGGGTTCGCGGTCGACGGCGCCAAACGGATGCAGGCCCTCATCAACGACCTGCTGACCTTCTCCCGGGTCGGGCGGCTCAACGCCACCCATACGGAGGTGGATCTCGAGGACACGCTGACCAACGCGCTCGGCAACCTGTCCACCTCGATCGGGGAGGCGAACGCCGAAATCGTCCGGCCCGCCCAGCGGCTGCCCACCGTCGACGGCGACCCGACCCTGCTGGCGATGGTGTTTCAGAACCTGATCGGCAACGCGGTGAAGTTCCGGCGAGATGGCAGTGCGCCGCGGATCGTCATCGAGTGTGAGAAGGGCAGCGGCGCCCAGGAAGGCGAATGGCTCTTCAGCGTCTCCGACGACGGCATCGGGATCGCCCCGGAGTTCGCCGACAAGGTTTTCGTCATCTTCCAGCGATTGCACGTCCGTGAGGTGTACACCGGGACGGGAATCGGTCTAGCTTTGTGTAAGAAGATCGTCGAGCATCACGGTGGATCCATCTGCGTCGACACGTCCTACACCCAGGGAACCCGAATCCGATTCACCTTGTCCGCCACCCCCACCACTGAACCCAATGAAATCCCCGTTGCACTTCTGGAAGGAACACACGAGTGACATCAGCTACTCGAGCCATTGACGTCCTCCTGGTCGAGGACGACCCGGGTGACGAGCTCATCACCCGGGAAGCGTTCGAGCACAACAAGATCACCAACAATCTTCACGTCGCCCACGATGGCGAGGAAGGGCTGGACTTTCTCTACCAGCGCGGTACGTACGAGGGTGCACCGCGGCCCGACCTGATTCTGCTCGACCTCAACCTGCCGAAATACGACGGCAGGCAGCTGCTCGAGAAGATCAAATCCGATAAGGACCTGTGCCACATCCCGGTAGTGGTTCTGACCACCTCGGCGGCCGAAGAGGACATCCGCAAAAGCTACGAGCTGCACGCCAACGCATACGTCACTAAGCCGGTCGATCTGGACCAGTTCATGAGCGCCGTCCGGCAGATCGACGAGTTCTTCGTCCAGGTGGTGAAACTGCCGAAGCCCTGAGCCGAGCGTCAGGTGACGGCGCTCTGCGCCGCGGCGACCTGATTCCATTCCAGGCGTACCCGTGTGCCCGCCGGTGTCGAGTCGAAGGTGGCCCGATCGGCCAGCGCGCGCATCAGAGGGATCCCCCGGCCGCGGGTCTTCTCGCGATCCGCGATCCGCCAGATGCCGTCGTCGGCCACGGTGACGCTCAGCACAGCGGAGTCGCCGTCGTAGTCGGCGAGCAAACGCATCGCGCCGGGCTTGGCGACCGTCGCGTAGGCGAATTCCGCCGCATTCGCCAGAGCCTCGTTGACTGCCAGCAGCACGTCGCTGGCCTTCGTCGGGTCCAGCGCGAAATACCTCTTGAGCCAGCCGGAGAATTCCTGACGCATCTGCGCGGCGCATGCAGCATCGGCGAGGGTACTCGCCTGTGCGAACCGTGTTCTCGAGTCGCGCTGTCCGAAAGAGTCTGGCATCTCAGCCTGCTGGCTACCCGATAGTGGCTCTTTTAACCCGTCAGCGCGGCAAGTGCTTCGTCGAGAGTGGCGTAGAGATCCACCACGTCGGTGACGCCGACAAGCTTCAGCGGCCTGCTCGTTGCGGGACCGTCGGCCACGACAGCCACCTTGACGGCGGGGGAGAGCTCATCCTGGGCGGCGATGAGCACACCCATTCCCGCAGATGCCAGGAACTCGACATCGCTCATGTCGACGACGACCGCGTTCGGGAAGCTCTTGGCGGCTTCGGTGATCGCTTTCTCGAGATCTGGAGCCGTGAGCATGTCCACCACACCGGCAACCGACACCACGCTGATGGAATCGATGCGGCGTTCCTCGATCGCGCAGCTGCTTGAAGCCGCACCCTCCATGCTCAACCTCCAGTGACTCCGTCCGCCCTGTCGGCGACGGCAACGTGAGTTTAGCGAGAGTACCGGACACCCCTGCAGCTGGTCGCAGGTTGCCACAGCATGACTGGCCCGAGATTCGACCCGCATACGCTGGTCGCCGAGAGCCGACTCGGTGTGCCGGCGGCATCTATGTGTCGACCACCGTCCCGCGGGTCTACGGCGAGAAGATCCGCTGACGCGGGATCTCGGCCGTGATGCGGTCGAGAAGCGCTGGATAGCGCTTGGCCTCGCGGTGGCTGCCCGGCTTGCCGCTGCTGATCAACCCGGCAGCGAGTGCTCGCTCAGGGTCGGCCCAGATGGCGATGTTCGTCAGACCGGTGTTGCCGAACGCCGCAGGCGAGTTGCGACCGTACGGCCCGAACCGCTTGTTCCCGAGCATGTATCCGGTGCCCCAACGGCGGGGCGCGAATCCGTCGGCGATATCCGGCCGCAGGCGCCTGCATTCCTTCGTCGCTGCGCGCAGTGTCTCCGGCCTCATCACCCGGACACCGTCGAGCTCGCCACCGCGCTGCAGGATCTCGGCGAACCGCGACATCTCGTTGGCCGTCGAGACCAGGTTGGACGACGGCACGATGCCGGTGAGGAACAGCGACGTGTTCGAGAACGGGATGATCTCGGCCATGGTGCCCCCGACCGCCATCTTGAAGGCCTTCGCGATCGGCGCGGGCAGCGGCTTACCCGTGGTGTGACTGGGCGCCACCAGAGGCACATCCTGCTCGGCCACACCGAAGTTCGTCCATCGGAAACCGAGCGGATCGAGAATCTCGGTGGCCAGGATGTCGCGGATGTTCTTGCCCGTCGCCGCCGACACGATTTCTCGGACCAGAGGACCCCACGTCACCCCGTGGTAGATGTGCACCAAGCCCGGCCGGTGAATCGGCTTCAGCTCGCCCAGCTTTCGGCGGGCGTATTCGGTGTCGTCAATGCGGTCGAGGTTCGGCCGCGGGCCGGTGGCGAATGGCACGCCGGCGCTGTGGGTCATCACGTGCCGAATGGTGGTGCGGTCCTTGCCGTGGCTGGTGTAAGTCGGCAGATACTCGCAGACCCGGTCGTCCAACGAGAAGGCCCCCCGCTCGACGAGCATGTGCACGACGGTCGTGGCGATCGCCTTCGCCGCCGAGAAGGCGCAGAACGGCGTGTCGGTCGTGACCGGAATCTTCTCCGCGTCGGGTCGGTCGTCTGGGGCGTTGCCCCAACCGTGGCCGATCGCCCGGTTCAGCACGACCTTGCCGTTGTGACGCAGGCACAGCTGGATCGCGGGGTGCATGCCCGCGGCATACCAGTGCCGCGCCGCCTGCCAGATCCGCTCGACGGCGGCAGGGTCGATCTCGGAATGGTCTTCGGCGCCGATGTCGGTCACCTCGTCGAGGTCGGCCGGAACACGGATTCTGCCGTCGGGTGTGGTCATGCATGCTTCCTGTGCAACGTCGCGGTCAGGTGTTGCTGTAAGGGTTGGCCGACCGCACCCATGTGCACCGTGTAGGAAAGCTCGTCGCCCTCAATGCGGATGGACCGGCCGAGAGCCGTCACCTCCTTGGCCGATGCGGTGCGTCCGATCGTCGTCGCGACAAGCTCCATTTCGATCGTGGTGCCCTGGACCGACAGCGTGCCCTCGTCGATCTCGGTGACACCCGTCGGATGCGCGAGGACCAACTCCACCCGGCCCGCCGACGGTACCCGCAGATAGCCGGTCTCCCCATGCAGCGGTCGACCGTCGTCGGTGGCCTTTGTTCGTTGGACGTAGCTGAGGAACGGCTTGCCGACATGCCCGAACGTGACCTCTTCGAGGTAGCCGAACGGTGCGATTGTCGGATACTCGCCGGTGCCCTGACCTCCCCAGACACCCAATAGGGGAGCCAGCACAGCGACGCTGGGATGTAGATCGGCCACGCAATCCAGTCTATGGATCGCCCGACTTGGGTATTAACCGGCATATGGCGGCGATGCTGGGGTTACCCGAAGAGACGCTGCGCTCGCAAGGCGGAGCCGACGTTGTCGTCGCCGCTCTGGCAGAGCTGCTGGACGTCCGATGATTGCCGACCACACCTTCCCCATCGAGCCGTGGCATGTCCGTGAGACCACGCTCAACCTGAACCGGATCGCCCAGACCGAATCACTGTTCGCGCTGTCGAACGGCCACATCGGGTTGCGGGGCAACCTCGAGGAGGGGGAGCCCCACGGCCTGCCGGGAACCTATCTGAACGGGTTCTACGAAACCCGGCCGCTGCCGTATGCGGAGGTGGGCTTCTCTTATCCCGAGGACGGGCAGTCCGTCGTCGACGTCACCAACGGCAAGCTCCTCCGGCTGCTCGTCGATGACGAGCCGTTCGACGTCCGTTACGGCGAATTGCACGAGCACGAACGGGTGTTGGACATGCGGGCGGGCACCCTCACCCGCGTCGCCAAGTGGACGTCGCCCGCGGGCAAGCAGGTGGCTGTCAGGTCGACGCGGCTGGTGTCCCTGTGCCAGCGCAGTGTGGCCGCCATCGAGTATGTGGTGGAGGCGGTCGGTGACTTCGTCCTTATCACTGTGCAGTCGGAGCTCGTCGCCAACGAAGACCAGCCCGCACGGTCCGATGACCCGCGGGTGGCGGCCGTACTGTGCGATCCGCTCGAGGCGGTCCGCCACGAAACCACCGGCCACGGAGCGGTCTTGGTGCATAGGACACGGCAGAGCGGCCTGATGATGGCCGCGGCGATGGAGCACGAAGTCGAGGTCCCTGGACGAGTCGAGGTCAGCGCGGACGCGCAGGAGGATCTGGCCCGCACCACCGTCATCTGTGGCCTGCGGCCGGGCCAGCAGCTGCGCATCGTCAAGTATCTGGCCTACGGCTGGTCGAGTCTTCGGTCGCGGCCGGCGCTGCGTGATCAGGTCGCCGGGGCCCTCGCCGGCGCGCAGTACACCGGTTGGCAGGGTCTGCTCGACGCGCAGCGCGAGTACCTCGACGAGTACTGGGACGGCGCCGACGTCGAGGTCGAGGGCGATCCCGTCTGCCAGCAGGCGGTGCGCTTCGGCCTCTTTCACGTCCTGCAGGCCAGCGCGCGCGCCGAGCGCCGAGCCATTCCGGGCAAGGGGCTGACCGGAACCGGATACGACGGGCATGCCTTCTGGGACACGGAGGGCTTCGTGCTGCCCGTGTTGACCTACACCGCGCCCGATGCGGCCGCCGACGCGCTGCGCTGGCGTGTCTCGACGCTGGACCTGGCCCGTGAGCGGGCCGCGGAGCTCGACCTCGACGGCGCCAGCTTCCCGTGGCGCACTATCCACGGCGAGGAATGTTCGGCGTACTGGCCCGCAGGCACCGCCGCGTGGCATGTCAATGCTGTCATCGCGATGGCGTTCGAGCGCTATCGCGTTGTGACAGGGGATGATTCGTTGGAAGAGGAGTGCGGACTCGGCTTGCTCGTCGAGACCGCGCGGCTGTGGCATTCGCTGGGACACCATGACCGACACGGTGTTTGGCATCTCGACGGTGTCACCGGACCCGACGAGTACACCGCCCTCGTGCGGGACAACGTGTTCACCAACCTGATGGCGATGCACAATCTGTACACCGCCGCCGACGCGTGCGAGCGCCACCCCGAGTTGGCCAGTGCGATGGGGGTGACCACCGATGAGGCGGCCGCATGGCGGGGTGCGGCCGATGCCGCCAACATTCCATACGACCAGGAGTTGGGGGTCCACGAGCAGTGCGCCGGGTTCACCACCCTGCGTGAATGGAACTTCACCGAGGACATGTCCTACCCGCTTCTGATGCACGAGCCCTACGTCCGGCTCTACCCGTCACAGGTGGTCAAGCAGGCCGACCTGGTGTTGGCGATGCACTGGCGCAGCCACGCCTTCACACCCGAGCAGATGGCGCGCAACCTCGACTACTACGAGCGGCGAACCACTCGCGACTCGTCACTCTCCGCTTGTACCCAGGCGGTGATGTGTGCCGCCGTCGGCCACTACGAACTCGCCCACGACTACACCTACGAGGCGGCCCTGATCGACCTGCGCGACCTCCAGGAGAACACCGCGGACGGCCTGCACATGGCTTCTCTCGCGGGCGCGTGGACGGCCCTGGTCGCCGGGTTCGGGGGCCTCCGCGACGACGAAGGGATACTCGCGCTCGACCCGCACCTGCCCGAGGGCATCGACCGGTTGTGCTTCCGTCTGCGGTGGCGGGACTTCCGGCTGACTGTCGACGCCGGCCATGACGAGGTCACGTACACGCTTCGGGACGGGCCGGATGCCACCCTGACCATCCGTCACGCAGGCGAAGACCTCGACGTGTCCACCACGTCGCCCGTGAAGGTGGCCGTGCATCCTCGAACGGCACTGCTGCCCCCGCCGAAGCAGCCACCGGGGCGTGAACCGATCCACCGATCCGCGGCCCACTGACGCTGCAATTGTGTGATGCCGATGGAGCGCATCGCCATTGCACGCCCGGATATCCGATGGTGACGATACGGTTGCATCCGTGGCACCCGAGGTCGCCTAGAGAGGATCCGGCATGACGGTTCGAATCGGAATGTTCCGTGGGCTCGCGGGTGCCGTGCTCGCCGCAGGTGCAATGTTGCCGACGTCGATCATGCTCGCGGGAAACGCATCCACGGAGGGGTGTTACTCGGCTGACTGTGTGCCGAACGTGGCAAGGAACGTCATCGAGGGTGCGCCCTGCATTCCCCAGCCCCGCCGTGCCTTCGCCTACGGGCTCGAGCCTGACGGTTCGACGGTGATATGCAACGCCGCCGAGGTGTGGGCGGCGGCAGGGCCGCTCATCGGCGTGTACAACGTGGCCATGCCGTGTCCGGCGCTCGACCTGTCTGCGCAGGGTGGCGACGGCATCCCGCTGCAGTGCAGCGACCAGGGCGCGGGGCGCCTGCGCTGGTCGCATCGGGCCGGTATCCCCGGCTAGGCAGAAAACACCCGGATTAGCCGGCCATAAACGTGTCGTAGGCCGAGGCCAGCTGCGGCGGCAGCACGGCCACATTGCACTGGCGCTGCTTGTCACCGATCGGCGACAGGATGCCCTTCAGGTCGTAGTACTCACCGGGGTTGGCGGTGAAGTAGTTACGCAGGTCGGTCTCCGCCTGTGCGCGCGGCTGGTTGAATGCCGCGCTCACGACCTGATCGGCGCCGGGATGGCTGTTCAGGTACTGACGCGCCGAACTCCAGGTGGCGCTGACCGTGTCGGCCACCTCGCCCGTGCTGCATCCCTGCGGAGCGGCCGTGGCGGACGGCGCAGCGATGGTCGCCGCGGCGACTCCACCAAGCAGCGAGCCAACGATGGTGCCGGCCATTTTCCGGCGCGCGGTGATACCACTGAAATTCATGATCAATTGTTTCCTCGGGTTGCGATTCGATTCTTGTTCCCCGTCCGACATTCACGATAGACGAAGCGGATACCGACGAAACCCGTCAACGAATTCGCTTGCCGCGAACGTGAAAACGTTACAGCTCCCGGCAGTGATCTGCACCTCATTATCGGCGAACGCGATAAGTCATGAATCAGAATGGCGACCGGATATTGAGACTTCTCAAAATTCGGCGGTAGCCCTTATTTGATCGTGATCTCGATAGTGACCAAAATGTTATAGACGTCGCACTAGGAGGACGGCATTTCGTATCTCGCGAGTAAGCGCTCGATGAACTCGCTGGCCTCGGCGTGGCCGCGGGTAATGCCGAGGCTGCGCTCCAGGACCAGGATCCGGGCGAGGCTGGTGACGATCATCGACATCACCACCGGCGGAAACTCGGCCATGTCGACGCCGTGTGCGCGCATCGCCAGGGTCACGGCGCTTTCCTCCAGGTCGCCGAAGCGCGCCGCGTAGGCGACGATCTCGCTGCGGATCTCCTTGCGGTGATTGGCCAGCGCCATGAATTCCATCAACAACCGGGCACCGTGCGCGTTGTTGAGCTTCCAGAGCGCCTGCAGCGGTTCGTCGTCGGCCAACGCCTCGCGCTGCCGGACGAGGTTCGTCTCGGCGCCTTCCCTCAGCACCGCCAGAAACAGGTCGTCCATGCTCGGGAAGTAGTAGTGCACGAGCGCCGGCTTGACGCCCGCCTTCGCGGCTACCCGTCGCGAGCTGGCGGCCGCGTAGCCCTCCTCGAGCATGATTTGGGCGGTCGCTTGGATCAGCGCTCTACGCGTCGCGGACTCCCGACCCTGGGATTTCGGCGCCGTCATCTGGGCCTTGACCAGGCCCCGCGTCGACTGCTAGACATAGCGTCAGCATAAATGTTGGGCAGTCGCCCAACAAGTAGCAAGGGGATACGAGGTGCAATGGCCGGACGCGTAGAGGGCAAGGTCGCGTTCATCACTGGCGCCGCACGCGGCCAGGGACGCAGCCACGCGGTACGGCTGGCCGAGGAGGGCGCCGACATCATCGCGGTCGACATCTGCCGGGGCTTCGACGATTCGACGGCGCCCGCCGCCACCCCGGAGGACCTCGCCGAGACCGCGGACATGATCAAGAACCTTGATCGCCGGGTCGTCACCGAGATCGTCGACGTGCGCGACTTCGACGCGCTCAAGGCCGCCGTGGACGGCGGCGTGGAACAGCTCGGTCGGCTCGACATCATCGTCGCCAACGCCGGCATTGGAACCACCGGCGTGAAGCTGCACAAGATGCCCGAGGACATTTGGGACGAGACCATCGACGTCAACCTCGGCGGCGTCTGGAAAACGGTGAAGGCGGGCGTTCCACATCTGCTGGCCGGCGGCCGCGGCGGCTCGATCATCATCACCAGTTCCGTCGGCGGCACCAAGGCCTACCCACACGTCGGCCACTACATCGCGGCCAAGCATGGCGTTGTGGGCCTGATGCGCACCTTCGCCGTCGAACTGGGCCAGCACTGGATCCGGGTCAACACTGTGCACCCCACCCACGTCTGCACTCCACTGCTGATGAACGAGCCGACCTATCGACTGTTCCGGCCCGACCTGGAGAACCCCGGCCCCGACGACCTCGCGCCGGTCTGCCAGTCGTTTCATTTCCTTCCGATCCCGTGGGTGGAGCCTGTCGACATCAGCAACGCGGTGTTGTTCCTGGCATCCGACGAAGCCCGCTACGTCACCGGCGTCACCCTGCCCGTGGACGCGGGCAGCCTTCTGAAGTAGCGACCATGACGATCACCAAGGACGCGGCCGTTTATTACGATCCGTACGACCTCGACATCGCCTCGAACCCGTGGCCCACCTACGCCAGGCTGCGCGAGGAAGCCCCGATTTATCACAACCAGCGGTACCGCTTCTGGGCTATCTCTCGGCACGCCGACGTCGAGAAGGCGGTCGCGAACTGGGAGACGTTCTCCAACTCCCGCAGCGACATCCTCGAGCTCGTCAACTCCGAGTTCGATATGCCCAAGGGCGTGATGATGTTCGAGGACCCGCCGGTGCACACCATGCTGCGTGGGTTGATGAGCCGGGTCTTCACGCCGCGCCGGATGGCCGAGATCGAGGACCAGATCCGGCGGTTTTGCGTGAATTGCCTTGACCCGCACGTAGGTTCGGACGGCTTCGACATCGTCGCGGAGCTCGCGTCGATGATGCCGATGCGGGTGATCGGCATGCTGCTCGGGATACCGGAGTCCGACCAGGTCGCGGTGCGCGATGCCAACGACGCAAACCTGCGCACCAAACCCGGCGCCCCGATGAAGGTGTCCAATGCCGACAAGATCGCCGACGGCAGCATCTACGCCGACTACGTGGAGTGGCGTGCCAAGAACCCGTCGGACGACCTGATGACCGTGCTGCTCAACATGGAGTTCACCGACGAGAACGGTGTCACGCGCAAGCTGCACCGCAAGGAGATTTTGCACTATGTCCAGGTCGTCGCGGGCGCGGGCAACGAGACCACCGGCAGGCTCATCGGCTGGCTGGCCAAGGTGCTGGCCGAGCACCCCGACCAGCGGCGGCAGGTTTACCAGGACCGTTCACTGCTGACCCGCGCCGTCGACGAGACGCTGCGCTTCGAGCCCACCGGCCCGCACGTCGCCCGCTACACCCTCAAGGACTTCGAGATGTACGGCACGACGGTGCCCGCGGGCAGCGCCATCCTGCTGCTCTTCGGTGCGGCCAACCGTGACCCGCGCCGCTACCCCGACCCAGACACCTTCGATATCCACCGCGAGAACATCAGCCACCTCACGTTCGGCAAGGGCGTGCACTACTGCCTCGGCGCCAACCTTGCCCGGCTGGAAGGCAGGGTGGCGCTCGACGAGCTGCTGAACCGGTGGCCGGAATGGGGAATCGACTACGAGACCGCGGTGCCCGCACCGACATCGACGGTGCGTGGGTGGGAGCGGTTGCGCATCGTGCTGCCGTGAGGGGCGGCCGACGGTAGGGAAACACCCGACATCTCAGCAAACACCGGGATATCGTCGCTCACAGGCGACTGTCAGGAAGGGTGCTGAGCGCGCATGAAGTCGATGTTCTCCTTGCTGTGCGTAATTGCCGCAACGTGTATCGGTTGCGCTGAAGGCGGTAACGAGGCCACCACCGCGTCGACATCCGGCACGGCGTCGAAACCGTCCAGCAGTGCCATCGCTACATCGGCGGCCGACGCCATGTTCAGCGCCGCCGAACCGTGGACGCTGGACGTGTCGGGAGCCGCGAAGTCCGGCCGCAGTGACGCGATCATCGCGACGCTCGGCGATCTGGGCGGGTGGGGGAACGGCAACGTGCTGCAGGCCGACTTCTCCATCCCGATCTTCTACGCCGACGGCAGCACGCCACGGAGCGAAGTCGTTGGCACAGAGGATTATTGCTACGGCGGGCCGGACTGCGACAGCGTGCCCGCACAGATGCCGGTGCCAGAAGACGCGAACATCGAGGGGTCGTCGGGCCTAGCCTGCGACTCGTCAGGGAACACCGATGGCCAGGGCGACTGCCATTTGCTCGTCGTCGAGCGGGACGAGCATAAGCTCTATGAGACCTACCAGGCCAACAAGGTCGGTGACGGCATCACTGCCCACGGGTTATTTGTATGGGATCTCAGCAAGGACTACCCGGACACCCTTCGCGGCGACCAATGCACCAGCGCGGATGCCGCAGGGTTTCCCGTCGCCGCGCTGACACCGACGGCTGATGAGGTCGCCTCGGGCGCAGTGAATCACGCACTGCGGTTCATTCTCCCCAACGACCGGATGAAAGCGGATGTCTACGTGCGCCCAGCGACCCACGCGGGCGGTCCCGAGAGCACCGAGACCGATGCGCCGCCCTATGGCGTCCGTTTCCGGTTGAAGTCCGATTTCGACGAATCCGGTTACACCGATGCGCAGAAGGTCGTCCTCAAGGCGCTCAAGACGCACGGCATGCTGCTGTCCGACGGTGGCGAGATCGCACTCACGTTCGCCGACGACCGGACCAGCACCGCCAAGTGGGCCGACCTCGGCATCGACGCGCAGACCTTCGGCGACATCGCCGTCGACCAGTTCGAGGTCGTAGAACTCGGCAACGAGATCCCGCTCACCTACGACTGCGTGCGCAATCCCTGACGCGGCCTGACGGGTCGGGTTGGTACGTGTGCCTTCCGAATTCGGCGCGTGAGTGGATGCCTGCCGCTGTGCGACGCCCGGAGTTGGCCAACTGCTCACGTCCCGGATACCCGCCCATGACACCGTGGCCACGTGCGGTTGCCTGTCGGGCCCGAGAGGCGTGGCCGAGCGCTTTCATCGGTTCTGCGTCGCGGTGGTCGCGCGCCTGCTCCTCGGGCTCGATTCCCTTGTGGCGCCGACGTTTCTGGGCTTCGCGCTGATCAACGGGTTCACGTTCGGCTTCGACCTGTTGCTCGTGTCTGCACTTCACACACGGCCGGGTGTACCGGTGCCGATCGCGGTCACAGTGGCTTACGCGTGCGAATTCTCGCTGAGCTACTACCTCAACCGCACCATGAACTTTCAGTCTCGTGCCCCCGTTGGACCGCAGTTCGCTGTCTACGTGGCGGTCGTCGTCGTGAACTATCTGGCGTTCATTCTCGGGGTGTCCAGCGCACTGACCGCCCTTGGTATGGACTTTCGCCTGGCGCGGATCCTGGCCGGTTTCTGTGAAGCGATCTACATGTACAGCGCCATGCGCTGGGTGGTTTTCCGCGGCTGAGCCCGCATCCAGTAGTCGGTAGGCAAACCGCGTCACATCGAGGCTCGCCGATTCGAATGTGACGGGCGTGATCGCGACGCGCGCCGGGCGGATCAGGCCAAGGCCAAGGCCAAGCACTGACCGTCAGGCCTTGCGGGTCGGAAACGGATCGTTCGCGAAGTCGATCTGCGCTGCCGGATTGGTGACGGTGGTCACCAGCGCCGAACCGAAGGCCCGACTTGTCTTAATCGGTGTGCACCGCCGGCGTGGTTATTGATGAGGGCGTTGCAGAGGTCGTCGGGTAGTGCGAACGAATTTCTGGATGCCCCAACCCGTTTGAGCCCGATGTAGGCCTGGTAACGGCCGACCCGGTGATAAACCTCAGTTGTTGGTCGGTGGGGGTTGGGGTTGGAAGGGGTCATACCACCACCAGTGGGCGCGCTCGCCGGTGGGTCCGGGGCACGGTGGCACCGCGGGTGGGGGTTTCGTTGGTGGGCGGGCCAGCGATCCTGGGTTCAGTGGCTCGGCCGGCGTGGTCGGTGACGGTGAGATCGGGTGCGGGTCCGGTGATGGTGATGACGCCGCGGTGGTGCAGCCGGTGGTGATAGGGGCACAGCAGCACCAGGTTGGCCAGTTCGGTGGGGCCGCCGTCTTCCCAGTGCCGGATGTGATGGGCGTGCAGACCGCGAGTCGCGCCACACCCAGGCACCGCACAGGTGCGATGACGGTGCTCGAGGGCACGACGAAGCCGACGGCTGATCACCCGGGTGGCCCGACCCGAGCCGATGGGCTGTCCGTCACGTTCGAACCACACCTCACAGCGTGGCATCACAGGTCAGATAACGACGATCAGCCTCCGACAACAGCGGGCCCAGATGCAGCGCGGCGGCGCGCTGGTGGACATCCAGGTGCACCACCACCGTGGTGTGCTGCCCATGGGGGCGACGAGCGGCCTCGGTGTCCCAGCCGGCCTGCACCAGCCGCATGAACGCCTCGCCAGTGCCCGGCACCGGCGGCCGATTCGGCGATGGCCCGGCGGCGGTGTCGTGGTCGTGTTTCCACTCGGCGATCAGCGCCTCCTGGTGTGACTGCAACGCCGCATCGAATTGGGCCGCGTCCACATTGGGCAGTGTGATCTGCCAGCAGGTGAACTGCTCGTCGACCGATTTGGTGATCGAGCGCTGCGGCTCGGGTGGTGGATCAGGGTCGGGGTGGGGTCGGGGTTCCAGCTTGACCGCGGTGCGCAGCTGGCTGACCGTGGCCACCTGGGCCAGTTGCGCATAGTGCGCATCCGATCCCACCCCGGCCCGGGCGGCGATCACCCCGACCTGATCCAGCGACAGCCGGCCCTCCCGCAGGCCCGCCGCGCAGCGCGGAAACTGCTCCAGCCGAGAGGCGATGGTGGCGATGGTGTGGGCGGTGGTTGACGACGACCCGGTCTTCCAGGCCACCAACGCCGGCACCGACCGGGCGCCGGTGATACCCACCAGCCCGTCGCGATCCAGCTCGGCCACGATCTCCACGATGCGCCCATCGATCGCGTTGCGCTGACCGGTCAACTCCGCCAACTCCTCAAACAACACCTCAACACGGTCAACAGGACGCACCGCCGTGGCGCCAGAGGATGCGGTCAACGACATAACCCCATCATCACAGCCGGGTACGACATTGAGATTCTGTGTGAGTCCGCGGACCAGGCCGGGGCCAAGCACTGACCGTCAGGTCGGGCTGCGCGACGGAAATGGATCGTTGCTGAAGTCGATCTGCGCGGCCGGGTTTGCGACGGCGGTCACCAGAGCAGAGCCGAACGCTCCGATGCGGTCGAACATCGTCGCCGTCCCGACCGAGATTCCGTCCGCGGCCCAGTGAGAATCGGCCTGCACGCCCATCCATTCGTCGACGGGCAACCGGGCCAGCGCGACGGTGAGATCGCCGTTGATGTAGCCGACTCCGGCCGAGCCCAGGTTGGTGACCAGGCTCGCGCCCTCAGCCACCATCGCACCGCGAACGAATGGTGTGTTCTCCTGGCCCTCGACGACGTCGACCATCCGGTTGATGAACCGCTTGCGGGAGGTGTGCTGATGCTCTGCGATGCCCTTCGTCCAGCCGACGCCGTCGCTGCCCATGAAGGACATGCCGACGCCGCCGAGTTCTGTCGGCCACGTGAAGTCGGTGTCCGGCGCCCACTCCTCACCCCGCGGTGCCTCAGAGAGGCGGTACTGCACCATCGTGGCGCGCACCACCGTGACACCGTCCTGGACAATCTCGCACTCCGAGTTGCGCACCCGGCGGCCGTCCCTGACCAACGACACCTTCGTGGTCGTCGGTACTCCGCGAGCGGCCTTGAACAGGTCGACGGTCAGCCGGGCGGGCATGAACTCGGGCAGCCCGAACTTCTCCTCCAGGGAGCGCGCCGCGAGGCCGACCAGCGCCGGACCATTGAGGTGGTCGGGTCCCCAGTGGCTCTGCGCATACTTGTTCGGTAGGTAGCGGTCCTCGCCCGCCGGGGTGAAATGTGCTGGACGCGCTGTCATCGGGGCATCGTCGCACAGCGTGATCCCTCGACTCGCACTCGCTCTGGGGTGGGCATCTGGCACAGCTTTCTGCCAGACTGAACGGCGAGGGGAGTATTCCTTCGCCGCGGTGTCGTCATCACGCCGGCCGTCATCGGCCGACCGGCTCCGCGGGCCGAGCGGTTGGCGGAAGAGACCTCGGGCGTTTTGACGACCGGAGGCACCGTATGCAAGTTACTCAACTCGAGTGGATCATCACGTTCGCCGTGACGATCGCTGTCCTGCTTTTCGACGTGGTGGTGATCGGCCGACGGCCGCACGAACCCAGCAAGCGCGAATTGATCACGGCGCTGTCGATCTACATCGGGCTCGCGATCGCCTTCGGCGTGTTTGTGTACTTCTTCCACGGCAGCCAGTTCGGCGTCGAGTTCTTCGCCGGTTGGCTGACCGAGTACAGCTTGTCGGTCGACAACCTGTTCATCTTCTTGATCATCATGGCCAGCTTCAACGTGCCCAAGAAGTATCAGCAGCAGGCGTTGCTGGTCGGCATCATCATCGCGCTGGTTTTCCGCGGCATCTTCATCGCGCTCGGCGCCGTCGCGATCAACCAGTTCTCCTGGGTGTTCTACATCTTCGGCATGTTCCTGCTCTTCACCGCGGTCAACCTGGCGCGCGACACCGACCACGACGACGACGCCGACAACTTCGTCGTGAGGTTCGCCCGCAGCCACCTGCAGCTGACCGACGAGTGGGCAGGGCTCAAGCTCTGGGTCAAGGAGAACGGCAAGCGGCTGATGACGCCGATGTTCCTCGTCATCATCGCGCTCGGCACCACCGACCTGATCTTCGCGCTCGACTCGATCCCGGCGATCTACGGGCTGACGCGGGAGCCCTACCTGGTGTTCACGGCCAATGTGTTCGCCTTGATGGGCCTGCGGCAGCTCTACTTCCTGCTCGGCGACCTGCTCAAGCGGCTGGTGTACCTGTCGCAGGGGCTGGCGGTGATCCTCTTCTTCATTGGCGTGAAGCTGATCCTGCACGCCCTTCACGAGAACGAGTTGCCGTTCATCAACGGCGGTGAGCACGTGCCGGTGCCGCAGATCCCGACGCTGCTGTCCCTCGGGGTCATCATCGTGGTCCTTGTCATCACCACCGCCGCAAGCCTGTACAAGACCCGCGTCAAGGACAAGAAGGCCACCGAGGACGCGACGCAGTAACGCCCGTGCAGCGGGTCTGGGTGTTTTAGCGTGGTCCTGGTGAGCGGCGCGTCTCCCCTTCGCCAGGTCATCAGCGGTGCGTCGATAGGCAACGCCGTGGAGTGGTACGACTTCGCGATCTACGGCTTCCTGGCCACGTTCATCGCCGCCAACTTCTTCCCCGCTGGAAACGAAACGGCGGCCCTGCTGAACACCTTCGCGATCTTCGCCGCCGCGTTCGTGATGCGGCCGCTCGGTGGCCTGGTCTTCGGTCCGCTCGGTGACCGGATCGGCAGGCAGCGGGTGCTGGCCATCGTCATCCTGCTGATGTCGGGCTCGACGCTGGCCATGGGGCTGCTGCCGACGTACGACGCGATCGGTGCCGCCGCTCCGCTACTGCTGCTGTTTCTCCGCTGCATGCAGGGCTTTTCGGCAGGCGGAGAGTACGGCGGCGGGGCGTGCTACCTCGCGGAGTTCGCCGCCGATCGCCGACGCGGCCTGACCGTCACCTTCATCGCGTGGTCCGGCGTCGTCGGTTTCTTGCTGGGCTCCGTGACGGTCACTCTGCTGCAGACGCTGCTCGGCGATGCGGCGATGGACTCCTACGGCTGGCGCATCCCGTTCCTGATTGCAGGTCCGCTCGGGCTCATCGGCCTCTACATCCGGCTGCAGTTGACCGACACCCCGGCTTTCGAGGCGCTGGCCGCATCGGACGACGTCGCAACGTCACCGCTACGCGAGGCGGTGCGCACGGCTTGGCGGCCGATCCTTCAGGTGATCGGCATCATGATCATGTTCAACGTCGGCTACTACGTAGTCTTCGCCTTTCTGCCAACGTATTTCATCAAGGCGCTGCATTTCTCCAAGACCACCGCGTTCGTTTCCATCACGCTGGCATGCGTGGTGGCCATCGTGCTGATCCTTCCGCTTGCGGCGCTCTCCGACCGGATCGGACGCAAGCCTCTGCTGATCGCGGGCACGGTGGGGTTCGCGGTGCTGGCATATCCCTTGTTCCTACTGTTGAACTCGGGATCCGTCGCAGCCGCCGTCGCGGCGCACGCCGCGTTGGCAGCGATCGAATCGGTGTATATCTCCGTCGCCGTCGCGACCGGCGTCGAACTATTCGCTACCCGGGTCCGCTACAGCGGCTTCTCCGTCGGCTACAACGTGTGCGTCGCCGCGTTCGGCGGAACCACGCCGTACATGGTCGCCTGGCTAACCGGCAGTACCGGCAACAACCTTGCACCTGCGTTCTATGTCATTGTGGCGGCGGTGGTTTCGCTCGCCACCGTGCTGACGCTGCGGGAAACCGCTGGGCGTCCGCTGTCCGCGGTGATGACGGCTGAGGTCGCGGCCCGCTGACGCACCGACAGTTCACGGCATATGGCCCGTCGCACTGGGCCGTTCTCGCCGTGTTCGTGATCGGCGCGGTGCTGTTCGTCTGGGTCGGGCGCAGGCAGACCGAGGCGCAGTCCGGCAGGCTCGGAAGGATTCTCGGCGCGCTGACCGCCCTGATTTACGCCGCGGTGTTGATCTACTCGTTCATCCCGCCGTCGATCATGTGGTCGGTACCGCTGCAACTGACCGACCTGGCAACCACGGTCGGCGCGTACGCGCTGTGGTCGCAACGACATTGGGCCGTCGCACTGACCTACTACTGGGGGTTGGTGCTCAGCGTGCAGGCATTGATCTCGCCGGTGCTGAGGGGTCCGGATTTCCCGCACTATCAGTTCCTCGCGTTCTGGGCGATCCACTTGCTCGTCGTCTGGGCCGCGATCTACCTGACGTGGGGGCGCGGCTTCCGCCCGACGTGGCGCGATTACCGGTTCGTCGTCATCGTGACGTTGGCATGGGCGGCTATCACGTTGACGTTCAACACCATTGCCGGTTCGAACTACGGCTTCCTCAACAGGAAGCCGAACACGCCGTCGCTGCTCGACCTGTTCGGACCGTGGCCGGTCTACGTCGTCGTCGCGTCCGCGCTCATCGCGATCATCTGGGCCTTGATGACGTGGCCGTGGCACCGGATAGCCGGGCGGGCACCCTCGTGACGTGGTCGTTGCATACCGCGTCGTAGCGGGGATCAGGCCTCCGCTCTGACCTTGGCTGCCGCGGACTCAGGCATCGGTTCGTAGCGGACGAAACTGCGGGTGAACGAGCCGGCACCGTGCGACAACGACCGCAGATCGATGGCGTAGCGGGTCAACTCCACTTGCGGCACTTCGGCTTTCACCGCGGTGCGGTCCTCGCCGACGTTCTCGGTGCCGAGAACGCGGGCGCGCCTGCTGGAAAGGTCACCCATCACCGCACCGACGAGATCGTCGGGCACGAGCACCGACACCTCGTCGACCGGCTCCAGCAGATTCACCCTCGTCGCGTTCGCCGCCTCACGAAGTGCTAGCCCACCGGCCATCTGGAACGCGAAGTCAGAGGAGTCGACGCTGTGCGCCTTTCCGTCGAAGAGCGTGACTCGGACATCGACCACCGGATAGCCGGGGCCGACGCCCTTCTCCATCTGCGCCCGCACGCCCTTCTCCACGCTCGGAATGAACTGGCGCGGCACCGAACCGCCGACCACCTTGTCGACGAACTCGAACCCCGTACCCTCGGGTAGCGGTTCCACCTCGATGTCACATACGGCGAACTGGCCGTGCCCGCCGGACTGTTTGACGTGCCTGCCGTGACCCTTGGCCGAACCGCCGAACGTCTCCCGCAGCGGCACCCGCAGGTCCACTTTGTCGACGCTCACCCCGAACCGGTTGGAAAGCCCGTCGAGCACCACGCCCGCGTGCGCCTCGCCCATGCACCACAACACGATCTGGTGGGTTTCGGAGTTCTGCTCGATTCGCAGCGTCGGGTCCTCGGCCGCTAGCCGCTGCAGTCCGACCGACAACTTGTCGTCATCGGTCTTGGCGTGCGGTTGCACAGCAATAGGCAGCAACGGCTCGGGCATCGACCACGGTTTGAGCACAAGCGGATCGGCCTTGTCGGACAACGTATCTCCGGTCTCGGCGCAGGACAGCCTGCCGATCGCGCAGATGTCGCCGGCCACCACGGTGCCTGCAGGCCGCTGCTGCTTGCCGAGCGGGAACGACAGCGTGCCGATCCGCTCGTCCTCATCGTGATCCTCATGGCCGGCGGCGGAGCCAGTCGTTCCCGAGGAACCGAAAAACGAAGCAAAATGGCCCGACACGTGAACGGTCGCGTCGGGCCTTATGGTGCCGGAGAACACCCGGACCAAACTGACTCTGCCGACGTATGGATCCGAAGTCGTCTTGACCACCTCGGCAAGCAGCGGTCCATTGGGATCACAGCTGAGTTTGTCGCGGTCCTTGCCCTGTGGGGTGAACACGTCGGGCAGCGGATGCTCGAGCGGAGACGGGAAGCCGCTCGTCGCGACCTCCAGCAGTTCCAGTGTCCCGACACCGGTGCTGCTGCACACGGGGATCACCGGGAAGAAGGAGCCGCGGGCTACCGCCTTCTCCAGATCCTCGATGAGCACCTTCTCGTCGATCTCTTCGCCGCCGAGGTAGCGCTCCATCAGCGTCTCGTCCTCGGACTCCTCGATGATTCCCTCGATCAGGGTGCCGCGCTGCTCCTCGAGCCGGTCGCCGTGGGCCGAGTCGGGTTCCTTGGTGGTCCGCTTGCCGTCGGCGTACTCATAGTGCGTTTGCGACAGCAGGCCGATCAGCCCGGTGCACGGGCCGCCGGCGGTGCCGGCGATTGAACCGGAGTTGGCGGGCAGGTACAGCGGAAGCACCTTGTCGCCGAACGTGGTCCGGGCGGCCTCGAGCGCGCTGTCGTAGTTCGCCCTGGCGTGGTCCAGCTTCGTGATCACCACGGCGCGCGGCATGCCGACCTGCTGGCATTCCAGCCAGAGCGACTTGGTGAGTTCGTCGACGCCCTCGTTGGCCGCGATCACGAACAGCGCGCAGTCCGCGGCCCTCAGCCCGGCGCGCATTTCACCGACGAAGTCGGCGTATCCGGGCGTGTCGATCAGGTTCACCTTGACGCCCTTGTGCGAGAGCGGTGCCAGCGCGAGCCCCACCGACCGCTGTTGGGCGATCTCGGCCTCGTCGGAATCGCACACGGTCGTGCCGTCGACGACGGATCCGGGTCTGGAAAGGACCCCGGTGGCGGTCAACAGGGCCTCGACGAGGGTGGTCTTGCCGCCACCCGATGGGCCTATGAGCACCACGTTTCGGATGGCGGCCGGACTGTCCGCGGTTGGGGCGGCTCCAGCGCCCTGGGAAGTATTCGCCTTGTCTGCCATGACGGTCCCTTCGAGCCCCGGGTCACTTCTCCGGGCCCGTGGTGTTAACCCACAATTCCGCTAATGCCCACCTTGTGCAAGGCCCGTTCCGACCTGGATTAACGGCTTGTCGGCGGGCGTCCACAGGTTGGTTCACTAGAATGCAATTTGCTGGTCGGGAAGTCGAAGGGATGAAGCGTTGCGCAGAGCTATTCGATACGTACTCGTCGTGGTGGGCGCTACGGCTGTCGCCATGATGGGTTCGGCTCCCGCCGGCCTGGCCGCGGTACCCGGTCCCACGTCGGAGCTGGCGATCACCGCCATCTCGCCCGCCACAGGAGATGTGGTCGGCGTAGCCGCACCGATAGAGGTGACCTTCGCCGAGCCGGTCACCAACCGTGCCCGCGCCGAGCAGTCCGTCCACATCACCTCGAGCAATACGCCGACGGGGAAGTTCACCTGGCTGAGCAACCAGATCGCGCAATGGGTTCCGGACCAGTTCTGGCCCGCGCACTCGCCGATCTCTGTCACGGCAGGCGGCTTCAGCACGAGCTTCGAGACCGGTTCCGCGGTGGTCGGCATCGCCGACATCGATGCACATATGTTCACCGTCAAGATGGACGACGTAGTGATCCGTCAGATGCCCGCATCGATGGGCAAGCCCAAGCATCCCACGCCGACCGGCTCGTTCACCGCGTTGTCGAAGGAGAAGTCGGTGATCATGGACTCGCGAACCATCGGCATTCCGCTGAGTGACCCGGAGGGCTACCGGCTCACCGTCGCCAACGCAGTGCGCATCACTTCGGGTGGCGTCTACGTCCATAGCGCGCCATGGTCTGTCGGGTCGCAGGGCTATGCGAACGTGAGCCACGGCTGCATCAACCTCAGCCCCGACAATGCCGCCTGGTACTTCGACACAGTGCGGGTGGGTGATCCGGTCATCGTGCAGGCGTAGCCGGCGCTAGATTCCTACCGGGCCAGCGCACTGCGGAGCGCATCGGGTACCGGTCGCTTGGTCCAGTCGTCGGTCGAGACGACGACGTAGATGTTGCGGCCGCGAACGGCGAGCAATTCGTCTGAGTTGTCTCTCCGGCTGAGGACCGAGAAGCCGATCGTGAAACTCGTCGTGCCGACGTTTTCGCATGCGACCGCCACCCGCACGGTGTCGCGCCACCTAACCGGTGCCGCGTAGTCGATCTCGGTGTGCACCAACTGCATATCGAGGCCGACCGACATCAAATCCGGATAGCTCGTGCCGAGGTGGTCGAAGTATCCGGTCACCGCTTCGTCGAACCACGTGAGGTAGTGGGCGTTGAAGACGACATTCTGTTGATCGACCTCGGCGAACCTCGGCACGATCGGCAGCGAGTACTCCGTCACGGGCTACATGATCACCCACGAGTAAGGGGCACCCCAATGGGGTGCCCCTTACTACGCGGCGAGGGATCACTTCACGTCGACGAACACCGTCTTGCTCGTGACGGTTGTTTCGAGGCTGTCTCCCGGATTTCCGGAGTCCGTGCGCGAATAGGTTTGGCCCGGTCGCACCGCCACTACGGTCGCTTGTTCGAGCGGTGTGCCGCCGACACGGTTCACGATGACGTTGTAGCCATCGGCCTTGAGTTCGTTGATGGTTTCCTGAGCATTGCCCGGGCCGGTCGGTGCGGCTACAGCGGGCGCGGTCAGTCCCAGGGTCGCCGCGGTCAATCCGGCGGCAACGATGGTGGCTAATCGAATGTTCTGCATCTTCGGTGCCTTCTTTTCTTTTGTCGCCGGACGTTATTGAGTCATGTCCGGTCTGATCGGATAAACCCACAGGTCAAGTGCTTTAGTTCCGGTGGCAGTAATTTTTCGACGGTTGGCAGGATCCGATTGTTCGGATGCCCCAAACCGGCTATTCCGATTGATCGGCCTGCTCGCTCGGTGGCTCTGGCTGCGAGGGTGGCGTCGACGGCTCCGAACTCGGCGGCTCAGGCGATGGTGTTTTCGGTTCCGACGACGGCGATGACGGCGGGTTACTGGGCGGACTGCTGGGCGGCGGGGATGTCGTCGGTGTCGGCGGTGTGGTCGGAGCGGTCGGCGGCTGCGGAGTTGTTGTCGGGGTCGACGACGTCGGCGGCGCGCTTGCTGGGGGCGGGTTCTCCGCAGGCGGCGAGGCGACCACGGGCGCGGGGGCGGGTGCCCACATCACAACGGGCGGTGGCGTCGACACCACGATGCGCGTCGCCGGCGGCTGCGCCTCGATGTACGAGGGGGTGCCCGGTGCTTGTTCAGGTGTGCCCGCACGTTGGGACGACGGGGCCGCCGCGGGGTCGGCCGGGTCCGGCTGGACCGGTGTCGTCGTGGTCGTTGTGGTCATCGCGGAGGCGTCATTGCGGATCGCCATGACCGCGCCCCCGCCGACGAGCACCATGGCGGCGAATACGCCTGCGCTGACGAGGAGCGGGCGATACCACGCATCGGCGTTGGGCTTGCGGCAGTCGGATCCCTTCTCCGATGCGAAGCCGAGCTGCGGGCGTGCCGCGCTCAGACCGGCGGGCGCATCGGAATCGGCTGCCAGCAAGCCGATCTCGGGCACATCGTCGACTTCCGACCAGGCGAGTGCATGCAACGAGGCCGACTGGACCGGCGAGGCGACGACGGTAAGGCTCTCATCCTCTGGCCGTCGGACAGCTAGCAGGGCGGCCCCGCGGGCGGCGGTCAGTTCGGGCTGTGCGGTGGTGATCACCGGAACCCGAAACTGTTCGGACAGTGCCGTGCTGACCGCCGGGATGTTGGCACCGCCGCCGACGGTGGCGATCGCGGACAGATCGGCGGGATGAATGCTGTTGCGGAACAGGTGTTCTCGCAATAGCTCGACGACCCCCGACAATTCCCGACCGATCACGGCGTCGAGCTCTGCGCGGGTAAGCCGGACCTCGCCGTGATAGCCGGGCACATCTGCCAACAGTGTCGTGGCCGCGCCGTGCGACAGGCGTTCCTTCGCGCCGCGGCATTCCGCACGGAGCCGGTGCAGCGATCCGATCGCCGCCGTCCCCGCCACGTCGGCGGTACCGCTGATCGACAGGTCGGCGATCACGTGCGCCAACAGGGCCCGGTCGATGAACTCTCCGGAGAAGTCGGCATGGCGGACGGTCGCGCCGATTGGCCGGTAGCCGTTGGCCGCGTCGGCCAGCGTGATGCTGGTGCCTGTGCCGCCGAAGTCGCAGAGCGCGATCACTTTGCCTGTCGGCAGTCCAGGATCGGCCTGCAGTGCGGTGAGTGCCGCGGTGGCGTCCGTGACGAGGCTGAATCGTTGCGGGGTTGCCTGCCATTCGGTCAGCCGGGCCAGTTCGCGACGCAGGGCTTCGACCGGGGGCGGGCGCCAGTGTGCAGGGAACGTGACCCCGGGCGGCGTCACCGGTGCGCGGCCGCCGGTGACGGCATAGCTCAGTGCCCGCAACGCGTCGGCGATAAGCGTTTCACCGCGATGGAAGGTGCCGTCGGCGGCCACGATTCCGACCGGGTCTGCGGCCCGGTCCACGAAACCCGTGACCACGAGCCCGCGCTCGTCCAACCGTGGGTTTTCGGAAGGCACGCCGACCTCAGGCGGGCGGTGCGGGTACAGCGTCAGCACGGCCTGCCGCGTGGCGGCCGCGCGGCCCGGTATCACGGCGGCAAATTTCGTTGCGCCGACCGACAGCCCTACACCCTGTGTCATATCACGACGTTTATCGCCGTCGCCGGCGCTGGCATTACCGCCGACCACCGGCGATTGAGGCCGGCCACCTGCGGTGCCACAATTGAATTGATGGACTCGGGCCCGTCGGGCCGGAAGGCCGCGCCGTGAACCGCCCGGGCGGAATCGAGGACGAAATGACCATCGCATACGCGTCGGCTGTGGCCGCGATCGCCGGTACAAGCCTGCTCTGGCTGCTCGGCGCCAACATCCGCGTGATCAAGCAGTACGAGCGCGGCGTCGTCTACCGATTCGGACGGGTGCAACCCCGTGTCCGCGAACCGGGCCTGGCATTCCTTGCGCCGATCGCTGACCGGCTCGAAAAGGTGAACATGCAGATCATCACGATGCCGGTGCCGGCCCAGGACGGGATCACACGAGACAACGTGACCGTCCGGGTGGACGCGGTGATCTATTTCAAGGTCGCCGACCCCGTCCGCGCCGCCGTCGACGTGCAGGACTATAGGTCGGCGATCGGACAGGTCGCCCAGACCTCCCTGCGGTCGATCATCGGCAAGAGCAATCTGGACGACCTGCTGTCCAACCGCGAGGGGCTCAATCAGGGACTCGAGCTGATGATCGACAGCCCCGCGCTCGGCTGGGGCATTCACATCGACCGGGTCGAGATCAAGGACGTCGTGCTGCCGGACTCGATGAAGCGGTCAATCGCACGGCAGGCGGAGGCAGAGCGCGAGCGCCGGGCCCGCGTCATCACTGCCGACGGTGAACTGCAGGCATCGGAGAAGCTGGCTCAAGCGGCAGGGGTGATGGCCCAGAGCCCGACTTCTCTGGAACTTCGACTCCTCGAAACGGTCGTCGAGGTGGCCGCGGAGAAGAACTCCACACTCGTGCTTCCGTTCCCCGTCGAACTGCTCCGGTTCCTGGAGAAGAGTACCGAAAGCCTCACGCCTGCCAGCCGGACCACCGCGCCACGGTGACCGTGATGACGGGGCCGTCCAACGCAATGCGTTGGTACTGAACGTATTTCCTGCGCAGTTCGAAGTAGCCGGCGGCCATTTCGTCGCCGCTGTAGTGGATCTGGGCGAGCCCGTCGGCCCGTACCCACCACAACTGCGACCAGTCGTCGTCGTAGTGGTCGACGATCAGGCTGACCGCGGGGTTGGCTTCGATGTTGGCGATTCTGCGGAGTCGCTGGGTTGACTTTCGTTTGGCGTCGACCGCGGTATAGATGACATCGTTGTTGACCGCGAAGACGATCGGGACCAGGTGCGGGACGCCGTCGGGCCCCGCGGTCGCAAGTTGAGCGACCGGCGAAGAGGCGAACCTTTCCCTGGCGTCGAACTCCGACATGCTGCCCTTCCCCTGTTGCGATACAGCCGCAATGTTCAATAGTAAAGACGGTGAACGCGACGTTCATTATCGATGGAAGGCAGGCACATGGCCGGTAGCCGCGTGGCCGATGCGCAACCGCGCATCGGGCCCGGCCGCCCGCGCAGCGAGCAGTCCCGGACCGCGGTGTTGCGTGCCACCTCCGAGCTGTTGCACGAGGTAGGCCTGCGGGCGATGACCATCGAGGAGATCGCCAACCGCAGTGGCACGAGCAAGGCGACGATCTACAAATGGTGGGCCAATAAATACGCGGTGGCCATCGACGCGTTCCTGTCCGAGTTGATGGCCGAGTCGTGGGATCCCGACACCGGTTCGGCCGGTGAGGATCTGGCGACCGTCGTGCGCGGGCTTCTGCACTTCTATACGGGACCCAGCGGGCGCGTGTTCGCGCAACTCGTCGGCGAGGCGCAGGCCGACCCGTTGATTCAGCAGGAGCTCCGCACGATCTTCGTCGACGCACGCCGCGAACTGGTCCGCGCGATCTGGGCCCGCGGTGTGGACCGCGGCGAGCTGCGCGGCGACATCGATCCGGATGCGGCGCTCGACCTGGTGATGGGGCCTGCACTGTACCGGCTGATGATCGGTCATGCGCCGCTGACGGACCGGGCGGCGGATGCACTCGTGGACGCCGCCGTCCGCGGCCTCGCCAAGAGTGACTGATCCACCACGGCGGACATCACCGCTAACCCGGGCCGTTGACTACCTGGGTCGGCGGGGCTGTGGTGCGACGCTCATCGGCTGTCTGGTCGCCGGTGTGCGGGTCACACCGATCTCAGGTGCCTTCGTCGGCCTCGGCCGAACTGTCGGCTGAACGACCGCCGGCGCCTGGTTCATCGTCGAGGGTTGCGGTGGCGGTGGCGGAGGTGGTGGCGGTGGCGGCGAAGGCGGCGAAGGAGGAGGCATCTCGCTCGTCGCGGTGGCCAGCGGTGTGGTGACCGCCGTCGTGCCATCCGTCGGCACGGGTCTCTCGCCGGCGGAGGAGTCCCGGAACACCAGCAGTACCACCGAGACCACAATCGCGGAAAGCGCTGCCCCGCTGGCGATCATCAGGGTCCGCGCCTGGGGCGACCGGTACCACGGTGTCGTCGAAACCGTGGTGAAGTCCTGATCCCAGGTGTTCTCGTTGAACGCGTCGAATCCGTCGTGCGGCGGCGACTGGTCTGCGCCCCGCAGGGGGTCCAGGTCCCTCTCGGACGCGTAGGCACGTTCCTCGTCTACGACGTCCTCATCCACGACGTCGACCCCTTCGCTCCCGTCGGTTTCTTCCCACAGGTAGTCGAAGTCCCCCGAGGCCTTTTTCTCCGGCACCATCTGATGCTAACGCCACGACCTGCATAAACGTTTGTTGACCGCCGATAAAGATCGGCTCCGGAGAATTCCCGCCTGCGGTGTGCGGCCACGATAAGGTTCCAACGCCGGGTGATCCATTCACCGCGACGACCCGGTGCCGTCATCACCGCGCCACCATTGGTATGCCTGCCCGTCGGAAGGTTCGCCCATGACGAAATCACGCCTGTTCGGCATCACCGCAGTCAGCGCCTGTGCTCTCCTCGTCGCCGGGCTCACCGCCTGCGCGCCTCCGGAGAAGAAGAGCGAAGGTGAACAGACGCAGTCGGGTGTGAACGCTGCGGAGGCGACCTCGGCGGAGGACTTCGGCGGCATGGACGGACTCGTCGAAGCGGCCAAGAAGGAGGGCGAGCTCAACGTCATCGCCCTGCCGCCGGACTGGGCGAACTATGGCGCGATCATCAAGGCGTTCTCCGACAAGTACGGCATCAAGGTGAACTCCGCACAGCCCGATGCCGCAAGCCAGGACGAGATCAATGCCGCCAACCAGCAGAAGGACAAGAGCACCGCCCCCGACGTCTTCGACCTGGGTCAGGCGGTGGCACTGGCCAACACGTCGATGTTCGCGCCATACAAGGTGGCGACGTTCAACGACATTCCGGCGGCGTACACGGATCCAGACGGCAAGTGGGTCAACGACTATGGCGGCTACATGTCGATCGGCTTCGACTCCGCCAAGGTGCCACCGGTGACCGATGTCAATGATCTACTCAAGCCCGAGTACAACGGAAAGGTCGCGCTGAACGGCGATCCCACCCAGGCGGGTGCGGCGTTCTCCGGGGTGCTGATGGTCGCGCTGTCCCAAGGCGGTTCGGTCGACGACGTCGCGCCGGGAGTCGAGTTCTTCCGCAAGCTCAAGGAGTCAGGCAATTTCCTGCCCGTCGACCCGACGCCGGCGACCATCGAGTCGGGACAGACCCCCGTCGTCATCGACTGGAACTACCTGAACGCGGCGCGCACCGCGAAGCTGCCGACCTGGCAGGTCTTCGTGCCGTCGAACGCGATCGTCGCCGGCTACTACTACCAGGCCATCAACAAGGACGCACCGCATCCGGCGGCCGCCCGATTGTGGCAGGAGTTCCTCTACAGCGACGAGGGCCAGAATCTCTACGCCGCGGGCGGGGTGCGGCCGGTGCGGGCCGACGGCATGTTGCTGGCGGGCACCATCGACAAGGCCGCGGTCGACCAGATCCCGGTCATCGACGGGCCCGTCACGGTGCCGACGCCGGATCAGACCGACAAGGCCACCAAGTACCTGGCGGACAACTGGGCGAAGGCCGTCGGCTGACATGCGCCGTATCCGGGAGTCGCTCCCGCTGCTGCCGTTCTTCGCGCTCGTGACGATCTTCCTGATCGTCCCGACCGTGACGGTGATTGTCAGCGCGTTCTTCGTCGACGGCGTCTTCTCGATGGACCGGATAGTCGCGTTGTTCTCCGAGGCGGCGCTGTCCGCGCTGTGGAAGAGCGTGCTGCTGTCGGGCAGCACGGCGATCATCGGCGCGGTGCTCGGCGCCGTGCTGGCGTGGCTGATCGTCAGCAGCCCGCCCACGTCGGTGCTTCGCAGGGCGGTGATCTCGCTATGCAGTGTGCTGGCCCAGTTCGGCGGCGTCGCACTGGCTTTCGCGTTCCTTGCGACGATCGGGTTGAACGGTGTGCTGACTGTCTGGGTGCAGCAGCACTTCGGATGGAATCTCGCGGGGTCGGGCTGGCTGTACAGCCTGTCGGGCTTGATGCTCGTTTACACCTACTTCCAGATCCCGCTGATGGTGATCGTGTTCGTGCCTGCGCTCGAGGGTCTTCGGGAGCAGTGGCGCGAGGCGGCGGTGAGCCTGGGCGCCTCGACGTTCCAGTACTGGCGGCAGGTGGCGGTGCCGCTGCTGACGCCGGCCTTCCTCGGCTCCGTGCTGCTGTTGTTCGCCAACGCTTTTGCGGCCTACGCCACCGCGGCGGCGCTTGTCAGTCAGGGCAGTCCGATCGTGCCGTTGTTGATCCGGGCGGCGTTGACCAGTGAGGTGGTCCTCGGCCAGTCCGGGTTCGCCTACGCGCTCGCGCTGGAGATGATCGTGATCGTCGCGGTAGTGATGATCGCGTACAACGCGCTGGTCCGCCGCACCGCCAGGTGGCTGCAATGAGGCGAACGACGTTGGGCGGAAAGATCTTACGTGTGGCGCTGTTCGTCGTCTTCGGCTTGTTCTTCCTGTTCCCGTTGTATGCGATGGCCGACTTCTCCACCCGTAACCTCATCGCGGGTGGTCGTACGTTGCAGGCGTGGAAGAATCTGGTGGCCGACGAAGCGTTGTATCAGGCCATTGTGATCTCGTTGCTGCTCGCGGTCTTCACCGTGGTGCTCATGCTCGTGATCCTGGTGCCCACGATGATCTGGGTCAGGCTGCGTGCGCCGTGGGCCAGGGGCATCGTCGAATTCCTCTGCCTGCTCCCGTTGACGATCCCGGCCCTGGTGATCGTGGTCGGGCTGCGCAACGTCTATCTGTGGGTGACGTACTTCCTCGGTGAGTCGGCGCTGACGCTGACGTTCGTGTACGTGGTCCTCGTGCTGCCGTTCGCTTACCGCGCGATCGACGCCGCGCTGTCATCGATAGACCTGAAAACGCTTGCGGAAGCGGCGCGCTCGCTTGGCGCGGGCTGGCTCACCACGATCGGCCGCGTCGTGGTGCCCAACATATGGTCCGGCATCTTGTCGGCGGCGTTCATCTCGATCGCAGTCGTGTTGGGGGAGTACACGATCGCGTCGCTGTCCGGATACCAGACCCTGCAGGTGCAGATCGTGCTGATCGGCAAGTCCGACGGCCCGACGTCGGTGGCCGCGTCGCTGGCCACCCTCGTATTCGGCTTCGTGCTGCTGCTCATCCTCGCGTTGATCACCCGCGGCAGGCGCCGCACAGCGGCGGATCCGGCCGTCGCCGTCCCAACGACCGCAGGGTCTTCTTCGCTCCTCACGTCCGCGACCCAGCCTGGAGTTCCGACATGACGAATGGGGTTTCAGTCGAGCTGAACGACCTGACGCGTGTTTACGGGACCGCGCACGCGAGGAGCAATCAAGGGGTGGTCAAGGCCCTCGACGGGCTGACCCTGCACATCGAGCCGGGTGAACTCGTCGCACTGCTCGGCCCGTCGGGCTGCGGCAAGACGACGGCGCTACGCATCCTGGCCGGTCTCGACGAGGCCACTTCGGGCTCCGTCTCGGTGGACGGCAAGGATCTGACCAAGGTGTCGGCGAACAAGCGTGACATGGGCATGGTTTTTCAGGCCTACAGCCTGTTCCCACATCTGACCGTCATCGACAACGTCGCGTTCGGACTCAAGATGAGAGGAAAAGACAAGGGGCAGAGGCTATCCCGTGCCGACGAGATGCTGGAGCTCGTCGGCCTGACGGCCCACCGGCACAAATACGCCAATGAGCTGTCCGGCGGCCAGCAGCAGCGCGTTGCGCTCGCTCGCGCGCTGGCGATCCAGCCGCGCGTGCTGCTCCTCGATGAGCCGTTGTCGGCGCTCGACGCCAAGGTGCGCGTTCAGCTGCGCGACGAGATCCGCCGCGTCCAGCTCGAGGTCGGCACGACGACCCTGTTCGTCACGCACGACCAGGAGGAAGCACTCGCAATCGCCGACCGGGTCGGCGTGATGAGCCAGGGCAGGCTAGAGCAGCTCGCGGCGCCTGCCGAGCTGTACGCCAACCCGGCGACGCCGTTTGTCGCCGAGTTCGTGGGGCTGAACAACAAAGTGCCCGCCGAGGTTTCGAGCGGGCAGACCGAACTGCTCGGCACGTCGGTGCCCGCGCTTCCCGGCTCGATTACCTCGGGGGCAGGTCTGGCGATGGTGCGGCCCGAGTCGGTCACCGTCACCGCCGACCAGGAGGGCACCGCTTCGGTGACGTCGGTGGCATTCCTCGGGCCGATCTCCCGCGTGTACTGCACGCTGGCCGACGGAACGGTCGTCGGTGCACAGTTGGCAAGTTCAGCGGCGCGCACCTTCACACCGGGTGACCGGGTGACCGTCGGCGTCGAGCCGACAGGCGTGCTGGTGGTGGGGGAATGAGCCTCGGCCTGAGGTTCAGACCGCTTCGATGGGGGCGATCTCGAGGTCACGGTAAGTGACGAGCGCGACGAAAGGCACATTGCGCTCCGCGAACAGCTTGGCGGCGACATCACCGCGATCGACCATCGGGATCACGCCGGTGACGACGACGCCGAGCGGCTCGATCCGGTCGAACGCGAGCGCGGTCGAACCGCCGGTGCTGATGACGTCGTCGACGAGCAGCACGCGGGTGCCGGGCTGCAGGCGGGTGCCTTCGACCCACTGCTCTCGTCCACGTTGCTTCTGCTCCTTGCGCACGGAGAACCATGCCTTGCCGGTGACCATCGCGACGCCGTGCGCGAGCGGATCGGCACCCATGGTGAGCCCGCCGACCGCGTCGAACTCGATGCCGTTGTCGGCCGCGAGCTCGGCGACCGCGCGGCTGACGACCGTGAGCCGCTCGCCGGTGTCGACGGCGTACTTGCCGTCGATGTAGTCGTGGCTGAGCTGACCGCTCGCCAGCTTGAACGGCTCGTCGCGGCGTTCGTGGCCGCGGGTACGGATCAGCTCGAATGCGGCCTGCCACTTCTCGGAGCGCGCGGTAGTCACTGGCTTATCCTAGCGCGCTCGGCCAATTCGGTTGTCGCCGAACGTAAATCGTCGTACGAGTCGATCGGTGCCGCGTACCCGACGCGCGTGTAGGCCGTTCCGCGTGGCGTGCTCACGGTCAGCTCCAGCCCATAGCGGTCGGCGCCGGTACATGTCGCCGCGGTGGCGTCGCGGTAGCCGCCGAGAACCTTCGCCATCGCGCACAAATCCTCGGCGTGGTCATCGTTGAGATCGGCGATCGCCCCCGCCGCGCGGGGCGACACCGGATCGGGTTCGGCGGCCGTGTATGCCTCGCCCGTCGCCAGGTCCATGCGGCCATAGCCGCCATACCATCGCACCCGGGCGACGCTCAGCACCCAGAGCGTGAAGTCGCCGAAGTCGATGTAGTTCGTCGCATCTGGAACAGCCGCGAGGTGGGCTTCCCTTGCGGCGGCGAGTTCGCCGCCCGCTGGGCGTTCGACAACACCGGCCAGCGTCACCCGTGCCCACGACTGCGGGTCGGGGTTCGAACTGGGCGCCGCGATCGAGATGCTGGCTCGTTGGTCGGCGGCGAGGTTGCGGCCGTGTTCGGCGAGATTCGAGACACACAGCACCGGCGCGCCACGAAGCAGTCCGTAGGTGACGAACGAGGCCCATGGATCGCCCGTCGCGGTGAGCGTCGCCAGCGTGCCGGTGTTGGTGGACGCGGCGATTGTGCGCGCCCCCTCGGCGGCCGACGGCCGGTCGCGGAATGCCACGTCGGCACGATACTCCAGCGCCTCAGGTCAACCGTTGCCAGGAGTGTTGCCAGCAAGCGGAGATTCCACCGACGGGTGGCGGGAAGTGTGCGAGAATCTCCTGAGGATGATCGCCTAGCCAGCAACTATTTCGGTGGGAATGAGGGTCCATGGGGGTGTCGGCTCTGCGCCTTGTCGCGTGCGCTGGCGTACTCGTCGGCGGCCTCGTTCTTGGCGATAGCGCGGGTACCGCTTTTGCTGACCCGGGCGACGGCACGCTCGGCCCCAGCGATCGGGTATCTAGCAAACGCGTCAACAGTGAACGCCACGGCCTGGCTAACGTAATCCACCGGATTATCAGCGAACATCGGAAGCGCGTACGCCATGAACAGCGCAGCGCACCGAAGACGAAGGTGGGCTCCGACCTTGTCAGCGGATTCACAACCAGCGAACCAATCGTCGCGACCCTGGCCGAAATCAGCGACGAGCCCGCGCCCGGGCCCGAGCTGGCACCCGACGGGGAACTCGGCGTCGACCCTGTTGAAACCTATGCCGGTGAGGGCGGCGACGGCGCCGATCCCGCCGGCTGGACGGACCCTGGCGTCGTCCCGCCTGCCGATCCCGCGGAGGCCCCTGGCGGTGGCAGCGCCTACGGCGACAACGTCGTCGTCACCGACGACCCCGTGGCCGTCGTCGCCGACGAGCCTGTGCCCGTGGAGCAACTGATCGAATCGGTGCAACATCCATTTCTCTACTACCTGCTCGAGATCCGCCGCGGCGGTGGTGGTTGGTGGAACGCGACGATGATCATTTCGCGGCGCCAGGAGAAGAGCAGTGAGCCCGAGCCCAAGCTCGAGCCTGAGCCTGAGCCTGAGCCTCCGATCGGGATCGCACAGGCGCCGCAGCCTGCATTCCGCGGACCTATCCCGGAAGCGCCCGTCCCGGAAGCTCCCGCGCCGGAAGCTCCTGCACCTGAAGCTCCCGCGCCGGAAGCTCCTGCACCCGAGCCGGTGCTCGACGCCTCCGGCGGTATTGCGAACGGCGGCAGCGACTATCAGGCCACCGGATTCGGCGGTGCGCCGGTGCTTTCGGCGCCGATCGTCGCGGTGCCGGTGGCGCCAATCGCCGCGGCCGGGTCGCGGTGCCGGTGCTGCCGCCCGCCGCGGCACGCTTCCCGGCGTTCGCACCGGCTACGCCATCCGCGCCGGGCGTCGGCTCGACCATCGCACGCGGCACCGCCGCCGAACCTGCCCGGGGCGGTCAAGCGGCCGGCCCGCAGGAACAGCAGTCTGCGGGCACCGTCAAGCCGATGTCACGGGAGACGGCGCCACGGGGTTACACCGACTACCTGCGCCGCCCCGGCCTTCCCCAGCTGGCGGCTGCCGCGCTGCCCGGCGTTGCGGGCATTGTGCTGATGACCCTCGGCGGAGGTGTCATCGGCTATCGGCAGGCCAACGCGGGCCGGATGATTCAGGCCAGCGGCGCCGCCCGTTACCTGCCGTAGCGATTCAACTCGGTCGTGGGTGGGTAGTTTTGAAGTTCGATGGATGTCCGGAGATCAGCCATGAACCTGCCGTTCGACGAGTGGATCGTGCAGCAGCGCTGGTATGCAGGCCGCAACCGCGAGCTGTCGTCCGTCCAGCCCGCGGTCGTCGTCCCGCTGAGGGACGACCTCGAGCTTGTGCTGCTCGACGTCGTCTACACCGACAGGTCGTCGGAGCGTTATCAGGTGCTCGTGCGATGGGGCTTCGGAGCTGCTGAGGCAGCGACATCAGACTCGAGTCCGATCGTCGAATTTCTCGACATCGCGACGATCGGGTTTGCCGAGGGCCGCACCGCCTACGATGCGCTCTACAACCCGGCCGACGCCAAATATCTTCTGTCACTGGTGGATTCGTCAACAGCCGTCGGTGACGTGCGGTTCGGCAAGGAGCCCAATGTCGCCCTGCCGATGGACGCTGCGCCGAGGGTGTCTTCCGCCGAGCAGAGCAATACCAGCGTCGTATTCGAGGACCGTGCCGTCTTCAAGGTGTTCCGTCGCATCACGCCGGGCATCAACCCGGACATCGAGCTGAACCGGGTCCTGGCGCGGGCAGACAACGCACATGTGGCGCGGCTGCTCGGGTCCTACGAGACGAGGATCGACGGCGAGCCCTATGCGCTCGGGATGGTCACCGAGTTCGCCGCCAACTCCGCCGAGGGTTGGGACATGGCCACTACACGGACGCGCGATCTGTTCGCCGACGAGGGGGGCGGCGACTTCGCCGGCGAGTCCTACCGTCTCGGCGAGGCCGTGGCCTCCGTGCACGCCACCCTCGCCCAAGAGCTCGGCACGTCCACGACGCCGTTCCCGACCGACGCCGTTCTGGAGCGGCTGGCGTCCGCGGCCGCGTCGGTGCCCGATCTCGAGCAGTACGTGCCGCTCATCGAGGAGCGTTACCGCAAGCTCACAGAGGAGACCATCACGGTGCAGCGTGTGCACGGCGATCTGCACCTCGGGCAGGTGCTTCGCACGCCGGAGCGGTGGCTGCTGATCGACTTCGAGGGCGAGCCAGGACAGCCGCTCGACGAACGCAGACGGCCGGACTCAACCGCGCGGGACGTGGCAGGAGTGCTGCGTTCCTTCGAGTACGCCGCCTACCAGCGGTTGATGGAACAGGCGGACGACGACGATCGCCACCGGCAGCTGGCTGCCCGCGCCCACGAATGGGTGGACCGAAGCAGCACCGCGTTCTGCGAGGGCTATGCCGCGGTGTCGGGCGCCGATCCGCGGGACACCGGCACGCTGCTGGCGGCCTACGAACTCGACAAGGCCGTCTACGAGGCGGCCTACGAGGCGCGGCATCGGCCGACGTGGCTGCGGATCCCGCTGCGCTCCATCGCTCGTATCGTCGGCTGATCGTTCGACGAGCGGGTAGTCGGAGGCCGGTTTCGCCGGCGTGGCGGCCGCATAACGGGTAACCGATTGGATGGCCAAGTATCAGGTGAACAAGCCGGCGCTGACCAAGGCCCGGAAATTGATCGACGCGCGCCAATACGTGCTGGACAGCGACTGGGGGCAGGCGCAACCGCGTGCGGAGGCCCAGAATGCTTTCCTGGAGAACCACTCGTGGGACGAGTACGCGGGATGGCACCTCGGGCTGACCGATGGCGCCCAGGACCACACCAAGGCCCGGTACGCGTTCGTGTACGGCGATCTGCGCCGGCTACACCGCACGGGCCTGATCGCCTGCGTCTACCGCGCATCGGAGTGGCGGCACAAGGACATTGAACTGGCCGCCCACGAGCTGTTGCAGTATCTCGACGCGAAGACGGGTCTCCAGCCGTCGGGCTGAGATCCGAAGCACGAAACCCCTCCGCTAGGGCCGGAGCACAAAGTCGAGGAAGCGGTCCTGCATCTCGGTCAGCGCGTCACTCGGCGCCGCTCCGTGCAGTAGAGCCATTCCCGCCCCGAAAAAGACGGCGGATCGGATGCCCGCGTCGTCGGCGTCGAAGCCGGCGTCGAGGAAGGCCTGGTACACCGCCCGCAGCACCCGGCCGTCGCTCTTGCGGACGTTCGCGGCCACGACGTCGTCCGTCAGCGCCCAGACGCGCATGGCCCGCTCGAGCGCCCACTGCTGAGGCTTCATCACCGCCTGCATCATGTGCCGCAGCCGTTCGCGGGGCGCGACCTCCGAGGAGTCCTCGAAGTGCTGCCGGTCCTGGTCCTGCAGGCTGCCCCACGCCTCGATGAGTGCCGCTCGGTACGCGGGAAGATCGGCGAAGTGCCAATAGAAGCTGCCCTTGGTGACGCCGAGCCACTCGCACAACCGGTCGAGCCGAAGCGCATTCGGGCCGCCGTCGGCGAGAATCGCGAATCCGGCCTGGACCCAGTCGTCGACCGATAGCCGACGCCCGGCACCGCGCGGCAGGCTCATGGACGGCAGCATACGGCCACCAGCTACGTGACGCCTGTGAAAATTGCGGTGGTAATGAATCCGTCCGCAAGGGTGCTGTTGCAACCGTGGCCGCCGGTAGTCACCGCCGCTCTTCGGCTTCTACTTCCAGCCCGCCCGGCCGGCGGCACCCCTCGGTGCCGAATACGCGACCACGGCTGCTTCAGCAGCTAGACCGTACCATACTGGCTGGTATGGGGAACGTTTTCGGCGGAGTCGCCCAAGACGACTAGAGGCTGTCCGCCGCGGCCGAACCGCCGCCTCCGCCGTCCGCCACGGCCGCCGAGCTGGCCGGAACGCATCCCGTTCCCGGCCATCCGCTAGCGCTGCCGGTTCGTCGAATTCGGCGTTTCAGCAAACATCGGCGCCGCCCGTAAAAGCAAGGTTGCCAAGTCGGTAACTCAGCTGGCGGCGGTTTAGCCGCGTGTGATCTCGGGCAACAAAGGGGCATGGCACGCGACGTCTCCAACGACTTTCCCCTGACGCCCGAAGAGGCACTCGACTCCGACGAGGTGCGCAACGACGACGGCGACGAGGTGGTGGACCCGCCGGAGCGGTGGATCGACACCCGCGAGGACGAGTCCCTCGATGAGCGCCTCGCGGATGAGGAACCCGACGTCAAGCCTTCGGACATCGATCTACGCGACGCCGACGACACGGTGCGCGAGACCGAGTCGGTCTCCGACAACGCCCTGGATCACCTCGATCCGGAGCAGCACGGCCGCGAGCGCGGACAGATCGACGGGACACCCGAGGACGGCGATTCGTTCTACGACGTCGTCGAGTGAGGCCTTCAGCTGTGCGCCTGCAGCACCATCACTGAGCGCGCGTCGACGGTGACCGTCGCGCCCGCGTCGTACGGCTTGGATTCCCCGACCACATCGTCGGCGGTGTAGATCACCGGCACCCATGACTGGCCGAAATCCTCGTGCGGCATCGTGAAGTCGATCGGTTCGTGGTGAGCGTTGAAGAACAACACGAACGAATCGTCGGTGACCCGCTGGCCGCGCACGTCGAGATCGGGGATCCCGTAACCGTTGAGGTACACACCCAGCGATTTGGCGAATCCGGATTCCCAGTCCTCTTCGGACATCTCGGAGCCGTCGGGCGCGAACCAGGCGATGTCGGGGAGTCCGGTGCCGCCTTGTCGCACCGGCCTGCCGCTGAAGAAGCGCCGCCTGCGAAACACCGGATGCGCCGCGCGGAGCGCCGACACGGCGCGGGTGAAGTCGATCAGCCCCTCGTCGGCTTCGGCCCAGTCGATCCAGGACAACTCGTTGTCCTGGCAGTAGACGTTGTTGTTGCCCTGCTGGGTTCGGCCGAGTTCGTCACCGTGGGCGATCATCGGCACACCTTGCGAGAGCAGCAGTGTGGTCAGGAAGTTGCGCTGCTGCCTCGCGCGTAGGGCGTTGACGTCGGGGTCATCCGTGGGACCCTCGACGCCGCAGTTCCACGACCGGTTGTGGCTCTCGCCGTCGTTGTTGTTCTCGCCGTTGGCTTCGTTGTGTTTCTCGTTGTAGGACACCAGGTCACGCAGCGTGAAGCCGTCGTGCGCGACGACGAAGTTGATCGATGCCACCGGCCTGCGTGCGGTCGACTCGTAGAGGTCGGCGGAACCGGTGAGCCGGGAGGCGAACTCGTCGAGCGTGGCCGGCTCGCCGCGCCAGTAGTCGCGGACGGTGTCGCGGTACTTGCCGTTCCACTCCGTCCACTGCGGCGGGAAGCCGCCGACCTGATAGCCGCCAGGCCCGACGTCCCACGGTTCGGCGATCAGCTTCACCTGGCTGGCCGTCGGATCCTGTTGCACGAGTTCGAAGAACGTCGCGAGCTTGTCGACGTCGTAGAACTCGCGGGCAAGCGTCGAGGCGAGGTCGAAGCGGAACCCGTCGACGTGCATCTCGGTCACCCAATAGCGCAGCGAGTCCATGATGAGCTGCAGGGAGTGCGGATGGGAGACGTTGAGGCTGTTGCCCGTGCCCGTGTAGTCCATGTAGTAGCGCTTGTCGTCGTCGACGAGCCGGTAGTACGCGGCGTTGTCGATGCCGCGCATCGAGACCGTCGGGCCGAGGTGGTTGCCCTCGGCGGTGTGGTTGTACACCACGTCGAGGATCACCTCGATGCCCGCCTCGTGCAGGGTGCGCACCATCGCCTTGAACTCCTGCACCTGGCCACCGGGGGTGCCGCTGCTGCTGTACTTCGGGTCGGGAGCGAAGAACCCGATCGTGTTGTAGCCCCAGTAATTCGTCAAGCCCTTCTCGATCAGCGTCGAGTCGTTGGCGAAGTGGTGCACCGGCATCAGCTCGATCGCCGTGATGCCCAGCGACTGCAGGTGCTCGATGATCGCCGGATGCCCGACGGCGGCGTAGGTGCCGCGCATCTGTTCGGGGATGTCGGGATGAGTCTCGGTGAGGCCCTTGACGTGCGCCTCGTAGATGACGCTGTCGGCGTACTCGAGGTTCGGCGGGCGATCGGTGCCCCAGTCGAAGAACGGGTTGATCACCACCGACTTCGGCATGCTCGCCGCAGAGTCGTCGTCGTTGCGGCTGTCCTCGTCACCGAAGTCGTAGCCGAACAGCGACTGGTTCCAGTCGAAGATGCCGTCGATCGCCTTGGCGTAGGGATCCAGCAGCAGCTTGTTCGGGTTGCAACGGTGGCCGGCTTCGGGGTCGTAGGGCCCGTGCACGCGATAGCCGTAACGCTGGCCCGGCTCGATGTTGGGCAGGAAGCCGTGCCAGACGAACGCGTCCACCTCGGGCAGGGTGATCCGGGTCTCGTTGTCATCCGCGTCGAACAAGCACAGCTCAACACGCTCGGCGACCTCGCTGAACAGCGCGAAGTTGGTGCCGGAGCCGTCGTAGGAGGCGCCAAGCGGATAGGCCTTACCGCGCCAGACCTCCTGGGGAACGGCGTTGGGACTCGAGACTTGGGTCAAGGTGCACCCTTCTAGCTTGGTTGGAACCGAACAAGGCGACGATACGGTGCACCCGAGTGTTAGAGCATGGCGGGCGAGACGTTCGCAGTTGGAGGTGTATCCGGTGGTTGGCCCCGTTGAACTGCCCGTTTACCGGACATTGCAAACAGCCGTCGACCGCGGTGTGGCAACCATCACGCTGAATCGCCCGGGCAGGCGCAACGCCGTCGGCGACGGCATGCGCGAGGAGCTCGCCGACGCGTACCGGTGGTGCGACGCGGCGGACGCGGTCCGCGTCGTCGTTCTGACCGGTGCGCCGCCCGCCTTCTGCGCGGGCGCCGATCTCGAAGCGGGCGAGCGGACTTTCACCGAGCCGGGGCCGACGTTCTCGGCCGCGGGCATCGACGTGCAGCCGTGGACGGTGAGCAAGCCGGTGATCGCCGCGGTGAACGGGCACGCGATCGGGCTGGGTCTGACGCTGGCCCTGCAATGCGACATCCGGTTCTTCGCCGCCGACGCGCAGTACGGCGTCGTGCAGGTGCGCCGCGGCATGGTCGGGGACGCCTACTCGCACTGGGTTCTTCCGCGCCTTGTCGGACTGTCGAACGCGGCCGAGATCCTGCTCAGCGGAGGCACTTTCGACGGCCACCGGGCGGTGGCGCTCGGGCTGGGCAGTCGGGTACTCGACGCCGACGACGTGCTGCCTGCCGCGCACGAGCTGGCCCACGACATCGCGGAGAACGCAGCACCCGCCTCGGTGGCCGCCAGCAAGCGGCTGTTGTGGGATTCGTTCGATCTCGACCGCGCTGAGGTTGGTGCCCGTGAAACCGAGATCCATCTCGCTCTGATGCGGCGCGACGACGCCAAGGAGGGCGTGCGCGCGTTCATGGAGCGCAGGCCGCCGAGGTGGACCGGCCAATAGCCTCAGGCCGCAGAGCCGACGACGTCCACGCCGGCCGCGCGCATGTCCCCGACGGCCTTGGCGCTGGTCTCCGGCGCCACCCCCGCGGTCAGGTCCAGCAGGACCCGGGTGGTGAAACCGGCGACGACCGCGTCGGTGGCGGTGGCCACCACGCAGTAGTCGGTGGCGATGCCCACGATGTCGACCTCGCCGACCCCGCGTTCGCGCAGCCAATCCGCCAACGGTGTGCCGGCTTCGTCGGTCCCCTCGAAGCCGCTGTAAGCCGCCGCATACCGGCCCTTGGTGAAGACGGCCTGCACTGCGGAGTGATCCAACGCCGGGTGGAAGTCGGCGCCCGTCGTTCCGACCACACAATGCCGCGGCCACGACGCCGCGAAGTCGGGTTCGTTGGAGAAGTGGTCGCCGGGATCGATGTGGAAGTCCTTCGTCGCGACGATGTGGTCGTAACCGCGAGGGGTGGCGAGGAATTCGCTGATCGCATGGGCAACCGACTGGCCGCCGACCACTTCGAGGGAGCCGCCTTCGCAGAAGTCGTTCTGCACGTCGACGATCAAGAGCGCCCGCATGCGCCCAACCTTACGACGCGGTCTTGGACTCCGCCTCCGTCGTGCCGACCCGTAGATGGGCCGTCAGCAGGACGTGGTCGAACGTGGCCCGCGGCGGCAGGACTTCCTCGTAGATCAGCTGGCCGAAGTCGTACAGCACCTGCTCGGCCAGCATCCGCAGCTTGACGTGGGTCTCCTGGGAGCGCCACTTCAGCAACTCGAACGCCGACTCGTCGCTGACCCGGTAGATCAGCATCAGCATGCCCTTCGCCTGCTCGATCGTCGCGCGGTTCTCGGCTATCTCGGCGACCGCCGCGCTGAGCATCTCGTCACGCGCCCGGCCGGTCTGCGTCACATCGACGTAGAAGCCATGTGTGCCGACCACATCGCCGCCGTCGTCGTAGAGCCGGTCACCGATCACGATCACGTCGTGCACAACCTGCCTGGTGTCGATGATGCGGTGGCGCGTGCTGAATGTCCGGTGCGTGCGCCGGATCTCGTCCAACGTCGCAGCCACTTGGACGTAGTCGTCGGGATGCTTGTGCGACAGCACAAGTTGCGTCGTGGGCACCACAGTGCCCGGTTCGTAGCCGTGGAGTCGCTGCACTTGGTCCGACCACTCCCACCGTTCGTCGGCGAAGTAGAAGCGGAACCACCCGACCCGTTGCGGCGAACCCCCGGCTAGCGCTTGTTCTATGGTGTCGTCGCCCGGCACCAGGTCAAGTACGGGACAATCCGAGGAGTAATAGAGCTATTAAGACTTTCGTCATCCTCCGAAAAGCAGGTAGAGCCCGGTGAAGGTGTAACCGACCATTACCAGCATCATGCCCAGCTGACCCGTCAGCTGATAGCCGGTGGGCAGGATGCGCAGCGCGCGGTCGTGCGCGGCGATCACGCCGGCGACGTGGCCGCCGACAACGCAACACACCTTGATAGTGGCCAACACCGAAGGATGAAGTGAGAGAACGTAATGCACCTCGACGCCGCTCAGACCGAGCAGGTTCCAGCCACGGCCGAGCGGGTCGGCCAAGTCGATGATCGTCTGCTGGCCACGTTCGATCAGATACGACAGGTAATGGGCGAACATATAGCCGAGCACAATCGGGATCAGCGAGTGCGCCATCAGCCCTGGGAGCTGTCGTCGGGTGCTTTGGTCGACGCCGCCGGTGGCACGGGCCGCGAACCAGAACGTCACCACCACGACGGTGATGAAGACGAGAAGTCCTGCGGTACGCATCAGCGTCGCGGTTGCCGCGGAGCCGGTCTGCCGGTCGACGAAGTTACGCCACACGGGCATCGCCGAGAAGCTGTCGAACGCGGTGGAGCCGAGCAGGACGGCGAGCATGGTCACGGTACCCGGCCGGATCGGCAACGAGGGGAGATGGTTGAACGGGTTACCGATCTCGATGCGTCCGCTCGCAGGGTTGCGCCGGAACGGCGAGAAGCGCGACGCGACGATGCTGTAAGCCTCGAAGGGGTCGGCACGGCCGAACCACCTCTCGCCGCAGACGATCGCTCCAGTCAGGGTCACCACGATGTAGACCCACAGCCAGAGCTTGATCGCGTCGAGTGATCCTGGGTCGGGGCTCGCGAGCTCCAGCCAGACGAACGCGAACAGACCGAACGCGGCGGGCCAGTAGCCGAGACGCCGGGGATAGCCACGACCCGCGGGCACGCGGACCGTGCGAAGCAGTCGGTATAGCGTGCGCATCGGCGATATCGCCCGCCAGATCGGCCCGACCGCCAACGAGGCCGCCACCAGCCCGATCCACATCAGCACGTAGAACACGCCGGGCAGCGGGTTGTCGTCGGGCTTGCCGAACACCGCGGCCATCACCACCCACGCGCCGAACAGCAGACCCGCCGCGGCCAGCCACCATCGGGTGACCGGCGCATCGACCGCCGTCGTCACCCACTGCGGCAACGCACGCCCGGGTTTGTCAGGATCGAACCGAGGGTGCCGCCACGCGAACGCCACCACGGCGAACGTGAAGGTCAGCGCCCAGGCCGCGCCGATGAGGGCGTACGCGTACGGGATCGGTAGATCCGTCGACCCGCCGAGCCCGTGGGCCAGCACTTCGACGGATCGGTCGGTCACGGTTGGACTTGCACGGTCGCGATCGTCTTGTCCAAATGATGCAGCTCGATGTCCACGTTGCCGGGCACGCTGACCGTGAATTGGAACTGTTGCGCAGGCTTGGCCTCGACGTTGAACTTGTGATCGGGCGTCGAGTGCACGTGCAGTTCATCGGCCACATCGCTGTCGACATTCAGAACGATCTGCTCATTCGTCTTGGCCTGCAGCTGCGCGTTGGTCGGGTTGACCTCACCACCCTTGATGGTGACGTCGATGAGCAGCCGGTCGGGCGGTGACTGGTTGTTCGGCATGTCCGACGGGTTGATCGTCGTTGCCGACGGCGAGGCCGACGAGCTGTGCGCGCTATCGCCGCCACCGCCACAGCCGCCGAGCAGCAGCGCGCCGGCGGCCAACACAGGAAGGAATCGCTGCTCGCGATATGTGGTAGTCACGGGTTTCCATCTTGGTGGTTGGACCCTGTCTCCTCGCTGTGAGGCTCGTCTCTGTTTCGTCGGTCCTTCATCGCGATGTAGACGATGACGCCGGCGACGATGAAGGCAGGAACGAACGCGGGTATCGCGAGCAGCAGGCCGTGGTGGGCCAGCACCGTGACATCCGGATCGACCGCTATGCCTGTGCCGATGGCTGCAACTCCGTCTTGGTGTCGGTGGGCTGGCTGCGGTTGATGCGCCCGGCGCCCCAGGCGAGTCCGCCGATCATGATCAGCGTGCAGACGAGCACGACCAGGCATCGCCGATGGTCCACAGCACCATGGGTGTATCGGGATTGCGCTCGCGCTGCAGAATGGTGATCTCGGGAACGAATGGGCGCGTCATTGTGGCCTGTGCCGGTATCTCCGGCGCGCCGATACCCGGATCGCCGGCCAGGAAGATCGGCACGGCGGTGAAAATGCGCCCGTCGTGCACACGCAACAGCGTCTTCCACTTGCCGTAGACCGGCATCGGCTGCGTGGAGCGGTAGTGGCCGGGACCGAGCCGCTCCAGGCGATCGACGAAGATGCCGCGCTCGTTGGCCAGGCCGCCCTGCCAGCCCAATACCGAGACCCAATTCGGGTCTTCGCTGATCAAATTGGGCGGGTTGATCCGGACGTCTGCGGTGACCATGCGTTTGTCGGGGGCCGAGCCGGGCACCTCGGTCAGTGTCATGGTGGCGGTCGCGTTCTGCGGTACTTCGTAGCGCAGCCCATTGGCGGTGGCGCCGCCGATGACCAGGACGGTCAGCACGACCAATCCAATGCCGATCGCGCGACTGGGCAGCCGTTGATCGGTCAGCACCATGCCGAGCATCGCGCCACATGCTCCGGTGAGCACGGCAACCGGTACAGCCATCAAGAGTGCTTCGGGCCAGATGCTCGACGGCCACGGATAGTGGTAGACGGCGTCGACCCAGAACGACTCCAGCCAAAGTCCGACGGTGCCGACCAGGAGGCCGCTGACGGCGCCGAAGACGATGGGCCGTCTGAACACCGGGGTGAGCGCGACGAGTTCGACCACCACGGCCGCACCGAGATACAGGGCGAACCAGTTGATCGGGGCGCCGAGGATCGGGCCGACGACGAGCGCGACGAGGCCGCGCAGTGCGATCGCGAACAGTGCGGCCAGGATCGCGGCGAAGCGGCCGAGCATCATTCGAGCCGCGACGAGACCGAACGCGCCTGCCGCCGCGATCAACATCGGCTCGAAGACCTGACGGAACTGTGGAACGCCGAAGTCGAACTCGATCTGGAACACCGAAAGACCGATGATGATGCCGCCGAAGCCGAGATATCTGATCGACTTGAGGAAGACGCCGTCCTTCGGTTTGTCGGCGCCCATCGCCCGATCGCCCTCGTATTCGAGGAGCAGCGCGGAAATCGTCGAGAAGCCGGCGCCGCCGATCATCATCAGGTGCGTCGGCCCCCACAGCGTGACGTCTTGGCCGAAGATGCGGTGCCACACGTCGTCGAGTGGGAAGCCGGTAAGCGCGTAGAGGCCGCAGCCGGCCATCAGGAACCCGCCGACCGGCGCGTACCAGTCCTTGGTGATCCGGACCGCGAACGGACCCGGCTTCTCATAGGGCAGGATGATCGCCGCGCAGCCCGCGACGAACAGCAGGAAGAGCCCGACCAGGATGAAGTAGTGCGCCGGGTTGGCCAACGGTCCTGGGTCGCGGCCCTTTCCGATGTGCAGGCTGACGTCCCAGATGAAGCCGAACAGGGCGCAGATGAGCGTCGCGATGAACAGCGCCATCGGCACCGCCACCCACGGCGGCCGTTTGAACTTGCGGCCAGCGTATTCAGCGACGCTGTTGACCCAGGTGATCTTGCGAGTGCGATGCAGGTAGCCGAGCCAGCACAGCAGCGCGCCGATGATCAACGCGACCACCGTCATGCCGATAACTTGGCCGATCGCGGCGCCGCCGCCCTCGGTGCCTGCCGCAGCCATGTACGTAATCTCCGTCGAACCCGTCATCTGCCCCACCTGGTGAGTCTCGGAGGAATCTTCTTACCCGGCGGTAATGTTGCCAGATCGCGCATATTCAAAACCAGGGGTATCGGCAACGTGAGGCGCCGACACGGAACGTCTCCAGCAACGGGGTGCGCGAAACATCCGTCATTCGGACCACGGCGTGACCGGCCTGGACCGCTGCTCACCGTCCACGATCACGTCGACACGCTCGTCGAAGAAGCAGATGCGGTCGCGCACCTGCTCGGCGTCGTGCAGCGGCTCGTGGTACGTCCACGCAATATCGCGTGGGCCGTTGGGGACCGAGAAGTAGGAAGCGCGCCCCTTGTATGCGCAGTAGGAGACCGTGTTGCTCGGTTCGAGCGCTACCACAACATCTTCGCGGGGCAGATAGAAGCGAACCGGAAGCAGCGTCTCGAACAACAGCGTGGGCCGCGACGACTCGGCCAGCAGCGCGCCGCCGTGTTCGATCCGGACGTGACGGCTGCTCTTGAGGACGTCGATACGGCCGAACGGATCGTGCGGATGGCTGACGATCGGCTCGTCTTCCTCGCGCCACTCGAAGGCGCCGAAGTCGAGCACGACGTAGTCGGCCAGGTCGGCGTCGTCGGGAGCGAATGCTGCCCGTCCCGCGGTCTCGTCGCCTGCGATGACGTCGAAAACCGTTCCGAGACAGGTGTGTGCCGCGAACGGTACGGACGGGTCCAGCAGCGGGCGGTCGTCCCCCGCAAGCGGGAGGTGCCCCCAGACATCCGGCAGCCGGAAGCCGGTCTGCTGATCGCCTGACTCGGCACCCGCCGGTAGCAGCTGTCCGGTCAGCGTCACCCGCGGAACGGCGTAGGTGGGGACGACGCGTCGGGGCTCCCAGACCAGCCGGGCACTTGTGGTGTCGGCCACCGGTTCGCCGCCCAGGAATACCCGGATCCGCTTGGCCGTGAGCTCATAGCGCAGCTCGTCGAGCTTGCCGGTGAGCAGTTCCATCATCCGTACGCCCACGTCACCACGCTACTTCTTCGGCGGCTTCAGCACTTTCATCGCCAACTGCATCACCGGTTGCGGGACCTTGTCCTTGGCGTCGAGGGCCGCGTTGGCCACCTGGGTGCGAATCGGCGTGCCGCGTCCGAACATTCGGTTGAGCGGGCCACCGGACGGTTCGAGGTCGACGTGCAGCGGGGGCTTGCCATCGGCGGCGCCGAGCGCATTGGAGATGACGACCCGCTGGATCTCGCTGGTTCCCTCGAAAATGGTGTACAGCTTGGCATCGCGGTACCACTTCTCCACCGGATGGTCCTTGATGTAACCCCAGCCGCCCATCGTCTGGATCGCGCGTTCGGTGGTCCTGACCGCGACCTCGCTGGCGGCCAGCTTCGACATCGACCCTTCACCCCTCTCCATCGGCACACCGCTGGCGGCCATCCAGGACGCCCGCCAGGTCAGCAGCCGGGCCGCATCGATCGCCGTCGCCAGGTCGGCCAGTGGGAAGGCAATGCCCTGGTTATCAATGATCGGCGCCCCGAACGCCTCCCGACGGTTGGCGTATTCCGTCGCGTATTCCATTGCTGCCCTGGCGATCCCGAGTGCCTGCGCCGCGACCATCGGTCGCGTCTGCTCGAATGTGCCAAGGGTGGCCGACCCGGAGTGCTTGCCGCCCTCGACGGCTTCGCGCGCACGGGCCAGTTTGTGCTCGAGCTTCTCGTGGCCGCCCAGCAGGTTCGCGCCGGGCACGCGAACGGCGTTGAACTTGAGCTCTGCGGTGTGCGACGCCCGGCAGCCGAGCTTGTCGAGCTTGCGCACCATCTCCAACCCCGGCGTGCCGCCGGGCACGATGAACATCGCCTGCCCGCGGTGGCCGAGTTCCTCGTCGACGACGGCGTTCACCACGTGCACGTTCGCGATGCCGCCGTTGCCGATCCACATCTTGTGGCCGTCGATGATCCAGTCCGCGTCTTTCCCCGAGCCGTCCTGCTTTGCCCGCGTGCGCAGATTGCGGACGTCGCTGCCGCCCTCCGGTTCGGAGATCGCCAACGCCGCGAGCTTGAGGTCACCGGGGCTGCCGAAGCATTCTGGCGCCCACTCCAGCATCTGCTCGGGCGAAGCGGCCTGGCCGATCGCCGACAGCGCCAGCGCAGGCATCACGATGGCCAGCCCGATGCCCGCGCAACCCCAGAACAACTCCTCCATGAACATCGGTAGCGACAGCCCGGTGGGATCGCCGATCAGGTCGCGGTAGAACAGCGGGCTATAGAAACCTCGGGCAGCCGCCTCCTCGAGCACCGGCCAGGGGAACTCCTGGCGGGCGTCGTAGTCAGCCGCCACTGGGCGGATGACGGATTCGGCGAACTCATGCGCCCGCCGCGCTAAATCGTGCTGCGCCCCGGTCGGCGTCAGGTCAAAGCCCATGAATACATCCTGACCAGGATCGACGTTTCCCCACCCGCCCCCTCCTCATCCGATTTACGGTGTCGTGTACCCAGCGATGGCCGAAAATCCACGGTTGGCGGCCGCACACACGTGGAGCGGATATGGAGGAGCCCGTCGCATGTTGTCGTACGAGGTCGGAGCCGCCAGCCCTGCGCTGCTCGACGAGACGATCGGCGACAACCTCGCCAGAACGACGCAGACCTGCCCAGACCGGGAGGCGATCGTCGAGTGCGCGACAGGTCGCCGCTGGACCTACCGCGAGTTCTACGAGGCGACCCGGCGAATAGCCACGGCGCTGATCGAACGCGGCACCGAGCCGGGCGACCGCATCGGGGTCTGGTCACCGAACTGCGCCGAGTGGACGATGATCCAGTACGCCACCGCGCAGGTCGGCGCGATCCTGGTCAACATCAATCCGGCGTACCGCACCGACGAGCTGGAGTACGTGCTGAACCAGTCGTCGATGTGCACGGTCTTCGCGGCGCGCTCGTTCAAAGGCTCCGACTACGCGTCGATGCTCGACAACGTGCGCGGGCGCTGCCCCGCCCTCAGCGACGTCGTGGTGATCGGGTGGGAGCCGTGGCAGCAGATCGCCGACACCGCGACCGACGCCGATGCGCTGGCGCGGAGACAGTCGAAGTTGAGTCCGAGTGATCCGATCAACATCCAGTACACCTCGGGCACGACCGGATTCCCCAAGGGCGCCACGCTGACCCACACCAACATCCTCAACAACGGATATCTCGTCGGCGAGGGCCTGACGTACACCGAGAACGACAGGGTATGCATTCCGGTGCCGTTCTACCACTGCTTCGGAATGGTGCTTGGCAACCTGGCGTGTACGACGCACGGCGCCGCCATGGTGGTCCCCGCGCCCGGGTTCGAACCGGAGGCGACGCTGAAAGCGGTTGCGGCAGAGCGCTGCACGTCGCTGTACGGCGTGCCGACGATGTTCATCAGCGAGCTTGAGCTGCCGAACTTCGACAGCTTCGATTTGAGCAGTCTCCGGACCGGGATCATGGCGGGCTCGACGTGCCCCGAACAGGTGATGCGCAACGTGATGGACCGCATGCACATGAGCGAAGTGGCGATCGTCTACGGCATGACGGAGACGTCGCCGATGTCGACGCAGACGCGGCAGGCCGACAGCCTGACCCGACGAGTGACCACCGTCGGGCGGGTGGTGCCGCACACCGAGGTTCAGGTCATCGATCCCGAAACGGGTGCTCAGGTCGAGCGCGGCACCTCGGGGGAGTTGTGCACCCGCGGCTACTGTGTGATGGCCGGCTACTGGAACGACCCCGAGAAGACCGCAGAGGCCGTCGACGGCGACGGGTGGATGCACACCGGCGACATCGCGGTGATGGACGAGGACGGCTATCTCGCGATCACGGGCCGGATCAAGGACATGGTGATCCGCGGCGGCGAGAACATCTATCCGCGTGAGGTCGAGGAGTTCCTCTACGGCCATCCAGACATCGTCGACGCACAGGTGGTCGGCGTGCCCGACGAGAAGTACGGCGAGGAACTGATGGTGTGGATCCGGATACGGGAGGGTGCAGAACCGCCTACGGTGGAGAGCCTGCGCGCGTTCTGCGCGGGCCGGATCGCCCACAACAAGATTCCGCGATACGTCCAAATCATCGATGAGTTCCCGATGACGGTGACGGGCAAGATCAGAAAGGTCGAGTTGCGCGAGCGCGGCGAGAGGCTGCTCGGCGACTAGTTCTTTTAGCTGGCCCCAGAACGACATTCGCTAGGGAACAATGTTCTCGTGCCAACGACACCGCCACCGCCGCCAGCTATACCCGCCGCGACCACGATCCGTCAGGTCGTCGATGCACTCAAGACCGTCATCGACTGGTCCATCGAGGCATCAAGCCGACTGGGGTACTTCGCGGCGTTGTACAAGAGGATCACCATCGCTGTCGGCGTCGCCGTCGCCGACGGCAAGTTCGAGGACGGTGCGAGGCTGGAACGGCTCGACGCCGCTTTCGCCAACCGCTACTTCGACGCATTGAACGGCCACTTCCACCCGGACCGGTTCCCCAGACCGACGCACTCATGGCAGGTCACGTTCGATGCGGCGAGCCGACCCGAGCCGATACTCGCGCAGCACATGTTCGCCGGCGTGAACGCCCACATCGGTCTCGACCTGGGGATCGCGGCCGAGGCTCTGTGTCCGGGCTCCAAGCTGATCACTTTGCATGAGGACTTCAATCGGATTAACGCCGTACTGGCCAGCCAGGTGACGGGAGTGGTCGAAGACATCAACGAGCTGTCGCCGGTATTGGCCAATCTTTACGCCGCCTTGAAGAACGAACAGATCCAACTGATCAACGAGACGGTGCAGGGATATCGCGATAGCGCCTGGAGGTTCGCCGCGGTCCTCGCGGCAACGCCGGGATTCGCCGATCCCGCCGCGATCGTGGTGCGCGATCTGCAGATAGCCCAGCAAGGCGCGCTCTTTTATAAACCGCCCCCGCCTATTTCGGCGTTCGTCAGTGCTATCGCCGCACAGGAGAGCCGCGACATCGCGTACAACGTTCAAGCACTGAACGAGATCGCCTCGACTCCTGCTCCGATCAGGACAATCCTGTGACCGTCTAACGCAAAGGTCGAGTAGTCGAATACTCGTGTGGGAGACCGCAACCCTTGTGATCATCGATTACGCGGAGACACGAAATCCGCAGTCCTACTCACAGGAGTTTCCAATGTCGAAGACAGATTCCAGGGCTATTCCTGAAGGCTTGCATGCTCCGGTCTCCAATCAACCCGACGTCGAGTCCGACGAGCAAGCGGTGGGCAAGCCGGTCTCCCAGCCGCCGTCCGAGGGTGTCGGCCCAGCACCAAGCCAGAGCGACGGCGATACCGAAGCGGTGCCGGGATTCGGGCAGACCGAGGCGACCCGGGAACAGATGTCGAACCTGTTCGTGGCGCCGAGCACCAGCCAACTGCGCGATGTCGGGGAAGCGTCATTCGGGCCGCCGCCTCCGGCGGCCGAAACCGTGCACGGTCCCGACGACCGGGCGCAGATCACCGATACCACCGCCTATCCGTGGCGCGCAAATGCGTCGCTGCTCATCACGGCTGCGGACAACTCGATGTGGATCGGCACCGGATGGTTCATTGGGCCGCACACTTTGATCACGGCCGGCCACTGCGTGTTCCTCAAGAACAGCGGCGTGCCCGGCCGCGACGGATGGGTGAAGAGCATCCAGGTGATGCCGGGAAGGAACGGAGCATCGCTTCCGTACGGATCGGTGACCAGCACGAACTTCCGATCGGTCAAAGGTTGGACCGACAACGGCGACGAGACCTTCGACTACGGCGGCATCATCATTCCAACGGAACTGGGAAATACCGTGGGCTGGTTCGGTTTCGGTGTGTACTCGGACTCCGATCTGGTCTCGGCCACCGCCAACATCAGCGGATACCCCGGTGACAAGCCGACCGGTACACAGTGGTACGACGCGCGCAAGATCGCATCGGTGAACAGCCAGAAGGTCTATTACGACATCGACACAGCCGGTGGCCAGAGCGGAGCGGCCGTCTACCGCATGATCAACGGCGCGCGCATCGGGATCGCGATTCACGCCTATGGGGGCGCGACCACGAACTCAGGCACACGCATCATCACCGCGGTGTACAACAACATGGTCGCGTGGAAGGCGTAGACGACTTCTACTGGAACCATGACTTCTCAGCCAGCGCTGATCAAGGGCCGTGTACGGCAGAGTGGCGGGCAACCCATCGCGGGGGCACGGGTCTTGTTCGCGAGTGCCCCCGGCGTAGTACCCGACATTGCCGCGCTCACCGATGACACCGGGTACTTCTCACTGTCTGCGCCTTGGGCCGGGGACTACACACTCGAGGTAGTCGCAGACGGGTTCCAGAGTCAGCGGATTGCTACCACGGTAGCCGCTGGCGGCACGAGAGAGCTTAATGAGTTGAATGTCGGAGAAGTGTTCAGCCGGGCGCTGTAGCGGATCCGCGACTGCTAACGAAGTTCAAATGCAGATTACTCGCCGCATATACGTCAGCCTGCCGGCCGATCCGTGGCTGCCGCCAAATTTGAACGACCTGAAATGGGGCGTCGTCGAGGAGATCGAGAAACTGGGATACGTCCCCGAGATCTTTTCCAACCCTAGGGGTGCCCCGGGGTTGGCGTCGGCGAAGTCGTGGAGCCCGGATGGTGCCGACGCCATTGCCCGGCGGTGTACCGGGGCTGTGATACTCGGCGTACCGCGCTGGCGGTTCAAGGACGAGCAGGGTGAGCAGGTGCTGCTGCCAACCGAGTTCAATCACTACGAAGGCGGCCTGGCGCGCACCCTCGGTTTGCCCACTCTCGTACTTGCCCACCAGGACGTGAAGCGCCGTGTCGTCTTCGACTTCAGCTTCGGCGGGTATATCGGCAGGTTCCCCGACGACGCGGACCTCAGCTGGCTGCACAGCGACGAGTTCCGAGTTCCGTTCGGCTACTGGAAAGAGCTGCTCGACGAACGGCGGGACGTCTTCCTCGGTTACTGCAGCACTTCGTCAGACACTGCGAAGGCGATCAAGCGGTACGTCAGCAGCCTCGGCGCTCGAGTCCTCGACTGGCAGACCGACTTCATTCCTGGGCGGACGATCATTGACCAGATCGAGCAGGCAGCCGCCCGGTCGATCGCAGGCATTTTCCTGTTCACGAAAGACGATGACCTGGATGTGCCGGACGCAAGCGTCGCGGACCGATCCGCGCCGCGCGACAACGTCGTCTTCGAGGCAGGATATTTCAGCGGGCTCAAGGGCAAGCGGAACGTGCTGATCGTGCGGGAGGTTGGTTCGAAGATGCCAGCCGATCTGGGCGGCGATATCTACGCGTCGCTTGCGGATAAGGACGACATTTCGGCTGTCGAGAGGACGATCGAATCCTTCTTGGGAGCACTCTGACGGCCTAGTCCTAGTGCACGTCTTTGATTGTGCGCCAGCGTGCTTTGCGCCGTGCGGCGCGCTCTTCGTTCAGCAGCGGTGTTGGTCGAACAATTCCTTCTGTTTGGTGATCGCCGCGAGCTGCTCTTCGGTGGACCGTCTCATCCACGTCTCGGGCGCCTGAGCGTAGAGCGCGTCGCGCGCTTCGGCGAACCTGGGATCGTCGAGCACAAGTAGCGCCTCGACCCGCGTCGCCCTCCGCCAATACAGATCTTCCTCGTCCTGCGCCGCGCCGGTCTCGGGCAGCGCATCAATCTCGGTGCCGACGATAGTGAGCAGTTGACGGGCCACGCGTCGCGCGTTCACGCGGTCGGCGATCGCTTCATCGGGGTCGGTCTGCTGGGTGGCACGCTCATTCAGCATGAAGACGTAGTTGATCCCGGTGTAATAGTCGCGCTTCATGTAGAAGCCGCGCTCATACGCGGCAATGCCTTCGTCCAGCGCGCTTCGATCACGTGTCTCTTCCCACAGTCGCTTGTGCACCGCACCCCACAGGCCCAGCGTTTCAGGATCCCCGCTCGCGCTCGGCTCGAGTGCCTGAAGAATGCCATGCGCCTCCTTGAGGGATTCGAGGACGCTCGGCTGCTTACTCTTGTAGACCGCCAACGCATGCTGCTGGATCAGATACGCATCGTCGGGGATCATCTCGAGCAGCTCTTTGCAATACTTGCGTGCCAGGATGAAGTCCTCATCTCTCTTGGCTTCACGGAAGAGCTCGAGCAGGGTCGAGAATTTCTCCGTGGAAGCTTCCGGCGCCGCCAGCCCAGGAACGCCCAAGGCGCCGCCCACTCCGAATTTCACCGCGCCCGCGTCCTCGGCGGCGACGCCTGAATCGCGCGCGACGGGCAACTTTCCTTCGAGCAACGGTGGCTGAAGGCGCGGCAGAAATGTGTACACCGGGCTGTCGATATCCTGCTTCTTCGTGATGATGCGCAGCGCAGAAATGATCTCGTCCTTCAGACGTTCAGCTTCTGAGTACTCGATGCCGACGCCTAGATGAACGTAGTTTCTGATCATCAGGTGGTTGAGATCGAAGGGAAACTTGAACTGTTCCTCGGCGAGGACGATCGTCGTGTGCGGCCTCAGCGCGTGCCGGACGCCGAGCTCGTAGATCGCGTTTTCATTCGACGTCGACAGGTCGGCAATCGCTACATCAGCGCTGAGGAGTTCTACGTACATCGGCTTGTCGATCACCCCGGAGTGGACGATGTCATCGGCGCGGATGCATTCGAATCCTGCCTGTTCAACGGCGTCGCGGATGATGCGGTATGTCTTGTCCAGATCGAGCTTGCGGTTCGTTTTGAAGTCAGTCTTCTCGCCGAAACCCATCAGAACAAAGCAGCGCTTCTTAGTGTTCAAGTCCCCACCCCTTTTACTACGGCCTACGGCGAATGTTCGCCACCTCAAGGCAGAACGCGATCAGGCCCGCACTAACCTCGCGAATGACGTCTTCGGCCTCATCCCACGTCGGCTGAAAACTGCGACCGCATTCGATCGTGAAGCCGTACACCTTTGTCTTGGTGCTGTCGGCGAAGTTGCGGCTGAACGCATAATCGTCGCTGGCGCCTGAGGTCGGATAGAGACCGTACGCTTGCTCTACGCCGTAGCCGGTACCGCGGACCTCCGATATCGCCTTGTCCATCCGGTCACTGAGCGAGCTGACATGTCTCAGGTCATCTTCGGAGATGTACTCGCCGTATGCTTTGTCGTCCTTGCGACCACGAACATGATCGAAGGAGCTGTTCAAGAAGTTCTGGGCGGTATGCGCCGTCTGATTCTGATCGCTGCCCCAGCTGTGCAAGATGACGGGAATAGCGCTGTGCACGTCAATATGCCAACGGATCTGCGGATAGCTGTCCAACAGCCACACCACGTTGCGGGTCTCCGCTTCCGATACCGGGGAAGGGCCCCGGTAGATGTTTCTGTCGCAGGGGTCATCCGATGCGCTGACACCTGAATCGGCTGCGAACTTGACGGAGTGGTCCCAGAGGAAATCAAAGTTGCGGTTGATATCCACGCCGACGCATCCGCCAGGACTCGGCCGTCGGTTCTTTCGCCACTGCGGGTCCGCCGTTTGGCTGAATTGGCGGCCGTCCGGATTGACGCAGGGGTAGACGAAGATGTTCAGGGCTTGCATCAGTTGGCGGATATCGCCCGCGGCGAAACTCTTGCCGCCGTAGCCCAGCCCGGTGTTTCGGTCATACGCTTCCAGCAAGTCGGCCGCCAGGGAAATCAGTGCGTCCGGTGGCACCCATTCCCGCGCATGCATGCCGCCGAGGATCAGCACGCTGTCCCGGTCGCCGTCGCCGGCACCCAGACGAAGCACGTGGGTCTGGCGCCCCTCATGGGTGAGGTTGGGAACGGTGATCAACTCGGAGGTCGCCGGGTAGGCGGCCGCCAGACTCTCTATCGCGGTTTCGATTTCATCGACGTTGAGGTAAGCCACGGCACTTACTCCTTGCGTCCTAGCCCGCGCGGGATTGTGCCCTCGCGGGTCGCGTAGCGATTGCCTTCTCCGACTTCCCGCTGCCGCTGCAATCCGGCCTCGGTCACATTCTCGATGACCTCGAGCGATACGCCGCCGGCTGAGCGTGTCCCGCGCGCGGCGTTCAGTTGTTCTTCCGGTAGATAAGCGTCGACGACGAACTCCGCACCTCGTCGCCGCACGACGGGACGGCAGCCGAGATCCTCGGGTTGCATCTCATCGGTGAATGCCCTGAGATCGGCCAGAGAGCCGGCCTTGATCTCGACGTGAAAAACAGGCCCCTCGGTCATGCAAGTCCCTTCCGACGTTGGCAGGTGCGCCTGCTGGCTACACCTCTATGGAGGCGATGGCCATCTGGACGGCCTCGTTCGCATCGACCCGGCCGTAACCGTAGTCGTCATTGTGCCCATTGGCGTCGTAGGCGACTCCACCGATCTTGCCGGCGGAACCGCGCATGATCGCCCGCAGTTCATCACGCGTCAGCCGCGGGTTCATCGACAACGCCAACGCTGCGCACCCTGCCGCGCAGGGCGCGGCAAAGCTTGTGCCAGTGCTGAACTCGTAGGCATCGTCGCCGGTGGTGCTGAAGACGCTGACACCCGGCGCGATCAATTCCACCTCAGGACCGCGTGCAGCGTTGTCCTCGAGATCCTCCTTGGTCGACCGGACGACGGCGATGACGTCGGGATGGGACACGACTTCGTCCTTCATGACGTCGACATTTCTGCCATTGCTGGCCGCCCAGAAGATCGCCAGCCCGCGACCAGATCTGCCGTTCGCCGCCGCGAACTGCAGCGCCAGGTCCAGCGTCTGGGTCAGCTCCCACTCCGCTACGTTGGGTCCCAGGCTCGACACCAGGATGTCGGCTCCGTCGGCCGGGTTGGCGCCCTCCACCTCGGTGGAAGGGTCCGCCGTGTAAGCCACGGCACGAGCCAACGTCGTCTGGGTGCCGACCTGGTCGGTCAAGCACGCGACAAGCATCAACTCGGATTCCGGCGCCGCGCCGCAGCCCCCGACGTTGTTGTTGTGTCGGGCTCCGACCATGCCCGCGCAGAAGGTGCCGTGTTCGTTGTCCGGCATCCCGTCTGTGCCTCGGGTGAAGGACGGCGGATTGGCACGCCGAGAGAAGAACCCGGAAACCGCGGCCACTCCGACCTTCAGATCTTCATGCTCAGCATTGAAGCCGTTGTCGATGACGGCGACGCGAATTCCCTTGCCGCGGGTATGTTCCCAGGCCTTCTCCGCGCCGACGTCGGCTCCGGCCGCTCCCCCGTTCTGGCCGGAGTTCGCCCATTGCCATTGTTCGCCGAAAAGCGGATCTGTGGGCGTCATGCGCACCGGGATGTGCTCGGTGAAGGCCGGTTCGGCGAACTCGAACCGAGAATCCTCGTGGAGTCTGAGCGATGCGGCCAGAGAGTCCTCGCCCGGCCCGGCGTCCACCTCGAACAGATTCGGCGCGAATCGCAACTTGCCCACCACCCGGAGGCCCACGTCGGCAACGATAGCTTCCGCCTCAGCCTCGGAGAACTGCTCTGCAACCTGAACGTTGAGCCGCTGCGTGGCAATACCGATCGTGCCGTTCTCGCGTTTGACGACCACTCCGACATCCTCGGCGCCCACCGATTCGAGTGAACGAGTCGAGTCGGCGGCGGGTTCGACGATCAGCCAATCCGCATTCCGGAAAGCCTCCAGGGTTTCCCGCGGAATGCCGGCATCCTCAGCAAGGGCTTCGGTGCCGAGGCTTTCTGCGCCGGGGCCGCGGACGTCTGGTGCCACTCTGATGGCGACTACGTCGTCGAGAACCTCGACCGACTTGCGCTCACCTCGCGAGTAGTACTCCCGATCCATGGTCGACTCCTCGGGCGTGGTTCGGACTCGCCGAACGGTACGTGCGGCAGTCGACCCGCTCGACCGCCTCCTCGAGTTTCGGCTGCCTCAATTGTCGTTTGCGTGAGTAGTGCGCTACTCCACTTTGATGCAAATTGCCAGAAGCGCAGACGCACTGCGTACTGAAGCGTAAAACAAAAGTTCAAATACGGAACTCAGCACCGTTGAACCAGTCGAGGGGCAAGAAGATGGCATTGAGGGCGCCGAAAGCGAAGCCAGCGAAGAAAGCTCGCGTTCCAGCGAAGAAAGCGGGCGGCAGGCGGGCTGCCGCGAAGGAGGCGACAGCACCCCTCAACTACTGCTCCGCCCCGCCGCCATCGGTGGTCGAGTTCGCGCCGGAGGTCGCAGCCAACCCCTCGCGACAGCGCGCCATTATCGCCGCGGCGAAAAAGTGGATGAACAACACCGTCCTGCACTACGCATTCTTCAAGACTGGCCCGTGGAAGGTGCCACCCGAGCAGGCTGCCGTAATTCGCAAGGCGTTCCAGCAGTGGCTGAACCTGCCGATCGGTCTCCAGTTCGCCGAGGTGGACAGATTGTCTGAGGCCGAGGTTCGCATCGGCTTCATGCTGAGGGACGGATCCTGGTCGTATGTCGGCCGCGATATCCTCGGCATTCCGGTCAACGAGCGCACGATGAGCTTCGGCTGGAAGCTCGACCAAAACGCGTACGGGTTGACAACAGCCATCCACGAGATCGGGCACACGCTGGGGATGCCTCACGAACACCAGAACCCGTTCGCCGGAATCGTCTGGAACGAGGAGGCGGTGTACGACTACCTCGGTGGTCCGCCCAACAACTGGCCGCGGGAAACGACCTTCAACAACGTGCTCCGCAAGCTCAATCCCGCGGACGTGTCGGGCTCGAACTGGGATCCCGACTCCATCATGGAGTATCAGTTTCCAGCGGGTCTGATCGTCGAACCCGCCGCCTACCGCAACGGGATCTTCCCGCCCGGCACACTGTCGCCGTTGGACAAGACCTGGGCGACGACCTGGTACCCGGCGGCACGGCGGACGCGGGCCGCCGGACCTACTGTGCCGCAGCTGCGCGTGAACCAGGCGGTCACCGTCGACCTCGACACCGGTCAGCAGGTCGACTACGTGTTGCGTGTCGACGAAACGCGTAACTACACGGTCGGTACGTTCGGTGCCGCCGACACCGTTCTGGCGCTGTTCGAAGAAGTTGACGGGGAACCACGGTTCCTCGCCGGCGACGACGACAGCGGCACCGACCGCTCCGCTGCCATCACCCACCGGCTGCGGCCCGGGCGGACCTATTTTGTGCGGATGCGGTTGGTCTATAAGGGGACTCGCGGCACAGTCACGCTCATGTGTTGGTAACCGCTCTAGATGTGATCGACAGCTTCAAACTGCTTGTGCCCGAAGCACTCGCAGGAACTGGGTTTTGCCTGCGCTATCACCTCTATCCGTCAAACGAGTGACCAATTGTTGTAAACCAATTCATGTATCCCGTTACTCCGTAAGCTACTGAGCCTCTTGACTGTCAGTGATCATGTTGCCAGACTGAAATTGCAGTGTTGTCGATGCAGCGGTCAACTCCGCAAGAGTAAGACCAGATTTCAGGAACTTGGCGTCGCATGTTTCGCTGTTCAATTGAAGTGGGGCGGATCCGATGAGTACGTCTAATCGAACCGATACGCAAATTATTGAGTCTGAATCCCCACGGCGTGCGAACATCTAATGTGTCCAGAAGTAATCCCTAACGAACGGACAGGACAATGTCGACACCGCAGCCCCTCCCCCCGGATGGAGACCCGACCGAAAATGTCGCCGCCGCTGAGCAGGCTCCCTCACCGCCCCAGCAAGAAGCCGACATCGATACGACCCGCGCCGAAGACGAGTTGCCCGAGAGGTCGCCATCCAGCTGAGTCGCTCAAAACGCTGGATCGACCACATAATTGATCACGCAAAGACGGGAATAATCATGCCGCTTGAATTCCAGAACCACTACCACAACAAGATCTGGATCGCACTCGTTTACGGTGACAGCGGTTGCGGCCCAACCAAATTCAGAAAGCAAGGATGGTGGGCGGTCGAACCCGGTCAGACCCGTAATATCTGGAATGTCAATTTGCAGACAGTGAACCGATACGCCTCGTTCTATGCCCAGGAATACAAGGACTCAGGCGGCGCCACCTGGGACGGACAGGGAAACCGTTGGTACCGAATTCGTAACGTGAGTTTCAACCTGTGCTACGACGACGACAGAGAGTGCGACCAGCAACCGAACTTTGTGCCACTCGACTTCGACAACGCTGATAACGGCAACCATCAGTTCAATAGCCTGCGCGTAACGCTGGGTCCTTCTCCCGGGCAGATTAGGATCATCGGTTCAGTTCTCATCGACTAAGTGGCTGTACACAGCGGGCGATTCTGACCGCCGGATGCGGGGCCGAACGAACTCGATGTGTCGTACATGCGTTTCGATCGCGCTAGCTGCTCGAGTGGCGACGGCTTCATCACCATTGTCTGGTTCATTGTCCCGCCCGGCGGAGACGTCTTGGGTTACGAACTCGATCTCGGCTCGGGTCACCCCCGAGGTGCTGCGAGAGTTGCTCGATCGCGACGATGTGCTCAGCGTCGACCTGGCGCGCAGTGTCGACGTCAACGAACTACTCGATCAGGCCAACACCAAGTCGACGAAGACCAAAAAGAAGCCACGCTGTAACGCGCATGCACTGATCGACAAAGGGTTCGATGTCGAACTCAGTCCGGATCGGTGCAATGTCGAAATCATCGCCAGCGCAGAAGATCTGGAGAACCTGCGACGGCTGGGGTATGCGACCGTCGTGGTGCGCGACCTGCTAGAGGGCTGACGCCGTCACCCGCCGGGTGTGCCGAATGCTGTTTCAAACGGGATCCGGCTTGCCCACTGCGGATTGTCGATGAGCGGGTTCCGGTTGCCCTGGATCTCGAAGATCGCAGCGTTGCGATGACGCTCCCATTCTTCAATGGGCTCCGCCTCGTGCCATGCCAGCAGGATCGGCAACCGTTCTGCTTGTAGCTCGCGGGACTCGTCGCCGATCAAGCCGGGATACCGCAAGAGGAAGTACATGGTGGCGCGCGCGACCGCACCCTTGCCCGCCCGGGGTTCGAACGGGGTTCATCCTGTTCAGACCTGCCGCAGTCCTGCATCACAGCTCTGTCATCGTCGAAGTCGAAATATGGTGTGTTGCTTCGGAAGCTGTTGCAGCGCTGCTCGCACGTGAACAGATGGTGCAGATCGCCGCGCATCGGCTCCTTTTTCGCGAAGGACGACTGCGGCACCACATGTTCGCAGTTGTAGGGCATCTGCGCGTCCAACTCGTCCAGCTCGTCGGTGAACGCGTCGGGGCCGATCGCCGCCTCCCTGGTTACCAGATCGCGAAGTCGGAGGGTCCGCTCGGCTTCGATGCGCGCATCGTCGCGGATCACGTCGGCTGGGTCAAACGTCTTGCCGGAGTAGATCGATCGGAGTTGGCGGTCGGGATGCAGGTCAACCCAGGGATACACCATGACGGTCGGCTTGTAGTTCGGCTTCTGCGTGTGCGTCCGCGCCACAAGCGTCTGCAGAATGCCCATCAGTTCTGCGCCGGTCGCTGTCGCGTCGACACCGCTGTAATACTGCGTGGCCGCGTCGGCGTCGGCCGCGGCATCGTAGTAAGGGCGATCCCGGTTGGCGGCCAGGCTGGCCAGTCCCTCCTCGACGACCGCCTGGTCCACCTCGCCCGTGACTTCCGCGGTCGTCAGGCCTGCCACTCCGTCCCGTTCACTGTTCATGTCAACCCTTTCCACGCCAACGGTGGTGAGATGCTTTCGATAAACTCCTCGGATTACTCCGCGGGTTCGGTTTCCGGTAGGCCGCGGCAGCCATCCACGTAGTCGATCTCATCAGCGGACCAGATCGTCCCATCGCTGGCTGGCCATATTGTGGGTGAGCTTGGAGCAGAGGGCATCCCGGTTAGCGCCTGGAGCTATGTCTGGCACCGGCCAGACCCGTATCGTCTTGTCGTCGCTGGCCGACACCAACTTCGTTCCTTCTTTGTTGAAGTAGAGACTCTCCACGGCTTGTGTGTGGTCTTTGTAGGCGGCGCCGAGTTGGGATTGCCTACCGACGTCCCACAGCCGAATGGTGCCGTCGTCGCCGCCCGAGGCGACAACCTGGCCGGTCGGGCTGAACGCCAAGGCATACGCCAAGGAGCGTGTGTCCATGGAATTGCCGAAAGGCTCGCCGGTTGCGGTATCCCACAACTGCAATGTGAAATTCGAGTAACTGGCGGCAATCCGGGTGCCGTCCGGGCTGACCGCGACTCCGACGATCGTGTCGTCGCTTTTCATCGGCTTGCCCAATGGCTTGCCGGTGCGACCGTCCCAAACACGGGCGGTGTCATGATTGAGTCCGCTCGTTACCACGAACCGGCCGTCGGACGACACGTCGAAGCCGCTGATCGTATCCCCTGGCGTGATCGGAGCGCCCACGGGTACTCGCGGTTTGTGCGTCGAAGATCTGCAGGACGTTGGAAGCGGTCTTGGCCACAATCCGATCGCCGTCGTCGGTCCACGCCACGCGGTCGGCGATGACGTTCAAGGGTGGGGTGAGTGGACGACGGGTCGGCGTCCCACACCTGCACAGTCTTATTGTCTTCGTGCGTTCCAATCGACAGCAGCTTGTTATCCCCAAACGCATAGAGGGAATCGACATCGGTGCCATCGATCCGCAGCGGATCCCCGATCGGACGCTTGGTGATGCTGTCCCATCGCCGTACCACCCCGTCTGAGCCGCCCGCGTAGATGCGACGACCGTCATTTGAGAACCATGCGGCGAAGTAATCGCTCTCGACGTGCAAAGACTGCCAACTGGTGGCATCCCAAATCCGGACGGTGCGGTCGAAGCCGCTGGACACAAGCTTCTGGTCGCCCCTGAATACCACTGCGGCCACACCAGATTGGTGCCCCACAAGGGCGCCCGCCTCCTGCTGGGTGGCTGCGTCCCATAGCTGAATTGTCTTGCCGGCTCCGGCCGTGACTATCTGGGCGCTATCGGGGCTGAACACCACGCTTGTCACCGAACTGCCGTGGGTCATCGGTTTCTCGTCGGGCTGCAGCGTGACGGGGTCCCAGAGTCGCACGGTCGCATCGTCACTGCCGGAGGCAATGCGGCTGCCATTCGGGCTGAAAGCCACACTCCGCACCACGTCGGTGTGGCCACGCATCGGCTGCCCGTCAGGTTGCAGCGTAACGGCGTTCCACAACCGAACGGTCTTATCACTTCCGCCGGTGGCGATGCGTCTGCCATCAGGGCTGAACGCTATGGCGTTCACCGAGGTGGTGAGGCCGCCACCGACTGTCCAATCTGCTCGCCACTGGCTACGTCCCACACCCGCACCGTGCCGTCAGATCAGGCCGCGGCAATGCGGCTGCCATTCGGGCTGAACACCAGACCGTTCACCCAGCCCGCGTCGCCATGCAACCGACGCCCGATCTGTTGATCGTTACCCACGTTCCACACCCGCACCGTGCCGTCAGAATCACCGGTGACAACGTGGCTGCCGTCCGGGCTGAACGCTGAGGCGCTCACGAACTCGGTGAGGCCGCCCATCGGCTGTCCGATCGGCTTCCAGTCTGACTGCATCCCATAACTGGACGGTGTTGTCAGCCATGTTGCTCGGACCATACGGCTGCCGTCCGGGCTGAACGCTACAGTGTCCAAATTTCGCTGGCATATCAACGATTTTGAGCAGATCGGGTTCGTGATCCAGTGCCGTGAGCAGCTCGAAATTTCTGCCGTGATCGGTGGATCGGGCGTACGCGGACAACGTCAATTGCATTGCTGTTTCGTCGTCGTTGCCTAGAGGGGACTGCCCAGCCAGCATCAACTGCGACTGCCCGTAGAGCCATTCCGCTTTTCTAAGGAGGGAAGCTTCCTCGGCGTCATCACGAGCGTCTTTGGCAGAAAGCGCGCTGACAACTGCCCACCCCGCTGACACCAGCGCCGCGACGCACACCACTGCCAGCGCCGCTGAGAGCTTCCGCAGTTTCCGACCGGTCTGGCGCTCGCGGTCCAGTTCGGCTGCGTGCCGCTCAGCGGCTTGCTCAAGGGCCTGCTTCTCCTCCTCCGCCCGGGCCGCGAGCGCCGCCTTCTCCGCCTCTGCCCGCCGCCGGTCGCGATGATCACGCACGACGCCGGTGAGCACATCGTGCGTCAGCTCGATCCGTTGAGCGCCGTGGTATTCCTCCAGCCGCAGCAGCCGCGAGCCGATCAGCCGAGACAGTTCGTCCTCTGTCAGACGCGACGGCACGGCGTCCTCGCGGGCGTAGCTGTCGCGGAAGCCCTTCTCGGTAATCAGTTCCGACTCGATGAACTCCGCGACACGCGGTGGCAGATCTCGCACACACGACAAGTAGTAGTTCGCCAGAATGTCGCGCTTAGCGTCTTCGACCAGGTGCTCATCGAACTCGGACTGGCCCCGTCTCTTACGCTCCTCGTTGAGCTCGCGGCAGAACAAGCTGAGCAGCGCGGGTTCGACACCCAAAGCCCCGCCGTCGCTACGATCGCCGTTGGTCGATGCGCTTTCTCGGCTACGACCGAGGTCTTCGCCGGCGACTATGCGCACTACCCGTTCCGCCAAGCCGGCCGACATCAAATGCGCAGCCGGCTTGTAAACCGCATCGAATGCCTTGTCCGCGTGCAAGGGAAGCAGCCGCACTCGGGAGCGTTTCAGCGCGGGTATGAGCTGGCTCCACTCCTCCAGATGAGGAAGAAAATCCTCACGCAAGGTGATCAGCAATTTGTAGTTGTGGGCACGCAGTTGGAAGCGGTCCGCTTCGGCCTCATCGTTGTCGATGCGCGCAGCCACATCAGCGGGGATGCGGTTCTCTGCGAGGTCGCCGAGATCATTCATGAATTCCCGGACCAGATCGGGCACTCGCTCGCCGAGCGTGAAGAGCTCCTCGAATTGATCGATGACGATGACCGGCGTCAGCGGATAGTTCTGCGCACTCCACAGTTCAAAGTCGCTTCGGTGCAGGTATTCCCATAGGGACTCGTCCGCGGCAGGCAGCAGCGCGTCAGGCGCGTTCGCCTGGATCGAGCCGTAGATGGAGTGATGCAGCTGACGCGACAATGCCGTCGAGCCCTGCTGAAGCTCCAACCGCACATACACCGGGAGGAAGTTCTCCTCGCGAAGCAAGGGGAATAAACCCGCCTGTAACAGCGACGTCTTGCCCAGGCCGGAACGCCCGTACAGGACCGTGACCGGCGCGTCGTGTACATGATTCAGTAGCGACGCCGCTTCACGATCGCGCCCGAAGAAGAAGTCGTGCGCACTCTCTCCGAAGGACTCCAGTCCCGGCCAGGGATTCTCACTGTCGAGTTGGCGGGCCGTCGTCGTGGTGGTCATGCTGCTACCCGCCGCATCGCACGGATTTCATCCGTCAGCATCGCCTTGAGCTCTAGATCGGGATCACCAGCGGGAGCACGGCCGAATTGCAAGCGCCGGAATGCATCTGGTATCTGGCGGTAGTTGTTTGGGTTGCCGTCGTAGTCGTCGTCGATGACGACGGGCACGATGAAGCGTCGACTCGGAATCTCGCGCGCACGGTCCGCCGCCTCGTCCCATTCTTTGAAGACGTAGCCCTCGTCCGCCCGCTCGGTGTTCGCGGAGATGATCGGTACGAACAAGCGAACGTTTCGACTGATGCCGCTGAGAATCTCGCGTTCCCACGCATCGCCAGGGCTGAGCCGCCGCTCGTCAAGCCAGACGTCTCCGCCGAGACTGGTGATCGCGCCACATACCCGTCGGGCGGCGTCCACGTCCTCGCGCATGTAACTGATGAAGATCGTCGGCGTGTCCGCAGCCGACGCAACACCGGACGCGCCCACCTCGGGCGGTCTCGCGTTGACCTGTTTCTGCCAGCGCGAACGCAATTCGGCGACGAACGCGGCGGGCTCCATGTCCAGCTGTTGCACGAGCGTCTTGCGGCAATACGTAGTGAAGAAGCTCGAAAGCGACGGCTCTCGTGAGGCAGAGCAGCCGGCCAGGAAGAATGGAATACGTTCCATCGACAACCGGCTGTTGCTGGACATGCGTAACAGGAACCGCCCGAGCCAGTCGGGAATCTCGCAGCCGATGTAGAGCAGCGGATGCTCCTTCAGCTGATAACTGACCCAGTCGGGAAGGCTCGCCCTGTCGCTGAGCAAGGCGTGCATCCACTCCAGCCGGTCCTCCTCGTGAATCGCGTACTGCGGCGTGGAGGCGGCTTGACCGTAAAGGTTCAGCACCACGGTGTCAGTGGTTGAGGCTGGTTGTGCGTTTCGGGACTGCTCGCTGGTCGACTGATTAGGGGAGAACGACAGCTCACGGGTCATCGGTCGGCCCCGGAAGCGAACCTCGTTTATCGCCTTCGCGAGCACTCGGTCGGGCGTTGTGCTCACGAACATGCGCAGATCGTCGATCGCCGCCAGGTCTCGCAGCGCGTCCGCGGGCTCGGGATCGACCTCCACGATGATGTCGTTGATGACGCGGTACAGCCGCTCTATCTCGTCTTGGCCGCGCTCGCGGACAAACGCTGCCACCGCTTCGTCCATCGTGGTCGGTCCGGGAGACACGGAGAGGTTCCACCGTTCCACCAGGCGCTGGCCGATCAACGCGCTGAAGGTCAGATCCGCGTTGCCGTTTTCGACGACAGTCACGTCAGGCCCCACCACCGCAACCAGCACTCGCTGCCGAATATGGGCCAGAAGATCGTCCCAGAAATCCTCGTTCATACCCACCCGCTCGATTCGGTAGGCGCCAGATAACACTTGGCAGCGCTGGCATGGCGCAATACCAGCGCGGCGTGGCCTGATAGCGCATCGGGCACCGAATAATAATGCGCCCACGAAGAAGGGCTAAGTAGCGTAATCGACTACTCGACTTAAGCGGGGGTGTCGAGGTCGACCGCGTACAGCGCCGCCGGCGATTGAGGCCGAACGCGCCACTATGCGCAGGTCAACCGGCCGCTCAAGGTAGGTTCAGCCCGACACATACCGAGCGGCTCACCTCCGGCCGGTAGCGCGTCTGATATCCGTGAGGCCTGCGATCCGCATTGCGTCGCGCGTTGTTCGGAGGCTTCTCACAGCCAGAACGACACGTTGGGGATATTCGTTTGTTGTCGTATTCGCCTTCGAATTTGCAAAATGCGGCCGACGCCCGACGTCAAACAGGGAGGATAAGCACACGAGCTTTCACATCGAAGCAGTCTCACACCCAAGGAGATGAGCCATGGCAAAAAAGGCGGTCCTCGTCGGTATTAATCGCTACCGCGTTCCGGGAGCCGACTTGCGCGGCTGCGTGCCCGACGTGAAAAACATGTCTCGCCTGCTTCAGGAGCAATACGGATTCGACGCGGGTGATATCACCATGATCACCGACTTCGACGCGACGAAGAAGGCCATGGAGGACGCGATCGGAGGGCTGATGAAGGGCGGGAAAAGCGGCGACGTACTGCTCCTGCACTACTCCGGGCACGGCTCCAACGTGCCGGACGACAACAACGACGAGGAAGACGACAACCGTGACGAAATCCTCTGTCCCACAGATCTCGATTGGTATGACCCATTCCGCGACGACTGGCTGCGCAAAGTATTCGACGGACTGAAGGCCGGGGTGAGCCTCACATTCATCTCGGACAGTTGTCATTCGGGGACCGTCACGCGCGAGATGAAGCCGCCCGACGCGGAAGTGATAGACCGGTATCTTCCGAGCCCGTGGGACCTGGCCATCGTGGAGTCTGGGCGCGAGCTGACCGGAACTACCCGCGGCACGGTGCACAAGGCGCCGGAGAAGGAGCGCAAGGCGCGCGACATCGTTCCTGTGGACATTCCCGAGGTGCTTATTTCGGGTTGTCGCGCCGACCAGACCTCGGCCGACGCGCACATCAGCGGCGGATACGCGGGGGCCCTGACATATAACCTGGTCGAGGCGCTCCGCGAATCCGGAACACCACTGTCCTACCGTGAGCTGCACGACCAGACATGCGACAAGCTGAAACGCGGCCGGTACGAACAGGTTCCACAACTCGAAGGTGGCCAGGCGCGGCTCGAACAACCGTTCCTCTCGCCGCTCGAATAGCAGCCCGCGCACGCCCTGGGGGACGTCATGACCGTAAGGCTGTCGATACGCGGCCAACGCGACGAGGGTGATCGGCGCACCACACGAGGCGGCCCGCCCGGTGCCGAGGTCCCGGTCACCGACCTGCTCGACGAGCTCGAGGTGGTCGATTCTTTCGACCTGTCGCCGGCGGCCCGCGCAGCGGATGGATCCGACGAGCACGTCAAGAACCCCATCGTGGTCGAGGACGACGACGTGCTCGAGATCGAGGTCGAGGGCGGCTTCCAAATCTGGACCTCGGCAGAGCGCTACCGCGAGGACGTCCTGCTACTCAAGCCGGAAGCGAAGGTCGGCGACGCGGTCAGCGTCGACGCGCTTCCGCGGGTGTCGGAGCGCGGCATCAAGGAATGGGCGGCAAGCAGGCTGCGCGTCCTGCGATTGAACAGGGACAAGATCGCGGACGCGCTCGATAACCCGGTAGTGGGGCTCGCCGGGTTCCCCGACCTCACCGCTGTGGCAAGCGATCTGGGGATCGATCTTGCGGTGAAGCTTCCGGCCTGGTTTGCCACCAAGGCCCTCATCCGCAGTGTCGAGAGTCGCCTCAAACCCGGCCCCGGCCTGTACGCCTGGGATGACGTCACGGGCCAGGCCGGGTCGGACACCGCCAAGCCGGCGAGCTTTGTCGACTTCGATGTCGACAAGCCAATTCTCGTCTTCATCCACGGCACCGCTTCATCCGCACGAGGCAGCTTCGGGGCGTTCCTGAGCCAGGAAGCACAACCGCAGTGGCAGGCGCTTCGTGCGCTGTTCGGCGATCGCATCTACGCCTTCGAGCACTTCACGCTAAGTGAGAGCCCGATCGACAACGCCATCGAGCTGCTCAACGTCTTGCCCCGCAACGTCCGCGTGAGCATCGTGTCGCACTCACGCGGTGGGCTGGTCGGCGATCTCATCTCGTTGACGTCGATCAATGCCGACCTCGTCGCGAATTTCAAACGCAGGGACCCCAAACTGGATTTGGCGGACCTCCATGACCGCAGGCAACTCGGACGCCTCGCAGAACTGATTGCGCACAAGCAGCTGCGGGTTGAGCGCTTCGTGCGCTGCGCGTCGCCTTCCCGCGGCACCCTGCTGGCCGCGGAGAACATCGACATATTCCTCTCTGTGCTGACCAACCTCGTCGGCCTCATTCCGGGTGTCGGTGGAACGCCGCTCTACGAGGTGACCAAGCGCATTGCGCTCGAAATCATCAAGAACCGCACCGTGCCATCGCTCGTGCCAGGACTCGAAGCGATGATCCCGAAGTCGCCTCTCGTCGCGCTGCTCAACAATCTGACGGAGCCCGCGCTCGGCGCGATGGGCGTCATTGCGGGAGACATTCAGGGCGGCAACTGGCTGAAGCGGATTGGGGTATTCGCCAGCGATCACATCGTCTACGAAGCTCGTGACAACGACCTCGTTGTCAACACCGACGCAATGTTTCACGGGGCGCGGCGTGAGGTCGCCGGTTACGTTTTCGACCAGGGTTCGGACGTCAGCCACTTCAACTATTTCCGCAATCCGCGCACCCGCGCCGCTCTCGTCGAGTGGCTCGGGGCTCCGCCCGGGAATCGGCCGGCAACTTTTCACGAGGTCGTCGCGGGCGAGCTCGAGCCCGTACCCATGCTGCGCTCGATGCAGACACGTGCCGGTGCCGACCAGCCGATCGTCTTCCTTCTTCCGGGAATCATGGGCTCGCACTTGAACATCGGCGACCGCGAGGTGTGGATGCACTACCTCGCCCTGCAGCGGGGCGGGTTCGCCGACCTCGCCGACGTCACCGCGACGAACGTGCGTCCCGTCGCCCTTGTCGGCGACGGTTACCGCGAGTTGTGTGAGTTCCTACAGAACTCTCACGAAGTGATCCCCTTCGCTTACGACTGGCGCCGATCAGTAAAGGACGCGGCAGCGCTGCTGGCGGTGGAGGTCGAGAACGCGTTGCGACGGACCGAACAACCGGTGCGCATCATCGCTCACAGCATGGGTGGGCTGGTGGTGCGAGCCATGATTGCGGCACGGCCCGAGCTTTGGGATCGCATGTGCGATCGTGACGGCGCGCGGCTGGTCATGCTGGGCACGCCGAATCGCGGCTCGCACGACATCATCGAGGCCCTGCTCGGCACCGCCGCGACCGTCCAACAACTCGCGCTGCTCGACCTCGCGCACGACATCACTGACATCGTCGGCATCGCCGCGAAATTCCCTGGCGTGCTCGAGTTGTTGCCCAACGACGGAAACAACGCGGACTATTTCAACTCTGCCCACTGGGGCCAATGGTGCACGCAGCGCCCCGGGTCGGCCGTCCCCGCTCAAGATCTGCTTACCGCAGCGAGCGGGACGCACGATAGCGGGCACCTGACACGCTTTCCCCATTCGGATCGCGTGCATTACGTGGCCGGGGCATCTCCGCGCACCGTCGCCGGAGTCGACGTCATCGGCGACCGCGTCGTGCTGACGTGCACAACCGAAGGCGACGGCCGTGTCACCTATTCGTCGGGTCGCCTGCCGGGCGTACGGACGTGGTACATGGAAGCCGTACATGGCGACTTGGCGTCCCACCGACCGGGAATGCCTGCGCTGCAGGATCTTCTCGACACCGGCACCACGTCACGGCTCTCCAGTGCCCCGCCCAACGCGGCCCGCGGCGCAGCGGTCGAGTACCGGGCCCTCCCCGAGCCGGTGCTCTATCCCACGGAGACGTCGCTCGCGGCCGGCATCCTTGGCAAGAGCGCACGCAGTTCATACCAGCAAGGCCAGCAGCCGAGCTTCCGCGTGTCGGTGGTCCACGGCGATCTGCGCTACGCGCGCTACCCCATCGTGGTCGGGCACTACGAGGGAGACACCATCATCGGCGCGGAGGCCAGCATCGATCAGCTGATGCGCGGAGCGCTCGCGCAACGCTATGCGCTCGGACTGTATCCAGGCGAGTTCGGCTCGTTGGCGGTGATCCTTCGCAAGCGCACCCCACTGCAAAAAGCGTTGCGCCTACCGTCGGGTGCGATCGTCATGGGACTGGGCAAGTGGGGCGCTCTCAGCGCCGGACAACTCAGCGACCTGCTTCGCCGCGCCGCGCTCCAATACGTGCTCGCACGCCGCGACGACATGGCAGCGTCGGCCGACGACGCGGCCACCGCGGAGCCGGTGGGCCTCTCGGTGCTGCTGATCGGGGGCACCTCGACGACGAACATCGCCATCGGAGATTCGGTTGGGGCCGTCCTGCGCGCGGTTGCGCAGGCGAATCGCGAACTCGCCGACGGTACCGAAAATGACTCGACCATCCAGGAAGTCGAGATCGTCGAGCTGTATGCCGACACGGCGATCGAGGCAGCGCATGCGGTCAAGCGCCTCGCTCCGCTCATCGGCAAGGAACTCGGTACCGAGATCGCGGCGACGCCGCTGCTCCAGCGCGGTCGCGAGGGGCGCAGGCGCCTGACGTCGACGGCAGGCCGTGACGCGTGGCGCCGTTGGGAAGTCAGCGTGGTGACCCCCACCCGTAAGGCCGAAGTGGCATGTCTGCCCAAGCCGCTCGCCGATCGCCTCAAGCGCGCGGTGCTCGAATCGGACAACACCGACGCGGAACTGCTTGCCGCACTTGCGGAACTTGCGATCAGAGAACCCGCCGAGTCGGTCGAGGCCCATCGCGAGATCCGATTCCTCACCCTCTCGGATCGCGCGCGCGCCGAGGCTGTCACCCATCAACGCCAGCCAGAGCTGGTGGAGCGCCTGATCAAGGATTCGATCTCGCAAACCCGCTTCAAGCCTGAGGAATCGCGCGTGCTGTTCGAGCTCACGGTTCCGAATGAGCTCAAGTCCGGGCTCGCACAGGTCGACAATCTGGTGCTGGTCGTCGACGCCGAAAGCGCCTCCTACCCTTGGGAACTGATGAGTGCCGGCGATAAGGCGCTGTGTCTTGACAAGGCCCTTGTGCGGCAGCTGCAGACCGCGAGCTACCGGCCCCAAATCGGCGCACGAGCGGGTACGGCTGCCTATGTCGTCGGCGATCCGCTTGTCAGTCCGCCGTTCAGGCAGTTGGCGGGCGCCGCCGCCGAAGCCGGTGCGGTCTACGACTTGCTGCGCGGGCGATTCCGCGTCGAGAAGCCGGCGCCAAGACCGTCGGCGCTGGAGGTCCTCGGCGGCCTGTACAAGGAGCCTTACCGCATAGTGCATCTCGCCGGCCACGGCCACTACGAACCGCCGACGACTGCGGACGGTAAGGCGCGTAGCGGCATGGTGCTCGACAACGGCGTGTTCCTGACTGCCGTTGAGGTGGGCCAGATGCAGCAAGTGCCGGAATTGGTGTTCCTCAATTGTTGCCACATCGGCCAGACCGGACCCGAGGCCATGCCGCGCAAGCCGACCGTCGAGTTCAATCGGCTGGCCGCAAGCGTTTCCCGCGAATTGATCGAGATGGGTGTGCGCGCGGTGGTAGCAGCCGGTTGGGCCGTCGCGGACGACGCCGCGAAGGGATTTGCCTGCAAGTTCTACGAATGCATGCTTGGCGGCGAGAGTTTCGGCCGCGCGCTCAAGGCCGCCCGTACCTACACGCACGACAACTTCGACAGCAATACCTGGGGTGCCTACCAGGCCTACGGCGACCCGGATTATCGGCTCGATCCCGCCGGCTCCGGCGCACGGTCAGCAGGACTGGACCAGGTGGACGTTGCCGAGTTCATCGACGCGGTGGACGACATCGGCCGCGCGGCGGAAACCGGCACGGGCGCCGCCAAATCGCTCGGCACAGCGGTGAAGACCCTCGATGCGCTCGTAAACGATTGCCCCGCCGATTGGCTCGCCCAGACCGACGTGCAGATGGCGATCGGCTACGCCTACGGCAGGCTCAAGCAGTTCGAGGTCGCCGGTCGTTACCTCGAGAGCGCGCTTGCCGGCGAGGGCGATGCTTCCACCACGACCATGCTTGCGGTCGAAAAACTCGCCAACTTCGAGTCGCGCCATGCCGACGAGATTGTCGACAGTCAGGCCGAGCGTGCCCGTGAGTTGTACGAGAAAGCCATCGAGCGCCTCGAAAAACTTCTCGCCGTTGCCGAGACAGCGGAGCGATACAACTTGCTCGGAAGTGTGTACAAGCACCGCGCCGCCGCCGAAAAGGACCCCAGAACGGCCAAGAGGAAGGCTGTTCGGGCGTCCAATAACTATCGGCGGGCACACGATCTCATGCTGCAGCGCCAGGGGCTGGATCCATACCCTGCGTTGAACTGGTTGACACTGGCGACCCTTCTGAAAGAGTCAGTGCCCGACGCCGATGCGTTGATTGAGCGGTGCGAGGCGACCGCAGACGAGCGGTTCTCGATCGACCGCAGTTTCTTCACGGCGGTGGCGCGCGCCGACGTGGCCGTGGTGCGAGCACTCAGGTCGGGCCGGCTCGCGCAGAACGACCAGGTGGGCGCTCAGGAGGTTGGCACGCTCCACGATGTCTTCCGCGAAATCGTGAATGACACTGCACCGACCGCCAGCGAGCTCGATTCGGTCTGCATGCAGATCGACATCATCTGCAAGTTGGTCGAGAACATAAAGCCCGACAAACCGACGAGGCGGGCCACGGTGGTTGCGCGCCTCGCAGATCTGCGCTCCCGGATCGGATGCGATGATCGCAACGACGGCCCATGACGCTTCGTCACGACGCGTTCATCAGCTACTCGAGCAGAAGTCGCGCGACCGGTCGACACCGGCAGCACGTAGCGCTCTAGCCGAGGTAGAACGTGACTACCGCGTTGTTCCCGCCCCGGCACGTGACCCGGTTGTCAGTCTGGACGCAGGACATGGTGTATGTCTGATGTGTGACCGGGCTATAGACGTGGATCTCCACCGATGCACCCGGCACGCGAAAGTACTCGTCGCGCACATTGCGGGCGAACTCGCACGAGGTGGTGGAACTGACGTATAGCCCGTCACCGCATTCCTTGTCGCCTCCGCCTCCGCCACCGCCGTGCTGGACCGTCAACTCGTCGAGTTTCTGCAGTGTCCAGGAGTCGGCGACACCGGTGACGGGCAATCCGGCGCGGCTCTGAAACTCGCGGATTACGGCTTCTGTCTTGGGACCGAACTCGCCGTCTTCCACCAGATGGGAATAGGCCGGGTAGTCGCGGTTCAGGAGCGCTTGCAGCTGCCTGACATGATCACCTCGGTCGCCGACTCTCATCGTGATGGTTGGGTATGGTGGCATGGTTCTCCGCTACCTTTCATGTTGGCTGGCCTTGGTGGAATCAACCGTACAAGGACCATGCCGCGATGACATGAGTATTCGGCTACTCCACTTCTTGGCCAACCGCTTTGAGGCCACTTTCACCGGGCTTGGCAATTCTGGTGGCGCTCAGAGAAACCCATCGAAATGGGCTGCGTCGACATCACGTTCGGCGACACGTTGCCCAATCGCCTGCAGTTCCTTGATGTGGTCCACCGAGTCCATTTTCTGAACGTCCTCTGGCCGGATTTCAGGTAGGCCGAGTGCGGCAAGGCCCGCGGCGCTGAGCTCTGCGTTGTACCGCACGTAGGCAAACATCCGTTCGCCGGGGAGTCCTGGCCGACTGTGATGGGAATCTATGAGGTCACCGACTTCCCGGTCGATCGGTGCACCGTGACGGCAGCGTCCGAATACCCTGCACAACAGGTCCTGCTCGTTGAGCGCCGCCGACATCAGCGCCGCCGGAATGGATTTCGCATTGAAGAGAAGGTTCATGTCACCCGGCCGCAGCGAGTCGTCGGCCTTCGCCGCCGTACCCGTACCGACGGAGACCAAGAGCATCTTTTCTTCGCCCGTCGGCCAACCCAACCGATACGTGCCCAATGTGGCCATCAAGAACAGCTGGAAGGCGGGGTTGTTGTACATGGTGACGCCGCCGTCGACGAAGACGAACGGATGCTCGCCGACCTTGATCAGTTCAGGCGGGAAGTATGTCGGGGCGGCCGTGCTGGCACGGACCAGCTGCCACAGCGGGAAGTTGAGATTGCAGTCGGGTCGTGCCGGGTTGTTGTACTCGGCATTGGGGTTGTTGCTCAGCGGCCATGGCGAATCAGTGGTCGCGTTACGCAGCACCACCATCAGCAGCGTCTTGAGCTCATCGTCACCGAAGGTCGTCAGCTCGCCGTAGGTCCTTTGCATCAGTCGCTGAAGCCGGTCGCTGTCGAACTTGTAGCGATAGCGATCGAGGATGAACGCTTTGTCGAACATCTCCTCGCCGTGCTTGTGGTAGATCGTGCGGATTTCCGACACCGACATGCCTCGCGAAATGCCCGCGGCGATGATGGCGCCGGTGCTGGTGCCCGCGATGTAGTCGAAGTAATCGGCAAGGACCGCATCCTTGTTCAGCTTGCTGCGGACGATGTCCTCGATGGCAGCCAGTATCTCCAGGCTGAGCACGCCGCGGATGCCACCCCCGTCGAGCGCGAGAAGCTTTCGTGGGCCATCACTATCCAGTCGGTCGCGGTATCCCATGCGTATGCCCCTCGTCTGACCTTGACCCGACATACGTTAGCTCCCGTGACGGAGGGCTGTCTGTCAACGAGGCGAGCCCGCTTCTGTTTCTTACGCTTCGAGGCTTCTTACGCTTCGAGGCTTCTTACGCTTTGAGGCCCTCGCCGATCACGTCGTCGAGCAACGCGGCGAGCGTCGCCGGCTCGTCAAGGCGCACTGTGTCGATAAGCCCAGTCCCCGCGAGCCGTTCGGCCCTTTCATCGGAGGCTTCGCCGGCGAGCGCTCCCGCGATAGCGTCAGCGGTGCGTCCTGAACCGGCGACAACGACGACCCGCCGAAGGGCTTGCACACTCCGCTCGACATCGGCGTACGCGATTTCTCCCCCGTTGATCAGCACGGTGACGGACGGTCGTCCGTCGGCGAGAACGCTTGTGGTTTCTGCGATCCACGGTGACTCTGCGCCCCACTCGTCACCCGGAACGATGATGAAATGAGTGTGGTGAGGTTCGAGCACAGTGTCCACTTCCGGCGGAGCCGGCCTGCCCGGCAGCCGCACGGTGCCTGCGGCCGTCACTCCCACGAGTGGAAACGACGCGCCGGATTGCGCACGGACCTCACCGATCAGCCGCATGACACCCGAGAGGGTCCCGCCGTCGACGGCGGCTGCGTTGTAACGCTGCAAGACCGGCACGATGCCTGACGCGAAGATCGATCGCAGATTGTCAATGCCCGTTTCGTCGAGGCCACCCGCCCCCCCGATTATGGTCACCGTCGGCCGCGGCGGATCCAATCCCAACGCGGATACCGCGGCGGGCAGGGCGGCGGGATCGACGACCTCCATCGCACTCGCGACCAAGCCGTCGGGAAAGTCGAACCGCAACGGTGCCGTCATTACGTGGACCTTACGGCAGCCCGTGCTAGTCGACGCCGATCATCACATCGGTGGATTTGATCAGCACCGTGGCGGCCTTGCCGACCTGTAGGCCAAGATCTTCCGCCGCGTCCTTGGTGATCGATGCCGTGACGATCTGATCGCCCCCATCGAGGCGCACCTTGACCGTTGCCATCACGGCACCCAGATTCACTTCGGTGATGGTCCCGCTGAGCTGATTTCGGGTGGATAGCCGCATACCGCACCCTAGCCTTGAGAGGGACATGAAGCTCGAAGGTTTGCGACTACGCCAGCGCGACTCGACCACATGTGGTCCGAGCGTCGCGGTGGTGGCGGGCGCGCTCGTAGACCCCGACTATCACTCGGCGATGACCGGTTCACCGCGAAGCTGGTTCGACGACGAGCAGCTGCGGATCCACACCGAGGTGAACCGCGTCTGGCCCCGCATGCTGGGCACCACCCCGATGGGCATCGCCCGCGCGCTCACCACGCGCACGGAGATACGTGGTGTCCGGTACCGGTGGCGGCCGTTCCGCGGGCGGCGCGACCGGCTGACCGATGTGCTGCACCACGTGAAGGCGGGCTGGCCCGTCGCGATGCTGGTCGGCCGAATCATCCCCAGGCACTGGGTGCTGATCGTCGGTGTGAACGGAGAAACGTTGCAGTGCTACGAGCCGTCGTCGGGCGCTGTGCGGCCCGCGCATGTGGACGCGTTGCGGCACTCGCGGCTGACGGGGCTGGGCTATCCGCGGCCGTTCGCGTTCGTGCTGCCATCGTCGAAGGCCGCCACCCGATCGGCGACGAGGTGATCCCGTGGCGCATCGGACTCCTTGAGGCCTGCGATGACTCCGGCCCGGTTCCGGGCGGGTTGGTTCTGCGACATCTTGGCTTTGCCTTCGACTTTGGCGATCACGAGCTCGACGCCGACGATGCCGCGTAGCTGCGACCGGGTGTACGCCTCAGGCGCGTCGGTCACCTGCCACTGCTCGGATCGGTCTGCCTCGTGGCGGTTGGTCAGCTTGGTCACCAGGTCGAGCACCCAGTCGGGGTCGTCGTGGATGACGAGCCGGCCGTGGACATTGAGGACCTCGTAGTTCCAGGTGGGAACGACCTTGCCGGTTTCGGCCTTCGTCACATAGAAGCTGGGGGAGATATAGGTGTGTGGACCGCTGAAGATCGCGACCGACTCTGCACCGTCGGCGTGCCAGTGTGGGTTGGCCCGTGAGACGTGGCCAATGAGTGAGTGGCTGGACTCGTCGTACATCAAGGGCAGCGGCGTCACCGACATGCCCGATGGGTCGTGGCTGACGAGTTGCGCGAAGTCCGCCGCGGCGAGGGCCGCTGCGGTCTGCTCGTCGGTCAGCGCGAACTTGCGGGGGATGTACACCACATTCCAGGATAACCCTTTCGAACGTATGATCGAACGGTGGGCGACATGCAGTCCATCGGTTACAACGGTCAACCGGTGCAGCAGGCCTTCCGACCCGTCGAGCCGCCGATGGCCGTGCTCGTCGACCTCGGCGCGCTGTTTCCTCGCGAACCGCACAGCCGCGGCGGTTACCACCCAACCGGCCTTCAGATGCACTCGGTCGTCGAGGGACGGCTCACCTGCTGGGGCGTCTGCGAGCAGGGCCAGTGGTGGGGGCTGGTCACCTATCCCATCGCCTACGGCCCGAAGCGACGATCGGTCACCCACTGGATTCCGGCGTGGATGTTGAAGCGCGGGCATCCGTAGTTCGAGTAGTCCGATACGCGTGCGGCCAGGCTCGCGCGATGCCATGTTGGTCTTCGCAATCACCCATACCGATCAACGGGGATGACGTCATGAGCACACCTTTCCTTGAAGAGGAGTTCACCTTCACCAATCCCGACGGCAGCACCGTCCGGGTGCGCGGGTCCGGCAACCAGGACTATGCGGTCTTTGAGACGTTGGATGGCTACACGGTGGTCAAGGATGCTGACACGGGCTATTACAAATACGCGACGCTGTCCAGCGACAAGAACCAGCTCGTGCCATTGGGTCCAAATGTTGGCGACGCCGATCCGCAGAGGCTGGGCCTGCGGCGCCACATTCGGATTCGTCGAGACGCTGCCAGGCGGGAGGCTCTCAGCTCACCGCTGCAGCGGGGACAGAGAAGGCGATGGGAGACACGCCGCGACCGGAAGAAGGCGCAGCTGCGGTCTGTGCCGCCGATGACAGCCCCTGATGCGCTTCCGCAGGAAACCGTCACGGTTGGCAACTATGTCGGGTTGTGCGTGCTCATCAGATTCCCGGACGTGGCCGACACGATCTCTCAGCAGGAAGTGAACAACTTTTGTAATCAACCCGGCTACACCGGGTTTGGGAACAGCGGCTCGGTGCGGGACTACTTCTTTGACAACTCGCGCGGAAAGCTGACCTACACCAACGCGGTGACGACGTACTACACGGCCGCTCACAACCGCTCGTACTACTCGGACCCGTCGATCGCCTTCGGGACCCGCGCAAAGGAGCTGATCCTGGAGGCGCTGAAGTGGCTGAAAGCCAAGGGCTTCAACTTCGGCCAACTCAGCGCCGACAGCGACGGCTTCATCTACGCGTTGAACGTGTTCTATGTCGGCCCCACCGTAAACAACTGGTCGGAGGGCCTCTGGCCTCATTCGTGGACTTTGGACGCGCCGTTCGACGTCGGCGGGGGCAAGAAGCTGTCTGATTACCAGATCACCAATATCGGCAGCGAACTCACGCTGCGGACGTTCTGCCACGAGAACGGCCACATGATCTGCGACTACCCCGATCTGTATGACTACCAATCGGATTCGGCCGGGATCGGTCACTACTGCCTGATGTGCTACGGCGGCAACAACAAGAACCCTGTGCAGATCGGCGCCTATCTGAAGAACCAATCGGGCTGGGCGACGAAGGTCGTCGCCCTCAGTCCAGGGGTCGCCGCGACGCTGTCGGCGGCGAACAACGACTTCTACGTGTACGGCAAGAACGCGACGGAGTACATGATCATCGAGAACAGGCAGAAGACAGGTCGGGACACCTTCCTTCCCGACGCCGGGTTGGCGATCTGGCATGTCGATGAGATTGGCAGCAACAGCAACCAGCAGATGACGGCTGACATGCACTACGAGTGCTCGCTGGTGCAGGCCGACAATCGCGTCGATCTCGAGAAGAATGCCAACACTGGCGACAGCGAGGACCTCTACGCGTCGCCGAACAACACCCAGTTCTCCGACAGCACCAGCCCCAGCGCCAAATGGTGGGACGGCGGCAGCTCGGGGCTCAACATCACCGGCGTATCGGCGTCGGGCCCGACGATGACGTTTGAAGTGCCCACTGACAACCTTCACGCCGTAGCCACCCAGTTCCATCACAACCACCCAGTTCCATCACAACGCTGATCTGACCGGTGAGTGTCAACCGGTCTCGTGGAACTGCGTAGTGGTGGCGGCTACGCCGAGGGCCGGTCCGCGTCCCGTGAGTAGGCGGCCGCGGCGACGCGTCGCTCCGCCTCGGCCTGGGAGATCCGCAGCCGTCGCGACAGCACCTCGGTCCACGAGGCGCCGCCGAACTGTGGAGGAGGGGCATGCGTGATCAGCCGGCCGAGCAGCCGGCGGTCGAAGACGACCAACTCCTTGCCCAACTGGTCGATCTGTTGCACCAGCGACATCCGCTCCGACCACGTCAAGGTGTGCAGAGGCATGTTGAGCAGCCTGTTCTGCTCCGTCTTGATGGCGTCGAGCGCCGCACTGATGGCGTCCTTTGAACTCATACTTCGAACACTAGTTCGGCCCACCGACATCGGCGGGCGCGAAGCCTTACCTGTCCGATAGGAAAACCTGTCCGTTCACAGCCGAATACTGGCTTCCCGGCGGTTACCCATGCTCGGCCTGATCACGACTATGAATGTCGTCGCTCCAACAGCCCGATACCAAATCTGCAACTCGGCAAGGGCGACGCCCATCCATCGAAAGGAAACAAGAAAATGTCCATCACACCAACGCACAAGAAGACCACGACCGCGGTAGAGGCCAGCCAGATCGTTCGGCTGCAAGGCGGCGGGCTTCGCTTCCTCGACGCTCACGAGATCCCGCAGAAGGACTTCCAAGTCGTGACAAGGCCGTTCCAAGGCTTCGACACCACCCAGCATTGGCGCATCACCGACCTGGGCGGCGGCATCAAGACCATCCAGCAGGTCAGCAGCGGTCGTTTCCTCGACGCGCACGAGATTCCGGAGCTCGGCTTCCGTGTCGTGACGCGCCCCCAGCAGGACAACAACACCCAGCAGTGGCGGGTGCAGGAGTTCGGCGGCGGCTTCGTCACGATTCAGCAGGTGAGCAGTGGCCGGTTCCTCGAGGCCACGTTGGACGGTGACTTCAACGTCGTTACCCGGCCGTTCGGCAGTGACCAGCAAACCTGGCGAGTCGGCAGCCCGTAAAACATGGACGTCGCGTTCGATACCACGGGCCTCCTGTCTAGGTCAGAATTGCCTGGATAGGAGGTCACGTGTCGTCCCACCTTGAAGTCTCGAAGCCGTCAGGGCGCGAACTGGTGCCATTGGCGGGTCAACGAGTGACGCTCGGCAAGTCGTCGACTAATGACGTGTCACTCGATTACGACGACACCGTCTCGCGCCTACACGCGGTCCTGGAGAACCTCGGATTTGCTTGGTCGATAAGGGATCTGGGCAGCCGCAACGGCACCTATCTCAACGGCGAGAAGATCACCGCCGAACGTGTCCTGCGGTCCAAAGACGAGGTGCGCGTCGGCAAGACCAAGCTGATCTTCTGGGAGGTCAGAGAATCCGGTGACCCCACGCGCGACGAGGAGACGATGGCGGCCCAGCCCAACGCGCTGCCGCCACGGCTGACCAGACGCGAGGTCGACGTGCTCGTAGTCTTGTGCCGCCCGTTGGTTTCCGACGACCCGTTCCCCGAACCCGCATCGGTCCGACGGATGGCAGGGGATTTGTTCGTGACCGAGGCGGCCGTCAAACAACATCTGCAGAATCTGTACGACAAGTTCGCCATCCCCACCGAGGGAGACCGCCGGGTCCGGCTGGCCAACGAGGCGCTGCGGCGCGGTGCTGTGACAATCGCTCAGCTGCGCGAGGGTGGCGCACCCGACAAGTGAGCTAGGTGAAGTCGAGCGCCTCGACGGTGGCGACCGCACTTTCATGTGTGGGGCGGTCGGCGCCGCCGATGCAGTAGACGGCCGAGCCGACGGCGGCGACCACCTGGCCGTGAACCGGCGTGTTGATCGGCGCCGCCGTGGTCCATTTTCCACTCGAGATGTCGTACATCTCGACCGTCGCCAGCACCCGCGTCGGTTCCTCGCCGCCGACGGCGACGATTCGGCCGTCGATGAAGGCGGCTCCGTAGCTGCCACGAGGGGTCGGCATGTTCGCGAGCTCCTCCCAGTTCCCCGATTCCGGGTCGAATCTCTGGAACGCCGACGAGTTCTCGTCCGCCGACAGATTGCGACCACCGACGGTGTACACGTAGACGCCATCGGACACCGCGGCCAGGTGTTCGCGCGGTGTCGGTAGGTCGGGGGCTTGCGCCCATGACTCCCCGTCGAACACCTCGGTCTGCGCGACGAGCTTCTTGTCGTCCTGTCCACCGACGACGACGAGCTTGTCGCCGACGACCGCTGCGGCCGCAGCGGCTCGGGCGTGCATGAGTGTCGGGAGCTCTTCCCACTTTCCGCCCCGGAATGCGAAGACCTTGTTCGACGCGTCGGCGAGGTTCTCGCTGGTGCCCCCGATGACCACCATTTCACCGCGGTAAGCCGCCGCCGTGGCGTGATGCAGCGGTATCGGCAGCGGCGGGTGCTCCTGCCATGACCCGGTTTTGGTGTTGTAACTCTGCACCGTCGACAGTGTCTCGCCGTGGCGCATACCGCCTGCGATCCAGATCTCGTCGCCGACCACCGCCCACGCCGTCATCAGCCGCTCGGTCGGCGCATCCGGTAGCACCCGCCATTCGGGTGCCGGCTGTGGTTTGCGCGGCGCCAGCTTCAGTGATTCGGCCGACGACGTTATCTGTGCATCACCGACGCCGTTCGCCCCGCCGATCGCGTAGATGGTCTTTCCGACTCCTGCAACGGCCATGCCATGGCGCGCAGTTCCCAAGTCCGGCAGACCATTCCACGATCGCGTGGCGAGATCGAGGGAAACCACGCTCTTCAGGACCTGGCCCTGCGACATGCCGCCCACCAGCACCAGCCGTCCGTCCGCGCTTGCCACGCCGAAGTCGCTCCGTCGCCCCGGTAGTTCGGGCAGGCTCGCCCACGTGTCCGCAGCCGGGTCATAGGTCTCGACCGTCGCGAGGTCGGAGGTCCCGTTCGAACCGCCGAGGATGTACACGATCTTGCCGTCCGACGCCGCGCCCAACATCTGCCGTGGGGTCGGTATCGGCGCACCGGGTTTCCACGACGTGCCGTCGAAGACCTCGGTCGTGTTCACCAGGTTCCCGTCGGCACCCACGCCGCCGGCGACGATGATGCGATCTCCGACCACAGCGGCGGCCGCCGCCGCCCTGGGCTGCAGCAGGGGCGGCAGTTCCGTCCAGCGGCTGTTGACGACCCGCCATACCTTGTCTGTCGCAACCGTCGAATCGCTGCCGTCGGTGCGCCAGCCGCCGAGCACGACCGGGGTGTCCTGCCACGTCACCGACATCGCATGCTGCACGGGAACGGGTAGGTCCTCGCCGCTCTTCCAGCTGTCGATGGCCGGGTCGTAGCCCTCGTGCTGTCCACTGAGGCGGTTGTCCGCGCCCATGCCGCCGAAGACCCAGATGGTGCCGTCGGCCTGTGTCGCGGCCACCGCGTCGCGGGCGACGCGCGCATCGGCGATCGGCTGCCACGTTGGCTGCGGTGCCACGGTCGGTCGGCTCGGTGCGGCTTCGCGGCCGCCGCTTTCGTCACCCGATGACGCGACCAGGTAGACGCCGCCGAGCACCAACAGCAGCACGGCCGCCGCGGCCCCGCACGCGATCAGTATCTTCTTGCGACCACGCTTCTTCGCCGGTACCAGGGCCGTGGCTGGATCAGGCCCGGGAACCTTCCACGGCGGACTCGAGTGGCTGACCGATGTGGTGCGCGCGAACATCGCCGGCTCCGGCGCGGGCATCGACCCCGTCGGGCTGCCCGGTCTGCCCGACGGGATGGAGACCTCGTCGGGCAGACCGCTCCGACTGGAGGTCTCCAATGGAAGCGCTTGCGTGCCCCCGGACTGCTCCGGGTGACCGGTGGGCTCACTCAGGGCCATGGGGTCCGGCGACAACCCATTATGTCGCTGCACGAACTGCATCTCCCGACCGAATTCCCCTGCCGACGGGAACCTTTCGGCCGGTTCGATCGACATCGCTTTCTCGATCGTCGCGCAGAGATCGGTGGGGATCCCACCTGGACGCAGATCCGGCACGGGCGTCGAGGTGATCCGCAGATAGTGCGCGATGAGATCCTCGTCGGCCTTGCGTTCGTGCGGGGCCCTCCCGGCAATCAGCGCGTAGAGGGTGGCGCCGAGCGAGTACACGTCGGCTGCGGCCGTCGGCGGATTGCCCGCGAGGACCTCGGGTGCGGTGTAGGACAGGGTGCCGGTGAAGTAGCCGGTAACCGTCTTATATCCGCCCGCGATACGCGCGGTTCCGAAGTCGCTCAATTGCGGTTCGCCGTAATCACTTACGAGCACATTCGCGGGCTTGATATCGCGATGCAGCGTGCCTGTTCGATGCGCGGTTTCCAGCGCTCCGCACAACTTCACCCCGATCCGCATAACGTCGGGCCACGCGACCCGGCCCTCCCGACGGACCCGTTCCGCGAGGGAACCCATTGCGTGGTAGGGCATCACAATGTACGGACGGTTGCTCTCGGTCACGCCGACTTGCAATATGTTCGCGATGTTCGGGTGGCCGGAGAGTGCTCCCATCGCGTAACCCTCACGCAGGAAACGTTCGCGGTCGTCTTCATCGAGATCGGAGGCGAGCAGCTTGATGGCGACGCTTCGCCCTAGCGACTGCTGGTAGCAGCGGTATACGACGCCACTGCCGCCCCGACCGACTTCGACGGCGTCCGTGAACCCGGCGGCGGCCAACTCGGCAGCCAGCCCGCTTGATCGCGAAGATCCTTCCGCCATGGTGTCGATCGTCCTCCGACAGGCTGCCGATGGGTCGTGATCTGTCAAGTGTGGCCCTTTGCGGGCCGAAATCGCTAGGCGTCGTGGCCGGGCTCGAGATCACGGACATCGGAGAAGGTGACGAGCTGCTCGAAGTGCTCCGGCACGTCTCCGGCAACCGGCTCGACCAGATGCCCGACGTGGTCGCCAAGGTCGTAGCGCTTGAGTACGGCCCCGACGAACCAGCCCTCGGCGTCATCGAGGATGGGCATGCCCTCCGGCCCGCGGTGCCACGCACAGCGCTCGAACTTGTCGACGTGGTCACCGGTCTCGCTGCCGAAGAGCCTCGCCAGCTCGGCGTGTGTACGCGGCAGGAGATGCACGGCAAGATGGTCGGCCCGCGACCCGACCCGGTAGGTGCGGTTGCGCTTCGACAGGCCGACGAGAAAGCGCGCCGGATTGATGCTGACCTGCGTAGTGAAGCCGACCAGGCAACCCGACAGCTCGTTGTCGGCGCGGGTGGTGACCACGTACATCGGATAGTCGAGCAGCGACATCAACCGGTCGAACGCCTCTGTGCCATCCATTCGTGTCCTCCGGCGATCGCTAGGCTGGCTTGGTGGCCAGAAAATATGCCACCGCCGATGTCGTTGGGTTACCCGAATTGCTCGAGTTCGTCCGTCCGCGACATCGCATGGTGCTTACCACGTTTCGAGCAGACGGTTCGCTGCAGAGCTCGCCGGTGTCCGCGGGCGTGGACGGCGACGGCCGCATAGTGATCGCCAGCTATCCGCAGCGGGCCAAGTCGGCCAACATCCGGCGCACCCCTCGGGCAAGCGTGACCGTGCTATCGGACGAATTCAACGGGCCCTATGTCCAGGTCGACGGCGACGCCGAAGTGATCGACCTGCCCGATGCCGTCGAGCCGTTGGTCGACTACTTCCGGTCGATATCCGGCGAGCATCCCGACTGGAACGAGTACCGGCAGGCGATGGTCGATCAGGGCAAGTGCTTGATCCGGATCACGCCGCGACGGTGGGGTCCGGTCGCCACGGGCGGCTTCCCGCCGCCCGGGTAGGTCATCACCTGGACGCGACGGATACACGTGACTGTGGTAGTCAGACAGGGTGGCCGCTTTGCGTCGGATAGATCGCCAAATTATAGTCTGGACACATGTCCAGTGACCTGCCGTCGTCTTCGACCGCAGGTCGTGAGGGTTGAGCGGGCTCCCCGCAGGTCCGGAGTGAACTGAATATGCGCGTTGCCCTGCTGTCCTATCGGAGCAAGCCGCACTGCGGTGGCCAAGGCGTCTACGTACGCCATCTGAGCCGCGGCCTCGTCGAGCTCGGCCACGACGTCGAGGTGTTCTCCGGTCAGCCCTACCCGGAAGGGCTCGACCCGCGGGTGTGCCTGACGAAGGTGCCCAGCCTCGATCTCTACCGCGAACCCGACCCGTTCCGCATTCCGTGGCCGACCGAGATCAAGACCGGCATCGACCTGCTCGAACTGCTGACCACGTGGACGGCGGGCTTCCCCGAACCGAAGACTTTCAGCCTGCGTGCGGCACGGTTGCTGGCCGAGCGGCTGGCCGACTTCGACGTCGTCCACGACAACCAATGCCTCGGCACCGGCCTGCTGACGGTCGCCGAGCTGGGCCTGCCGGTGGTGGCGACGGTGCACCATCCGATCACCCGCGATCGGGTGCTTGACGTGGCGGCCGCACGGTGGTGGCGCAAGCCTCTTGTGCGCCGCTGGTACGGCTTCGCCGAAATGCAGAAGGACGTCGCGCGCCAGATCCCCGAGCTGCTGACCGTGTCGTCGACGTCGGCCGCGGACATCGCCGAGGACTTCGCGGTGTCGGCCGATCAGCTGCATGTCGTGCCGCTTGGCGTCGACACGGCGCTCTTCAAACCCTGCCAGCATCGCGTCCGCAACCGCATCATCGCGATCGCCAGCGCCGACGTCCCCCTCAAGGGCGTGAGCCATCTCCTGCACGCGGTCGCACGGTTGCGGGTGGAGCGCGATCTCGAGCTGCAGCTCGTCGCCAGACTCGAGCCGAACGGCCCCACCGAGAAGCTGATCGCCGAGCTCGGCATCTCCGACATCGTGCACAGTTCCAGCGGGCTGTCCGACTCCGAGTTGGCCGACCTGCTGGCCTCCGCCGAAGTCGCCTGTATCCCTTCGCTTTACGAAGGCTTCTCGCTGCCGGCCGTCGAGGCGATGGCAAGCGGGACACCGATCGTCGCCAGCAGGGCAGGAGCGCTGCCTGAGGTGGTCGGCCCCGACGGCGAGTGTGCGCGGCTGGTGGCTCCGGCCGACGTCGACGAGCTGACCAGGGTGCTCGGTGAACTGCTCGACTCACCGCTGCAACTGAGCCGCCTCGGCGCGAACGGCCGCCAGCGCGCGCTCGACGTGTTCAGCTGGGAATCTGTTGCGGCACAGACGGTCGCGGTGTACGAGCTGGCCCGCACCAGGGTTGGTCAATGCTGACCGTCGACTACGACCGGTTGGGCGTCGGCGCCGGCACGAAGGTGATCGATGTCGGCTGTGGCGGTGGCAGGCATTCGTTCGAGGCGTTCCGGCGGGGCGCCGAAGTCATCGCCTTCGACCAGAACGCATCCGATCTGAACGACGTCGACGAGATACTGCAGGCGATGAAGAGATCAGGGCGAGGTGCCCGCGTCGGCGAAGGCCGAGGCGGTCAAGGGCGATGCGCTCGAATTGCCCTATGGAGAAGGCACATTCGACTGTGTCATCGCATCCGAGATTCTCGAGCACGTTCCCGAAGACGACCGGGCGATCGCCGAACTGGTCCGCGTCCTCAAGCCCGGCGGCGCGCTTGCCATCACCGTTCCGCGCTGGCTCCCCGAACGGGTGTGCTGGGCGCTGTCCGACGAGTATCACGCCAACGAGGGTGGGCACATCCGGATCTACCGCGCCGACCAGTTGCGCGCCAAGGTGCTCGCCCACGGCCTGCGGTTGACTTACACACACCACGCGCACGCGCTGCACTCGCCGTACTGGTGGTTGAAATGCGCTGTCGGGACGGACAAATCGGACCATCCCGCAGTGGTGGCCTATCACAAGCTGCTGGTGTGGGACATGGTCCGCCGGCCGCGGCTGACCAGGACCACCGAGTCGCTGCTGAACCCGCTGATCGGCAAGAGCGTCGCGTTGTACTTCCGCAAGCCGGAGGTGTCGGGTGCCGGCACCTGATGTTCCGGGCGTGCCGGGTGTGCTGACATCCGCACAGTGCCGCCAGACCGCGCAGTCGATCGCCGACACTCAGGAGTCCTCGGGTGCCATCCCGTGGTCGTACGGTGGGCACACCGACCCGTGGGACCACGTCGAGAACGCGATGGCGCTGACCGCCGCCGGGTTGCTGGAACCTGCACGCGCAGCGTTTGATTGGTGCAAGAGCGCCCAACGGGCGGACGGTTCGTGGCCGATCCAGTTGCGCAACGGAGTCATCGAGGACGCCAATAGTGACAGCAACTTCTGCGCCTATATCGCCACCGGCGTCTGGCACCACGTTTTGAGCACCGACGACCGTAGATTCGCCGAGGACATGTGGCCGGTGGTCAGCAAAGCCGTCGACTTCGTCATCGACCTGCAGCGGCCGAGCGGCGAGATCGTTTGGGCCAGAAGCGACTCCGGTCCTGAGTCCGACGCCCTGCTGACGGGCTGCGCGAGCATTTACCACAGCCTGCGCTGCGCGCTTGCGCTCGCGGATTACTTCGACGACCCGCAACCGGAGTGGGAGGTCGCCGTCGGCCAGCTGGGTCATGCGATCGCCCACCACCCTGACCTGTTCGTCTGCAAGGACCGATGGTCGATGGAGTGGTACTACCCGGTGCTCGGTGGCGCGCTGCGCGGCACGGCGGCCCGGTCCCGCATCGACGAGCGATGGAACGACTTCGTCGTACCTGGTCTCGGGATCAGGTGCGTCGATGACCGGCCATGGGTGACCGGTGCCGAAACATGCGAGCTGGTAATGGCTTTGGATGCGATCGGGCAGACGGCGCGTGCCCACGAGCAGTTCGGCGCCATGCACCATCTACGCGAGGAGGACGGCTCCTACTGGACGGGGCTGGTCTTCGCCGACGGCAAGCGGTGGCCTGAGGAGCGGACCACCTGGACGGGCGGCGCGATGATTCTTGCCGCCGACGCGCTGTCGCGCACCACGGCGGCCAACGGCATCTTCCGGGGCGCTGATCTGCCGCGTGGCCTTGTCGGCGAATTCGACTGCGAGTGTGCGACCAGCGGTCGCTGACCCTTCTAGATCGCTTGACCCGGCGTGCCGGAGATACGCTCCAACACCCGTATTGAGCCGATCGCCGACACCTCGCGGAACGCCCCGGTCTCGAGCGCACGCTGGTAGACGTGGAACGGCGCCTGGCCACCGTCGTCGGGATCGGGAAAGACGTCGTGGATGACCAGCGCGCCGCCGACGTCGACCCACCTGGCCCAGCCGTCGAAGTCGCGTTGCGCGGCCTCCTCGGTGTGTCCGCCGTCAATGAACAGAAACCGCAACGGTGTTCGCCACCCGCGGGCGACGACGACCGACTTGCCGACGACGGCGACGACGTTCTCGTCGAGTTCGGCGGTGTCCAGCGCACGACGCAGCGACGGCAGCGTGTCGAACCGTCCGCTGACTGGGTCGACCAGTGAGGTGTCGTGGTACGCCCAGCCGGGCTGGTGCTCTTCTGATCCGTGATGGTGGTCGATGGTGTAGAGCACGCCGCCGCTCTGCTGCGCCGCCGCGCCGAGCAGCAGCGTCGACTTGCCGCAGTAGGTGCCTATCTCGACCCCGGTGCCGTCGCCCAGATACCGGATCGCGGCATCGTAGAGCGCACGACCTTCGTCGGCGGGCATGAAGCCGGTGACCTGATCGGCGAGCGCGAAAAGCCGGGCGGCCGGGGCGGGGAGTGCGGTGTCGGTGTTGCTCATCGCGTCCCAACTTACCGTTGCTGGTGTCGGACCCGCCTGCGATGCACAAGTACCCCGACATCGCCGACCGACTGGAGAAGTCCGCTCGGCTAATGCTGGGTTGAGGCAGGCATGCCGAGGATCGCGGTCGACGCCGTCACCGCCGGGTCCGTGATGCCGTGAACGTCCCGGCCGTCCTCGACGTAAAACGCTGTCAGTTCACGCAATCCGCCAACGATGATCAATGCCAACGGCCGGGTAACCGGCGGAAGGTTCGCGCGGCGGAACCCCGGACTGTCACTCAGGTCGACAAGCATGTCAGTGAAGTGGCTCATCGCCAGCCGGTGCAACGGCTGCGCTACCGCTCCGAGCGCGGGCGCTTCGCGGATCCAGGTCAGAGTGATGGCGGGCCGCGACGCGATGTGGTCGACGTACGCCTCGACGGCCTGCCGTATCTGCTGCTGCCAATCGGCTTCCGGATCCACCGAGCCGCGGATCCGCTCGATCATCGCTTCATTGTTGCTTCGCAGCAGTTCGACGAAGCAGTCCTCCTTGCTGGAAAACTCGCCGTAGAAGGTGCGCTTGGAGGTGCGGGCGTGCCGCACGATGTCGGCCACCGTGGTGTCGCGGTAACCGCGCTCGGTGATGGAAACGTCCAGCCCGTCGAGCAACCGGCGCCTGAAGGGGCTGACGGCATCGCCTGCGACGACGGTCTGCCCGTCGTCAGTGACGGTCACGGCCATCGATCCTTCCGAAATTCACGAAGAAAGCTTGTCACAACACGGTACCGCAGAGTACCGTTTGGGAAAACGTTGTGGTACGACGCGGTACCACGGACCTGGTTGGAGTAAATCTGCATGACTGAGACGGCCCCCGTCGAAGCCAAGACCCCGACGTTCGAGACAGGAAAGCGACCGCCCGCCCTCCGGCTGCCGAAGATCGTCCAGGGTGTCGCGTTCGCCGCATTCCGCCGCAAGACGATGCACTACGGCGCGAGTCGGTTCGGCAAGGTCTTCGAGATCAACGTGCCGTTCTTCCGCCGCACTGTCATCGTCTCCGACCCCGCGCTCGTGCGGTCGGTCTTCATGGCCGGCACCGACGACCTGATCAACATGCAGCCCAACCTCAGCCGGATCTTCGGGCCCGGCTCGGTGTTCGCGCTCGACGGCAAGGAGCACCGGAACCGGCGCAAGCTGCTTGCCCCGTCCTTCCACGGCCAGAGCATCAAGAACTACGAGAAGGTCATCGAGGAAGAGACGCTGCGCGAGAGCGCGAACTGGCCCGAGGGCACGGAGTTTCGGACGCTCGAGCCGATGAACAGGATCACGCTGAACGTGATTCTGCGCACCGTGTTCGGCGCCGACGGTGCCGAGTTCGACGAGCTGCGCGAGATCATTCCGCCATGGGTCAAGCTGGGATCGCGGATGGCCACTCTGCCCGAGCCGCCGTTCCGCACGGGACGTCGCAGCCCGTGGGGCAGGCTCGAGGAGTTCCGGCGCAAATTCGACCGCGTCGTCTTCACCCTGATCGACAAGGCCGAGGCCGATCCGAATCTCGATGACCGGTCGGACATTCTGGCGCTGCTTCTGCGCAGCCGGTACGAGGACGGGACCGCGATGTCGCGGCAGGACGTCTCCGACGAACTGATTACCCTGCTCGGCGCCGGGCATGAGACGACCGCGTCCTCGTTGGGCTGGGCGTTCGAGAGGCTGCGCCGCCACCCCGAGGTGCTGGCCGAACTGGTCGAGGAGGTCGATCAGGGCGGCAGCGATTTCCGCCAGGCCACGATCTCGGAGTTGCAGCGCGCGCGAACGGTCATCGACTTCGCGGGCCGGCACGTGAAGGCGCCGAAGTTCGATCTCGGCGAATGGGAGATCCCGCACGGCTACACGATCCTTGTCAGCATCACCGACCTTCACGAGAACGCGGAGATCTTCCCGAACCCGCAGCGGTTCGATCCGTACCGCTTCGTCGACAAGAAACCGCCGACGTTTGCATGGCTGCCGTTCGGCGGCGGAACACGGCGCTGCATCGGTGCCGCCTTCGCTAACACCGAGATGGACGTCGTGCTCCGCACCGTGTTGCGGCACTTCACGATCGAGACCGATGATGCCCCAGATGAAAAGATCCATCACCGGGGCATCGCGTATACGCCAAGAGACGGCGGCCGTGTGGTGGTGAACCGCCGCAAGTAGTCTCTCCGGTTGTGAACAACCTCGTCGACATGATGAACGGCGCCATGGAGCAGACCATCCCGCCCGCGCACAGGATGGGTATCACGGTGGTCGAAGCGGCGCCCGGGCACGCCGTCGCCTCGGTGCCGATGGAAGGCAACGGCAACCACTTCGGCGTCGTCTATGCCGGCGTGCAGTTCACCGTCGCCGAGATGCTCGGCGGCGTCATCGCGCTTGCGACGTTCGACGCCGCGAAGTACTACCCGCTGGTGAAGAACGTCGACATCAAGTTCACCGGGATGGCCCGCACCGACCTACGCGCGGAGGCCAGCCTCGACGAGGACGAGATCGCGCGCATCGAGGCCGAGGCCGCCGAAAAGGGAAAGGCCGACTTCGTCCTCGACGCTGTGGTCAAAGACGAAGCCGGCCAGACTGTTTCGGTCACGCACGGGCTCTACCAGTTACGAGCCCACGGCCGCTAGACTTCCTGAGTCGCCCGTTTCGGCAGCTTCCAGTCCGGTCGCGGGAAGTGGCAGGTGTAGCCCCACGGCAAGCGCTCGAGGTAATCCTGGTGCTCAGGCTCGGCCTCCCAGAAGTCGCTCGCAGGCGTGACTTCCGTGACGACCTTGCCCGGCCACAACCCTGAGGCCTCGACGTCGGCGATCGTGTCCAGGGCGATGCGCTTTTGCTCCTCGTCGGTGTAGAAGATCGCCGACCGATAGCTGGTGCCGATGTCGTTGCCCTGCCGGTTCTTCGTCGTCGGATCGTGGATCTGGAAGAAGAACTCCAACAGAGCCCGGTAGTCGGTCTGCGCCGGGTCGTAGACGATCTCGATCGCCTCAGCATGTCCGGGATGGTTGCGGTAGGTGGCGTTTGCGTTCTCTCCGCCGGTGTAGCCGACCCGAGTCGAGACCACGCCGGGTTGCTTGCGGATCAGGTCTTGCATACCCCAGAAGCAGCCGCCTGCCAGGATCGCCTTCCGATAGTCGGTCATGCCTGTGCCTCCTTATTCGAAAACAGCTGCCGGTACTGCCCGTAACCTTCCGCCTCGAGGTCGTCGAGGTGGATGAAACGCAGGGCGGCGGAGTTGATGCAGTACCTCAGTCCACCGGCTGATTTCGGGCCGTCGGTGAAGACGTGGCCAAGGTGGCTGTCGCCGTGCGCCGAACGGACCTCGGTGCGAATCATCAGGTGCGAGAAGTCGCGCTTCTCCATCACGTTGTCGGATTCGATCGGCCGCGTGAAACTCGGCCACCCCGAACCGCTGTCGAACTTGTCGACCGAGGCGAACAACGGCTCACCGGACACCACGTCGACGTAGATGCCGGGCTCGTGGTTGTCCCAGTACTCGCCCGTGAACGGCCGCTCGGTGCCGTTCTTCTGGGTTACCTGGTACTGCTCCGGCGACAGCGCGCCGACCGCTTCGGGATTCTTGTGATAGTTGCTATTCATGGCGTTCCTGTAACGGTATACGTCGGCCGATTAATCCAGGTCAGCAGCGTTGCCGTGCTGACACCGCTCGACAAACTCAGGTAGAACGTGTTCTAGTTTGTCCCGTGACGAGCAAGGTGTTCACCCGCGACGAGCTGGCGGAGGCGTTCGCGAACTTCGAGCAGACGGTCGATCGGGCCGCTCGGACCCGGGACTGGGATCCATGGGTTGAGCAGTACTCACCCGACATCGTCTACGTCGAACACGCGGTGGGCACCATGCGTGGCCGCGAGGAGGTCCGCAAGTGGATCTGGCAGACCATGGAGACCTTCCCCGGCAGCTACATGACGCACTTCCCGTCGTTGTGGTCAGTCATCGACGAGCCGACCGGACGGATCATCTGCGAGCTGGACAACCCGATGCGCGACCCCGGTGACGGCACGATCATCAGCGCGACCAACATCTCGATCATCACCTACGCGGGCGACGGCCAGTGGCGCCGCCAGGAGGACATCTACAACCCGCTGCGGTTCGTGTCCGCGACGGCGAAGTGGTGCCGCAAGGCCGAGGAGCTCGGCACGCTGCCGGACGAGGCGGCGGCCTGGAGGAAGCAGTTCGCCAAATGACCGTGCTCGTCATCGGCGCGAACGGCTACCTGGGCAGCCATGTGACGCGCCAACTCGTCAACGACGGCGCGGACGTCCGGGTGATGGTGCGCGATGGCGCGAACACCATCGGTATCGACGACCTGAAGACGACGCGGTTCGTCGGCGACATCTGGAACAACGACGTGCTGCGCGAGGCGATGGCCGGCTGCGACGTCGTCTACTACTGCGTCGTCGACACCCGCGGCTGGCTCAAGGATCCGGCGCCGCTGTTTCACACCAACGTCGACGGCACGCGGAACGTGCTCGAGGTCGCGAAGGACATCCAGAAAAACGGAGCCCTTCGGCGCTTCATCTTCACCAGCAGCTATGTCACCGTCGGTCGCAAGCGGGGCCGCGTCGCAACCGAGGACGACATCGTCGTCGACGGAGGCGAAAGGTCGCCGACCGATCGGCTCCGCGGGCTCACCCCCTACGTCCGGTCGCGTGTGCAGGCCGAGGAGTTGGTGCTGCGGTACGCGCGCGAGCATGGCCTACCGGCAATCGCGATGTGCGTCTCGACCACGTACGGCGGCGGCGACTGGGGCCGCACACCGCACGGCGCGATCATCGCGGGCGCGGCGTTCGGCAAGTTGCCGTTCGTCATGAACGGCATCGAGTTGGAGGCCGTCGGCGTCGACGACGCCGCCCGTGCGCTCATCCTGGCCGCCCAAAAAGGCCGCGTCGGTGAGCGATACCTGATCTCGGAGAAGATGATCACCAACGCCGAGGTGGCCCGCATCGCGGCGGAGGAGGCCGGGGTGGCGCCGCCCGGTAAGTCGATTCCGCTGGCGGCGTCGTATGCGCTGGCGACGATGGGAACGCTGAAATCGCGGCTGCGGGGTACCGATGAGCAGCTCTCGCTGGCGTCTTTGCGGCTGATGCGTGCGGAAGCGCCCGTCGACTGCGCCAAGGCACGGCGCGAATTGGGTTGGACGCCAAGGCCCGTCGAGGAGTCGATTCGTGAGGCCGCACGGTTCTGGGTTGGCCTGCGAGACGCCAAGCGCAAGAGCAAGCAGGCAGGCTGAACAGGACTAGCGTGGGCTGACGTGACGGAGAAACTCCACGTCGACCTGTCCGGAGCGCCACAGACCATGTTGGCGACGTTCTACGCCAAAGCATTGGACGCCGACCTCGAAAAGCCGATCCTCGGCGACCGGTGGGCCAGAGACATCGTCGACCGCATCGACTACGACTGGTCGAAGACGACGATCACGGCACGCAATTCCCCGGCGGTGACCACCCGATCGGCCCATTTCGACAACTGGGCTGCGCAATTCCTGGCGGTGCATCCCGAGGCGAGAGTGCTACACCTCGGCTGCGGGCTGGACAGCCGGTACTACCGGCTCGATCCAGGGCCAGGCGTCGAGTGGTACGACGTCGACTATCCCGATGTCGCCGAACTGCGCAGGCAGCTGTTTCCGCCGCGCGAGCACTGCCACATCGTCGCGGCATCCGTGACCGACCCCGCCTGGCTCGCCGACGTGCCCGCCGACCGTCCCACGCTGATGATCGGCGAGGGACTGACCATGTACCTGACCGAAGAGGACGGGATCGCATTGTTCCGTCGGATCGTCCGCCACGCCCCTTCCGGCGAGCTGCAGTTCGACGCCTTCAGCCGATTAGGGATCAAGACGCAGTGGACCAACACCGTCGTCGCGCGGGCCGGGGCGAAGCTCTACTGGGGCATCGACGGACCCGGCGACATCCTGAAGGCGGTGCCCAGGCTGCGGTTGCTCCTATGGCAGTCCCCGTTCGACTCGCCGACGTTCGCCGATGTCAGCTGGCCCTACCGTCTGATGGCGAAGATGATGTCGCTGTCGCAGTCTCTGCGCTATATGGCGCAATACCACCGCTACGCGTTCTGAGGCCCTCGCTTCCCGAGCACCAGCTGTGATAGTTCGTCTTCGAATGTCGACTCCCACGGCCAGCGGCCCAACATGTCGGTCCATACCAACTGGACAGCACGGATCTCGTTTCCGTACAACGCAACCCCCAGGCCCAGGTGTGCGTCCGGATGCTCGACTTCCACGACCTCTATCGCCGCGATGCCCAAGAAATCGAGAAGGTCTCCCGGTCTCGGCGGCCCTCTGGTCATCGTCTCGTCGACGAAATGGTCCAGCAGGACGAGGGCCCGTTCAGTCGTCACACCGGTAGCAATGAGTTCAGGTAACCCGAATTGGTGAAGCCCGGTTGTGTATGCGTAAGGACGTATGTCGTCCTCAACGCATTTGATGACCCATCCGTGCTCGCGTACGGCGTCGGAATCTCGTCGAGGTGTTCTGCGATGTCGTCGTTGCGCGTTTCGCATTGCCAGCACATGGCATTCCTTTCGTAGTACTTAACGCCCACTATGCGCGTGCCTACCGACAACCTCGCGCCTGGCAGAATCGCGTGGTGCGTTCCCCGATCAACGGCCAGGTATCCAACTGGTACGACGAACTGCCCGCCTACCGCCCGTCGCTGCCGGGTGACCGCGACGCCGACGTCTGCATCGTCGGAGCGGGCTACACGGGGCTGTGGACGGCGTACTACCTCAAGCGCGCCGACCCGTCGCTGCGCATCGCCGTCCTCGAGGCACGATTCGCGGGGTTCGGCGCGTCCGGCCGCAACGGCGGCTGGCTGTCTGGGCTGGTGCCCGGCGACCGCAACAGGATGGCGCAGCAGCACGGCCGCGACGGGGTGGTGGCGTGGCAGCGCGCGCTCAACGAGTCCGTCGACGAGGTGATCGACGTCGCGGCGCGCGAGAGTATCGACGCGGGCATCGTCAAGGGCGGCAGGCTTCAGATCGCCCGCAACGCCGCGCAGGCGTCGCGCCTGGCCGCAGAGGCTGAGGAAGAGCTCAGCTGGAAGGTCGACGGCATCGCCGTCCTGACGAAAGCCGAAGCGGCCGAACGGATTCGGCTCGACGGCATGGTCGCGGCGTATCACAACCCGCACTGCGCGCGCATTCAGCCCGCACACCTGGCGCGTGGCCTGGCTGACACCGTTGAGCGGCTCGGCGTCGACATCTACGAACAGACACCGGTCACCGCGATCGACCGCGGTAAGGTGACCACGCCGCACGGCACCGTCATCGCGCCGATCGTGCTGAGGGCCACCGAGGGCTTCACCGCAAGGCTGCCGGGGCTGCGCCGACGGTGGCTGCCGATGAACAGCTCGATGATCGCCACCGAGCCGATCTCCGACGAGCTTTGGGACAGCATCGGCTGGCGCGGTCGTGAGACCGTCGGCAACGCGGCGCACGGGTTCTTCTATGCGCAGCGCACCGTCGACAACCGCATTGCGATCGGCGGCCGCAGCGTGCCGTACCGCTACGCCTCGCGCACCGATGCCGACGGGCGGGTGCCCGAACGGACCATCAGGTATCTGACCGACGTGCTGCGCACCGTGCTGCCGCAGGTCCGCGACGTCCCGATCGCGCACGGCTGGTGCGGAGTGCTGGCGGTGCCGCGCGACTGGTCGGCAGGCATCGGGTTCGACAAGGTCAGCGGATCAGGTTGGGCCGGTGGATATGTCGGCCATGGCGTCACCGCGACGAACCTCGCGGGCCGGACCCTCGCCGATCTGGTTGTCGACCGGCAGACGCCGTTGACCGAGCTGCCGTGGGTGGGCCATCAATCGCCGAACTGGGAGCCCGAGCCGCTGCGCTGGCTGGGTGTGCGCGGCATGTACGTGGCGTACAAGCTGGCCGACTGGCACGAGGCGCACGGCCGCTCGACGACCTCGCCGATCGCCGTCGTCGCCGACAAGATCGCCGGCCGGCCCTAGCCGGTTTCGGCCTTCTCCTTCAGCCGCCCAAGGGTCAGCTTCATGTTGCTGTCATTGGCGGTGTTGCGGTCGGTCACACCGGTGGCGAGGCCACCCGCCTTCGCCATGAAGGGCGACCGACGATCCCATGTTTTCTCCGTGACGCGACACCCATCGCCCTCGGAGGTGATGTCATAACGCCAGTGCGCGACAGGTGCGCCGAGATAGCGGACGTCGAAGGCGAATATTCGGCCGGGGTCGGCGTCGGTGACGGTGCACGTCGTCGTCCAGCGCCGGAAGCCGTTGCGGTTCGTGCCCTTGAACACCGCGCCGGGCGTCGCTCTATCACCCTTGTGCCACTTCATTCCCGCCGACTCCGGGGCCAGCGACGCCAACGTCGTCAGATCGGTGATGAGGCCGTACACCTTCGTGGGGTCGGCATCGATGGTGACCTCCGCCTGGGCGGAGGCCGGTCCGCGATCAGTCATGCGGCGATGTTAACGCCGCGCCAGGAAGAAATAACCGGTCTCGACAGGTTGCGATTATTGAGATGGGCAACCCACTCGTCAGGAGACTGCCATGACCGACAAACCCGTCCACCAGCCCACCGCCGACCACCCGATCATCGTCGAACCCACAGGCAAGCACGTCACCGTGCGGGTCAACGGTGAGGTCGTCGCCGAGAGCGACAACGCGCTGACGCTGCAGGAATCGACGTATCCGGCCGTTCAGTACATCCCGATTGCCGACGTCCTGCAGACCGCGTTGACGTCGAGCGACACCACCACGTACTGCCCGTACAAGGGCGATGCCGCGTACTACCACGTGACGACCGGCTCGGGTGACACCGTCGAGGACGCGATCTGGACGTACGTGCAGCCGTATCCCGCCGTCGCCGACATCGCGGGACATGTCGCGTTCTATCCGACCAAGGCGGAAATCTCGGTCGCCTAGCGACCCGTGGTCGCTAGCCGCGCGTGCGCACCCGGTAGCGCCGTTCGGCATACGCCAGGTCGTCACGCCAGAGCCTGGCCGCCGCGTACCGCATGAGCGGCGCGATCAGCGGTCGTCCGTGTCGGGCGTGCACGAAGCCGGGCCGATCGGAGTGCGCGATGACTGCCTCGATCACCGCGCTGCGCGGCAACCCGTCGGGTCCCGGCCCCACCGGGGTGGCGTGGGTTTCCACGACGCTGCCCGCCCCTTCGCCGTCGACGATGCGCATGACGATGGTGCGCGGCCCCGGCGCGGTGAACTCGGCGACGACAGGGACTCCGAACCGGCCGATATGAAACGTCACGGGCACCAGGAATCGGTCCTGGTCCTCGGGAAGGTTCTCATCAGTGGGCGGGGCCGACAGCACGTCGAGGTCGGCGAACGAATACGGGTGATACCAGGCGCCGTGCCACGGATCCAGCCGGTTGGCGATGATGTCGCTCGGCTCGCACGTGCCGACGAGTCGGGTGACGGCGCGCAAGAGCGCGCCGTCGGGCCTGGCGGGCACCGCGGGCACGTCCGTCGGCTCCTCGCCGCCGAGGCGGTCGAGCCGCACCCACGCCAGCACCCCGTCGTCGTAGGCGGGATACGGCTTCCAGCCGAATTCGCGACCGCCCTGCAGCCGCAGCCCATGCCACGGACAGATCAGCGCGCCGCTGTCGATCGTGCCCGTCGCCAGATCGGCGCCGAGGTGCGGACAGGTCGCCGGTCCCACATGAAGCGTGCCGTCGGTGTCGCGCCACGCCACGATATCCAGTCCGCCGACCGATGTACCGAACGGCCGCTTGCGAATCGACTCGCTGGCGGCGAACACGAACCAATTGCCGCTCGGCCTTCGCTGCGATCGGACCAACGCGGCGTCGATGATCGCCGGCTCGGCATCCTTGTAGGTGGGCCGCTGGCTCGCCCACTGCTCGCGCGGAAGCACTTTGAACGGCGAGGTTTTCGCCCACTTCGCCTTCAGGCCGGTGAGCGCACTCATCGCACCGGCTGCCTTTCCCGCGCGAGCCGCCGCAGGGCGCCGGACCGCCCCTGGACCGGCACCGTGTGCAGGGCGTGGCCCGCGAGCCCGTAGTGGGCGAGCAGCCCGTTGGCCGCCGACCAACCCGTCGTTGCCGCCCGCTCCATCAACGCCACCGGTAGGTCGATACGGATGCCGTCGCCCGCCAGCATGACCGCGGGATGGGCAGTGATAACCGTCGGCCGCCCGGCGTGGTCGCCGGGCGCGAACCGCGGACAGTCGCTGCGGGTCAGCACGCGTTCGTGAATGACGTTGGCGCCCTGCGTTTCCGGGTAGAGCTCATGCAGTCGGTCCAGCATCCGGTCGCCGAGACCGGCTCGCGGCCCGGTCACGGCGTATGAGTGCAGTTCGACGACGGAGCCCCCGGTACCGCGGGCCCACGCGGCGGCCTCCTGCTCGTAGCGTTCGAGCACGCTGACATTGTCCAGCGGCGGCCGGCCTCCTGTCCCGAGGAATGGTGCACGGTCTGCCTGCACGGCGCGGTCCAGCCACAGCCGTTGCACGACGAACGGAGGTGCGATACCCATCGCCGCGACCCGCGCCCGCCAGCCGTCGTTCCCAAACGCCGGAGAGGCGGCGACGATGCGTTGCAGGCCTGCGACGTCGGTGGCCAGCACGACCCCGTCGCAGTCGAAGCCGACGCCTGCGTCGCAGTCCACGCGCAGGCGAGGATCGGTGCTCACCGCGGTTACCGATACGCCGGTGTGGAACTTCGCGCCCCGCGACTCCAGATATTGGCGCAGCGGATTCCAAAGGGCGACATCGAAGTTAGCGTTCGCGACGTCGAAGATCAGGCCCTCGCTGGAACCAAGGAAGTAGATGTGGAACATCGTGGCCAGCTCGGCCGCGGACAGCGCGCCCGGTTCGGCGAAGAAGCTGCGGGAGAACACCTCGAACGCAAGGTGCCGCGCCGCCTCGGGGAAGTTGATAGCACGCAGGAAGCTGTCGGCGTCGAGGTGGTCGAGCCGCTGGTAGATGCCGGGCACCGACACCGCGGCTAGCGGCGCCGCCGCGCGTGCGTTGAGCCGGACCAGGTCCCGCAGCCGGAACGTCGGGCTGCGCAGTGCGAACGCCAGCGCATTGAGCGGCGGCGTCTGCGGAAGGCCGCGGAACGTATCGCGCCTGCCCATCCCGTCGACCAGCGGGTAGTCCTCGACAGCGGTGAGCATGCCGAGTCCGGAATCGATGCGGCGCAACAGGTCTCGCAGGTTATAGTACTGCCGGAAGAACGCGTGGAAGCCGCGGTTCATCGGCAGGTCGGTGCCACCGTCGGATTTCTCGGTCCAGCCGCCGACGCGTCCGCCGAGGTATGCCTCCTTTTCGACGACGTCGACGGTCACGCCGCGCTCGACCAGTCCGGTCGCCGCCGCAAGCCCGGCTATGCCGCCACCCACAACGACGACGTGCGGTGTGCTGCTCAGCGCACCTGCGTCGGGTAGGCCGAGCGGTGCCGGATGACTGGCGCGGCGGCGATCGGTCATGCCGGCGCTTCCGCGAGGAAGGTGTGCACGACGTTGCGCTGCCAGCCAGGAACGGTCTGGCTACGCACGTTGACGAAGCCGTTGGCCCGCAGCCGGTTCCGGAACGCCTCCGCACCGTCGAAATCATTCACGCTGCGCCGCAGGTAGCGGTAGAGGCTGGCGTCACCGCTGCGCAGCCGCCCCATCGGGATGATGATCGTCGCGCACACGGCGTTCCACGTGGCCGTCGCGATACGGGAGTCACGGACCGAGTACTCGTGCACGGCCAGCGTCGCCCCTGGCCGCAGCAGCGTTCGGAACTCGCGCAATTGGGTATCGGGGTCCTCGAGGTTGCGCAGCAGATACGCGGCGAGTATGCCGTCGAACGGTCCTTCGACACCCGCCTCGGCGATGTCCTCGATGCGGCTGTGCACGAAGCGCACCGTCGCGGGCCAGCGCTTGGCGAAGGCTTCGGCCAGCATGCCCGACGACGCGTCGACGGCGACGATCTCGGCCTCGGGGGCGAGGGACAGCAGCGCCGCGGTGGACGCACCGGTGCCGCAGCCGGCGTCGAGCAGCCGTAGTCCCTTGCCGCCGTTGGCAAGCCGCATGCGCTCCGCGGACATCTTCAGGTGGCGGTGGTAGCCGGGGTTGGCGTCCACCAGGCCGTCGTAGTCCGCCGCGCCCGCATCGAACGCCGCAGGCACTCCGGACTTGTTATCGGTCACTGTGCACTCCCGGCGTTGCGATCACGCAGCCGCTGACGCTCCCACAGCAGCAGTGCGGCGGTCACCAGTGCGAACCCGAACAGGAAGTCCTCGACGGGGATATCGAACGGAAACCTGATGCCGCTGGTGTGGCTGTCGTCGTAGATGACGATCGGTGCGGACAGCTTCGTCAGCCAGCCGTCGACGGGTATCTGGAACATGAAAACGATCATCATCGAGATCCAGTACGAGGGCCTGCGGAACAGCCCGGTGTGCAGCACGCCGAACTCCAACGCGGCCACCGCGATCACCGCCAGCACGGCGGGCAGGGTGTATCCGAGCCCCGTCATGTGGACTGCTCCGAGCGGGTGCGGATCTTCTTCTTGACGTACGTCAGGATGGTTGTCCACGGCGTTGTACGTGAACAGTCCGCACAGCGGTATCACGAGGAAGAACAGCAGCTCTTCGATCGGGATATTGGCGGGCAACTCGATGCCGGTGACGTATTTCGGGTTGTACCTCCAGATGTGCGCCGCGATCGCGACGGCGTCCCACACCACGAACACGGCCGCAACCGGCAGCACGGCCAGGGCGGCGCGACGTGCCTGTCGGTAGACGCCGTCACCGAATATCTCCAGCGGCGCGGTGATGAGCAGGCACGCGCCCAGCACGATCAGATACTGCCAGCGGTCCATATCTATTTCTTACCTACCGTGCGTCACCCGCGCGCGCCAGGCCTGAACGATCCCGACACCCGCGACCTGCAGCCGCCTGCCCGTGCCGACGGTGGCGCGTTGGTCGAAGATCGCGAAGTCGATGTTCTCGATCCGGTCGAGGATCTCCGAGTACAGCGTGTAGGCCGACGCGACGCACGGCCGCGACCGCGGATCGAGCAATTCGATGCCCCTGCGCGCGAATTCGTACACCCGCCGGGTGGCGGCGTGCTGCTCGGTGAGTGCGCGGCGCACCCTGGCGTCGGTGCGCTTGTTGGTGTGACACCACGTCAACATGTCCCGGTCGACGCGGTATGCGGCCAACTCGTCGGCCGGCAGATACACCCGGCCGCGCTGCAGGTCCTCGTCGACGTCGCGCAGGAAGTTGGTGAGCTGAAACGCCTTTCCCAGCGCGGCGGCGTACGGTGCGGCTTCCTCACGCGGGCCGACGGTGCCGAGCACCGGCAGCATCTGCAGCCCGATCACCTCGGCCGAACCGTGCATGTAGCGCTCGAGCGACTTCCGGTCCGGGTAGTCGGTGACGGTGAGGTCCATCCGCATCGACGCGAGGAAGTCGTCGAACATCTCCCACGGAATACCGTACCGGCGCGCGGTGTGGACGACGGCTCGCAACGTGGGGTCGTCCCCGGAGTCCTGCTGCTGGACAAGCTGATTGAACAGCTGAGTGGCCAGCCGCTGGAGCCGTTCTGCTCGCTCTTCCGAGCTGACGTGGTCGTCGAAGTCGTCGATGATGTCGTCGGCGCGGCGCGCAAACCCGTACAGCGCATGGACCGCCGGACGTTGCTCGGGCGCGAGCAGCCTGGTGGCGAGGAAGAACGTCTTGCCGTGCTCCGCGTTCAGCACTCGACACTGCCCGTAAGCCTCCCGCAGGGCCGGATCGCGCACTCCGGCGGCGTCGAGCTCGGAGCGAATCATGCGTGCCCACCCCCGATGCGAGTGGCGATCTGCCGGGTGACGGCTCCGGTAACCCTGTCCGCGGCAAGCCGCCCCGACAGCAGGGCGGTCGGAACGCCCACACCGGGCACGGTCGACGAGCCGGCCAGCACGACGTTGTCGATCCCGCGAACGGTGTTGGCCGGACGGAACGGTCCCGTCTGTCCGAACGTGTGCGCCAGCGCGAAGGGGCTGCCCGCCGCCATACCCTGACGGGCCCAGTCCGCGGGGTTGACGACGTGCAGCACCTCGGCATCGACGCCGAACTCGGGAAGCCGGTCGGTGACGGTGGCCATCATGCTGTCGGTGTACGAGCTGCCGATGCTTTTCCAATCGACTGTGCCTCGCGCCAAATTCGGTGCGGGTGCAAGAACGTAAAGCAGCTCACGGCCCGTCGGCGCGAGGGTCGGGTCGCCGGCCGTCGGCCTGGTCACCAGTAGGGAGGGATCGCTCATCACCACGCCGTCGTCGATGATCTCGCGGAACGTCTGCTCCCAGGTGTCGCCGAAAAGAATGTGGTGGTGCGGCATTTCACGGTCGGCCGATCGGCAGCCGATGTGCGCGACGACCGCCGACGGCGACGGTCGCAGCGGCAGCAGCCTGCGCGGGGTGCGGCCGAGCAGCCGGTAGGTGTCAGGCAGTTCGGTGGTGAGGACGACGGCGTCGGCGGGTATGCGCTCATCTGTGTCGGTTTCCACGGCTCGAATCCGGTCGCCCCTGTCGGTCGAGTCCGGTTACCTTTGCGCCGTAGTGGAATTCCACACCGACGTCCGCAGCCGCGGCGGCCAGCGCATCGGGCAGCGCCCGCATCCCTCCGCGCGGGAAGTACACGCCTGCAACGGTGTCCATGTAGGCGATGACGGCATACACCGCGAGCGCCCGCTGCGGCGGAACCCCGGCATAGAGCGCCTGGAACGTGAAAATTCGGTGCAACCGCGGATCGGTGATGAACCGCTTCACCACCCTGTCCCAGCGGCGGAAGCCGCCGAGCGCAGTCAACCGGGCCAGCTGCGGCGTCAGCAGCCCCAGCGGCGAGTCGAAGTTGGAGGCGATGAAGCCGTCGAATTCGACCTCGTACAGCCGCGCCAGCCAGTCGCGCAGCCTCAGATAACCCTGCGCCTGTTGCGGGCCGGCCAGCCGTTCGACCTCGGCGGCCATCGCGTCTCGGTCGCTGCGCACATCGAGAGAGCTGCCGTCGGAAAACAGCGCGCGGTAGGCGGGGTCGACAGCGTCCAGCTCGAGCCGGTCGGCGGTGGATTCGCCGACGGCCGCGAAGGTTTCGTCGATCAGGTCCGACATGGTGAGCACCGTCGGCCCGGTGTCGAGCCGGTAACCGTCGATGTCGAGCCGCCCGACGCGTCCGCCGGGGACGTCGCCGCGTTCGACGACGGTCACCGCACGGCCACGACCGGCCAGGTGCAGTGCCGCCGACAGGCCTGCGAGGCCGGCGCCAACGATCACCACATGGTCGGTTGCACCCGCGATCGTGCGCATCATGCCGCTCGCCGGGTGCAGGCCGAGGCCATGTTGAGCAGCGCGGAGCGCACCGCCTGATCGAGCCGGCTCTCGCCGATCCATTCCGTAGCGCAGCGGAGCCGGTCGGCGATCATCTCTTCGATGCGTTGCACCGCGCCGGTCGCGTTGATCAACGTTCGCCATCGGTCGACGTCCGCCTCGTCCAGTTCGGCCGCGCTCATCAGCTCCGTCAGCTGGCGCCGCAGGGACGGCCCGGCCATCTGATGGGCGGCGACGACGACGCTGGTCGCCTTGTGCTCGGTCAGGTCGGCACCGACGGGCTTACCGGTGATTTCGGGCGAGCCGAAGATGCCGAGCAGGTCGTCGCGCAGCTGGAAGGCTTCACCCACGGCGTTGCCGTAGGCACCGAGCCGGGTCAGCAGGCGATCGTCGCAGCCTGCCATCGCCGCGCCGATCTCCAACGGGCGGCGCACCGTGTAATTGCCCGACTTTCGTCGAGCCACCTCCAGCACCTCTTCCAGCGTAGGCAGGCCGCCGACATTGTTCACCAGCTCGGCGAATTGACCGACCGCCAATTCGCTGCGCATCGCGTCGTATCGAGGCCATGCCCTGCTCAGCGAGGTGCAGTCGAGGCCGCTGTCGCGAAGCATCTGCTCGGCCCAGACCAGACAAAGGTCGCCGAGCAGGACCGCAGCTGACTCACCGAAGCGCTGCGCCGAGCCGGACAGGTCGCTGTCGCGGTGCCAGTTCGCGAACTGCACATGAGCGGAGGGTCGGCCGCGGCGCAGCGGTGAGCCGTCCATGACGTCGTCCTGCAGCAGCGCGAACGCGTGGAGCAACTCGAGGCTTGCGGCGGCACGCAGTGCGGCGTGCGACGGGTCGGCGCCACACAGCCAGCCGAGGAACATGAATGTCGAGCGCAGACACTTTCCGGAGCCGACGAAACCGACCAACACATCGGCGGCCACGTCGACGCCTGCACCACGCAGGTCGACGGCGCAACGATCGGTGACGAACTCGTCGACGGAGTCGAGGACCGCCTTGCGGACGTTGCTTCGCCAGATATCGAATTGGGCCCCGTCCTGGCAGCCGACGGTGAGCGCGGGATGCAGCGCAGGCGCAAACAACCGACCGTCGACGCCCACCTGTCCCCCTTCCTCGACCCAACCAGGAGTCGTCAGCCTATTTGCGTTCTGCCCATACCCCCAGCCGAGGAAACTGAACCGGGATGGATGTCACTATTACGTCATCAATGTCTGAGAAAGCGGTCGAGTGCAGCGTCGAATTTTCGGGGCCGGCGAGTCCCGGTTTCACGCTGTCGCCCCTGCGCCGTGGCGGCGGCGACCCGTGCTACATGACCGCACCCGACGCCGCCATCTGGCGCACCAGCCTGATGCGCACCGGGCCGGTGACGGCGCGCATCAGCCGGTCGGGGCCACGCACCATTGCGTGTGAGGCATGGGGAAGCGGCGCAACGGAATTCGCCGATGCCTTCCACGCGTTGTTGGGCACCGACGACGATCCAAGCGGGTTCGTACCCGACGAACCGGCAATCGCCGAGGCGTGGCGGCGGGTTCCGCATCTCCGGCTTGGGCGCACCGGCCGGGTGCTCGAGTCCCTGATTCCGGCCGTCATCGAACAGCGGGTGGCGGGCAAGGACGCTTTCCGAGCGTGGCGGATGCTGGTCACCAAGTTCGGCGGGCCCGCGCCCGGGCCTGCGCCTGCGCGCATGCGCGTTCCTCCGCCCGCCGAGGTGTGGCGCCGCATCCCATCGTGGGAGTTCCACCTCGCCAATGTCGACCCCGGCAGGGCGCGCACGATCGTCGGCTGTGCGCAACGGGCAGACTCGGTCGAGCGCCTCGTCACACGCCCGGCCGAACACGCCCGAGCGGCGCTGACATCATTGCCCGGCGTCGGGATATGGACGGCGGCCGAAACGGCACAGCGCGCGTTCGGAGACGCCGACGCGTTGTCAGTCGGCGACTACCACCTGGCGAAGGTGGTCGGCTGGACACTGCTCGGCCATCCCATCGACGACGACGCGATGGTCGAGTTGCTCGAACCGATGCGTCCGCACCGGCACCGGGCCGTGCGCCTCCTCGAGGTCAGCGGCATGACCCGCAATCCGCGGTTCGGGGCCCGACAGGCCATCCCGAAGCTGGCCGATATGTGACATGCTCCGCGGTGTGGTTACCGCGCCGCGGCCCGGGGTAGACGTAGCCCCGACGGTTCATCATGTGCGAAGGAGGTTTCGATGACTGAGTTCACGATCCCCGGTATGTCAGACAAAAAGGGCAGCGAAGTAGCCGAGATGCTGCAGAAGGCTTTGAGCCGGTACAACGACCTGCACCTCACACTGAAGCACGTTCACTGGAACGTGGTCGGTCCGAACTTCATCGGCGTGCACGAGATGATCGATCCGCAGGTCGAGCTCGTCCGCGGCTACGCCGACGAGGCCGCCGAGCGGATCGCGACGCTGGGCAAGTCGCCTCTGGGCACGCCCGGGGCGATCATCAAAGACCGCACGTGGGACGACTATTCAGTCGAGCGGGACACCGTGCAGGCGCACCTTGCCGCACTCGATCTGGTCTACACGGGCGTCATCGAGGACACCCGCAAAGCCATCGACAGGCTCGAAGACCTCGACCTGGTTTCACAGGACATGTTGATCGAGCACGCGAGCGAGTTGGAGAAGTTCCAGTGGTTCGTCCGTGCGCACCTGGAGAACTCGGGTGGCCAGCTGGCTAACGCGGGCGCCAAGACCGAAAAGGCCGCCGCAAGTCGCGCCAAGAAGAAGTCGCCGGTGAAGTAGTTGCGCAGCTTCTAGTTGCTCATTCGCCGCGCCGCTCGATCGACGACTCGTCGGGCATGCGTTCTCGAAGACTGTCATAGATCGGCGGCGAGCCGAGGATCCACCCGACCAGAACCGCGGCAGCGGTTGCGGCCATCATCGGCACGAGTGTCTCGGTCGTCGCGGTCATCTCCGTGACGACCACCATCCCCGTCAACGGCGCGCGCACCGTCGCCCCGAAGAACGCCGCCATTCCGACGAGCGCCATCGGAACCGCCAACTGCGTTGCGTCGTCGGGCCAGACTGCGTCGAAGCATCCGGCGAAGAGGAGGCCCCACAGCGCACCCACGGCAAGCAGTGGTGCGAACAGCCCGCCCGGCACCGCAGCCGAATACGACAGGGGACCGGCGACGAACCGCACTGCGAGGATCCCGATGACGGCGGACAGAACGATGTTCTGCCCGGCGAGTATTCGCTGCGTCAGGTCCTCCCCGCCGCCCACCGCGAGCGGGTAGACGAACATCGCAAGCCCGATCACGGCGCCGATGACGGCAGCCTTCACCAGAGATGAGATTCGGCGAATGGCTGCCACGTGGTCGAGGAACCACAACACCAACCTGTTGTACCCGGCGCCCAAGCACCCGGTCAGCAGTCCGAAGACGACGAAAAGAGGTAACCAGGCGAGGGCCGGAGCTCCGATGGGTTCGACGTCGAAGTCGGCATGGTTCCCCAGCACCAGCCGAGAGCAGCTCACCGCCGCGACAGCCGCGAAAAGCGTTGCCAGCACTGTCTTTACCCGAAACGACCTGGTGACCTCCTCGAGGGTGAAAAGGACGCCACCGATCGGTGCGTTGAACGCGACGGCCAGTCCGGCCCCGCCCAGGGCCGTCTGCATCATCCTCAGCTCGGGATCGGGCAGCCGGGCGCGTCGCGCTGCTTCGGCTCCGATCGCCGCGCCCATGTGCACCGTCGGACCTTCCCGTCCCAACACAAGCCCCGATCCGATGCTCAACACACCACCGACGAACTTCGCCGGAAGCAACCGGAGCAGCGGTGGCTGGGCTGTGCCCCGAAAAACCGCCTCGACATGCTGGATGCCGCTCCCGGCCGCCAACGGCTCCCACCGGACGATGAGGGCGGCCAGCGTCGCGCCCGCCGCGGCCGCGGCCATCGGAACGAGCCAACCCGGCCCCGGTAGGTGGTGGGTCCAGTCGACGAAGTCGATGCGCAGTTCATCGGCCCTTCGTAAACACCAGCGAAATGCACCGCCGACGAAGCCGACGACCACGCCGGCGACGATCGCGGTAATGCAGATGTGTACAGAACCCCGCATCGAGCCGTCGGGCTGATCGGGGCCTGCCACCGTCTCAGTTTTCAGTAGCCGAGCCCGCGCAGCTGCGCGCCGAGCTGCTCGGCGACCGCCTGGTGGGTCCGAATCAGCGCGAGCTCGTGACCGACCTGCGCCTGCAGCGCGTGGATGACGGCCAATTCGACCGTAGGCGAATCCTTAAGGTACTCAAGCGCATCCGACGCCGACGACACCACGTCGAGCGCCGACTGCGAAGCTGACTTCGCCGCGGTCACCGTCTCCGCGGCCTCCTGCAGGCGCTGGCCCAACTCTGACTCGACGCCCGAGAGATGTTCGAGCGCACCGCGGGTGCCCTGCGCGAAGTCGGCGTAGTTGGTCACCGCGTCACCCGTCATCGATGCGGCCAGTTCCTGCCCAGAACGGATGGCGTCGGTGGCGCCGGTCATATGGTCGGCGACGGTAGCGGCCGCATCCGGGTCGGCGGTCCCGAACAATGTGTCCGCCCGCGACAACACGTCGCCGACATTGCGGACCAGATCGGACAGCGGCACGGGACCCAGTATCAGCCATCGAGGGAGGCGATGAGGCCGTTCAGGGTGGCCGTGTCCGCATCGTTGGCTTGTACACCGGCCTCGACGGAGTCAACGAGCTCGACGGGAAGGCCCGCTGCGTTGGCGGTCTCGGCGTTGGACAGGTTGGCGCGGCGGCGCGCGACGTAGAGCCGTTGACCCAGCGTCGCGCCCGGTGCGGCGGCGGCGCGAAACATCAGTTCGTCGTAGCGACCGCGGACCGTGCGCAGGGCAAGCACCACATCGGCCGTGCCGCGGCTTCGCTGTGCCGCGCGGGCCACCACCGCTTCCAGCTTGCGCAGTTCGGCCAGAATCACGGTGGCACGCTCGCCGAAGTCAAGGGCGTCGTCGGCGGGCAGTGCCTCGATGGCGGCACCGAGGGTTGTCATGGCCACCTCAACGGTGACCGCGAGGAGCGAACCGGCGCCGTCGTCCGCGGGCGGCTCTGGCGCCGCGCCCGGCACGGGACCGCCATACCGTATCGACGCTATGGTTCCGGCGGGCCACCGCAGGACCTCCTCCAGCTTGGCCCTGGTGCGCTCCCGCGGCCAGCTGCGGCCCTTCTCGAATGCGATGAGCGCGCCCGCGTTGATGATCTTGAACTTCGCGAGATTCCGCTGCTTGATGTCCAATTCGCGGCGTCGGGCTGCGACTGCTGCGCCAGCGCGGGCTATGCCCGGATCGCCGGCGTCCTCTTCCACCCGCCCAGTGTAGCCAGCCGATCCGACCTGGGACTGCCGACCTGGCCAGAGCGACAGACGATAGTTAATGTTGCGATGCTACGGAAATAGCGCTACGGTTTCAGCCACGCTGAGAGTGAGAGGAAGCCGTCATGACCGTCATGATCGAGATGCCCGTTCTGACCGACAACCAGATCGGCGTCTGCACGCAAGACCCCGATCGGTGGATGACCGCGACCGACGACCAGACCAAAGCCGTGTGCCGGGCCTGCCCGCGCCGCTGGCTGTGCGCGAAGGAGGCGTGCGAGATGCCTGGCGCCCAGGGTCTGTGGGCGGGCATCCACATTCCAGAGGGCGGCCGCGGCCGCACCTTCGCCCTCAAGCAGCTTCGGTCGTTGGCCGAGCGTGGCGGGCACCCGGTACACCGCTGATCGGTCCGCAGCCTGCCCGTTCCACGAGGGGAGAGCGGGCAGGCCGGGGGCCATACTCTAAGAATCTGACTAAGCTTTATAGCAAACTTGTTCTAATCGGCTATTTCCTGCTCAGCGCGCCGGTAGTCGTTGTTTAGCAACTGCGCCGCGGGACGTTGGTCGCAACTCGTCTTGCCGAGCGGCGCCGGCCTATGCCACTCCGCTGGTCGAAATTCAAAGGCGCACAACGGCTTCGCTCGTATCATTGGCATCAGATGGGGCAGCGTTGCCGGGGGGCCGAGCAGTTCAGTTAGGTACGACTAAGTTGGCATGTCACGCGGGGTTTGTCATATCGTTTTCCCACTTGTGCCGAGTGGGGTCGGGGCCGTCGTTCAATGCTGCACGGGGGCACCACCACCGCATGACCGGCTCACGCCGTCATCGACGACGGCCCCCAGGGTTTCTCGAAGGTGTGAAGGGCTAGGTGGGAATGACGCCCCTAAGACAAGGGCTCTCTCGCTCCTCACGTGCGCAAGGGCTCTCTCGCTCCTCACGTGCGCAGGGGCTGTACAACCCCGCGTTCGAACACGACGCGTGCGGCGTTGCCATGGTCGCGGACATGCACGGCCGCCGCAGCCGCGACATCGTCGACAAGGCCATCACTGCCCTGGTCAACCTGGAGCACCGCGGTGCCCAGGGCGCTGAACCGCACACCGGCGACGGCGCGGGCATCCTGCTGCAGGTGCCCCACGAGTTCCTGCGCGCGGTCGTCGAGTTCGACCTGCCCGAGGCGGGCAACTACGCCACCGGCATCGCCTTCCTTCCGCAGTCGTCGAAGGACGCCGCCGTGGCATGCGAGGCCGTCGAGAAGATCGCGGAGGCCGAGGGCCTCGAGGTGCTGGGCTGGCGCGATGTGCCCACCGACGAGTCGTCGCTCGGCGCACTGGCCCGCGACGCCATGCCGACGTTCCGCCAGGTGTTCATCGGCTGGGGCGAGCGAAGCGACGGGAAGGACCGGAGCGCCTCGGGCATGGAGCTGGAGCGCCGCGCGTATGTGGTGCGCAAGCGCGCCGAACACGAACTCGGCACCAAGGGTCCCGGTCAGGACGGCCCGGGCCGCGAAACCGTTTACTTCCCAAGCCTTTCCGGTCAGACCTTCGTCTACAAGGGCATGCTGACCACTCCTCAGCTGAAGGCCTTCTACTTGGATCTGCAGGACGAGCGGCTGACCAGCGCGTTGGGCATCGTGCACTCGCGGTTCTCAACCAACACGTTCCCGTCGTGGCCGTTGGCCCACCCGTTCCGGCGGATCGCGCACAACGGTGAGATCAACACCGTTACCGGCAACGAGAACTGGATGCGGGCGCGCGAGGCATTGATCAATACGGACGTGTTCGGCGGCCGGGACCTCGACAAGATCGTCCCGGTCTGCACCCCCGGCGCCTCCGATACTGCCCGGTTCGACGAGGTGCTGGAACTTCTGCACCTCGGCGGACGCAGCCTGCCGCACGCCGTGCTCATGATGATCCCGGAGGCATGGGAACGCAACGAGTCGATGGACCCGGCGCGTCGTGCCTTCTACGAATACCACGCATCGCTGATGGAGCCGTGGGACGGCCCGGCGTCGATGACGTTCACCGACGGCACCGTGATCGGTGCCGTCCTCGACCGCAACGGCCTTCGCCCGTCCCGGATTTGGGTTACCGCCGACGGTCTGGTGGTGATGGCGTCCGAAGCCGGCGTGCTGAACCTCGATCCGTCCACCGTGGTGAAGAAGATGCGGCTGCAACCCGGCCGAATGTTTCTCGTCGACACGTCCAAGGGCCGCATCGTCGACGACGAGGAGATCAAGGCCGAACTGGCCGCCGAGCACCCGTATCAGGAGTGGCTCGACGCAGGCCTTTTCAAGCTCGACGACCTGCCGCCCGGCGACTACGTCCGCATGCCTCATCACCGGGTTGTGTTGCGGCAGCAGATCTTCGGCTACACCTACGAGGAGCTCAACCTGTTGGTGGCGCCGATGGCGCGCACCGGCGCCGAGCCGATAGGCTCGATGGGTACCGACACCCCCGTCGCCGTGCTGTCGCAACGGCCGCGGATGCTCTACGACTACTTCCAACAGTTGTTCGCACAGGTCACCAACCCGCCGCTGGACGCCATTCGCGAAGAGGTGGTGACCAGCCTCCAGGGCACGGTCGGGCCAGAGGGCGACCTGCTCAACCCGAACGCCGAGTCCTGTAGGCAGATCGTGCTGTCGCAGCCGATCCTGCGCAACGCCGAGCTGTCGAAGTTGATGTGCGTGGATCCCGATCACGAGATCCGCGGTCACAAACACGGCATGCGCGCCGCGGTGATCCGCTGCCTCTACCCGGTGAACCGCGGCGGACAGGGCCTGAAGGAAGCGCTGGACAACGTCCGCGCGAAGGTGTCGGCCGCCATCCGCGACGGGGCGCGCATCATCGTGCTGTCCGACCGCGAGTCCGACGAGTCGATGGCGCCCATCCCGTCGCTGCTCTCCGTCTCCGCGGTGCATCACCATCTGGTGCGCGACCGCACGCGCACCCAGGTCGGCCTCGTCGTGGAGGCGGGCGACGCCCGCGAGGTGCACCACATGGCCTGCCTGGTCGGCTTCGGCGCCGCCGCGATCAACCCGTACATGGCATTCGAGTCCATTGAGGACATGGTCGACCGCGGCGTGATCACCGGCATCAGCAGCGACAAGGCCAAGGCCAACTACGTCAAGGCCGCAGGCAAGGGCGTGCTGAAGGTGATGTCCAAGATGGGCATCTCGACGCTGGCGTCCTACACGGGCGCGCAGCTGTTCCAGGCCATCGGCATCAGCCAGCCGCTTCTCGACGAGTACTTCACCGGGCTCACGTGTCCGGTCGGCGGCATCGAACTCGACGACATCGCCGACGACGTCGCGCAGCGGCATTCGTTGGCGTACCTGGACCGGCCCGACGAGTGGGCCCACCGCGAGCTGGAGGTCGGCGGCGAGTACCAGTGGCGGCGCGAGGGCGAGTACCACCTGTTCAACCCGGACACGGTGTTCAAGCTGCAGCATTCGACCCGCACCGGCCAGTATTCGATCTTCAAGGAATACACGGCGCTGGTCGACGATCAGAGTGAACGGATGGCCTCGCTTCGCGGGCTGCTGAAGTTCCGTGACGGCGTGCGCCCGCCGGTGCCGCTCGACGAGGTCGAGCCCGCCGGCGAGATCGTCAAGCGGTTCTCCACCGGGGCGATGAGCTACGGCTCGATCTCCGCGGAGGCGCACGAGACGCTGGCGATCGCGATGAACCGCCTTGGCGGCCGGTCGAACTGCGGTGAGGGCGGCGAGGCCGTCAGCCGGTTCGACCGTGACGAGAACGGCGACTGGCGTCGCAGCGCGATCAAGCAGGTGGCCTCCGGCCGGTTCGGCGTGACCAGCCACTACCTGACCAACTGCACCGATATTCAGATCAAGATGGCCCAGGGCGCGAAACCCGGTGAGGGCGGCCAGCTTCCGGGTAACAAGGTTTACCCGTGGGTGGCCGAGGTGCGGCATTCGACGCCGGGCGTCGGCCTGATCTCTCCGCCGCCTCACCACGACATCTACTCGATCGAGGATCTCGCGCAGCTGATCCACGATCTGAAGAACTCCAACCCGCAGGCCCGTGTGCACGTGAAGCTGGTCAGCGAGAACGGCGTCGGCACGGTCGCGGCGGGCGTGTCCAAGGCTCACGCAGACGTAGTGTTGATCTCCGGCCACGACGGCGGCACCGGCGCCACGCCACTGACCTCGATGAAGCACGCGGGCGCGCCATGGGAGCTCGGCCTCGCCGAAACCCAGCAGACGTTGCTGCTCAACGGACTTCGCGATCGCATCGTCGTGCAGGTCGACGGACAGCTCAAGACTGGACGTGACGTGGTCGTCGCCGCACTGCTCGGCGCCGAGGAGTTCGGTTTCGCCACCGCACCGCTTGTGGTGTCCGGCTGCATCATGATGCGCGTGTGCCACCTGGACACCTGCCCCGTCGGGGTGGCGACCCAGAACCCGACGCTGCGTCAGCGCTTTGCGGGCAAGCCGGAGTTCGTCGAGAACTTCTTCATGTTCATTGCCGAGGAGGTGCGGGAGATGATGGCCCAGTTGGGCTTCCGCACCGTCAACGAGATGGTTGGCCAGGTCGGCTCGCTGGACACCACGAAGGCCGCAGAGCATTGGAAGGCCTACAAGCTCGATCTGGCGCCTGTACTACACGAGCCGGAATCGGCCTTCATGAACCAGGACCTGTACTGCAGCTCACGTCAGGACCACGGCCTGGACAAGGCGCTCGACCAGCAGCTGATCGTGATGTGCCGGGAAGCGCTCGACTCCGGCACCCCGGTCCGGTTCTCGACGACCATCGCCAACACCAACCGCACCGTCGGCACCATGCTCGGCCACGAGCTCACCAAAGCCTATGGCGGCCAGGGTCTTCCCGAGGGAACCATCGACATCACCTTCGACGGGTCGGCAGGGAACAGCTTCGGCGCGTTCGTGCCCAAGGGCATCACCCTTCGGGTGTACGGCGACGCCAACGACTACGTCGGCAAGGGGCTGTCCGGTGGCCGGCTGGTGGTGCGACCCTCGGAAGACGCGCCCGAGGACTACGTCGCCGAGGAGAACATCATCGCTGGCAATGTGATCCTGTTCGGCGCCACCAGCGGACAGGCGTTCCTTCGCGGCGTCGTCGGCGAACGGTTTGCGGTGCGCAACTCTGGCGCGCAGGCCGTCGTGGAGGGCGTGGGCGACCACGGCTGCGAGTACATGACCGGCGGCAAGGTCGTCATCATCGGCCCAACCGGCCGCAATTTCGCGGCGGGTATGTCCGGTGGTGTCGCATACGTCTACAACATCGACGGCACCTTCCAGGAAAACCTGAACGCCGAGATGGTCGACCTCGATGAATTGGACGACGACGACGTCGACTACCTGCGTTCGATGATCACCGCACATGTCGATGCCACGGATTCCGTTGTCGGGCAGCGCCTTCTGGCCGATTGGGACAACCAGTTGAAGAACTTCGTCAAGGTGATGCCGCGCGACTTCAAGCGCGTTCTCGAGGCGATCGCGGAAGCGGAGAAGTCCGGCGATAGCGTCGACGAGGCGATCATGGCGGCCGCGAATGGCTGACCCCAGAGGCTTCCTCAAGTACACAAAGCGCGAGACCGCGCCACGGCGGCCGGTCCCGCTGCGTCTGCGTGACTGGAAAGAGGTCTACGAAGAGTTCTCCCACGACGTGCTGCGCGAACAGGCGACGCGGTGCATGGACTGCGGGATTCCGTTCTGCCACAACGGGTGTCCACTGGGCAACCTGATCCCGGAGTGGAACGACCTGGTGCGTAACGACCGCTGGCGCGACGCGGTCGAGCGGCTGCATGCCACCAACAACTTCCCTGAGTTCACTGGCAGACTGTGTCCCGCGCCGTGCGAGGGTTCATGCGTGCTGGGCATCAACCAGGATCCGGTCACCATCAAGCAGGTCGAGGTCGAGATCATCGACAACGCCTTTAGCGAGGGCTGGGTGGTGCCGCTGCCACCGGACAAGCTGACGGGTAAGAAGGTCGCCGTCGTCGGCTCCGGCCCGGCCGGGCTGGCCGCCGCCCAGCAACTCACCCGCGCAGGACATTCGGTTACGGTGTTCGAGCGCGACGACCGAATCGGCGGCCTGCTGCGCTACGGCATCCCCGAATTCAAGATGGAGAAGCGTCACATCGACCGCCGACTCGAGCAGATGGAGGCCGAAGGCACCCGGTTCCGCGCAGGGATCAACGTCGGCGTCGACATCACCGCCGAGGAACTGCGCTCGCAGTTCGACGCGGTCGTGTTGGCCGGCGGCGCCACGGCGTGGCGGGATCTGCCGATCCCGGGCCGCGACCTCGACGGCATCCATCAGGCGATGGAGTTCCTGCCGTGGGCCAACCGGGTGCAGCAGGGCGACCCGGTAACCGACGACGACGGACTGCCGCCGCTGCACGCCAAGGGCAAGAAGGTCATCATCATCGGCGGTGGCGACACCGGTGCCGACTGCCTCGGCACCGTGCACCGGCAGGGCGCCGCGAGCGTGCACCAGTTCGAGATCATGCCGAGGCCGCCGGAGGCCCGCGCCGACTCCACCCCGTGGCCGGTATACCCGCTGATGTTCCGGGTGTCTTCCGCCCACGAGGAGGGCGGCGACCGCGTGTACTCGGTCAACACCGAGGAGTTCCTCGGCCGCGACGGCAAGGTCACCGGCCTGCGCGGACACGAGGTCAAGATGGCCGGCGGCAAGTTCGAGAAGCTCGAAGGCACGGACTTCCACTTGGAGGCCGACCTTGTGCTGCTCGCAATGGGCTTCGTCGGCCCCGAGCGGGAAGGCCTGCTCAGCGACCTGAACGTGCAGATCACCGAGCGGGGAAACGTCGCGAGGGATGCGAACTTCGCCAGCTCGGTGCCCGGCGTGTTCGTCGCGGGCGATATGGGTCGCGGTCAGTCGCTGATCGTGTGGGCGATCGCCGAGGGCCGCGCCGCGGCCGCAGGCGCCGACCAATACCTGATGGGCCACACCGCGTTACCAGCGCCGATCAAGCCAACCGCGGTCCCTCAGCGCTGAGTGTGCGAGACGCAAACCGCGCTGCTGCCGCCCGCCGATTGTGCACCGTCACCCTCGACGATGTGTACATCAGTTAAACAACATCTGTCACTTCTGCATCAATAAAATCATCCGATGATTAATCGGCGCGCCTAATTTTGTTTGCCGGTTCGGCGTTATCTAATGACTCTATGAGGATACTGCGGTAACGTAGTGCCTCGGATCAGCAATTGCGATAGCGCAGGAGTGATCGACGTGTACCTCAACCCACTGTCCCGTTATCGGATGAGTCGAATCGCCCGGTCATTGTTCCGCCACCCCGTAAAGTGCCGCGAGTACCCGGCCAAGGCCGAGCGCCTGATCACCGCCGACGAACTCCTACGCTTCGGCTTCTAGCAACCGTCGCAACCCTTCGAATGCGACGTCACGTCGCATCGTGACCATTCCTTTGCTGGACCGTTATATTTTCGTTATCGTCGGCCGGATTTGCTGTTGAGCCCCGAGTCGCGAATCGCCTCGGCAAGCGGTTCGAGCACGGCGGGGTCGTGCGGCGGCGGCAGGTAGACGATCGCGAGGTCCAAACCTTCCTTGCCGAGTGCACCCGCCTCGTCGATCGCCTTGGCGTAGTCGAGGTCGGGCTCCAGCCGCACATGCGCCGACAGCGTGATCTCCTTCGGATCGCGACCGATGTCCGCGCAGCGGGCAGCGAGCACGTCGCGTTTGCGCGCGAACTCCTCGGGCGACCCGCCGGCGAAATTCCAGTGGTCGGCGTAGCGCGCGGTGAGCGGCAGGGTGCGCTTCTCGCCGCTGCCACCGATACAGATCGGCGGGTGTGGCTGCTGCGGGCCCTTCGGCTCGTTGCGGGCGTCCTTCAGTTGGTAGTACTTGCCGTCGAAGGTCGTCGTTTCCTTGCTCAACAGGCTGGTGAGCACCTGGCACGCTTCCTCGAAGCGGTCGAAGCGCTCCTTGATCGAGCCGAGTTCGATCCCGTACGCCCCGGATTCCTCTTCGTTCCAGCCTGCGCCGATACCGAGTTCCAGCCGGCCGCCGGAGACGATGTCCAGTGCTGCAGCCATATTGGCCAGCACAGCGGGATGACGGTAGTGGATTCCGGTGACCAGTACGCCGACCCGCAGCCGCTTGGTCGCCTGGGCCAGCGCGGTCAGCGTCGTCCAGCCTTCGAGGCAGGGTCCGGTGGAGTCGGAGAAGATCGGATAGAAGTGGTCAAACGTCCAGCCGGACTCGTAGACGTCGATATCGTCAGCGGCCTGCCAGACAGCAAGCATGTCGTGCCACTTGGTGTTCTGCGGGGAAGTCTTGAAAGCGAATCGCATCAAATCAAGCTTAGTCATCCGGTCCCACTACCCCGGTGTGCCCTGTCAGTCGGGCTCGCCGTACTCGTCGAACCAGTAGGCCAACTTGCCGCGTCGGCTCACCGCGCGCAGCCTGCGTTCGGCGGCCGTGCGTGTCTTCGGGGTGGTGACGATGAGCAACTCGTCACCGGCCCTGATCCGGGTGTCGGGCTGGGGCACGAACGTGTGACCATCCCTGATGATCAGGGTGATGACGCTGGGGTCGGGCAGCCGAAGCTCGAGCACCGTGACACCGTGCAGCCGCGACGGCGTCTGCACCGTCATCGTCAACAGCTCCGCCTCCAGCACGTCGAGCGGCGCCGCCTCGACCTGGATCTCGCGGGTGGCCTCCCGCGGAATCAGCCCAAGCCGGTGGGCGAGCATGCGCAGGCTGGGGCCCTGCACCAGCGTGAAGACCACCACAAGGATGAACACGATGTTGAGCAGCCGGATGCTGTCGGGGACGCCTTCGACGATCGGAAACGTCGCAAGCACGATCGGGACGGCGCCGCGCAGCCCTGCCCACGATATGAAGACCTGCTCCTTCCAGGGCACCCGGAAGCCGGCAAGCGAGATCAGCACCGACGCGGGCCTGGCGACCAACAGCAGGACCAGGCCGATGACGATCGCGGGCACGATCTGCTTGCCGAGGTCGCTCGGATCGACGAGCAACCCCAGCAGGACGAACAAGCCGATTTGCGCGAGCCAACCGAGGCCCTCGGCGAAGGACCGGGTCGCCGACCGGTGCGGCAGTCCCGAGTTGGCGAGCACGACCGCGGCCAGATACGCGGCGAGAAACCCGCTCGCATGGGCGCTGCCCGCCGCCGCGAAGGCGACCATCCCGATCCCGAAGTTGGCCAAGGGGTACAGGCCGGACGCGGGAAGCGCAATGCGGCGCAGCGCAATTGAACCGAGCAGGCCGCAGCCCAGGCCGATCGCGGCGCCGACACCGAGTTCGTAGACCAATTCGCCGATGGCGTGCAACGGGGACAGTTCCAGCGGCGTGGCGGAGAACATCAGCACGAGGATGACGGCGGGCGCGTCGTTGAAGCCCGACTCGGCCTCGAGGAGCCCGGCGATCCGCCTCGGCAGTGGCACGACACGCAGCACGGAGAACACCGCGGCGGCATCGGTCGAGGACACGATCGCGCCGAGGAGAAATGCGAGCTGCCAGTCCATTCCGAGCAGCAGATGCGCGCCCGCGGCCGTGATCACCATGCTGACCCCGACGCCGAGAGTGGCCAGCATGCCGGCGGGCGCCAACACTCGCCGGATGTCGGAGTACCGCGTCGTGAGGCCGCCTTCGATGAGGATGATGGCGAGCGCGACCGTGCCGAGATGGTCGGCGAGCAGATAGTTCTCGAAATGCAGCCCGAGGCCGTCCTCGCCGACGATGACGCCGACGCCGAGGAACAAAAGCAGGCTCGGTAAGCCGACCGTGGTGGCCGCGCGCGTGGCGACGATGCTGGCCAGCAACACGAGCCCGCCGGCCAGCAATACCAGATACAGCTGCTGCAAAGTCACTTCATCCCGCAGTTAACCAGTACGGCCACGCATGGGTCAGTATGACGTTGTGTTCCGATTCAGACCGCGGTCCGATGAGGCGTCGGTCCGCGCTGACGACCGTCAGCCGATGCGTATCGGCATCGCCGGCGCGGGCGCGATCGGTCGGTCCGTCGCTCTGGAACTGCTCGCCTACGGCCACAAGATCCTGTTGATCGAGAACAACGTCCGCCACTACGAGCCGCAGACTGTGCCGGGCGCGGACTGGCTGCTGGCCGACGCGTGCGAGCTCGCCTCGCTCGAAGACGCGGGAATGCAACTGTGCGACGTCGTCATCGCGGCGACCGGTGACGACAAGGTGAACCTGACGACCTCGCTGCTGGCCAAGACCGAGTTCGGGGTGTCCCGGGTGGTGGCCAGGGTGAACGACGCCCGCAACGAGTGGCTGTTCACCGAGGCGTGGGGCGTCGACATCGCGGTGTCCGCGCCGCGCGCACTCGTCGCCGCGATCGAGGGTGCCATCGACATCGGGCACCTGGTGCGTCTGATGGAGCTGAGGCAGGGCCAGGCGAGTCTGGCCAAGCTCAGGTTGCCCGCCGACGATCCGATGGTCGGTCAGCGGGTGCGCGACATTCGGCTGCCCGACAACACCGCGCTGGCCATCGTCGTGCGCGACGGCCAGGTCATCTTGCCGAAACCGGACGACGTGCTCGAGGCGGACGACGAGATGTTGTTCGTCGCGGGCTCGACGGAGGACCAAGTTCGCGGGCTCGTCCGCGCAGCGTCGAAACCGCTGCAGCGCGGCTAACGCCGGGCGGGACCCCGCTTGGCGCGCGCCGTGACCGGGCACACTTGAGGCATGGATCCAATCGTCGCTCTGCGTCAGATTGCGTACTACAAGGATCGGGCGCGCGAGGACTCGCGGCGGGTGATGGCCTACCGCAACGCGGCCGACATCGTCGAAGCACTGAGCGAAACCGACCGCGAACGCCACGGCACCGCGAACAGCTGGCAGACACTGCCCGGCATCGGCCCCAAGACTGCGAAGGTGATCGCCCAGGCGTGGGCCGGCAGAGAGCCTGACGCGCTCGTCGAATTGCGCTCAGCGGCGTCCGATCTCGGAGGCGGTGAGGTCAGGGCCGCACTGCGCGGCGACCTGCACGTGCACTCCAATTGGTCGGACGGGTCTGCGCCGATCGAGGAGATGATGCTGGCGGCAAGGGATTTGGGTCACGAGTACTGCGCGCTGACCGATCATTCACCGCGGCTGACGATCGCCAACGGTCTCTCGCCGGAGCGGCTCCGCAAGCAGCTCGACGTGATCGACGAACTACGCGAGACCGTCGCGCCGATGCGCATTCTCACCGGTATCGAAGTCGACATCCTGGAGGATGGTTCGCTCGACCAGGAGCCCGCGCTGCTCGACCGGCTTGATGTCGTGGTGGCCAGTGTGCATTCGAAGCTGAAGATGGATGCGCCGGCGATGACGCGTCGGATGATCAAGGCGGTGGAGAACCCGCACACGGATGTGCTCGGCCACTGCACGGGCCGGCTTGTCACCGGCGGCCGAGGTATGCGGCCGGAGTCGAAGTTCGACGCGGAGAAGGTGTTCACCTCGTGCAAGGACAGCGGCACCGCGGTGGAGATCAACTCGCGGCCTGAGCGCCGCGACCCGCCGACGCGGCTGTTGAACCTGGCACTGGAGATCGGCTGCCTGTTCTCGATCGACACCGATTCGCATGCGCCGGGGCAGCTGGAATTTCTCGGCTACGGCGCGCAACGAGCGCTGGACGCAAAGGTGCCGGTGGACCGAATCGTCAACACCTGGCCCGCCGAGCAGTTGCTCGACTGGGCGGCCTCGTAACGTAGGCGTGTGGATCTAGGAGTCGACACCAGGCTGACGCTGCTGGCGGCCGGGCTTATCTTCCTGTTGGCGTTGGTGCTCGGGATATGGAAATACCGCCAGATGACGGTCTCGGAGGACCACCGGGCGCACCCCTATGTGGACATCGCGCACCGGGCCGCGCTGCTCTATTCGTTCGCGACACTGCTGATCGCCGTGTTCGTCGAGTTGAGCGGCTGGCCCACCTGGGTGAACCTCACCGCCGCGATGGTGGTCGTGCTGTTCTTCGTCATCGCGATCATGACCTACATCAGGCACGGCATGAAGCGTGACACCACAAACCAGTTCGAGAACCCCGCCGCCAGCGTGCACGCAGGCATGCTCGCGCTGATCGTGGCCGAGATAGGCGGCTTCAGCGTCCTGCTCGCCGGATTCGTTGCCGCACAGCTTGTTTAGTCGGGAAGGTGCGGCATCTCCAGGCCCGGGTCGCGGCCGACGAGGACGCCGCGCGTGACCGCTGAGTTGCCGTAGCGCTTGCGCACTTCGTCGACGGCGTCATCGAGCGCGACGGTGTCGGCGTGTTCCTCGAACGGCAACTCCAACTGCTGCGCGCCCTGCCGGTCGATGTTGGACACCGCGAAACCCACCAGCGTCAGGCCACGCTCGGCGATCAACGGCGCGGCAGCCGCGACGAGTTCACGCGCCGTCTCGAGGATGACGTCGGTTGACGCCGTCGCCCGCGTCATGGTGTGCGACCGGGTGGCGCGGCCGAAGTCGTCAAAGCGCAACCGCAGCACCACCGTTCGGCCCGTCCGTCCCGCATTGCGCATCCGGCGGGTGATGCGGTCGATCAGGTTGATCACGACGGCGTCGACCTCCGCGGCCGACATGGTGTTGCCGCGACGCCCGAGCGCGCGCTGCGCGCCGACCGAGCGGCGCCGAACACCTGTCACCACGCGGCGCCGATCGATGTTGCGGGACAGCGCGAACAGCCGGCTGCCCATCGCGCCGCCGACCATCGACCAGAGCGTCGACTCGCTCAGTTCAGCCACGTCGGCGACGGTCTCGATGCCGTGGGCGTGCAGTTTCTCCGCAGTCTTGGCCCCGACGCCCCACAGCCGGCGCACCGGCAGCGGATGCAGGAACGCCAGCTCGCGGTCGGGCTGCACGAGCAGCAGTCCGTCGGGCTTGGCCTCCTGGCTGGCCACCTTGGCGAGGAACTTGGTGCGGGCGATACCGACGGTGATCGGCAGCCCGACGCGGTCGCGGACCTGCGCCCGCAGCCTGGCCGCGATCTCGACCGGGGTGCCGGACACCCGTCGCAGCCCGGACACGTCGAGAAACGCCTCGTCGACCGAGAGCGGTTCGACGACCGGCGTGGTGTCGTGGAAGACCTCGAAGACCGCGTCGCTGGCCTCGGAGTACGCCTGCATTCGCGGGGGAACGATCAGTGCGTGCGGGCACAACTGGCGGGCCTCCCGCCCGCCCATCGCGGTGCGCACGCCGTACGCCTTCGCCTCATAGGAGGCCGCAAGCACGACGCCGCCGCCGACGATCACCGGCCTGCCGCGCAGCGCGGGGTCGTCGCGCTGCTCGACCGACGCGTAGAACGAGTCGAGATCGGCGTGCAGGATGGTCGCCGACGGCGGAGCCGTCGATCCAGCCTGAGTCGACACGAACATATGTTCGCATCACGGTCCGACGAGCTAGCGGGATTCCCCGTAGATGCTGGTGACCCAGATGTGCGCGAGGGTGTCCAACAGTCGCTCGGGAGGTATGGCGGGCTGTTCATCGGCGAACGACGCGAACAAAGCGCGCTCGTTCATCAGATTCAACGAGGTCGCGAGATCACGGGTCGGAATCGTGGTCGGCGCCATGCCTTGCGCGCGACCGGCCTCGATGATCGCGGCGGTGCTGTCGATCCACTTGTTGAGAAACGTCGCGAGGAGTTCGCGCACCGCGGGGTGAGAGGCACGGACCTCCTGCGCAGCGCGGGTCACGGCGCGATGCTTCACGAAAGTCTCGAAGAAGACATTGATCCCGGCGCGGCACATTTCGTAGCGATCGAGGGCGTCGGGCCGCGACGCGTTGTGGCGCTCGAACGCGGCGTCGGCTTCGTTTATCACCTGCTTGAACAGGGCAAACAGCACCGCGTCCTTTGACGGAAAGTAGAAGTAGAAGGTTGGCCGCGACAAGCCGGCGCCCTTGGCGAGGTCATCGACCGAGACCTCGGCGATGGAGCGGTCCTCGAGCAGGCGTTCGGCGGTTGCGAGAATGGCCGATTCCCGGTCGTCGCCGGACGGGCGCGCGGGGCGTCGACCTCGTCCTATGCGCTGCTGGCCGGCGGTGGTCACGGCGGTCACTTTACACGGTGTCGAAAGTTTCAACACACTGTTGACTAATTCGACACGGCGTTGATAGCTTTACATCATGACCGAATTTGTCGACGTTGTCATCGTGGGGGCCGGCATCTCCGGCATCAGCGCGGCCTGGCATCTGCAGGACCGCTGCCCCGACAAGAGCTACCTGATCCTCGAGCGTCGAGACAACCTCGGCGGAACCTGGGACCTCTTCAAGTACCCCGGTCTTCGCTCGGACTCTGACATGTACACGCTCGGATTCCGGTTCAAGCCGTACACGGACGAGCAGGCGATCGCCGAGGGGCCGTCGATCCTCAACTATCTGAAGGAAGCAGCTTCCGAGAACGGCATCGACAAGCACATGCGGTTCGGCCAGAACGTGATCGCCGCCGATTGGTCGGACTCGGACAACCGCTGGACGCTGCGCATCGAATCCAATGGGGAAGAGCGCGAGATCAGCTGCGCATTCCTGTTCGGCTGCACCGGCTACTACAACTACGACGAGGGCTATTCACCGGAGTTCGTCGGCTCGGAAGACTTCGAGGGCACGATCGTGCACCCACAGCACTGGCCCGAGGACCTCGAGTACCAGGACAAGAAGATCGTCGTCATCGGCAGCGGCGCCACCGCCGTGACCCTCATCCCGGCGCTGATCGCCTCGGGATCGGGCCACGTGACCATGCTGCAGCGCACGCCCACTTATGTCGCCGGGCTACCCGACAAAAACCGCTTCGCGGCGCGGGCCACCAAGTGGCTGCCCGAGAAGGCGGCGTACACGGCGATCCGATGGAAGGCCATCCTGCGGAGCACGGTGGAGTACCAGATCGCCAGGAAGTTCCCGAACACCTTCAAGAAGGCCCTGCGCAAGATGGGTGAGCCCAGGCTTCCGGAAGGCTTCGACTGGGACAAACACTTCACCCCGAACTACAAGCCATGGGATCAGCGCGTCTGCCTGGCTCCGAACGGCGACATCTTCCACGAGATCCGCAAGGGTCACGCGGAGCGTCGTCACGGACACCATCGAGCGGTTCACGAAGAACGGCATCAAGCTGACCTCGGGCGAGGAGCTCGAAGCCGACATCATCGTGACGGCAACGGGTTTGAACATGCAGCTGCTGGGCGGCCTCGAACCGACCAAGGACGGCGAGAAGATCGACCTGTCGTCGCTGATGACCTACAAGGGCCTGATGTTCTCCGGTGTCCCGAACTTCGCCATGACGTTCGGGTACACCAATGCCTCATGGACGTTGAAGGCCGACCTGGTCTCCGAGTTCGTCTGCCGGCTGCTGAACTACATGGACGCCAACGGATTTGACCGTGTGGAGCCGCAACATCCCGGCAACAGCGTGGATGAGCTGCCGTTCATGGACTTCACCCCCGGCTACTTCAAGCGGTCGATGCACCTGTTGCCGAAGTCGGGCTCACGGGCGCCGTGGCGGCTCAAGCAGAACTACCTTTTCGACATGCGGATGATCCGGCACGGCAAGGTGGACGAGCACGCGCTACAGTTCACCAAACACCGCGTGCCGGTTGGGGCTTCGGTCTAACCCATCAGTCCGCGGCCGACGACGACGATGCCGTCGTCGTCGCTGTAGGCGATCTCGCCGGGCACGAACACCACGCCGCCGAAGTCGACAGCCGCATCGCGCACGCCGTCGCCGGTCTTGCCGCTCTTACGCGGATTGGTGCCAAGTGCTTTGACGCCGATGTCCAGCGTGCGCAGAGTTGCCGCGTCGCGCACCGCGCCGTTGATAATCAGTCCAACCCAGCCGTTCTCGACACCGAGGCCGGCGATGATGTCGCCGACGAGAGCCGAGTGCAGCGAACCGTCGCCGTCGATGACCAGCACACCGCCGTTACCCGGTTCGGAGAGAACCGATTTCAGCAGCGCGTTGTCCTCGAAACACCTGACGGTGGTGATCTGTCCGGCGAACTGCGACCGGCCGCCGAACTGGCGTAGCTGAAGATCGCAGCTGCGCACGTCGGGTCCGATCTCATCAACGAGGTCAGCGGTGGGGCGGGGTTCGATGCTCACCCGTCGAGACTAGCCAGGGATGGAAGCCGGCAGGCTCTCCCAACCCCTGGTCGCCGATGCAGGCGACCAAACGGCGTTCTGAAGGTCGATGTCCCATTCCGGGAAACGTTTGAGGATCTCTTCCAGCGCGATGCGGCCCTCCAGACGTGCCAGCGCCGCGCCCAGGCAGTAGTGGATGCCGACACCGAAGCCGACGTGCTGGCGAGGTTCCCGGTGAATATCGAAAACATCACCGTCGGGGGGGAATTGACGATGGTCGCGGCACGCCGCGCCGATGAGCATCATCATGACGCTGCCCTCCGGGACCGTCTGGCCGTAATAATCGACGTCTCGGGCGACATAACGAGCCATGTGCGGAGGGGGTGGTTCGAAGCGCACCAGTTCCTCGATGGCCTGGGGGATCAGCGCGGGATTCTCGACCAAATCGCGTCGTTGGTCGGGATGTTCGGCGAGCACCTTGCCCGCCCACCCAATGAGCATCGTCGTGGTCTCGTTGCCCGCCTGCGCAACCACATTGATGTAGAGCAACAACTCGTCTCGACGCAAGCGGCGGGTGGTGCCGGTCTCGTCCTCGAATTCGACGTTGAGCAGCTCGGTCATGATGTCGTCCGATGGATGATCGGCACGCCAGTCGACGTACTCAGCGAAGGCCGAACCCAGCTGCTGAATTCCCTTGGTGCTGAGCTTCATCGGGCGGCCTGATTCCGTCTTCAAGGTCGCATTCGGCCGATTCCGGATGGCTTCGAGGTCGCCATCGGGGATGCCCAGAAGCATGCCGATCACCTGCATCGGCATCGGCCCCCCGAGATCGCGAACAAAGTCGAATCGTCCCGTTCCGATATGGGGGTCCAGCATGCGGGAACAGAACTGGCGGACCTTCTCTTCCAACGCATTGATTTTGCGCGGGGTGAACATTCGGGCGAGCAGGTTGCGGTGAATGTTGTGGACGGGTGGATCCTCGAACGTCAGAATGCCGGACGGAACCGCCAGCCCGCCCTTGATCCATTCGAGGATCACCCCTCGACCCGAGATGAACGTCTCATGGTCCACGAACCCGTGGCTGACGTCGCTGTATCGGCTGAGGGCATAGAAGTCGTGCTCTGCGTTGTAGTACAGCGGAGCTTCTTCGCGCAGCCGCCGGAACATCGGATACGGATCCGCATTGAGCTCGATGTCATAAGGGTCGTAGTGAATTTCACCGGCGACGACGGTCATGGGCGCAGAGTACGCGTGGCCGGGAGGTGGCAACACGAGATCTGCAGGCTTCAGCGCTCAAATCCCGATTGTCGGGGTGAGTGATTTGTCAGTCGTCGCCGTGGCGGCGCGCCACGAGCACAAGCAGGATGGCGAGCACACCCGCCGCGATCGCCGCGGCGAGCGGAATGCGGGACTGCTCGGGCCCGATAAATGGCACCGCACTCGGTGCCGGCGCGGGGCTGGCCGCCGTTGTCACGGTCGATTTCGCCTGTGCCGCCGTCTCTTTGGCAGCATCGGCGAGGTTGCGATCGCCGTTGGTGTCGGCCAGCTTCGGTGCGACCATCGGTTCCGGCGGCTTGGGTGACGCCTCCTCGGCCGCCTTCGCTGCCGGAGCTTTCCTGGCGGGCGCGGCCTTCTTGGCCGCTTTTGCAGGAGTCTGCTTGGCGGCCTTCGCTTTCTTGGCAGGCTCCTTCTTCGCCTCAGGGGGCGGCGGGGCAGCCGCGGGAGGCGGTGGTGGCGTCGCGGGGGGCGGCGGAGTAGGTGGTGGCGCGCCGCCCTTATCGTCGGGTCGATCCTGCTGATCGGCCATCAGGCTGCTCCTTTGCAGTGTCTCGTCCTCAATCATTCAACCCTAGCCGGTGTGGGCAAACGAAGCGGCCATGGTGAAAGCCGCCACCATGATCGCCAGCTAGCAGCGTCATGTCTTCCGTCGCGCCGCGGACAGGATTCCGCCACCGATGATCAACCCGCCAGCCACCAGGAACGGCCACACCGGGATACCGCCGCCTGGGGTTTCCGCCGGCTTGGCTGCCGACGGCCCCGGCGTTCCCGTCGCGGCCACCGTGAGCCGAAACGACCAAGCACCCGACACCGGGTGGCCGTCCGCCGACGTCACCCGGTAGTTCACCGTGTAGGTGCCCGATGGGCCGAGCGGCCGCACTCCCACCGAGAGCACGGCGCCCTGCACCTGCGGGTCGCCGTTGGACCACAGATTCCCGTCGGGGCCGACAACGGTCATCGCGGCGAACTCGGGCTGCAACTGCTCGTTGAACGTCGCGCTGACCCGGGCTGGTCCCTGGGCCAGCGCGGCGTTCTCGGCGGGATCGGTCCCGATGCGGACCGTGTGCGCGGACGTGACGGGCGCACCGGCTAGCGCCATCGCCGCCATAAGGACGGCGATGAACGCGAGCCGGAACGACCGGATCAAGTGCGCGTCCGTGCGATCAATGCAGCGGCGCCATGAGCGGCCGCCGCGAGCGCGGCGGTCCTCGGCTCAGGCGTCACGTTCGGTGGCCCCCGTCAGGCCACGCCGAGCCGCGCGATCAGGTCGGCGTCGATGGCGTCGAGCTGCTGGGTGATCGAGCTGTGGGCGGAGCGACGATTGGCCGTCGGCATGTTCTCTGCGGCGGTGACTGCGGCCGACAGGTCGGTGAGCCGGTCGGTCATGGCGGCGACGAACTGCTTGGTCTCCGCATCCTTGGGCTTCTTGTCGGCCACCTGCCGCAGCGTCTGCTCGACCCCCGCGATGCGGGCCGACAGCTGTGCGCCGTGCCCGGAGAACTGGCCGAGCTGACTGAGCGGAACTCCGAGCCGGTCTGCTCGGCGTTGATCGAGGAACCCGCGGGCAGCCATCGCCGCGCGGTACGCGAGCGGCACGACGATCGGCGCCAGCAGCCGCGAGACCGTGAGCGTTCGGCGAATGCGGGCTGGAGACAACAGCTTGCCCTCGCGCACCGCCTTGAGTTCCGTCTCAGCAACCTTGAGGGCGGTCCTGTCGCTCTCGCGTTGCGCCCGCAGTTGCGCCTTGAGCGCCCTGGTCTCGGCCCTATGGGCGGCCTTTATGCGACGGTTCTCGTTCTTCGCCGCGAGCTTGGCTTCCAGCTTCGCCTTCGCCTTGATGGCACGGGCTTCGGCTCGCCGCGTAGCGCGGCTTTTCCGTGGCGTGAACAGGCCCATCCCGGCCGCCTTCCGGTCATCTCGTCGGCATTTCGGCCAATCGTCTCTGCGATAGCGCAGCACCACACTATCGCCCGCACGCCGACCGCCGGTGGCGTGCCCCGGTATGGGCGGAGTTCCGTCCAGTAGCAAATATGTACCGCGGATTGTGCGACAATCAACGCAACCGTCAATCCTCATTCGGACGGCGTTTCGAGAGGTGGTGACCGAGTGGCTTCGCGCGTGCGTGTCGCCGCGTCGGCATGTCTCGTAGCCTCTGGCCTGTTCATCGCTGGTACCGGTGGCGCGATGGCGCTTGCGGATCCCGGAGATGGCTACGGCCGCACGGATGATCGCAACGCTGACGACTCGATCGGCGACATCGTGCGACGCGCATTCGGCCTGGACGACGGAAACCGCGAGAAGACGTCGAACCCCTGGCAGCGGCCCTCCACTCGGTGGGGAAACGGTCGGCCTGGGCAAGCCCCCGGCGAGAAGGAACCGCCGAAGTCCGAAACCTCGCCGGCTCCGCCGACGACGAAGCCGACGACGAAGACGACGACGAAGACGACAGAGCCGACCAAGCCGACCACTCCGTGCCCCGAACCCAGCCAGCCGCCCGGCCCGCCCCCACCGAATCCTCCTGAGAGCGGCGGAGGCGGAGGCGGTGGAGGCGGCGCGATAATCCCGCTGCCGCCCTTCAAGCTGCCGTCGATCCCCGATATGCAGTTGCCTGGCGAACTGCAGCCGAGCCAACCCGGTGCGCCCGGCGGCTCCGACGTCCTCGACGCGGGCGCAGGTGCAGCGGCGGCCGCAGCTCCCCTGGGGCCGGCGGCGCCCATCGCGATGCCGGTCATCGTCGCGCCGCCCATCGGCATAGGCGCGGGCGGGGCGGGCGCAGGAGGGGCGCCGGCCGGACCGCCGCCCGCTGTTCCGCGCGCCGTGACCGCGGAACCGCCCGCCGGACGTATCTCGCCGCCCGCGAATCGGGGAAGTAACGTCGCGGTTCCGAATTCGTCGTATCGGGCCGGATACACCGAATACCTGCGATCCGCCGCGTTGCCGCAGGTCGCCGCCTTGGCCCTGCCCGGGCTCGCCGGTATACTGGTACTCACCGGCGCCGGGGGACTAGTCGGATACCGACAGGCGAAAGCCGGCCACGCCGTGCGGATCAGCGGCTCAGCACGTTTTATGAGGTAGTAGTGCAAACTGCTTCCCTGAACAAGGGCGGGCAGAGCATAGTGGACGTCGAAGGGGGTTGTATGCCTGCCAGTCGCCGCGTGACCCGCGCCGTCAGCGCGGTGCTTGATCTAGCCCCGCGACGCGGTGAAATCTCGCTGCCGCGCCTTGTCGACGCCGTTAGCGAGGACCGTAAGCGACCGATCGAGCTGATGATGTCGGAGCTGCCGCCCGGTGTGTGCGGCCAGTGGCGCCAATACGCCGACCGGGACGTGTTCTTGATCCAGAAGGGTCTTCCAGCCTGGGATCGCACGCTCGCACATGAGCTCGGCCACCTGGTGCTCGGCCACGAGGGCATTCACGTCGTCCAGGCCGCCCAAGAGGAGACGGAACTCGCCAGCTCCGAGCTGATCGGATACATGCTCAACCAACGCACCGGTTGCATGGGACCGAGCGGCGAAGACGCCGAGCAGGAAGCCGAGGACTTCGCGGCACTGCTCATCTACCGGTTGGGCAGGTTGCCCTCCGACCGCTCCTCGTTCGTGCAGGTTCGACTCGGAGAGGCGTTTGGTTGATCATCTGGGTGGTCGCCGGTCTGCTCGGACTTGCCACCGGGCTGCGCATTGGTTGGGCCCTCGTCAACAAGCAGTCCCTGGTGAGCACCGCCATGATCGTGGCGCTGGGCAGCCTCGGACTTGTGGCCGCACTGAACTGGCAACCTCTCACGCTGCTGCTGGACACGCTCTTGCGCTGGCCCAACATTTCGATGGGCCTGAGTCAGGTCGCGCTTGTCGCGTGCGCCGCGGGCAGCTGCGTGATGATCACGACGGTCTCGTCGCCGCGTAGACCCTCGACGGTTCGCCGCATCGCGATGTGGCAGTACGGCGTCGCAGTTGTCATCGCCATCGCGACCCTTGTCACGTTCTTCGCGGCGGGACAGCAGCCGGAGATGTCGCCGGAGGAGTACCTGCGACGCAACCTCGGCTCCAACGGCACGGCGCTGTCGTGGCTGCTGCCACTGCTATATGTGCTCCTGGCGCTCACCATGGTCTCGTGGGCGGGTATGCGGCATTCGACTCGCACCCGGCGCGGCCGGGCCCTGTTCGTGTTCACCGTCGGCATCGTGCTGATCGTGCTCGCCAGCGCCTTCTTCTTCCTGCGCGCAGTGGGCACGACGGAGTTCGTCGGCGTCGGCGCCGCCGCCACGCTGCTCGGCTGCGCGATGCTGGTGGTGGCGGCGGGCGCGCTGTTGCCCAGCGTCGAGGACTGGTTCGGCTCGCGCCGCGAGCTGAGGACGATCCGGCCGCTGCTCGACGAGCTCGGCCACCGACATCCTGACGTCGGGATCGGGGTACGTCCGCGCGGCCCGCTGGTGTTTCGCGTGGCGGAGCGGATGTCACTGATCTCAGACGCGCTCTTCCTGGAGGCAACGACTGCTGACGCGGCGCTACGCCATCGGGTCGAGTCTTCCGGCGCGTCGGCGGATCGCGACCCGAGGCACGAGATCGCCGAGATATCGGACGTCGAGACGCCCGACGTGGAGCCCGAGGAACAGGCGTACGCCATCGCCGAGTGGATCTATGCCGGCCGCGGGGAAACCGACGCCGAGACCAAGCGTGCATTGTTCCCCGGTCTAGGCTGGCTGCGTCAGCCGACCACGTACTCAGATCGCGAGTGGATCCTCGCCATCGCCAAGCAGTACAGGCAGCTGGACAGGGCGGGTGCCGCAGCCGCCTCCTGACGAGGAACGGCGATTACTTCGCCAGATGCCGCGTGGCGGCATCCCGCGGGCTAATCGTCGAGGTGCTCCATGCGACGCAACTCGTCGACCTTCTGAACGACGTCCTGCTGGGCTTCAACGGATAGGCCGACTGTCCGCGCCGCAATGCGACGGACACCCTCGTCGCGCATATTGGCGAGCCACGTCAGTTCCTTGTCCAGCTTCTCGTAGTACTCGTCGTCGGTGAAGTAAGCCGGCCTGATACGGAAGAAGTTGGCAAGTGCGGCCATGGTTGCCGCCGAGGGGTTCGTACGGTTGCCTGAACGCAGCTGAGAAAGATAAGGAGCCGACATGGTGATGCCCTCCGCCTTGAGGGCCGCGATCACCTCAGCGGACGTATGCGGGCCGCGCCCTGGCGGGTAAACCGTGTCGAACAGCCGGTTTAGGCGGGCGGAGAACGTCTTGCTCATCTATTTGACCTCCACATGCTGACAGAGCGGACTAACTAGGCGGCGTATTTGCTGACCATCGTAGCGAGAGTTGTGCCAACAGCCAAGTGCAAACCGCGTAAAAGTTAACTCGGCTTTTCTCCACGGGTCCAGATACCGCGGTAAGCAGCGCGTTTATCCCATATCCCATCGATGTCTCACGATGCGGTCAAGCAAATTCTGGCGGATACCGGGCGAGGCCTTAGCTCAGAGTCGCCCCGACCAGCGGTTATCTGCTCGCAACGGGGTCAACAGGCAACCGATTTTGCCCGCCCCGGCGCGGATTGCGGGGTTTGCTGAAATTGACCTTTGCCTGACCCGCTCCCGACGAACGGGGGGGTCACCTTTCGAGCCGGGATTGCCAGCGGCGAATCAGCTCCGGTCCTGCGACGGTTCCAGAGGCACACCCAGCGGTGCCGCCTCGACGCGGCGCCCGCGCGCAACGCCGACGACGCCCGCAGTCAGCGCCGCGACAGCTACGCAGCCCGTGATGGCGACGGCTGGCCACCGCCACCCCAGCGCGCCGTCGATGAGCAACCAGAGGCCGAAGAGCAGGAACATGACGGCCGCCAGTCGGTGCAGGAGGCCCTCGGGCAACCGCTTGTGCAACACGGCGCCGACGGCGATCGCGACCCCGTCGGCGAGCACCATGCCCGCGGTGGCGCCGATCCAGACGCCCAGCCAGTTGTGGTCGCTGGCGAGCGCCACGGTGGCCAGCATGGTCTTGTCGCCCAGTTCGGCCAGCACGAACGAGGAGATGATGGCGAACAGCACGAAGCGCGGTTCGGCGACGGCGGGCGCATCGTCGTCACCGTCGCCTCGGCCCTCCCGCCAGGTCCACAGCGCGAATAGCAGGAAGACGATGGCCCCGGCGAATGCGATCGGGCGCTCGGGGAGGCTGAGGCCGAGGAAGTGCCCGATTGCCACGGACAGTCCGTGCACGAGGAACGAGGCGATACCGACGCCGGAGAGCACCACCCACCACCGATGACGCAGTGCATACGTCATGGTCATGAGTTGGGACTTATCGCCGAGCTCGGCGAGGAAGACGACCCCGAGGCTGACGAGTGTGGCGGCTAGCATTGGTGAAACCTTTCGACGCGTCGCCAGACGCCTAAATGGCTACGGCAGTCTGGCATTCGGTCGAAGGTCTCGCCCACCGCTCGCCTGATGCGGTCCGCCGGCCGGGCTTTACGCCAGTATGTCGACACGACGATTCGGGGCTACTCCCCTTCGCTTATGCATTCACGATAACCACAGATCGCGCAATCCGCCAGCGCCAGGAAGAAGTTCGGGAAGCCGTATCCTCGGTTTCGAGACGCAAACTAACTGCTTCGAAAACCCTTATGCGGCAAGGAGCATCGCCAATATAGCGGTATCGGGATCGCTGATCGGATCGATGCCGACCCGGCTGACCATCGAGGTGACGGTTCCGTCGGACTCCGCTTCCACCCACGCGGCGCGATGCTCGAGACCCAGATGCGGAAGACCGGGCAGTAGAACACAGCCAGATGCGGCACCCAAACACTCCGGTAGCGACGGTGTGGTCTCCGACGGCGGATGCAGCATCAGCAGTGCGGGCGGCTGATGATCGGCGAAATGTCCTGGGAGTACGGCATTTTCACCGACAACGGTGCCCTCGGCGACGACCAGTCCGACGGTGCCGGGTTCAGGGGAGTCCGGCAGCTCCTCGCGGGCACCGAAAATCGTTGTGGTGGCGAGCAATCCAGGAAACGACGCGACCCGGACCGCGACTCTCAAGACCTGTGCCCACTCCTTGGTGGAGTCCGGCCAGCGGCCGGACACCACAAAGCCCTTGAGTGAACCCCGTGAATGAAAAGGAGCGATCTCGATCGCCCGACCTGACCCCAATTCCATCTCACGCCTCCGCGCCTACGGTGTTCGGTTACCCGACACGGCTATGGGTCGATTTGACCAGAATGAGGCAGGTCAAACCTGGTAGCAAGCCGGACACGGCTGTTAGGGGGCAATTCTGCCCCTGGTCGTCCACACCACCCGATAGGAGTCGGTGGCCGGCACCCAGCCGAATTCATGGGAGTCGGCGGAGCCGACCGCGCGGGGATTGTCGGACCGCGCCTCGAATATCGCGCCGCGCCCCGACCCGTAGACGTCACCCACGCGCTTGACGAGCCAGCGCGTGGACCTCCGCGGGTCGGGAAACACGCGCAATTGCCCCCGCCGAACTCGTCCGCCACGGGCGGCCAGTAAGCCGTCGCCCGGGCGGAGTGCCGGGCGCATGGAGTCGTCGACGACCGCAAACCGGCGCAGCGGCCAACGCCGCAACGGATGGTTTTCGCCCACGTCGAAAGGGTAGGTTAAGACCATGCTGCATCGACTTTTCGCTAACGCCACTCCTGCCCATGCCCACTGCGACCTGTACTGCGGCGTGTACGACCCCGCACAAGCCAAGATCGAAGCGCTCTCCTGTCTGAAGACGCTCCAGAAGTACCACGACTCCGACGACGACCACTTCAAGGCCCGCGCGATCATCATCAAGGAGCGTCAGGCCGAGGAGGTCAAACATCACCTCATGGTGCTGTGGGCCGACTTTTTCGCCAAGGACCACTTCGAGCAGTTCCCGAACCTGCATCAGCTGTTCTGGGACGGCGTGCACGGGGCGGGCGACGTGAAGAAGTCACTCGACGTGGCAGTCGCAGAGAAGCTGCTCAAGACCATCGACGAGATCGCAGACATTTTCTGGCAGACCGACAAGGGCAAGCAGATGGGCGTCTACCCGCCCGCATAACGCTCACAAAGAACGGCCCTGGCTCTTCGTTGTAGGAGCCTAGGGCTGTTTTGTTGCGGTTCAGAACAAGACGATGAGAGCGAGGATGCCCAACAGCACAAGCGCGATGAGGCCGGCACGAATGCAGGCCATCAGCTGGCCTTGTGGGTAGACGTGAGCCGACGACTGCCACTCAGACGACTTTGCGGATCCCGGACCGTACGGATGCGACGTCATCTAGAAGCCCCTGACCTGCACATATACCCCACCCCCGTGAGATCTGCCACAACTGTTGTTGTGACGCCGATCATAGCCCGAAGTCAACCGATGCAAAAATCGCAGAGGCGCAGCAACATTTAGAGCGCCAAGGGATTTCGCTCAAGGTTGGCTCACCTGTTGATCACTGTTAGATAACGGCGCCAGGTTATCCACAGGATTACCAAGGAGTTACACAGATTCAGAAGCTCAGAACCGCCTTCGGGTGGTGGCGGCCTGTGGATGAACCTGTGGAAATTGTGGATAGCCACACATTGCTGCTTGACGTGTGTCGACAGGACCCTGCCTCGTAGCATGAGGGCATGGACGGGCCAGCAAGTATCCGGGAAGCCAGGGTGTCCGACGTTCCGACGACGTTCGACGACTCGGTCGTGCTGCTCGACGTCCGTGAGGACGATGAGTGGCAGCGTGGCCACGCCGCGGGGGCGCAGCACATCCCGATGGGCGAGGTGCCTGCCCGGATCGGCGAGATCGATCCCGGCGCGAAGCTGTTCGTGGTCTGCCACCTCGGCGGTCGCTCGCTGCGGGTGGCCCGCTACCTCGCGCAGAACGGCTACGAGCCGATCAATGTGTCCGGCGGCATGCAGGCATGGGCCGAATCGGGCAGGCCGGTCGTCACCGACGGCGGCGGCGTCGGAACGGTCTGAGCAACCGTCGCTAGGCTAGTCGGATGATCCAGGTGTGTTCCCGGTGCGGGACGCGGTGGAACGTGCGCGACACGCAGCGGGTCTGGTGTCCGCGCTGTAACGGCACCCTGCTTGCGCCGTCGGCCATACCGCCACAGTCGGAGTGGAGCGCCCGTCCGACCGCGCCCGCCGTGCGCCCGAGCGGTCAGCCCCGGCAGGCCGGGCCGCCGCGACTGCCACAGGGATACCGGTGGATCGCGGTCCGGCCCGGTGCCGCACCACCTTCCCGCCGCAGGCGACCGAACCTAGGCCCCACTCCGCGGTATGCGGTGATACCCCGCTGGGGTCTGGTCGAGCGGTTCGAGACCGCGGAGTTCGAGCAGCAGGCCGAGCCCCGTCGCGGGCCGTCGGTCGCCGCTCTGCGTGCCACGCTGATCGCGACGATCGCGGTGCTCGGCCTTGCCGCGCTCGTCCACATGGTGCGATACGTGCTGCTGATCATCAACCGTGATGTGCTGTTGAACCCCGTGGTGGCGTGGCTGGCGACGTGGTTCGGAGTTCTGGTCAGCGCGGCAGCCCTGTTCCTGGTGTTCGCCACCTTCGTGTTGCTGACGAACTGGCTCATCGCCCGGCGCGCGGCGGCCTTCAAACACGTTCGGCGCCAAGAACACCGACCGCTTTGGGCGCTCCGCGCCGGTTGCCTCGTGCCGTTCGTCAACTTGGCGTGGGCACCGGTGTTCGTACTCGAACTCGCCAGCGCCGAAGACGCCCTCGCCCGCCTTCGCCGGCCGATCACGGTCTGGTGGGTGGTATGGGTGCTGTCCACCGCCGTGTCGGTGTTCTCCATCGCGACCAGCTTCACCCGCGATGCCCAGGGCATCGCGGACAACACGGTGTCGACGATCGTCGCCTACCTCATCGCGATGGCGGCGATGGTTCTCGTCGGTCGGGTGCTTCTCGGCTTCGAACGCAGACCGGTGGAGAAACCGGCCAGGCGTTGGGTGATCGTGTCCGACGAATCGCCGCGCACGCGTGCGGGTACTCCCCACGCAAGCGGGGGGCCCACCCACCCGGAGGGTAGGGAGAGAGCAGAAGTATCCGAAGCCGAATCCGGCATTCCGGTTGAGTCAGAAGGCCAGAACCCGGCAGCATAGCCGTATGAACTCGGGTGACGCCGAAGCCGGCCAGGGGCTTGGCGGTCACCCGTTCGTGGTGGCACACCGGGGCGCGTCGGCCGATCGTCCTGAGCACACGCTGGCCGCCTACGAGCTGGCCCTCCAGGAGGGCGCCGACGGGGTCGAGTGCGACGTCAGGCTGACCAAAGACGGACATCTGGTGTGTGTGCACGACCGCCGGGTTGACCGCACCTCCAACGGCACCGGCCTGGTCAGCGAGATGTCACTGGCTCAGCTGAAGGCATTGGACTACGGCTCATGGCACGCCAGCTGGCGGGCCGACGGGTCACAGGGCGACACCGGCCTGCTGACCCTCGACGACCTGGTGTCGCTCGTGTTGGACTGGCATCGGCCGGTGAAGATTTTCGTCGAGACCAAACATCCGGTGCGCTACGGCGCGTTGGTGGAAAGCAAGGTGCTGGCACTGCTACACCGCTACGGCATCGCTTCACCCGCGTCCGCTGATCTGTCGCGCGCGGTGGTGATGTCGTTCTCCGCCGCCGCGGTCTGGCGGATCCGACGCGCGGCTCCGATGCTGCCCACCGTCCTGCTCGGCGAGACGTCCCGTTACCTCGGCGGCAGCGCGGCCACCACCGTCGGCGCCACCGCTGTCGGGCCGTCGATCGCGACGCTGCGCGAACACCCCGAACTTGTCGACCGGGCGGCTGCACAGGGGCGCGCGCTGTACTGCTGGACCGTCGACCACTACGAGGACGTCCGGTACTGCCGTGAGCTCGGGGTCGCGTGGGTGGCGACCAATCATCCGGGTCGCACCAAGGACTGGCTGCAGAACGGGCTGGCGGGAGCGGGCCTCGACTAGCGGATGGCTCCCGCGTCAAGCACATCCTGCGGTACGGGCGTATCCGCTTTGAGCGAGGCGAACAGCCGATCGGCGATGTCCTCGTCCCATACGACGACGGAACCCGAATCGCTGGCGGTGAATTCGCCGATCGGCACGGTGGTCGTGGTGATGTCACCGCGCAGTGCCCACGCCAACCGGGCGAGATCGGTGACGTGGGCGCCGGAGTCGACGGTCAGTGAGTCGGCGGCGGCGTTGGCCATCGGGTACCACCGCAGCGGGTTCAGGACCACCGTGGGGCTGGCCGCGCGGTGCATCAGGGTCGACATGAACTGACGCTGGTTGACCATCCGGTCGAGGTCGGCCCTCGGTGTGGCGCGGGTGCGCACGAATCCGAGCGCGTTGGGGCCGTTCATCTTCTGGCAGCCCGCAGGAAGATCGATGCCCGCGAGCGGGTCGGAGATCGGCTCGGGCGGACACATCGTCACGCCGCCGACAGCGTCGACAAGCCTTGCGAATCCGTCGAATTCGACTTCGGCGTAGTGGTCGAGGCGCATTCCCGTCGCCTGCTCGACGGTCTGGGCCAACAGCGCGGCGCCGCCGATGGCGAACGATGCATTGATCTTGTCGGTGCCCCAGTCAGGGATGTCCACATACGAGTCACGGGGAATCGACACCATGACGGTGGGGGTGTCTGACCACAGCGCGGGCACGTGCACCAGCATGATCGTGTCGGTGTGCCCGTTGCCGATGTCGCCGCCGGTGCTTAGTTCGGCCTGCTGTTCGGGGGTGAGCCCCCGCCGGCTGTCCGAGCCGACGAGCAGCCATGTGGTGCCCTTGCCCTCGACGGGGCGGTCGGGATAGTCGACCAGCGCCGGGATCCGGTGCAGCTTGGTGTCGATCCAGAACGCGGTGCCGACCAGACCCGCGACGGCAAGAACCAAGAGCGCGAACAGCGAGAGCATGATCCGACGCAGGCGGCGCTTGGGCTTGCGCGCCGCAGGCCGCGGCGGAGGTGGAGGTGCTTGGCGCACAACCGGAGTCGGCCGCGGGTAGGTCGGTGGCGGTGGCGGCGGCGGTTGTGGTCGCCTGGGCGGGGTCGAGGGATTTGGCGGCCAAGCCGGCGGCGGTCGATTGGGGTCACGCCTGATCACCTGTGACGGCTCGCGCCGCCGAGGAGGCGGAGGCCGCCGATCGCCGTTCACAAAGAGAATGTACGCGGCTCGCTACTTCAACCAGCCGAGATGGCGCGCCAGCAGGATGTATCCGACGAACGCCACGGTGTCGATCACGCCATGCGCGATGATGAGCGGCCACAGGCGCCCGGTGCGCCGCCAGGCGTAGCCGAAGACAAGTCCCATCGCGGCGTTTCCAAGGCCCGCGCCCCAGCCCTGGTAGAGGTGATACGCGCCGCGCAGCAGGCTGGCGACCACCAGTGCGACCACGGGACGGACCCGCAGCTGCTGCAGCCGGGTGAGCAGAAAACCGACGACGATCACTTCCTCCGCCCAGCCGTTGGCGAAGGCCAGCAGGATCAGGACCGGGATGTGCCACCACGACTCTTCGTGCGCCGACGGCACCACCGAGACGCTCATACCCAACGCGCGCGCGGCGACATACAGCCCGAGGCCGGGCAGGCCGATCAGCGCGGCCAGGCCGATTCCGCCGAGCACATCGGAGGGGAGGCGGATGCGGTCCAGCCCGATCTTCGCCAGCCCAATACCGCTGCGCCACAGCAGATACAGGCCGAGCGCGCCCCATGCAAGTAGCTGAGCGACCCGGGCCAGGTTCAGCCCGAGGTTGATCAAGTCGAACGGCGAAAGGCGTGGGTTGAGCGCGACGGTCTGCTTGGACAGATTGAGAAGGATGGCCTCGACGAGATCGAGGACCGCGGTGTAGGCGCTGAGCCCGAACGTCACAGCGAGTACGACGGCGATCTCGATGCGCAGCGCGCGCCTGTCGGGTTCGGTCGGATCCTCTGGCGCGCTCACCGGAGCTACGCTAGCGGGCGCCTCGCCCGAAGCCCGTTGAGGAACGGGCAGCCCATCAGGATCCGGATCGCCTGGCTGAGCCCGGTGACGTCGTCGACGGGCTTGGCGAACGCCAGCCGCACGTCGTGATCGCCGTCGTCGTTCTCCACCCGCAGCCGCACGCCGTACCGGTCGAGTCCGAGCGGACGCACGCGTCCGCGCCGCAATGTCGTTGGCAGCCGGTCGGCGAGCCGGTCGATCACGTCGCGGTGGGCGACGTCGAGGTGCTGCAGCCAGCACGACTCCATCACGCAGAACGGATCGGGCCGCGCCTGAAGCAACGCGCTGACACCGACGGCCTCCGCGCCGGTCGAATCGGCGACGACTACCGACTCCACCTCGAGCCGCAGCAGGGTCAGCCGGGTGTCGCCGTCTGCGGTATCGGTCGTATTCACTTGCAGCAGTGCGGGATTGGGATCCGCAGCGGCAATGAAGTCGAGCAGTTCGGGCATCTCCGTCTGCGACACACTGTGCACCCGCCCGCGGATCCACACCAGCGATCGCAGCGGCTCGCGCAGCGGAAGCGGGGCATAGTCGGTCATCTCCAGCACGGCGGGCATACCGGTCGGGGCCGCGACCGGGCCATCGATGGGGACGGTGACGGCGAACGAGCCGTCGTCGAGCAGGTGATGCACGGCGCTGGCGGTCGGCTCGACACCCTCGATCGCGAGCATCGCCCCGCCGGCGCGCACACACGTGCTGCGGATCCGCTCGGCCGTCGTCGGTGCCGGTGCCGTCATCGCATCGCCTTCCTTAGATAAGGTGACCCTAACTTAGCGAAGCCTAACTCGGTGTGCAAGACGCACCTGTCGACGTCAGAGGGCGGCCGGGGCTGAACCGATAGGGTTGAATCGTGCCGCGCATCGCCTACCTCGGACCGGAAGGGACGTTCACCGAGGCGGCGCTGATCCGGATGTCGGAGAACGCGATGGTCCCCGGTAGCGACGGATCCGACGGGTTGACACCGCTGACCGCCGACAGCCCCACTTCAGCGCTGGCAGCCGTGCGGTCGGGCGATGCCGACTACGCGTGTGTGCCGATCGAGAACTCGATCGAGGGATCGGTGCTGCCGACGCTCGACAGCCTCGCGACCGGTCCGGAGCTCCAGATCTTCGCGGAGCTCACCCTCGACGTGGCGTTCACGATCGTGGTGCGTTCCGGCACCGCAGCGGCGGATGTGGAAACCGTCGCCGCGTTCCCGGTGGCAAGCGCGCAGGTGCGCAACTGGCTGGCCGCCAATTTGCCGGCGGCGCATCTGGTGCCGGCCAATTCCAACGCGGCGGCGGCCACCGACGTCGCCGAAGGGCGTGCCGACGCAGGGGTCAGCACCGCGCTCGCCGCACAGCGGTACGGGCTGGCGGCGCTGGCGTCCGATGTCGTCGACGAACCCAACGCCAGGACCCGCTTCGTTCTGGTCGGGACGCCCGCCGCGCCACCGAAAAGGACCGGTGCGGACCGCACGTCGGTGGTGTTGAGGCTTGACAACGTCCCCGGTGCGCTGGTTTCGGCGATGACGGAGTTCGCGATCCGCGACATCGACCTGACCCGCATCGAATCCCGGCCTACCCGAAGAGAGTTGGGCACCTACATCTTCTTTCTCGACTGCGTCGGACACATCGAAGACGATGCGGTCGCCGAGGCACTCAAGGCGCTTCATCGTCGTTGTGCAGATGTGCGATATCTGGGGTCATGGCCGACGGGATCGGCCGCAGGGGCGGTGCCGCCGCTACTCGACGAAACATCGGGCTGGTTGAGCAGGATGCGGGAAGGCGGGCGATGAGCGGACGGCTGGTGCTGGTCCGTCACGGCCAGTCATTCGGCAATGTCGAGCGACGGCTCGACACGCGGCCGCCGGGCGCGCACCTCACCGAACTGGGCCGCGAGCAGGCGCGTGCGTTCGGGCGTGCGTGGCCGCATGAGATCGGCATGGTCGTGCACTCGATCGCGCTGCGCGCCTCGCAGACGGCCGCCGAGATCGGTGAAGAACGCGGGCTGCCGCGCCACGAGCTCGAAGGCATACACGAGGCGCAGGTCGGCGATCTGGAGGACCGCAACGATGATGCCGCCATCGAGGAGTTCAAGACCGTGTATCACCGGTGGCATAACGGCGACCTGGACGCGCGGCTGTCCGGCGGTGAGAGCGGTCGCGAAGTGCTGGCCCGCTATGTGCCGGTGATTACCCAACTTCGGATGCGCTACCTCGACGACGACGCGTGGCACGGCGACGTCGTCGTGGTCAGCCACGGCGCAGCGATCAGGCTGACCGCGGCGACGCTGGCCGGGGTGGATGCGGGCTTCGCCCTCGACCATCACCTGAGTAACGCCGAATCCGTTGTCCTGACGCCCATCACGGACGGCCGGTGGAGCTGTCTGCACTGGGGCGAACTGGCCCCGCCGTTCTATCCCGAGCCCGAGGTTCACCCGGTCGAGGATGCCCTCCAGGCGGCCGATCCGATGGGCTGAGCGCAGCCGCACCCGATCGCCTCGCAGTCGATGACGAACGCGTGCACGACCTCGGGCGTGACGCAGCCCTCCTCGGTGCATTCCGACCAGGCCAGTGCGTGATGGATGACGGCGCCGTGGCAGTGGTCGAGCCCGGCTCGACATCCGCGGCAGTCGATGTCCATGGCCCGTTCATAGCACCATCGGCCGACGATCCGCGGTTGCCGCGCTGGACTGGTCGGGCTTCTTCGGTGCCTACGCCCAGCCGAGTTCGTGCAAACGGTCGTCGTCGATGCCGAAGTGGTGGGCGATCTCGTGGATGACCGTGATGGCCACCTCGTCGACCACTTCGTCCTCGGTCTCGCAGATGTCGAGCAGGGCATCGCGATAGATCGTGATGGTGTCGGGCAGCGAACCCGCATACCAGGAGTCGCGCTCGGTCAGCGCGATGCCCTGGTAGAGGCCAAGCAGATCGGGTTCCTCCGGGTTGCGGTCCTCGACGAGGACGACGACGTTGTCGATCGCCGCGGCAAGGTCCGAGGGGATCAGATCGAGTGCGTCCGACACCAACTCGTCAAACCGTTGCGGGCTCATCCGCACGGCCACTGGACTACACCCCAGGCGGTGGCGGGATCAGGGGTTCGGCAGGCGGCGGACCCGGGGCGGGGCCAGGCGGGAGCGGAGGCGCCGGGGCGGGTGCGCCCTGATCCAGCGGCGCGGGCGGCGCCCCTGGCGGTGGCGGGATCAGGGGTTCGGCAGGCGGCGGCGCGTCACCGGGCGGCGGCGCGTCACCGGGCGCCGGTGCCTCGCCGGGAGGAGCGCCGTTCAGGAAGATGTTGCCGGGACCGGGTGCCTGGGGTGCCGGGGCCTGGGGTGCCGGGGTCTGGGGTGCCGTGTTCTGGCTCTGCTGCCCGTGCTGGGTCTGTTGCGTCTGCTGGGTCTGCTGGGTCGACTGGGTCTGCTGGGTCGACTGGCTCCGGCCGTTCTGGCTGCTGTTCTGCCTTCCCGACGATGACGTGTCGGGCACCGGGATCGACGGGAAGTTGAGCCGCTCCTGGGGAATGTCCGGCGGCGGAATCGGTGGCTGGCCATTGATCTGCAACGGACCCTTGGCGCTGTTGAGCAGCGTCGACCACCCGCCGTTGCCCAGCGTGGCGCCTATGCTGCACGACACCTGATGGCTGCCCGCCGACCAGCTTGGCAGCGAGATGGTGCTGTAGATCAGCGTGAGCGTGGTGCTGCGCAGCTGAATAGGCGCCAGGTAGGCGTCGGTCATCCGCGTGCACGCATCCTTTATGAAGGCGTCCTGCTCGGGCTCGGGTGGCAGCCCGGCGGGGAACTTCTCGGCGACGTTGACGGCGCCGGTCACCTCCATGGCATGCGGGCCTGCGCAGTCGACCGGGATGTCGGTCGGTTGGTTCGTGGACGGGTCGATGCCCAGGCAGGTGCCTGCGGGCCAGATCTTGGACTGGTCGACGTCGGCGACCTTGCCCTGGAACGCCAGCTGAGTGTTGTTGGCGCCGGGCAGTTGCAGCCCGCACAGCATGCGGCGCTCGCCCGACTGCTTCCACGCCTTGTCGCCCGACCACATCATGCTGACGGTGAACCGGCTGTTGGGGTCGAACCGCTCGCCGAGATAGCGGCGCACCGCCACCTGGCATTGTTCCTGGCTGATCTGCTGGATGCGCGACGGTGACGGCGGCGCGGCGTCCGGGCCGTACTCGCTGCCAGGGAAGGTCCGCATGTCGACGGACTCTGCGACCTCGAAGCGGTGTTCGTCCTTGCAGCCGACGACCTCGGCCGCGTCCGGGTTGCGTTCGGGCCAGTTCAGGCAGTCGCCGGCCTTGGCCTTGCCGAACGTCTCGGCACCGCGCAGGCCGAGGGTGATCGAGCCTGCGGGGCCCGCGTTGGGGCCTTCGCCCCCCGGCAGCGCGGTGAGCACACCAGCGATCAGGAGGCCGCCGAGCGCGGTCAACAACAGCGCGCGACGGGTGGATGCGGCGTGCAGACTGCGCCACCACGTCACCTTCTGCGTGTGGTGTTCTGCCTCGTCAGCGGCCAAATCGACCCGCTCGGGTGCATCCAACATCTGCTCCATTGTGACAGGCGCGTCGGGGGCTGTGACAAGTGAGGCAGATGTAACGTTATGTGGTTGTGCCCACGGCGGTAGGGTTTGCGCCGTGATCGACCTCAAGCAACTGCGCGAACACCCGGATGTGGTGCGGGCGTCACAGCGCGCCCGAGGTGAGGATTCCGGCCTCGTCGATGCCCTGTTGAGGGCCGATGCGGCCCGTCGCGCCGCGGTGTCGGGCGCCGATAACCTGCGCGCGGAACAGAGGGCCGCCAGCAAGAAGGTGGGCGCCGCGTCCAAGGAGGAGCGACCGGCCCTGCTGCAACAAGCCAAGGAGTTGGCCGAGAAGGTCAAGGCCGCCGAGGCCGAGCAGGCGGACGCCGAGAAGGCGTTCATCGCAGCCCACATGGCGATCGGCAACGTCATCATCGACGGCGTCCCCTCCGGTGGCGAGGACGACTTCAGGCTCCTCGACACTGTCGGCGAACCTCCTGCCATCACGGATCCGAAAGACCATGTGGCCCTTGGCGAGTCGTTGGGAATCTTCGACCTGGAGCGCGGTGCGAAAGTTTCGGGCGCGCGGTTCTACTTCCTCACCGGGTATGGCGCGCTACTGCAACTGGGCGTCATGCAACTCGCGGTGCGCCTCGCGACCGATAACGGGTTCACGCTCGTTATCCCGCCGGTGCTGGTCCGGCCCGAGATCATGGAGGGCACCGGGTTTCTCGGCGCGCACAGCGAGGAGGTGTACCGACTCGAGGCCGACGACCTCTACCTCGTCGGCACATCCGAGGTACCGCTGGCCGGCTATCACTCCGACGAGATTCTCGACCTGTCCGCGGGCCCGCTGCGCTATGCCGGTTGGTCGTCGTGCTTCCGCCGCGAGGCGGGCAGCCACGGCAAGGACACCCGCGGCATCATCCGTGTGCACCAGTTCGACAAGGTCGAGGGCTTCGTCTACTGCAGGCCGGACGAGGCCGAGGGCGAACACGACCGCCTGCTGGGCTGGGAACGCCAGTTGCTCGCGAAGATCGAGGTGCCCTACCGCGTGATCGACGTCGCCGCAGGGGATTTGGGTGCATCCGCAGCACGCAAGTACGACTGCGAGGCGTGGATCCCGAGCCAACAGACATATCGTGAGCTGACGTCGACGTCGAACTGCACGACCTTCCAGGCGCGTAGGCTTGCGATCCGCTACCGCGACGAGAACGGCAAACCGCAGACTGCGGCAACGCTGAACGGAACACTGGCCACCACCCGATGGCTGGTCGCGATCCTGGAGAACCACCAGCAGCCCGACGGCAGCGTGCGGGTGCCCGCGGCGCTCGTGCCCTACGTCGGAACGGAAGTCCTGGAGCCGCGTTAGCGTGATCCGAGCAGCTCGTCGAGCTTGGCCAGGAACTCCGTTGGCCTCTGCGGCGTGAACGCCGGCCTTGGTTTGGCTCCGGCTACGTCGAGCGTCACCAGCGTGGACTTGATCGGCCGCCACACATCCAACGGCAGCCAGCGGCGCAGATCCGAGCTGCCCCAGATGCGGAAGCGCTGGATGAACAATCCGAGCGGCTCGGCCTTGTAGCCGCGGATCGCCCGCAGCGGAATGATCTTCGACGTGCCCGACGGGAAGTGGTAGCGCCGCAATGTGAGCGCCTCCCGGTCGAGCAGGACCAACCCGTCGTCGTAGGACGGCTGAGGTACCGCGCTCATATTCGCTCGCCCAGGCTGTCCTGCTCCTCACGTGCGCACCGCAATTCGTGGCCCTTGGACGTCAGGCACCGGCCGTTGTCCAGATTCCATTGCCAGCCATGCAGGTTGCACGTCAGCGTCGAGCCCTCCACCACACCGAACTTCGACAGGTCGGCCTTGAGGTGCGGGCAGCGGCGCTGTAACCGGTAGCCGTCGAGCTCGATCGAAGCCGAGTCGTCGTGCGCCTCGGCGAACCAGCCGTCCGCATACGCGATTCGTTCGTCGGTCAGACACTTGAAGAACGTGTACAGGTACTCGTTGTAACCGCCGACCCGCCAGGCCTTGAAACGGGTGGACAAGAAGATCGTGTTCACCCAGTCGGGCTCCTCGTCGCGCAGCACCGTCCGCACCAGCTCGGCTGCAATCGCGAACCCGTAGCGGAACTTCTCGTCTGGAATGGGTTCGCGCACAGCCCGTTTCGGAAAGTCCAGCACTATTGTTTCCGGTCGGTCTCCGTGCCCTAGCCGCAGTTCGACGGGATAGCCGATGCCGTCGCAGATCTGGTCGCTCTGGGCCATGATCGGCTCGAACCTCGTGCGCAGCGGTTCCAGCAGCGATTCACCCTCTGCCGGCGCCCAGCGCGCCTTCTCGGCCGCGAGCACCGGCGCCATCCGTTCGGCGTATTCGGCGATGTAGTCTGCCTTGCCGCTGGTGAAGATGGCCTGCACCTCGTCCTCGGGCAGCGGATGTGTCACCGAATTGAGCTGTGAGCCAGCAAAATCGGCGGTCGAGCCGGGGATCAGCAGCACGCCGCCGTCGTGGCCGTGGGTGCGCATCTGGTCGAGGAAGACCATCTGGTCGGGGAAGATGTTGGCCGGATCGTCTTGGTCGTCGTTGAGGTCGCGCAGTTCGGGATCAAGGAAGCACGGCGGGCCGGCCGACGGCACCACCCAGGTCGCGCCGACCTGGCTGATGTACTGGCGGCAACGATCCATCTGGCGTTGCCGCTTCTGCGTGCCGAAGGCCTCCTTGGCCCGCGCGGGCATGTCGTAGACCATCGGGTACCAGATCGCACCCGAGTACTGCAGCATGTGCACGTCCACCTGACCGAAGTCGGCATGCACCACATCGAGATCGACGGGCCGGGCGTCGTTCATGTTGAACGCCACCGTTTCACCGTCGTCGACGATAAGACCGGAATCGCCGATCGGGCCGTCGGCGGGGGCGCGCAACGCGATGATCATCACGTCGAGATCGCCCTTCGGACCGCTGACGGTGTGCTTGACGGAGTCCGTGGTCTCGAAAAAGCGGTGGAAGCCAAGCTTTTCCAGCTCGCGCTGCAGATCGGGCACCGGATAGTCGGGCAGCAGCACGACGGCGTCCTTGTTGACGTGCGCGAGCAGGTGCTGCGGATCGAAGTGGTCCTTGTGCAGATGCGAGACGTATAGGTAGTCGCAGTCGCCGAGCGCATCCCAATCCAGCCTGCTGTTGTCGGGGAACGGGAACCACGATGCGAAGTACGCCGGGTTCACCCAGGGGTCGCACAGGATGCTCCCGGCCTGCGTGTCGATCCGGAAACCGGCGTGGCCGACGCTGGTGACCTGCACGTATTACCTCTCCTGAAGTGTCGGGGTTCGCCTGAGTTTAGTCCCAGCTGCGGCGGTAGTACGCGATGCGCTCGGTGTCGGCCGTCACGCCGTAGGCGTCGAGCAGCACGGCCTGAAATCCGTCGGGGCCACCGGTGGGGTAATTCCAATCGAGTGACATCGACGCGATCGCCAGGTCGGCCCACCGGTCGGCCACACCGAGTTCGGCGAGGTCTACGTGGCCGCTGAACGTGCCGTCGTCGGCCATCAATGTGTTCGGCGCGCAGGCATCGCCATGACACACGACGAGCCGGTCGGCAGGCGGTGCGTCGGCGGACACCCACGACGGGCGACCGAACGGACAGTCCGCGACCGGCAGGCTGTCGTGCAGGTGCCTCAGTCCGAACCCGATGGCGTTCGCGGCGATTCGAGGCTGGTCGGTCCAGCGCCGATCCACGGCCGAGCGTGCAGGCAGTCCCACGGTGTGCAGCCAGCCCGGTCCGGAGTTCAGCACCTCGGGCACCGTCACGAAGCGCCGTGCCCAGGTCAGCCGCTGCGCTTCAGCGACCAGAAGGTTCGCATGCTCGTCCGGGTAGACCTTCACGTACTCGGCGCCGTCGGCGACCGAGAACGTCACGCCGCCGAGTTCGTTGACCCACACCGCGCGCACCGATCGACCTGCGGCGATCGCTGTGACTTCCGCCGGCATCGTCACGGGTTCGGTTGGGAACGTCACGACGCTAGGCTGCCAGGTGTGGAACCGGTATACGGGACTGTCATCCAACTCGCCCGCCTGCTCTGGTGGTGTCAGGGGTTGAAGTTCACGGTCACAGGCGTGGAGAACCTGCCTGTCACCGGCGGGGCGGTTGTCGCGATCAACCACACCAGCTATTTCGACTTCACCTTCGCCGGGCTGCCCGCCTACAAGCAGAAGCGGGGCCGCAAGGTGCGATTCATGGCCAAGAAGGAAGTCTTCGACCACAAGATCACCGGCCCGGTCATGCGCAGCCTGCGCCACATCGAAGTCGATCGCTCCGACGGTTCCGAGTCGTTCCAGCAGGCCTGTACGAAGCTCAAGGAGGGCGAGCTGGTCGGCGTCTACCCGGAGGCCACCATCAGCCGCAGCTTCGAGATCAAGGAATGCAAGTCCGGCGCGGCGCGCATGGCGATCGCCTGTGACGTACCGATCGTGCCGCACATCGTGTGGGGCGCACAGCGGGTCTGGACCAAGGACCATCCGAAGAACATGTGGCGGCCCAAGGTGCCGATATCGGTGGCCGTCGGCGAACCGATCATGCCGACGCTGCCCGCGACTGAGTTGACCGCCCTGTTGCATTCACGCATGCAACACCTGTTGGAGAAAGTGCAAGACGAATATGGTCCGCATCCACCCGGAGAGTTCTGGGTGCCCCGCCGGCTCGGTGGGGGCGCCCCGTCGATGGCCGAGGCGAACCGGATGGATACCGAAGAGGCCAGCCGGAAAGCCCAAGCGAAGGCGGCCCGCCGTGAGAAGCGCGGCGATCCGGCGGGAGCGTCGGGCTAGAGATGGAACCGGTCTTCCGCACGCTGGAGATCGCCTGCACGGCAGGCGTTGCCGTATCGGGGACCCGCATCACCTATCTCGGTCTCGGGAATATCCCCGACCGCGGGGGAGCGGTCGTCGCGATCAACCACACCAGCTACCTGGACTGGATGCCCGCCGCGCTGGCCGCCTACAAAGCGCACCGGCGACTGCGCTTCATGATTAAGCAGGAGATGGCGGACGTGAAGATCGTCAACTTCCTGATCAAGCGCACCGGCGCGATCCCGGTCGACCGCGGGGCGGGGGCGGGCGCGTACGCGGTCGCAGTGGAGCGGCTGCGGGCAGGCGAGTTGGTCGCCGTGTACCCGGAGGCCACCATCAGCCGCAGCTTCGAACTGAAGGAGTTCAAGACTGGGGCGGCCCGCATGACCGTCGAGGCCGGGTTGCCGATCATCCCGCTGATCGTCTGGGGCGCGCACCGGCGATGGACCAAGGACCATCCCCGCACGTTGGGCCGCGCGAAGATCCCGATCACGGTAAAGGTCGGCACACCGCTGCCGCCCGAGGAGACCGCCGAGAATACCGACGCTGCGATGCGTGAGTCGATGACGGCGCTGCTGCACGATGTCCAGCTGTCCTACGAACATCCCGAAGGGGCGTACTGGGTACCGCGGCGGATGGGTGGCTCGGCGCCGACGATGGCCGAGGCCAAGCTCCTCGACGAGATCGAGCTGGCTGAGCGCGCCCGCAAGCACGCGGAGCGAGAGGCACAACGCTGACACTGCCCGCGCTGATCGCGAGCGACGTGGACGGCACGCTGCTCGACGACGACGAGACCATCACCCCACGCACGCGCAGCGCCGTGCGCGCGGCGGTGGACGCGGGCACTCGATTCGTGCTGGCGACCGGCCGCCCGCCGCGGTGGGTGCAACCCGTCGTCGACGCGCTCGGGTTCGCGCCGATGGCGGTGTGTGCGAACGGTGCGGTGATCTACGATCCGGCCACCGACCGCATCGTGACGGCGCGGACGCTGTCGGCCGACGAACTGGGTGAGCTCGCTGAGATCGCCACCCGCGCCATCCCCGGTGCGGGCCTGGCGGTGGAGCGGGTGGGGCGAAGCGCGCACGATGCGGCCACCCCGCAGTTCGTCAGCTCACCGGGCTATGAACACGCGTGGCTCAACCCCGACAACACCGAGGTGTCCATCGAGGATCTGCTCGGCGCACCGGCGATCAAGCTGCTGATCCGAAGGGCCGGTGCGCGCAGTTCCGACATGGCGGCCGAGTTAACCAAACACATTGGGCTGCAGGGTGATATCACCTATTCCACCAACAACGGGCTGATCGAAATCGTGCCGCTGGGAATCAGCAAGGCAACCGGCGTCGAAGAGGTCGCGCGGCCGCACAACATCACCGCCGAGGACGTGGCGGCTTTCGGCGACATGCCCAACGACATCCCAATGCTGCGGTGGGCCGGTCTCGGTGTCGCGATGGGCAATGCGCATCCCGAGGCGGTCCAGGCGGCGGACGAGGTCACGGCGCCCAACACCGACGACGGTCTTGCCCGCGTGCTGGAACGTTGGTGGATGTAACCCGACAATCTACCCGCGTCAGCTCGGATCGATGGGCTTGATGCGTTCGAGCTGAATGGGTGGACCATCGTCGTACAGCGGCGGCAGCTCCTCGGGCATGCCGTCGATAACCCTTGTCACCGAACCCTTTTCGCGGTCAAAGTTCAGCGTTCCGTGCTGGAAGTTCTGCACGATCCACTGCGGTTCGGCAATCTCGCCGCTGGTTGGAAGGCCAAGCGCGCCGCGTTCGTAGCCGAGCGACGCCCACGCCTCGTAGATCGCCCCAGTGACGGGTTCGGCCCCGCTCTCCGGCGACCAGTACACGGCGCCCTTGTCGAAGGTGGCGTAGCGGGTACTCCCTTCACCGGCCGCTTCCGGGGATCTCGGGGCGCCGAGCGGGCTGTTGTCGCCTCCCATCGACTCCCACTTGGCGAGGATCGCGCCGCCGCGAAGGAGGTCTTTGAGGGTAGGCGGAGCGGGCGGTTCGCTGAAACGTGCTGCGATATCCCGGATCTGGTCCATCACAGCGTACGCCGCGTTGCCAGGACAGTCCGTGTTGCCGACGTCGCGGTGGGTGAATATCGACGGCAGCGTCGGTGTTGCCCCCGTGGGGAAGTGGGTGAACGAACCGCCTTCGGACGCCAAAACGACTGTGCCCCTCGGATCGACGCGATCGATGCCCAGACGCCATCCGAGCAGCCGTCCAACCGTGCGCAACTGGATCGGCGTCGGTGGCTCGAGATCGAAGTTGCCGAGCATCGCCACGCCCCAGGTGTTCTTGTTGAATCCGCCGGTGTGCGCGCCCTCGACGGGCCGGTCCATGCCGCCCGCTCGGCCCTCGAAGACCTGTCCGTACTTGTCGACGAGCGCGTTGTAGGCGATGTCGCACCACCCCAACGTGCGGGTGTGATACGCGTAGATCGATCGCACGATCTCCGCGGAATCCTGCGGCCCGTAGTCGTTGCTCCCCGCGGTGTGGTGCACGATGCCCGCCCGCACCCCGTCGTCGTAAACGGTGTTGGGGCACTTCATCGACTCGTCGGCGCCCCACTGCGCGCGGGTGATGATGTTGGGTGGTTGACCCGGTGGTGTCACGGCGTTCGGCAGCGGTAGGTCGCCGATCGGCGCCTGCGGCGGGCTGATCAGCACCGCGTTGACGGTTTGCCCGAACGGCTGGTTGGTGTTGGCGGGGATGTAGCCGAGCTCCGGGCCGGCGGTTTCCGCTTCAACCGGTTCTTGCGACGGCGATGCGGTGGCACCGCCCGGGCGGGTCACTGCGATCTGCACGGTGGTGGTGAGGCCGACGAAGACCGGGTCGGTCCCTCGCGGGGCCGGCGATGAGTCGTCGACGCCGTCGAGGTTCTCGGCTTCGTACCACGGCCCCCACGATCCGTCGGGCTTTTTGGCCCGCACCCGCGCCGACGTTCCGCTCAGGTCGGCCGCGGTGAGCGCGACGAGGGAAAACGGCGTTTCCTGGTGGACTTCGCGGATGGTCTCGCCGCCGCCGAGGCCGGTCAGCGGCTGCTGAGCCAGCTGGGTCTGCTCGGCCAGCGGGCGGCGGTCTTCGTCGAACGGTGTGCTCGGAAGCGCCCACGGCAGCATCACCACGGTGCCCGCGATCGCGGTGAACAGCATCGGGTGTCTGCGCACGCGAGGAGCAGAACGACCAAAGCGGGACGGCACGGACCGATGTTACGTATGTGTCAGTTGTTACCAGTGTTTCGACACGGCCAAACTGCACATCGATGCGCACTCGTGTCATGCAACGGCGCCGCAGAGCCCGCCACTTGGCTCTGCGGCGCCGTTTGGGGGCAGGTCTAACCGTCGGCGGCAGGGATAGGGGGCGCAGGTACGGGTGGCGGCGGCGCCGGTGCCGCCGCGGCGGGCTTCATCGCCGACGTGATCATCGGCATCACCACGCCCTTGAGCAGATCGATCGCCTGGCCGGCGCCCAATTGCTGGGCCGCGCTGCTGAGATCGCCGAGCAGGCCACCGCCACCGCTGGTCGCCGCCGGCATCGAACTTCCCAAGCCGAGCCCAGGGTCTCCGCCGAGGATCGGGTAGGTCCCGGCCCCGGGTTCGAGGCCGATCGGCGCCGAGATCGGCACCTCGCCCGGTGCGGGCAGGCCCGCGGCGTTCGAGATCGGCGCCGTCGCCAGTGCCGGGTCAAGGCCGGTCACCGGCGGCGTCGTCAGACCGCCGGGAATCGCCCCCGTCGGACTGGTCAGCGTCGGGTTGAGAGCCGGGTTGGCCGCTGCCGTGGCACCACCCGCCAGGCCCGGCAAGCCCGCGGGGCCGCCCGGCGAAGGGGCCGGGCTGGTCAGCGCGGGATTGGCTAGCGAGGCATCGTTGAGGGCTGGTGCGGTTGCAAGCGCCGGGTCAGTTGCGCCGAGAGCAGGGGTCGTCACGGCGGGTAGGGCCGAAGTGGTGCCAAGGCCCGGTGTGAGGGCGGGCGCGGTGCCCAAGCCCGGCGTCAGGCCCGACGACGCGAGGCTGCCAGGAGCGGTCAACGTCGTCGGCATACCTGCCGAGTCGCCCGTGAGAATGCTGGTCGGCAGCGGCGGCAGGTTGATGCCGAACTGCGACAACCCCTGCGACAGCGCCGACATGAGCTCATTGGGCAGGTCGGTGATCAAGGCGGCCGAGCGGAACTCGCGGGGTTGTGGCGCGGGCTTGGTCAAATCGGTTATCGCGGAAATTGCAAACGGACTCACGACGGCCAGGGCGGCGACTGCGCTCGTGGCTGTCGAGAGCCTGCGTCGACGTCGGTTTGGCACGGGAGGTCTCCTCAATATGTGGACTACGTGTTGCTGGGTGGTATGTGAACGATGGTACGGACGTGACTGGTGTTACTGGAGTGACGAGATGGAATTGTGAGCGAATCGCGACCTTGAGCAGGTATTGGATTCGGGTCGGCGGAGCGTGGTCGGATACCCTGGCTGCCGATGACTTCGCCTGATTCCCGGGTCGCTTCGCTCCTGCCCTCCGACCGTTACGACCTCTTTGTCGTCGGTTCCGGATTCTTCGGTCTGACGATTGCCGAGCGCGTGGCGACCCAGCTGGGCAAGCGAGTCCTGGTGCTGGACCGGCGCCCGCACATAGGCGGAAACGCGTACTCGGAGCCTGAGCCGCAGACGGGCATCGAGGTGCACAAGTACGGGGCGCACCTGTTCCACACCTCCAATAAGAGGGTGTGGGACTACGTGCGGCAGTTCACCGAGTTCACCGGGTATCAGCACCGTGTATTCGCGATGCACAACGGGCAGGCCTACCAGTTTCCGATGGGACTCGGCCTGGTGTCGCAGTTCTTCGGCAAGTACTTCACCCCTGACGAAGCGCGGCAGCTGATCAACGAACAGGCCGCCGAGATCGCCACCGCCGATGCGCAGAACCTCGAGGAAAAGGCCATCTCGCTGATCGGGCGGCCGCTCTACGAAGCGTTTGTCAAGCACTACACCGCCAAGCAGTGGCAGACCGACCCCAAGGAACTGCCCGCGAGCAACATCACCCGGCTGCCGGTGCGCTACACGTTCAACAACCGCTATTTCAACGACACGTACGAAGGCCTGCCGGTCGACGGGTACACCGCTTGGCTGAAGAACATGGTGGCCGACGACCGCATCGAGGTGCGGCTGGACACCGACTGGTTCGACGTGCGGGACGCGTTACGTGCCGAGAGCCCGGACGCTCCTGTGGTCTACACCGGCCCGCTGGATCGCTACTTCGACTACGCAGAGGGCCGACTCGGTTGGCGCACACTTGATTTCGAGGTCGAGGTGCTGCCCACCGGTGACTTCCAGGGCACGCCGGTGATGAACTACAACGACGAGGATGTGGCTTACACCCGAATCCACGAGTTCAGGCACTTCCATCCCGAGCGGGAATACCCGACCGACAAGACGGTGATCATGCGGGAGTACTCGCGCTTCGCGGATGACGACGACGAGCCGTACTACCCGATCAACACCGAAAGCGACCGCGCGCTGCTAGCCGACTACCGCACAAGGGCCAAGGCCGAAACCGCCAACGCGAAGGTCTTGTTCGGCGGCCGGCTCGGCACCTACCAGTACCTCGACATGCACATGGCGATCGCCAGCGCGCTGAACATGTACGACAACATCCTGGCTCCGCACCTGCGCGACGGTGAACCGCTCCACGAAAGCGACGAGGAATGAGCGAAGCTTGCGAGCGAATCATCGGCACCGCATGCGGTGGCGGAGCCTGCGAGGTCACCGCGTGAGCGAAGCTTGCGAAGGTTGCGAGGTCACCGCATGACAGGCACTGCGGTCAGCCCGCTTGCCCGCATCATCCTGCCTCGCCCGGGCGAACCCCTCGACGTTCGCAAGCTCTACATCGAAGAGTCGAACACCAACGCCAGGCGCGCCCACTCCGTGACCCGCACGACATTGCAGATCGGTGCCGAGTCGGAAGTGTCGTTCTCGACGTACTTCAACGCGTTTCCCGCAAGCTACTGGCGTCGCTGGTCGACGCTGCGGTCGGTGGTGCTGCGTGCGGAGCTGACCGGCACGGGGCGAGTCGACGTGTACAGGAGCAAGGCCACTGGCGCCCGGATCTTCGTGGAGGGCAGGCCGTTTCAATATGACGGTGACGAGCCGCAGGTGGTCGAGTTCGAGATCGGCCTCGAGCCGTTCGAGGACGGCGGCTGGATCTGGTTCGACATCACCACCGACAGCGCGGTCACCCTGCAGAACGCCGGCTGGCATGCACCGGTGCCCGCGCCGGGCACGGCGAACATCGCGGTGGGCATGCCGACGTTCAACAGGCCGGACGACTGTGTCCACACGCTGCGGGCGTTGACCTCGGACCCGCTGGTGGACAGCGTCATCGGGGCGGTCATCGTGCCCGACCAGGGCACTAAGAAGCTGCGCGACCACCCCGACTTCGCCGAGGCGGCCGCACCGCTCGGCACCCGGCTGTCCATCCACGACCAGCCCAACCTCGGCGGCTCCGGCGGATACAGCCGCGTCATGTACGAAGCGCTGAAGAACACCGACTGTCAACAGATCCTTTTTATGGACGACGACATCCGCGTCGAGCCGGACTCAATCCTTCGGGCGCTGGCGATGAACCGGTTCGCCAAGACGCCGATGTTGGTGGGCGGTCAGATGCTCAACCTGCAGGACCCGTCACACCTGCACGTGATGGGCGAGGTCGTCGGCAGGCACGACTTCATGTGGACCAATGCGCCGCACACCAAGTACGACCACGACTTCGCTCGAAATCCGTTGAATGACCGGTACTCCGACAGCAAGCTGCTGCACCGCCGCATCGATGTCGACTACAACGGCTGGTGGATGTGCATGATCCCGCGCACCGTCGCCGACGAGCTCGGCCAGCCGTTGCCACTCTTCATCAAGTGGGACGACGCCGACTACGGGCTGCGGGCCGCCGAGCACGGCTATCCCACCGTCACGATGCCGGGCACCGCGATCTGGCACATGGCGTGGAGCGACAAGGACGACGCGATCGACTGGCAGGCCTACTTCCACCTGCGGAATCGGTTGGTGGTCGCGGCTCTGCACTGGGACGGTGACGTTCGTGGCCTGGTTCGCAGCCATCTGAAGGCCACGCTGAAACACCTGTTGTGTCTTGAGTATTCGACAGTCGCCATTCAGAACAAGGCCATGGACGACTTCCTCGCCGGTCCTGAGCACATCTTCGCCATCCTGGAGACGGCCCTTCCGGAGGTGCACCGCCTTCGTCGCGACTACCCCGACGCGGTGATTGTCCCCTCGGCGGCGCAACTGCCGCCGCCCTCTGGCATGGTGGGCAGCGTCGGGGAGCCGAAAACGGTGCCAGGCAAGGCGATTCGACTCCTTCGCGGGGTGCTGCACAACCTCACCAAGGCGGACCCGGCGCATCACGAGCGTCCGCAGTTGAACGTGCCCACCCAGGACTCGCGATGGTTCCTGCTGTGCGCTGTCGATGGAGTCACGGTCAGCACCGCCGACAGTCGGGGCGTGGTGTACCGGCAGCGCGACCGGGCCAAGATGGTCGCGCTGCTGCGGGCGTCCCTGCACCGTCAACGTAAGCTGCTGCGGCGCTTCGACGAGCTGCGCAAGACCTACCGCGATGCGCTGCCCATGCTGTCCGGTGTCCAACAGTGGGAGACCGTATTTCTAGAAACTCCTGCGCATGGATGAGACCTCCCCAGAGCTTTGCGCGCGGGCCCAGCGCGGCGAGGAAGCCGCGTTGGTGGCCGTGCAGTCCACGCTGGCCGATCGGCCCGGCGTGCTCGTGGGTGCGCGCGCCCTGTCGCACTTCGGTGAGCACAGCATCGGGTGGCTGGTCGTCTCGACGCTCGGCGCACTGCTGCAACCAAAGAAGCGGCGCGCTTGGCTTGCCGCCGGGTTCGGCGCCTTCGCAGCGCACGCGGCCGCCGTCATCATCAAGCGGCTGGTGCGGCGGGAACGCCCCCACCACCCGAGCGTCGTCGTCAACGTCGGCACGCCGAGCCGGCTCAGCTTCCCGTCCGCGCACGCCACCTCCACCACCGCAGCCTCGATCCTGATGGCACGGGCGAGCGGTCTGCCGTTGCCTGCCGTGCTCGTACCGACAATGGCGTTGTCGCGCTTGGTTCTCGGTGTGCACTACCCCAGTGACGTGATCACCGGCGTTGCGGTCGGCGCGGCCGTCGCGAAGACGGTGGATTTCATCACGTCGGTCGAGCCGACCAGACTGCGGCGGATCGGGCCAAAGGAGACTCATGAGCATCTCAAGTGAAAGCAGTGCATCCAGGGCGGCGCAGATGAGTGAACAACCGGCACCGGTCAAGGGCTCACCCCGCAATGTCGTCACCGGCTTGATCAAGGCGGCCAGGCCGCGCCAGTGGGTGAAGAACCTGCTTGTGCTGATCGCCCCCGTCGCGGCACTCGGCAGCGACGTGTCCTACGACTGGCGCGAGGTGGCAGTCAAGGTCTCCATCGCGTTCGTCGCGTTCTCCCTCGCCGCGTCGTCCATCTATCTCGTCAACGACGCCCGCGACGTCGAGGCCGACCGCGCACATCCGACCAAACGATTCCGGCCGATCGCGGCAGGCGTCGTACCGGAGTGGCTGGCGTACTGCACCGCCGTCGTGCTCGCCGCGGCCGCGCTGGCGGTGTCATTTCTCGCGACGCCGAACCTGGCCGGTGTCATCGGTGTGTACATCGTCATGCAGCTTGCGTACTGCTTCGGCCTCAAACACCAGGCGGTGCTGGATATCTGCATCGTCTCCTCGGCCTATCTGATCAGGGCGATCGCAGGCGGTGTCGCGGCGAATATCCCGCTATCGCAATGGTTCCTGTTGGTGATGACCTTCGGCTCGTTGTTCATGGTTGCCGGCAAGCGCTATGCCGAGCTGCAACTCTCCGAGAAGACAGGGGCGAAGATCCGCAAGTCGCTCGAGAGCTACACCTCGACCTATCTCAGGTTCGTCTGGACGTTGTCGGCCACCGCGATGGTGGTCTGCTACGGGTTGTGGGCCTTCGAGCGCGACGGAACCAATGCATCCTGGTATGCGATCACGATGATCCCGTTCACGATCGCGATCCTGCGCTACGCCGTCGACGTCGACAGCGGGCTGGCCGGCGAACCGGAGGAGATCGCGTTGAAGGACCGGGTGCTTCAGCTTCTGGCCATCGCGTGGATCGGAACCATCGGTGCCGCCGTTCTCCTGGGCTAGGCGCGGGTCCGCGTTTCCCTACGACATCACCACCCGAGTCAGCCTGTGGCTGAGCGTGATCGTCGCAGCCGCATTGTTCAGCTGGGGAGCCTGGCAGCGCCGGTGGATCGCCGACGACGGCCTCATCGTGTTGCGCACCGTGCGAAACCTGCTGGCGGGCAACGGCCCCGTGTTCAACAAGGGGGAGCGCGTCGAGTCGAACACATCGACGCTGTGGACATACCTGAACTACCTCGGCGGCCTGATCGGTGGTCCGGTCCAGCTCGAGTACGTAGCGCTGTGGCTGGCGTTGGTGCTCAGCGTCGCAGGTGTCGTCTTCCTGATGCTCGGCGCCGGGCGTCTGTACGCGCCGAGCCTGCAGGGCCGCCGGGCGCTGCTGCTGCCCGCGGGCGTACTGGTTTACATGGCGGTGCCGCCCGCCCGCGACTTCGCCACCTCTGGACTCGAAAACGGTTTGGTGCTGGCCTATCTCGGCCTCTTATGGTGGATGATGGTCTGCTGGTCTCAGGCATTGCGCACCTACCACGACACATCGCAGCCCAACGCGGTCAGCTCGCTCTTCGACGGCGCGCTCGCCTTCGTGGCAGGCCTCTCCGTGCTGGTTCGCCCGGAACTCGCCCTTATCGGCGGGCTGGCGTTGATCATGATGCTGATCGCGGCGCGCGGATGGCGACGTCGGGTGCTGATCGTCGTCGCAGGCGGACTTCTTCCTGTTGCGTATCAGATCTTCCGGATGGGTTACTACGGATTGCTGTTTCCCCAAACGGCTTTAGCGAAGGACGCATCTGGCGACAAGTGGGGGCACGGATGGGTTTACCTTGCGAACTTCGATGAGCCCTACCTGTTGTGGCTGCCGGCGCTGTTGCTGACAGTGCTGGCGGTTGTCCTGCTGGTCACCCGCGGCCGCCCGTGGTGGATCCAGCGGCCCACGCCCTACGGTTACAGCAGGCTCGCGCGCATGGTGCAGAGTCCGGCCGCGGCGGTGATGTTCATGGTCTTCAGTGGACTCCTGCAGGGCTTCTACTGGATCCGGCAGGGCGGCGACTTCATGCACGGCAGAGTCCTGCTGACGCCGATGTTCTGCCTGCTCGCGCCCGTCGCGGTGATACCCGTGCTGCTACCCGATGGCGAAAAGCTCAGCCGCAGTGCCGGATACCAGCTCGCGGGCATCACCTCGGTGTTGTGGCTCGCCGTCGTCGGCTGGTCGCTGTGGGCGGCCAACGCGCCTGGGATGGGTCCCGACGCCACCCGGGTCACCTACACCGGCATCGTCGACGAGCGACGGTTCTACTCGCAGGCCACCGGCCACGCGCACCCACTGACCGCCGCGGACTATCTGGACTACCCCCGGATGCGCGCCGTGCTGGTCGCGCTCAACAACACGCCCGACGGCGCACTGCTGCTGCCGGCGGGCAACTTCGACCAATGGGATGTCGTACCCGCGAAACCGCCGCCGCCCGGCATGCCGCCCGAGGTGCGTAAGGCCTACATCGGGCCCCACACAGTGTTTTTCACCAACCTCGGCATGCTCGGCATGAATGTGGGTCTCGACGTTCGGGTGATTGACCAGATCGGGCTCGCCAATCCGCTCGCAGCTCACACCGCGCGTCTGGAAGACGGTCGCATCGGCCACGACAAGAACCTCTTTCCGGACTGGGCCGTCGCCGAGGGACCGTTTTTCAAAGAGCCGCCGTACATTCCGCCGTACCTCGACCAGGAATGGATCGCCCAGGCCGAGGCGGCGTTGAAGTGCCCGGCCACCGAATCCATGCTCACGTCGATCCGTAGCCCGGTGGGACTGCGACGATTCCTGACAAATCTGGTGCACGCCCACGAACTCACCAAATACCGGATCGATCGCGTGCCGATGTACGACCTCATCCGGTGTGGTCTGGCTATCCCGGCGCCGAAGGTCCCCGCCTACACCGGAATGCCTGCAACCGGTCCTTGACCTCAGCGATTTGTCGGCGGCCTGTCTCTTCTGCTTTGGTAACGCGACGCCCCGTCGGGGCGATAAGCCCTGGTCACCACACTCCACGGCGGAGTGCGGTGACCAGCGACGACAGAAGCTGAGAAGAGATATCACACCAAGGTGTGGTTGACTACACGGGCATCCGTGCCGAGTGGGTCTCGATTCTCGGGTGCGGCATACGACAGATGGGATTGATGAAGCATGAAGTTCGTTGGCAAGCTCCGTGGCGCGGCGAAAGCGCTGCCGCGCCGGCTCACGGTCGCGGCTCTTGCAGCCGCCGTGCTGCCCGGCCTCGTCAGCGCCGTCGGAGGCTCGGCGACTGCGGGAGCGTTCTCCAAGCCGGGTCTGCCGGTCGAATATCTGATGGTTCCGTCCGCGGGAATGGGACGTGACATCAAGGTTCAGTTCCAGAACGGCGGCGCAGGCGCACCGGGCGTCTATCTGCTCGACGGCCTCCGTGCACAGGACGACTTCAACGGCTGGGACATCAACACCGCGGCGTTCGAGTGGTACGTCGACTCCGGCCTGGCCACGATCATGCCTGTCGGCGGCCAGTCCAGCTTCTACAGCGACTGGTATGCACCGGCGTGCGGTAAGGCGGGTTGCTCCACCTACAAGTGGGAGACCTTCCTGACCCAGGAACTGCCTGCCTACCTGGCGGCCAACAAGGGCGTGGACCCGAACCGCAACGCTGCGGTGGGTCTGTCGATGGCCGGTTCGGCCTCGCTCACGCTGTCGATCTACTACCCCCAGCAGTTCCAGTACGCGGCTTCGCTGTCGGGCTTCCTGAACCTCTCCGAGGGCTGGTGGCCGATGCTGGTCGGCACGTCGATGGGTGACGCGGGCGGCTACAAGGCCAAGGACATGTGGGGCGACTCGAGTGACCCGGCCTGGAAGCGCAACGACCCGATGGTCAACATCAGCAAGCTGGTCGCCAACGGCACCCGCATCTGGGTTTACTGCGGCAACGGCAAGCCTGCCGACATCGGTACGGGCGCCGGCGTCGTCGGCGACAACTTCAACGCCAAGTTCCTGGAGGGCTTCACCCTCCGCACGAACAAGACGTTCCAGGAGCAGTACATCGCCGCGGGCGGTAAGAACGGCGTGTTCAACTTCCCGTCCAACGGCACCCACGACTGGGGCTACTGGGGCGCGCAGGTGCAGCAGATGAAGCCCGACATCCAGCGGGTGCTCGGGGCGACTCCGCAGCCGTCGATCCCGATTGCCACCGCTGAGTCAGCGGAGACGGATACGGCGTCGGCGACGGTGGGCGGCTAAGCCACTCCGGTAACAGATATAAGGTCTGGCGGCGGTGATCCTTCGGGGTCGCCGCCGTCAGTCGTTCCCGCACGGCGTGGTGATGTGGTTCACTGCAAAGCGCCGGGGACAGCCGAAGGTGAGGGTGGGTAGATGGGCGGAATGATTCGAGCGTTCTGGTCGGTGGTGCTGGCGGCGGCCCTGATGTCGGCCGTGGGGCCGGTCGCCCACGCGGACGGCGTCGAGATGCTGATGGTGCCGTCGGCGGCCATGGGTCGTGACATCCCGGTGGCCTTCCAGGGCGGTGGCCCGCATGCCGTGGTCCTTCTGGATGCATTCAACGCGGCCCCCGACGTGAGCAACTGGGTGGGCGCAGGCGCGTTCAACACGCTCGCAGGCAAGGGCATCTCGGTTGCCGCACCGGCCGGTGGCGCATGGAGCATGTACACCAACTGGGAGCAGGACGGCAGCAAGCAGTGGGAGACCTTCCTCGCCGACGAGCTGCCCGGCTGGCTGGCCGCCAACAAGGGTCTGGCGCCCGGCGGCCACGGCATCGTCGGTGCCGCCCAGGGCGGCACGGCAGCCTTGACGATGGCGGCGTTCCATCCCGACCGCTACCGCTACGCGGGCTCGCTGTCGGGTTTCCTGACCCCGTCGAACACGTACATGAACGGCGCCATCAGCGATGGGCTCGCGCAGTTCGGCGGAGTCGACATCCGCAACATGTGGGGTTTGCCACAGCTCGGGCGGTGGAAGTGGCACGACCCCGATGTGCACGTTCAGCTGCTGGCAGACAACAACACCAGGCTGTGGGTGTTCAGCCCGACCACCCTCGGCTGCAGCGACCCCGCGGCCATGATCGGATACTGCGACCAGGCGCAAGGCAGCAACCGCTCGTTCTATCAGCACTACCGGACTGTGGGCGGCCACAACGGGCACTTCGACTTCCCGCCCAGCGGCCAGCACGACTGGGGAACGTGGGGGCCACAGCTGGCTGCGATGTCCGGCGAACTCGTCACCACGATCCAGTGACTCTGTAGCGCCGGTACCTTGGAGTTGTGCAGCACACGGTTCGGCGTCGGCCGAGGTGGCCGAAAAGCGTCGCCGTAGCGACGTCCCTGGTCGCCCCCGTCACGGCGCTGCTTACCGGTTGTACCTCCGGCGACGGCATGTTGCCGACCATGTCGGTGTCGCCGCCGTCTTCGACGCAGTCCCGCGCCCAAGCGCAGGGGAGCGGTCCGAGATTGCTCGGCGAGGGCGCGCAGTCGAATGAGCGGCTGACGGTGACGGTCCAGCAGCGGGCATATCTGGACGGGTTGAAAGCCGCGGGCATCAGGCCGTCGACGGATCTCCTGGCACTGAGCATCGGGTCCTATATCTGCCAGGCGCGCGCTGCCAAGCAGTCGGACCAGGCCCTGCGCGACTACGTGAGGCCCATGGTCCGCAGCGATATGCGCAACATCGAGATGAACAGGGACGCGCCACCGTCGGAGGTCGACGAGGTCACCGACGACTACATTCGGATCGCTACCGAACGACTCTGCTGAAAAAGGGCTGTCCGCGCACGCGAGGAGCACAAACAATAAATGGCCACCAATAGTCGGCGGAAACGCCACCGTATCCTCGCGCTCATCGCAGCGGGGGCGATGGCGCTTGTCGTCGCGCTCGTCGTCGCCGTGGTGTGGATCATGATCCGCCAGCCCGAAAAGTCGGAGACCGCCGTCCCGCCGACTGCCGTGCCGCCGGGCGCCGTGCCACCGACGAAGAAGCCGCGGCCCGAATTCCAAGATGCGAGTTGCCCCGACGTGCAGCTGGTATCGATCCCCGGCACGTGGGAGTCGTCGCCACAACTCGACCCGGTCAACCCGATTCAGTTTCCGATCGCGTTGCTGCTCAACGTGACCAATCCGATACGGGGGCAGTTCGGCACCGACCGGCTGGCGATATACACCGTTCCTTACACGGCGCAGTTCCACAATCCGCTGTCGGCGGACGGTCAGATGAATTACAACGACAGCCGCGCCGAGGGCACTCGTAGCGCGGTGAAGGCGATCACCGACATCAACAACCGGTGCCCGCTGACCAGCTACGTGCTCGTCGGGTTCTCCCAGGGGGCGGTGATCGCGGGCGACATCGCCAGCGATATCGGAAACGGACGTGGCCCGGTGGACGCGGATCTGGTGCTCGGCGTGACGTTGATCGCCGACGGACGGAGGCAGACGGGCGTCGGCCACGACATCGGGCCGAACCCGCCCGGCCAAGGCGCTGAGATCACGCTGAACGAGGTGCCGGTGCTGTCGTCGATGGGGCTGACGATGACGGGTCCGCGCCCGGGTGGCTTCGGCCTGCTCAACGAGCGCGTCAACGAGATCTGCGCGACGGGTGACTTGATCTGCTCGGCGCCCGAACAGGCGTTCTCCATCGTCAACCTGCCCAAGACGTTGGAGGTCCTTGCGGGTGGCGCGGGTCAGCCCGTGCACGCGATGTACGCGACAACGCAGTTCTGGAATCTGGGCGGCCAGCCGGCCACGCAGTGGACGCTGGATTGGGCGCAGCAGGTCATTGATAACGCTCCGCAGCCAAAACATGGCTGACACGTGACCGACAGATTTGGCCTGTGCGAGGTGCCTCGCCTAACATTAAGAAATAACTAAGACCATTGACTTACAGGTGCATGAAAAGTACTGGTCACAGGGCATCGTGGTACGTGCTAGCGGCCCGCGGACTTGTGACCCGACAGCGGAGACCGACGCCTCGGTAGCATCTTGGAGGTTTCGGGTTCGCGCGGGCGACGGCGTCCCTCACGGCGCCCGCGGCGGCCCGACGGTGGGCGCGAGAACCCGCGTCGCGATGAGTGTGCTTTGACAGGAGAGTGAGATGGGGTTCCACAACCCGTTCCTCAAGGACGGACAGATCAGGTTTCCCGACAACGGCAGCCTGGTTCTTCACGTCGAACGATGGACCAAGGTGCGTGGGGACAAGGTCGCCTACCGGTTCCTGGACTTCTCCACCGAGCGCGATGGGGTGGCGCGGGATTTGAACTGGGCCGACTTCGGCAGGCGTAACCGTGCCGTAGGTGCCCGCCTTCAGCAGGTGACCGAGCCGGGTGACCGGGTTGCCATCCTCTGTCCGCAGAACCTGGAATACCTCATCGCGTTCTTCGGCACGCTGTATTCGGGCCGCATCGCGGTACCGCTGTTCGACCCGAGCGAGCCGGGCCACGTCGGCCGGTTGCACGCCGTCATCGACGACTGCCACCCGTCGGCGATCCTCACCACCACCGAGGCCGCCGAGGGCGTCCGAAAGTTCTTCCGCAGCAGGCCCGCCAAGGAGCGGCCGCGTGTCATCGCCGTCGACGCGGTACCCGACGAGGTCGGCGCCACCTGGGAACCGGTGAAGGTCGAACGTGACACCATCGCCTATCTTCAGTACACCTCCGGTTCGACCCGCATCCCGACCGGCGTGCAGATCACCCACCTGAACCTCGCCACCAACGTGGTGCAGGTGATGGAGGCGCTGGAGGGCGAGGAGGGCGACCGCGGCGTCTCCTGGCTGCCGTTCTTCCACGACATGGGTCTGATCACCATGATGATCTCGCCGATGATCGGCCACTACGTGGAGTTCATGACGCCCGCCGCGTTCGTCCGTCGGCCTGGTCGCTGGATCCGCGCGATGGCTCGCAAGCCCGACGACACCCGCGGCGTGATCTCCGTTGCGCCGAACTTCGCCTTCGACCACGCCGCGGCGCGGGGCTTGCCCAAGGACGGCGAACCCGAGCTGGACCTGAGCGTCGTGAAGTGCATCCTCAACGGCAGCGAGCCGATCTCGGCCGCCACGGTGCGCCGGTTCAACGAAGCGTTCAGCCCGTACGGTTTTCAGCCACAGGCCATCAAACCGTCCTATGGCCTTGCCGAGGCCACCCTGTTCGTGTCGACCACCCCGATGGGTGATCACCCCAAGATCGTCAACGTCGACCGTGAGGCGCTGAACACCGGCACTTTCGTTGAGGTGCCAGCGGATTCGCCAAGTGCCGTGGCGCAGGCGGGTGCAGGCAAGGTCGGGGTCGCCGAGTGGGCGGTGATCGTCGACGCCGAGACGGCCACCGAATTGCCCGACGGCCAGATCGGCGAGGTGTGGATCAGCGGCCAGAACATGGGCACCGGGTATTGGGGGAAAGAGGACGCGACCCGCGAGACTTTTCAAAACATCCTGAAGTCGCGCAGCAACCCGTCGCACGCCGAGGGCGCGACCGACGATGCCACGTGGGTCAGCACCGGCGATTACGGCGCCTACCACGACGGCGAGCTCTACATCACCGGCCGCGTCAAGGACCTCGTCATCATCGACGGCCGCAACCACTATCCGCAGGACCTCGAGTACTCGGCGCAGGAGTCGACGAAGGCGCTCCGCACCGGGTTCGTCGCCGCGTTTTCTGTTCCCGCCAACCAGCTTCCGGACGAGGTGTTCTCCAACGCGCATGCGGGTCTGAAGCGCGATCCCGACGACACATCCGAGCAGCTGGTCATCGTCGGTGAGCGGGCTCCCGGTTCCCACAAGATGGACATGGCGCCGGTCACCGACGCCATCCGTGCCGCGATCGCGGTGCGCCACGGCGTCACCGTGCGTGACGTTTTGCTGACCCCGGCCGGTGCCATCCCGCGTACCTCCAGCGGCAAGATCGGCCGCCGCGCCTGCCGCGCCGCATATCTGGACGGCAGCCTGCGCAGCGGGAGGGTGGCCAACGCCTTCCCTGACGAGACTGACTGAACTGCAGACTGATTGAAAATGGCTGACATAGAACCGGATTCGCAGGACACTCCATCGGACCAGGGCCTCAGGCTGGCAGCTGAACGTTCCGCCACGCCCGCGCGCACTGACATGACCGTCGCAGAGATGCGCGACTGGTTGCGCAACTGGGTCGCTAACGCAACGGGCCAGTCCGCCGATGCGATCGACGAGTCGACCGCCATGGTCGAGCTGGGCCTGTCGTCGCGTGATGCGGTGGCGATGGCCAGCGACATCGAAGACCTCACCGGCGTGACGCTCACCGCGACGGTCGCGTTCCGCCATCCGACCATCGAGTCGTTGGCGACCGTCATCGTCGAGGGTGAGCCAGAGATCGACCACGGCGACGACGATGTGGACTGGTCGCGTGAGCGCGACGTCGACGACATCGCGATCGTCGGCTTGGCCACCCGCTTCCCCGGCGATATGAACACGCCGGACGAGACGTGGCAGGCGCTGCTCGAAGGGCGCAGCGGCATCACCGATCTGCCCGAGGGCCGTTGGGTGGAGTTCCTCGACGAGCCGCGCATCGCCGAACGCGTCGCCAAGGCCCGCACCCGCGGCGGATACCTTTCCGACATCAAGGGTTTCGACGCCGAGTTCTTCGCACTGTCGAAGATGGAGGCCGACAACATCGACCCGCAGCAGCGGATGGCGTTGGAGCTGACGTGGGAAGCGCTCGAGAACGCGCGCATTCCGGCGTCGGCGCTGCGCGGCCGGGGCGTCGCGGTGTACATCGGCAGCTCCACCAACGACTACAGCTTCCTTGCGATGTCGGATCCGTCGGTCGCCCACCCGTATGCGATCACCGGTACGGCCAGCTCGATCATCGCCAACCGGGTCTCGTACTTCTTCGACTTCCGTGGGCCGTCGGTGGCCGTCGACACGGCGTGCTCGAGCTCGCTGGTCGCCGCGCATCAGGGTGTGCAAGCGCTTCGGTCAGGCGAGGCCGACGTCGCGCTCGTCGGTGGCGTCAACGCATTGATCACCCCGCTCGTCACCGTCGGCTTCGACGAAGTGGGTGGCGTGCTGGCGCCCGACGGCCGGATCAAGTCCTTCTCGCAGGACGCCGATGGGTACGCGCGCTCCGAGGGTGGCGGCATGCTGGTGCTCAAGCGCGTGGCCGACGCTCGCCGCGACGGCGACGAGATCCTCGCGGTCATCGCGGGCAGCGCGATCAACCACGACGGCCGGTCCAACGGCCTGTTGGCGCCGAACCCCGACGCACAGGCCGAGGTGCTGCGCAAGGCGTACAAGGATGCAGGCATCGATCCCCGCACCGTCGACTACATCGAGGCGCACGGCACCGGCACCATCCTCGGCGACCCGATCGAGGCCGACGCGCTCGGCCGCGTGGTCGGAAGGGGCCGTCCCGCAGATAAGCCCGCCCTGCTCGGCGCGGTGAAATCCAATGTGGGCCACCTGGAATCGGCCGCAGGCGCCGCCAGCCTGGCGAAGATGACGCTGGCGTTGAAGAACGACAAGCTGCCGCCGTCGATCAACTACACTGGGCCCAATCCCTACATCGACTTCGAGTCGCAGCGGCTGAAGGTTGCCGACACGGTCACCGACTGGCCGCGCTACAGCGGACACGCCATCACCGGCGTCTCGGGCTTCGGATTCGGGGGCGCCAACGCACACCTTGTGCTGCGCGAGGTGTTGCCGACGGATCTGGTTGAGCCAGAACCGGAACCGGAGGACGTCGCCGAGGGGAAGCATGCCAGCGGCGCGAGCGTTGCTGAAGACACCGCCGTGTACGTCGGCGGGGTCCGGATGGACGAGTACGGCGAGTTCGTCCACGACGACGTGAACGAAGGTTCCGAATTCTTCGGCCAGCATGCCTACGACACCGACGAGCGTGAACCGGAAATGCCCGGCCTCACCGACGAGGCCAGGCGGCTCAAAGAGGTGGCGCTGCAGGAGCTCGAGACCGAGGAAGCCGCGAACCCCCATCAAAAGGTTGTGCCGCTGGCTGTTTCGGCATTCCTGACGTCGCGTAAACGCACCGCGGCCGCCGAGCTCGCCGACTGGATCGACAGCCCCGAGGGCCGGGCCTCCTCGCTGGAGTCGATCGGCCGCTCGCTGTCGCGTCGTAACCATGGCCGGTCACGCGCCGTGGTGATGGCACACGACCACGACGAGGCGATCAAGGCGCTGCGTGCGCTCGCCGACGGCAGGCAGAGCCCGAACCTCTACAGCGCCGACGGCCCCGTCACCAGCGGGCCCGTCTGGGTGTTGGCCGGCTTCGGTGCTCAGCACCGCAAGATGGCCAAGAGTCTGTACCTGCGCAATGAGGTGTTCGCGGACTGGATCAACAAGGTTGACTCGCTGGTCCAGGACGAGCTGGGGTACTCGATCGTCGAGCTGATCCTCGACGACTCGCAGGACTACGGCATCGAGACCACCCAGGTCGCTATTTTCGCGATCCAGGTCGCGCTCGGTGAGCTGCTCAAGCATCATGGCGCGAAACCCGGTGCGGTGGTTGGTCAATCGCTCGGCGAAGCCGCGGCGGCCTACTTCGCGGGCGGCCTGACACTGGCCGACGCCACGCGCACGATCTGCTCACGCTCTCACTTGATGGGCGAGGGTGAGGCGATGCTGTTCGGTGAGTACATCCGGCTGATGGCGCTCGTCGAGTACTCCGCAGAAGAGATCAAGACGGTGTTCTCCGACTACCCCGATCTCGAGGTGTGCGTGTACGCCGCGCCGACGCAGACGGTGATCGGCGGGCCGCCGGAGCAGGTCGACGCGATCATCGAGCGGGCGGAGAAAGAGGGCAAGTTCGCCCGCAAGTTCCAGACCAAGGGCGCAAGCCACACCCAGCAGATGGACCCGCTGCTGGGTGAGCTGGCAGCCGAGTTGCAGGGCATCGAGCCGCGTCAGCTCACCACGGGCTACTTCTCCACCGTCCACGAGGGCAGCTACATCCGGCCGGGCGGGGAGCCGATCCACGACGTCGACTACTGGAAGAAGGGTCTGCGGCATAGCGTTTACTTCACGCACGGCATCCGCAATGCCGTCGACAACGGTCACACCACGTTTCTTGAACTGGCACCGAATCCCGTTGCGCTCATGCAGGTTGGGTTGACCACCGCCGCGGCGGGGCTGCACGATGCGCAGCTGATCGCGACGCTCGCCCGCAAGCAGGACGAGGTCGACGCGATGACCGCGGCAATGGCGCAGCTGTTCGTGCACGGCCACGACCTCGATTTCCGGACGCTGTTCCCCCGCAAGTCCAGCGGCCTGGCCGGCGCACTGGACTACGCCAACATTCCGCCGACGAAGTTCCGCCGCAAGCCGCACTGGCTGGAGGCGCACTTCACCGGCGACAGCTCGACGATGATGCCGGGCAACCACGTCGCGACGCCGGACGGCCGCCACGTGTGGGAGTACGCACCGAAGGGCACGGCGGATCTTGCCGCGCTGGTGAAAGCCGCAGCGGCCCAGGTGCTTCCGGAGGCCAAACTGACGGCCTCCGAGCAGCGTGCAATGCCCGGTGAGGGCGCTCGCCTGGTGACGACCATGACGCGCCACCCCGGCGGTGCGGCCATTCAGGTGCATGCGCGGATGGACGAGTCGTTCACGCTCGTCTACGACGCGATCGTCAGCCGCGGCGGTCAGGCCTCCGCATTGCCCTCGGCCGTCGCGACTGGCGTATCGGTCGCCGAGGCGCCAGCCGAGGCGCCGCAGCAACGAGGAAGATGCTTCTGCCGATGTCGCGGCAGGAGCGGCTCCAGAGATCCTGTCCGACAACCTGACGCAGGGCGCGAATCTCGGTGCCGCCTTTGCGAAGTGGTCGCCTGACTCGGGTGAGACCGTGCACGACAGGTTGGCCGCGATTGTCGGCGGTGCAATGGGCTACGAGCCCGAGGACCTCCCGTGGGAGGTGCCGCTGATCGAGCTGGGCCTGGACTCGCTGATGGCAGTGCGGATCAAGAACCGGGTCGAATACGACTTCGACCTGCCGCCGATCCAGCTGACCGCGGTGCGCGACGCCAACCTCTACAACGTCGAGAGCCTCATCCAGTACGCGATCGAGCACCGCGATGAGGTCGAAGTACTCGCGGAACACCAGAAGACACAGACACCGGAGGAGATCGCGGCCGCACAAGCCGAGCTGATGGGCGGAGCGGCCACGATCACCGAGCTCGAAGAGAAGCTGGCCGAGGCGGGTGCTGTGCCCGCGACCGAAACCCCAACGGCCGCACCGACAACCGGCATGCCGATCCCGCCGCCACCGACCGACCCATCGGGTCCGAAGGCCGATGGCAACCAGCCTTCCGCGGCCGCGCTCGCTGCGCAGGTGTTGACGCAGGAGGCTGTCACCGAGGCGCTCGGCGCCGATGTGCCACCGCGTGAGGCGGCCGAGCGGGTCACGTTCGCGACGTGGGCGATCGTCACCGGGAAGTCGCCGGGCGGCATCTTCAACGCGCTGCCGACCCTGGACGAAAAGACCGCCGAGAAGATGGCGGCACGGCTCACGGAACGCGCCGAGGGCACCATCACCGCCGAAGACGTCAAGAACTCGCCGACGATCGAAGCGCTGGCGACCATCGTGCGCGACCACCTCGAGGCCGGTGAGCTGGAGGGATTCGTGCGGACTCTGCGGGCACCGAAGGAGGGATCGTCGAGAATTCCCGTCTTCGTGTTCCATCCGGCTGGCGGTTCGACGGTGGTCTACGAGCCGCTGCTGAATCGGTTGCCTGCCGACACCCCGGTGTACGGCTTCGAGCGGGTCGAGGGCTCCGTCGAGGAGCGCGCCGCGGAGTACGTGCCGAAGCTGCTGGAGATGCACGACGGCCCGTTCATCCTGGCCGGCTGGTCGCTTGGCGGCGTGCTGGCATACGCCTGCGCGATCGGTCTCAAGCAGGCAGGCGCCGATGTTCGGTTCGTCGGGCTGATCGACGCCGTGCGCGCCGGTGAAGAGGTGCCGCAGACCAAGGAAGAGGTCCGTGCGCGCTGGGATCGGTACGCGCGCTTCGCCGAGCGCACCTTCAATGTGCAGGTGCCCGCAATTCCCTACGAGCAGCTCGAGGAACTCGACGACGAGGGTCAGGTGAAGTTCGTCCTCGACGCGGTCAAGGCGAGCGGCGTGGAGATTCCCGGCGGCGTCATCGAGCACCAGCGCACGTCGTATCTGGACAACCGGGTGATCGACACCGCGAAGATCCAGCCGTACGACGGACACGTCACGCTCTACATGGCCGACCGCTACCACGACGACGCGATCTTCTTCGAACCGCGCTATGCCACCCGCAAGCCGGACGGCGGCTGGGGCGAGTACGTGTCCGAATTGGAGGTCGTTCCGATCGGGGGCGAGCACATCCAGGCGATCGACGAGCCGTACATTGCGAAGGTCGGCGCGCACATGAGCGAGGCGATCAACGGGATCGAGAGCGAGAGCAAGTGACCAACAAGACCACTGCGGAACTGCTGGCCGAACTCCGCGAAAAGCTCGAGCTGGCAAAGGAACCCGGTGGTGAGAAGGCCGTCGCCAAACGGGAGAAGAAGGGCATTCCCAGTGCCCGGTCGCGGATTCACGCGCTGCTCGACCCGGGCAGCTTCTTGGAGATCGGTGCGCTGTGCAAGACGCCCGGTGACCCCAACGCGCTGTTCGGCGACGGGGTGGTGACCGGCCACGGCACCATCGACGGACGACCCGTCGGAGTCTTCAGCCACGACCAGACGGTGTTCCAGGGCACGGTGGGCGAGATGTTCGGCCGCAAGGTTGCCCGCCTGATGGAGTGGGTGGCGATGGTCGGCTGCCCGATCATCGGGATCAACGACTCCGGTGGCGCGCGAATTCAGGACGCGGTGACGTCGCTCGCCTGGTACGCCGAACTCGGGCGCCGACACGAGTTGCTGCGCGGCTTCGTGCCGGAAATCTCCATCATCCTCGGTAAATGCGCTGGCGGAGCGGTGTATTCGCCGATTCAGACCGACTTGGTGGTCGCCGTGCGCGACCAGGGCTACATGTTCGTCACCGGGCCCGACGTCATCAAGGACGTCACCGGTGAGGACGTGACGCTGGACGAGCTCGGCGGTGCGGACGCCCAGGCCCGCTACGGCAACATTCATCAGGTCGTCGACGACGAGAAGGCGGCGTTCCAGTACGTCCGCGACTACCTGAGTTTCCTGCCCCCCAACACCTTCGACGATGCGCCGATCGTGAACCCCGGCCTCGAGCCGGAGATCACCCCGCACGACCTCGAGCTGGACTCGATCGTGCCGGATGCGGACAACACGGCATACGACATGCACGAGATCCTGTTGCGGATCTTCGACGACGGCGACGTCTTCGACGTAGCGCAGCAGCAGGGCCAGGCGATGATCACCGCGTTCGCGAGGGTCGACGGCTATCCGGTCGGCGTTATCGCCAACCAGCCGATGCACATGTCGGGTGCGATCGACAACGAGGCATCGGACAAGGCGGCACGGTTCATCAGGTTCTGCGACTCCTACAACCTCCCACTGGTTTTCGTGGTCGACACCCCCGGCTTTCTGCCGGGCGTGGAGCAGGAGAAGAACGGCATCATCAAGCGGGGCGGCCGGTTCTTGAACGCGGTGGTCGAGGCGGACGTGCCGAAGGTGACGATCACGATCCGCAAGTCATACGGCGGCGCGTACGCGGTGATGGGCTCCAAACAGCTGTCCGCCGATCTGAACTTCGCATGGCCGACCGCGCGGATCGCGGTGATTGGCGCGGAGGGTGCCGCGCAGCTGCTGGTGAAGCGGTTCCCGGACCCGACGGCGCCGGAAGTGCAGAAGATCCGCGCCGACTTCATCGAGGGCTACAACCTCAACATGGCAACACCGTGGATCGCTGCCGAGCGAGGTTTCATCGATGCGGTGATCCAACCGCATGAGACCCGGCTACTGCTGCGGAAGTCGCTACACCTATTGCGGGACAAGCAAAAACACGGCCGGGTGCAGCGTAAACACGGCCTGCTGCCGATCTAGGCGAAAACGAAGTCGACCGCCGTCAGCGCGTCCGTGGCGAGACCGGAATTCACCGATCGGACCCGGCCACCGCTCATCGTGCGCCGACACTATCCAGCCGCGAATCTGACGCCTACCCTCTAACAATGAGGCGAAACCTGGTGCGCGCGGTCGTGCTTCTGGGATCGTTCGCGGTTGGACTCCTGCTTGCCGCGTGGGTCGTTCCCGGAGTGTCAATGTCGGCATCGGGGTTCCTCGTCGCCGTCCTGGTGTTCTCGGCAGCACAGGCGGTCCTGTCTCTGCTGATCCTGAAGTTGCCACATGGCTATGCGTCGCTGCTCCTGGGAGCCAGCGGCTTAGCGGTGACCATACTCGCACTGGTTTTGGCAGCGGAGTCGACGAACGGGCTCACCATCGACGGCTTTTCCTCCTGGCTGGCGACCACGCTCTTGGTGTGGCTGGTGACCACGATCGGGGCGATTTCACTGCCCAACGTCTTGGCTGGCGAACCCGTCGGCTCGAGCTGACTCGCCGATTCAGGGGTATCGCGCCTGTTTAGCGGTTAGCATTTTCCCATCACGTTCGACGACGGATGGAGACGTGATGGGCGACACGCATCACGATCCGAGTGACCACTCCCGGACCACGCAGCCGCATGCCGGCATCGTTATGAAGGACAACTTCTTCTGGCCGGGATTGATACTGTTCGCCGTTGCAACGTTCGGGTTGATGATGACGGTGGCCGCCGCCGCGTACCGGCGCTACGAGTGGGTGCCGTCGACGGTGCTCGTCGCGGTGCTCGGCGTGATCGCGGGAGCGCTCTGGTTCATCGTGGAGCATCGTCGCGTCACCCTGATCGATAAGCAACGGCCAGCGGTAAAGCCGCGCGAGGTCGCCAACTGAAGTAGTTGCCGCCGCCCGCGGCAGTGGCACCGCATAGCACAACACCCCGCGAGCCCTAAGGCCCGCGGGGTGCTGCTGTAGGTACCGCTACTTCTTCAGGTCGAACCGATCGTTGTTCATCACCTTGACCCAGGCCGCGACGAAGTCCTCGACGAACTTCTGCTTGTTGTCGTCCTGAGCGTAGTGCTCGGACAGCGCCCGCAGCTGCGAGTTCGAACCGAACACCAGGTCGTTGGCAGTGGCACTCCACTTGGCCTGGCCCGACACACGGTCGGTGCCCTCGTAGACGTTCTCCGCCGACTCCGAAGCCTTCCATTCGGTGCCCATGTCGAGCAGGTTCACGAAGAAGTCGTTCGTCAGCGTGCCCGGCTTGTCGGTGAACACGCCGTGCTTGCTGCCGCCGTGGTTGGCGCCGAGCACACGCAGCCCGCCGACGAGTACGGTGAGTTCCGGAGCCGTCACATTGAGCAGGTACGCCTTTTCGATCAACAGCTGCTCCAGCGCAGTCTTCTCACCGGGGCGCACATAGTTGCGGAACCCGTCGGCCCGCGGCTCGAGCACCGCGAACGAATCCACATCGGTGTTCTCCTGCGACGCGTCGGTGCGACCCGGCGCGAAGTCCACGCCGATTTCGAAGCCGGCGTCCTTGGCCGCCTTCTCGACGGCGGCGGAGCCCGCAAGCACGATCAGATCAGCCAGCGACACGTTCTTGCCGAAGTCCTGCTGGATCTTCTCCAGAACCGGCAGCACCTTCGCCAGCTCCGATGGCTCGTTGGCTTCCCAGTTCTTCTGCGGCTCAAGGCGAATCCGCGCACCGTTGGCACCGCCGCGCTTGTCGGTGCTGCGGAAGCTGGTCGCCGATGACCAGGCCGTCTTGACCAGCTGCGGCACCGACAGCCCGGATTCGAGCACCTTGGCCTTCAGGGCCTTGATGTCGGCCTCGTCGATGAGCTCACCCTCTACGGCCGGAACCGGATCCTGCCACAGCTGCGGCTCGGCGACCCACGGTCCGAGGTAGCGGCTGATCGGACCCATGTCGCGGTGCAGCAGCTTGTACCACGCCTTGGCGAACGCCTCGTTGAGCTCCTCGGGGTGGTCGAGCCAACGCCGGGTGATGTCGGCGTAGATGGGAGAAACCCGCATGGAGATGTCCGTGACGAGCATCGTCGGCTTGCGGTTCGGGCCGCCGAACGGGTCCGGGATCGTCGCCTCGGCGTCCTTGGCCTCGAACTGATAGGCCCCGGCCGGGCTCTTCGTCAGTTCCCACTCGTTGCCGTAGAGGATCTCGAGGTAGGCGTTGCTCCACTTGGTGGGCGTGTTCGTCCACACCACCTCGAGGCCGCTGGTGATCGTGTCGCCGGCGTTGCCGGAGCCGAAGGGGCACTTCCAGCCCAGGCCCTGCTGCTCGATCGGGGCGCCCTCTGGCTCGGGACCAACGAGGTCACCGTCGCCGGCGCCGTGCGTCTTGCCGAGGGTGTGGCCACCGACGATCAGCGCGGCGGTCTCCTCGTCGTTCATCGCCATCCGGCCGAACGTCTCGCGGATGTCGATCGCCGCGGCTATCGGATCCGGCTTGCCTTCGGGCCCTTCGGGATTGACGTAGATCAGGCCCATCGTGGTGGCGCCGTAGCGTTCCTCGAGCTGCCGTGCGGAGGCATCGGCGCCCGCGTAGCGTTTGTCGGTGCCGAGCCACTCCTCTTCCTCGCCGAAGATGACCTCTTCCGGCTCCCAGTAGTCGGGTCGGCCGAAGCCGAAGCCGAACGTCTCGAAGCCCGCCGACTCCAGCGCGACGTTGCCTGCGTACACCAGCAGGTCGGCCCAGGAGATCTTGTTGCCGTACTTCTTCTTGACCGGCCACAGCAGGCGACGCGCCTTGTCGAGGTTGGCGTTGTCGGGCCAGCTGTTGAGGGGGGCGAACCGCTGCATGCCCTGCCCGCCACCGCCGCGGCCGTCGAAGATGCGGTACGTGCCCGCGGCGTGCCAGCTCATGCGGATGAACAGGCCTGCGTAGCTGCCGTAGTCGGCGGGCCACCAGTCCTGCGAGGTGGTGATGACGGACAGCACGTCGGCCCTGAGTGCGTCCACGTCGAGCTTGGCGAACTCCTCGGCGTAGTCGAAGTCGTCGCCGTACGGGTTGGACGCCGAACCGTGCGCGTGCAGCTTGGACACGTCGACCTGATCGGGCCACCAGTCCTGGTTCGTGCGCGGAGCGTGCGCCTTGGGTTGTGGTGCATCGATCGCCGGGTTCTCGCTGTCGCTTCCGTCGGCGGTCGCGCTGCCAGGGGTGGTCGTGCTATCGGACACAGCATTCCTTCCGGGAGTGGGTTATTCGGGCTGTGATCACGGTTGTGATCGCGAAACTTGTGCGGCCGCGCAATCGGGACACACGCCCCAGTAGATGACCTCGGCCTCATCGATGGCGAAGCCGGCCAGGGAGCCGCCTTCGTCGGACGCGGCCAGGCAGGGCGCCTCGCCGACGGCGCAGTCGACATCGGCGATGACCCCGCAGGACCGACAGACGACGTGGTGGTGGTTGTCACCGACCCGGGACTCGTAGCGCGCCACCGAGCCCGACGGCTGGATCCGGCGCACCAGGCCTGCGGCCGTCAGCGTGCTCAGCGAGTCGTAGACGGCCTGGTGGGACACATCGGGAAGATCCGCGCGGACGGCCCGGATGATCGAGTCCGTGTGGGCATGCGGATGAGCATGCACCGCGGTGAGCACTGCGACGCGCGGCCGGGTCACCCGCAAAGAGACCTCTCGCAGCATCTGCTGGAAGTCCTCCGACGTGGGCACGTCCGAAAGTCTTGTCCCGTTTCTGGAATAAGTCAAGAAAATCTACAGCGCGCTTATTTCAAGCCAGTCGTCGACCACAACACCAGCCTATGGCCGGATGCGAATCTTGTTCGGCTTCCACAATCCGCTGCGGGTTGCGGTGCCAAGACCGATCTCCGCCGGCTGTGCGTCGACGATCGTGTCGAACTTGCGCAGCGAACCCCAGTCGCGACCCCAGTCCTGGGACAGGTACGTCGCCATCACGTGCTGACGCAGGAGCAGATCGGAGATTCCCAGCAGCCCGCCGTTGAGGCCGTCCTCCCACGTGTCCGTGTCCTGCTTCTTGGCCGTGTAGTCCGGTGTGATCCGAAACTTCGGGACCTCGGTCACGCCGTTGGCGTGCAGCATCGGCTGCTGGCACGGGAATGCCAGCCCGACCGCCCAGTCCATCAGCACCGGCTGCGACGAGCCGACGTACTCCTGCAGCGACCGCAGCTCAGGCACCCGCGGAGGTGTGACGGCGATCCAGTCTCCCTGTGTCAGCGAAAGGTCTTGCGCCACAACGCGGACCGCGCTCGCGTCGGCGGGAATGTCGGACCGGGCGAACCGCAGGTTGCGCCATGACGGCGCAACCGCGATGTCGTCGGGAACCAGCCGGCCCGCCGGCACCGGCGCTCCGTCAGGCCCGGTCCGCGCGAACTCGAGTTCGACCGTCTGGCCGTCGGTGTGCCCGTTCAACACGCTGTTGCCCGCAATGGTTCCCGCCGCGGTGACCACGACGAGCGGGTGGGCGTCGTCGGGCTTGGGCAACTCGTACCATGCCGAGGTCAGCCTGCTCTGCTGCTGCGGGCCCTCGACGTAGGTGCCCGCGACGGGGACCCGCGACGGGTCGAGGCCGTACGGCAGCGGCACCGTCGACCCGTTGACGCCCTTGGTCTTCAACTTCACCGGGGCATCCCAGTCGTAGTCGGTGCCGGATATCGGCAGAGTCATCCGGATCGATTCGGCGACAATGTGATCCGGCACTGCGTTCGGAGTGAACCCCACGGGTTTCTCGCCGCCGAGCGGTCCGAGCGGGCCGTAGTCGCCGGGCAACGGTGTCATGAAGCCCGCGTTGGTGTCGGGTTCGACGAGCACGTCGTCGGCGAGGCCGCAGCCGCCGGAGAACGTGCGCAGGTTGGCCCACGCGTTCGAGTATGTGGGGTACTGACGCACCACGCCTGCGACCATCGATGCAACGAACACCACCACCATGAAGCCCGCCGCCACCGGGATGGGCGCTGCCGTCAGTGCGCGCGCGAACCGACCTTCGCCGCGGTCCCGCGTGGCGAAGTGCAGCCAGATCGTGTAGATCGCGGACAGTGCGAACAGCGCGAAGAAGACTGTGCTGATGGTGATTCCGTCGATCTTCGGCATCGCGTTGTTGAACGGAATGCCGAAGCTCGATACGTACCACCAGCCGTTGGTGCTCGAGAAGCACAGGGCCAGAAGGAACAGCACGGCGGTCACCACCGTCATCCGGTTGCGCGACCATCGCAACACCTTCGGTGACACGAGCACGGTGGCCAGGGCGGCCATGGCCGCACCGACGGCGGCGAAGAGCCCGAAATGATGCACCCATTTGGTGGGGGTGAACATCAGGAAGAACATGGTGCCGAAGATGATGCCCATCAGCCGCCAGGCCGGGCCGCGGGCCACACCGGGTACCCGCTTGCGCCGCAACATCACGAACATCGAGATGAACAGGCTCAACGCGGTGATCAGGAAACCGAACCGTCGCGACAGCGAACCGTCGACCGTCGGCAGAATCAAGTAGTAGTACCGAAGGTTCTCGGTGTACCACTCCTGGCTCGGGCCGATCACGGTGCGAATCCTGGTGGCTTCCAACACGGTCGCGATCGTCTGGTCCGCGAAGATCACCGTCAGCACCACCGTGCCCGCTGCCAGCAGGGGCGCCACCAGCGGCCATGTGCCGACCAGTCGATGCCTGCGCACCAGGATTCGCAGCAGCGGCCGCCCGCCCGCGAGCAGCGCCGCCACCGCGATCAACCCGGTGGGCTGAATGCCGAGCGTGAACGCCGCGGCGATAATCGCAAGCGCGGCGGGCGTCATGCGACCCGAGATGATGGCCCGCTCGATCAGCACGTAGGTGATCAGTGCCCCGGTCGCGATCTGGCCCTCCGGTCGCAGCCCGTTGTTGAACGGCATCCACGCCGCGAGCAGCACCAGCCCGGCGGCCCAGATAGCGGCGGTGGAACCAGCTACCGCGGGGCCGAGGCGGGGCAGCACCTCACGGGACAGCAACAGCCAACAGACAAGGGCGCAAACCAGATCCGGCAATCGCATCCAGATGCTGGCATCGCTGACATGAGTCATCAGCGCCAGCAGGTTGTAGTACCAGCCGAACGGATCCTCGGGGCTGCCGAACCACCTGAAGTAATTGGACATGTAACCCGCGTGGTCGGCTACGCGGGCCATGCCGAGGATGTAGCCGTCGTCGGACGAGTTCGCGCCGATGACGTGCCACACCAAGAAGGTCCCAACCACCACGACGTCGGCGGCGGTGAAGGTGCGCCACCGTGCGGGTATCAGCCGGTGCATACGCCGACCGTCCAACCGGTCCAGCCGCCACAGCGCCAACAGCGCTACCACCGTCGCGACGATCCCGCCGATCATCGCGAAGAGTTTCAAAGGCGTTGGCTTCGTAGAGAACCGGGTGTCGATGGTGGACGACAGCGACAGCCCCGGCGGCGCAGGCCCGACCAGGTCGGTGAACACACCCACGATCTGCGGTCGCAGATTCGTATCTGAGAATCCGGTGCGCATTTCCTTGCCCGTGGTCGGATCGGGGAGGCCGACGAACGTCGCGTACGTACCGGCGTCGTTCGAAGTGATCTCGATGCGTTGACATCCGGGCGACGTCCCGCCGCCTACCACGCGCGCCCTCGGCACGCTGGCCACCACGACGTTGCGGTCGGTGATGTCCACCCGCTGGCTGGTGACGCTGACAAACAGCGCGTTGAGGGTGGCCTGCTTGCCGTTCTTCGGCGCGGTGCTCAGCACCACGCCGCCGCTCGGCGGCAGCGACCGGATCACCTCACACGGCACCGTCACCGTCATCGTCACCGGAACCTGTGAGATCAGCGGCGCCGTAACGTCGTTCAGCTGACCATTCTGCGGCCAGTTGAGTGTCGCGGTGGTCTGCACCACCGGCAGCAGCGGCGTGGCGACCGACAGCACGAAGCCGATCAAGCCCGCGATCGTCGCGACCCAGCGCGTCACTTGGACCTTGTCTTCGCTCATGCGCCGACCTCGCAGGCTCGGCCACCGCATTCTGTGTCCAATATTCGCTCGCAAGCTTCGCTCATGGCAACGCCCTGATCGGTCCGTTGCGGGTCCAGCCCCGCACGGTGACAGAGCCCTGATCGATGACGGCGTCAGGCGCCTCGGACACGGGCACCAACCGGTAGTAGCGCTCGATGGCGCCCCAGTCGCGGTACCAGTCGTCGCGAAGATAGGACGGCACGCTGTCGGAGCGCAGCAGCGCCCTGGTTATCAGCAGCGGACCGCCATCCTCGGACGACTGCCACTGGTTCGACGAGACCACGGTCTGCTTGAGGTTCGGGAGGATGCGGTACTCCGGAAGTTGGGCCACCCCAAGGTGTTCGGAAAACGGGCGCTGGCACGGGAAGTTGGCGGCCGTGGCGATGTCCATCAGCACCGGGGTGTCCGACCCCATCATCTGCTGTGCGGTCTCGAGTACCGGCACCCGCGGCGGGGTGAACGCAAACCACTGATCGGTGGACAGGTTGGGGTCGTCGGCGACGATGCGCACGACGTTGGTCTCCGGCGGCGCCCATGCCAACGGGAAACGCAAGTTGCGCCAGGCTTTTTGCATGAAGATGTCGATCGGCTGAACCTGACCAAGCGCCTGATACGACCCGTCCGGCCGGTGCACACCCCATTGCAGCTTGAGCGACTGCCCGTAGTTGAACGAGTGGTCCTCCTCGTAGTACCAGATCGCGCCTGCGGCGGCGACGGTCACCAGCGGGCGGTCCGGCGTGCGCGCGGGCAACTCGTACCAGGAGGAGGTGGCCTTGGCGGCGACGGTGTTCTCGTTGAAGCTGCCCATCACCGGCGTTCGTTTGGGGTCGAGGCCGAAAGGCAGGAAGACCCGCGATCCGTTGACGCCTTGCGGGCCGTACGCGCCGCTGGTGCCCGCGGCGTAGCCGACGCCGACGTTCGGCTTGTTGGGCGAGCCGTCGGAGTTCACGGTTCCAGGGTTCGCCATGACGGGCTCTGCGGGTTCCAGCGTGTCGCTGACGCCGTTGGGGTTGAACCCGACGGGGTTCTCGCCACCGAGAGGTCCGTAATTGCCGAAGCGCTGACCCGGAACCGGTTGCAACATACCGGCATTGGTGTCCGGCTCCACCAGGACGTCGTCGGCCATCGCACAGCTGGTGTTGCTCAGGCCGGACGCCAGCGCCTCGGCGTTGGCCTTGGCCGTGGTGTAGACGGGATAGCGCTGCGCGGCGCCCTTGGCCATCGAGCCCACTTCCAGCACGACCATGATGACCGCGACGACGAGCAGCGGTGTCGACGCCAGCACCCGGTTGCGGCGGGTGTTGGCGACTTCTTTGTGTCCGGTGTAGTCCATGCGGAAGTGCAGCCAGCCCGCGAGCAGGCCCGTCGCGATCGCCAGCGCCAGGAAAATGAAGGTGACCGGGACGCCCGCTATCACCGGCTGCTTGTCGAACCACGGCACGCCGTAGTTGCCGACGTAGAACCAGGCGTTGATACCCGAAGTGGCCCAAGCCAATATGAACAGCAGCGCGGTCACGTAGACCGCCAGGTTGCGTCGGGTGTGCAGGCCGACCCGGGCGAACACGAACGCGGTGACCGCGCCGAGCGCGCCGGCCAGCCCCGCGAACGCGCCGAACTGCACGGCCCATTTCGTCGGCGTGAAGGTCAGCAGCAGCAACCCGATCGCCGTGGTGCCGATCAGCCGCCACACCGGGCCCGAGGCGACACCTGGCGCGTGTCCGCGGCGCAACAGCACCGCGATCATCCCGAACAGGCAGAGGATCATCACCAGCACGGCGAACCGACGGGTCAGCGAGGAGTCCGCGCTGTCCTCCACAGTCAGGAAGTAATAGCGCAGGAACTCCTGATACCAGGCGATGGTGGGGCCGACGACATACTTGATGCGGGCCGACTCGGCGACGGTTGCCAGCGTCTGATCCCGGAAGACGATGACGAAGATCAGCGACAACGAAGCCGCCAGCGGCGCGATCTGCGCCAGCACACCGTCGACCGGCCTGCGCTGCCGGATGTTGCGGGCGATGGCCCGTGCACCGACCAGGATTGGCGCCACAGCGATGAGGCCCTGCGGCGCGGTGGTGACGCTGAACATCGCCACGATGATCGCCAGCGCCGCGGGCCACATTCTGCGAGTCGCGATCGCGTTCTCCACCAGCACCCACGCGGCGATGGTGCCGAACGCGATGACCGGCTCAGGGCGCAGGCCGTTGTTGAACGGCAGCCACGCGGCCAGGAACACCGCGCCCGCCGTCAGCACCGCCACCCGGTCGAGCGCGACGCGCCTGCCGAGCCTGGGCAGCACGCAGCGGCTGATGATCAGCCAGGTCCCGATCGCCGCCGCGGTGGCGGGCAGCCGCATCCACACGCCCGACGTGCTGATCGAGGCCATCTGGGCCAGCACGCTCTGGTACCAGTCGAACGGCGCCTCGCTGGCGCCGAAGAACCGGTAGTAGTTGGCCGTGTACCCGGCGTCCGCGGACACCCGCGCGATCGCGAGGTTGTAGCCGTCGTCGGACGAGATGGCGCCGATGACGTGCCACAGCAGCAGCGTGCCGATCACGCAGATGTCAGTGATCCAGGTGACCGGGCCTGCCCGAAGGAAGCGACGCCAGGCGCGAGACACTCGCCGGCCCGACCGTCGGTCGAGGACCGCGAGCGCCACGATCGAACCCAGCACCGAGAGGACACCGAGCACCATCACGGCCAGCTTCAGCGTGGTCGGCGACGTGATGAACCGGGTGTCGATGTCGATGCGGGCCGACAATCCCGGTTGAGCCGCGACCTTGAGATCACTGAAGATGCCGGCGACCTGAGGCCTCTTCTCCGGTGCGAGGGTGCCGGCGGCGCCCGGTATCCCCACAAAATCGGCGCCCACCTGCCCGACATTGGCCCAGATGTGCAGCACGCTGCAGTTGCCCGCGGCGACTGCGGGGCGGGGGGCCGCCGCTGCCACCGAGTCGCGGAACGCGACGAACACCGTGTCGGCGGTGGCGCGGACGAACAGTCCCCCCTTGGTGACGTCGCGGGCTTCTGGCGGCACCGTCGACAACACGAGACCGCCCGCAGGGGGCAGCGTCGCGATGGCTTGGCAGGGAATGGAGATGTCGAGGGCCTGCGGGGCGCCCGACACCAGCGGGGCCGTGACGTCGGAGACAAGGCCGCCCGAGCCAGGCGCCTGGGGCCAGTTGATGGTGGCGGTGGTCTGCTCGACGGGCAGGAGCGGGACCAGCCCGCACAGCAGCACTCCGGCGATACCCGCGACGACGGCGACGATCCGAGCGATGGCGGACAGCCGCTCAGATTCGTCGCGTGGCACGAGGGTCGATGTTAGGCGACGTCGTTGAGTTAATGGCGCAGCGGCGCCGGGCTCCACAGTCCGCTCCGCGTGGCCGAACCGAGATCAAGCCGCGCCGGCTGGGCGTCCCGGTAGTAGGGCGCGAACTGTTGCAGCTCGCCCCAGTCGCGGAACCAGTCGTCCCTCAGATAGGAGGGCAGGGTGGTCGGCCGCAGCAGCAGCTCGCTGATGCCGAGCGGGCCGCCCCCGACGTTGTCCATCACCGGCGAGTTCGCCTCGGCGCCGAACCGGTCGGGCAGGATGCGCCACTTCGGCACCTCGATGACGCCGTTCTGGTGGCCGTACGGGCGCTGGCACGGGAATGCCAGCCCGACCAGCCAGTCCAGCAGCACCGGGTCTTCTGAGCCGACGACGTCCTGCAGCGTTCGCAGGTGCGGGATCCGCGGCGGGGTGACCGCCATCCAATGCTGCGGCGACAGGTCGTCGTCCGTGACGACCAGGCGAACCTGCGTCGCGTCTGTGGGGATCGCCGTCAGCGGCGCCCTGAGGTTCCGCCAGGCCGGTGGAGCGCCGACGTCGGCGAATCCGACAGCGCCCTTCGACTCGCCGTCGTCGCCCGCCCACTGCACGATCACGTCGCCGCTGTCGAACCGGCCCGCGGCCGACACCACGAGGATGGACGACGCCCGGTCGCGCTCACTCCAGTCGTCCGGCAGTCGGTACCACGCCGAGCGCAGCACCGACGGCTGCTGCGTCCCGCTGCGCCAGCTGCCCATCACCGGTGTGCGGGAAGGGTCGAGCTTGAACGGCAGTCGCGCGCGGGACCCGTTGACTCCGGCCCCCGCCGTTGTGCCGCCTTCTGTGCCCGCCTGGCTGCTGGTCTCGTCCTCGTCGCCCTGGGCGGTGTCGGCGAAATTGCTCGAGGTGCCGGGGCCGCCGCCCATCACCTCGTCGGCGGACAGGTTCGCCGGAATATTGTTGGGGCCGAACCCTTCTGTAGTGGTCGCGCCGAGGGCATCGCCGACCGGTGCGCCCGCCGGAGTCAGCATGCCCTCGTTGGGATTCTGCTCGACCATGACGAAGTCCGCCAGGCCACAACGCTTTCCGGCGAGAGCGCCGAGGTTGGAGCGGCCCACCGTCCACCCTGGATACAGGTCGACCATGGCTAAGGTCAGGGAGAGCACTTCGAACATGACCATCAGCCATGCCGCGATTGCCAACGGCGACTGAGCGATTCGCGAGAAGCGGCCGGTGTCCGCATCGGGCGGCGAACGGTCGTGGCCGTAGAAGTGGAACCAGGCAGCAATGAGCAGAGCCACAACAGCCGAACCGAGCAGGATCGTGGTGAACCCGAATTTCCACTCCGGGAACTGGTTCGACCACGGCACACCGAAGTTCGAGACGTACCAGTACCCGTTGACGCTGGCGCACGACAACGCGGCCACGAACAGCACGGCGGCCGCGAAGATCGCCCGATTGCGCCGCGACTTCATGGCCACGGCCGTCACGGCGACGGCGGCGAGTGCGCCAAGTGATCCGGCGAGGCCCGCGAACACCCCGAAGTGATGGGTCCACTTGGTCGGCGTGAACATCATGGCCAGGAACGAGATGATGGTGATGCCGACGATGCGACGGCTCGGCCCCGCGGCGGTGCCGGGAATCCTGCCCTTGCGCAACGTCATTGCCACCGACACCGCCAGTGCGAGCAGCACCGTGAGCACGGCGAACCGGCGGGCGATCGAGCCGTCCGGGCTGGCCATGAACAGCCGCTCGTAGCGGATGTGCTCGTCGAACCAGGCCAGGCTCGGGCCGACCGCCGACTTGAAGGTGCTGGCCTGCATCTCGGCGGCGAAGGTCTGGTCGCGGAAGATCAGGATGATGGTGACGGTGCTCGCCGCGAGCACAGGGGCTAACAGTGCAAGGTAGCCGAACCGCGAAGTATGGCTGGCCACAATGGTTTTCAGTGGTCCGACGGCGACGAGCAATGCTCCGACGGCGGCGATCCCCGTCGGCCCGGAGAACAGCGTCAGCGCGCCGATGACGATCGCGATCGCGACCGGAAGTACCCGGCTGGTGGCCACACCGCGTTCCACCGAGCACCACGTGAGCAGGATGCCGAGTGCGATGATCGGCTCGGGCCGCAGCCCGTTGTTCAGCGGCAGCCAGAACGCAAGGAACATGCCCGCCGCCGTCCACGCCGCGGCAGGGTTGGTCTTGACGGCGTGACCGAGCCGCGGGATGACTTCGCGGCTGATGACCCACCAGCAGACCAGCGCCATCACCAGGGTCGGCAGACGCACCCATGCGCTGTGGGTGCTGACGTGGGCCCACAATGCGAGCAGGTCGTAGTACCAGCCGAACGGGGCCTCCGGGGTGCCGAACCACCGGTAGTAGTTGGCCATGTAGCCGGCGTGTTCGGACACCCGGGCCATGGTCAGGATGTAGCCGTCGTCGGCGGTGTTGGCGCCGACGAAGTGCCACCACACCAGCACCGCGGTGACGAGTACGTCCAGCGGCCGGATCGTCCACCATCGGGGCGGAAGGAATCTTCGGTGCCGCATGCCGTCGGCGGTGTCGAGCACATGCAGTGCGCCGAGCGCGATGAGCGTCATCGCGACACCGACGACCATCACGATCATCTTCAGCAGGGTCGGGGACGTGCTGTAGCGCGAGTCGATGGTGGCGGAGAACTGAAGGCCGGGCGGCGCAGGGCCGGCCAGATCGGTGAACACGCCGACGATCTGGGGCCGGAAGTCGTATCCGCTGCGCTCACCACGAAGCGGCTCGCCTGGATCGTCGGTCTCGGGTCCCTTGACGAGGCCGACGAATTCACCGGTGACCTTGTCGGCGTGCGCGGTGAAGGTCAGCTTCTCGCACGCGGGGCTGAGCACCTCGTTGAGCGGTGCGGTGACCACCGGTGTGTTGCGGACGATGACGAGCAGGTCGTTGTTGACCCGTTCGATGAGAAGGCCGCGGTCGATGGCCTTCGGCGACTGCTTCGGCACCGTGGACAACAGCACGGTCCTGCCCGCGTTCTGCGGCCCCGCGAGTCCGGCGGCCGCCGAGCACGGCACGCTGATGGTCAGGTCGGTCGCCACGTAGCCGATGAGTGGCGCGTTGACGCTCTGCAGCACGCCGTTCTGCGGCCAGTTCAGCTGAGCGGTCGTCTGCTTGACGGGTAGGAATGGGGTGGCCAGCGCCAACGCGGCGCCGAGAAGCCCGGCGATGATCGCCACCAACCGCGCAGTGCGGTGATTGGTTCCCAGCGCGCCGACGCGAACCACGGGGCTTGATGGTAATTGGCCGGACTGAGGCGGCGTCTCGACGGCCATCAACGGTCCTCGGGGAGACGGACGGCCAACACGAACGGTCCGATCTCGTCGACGCTGAATCGGGGGTCGTCGAACAACGCCGCATCGAGCGTGACGTGGTAGCGGCGGACGTTGGGCTGGTTGGGGTAGACGTCGGCGGCCAGTCGCAGTGTGTATGTGTCAGCGGAATCGCCTGCACCACCGCGCCGCATCAAGAACACCGTCGGCGCCTGCCACGGCAGTTTGTCGAGTTCGGCGATGAACTGGTCGGCGCGCTCCAGCGTCGCCCAGCGCTCGATCGTCGCGGCACGCTCCGTGAACTGCGCGAGCGGGTTGGCGTAGTGCGATGTGAGGCCCTGGAACCCGTAGTAGGGGTAGTACGACAGGAAGCTGTAGTCGGCGGTCAGCACGACGGTCTCGTTGCGCGGCCTGCCGGTGAGTTCTTCGATCCTGGCGTCGATCTCGCGGTAGTACTTCTCCGCGCCTGGTGGACGGCGATCGGCGCGCTGGCCGTATCCGTCGGTGTCGGTGTAAGCGACGACGATGTCGGAGCGCAGCACGTCGGGGATGTCCTGGGCGAAGGTCAGGGCACCGATCGCGCCGACGGCACCCGCCGCAACGACGATCCGTTGTGCCGTGTCGGAGCTGTACCTGCGCGCCACCGCGAGGGTGACCTCGATGAACCCGAAAGCCCCTGCGGCGGTGAGCAGAACCGTCAGCGTCGGCTGCAGTCGGAAGGACAGCAGAGTGGTGCCTACCAGCGTGGTGAGCATCGACAACAGCGACCACGCGTAGACGGCGACGACGCCGAACGCCAGACCTGCCGCGCGCGTCGAACTGCGGGCACGGATCACCAGCCATAGCGTGCCGACCATGCAGAGCGCGCCAAGCAGGGTGAACTCGAGCATGGGGAATGAAAGTTGGGCGCCGTCGGGCGGCAGGTAGTGCTGCGCCGTACCGGAGTCGGCGGGCGATCCGCCGATGGCGGCCAACAGGTATGGCAGCCAGCCGATTAGCGAGATGGCGCCCGCGATCACTCCGATGACCGCGAGCCGCAACACTGGTTCAATGCTGCGGCGGGCGAGCGCCAATGCGACTGCCATGATCGTCACGGTGAATGCGCCGTAGGCGAACAGCAATGTGTAGAACAACGCGGCGACGCCGAGGAATAACCCGACGCCGACGACCGCCGCCCAACCGCCTGCCCGTATCCGGCCCCTCAGCCCGGACCACGCCAGCACCAGCGCGGGCGGCAGCAGCACGGTCATGACGGCGGCATACGGCTCGCCGGGTGAATACGCCAGGGTGGCCGCGGCCGTCGCCGTCGACACGATCAGGGCGTATTCGAACCGAATCATGTTCGCCCACAACACGAAAGCGACTACGACCGCGACGGCGATCGACGTGATCGCCCACGGCTTGAACATCTCCCAGGCCGGAGTGCCGGTCAACGCCGCTGTCCTGCCGCCCAGCCAGAACCAGCCCGCAGGGTAGAACGGCGGCAGCCCGAAGTACGTCATATCGCGCAGCGCTGCCGTGTCGGTGAGGCGGGTCAGGTACTCGGTGCGGAACTGCTGGTCTACCGAGATGCCGAACAGGTAGAGCTTGGTGGCGCCGAGCGGCATGGCGAGTGTGACGACCGAGAAGGCGGACAGAAAGAGCAGTGCGCCCGCGCGCGCCGCGAATCCTCGGCCGCGCCGCCATAACCAGCCGGCGGCGAGCAGCCCTGCCAGGCACACGAATTGGCCGACGGTGGTTAACGCATGCAGCTGGTTGGACGAGTTGTATGCGGGCCATTCCACCCTGGAGATCGCGACCAGTGATGCGGCCGAGACGAGCACGGCCACGACGACCGCCACCGCCATCTGGCCGAGTACGGCCAGCGCGCCACGCATCATCGACCCGGGGGATCTCAGATGGGGAGCTTGCGGAAGATGGGCCGCGGAATGTGCCGCAACACCATCATCACGTACCTGAACGCTCCCGGCGCCCATACCAGTTCCTTGCCCTTGGCCGATGCCGTTACCGCCAGCTCGGCGACGTACTCCTTGTCGACGGTGAACGGTGCTTCCTTGGTGCCTGTCGCTTTCCAATGCTCGATGGTCGTCGTGGTACGCACCTGGCCGGGACGGATCACCAGGACTCGAACTCCATACTCCCGCAATGCCTCCCCGAGACCGAGGTAGAAACCGTCGAGGCCGGCCTTGGTGGACCCGTAGACGAAGTTGGAGCGCCGGATCCGTTCACCGGCAGCGGAACTCATTGCGATGATCTGGCCGAAGCCCTGTGCGCGCAGCTTCTCGCCGACCAGCACGCCGACGGAAACCGCTGCGGTGTAGTTGATCCCGGCGATCTGTACGGCCTTGCTCTGGCTCTGCCACAGCTCTTCGGCGTCACCGAGGAGGCCGAACGCGACGATCGCAACGTCGACGTCACCGCCGGCGAAGGCTGCGTCGATCATCTTCGGGTGGCTCTCGGTGTCGAGACCGTCGAAGTCGATCCAGTCGACGGATTTGGCGCCCGCGGCCTCCATCTGCGCGATGGCATCGTCGCGTTTCGGATGGTTGGCAAGGTCGGCGAGCACCACGCGGGCGGCCGCATTGCGCAGGTAACGCTCACAGATCGCGAGGCCGATCTCCGAGGTCCCACCGAGTAGCAGGATGGTCTGGGGGTTACCGGTGGCATCAAAAACCATGTGCGAACACCATTTACAGCAGCTCCAAACGTCGGGCCATGTCCGAGGCGAACACACCGTCGGGATCGACTTTGCGCCGCACGGCGATCCACTCGTCGATGCGGGGGTACATGGCGTGGAACATCTCAGCGGTGGTGCGGGAATCCTTGGCGGTGTAGAGCCGCCCGCCGAACTCGAGGACGCGACGGTCCAGCTCGTTGAGGAACTCATTGAGGCCGGGCTTGACCTGGAAGTCGACGCAGACGTTCCAGCCGGGAATCGGGAAACTCAGCGGCGCCTTGTTACCGGGGCCGAACAGCTTGAACACGTTGAGGAACGAGTAATGCCCGGACCGCTGAATGTCGTGCATGATGCCTTTGAACGGCTCCACCGCCTCGGTGGGTACCACAAATTGGTATTGGGTGAAACCCACTGCGCCGTAGGCTCTGTTCCACTCACCGACCATGTCGAGCGGATGGTAGAACTGCGTCAGGTTCTGCGCCTTGCCGCGATAGGTCTTGCCGGTCCGGTACCACAACTCGGTCATCGCCCCGAAGATCAGTTTGTTGCCGAGGCCGTTGGGGAAGATGTCGGGCGCGGTGAAGTATTGCGGCGCATCGAATTTCAGTGGGTTGGCTTGCAGCTTCTTGGGCAGTTGGTCGACGGTGGCGAGCGAGCCGCGGGATATCACGGCGCGGCCGAGCTTCGGTGGCGCGCTGATGGCGTCGAACCAGGCGCTCGAGTAGGTGTAATGCGATTCGCTGCCGTCGCTGTGGAACGCGATCGTGTCGTCGAGGCCCGTGGTGACGTCACCATCGGCGATGAAATACGCGGTCTCCGTCGGCGTCATTGCGATCGTGGTGCGCAGGATGATTCCGGTCAGCCCGTTGCCGCCGACCGTCGCCCAGAACAAATCGGAGTCCGCACCGTCGGGTGTCAGGTGGCGGATCTCACCGTCGGCGGTGAGCAGTTCCATCGACCGCAGATGGTTGCCGAAGCTGCCCGCGCTGTGGTGGTTCTTGCCGTGGATGTCGCAGGCGATCGCACCGCCAACGGTGACCTGCCGGGTGCCCGGCAGTACAGGAACCCACAGGCCGAGCGGAAGGGCCGCCCGCATCAGCTGGTCCAGGTTCACGCCTGCGTCGACGTCGACCAGGTGGCTTTCGCGGTTGACCGAGTGGATGCGGTTGAACGCGGTCATGTCGACGACCAGGCCGCCGCCGTTCTGGGCGTTGTCCCCGTAGGACCGCCCCAGGCCCCTGGCGATGACGCCGCGAGAGCCGCCGTCGGCCGCCTGCGCGACGGCCTTGGCGATCAGTTCCTGATCCGACGTCGACAGCACGTGGGCCACCGACGGGGCGGTTCGGCCCCAGCCGGTCAGACGTCGTGTGGTGGTCGGAAACATCGTGACGAGGGTACCGCGCGGTCCCGGCGGCTCACTTCAAGCGGAAAATGACCGCGCGCTGGACGACGAAATTGATGACCGTCGCGGTGCCCTGAGCGATGACGTAGGCCATCGGCACCCGCCACGGCTGGCTCTCGAACTGCATGTAGAAGACGTAGTTGATGCCGACCTGCACGGCGTAGGTCACCGCATAGAGCGCGCACACCGCGAGGAAGCGGGCGGTGCTCGGCGGCGCCTGGAACGTCCAACGTCGGTTGATCAGGTACGCGGTGGTCGTCCCCGCGATGAAGCTGATGGTCTTGGCGACGTTGACGTGCAGCCCCGCCCACAGCAACAGGACATAGAGCCCAAAGTCGACGATCGCCGACAGCCCACCCGTGACGACGAACCGCCAAATCTGCGTCGTCAGCGTCAGGTTCGGCTGCATCGGGGGCTCGGCCACCCGGGCAGCCTACTCAGGGGGCCTAGAAAGGTGGCGGCTTATTGCGTTCGGCGACAAGTGGGTCGTTGAGTTGGCGTTCGGCTTCGATGGCCCACCGGGCCACACGTTCGAGGTAGGCGTACTCCCCGACACCGCCGCCGGACGTGCGAGCACTCTCACTCCGGCGTCCGACGCAAACAACCGGTGACCGCTAGCTGGAATGCGCTTCGCGTTAGCGATCTCGTCACCGAGTGGTTCAACGCTCGCCACGAAGGTATGCCTGCACCACCGCAACATGGTCGGCATGATCCGCGCGGTGTTCGGTCGCTTCGCTAACCGAAGGCACCCATCGTCGCGAACAAGCCACGGAGCCGATCCTCGCTGTGTTCGAGCACCTCGAGATTCACGTCCGCTGCACCTGGCTTTTCACCGTAGTACTCGAACGGGTTGTCGAGGTCCCGGATCAACGCCAGCACGTAGAAGAGCAGGTAGCTGATCACCCCCACCACCAACACCGTCGGGGTTACCTCGCCGATCTTGGTGATTAGCAACAGCACGAGGATCACCAAGGCCGTGACCTCGGCGATGAGGTAGCCCGCCGACACGTACGACGTGCGGCGCATCGTGTCCATCCGGATCACCAGCTTGCGCATGGTCGCCTGCTCGGACTTCAACCGAGTCGTGAAGCCAGCCTGGATCTTCGGAGCGAACACCATGAACAGCGGGTTCAGCGCCCGCAGGTCGGCCATCACATCGTCGAAGCCCTTGTTCTGCAGCAGCCATATCCGCACCGAATGCCCGATCTCGACCAGCTGCGCCACACACTGCCGCGCCTCGGGCAGCTTGAGCTCGGCGTCAATGATCAAGCACTCGTCCGCGACCGCCTCAAGGCTGGCAGCCAGCTCACCGGGAAGGCGTTCGGCCTCCTTGAAATCGGCCGCCGTGCCGTGGAGCATGAAACCCACGACGAACACCTCGGCCGCGATGACTCCGGTCAGCAGGGGACTGAGTTCCAGGTGCTTGGCCGAGCTCCCGTCGTACAGCCACTTCAGCACGATCATCCCGAAGGCCACCGGCAGGGCCCGAATGAGCAGGCGCGGGTTGCCGCGGAGGAATTTGGTCACCCTAAGAGGGTGGTGGGTCCAGCGCCGTACGGCAAGGACTGTCAGCCGAGGATGATCCCCGGAAGTACTTCTGCAGAGCAGCCGATATCCCGGCCCGCACCGGCTCAGCGTGGCAATACAACAGCATCGCGAACGGAGCAGATTGGGCAGGGGCTTTGTCGACGACTGCGATTCGGTCTCTGGATCCGTTTCGTAATCAACGCTTCGTGAACCGGACGGGAACGGGGCCCGTGCGGCTCTTACTAGTCGCGCTCGCTGTGAACAGCGAGACGATTGCGACGAACAGCGAGAAATCCTTGCCCCACTCGGTGAAGTAACCAGCCGCCGTAGCGAAGACTGCGGCCACCGCGAGGACGACGGTGGACTGGGTTCATGCAAATCGCTTCCAGTCGATGGCGATCGCTTCCCGCTCGAACCGGCCGCCGGCCTTGGCCTGCCGGTGAATGCACCTTGCAAGGCACCGAAACTCGACCCACTCCTCGGCTTAGACTTCCGCCGTGTTCTCGGAGACGCGCTATGCGATGAATGGTGACTTGCGCATCGCCTATCGCGCGTCGCGTCAAGGCCCACGCGACTTCGTGTTCGCCTTTCCCTCCACAAACTGTGAGGTTTTTCCGGAGCTGGCGTCGCTTCAAGGGTGGGTCGAGGCGATGACATCACTGGGTCGGCTCATCTTCTTCGACCAGCCGGGCACGGGAGTGTCCGATCCCTTTACATCGGGCGCGCTGCCGACCTTGGAGCGGTGGGCGGATAGCATCACCGCGGTACTCGATGATCTCGGGAGCACCGAAGCGGTCCTCGTCGCATCCAATGGCGCATTCGCAGCAGCGGCGCTGTTCGCGGCAACACATCCGTCGCGGACATCCGCGCTGGTTGCGCTGGAAGGCTTCGCGAATCCGATGGCTGAACGCACAGAGGGAGCAGCCCTCGAGGAAAACGCCGCTGCCTATGTCGCCATGTGGGGCACGGGGAAGTGGCAACATCTCTCGAATCCAGACATGCCGTGGAACGAGGAGATCCGGGCAACGTGGGCACGGTACGAACGTCTGGCGGCGAGCCCAGCAACCATCGCCATCACGATGTCTCTCATAGCCGACATGGACGTGCGGGCAGTGCTTCCGACAATTCACGTGCCAACCCTCGTGCTGCATCACGCCGACGACGCCTTGATCCCGCCCGAGTGGGGTAAAGACATCGCTGATCGCATCCCGGGCGCGACATACGTTGAGCTTCCAGGGCGCAACGTCAACCACTTCGTCGAACCGGGATGGCGAGCGTCGTACCAGGAGCTCGCGCAGTTCCTCACCGGCGAGCAGGCCGACGTGGCCGACGATCGGGTTCTCGCGACGGTGTTGTTCACCGACATCGTGGACTCGACGCGGCGCGCCGCGGAGATGGGCGACCGTGACTGGCATGCGTTGCTTGACGCGCACGACGCCGTCGTGCGGTCGCAGCTCGCCCGGTTTCGGGGCCGTGAGGTGAACACCTCGGGCGACGGGTTCCTGGCGATGTTCGACGGCCCGCAGCGGGCGATCCGGTGTGCGATGGCGATCCGCGACGCGGTGCAGGCGTTGGGCATCCAGGTGCGGGCCGGTTTGCACACCGGCGAGTGCGAGGTGCGCGGCGATGACATCGGTGGGCTCGCCGTGCACATCGGGGCGCGGGTGAGCGCGTTGGCGGGGCCGAACGATGTGCTGGTGTCCAGCACGCTGCGCGATCTGGTGATCGGATCGGGACTGGAGTTCGAGGACCGCGGCGCTCACGATCTCAAGGGTGTGCCCGGCGAATGGCATCTGTTCGCCGTCGCCTCTGCGTAGCCACCTCAGAAGGGTGGTGGTTTGTTGCGTTCGGCGACGTAGGCGTCGTTGAGTTTGCGTTCGGCTTCGATGGCTTTGGCGGTGGTGTGGGCGCGGGTGTGGCGGCGTTTGGGCATCATCGCGCCGCGGTCGCCGCTGGTGTCTACCTCGGGTGGGTCGCCGGTCCACAGGGTGGCGGTGGGGTTCGCAGAGTTGCGGGAACAGGTGCAAGCTGGCGGGGTGTGTGGTGTAGGTGTGTCCGGTGGGGCTGGTCCAGATGATGGTGCCGTCGGGCAATTTTCTAGGATACCTCCCTGCTCTGGTCCATGACGCCAACGCGACGCCCGCGCGGCGTGCCAACTGGAAGAGTTTTCGGCGGCCAGCTGGTCAGCAGCTATACGTATCAAGACGTAAGTTCCAGCAAGCCATTCCGCCTCGTGCTGCATCAAGTCTGGCGCACCCAAGACTGGGAGAAGTGTCCCACTAATGGGTTGCCGCACGCGCCGGCCGGGTACTTCTATCGAAGCGCGAGCGTTGCCGTCAATGCCGCGTAGGTGGCCGACAGGTCTGGCGTATGGCTGTCGGTCACCGCTTGGACAGAAGGTTGCGGGAGGGGATGGCCCCACCGGATCAAGCCGCCTAAAGCCCGCCCCCGAGCAGGACCATCCCCGGCTCACGCGCGACCGCCATCCCTAGAGGCCGCTGCGCAAGTCATATAGAGGATTGCCACATCTACCGTGACAAAACCTGTATCACCCGTAAAGGGGGGCCACCGTCCCGGTGAGGTACGTCGTCACTGAAAACCACCAGGTCAACGCGTACTTGTGGATGAAATTACGTCTGTGGATAACTCAGCCGGCGGCGCGCTCCAGGCGGATCAGCGGGATCGTCCGGTCGCCCGCCCTGCCCTCGTAGTCGCCGTAGCCGGCGTACGTATCAAGCGCGAGGTCCCACGCGCGGTCGCGCTCCGCAGCGTCGGTGATCTCCGTCGCGGTGTACGTCCCGCTCTTCTTGCCCGCCAGCACCTCCACCTTTGGGTTGGCCACGAGGTTCCGGTACCACGCCGGGTGAGAGGTCTTGCCGTAGTTCGAGGCGATCAGAAGGATGCTGTCGCCGTCGTTGATGTACAGCAAGGGCAGTGTGCGAGGCTGCCCGGACTTGGCGCCGGTCGTGGTCAACAACATGACCGGCACCGGGTAGACGCTGCTCACCCGACCGCCGGTCCAGCGCAGCAGCGGCGGATCGATCCGCGGGGCCAGCTTCTTCAGATACCAGTCACCGATGGGCGATCGGCCGAACTTCTCCAGCGTTCGCTCGTAGAAACGCATGTGGCGACGCTGCTGGGGGCTCATAGCGGATTACCTTGCCAGGCCGGATGCCCCATTACCTCCAAAAGCGCATCAACGGCAGAGCGAATGCGTGGTCGGCGGCCGAAGCCGACGAAGTGCCTGAAACGGCTAAACCCAGTACGGCACCCGCGCGCGGTACTGCCGCATCGCGATCGCCGCGAGGATCCATCCGACAACCGTCAGCACCAGCACGACGATCCAGTGCCGCAGCTCCTGATCCGCCCCCAGCAGCGGTGCGCGCACGATGTCGAGGTAGTGCAGCAGCGGGTTGAGCTCGACGATCTTGGCCCAGCGGCCCGCGCCCTGGTGTTCGAGCGTGGACTCGTTCCAGATGATCGGGGTCATGAAGAACAGCAGCTGCACGAGGCTGAACAACAGCGGGCTGATGTCGCGGTAGCGGGTGGCGAGGATGCCGAAGCACAGCGACACCCACGCGCAGTTGAGCACGATCAGCGCCAGCGCCGGAATCACCGCGAGGTCGGCCCACGACCAAGGCTTGGGAAAGATGATCGCGATGATCACGAAGATCACGATGTTGTGCGCGAACAGAATGATCTGCCGCCACACCAACCGATAGACGTGTACAGAAAGCGGTGTCGGCAGCTGTTTGATCAGACCCTCGTTCGCGACGAACACGTCGGCCCCTTCGAGGATGGCCGCGTTGATCAGGTTCCAGATGATCAGGCCGAGGGTGACGTAGGGCAGGTGCTCGGACAGCTCGAGCTTGAACAGCTTCGAGTACAGCCCGCCCATCGCGATCGCTGTCACTCCGGTGGCGATGGTGATCCAGAACGGGCCGAGCACCGACCGGCGGTAGCGCTGCTTGATGTCCTGCCAGCCCAGGTGCAACCAGAGCTCGCGTTTGCCGAAGCCGGCGACGAGGTCGCTCCAGGCGCGGCTCATCGTCCGCGATTGCGCGGCAGCGTCGGTGAACGTCATGGCTTTTCGAACCTCTCGCGCCTGCCCTGCCTTCGCAGCCGGACCCATTCGGCAAGGCCCCGCGGATCGCGCCGCGACACCAGGAAGTACCAGCCGAACCGCAACCACTCCTGTGGCAGCAGCTTGCGCAGGCCCGGCTGCGACAATAGATAGCCCCGGTTGCGGTACGTGTAGAACCGCTTCGTCGCATTGTCCGGGTACTGCGTGTGCATCCGACCGCCGAGGATCGGCTTGAACTCGTCGGTGCCACAGGGATGCAAATAGATTGCGTCCAAACACGTTCCGAATGGCAGACCCGAGCGGACCAACCGGCGGTGCAGCTCCACCTCGTCGCCGCGCACGAACAGCCGGAGATCGGGAACGCCGACTGCCCCGACGGTGGCCGCGCGAAAAAGCGCACCGTTGAACAGCGACGCGATCCCCGGCAGCAATCCCCCGCCACTCTCGGTGCGCAGCTCGCTGACGAGGCGACGCCACACCAGCCCGCGCCGCAGCGGGAACGCCAGTCGGTCGGGGTCATCGAGATCGCAGACCATCGGCGAGATTTCGGCAAGGTCGTACTTGTCGGCGCATGCCAGCAGGGTCGCCAGAACATTGCGGTCCTGCGGGCGTCCGTCGTCGTCGGCGAGCCAGATCCAGTCGGCGCCCAGTGCGAGTGCGTGCAGCATGCCGAGCGCGAAACCGCCTGCGCCGCCGAGGTTTCGGCGCGATCCGAGATACGTGCTCGGCACGGGTTGGCCCGCGACCAGGTCGCGGACACGCTCGTCGTCGTCGTTGTCGACGACGACGATGTGGTCGAGAGCGCGGCTCTGGGTGGTCAGGGAGTCCAGAGACTTGGTCAGTTCGTCGGGTCGACGATGGGTCACCAGGACCGCGACGACGGTCTCGCTCACAAGCCTTCCCGCGCGTTCTCTTCAAGCACCTCGCGCACGTGGCGCGCGCCTTCGGGGCCTTCGTAGGCGCCGACGACCTCCTCGATGCCGCCGGTCATCTTGATGGTGCCGTGGTCGATCCACATGGCGGTCTTGCACAGCCGGGCCAGGAACTCGTTGGAGTGGCTGGCGAAGACGAGAATGCCTGAGCGCTCGACAAGGCCCTGCAGTCGCGCCTGCGCCTTCTTGAGGAAGTCGGCGTCGACGGCGCCGATGCCCTCGTCGAGCAGGAGAATCTCGGGGTCGATGCTGGTGACGACGCCCATCGCCAACCGCACCCTCATGCCGGTGGAGTAGGTGCGCAGCGGCATCGAGAGGTAGTCGCCGAGCTCGGTGAACTCGGCGATCTCGTCGACCTTGGCCAGCATCTGCTTTCGGGTCTGCCCCAGGAAGAGGCCGCGGATGATGATGTTCTCGAAGCCCGATATCTCGGGATCCATGCCGACGCCGAGGTCGAAGATCGGCGCGACGCGGCCCGTCACCGTCGCGACGCCGCGCGTGGGCTCGTAGATACCCGACAGCAGCCGGAGCAGCGTCGACTTGCCCGCACCGTTGTGCCCGACGAGGCCCACCCGATCGCCGAGTTCCAGCGACATCGTGATATCCCGGAGTGCCTCGATCACAACGACATTGGACTCGTTGCGGCCGATCGTGCCGCCCGCCTTGCCGAGGAACGCCTTCTTCAGTGAGCGGGTCTTCGCGTCGAAGATGGGAAACTCCACCCACGCGTTGCGTGTCTCGATGTGCGGTGTGGACAGGTCAGGCACCGAATTCCTCAGAATTACAGGTACTGGCCGGTCCCGGGGGGCCCACTGTGCTGCCCCGGTGCGCCCACACCGGGCGGCAATGCACCCTGACGCATCTGTTCCAGCTGCTGGCGGGCCGCCATCTGCTGAGCGAACAGAGCGGTCTGGATGCCGTGGAACAACCCCTCCAGCCAGCCAACCAACTGGGCCTGTGCGATTCGCAACTCCGCGTCCGAAGGCACGGCGTCCTCGGTGAACGGCAGCGTCAGCCGCTCCAGCTCCTCACGCAGTTCCGGTGCCAGCCCGTCCTCCAGCTCGCGGATGCTGGTCCTGTGGATGTCCCGCAGCCGGTTGCGGCTGGCGTCATCGAGCGGTGCGGCCCTGACTTCCTCCAGCAGCTGCTTGATCATCGTGCCGATCCGCATCACCTTGGCAGGCTGCTCGACCAGATCGGTCAGTGACTTGCCGTCGGCCTGCTCCTCGGGGGAAATCGGCCCATCGCCGCCAATGATCTCGATGTTGTCGTCATCAGTGTTCGTAGTCATTCCGTTCCGCATTTCCTCTACGCGCCGCGCCACTCATAGATACGGGCCTCGCCGTTGTCGTAGATCTTCTCCCACGACCGTGACTTATCTAGCGACACTAGCCCGTCTGGCATCGCGAACTTCAGCACCACCGGTGTGCTGGTCAGCACATACCGGATATCGAGCGCTTTCACGGCCTCGGCGACGCGCGGGTCGGTGTCGGCGTCGTCGGCATATGCCCAGAAGATGAAGCGGTGGTATCCGGGTCCCTGCTGGACCGGGTAGTCGTAGTGGGTCCACAGCGGATGCAGCCCGGAAACCGCGTACATCCATGCCGTTCCGTCGGTGTTCGCGTTGCCGATCAGGGTGTCGCGGGCGCCGGGCAGGGTCGCCAGGTAGGCGAACGCCTCCAGGTCCTCGGCGTCGATGATCACCGAGTCGTATTTCTCGCCGAATAGGAACCGGCCTCGGGGTAGGTAACAAACGCCGATGACGACGGTGACGATGATCAGTACCGCGGCTGTTGCGCGGCGCCGGACCGCAGGTCGCCCTGCGCGGTCGCCCGCCAGGCTGGCGAGGCCGCGGACGGCCGCGCTGACCAGGACGAAGACACCGATACCCGCGGCTGGCGCCAAGAGTATAGCCACCACCGCCGACAGCCTTCGAGGATCGCTGTAGAACAGATCACTGAACTTGGCGGTGAGGGCGCCGAGCGGGCCGCCGAACGGTGCCGATGAGTGCACGATGCAGACCACGAGCCCGAACCAGACCACCAGCGGCCACCAGATCTTCTTGTAGAGAAGGACCAGCGCGCCGATGCCGGCCGCCACGATCAACACCCACTGGATCGGGAAGTCGTTGAGGTGGCGGGTGTGCTGGACGAGCGCGTCGATCAGGCCGCGCTTCTTGCCCTCGTGAGTGACGAACGCGTGACCCTCGATGATCTCGGCCTGCTGCAGCACACCGGCGAACTGCGGCAGCAGCAGACAGACCGTTGGCAGCGCGATGAGCGCGAGCGCGATGAAGTCCGAGAGCCTGCTGCGCACCGGATGCCACAGCGCGTCCACCAGCCACCAGGCCACGACGAACAGGACGGTCACCACTCCGCCGGTGATGTGCACGGAGAAAACCCCGAGCAATGCCAGCACGGCAAGCGCGATGCGGTCTCGATGGCCCACGGCCGACATCACCAGCGCCATCGTCGGCACGGCGACGCCGTAGGCGGCGAGGTTGGGCATCGACGCGGTGTCGAACTCGACATACGGGATCGCGGTGAAGGAGGCGGACAACGCCGCGGCGGTCGCGGCGGCCCCCGCGGTCTGCCCCTCGCCGAACCGCTCCCGCAGCAGCTTCCAGGTCAGGACCGCCGCGCTGACCGGGAACAGCCAGACAGCCGCGGCTACGGAGCTGAGTGTGTAGGCGGTGGTGGGCGCTGACCCAGTCAGCTGGCTGAACACTGCGGCAAGAGCATGAAACGTCGACGGGTAATACAGGGCGTCGTGGGTCTCGACGTTGCGTAGCTCTCCCATGTGGGTTGGCGACGCTTGCCCGGTGTCCAGGATCCACCTGACCGTGTTGGCGTGCCAGACGGCGTCCCACGTGCTCGGTATCGACTGCCAATGCGGTAGGCCCATGAGCGCTGCGATCGCGATCAGCGCCGCGCCGAGCAGGACGCCCACGGCGACAGCGAGCGCGGGGCGACAGGACACCGTGCGCGGCTCCGCGTCACGGTCTCGGTAGCGGTTCAACAGCCAGGGCAAACATGCCGCAACCGTCGTCACGACGGCAAGAGCAAAGAACGCGGTCCATGCGTTCCAGGGAATACCGACCGCGCCGAGCGGAACGATCGCCAGTGCGACAACGCCGTAGGTCAACGGGGGCCCGACGGCAACCGCGACGGGAACGCGTAACCGACATGCCCGCGCCACCATTGCTCCGGGTGCTACCAGCAACAACACCGCTAGTAGCAGTCCGAGGGCAAAGCTCACTGCACTAGTATGGCTGCCCAGGTGGCCCGCTCCGGCACTGCCCACGTGGGGTTGGGCACCCACCAACATTGTCGGTTTGTGGACTTCACAGGCTCTCTAAGGTGGCTGGCATGGCATACGACGTCGCCCGGGTGCGCGGATTGCATCCGTCTCTGGGCGATGGATGGGTGCATCTCGACGCCCAGAACGGCATGCTGCTGCCCGACTCCGTCGCCACCACCGTCTCGACGGCGTTCCGGAATTCGATGACGACGACGGTCGGTCCGCATCCCTCGGCCAAGCGCAGCGCCGCTGTGCTCGACGCGGCCCGCCAGGCCGTCGCCGACCTGCTCAACGCCGACCCGCGCGGCGTGATCCTGGGAGCCGACCGCGCCATCCTGCTCAACTCGTTGGCCGACGCATCGGCTGCGCGCGTCGGGTTGGGCTATGAAACGGTGGTCACTCGGCTCGACGACGAGGCAAACATCGCGCCGTGGCTGCGAGCGGCGAATCGTTATGGCGCCAAGGTGAAATGGGCCGAAGTCGACATCGAGAGCGGCGAGCTGCCGAACTGGCAGTGGGAGAGCCTGGTCAGCGAGGCGACCCGCCTTGTTGCGATCGCCTCCGCCTCCGCGACGCTGGGCACCGTCACCGACCTGCGGGCCGCGACCAAGCTGATGCATGTGGACGGCGGGTTGGTGATCGTCGACCACTCGGCTGCCGCGCCCTATCGCCTCATCGACATCGACGAGATCGACGCCGACGTGGTCGCGGTGAATGCGCTCGCGTGGGGCGGACCTCCGGTCGGCGCGCTGGTGTTCCGTGAGCCCGACATCATCAGCTCGTTCGGCTCGATCGCGTTGAATCCGTACGCATCCGGGGTCGAGCGGCTGGAGATCGGCGCGCACCAGTTCCCGCTGCTTGCCGGTCTCGTTGCGAGCATCGAATACCTCGCGTCCCTTGACGAATCGGCGAAGGGTACCCGGCGAGAACGACTAGCCGTCTCGATGCAGTCGGCCTCTGCCTATATGGCGAGGCTGTTCGACTATCTGTTGATGTCGCTGCGGTCGCTGCCGCTGATCACGGTCATCGGCAGGCCCGAGACGGGAATTCCCGTGCTGAGCTTCGTGTTCAGGGATGTGCCCGCCGAGCAGGTGGTGCAGCGGCTGGCGGACAACGGTGTGCTCGCCATCGCCAATGCGAGTTCGCGAGTGCTCGATGTCATCGGCGTCAACGACATCGGCGGGGCGGTGACGGTCGGTCTCGCGCACTACACGACGACCGCCGAGGTCGACCAGCTGATCCGAGCGCTGGCTTCGCTCGGCTGAAGGTACCCTCGCGCGGGCAGCTACTCCGCCACTCGCAGAAGCACTTTCCCCGACACGTCGCCGGAGTCGAGCAGTTCGTGCGCGGCCGCCGCCTGGTCGATCGGGAACTCCGCACCGATGATCGGCCGAACCTGGCCGTCGGCGACCATGGGCCACACGTTGTCGACCACCTCGCTGACGACTGCGCTCTTGCTACTCGGACCGTGCACAGGCCGCGCGCGCAGCGCGGTGGCGATCACGCCGCCTCGCTTGCCAAGCAGCTTGGCCACGTTCAGCTCGCCCTTGATGCCGCCCTGCATGCCGATGATCACCACCCGGCCGTCGTTGGCGAGTGCGTCGACATTGCGGTCGAGATACGCGGCGCCCATGATGTCGAGGATCACATCGGCGCCTGCGCCGTCCGTCGCCTCGCGCACCCGTTCCACAAAATCCTCGTCGCGGTAGTTGATCAGGATCTCCGCGCCGAGTTCCTTGCACAGGTCGAGTTTCTGCGTCGAACCGGCGGTCACCGCGACACGGCAGTCGAGCGCTCGGGCGACTTGGATTGCGTGCGTCCCGATTCCGCTCGCACCGCCGTGAAGCAACACCACATGGCCGGCCGACAGCCCCGCCGTCATCACCAAGTTCGACCATACGGTGCAGGCGACTTCGGGAAGGGCCGCCGCGTGCGGCAGCTCGACGGTGTCGGGCACGGGCATGATCTGCCCCTCGGGAACGGCCACGAACTCGGCGTAGCCACCGCCCGCCAGCAAAGCACACACGGGTTGCTCGATCGCCCACCCGTCGACGTTTTCGCCGACCTCGGCGATGGTCCCCGACACCTCGAGCCCGAGGATTTCGCTTGCTCCTGGAGGGGGTGGGTAGTTGCCCGCTGCCTGGAGAAGGTCGGCGCGATTGATGCCTGCCGAGTGGACCCTAACCAACACCTCACCTGCCCGGGGCGCGACGTCGGGCACTTCTTGCCAGGTCAGCCGGTTGTCGGATTCGACCACGATTGCATGCATTCGGAAAACCCTACTACCTGCAAAATCCGGCCCGTAGCAATGCATTCGTCGTTTACCATCCGAGGATGGAGGGGATGATTGCCGGGCGTACAGCTGGTGATATGCCTGGCTTGGACATCGCTGAACAGAGGTCGTGGCAAAACTTTCTCGACTCAGCGCTGCGGATGTACGCGACTTTGAACCGGGCGCTCGTTGAGGCACATCGCCTGACCCTCAACGATGTGCGCCTTCTGGACATCCTGGACAAATCCCCGACGGGCTCGGCGCGCATGGGTGATCTGGCCGAAGGACTGATGTCACTGCCCAGCCGCGTCACCCGACAGATCCGCCGGCTGGAAGCGCAGGAGCTTGTGCGCCGCGGCGCCAGCCCGGACGACGGCCGCGGCGTGCTGGCCAGCATCACCGACGACGGTCGCCTGCTCGTACGCCAGGCGATGGCCACCTACGGACAAGGTGTGCGCGAACACTTCCTCGGCAAGTTGTCGCGTCCACAGATCGCCGCGATGGGCGAGAACTGCCGTCGCATCAGCGTCGGACTCAAGGGCGCTCCATCGGCCGCGAAGGTCGGCCGGGTCTAGCCCGCTACTCTTATCGGCGGTGGCGTGGCAGAGCGGCCTAATGCACTCGCCTTGAAAGCGAGAGACGGCTAAAACCGTCCGGGGGTTCAAATCCCTCCGCCACCGCTGGCCGACCAACGGCTACGGTGTTCTGCATGTTCGACCGGCTCAAGCGGTCCGCGCGGGAGAAGCTGCAACGCGCGGTAGCAGAGGTCGTCGAGGCCGAGTTGGCCCGACGCCAGCAACAACTCGACGAGCACCAACAGCGTCTGCACACCGATCAGCTCGCCGCCCTCGACCGGCTGGCCGGGCGGGTGACAGAGTTCGACGAGCGGGTGCACCGCAGGTTGTACGACCTTGAACAGATTGCCCGCCGCGACATCCTGAACTCGCAGGACATCGCCGCCGCCGGTGACAGCGCGGAGTTCGTCCTCGAGCAGATGCCCAACGCGTCGGTGTTCTGGCATCCCCACGACACGCTGCGTTTCGCGTTGAGTCAAATCAAGGGTCCCGGCCTCGCGCTCGAGTTCGGGGTGGCGACGGGAAGCACTCTCAGGATCATCGCCGACACGGTGGCAGGAGACCGCACGGTGGCGGGGTTCGACAGCTTCGCCGGGCTACCGGAGGCATGGCGGACCGGCTTCCCCGTCGGCGAGTTCGCGCAAGCCGAGATCCCGACAGTTGAGGGGGCCGAGATCGTCGTCGGCTTGTTCGAAGAAGAGTTGCCGCCATTCCTGGCCCGCAACGAGGAAGAGGTCGCCTTCCTTCACGTCGACTGCGACCTCTACTCGTCGGCCAAGACCGTGCTGGCCCTCGTGGGAGATCGTCTTGCGCCCGATGCGATCCTGCTGTTCGACGAGTTCTTCAACTATCCCGGCTGGCGGCAGCACGAGTTTCGGGCGTGGCTCGAGTTCGTCGAACGCACCGGCCGCACCTTCGAATACCTCGGCTACACGGGCAACAACGAACAGGTGGCAGTGCGGCTGCACTGATCAGGAACCGAACAGCCGTGCCCAATTCTCGCGGTTCGTCAGGGTCGGAAGCCCCTCCCGCCACTTCGCCTGCGCCGACGGCGCCTCCTTCTGCAGCCGTCGAAGCGCCCTGCGTGCGCGCCGCGTGAGCGTCTTCAGCTTCTGCTTGTCGCGACGGCGAATTCGAACGCCCGCCTGCGACGCATCGGTGACGACCGCCGAGTCGAACAGCGACACGTGCCACCACTCGTTGTGCGCAGCGGTGATGGCGACCGGACCGGGAATGGCGCGGCCCAACCATTGGTACACAACGCGTTTGGCCAATACCAGATTGATCCGGTCCTTGCGGGGCCGGTGACCCAGCGGAACGATCCGCGGCGCGGCGCCTGTCAGTTCGCCGATCTTGACGGCCGGATGCACGACCGTCTCCGGGAACTCGGACCGCTCCGAACGTATCGCCGCCAGCGCGGCCGGGCCGCCGTCGTGCAGGATGTCGGGGCCTTCGAGGAAATCCTCGACACCGCGAATCATGGTGTAGGCCAAGCCATACTGCATGGCCGTCAGGCATTCGGTGATCTCGCGTGCCAACCACCTGCTCGTGGCCTTGCCGTCGATTTGGCCGTGCATGGCGTGGGTGATCAACGAGTTACGCACGCTGAAGTACCGGATGAACTCGTCGCGGTCCTTCCAGTGGAAGTCGGCGTGCCAGACGCCCGCGTTGGGCAGCGTCGTGGTCGGGAAGCCGGCTTCGGAGGCACGAAGCCCGTATTCGATGTCGTCCCACTGGAAGAACATCGGGATCGGCAGACCGATCGCGGCGATGACCTCCGATGGGATCAGACATGACCACCATGCGTTGTACTCGGCGTCGACGCGCTGCTCCTGCCGATGCTTGAGCATGTTCGAGTTGTGCAACGCGTTGGGCGCCCAGCGGCCCGCCCGCAGCCGCGACATCTCCGTCTGCTCGGCGCCGACGTGCAGTTGCTTCGTGTTCTTCAAATACAGCATCTGCGCGCCGACAATCGTCGGATTAGGCGTCAGGTTGGCGAATGCGTTGAGCCGCAACACTGTTTCGGGTTCCAGCAGGATGTCGTCGTCCATCAGGATTACGTTGGCATGGTCGGCGATGCTCGAGATCTCGTAGAGCCCGCGCGCGAATCCGCCCGCGCCACCGAGATTCGGCTGCCGCAGGTACACCAACTTGTCGCCGAGCTGCGCGGCGACGTCCTGGAACAGCTGCCGGGTCTCGACGGCATCCGTGCCCTGATCGGCGACGTACACCGCGTCGATACCCGCCAGCAGACTCTTGTCACCCGCGACCGTCGCGAGGTTCGTTGCGCAGTCGTCGGCGCGGTTGAACGTGCAGATCGCGATCGCGGCCGGCCGGATGGTCTCGGGACCTGGCACCGTCCACTCCAGGTCGGTGATTCTCAGCGGACCTCCGACCGCTCTGCACTCCATCCACAGCGCCCCGCCGTCGACGAACTCGTTGAGGCCGGCGGACAGCAACGCGGTCCCGGTGCCGTCGACCTCCCTGCTCGTCACGGTCCGCTCGGTACCGCCGGCGTCCGACGCGCGCAGCAGCAGCGTTGCGGGCCCCGAGGCATCGAAGGTGAGCTTCAACTGGACCTCGGTGGCGATTGTCCAGCGCTGGAAGTAGCTGGCGGGGAGCCGACCGAAGTAGGTGTTCGTGTCGACGGTCGCACCATGCTCGAGGTACAGCGCGTTGCGCTCTCGATGGGCCTTCCCGCTGATGATGCGGGCGTACATGTTGTCGGGCACCTGTGCGCTCGGGCCGGTGAACAGGCCGCGCGCCACGACGAGCCGCTCGGGGGCGGCGTGCTCGATGAGCGCCGCGCGCTCGGTCATGCTGCTCCTACCGCGTGAAATATTTTCCGGGGCAGCGTAACAAGCCGGTGTCCTGAGACAAGTTGGCGGCGCGCGGTCGCGGAGCGGAATCTCAAAACGGCTGTTCAGCGGCCTTCGAGAATCGACTTCAGGCGGTCAAGATCATTGGCTGTCGAACGCCTGATTGCTGTCGCGAGGATCGGCGCCGCCAGACCGACGAACGCCGTCGGCTCGCCGCGGTTTCGCACCGTCATCCAGGTCCCGCCATCCTCAGCGTCTTCCCAGGTATAGGCGGTCTCCATCGGGAAGGGGCTGCCGTCGGAGCGCATCACGAACCGCTGCGCGGGGACCAATTCGACAACCTCGTAGGTGTATTCAAGCGTTCTGCCGAGGAACCCGCTGATGAATCGGAAGCGTGACCCCAATGTCAGAGGCGTGGCGGTTTCCCAATGCACCGCTTTGATATTCGCGTACCACGCTGTCACGTTGTCCGGGTCGCAGCAGTAGGCCGCCACTTCGGAACGCGGCCGATCGATGGTGGTGTGCACCTCGACGTCGACCGTTGCCATGCCAACAGTGTCGCCCGTTCAGCGGCACTAGCGTGGACGCATGTCAACAACACCGACGCGCACAAGAGCCGGGTTCGTCGAAGTGACGCTGATCGTCTTCGGGGTGTACGCCCTTGGCGTCGGGCTCTTCATGCTGTTCTTTCCCGGCACGTTCTTCGATACCCTCGGCACCTTCGGCGTTCGCAACGACCACTACATCTTCGACAACGCGACGTTCGAGATACCGCAGGGCCTGCTGTTGCTGGCCGCGGTGCGGCGAGTGTCGTGGCGGGTGCCGGCCCTCGCGTTCGCAACGCTGCACTGGGCGCTGCATTCGGTCAGCCATATCGTCGATCCGCACCATGGCGCAGGCGACGTGATCGGCTGGCTCGAGGCAGCGGGCCTCGTGGCAACCACGGTGATACTCGCTCTCGCGCTGCGCGCCGGCGTCAATGCGGAGAAGACGCGTGGGCACTGATGCGACTATTCCCCGGTGAAGTTCGGCGGCCGCTTCTCGAACGTCGCGCGCATGCCCTCGCCGAGGTCCTTCGACGGCAGGAATGCCGCGTTCCACGCAGCCACGTAGCGCAGGCTCTCTGAAACCCTCGCGATGCGCTGCTGGTCCAGCACATCCTTGACGCCGTTGACGACAAGCGGCGGGTTCGCGGCGATCTCGGCGGCGGTTTCGTGCGCGGCCGCAAGCGACGCCTCCGCGTCCGGGTAGACGTCGTTGACGAGACCGATCTTCTCGGCCCGCGCAGCGTCGATGTCCTTGCCCGTCAGCGCCAACTCTCGCAGGTGGCCGTCGTTGAGGATGAGCGGCAGCCGGGCGAGGCTGCCCACATCGGCGACGATCGCGATCTTCACCTCGCGGACCGAGAACTTGGCGTCGGCGCTGGCGTAGCGGATGTCGACGGCGGAGATCAGGTCGACGCCCCCGCCGATGCACCAGCCGTGCACCGAAGCGATGGTCGGGGTGCGGCAGTCGGCGACCGCGTTGACCGCACCCTGCATGCGCAGGATCGTGGCGTGGAAGTCGGCGCGCGGGCGGGCGGTCGCCCCCTCGGTCAGCACCTCCGACAGCGAGCCGCCCATCGCGATCAAGTCGAGTCCGTAGCTGAAGTGCTTACCCGAACCAGTGAGTACGATCGCGCGGACGTCGCGGTCGGCGTCGAGCTTGGCGAAGACCTCGGGCATCTCCGCCCAGAACGCCGGCCCCATGGCGTTGCCCTTGCCGGGGCCGGTCAGCGTCACCTGCGCGACGTGGTCGGCGATGTCGACGGTGAGGGATTCGTACGTGTCGCCCATGGACCGACAGGCTAGCCACTCACGGTGGAGAGCCGCCGAGCACCACCTCTTTGACGACCGCGCTGGGCAGGAACCCGCACATCGTCGTCGCCATCAGCGCCGCGATCATCTCGGACTCGGGACCCCGGCCCTGCCCGCCCTGTTCTTCGAGGATGGCTTTGATGACGGCGCGCTGTTCGGCCTCGTCGAGCTTGGTGTACTCGCTGCATTTCATCGTTTCCCAGTTCGCAGGCGCCGGAACCTCGGGGACGTTCGTGTTGCCCGGTATCGGGAAGCCGGGAATCTGGGGCAGGCCGGGAATCTGAGGGAGGCCCGGGATACCGGGGAAACCGGGACCGGTGGTCGACGGTGTACGCGTCGACCCCGAGATCGGCGGTCCCGGCTCGGTGGTCATCGCGACGGAGCCCTCCGTGGTGCGTGAGCATCCCGTGGCGAGGCCGACGAAGACCAGTGCCGCGGCCGCTACCCGCACGTGGGTTCTCATCTGCGCAACGATAGGCGCACCGGCGTCGTAGCGTGGGGATCATGCCTTCCGATTTGCGCCCAGGCCCTGATTCGCCACCGACCGATGAACTCGACAGCGCCGAGGCGAGCCTGGCCGTGCTGCAGAGCGTGCTGCACCCGATCGGCAACGACGACTGGTCCAAGCAGACTCCGTGCCGGGAGTTCGACGTCGCCAGTCTGACCGACCACCTGATGAACTCCATCACCGTCATTGGCGGCGCCGCCGGCGCCGAGCTACCCGAACGGGATCCGGCCGACTCGGTGGAGCGCCAGGTCGTCGCCGCGGCGCGGCCCGCGCTGGACGCGTGGCACCGCCGCGGGCTCGACGGCACCGTCAAGTTCGGTGACAACGAAGCGCCCGCGCGGGTGATGGCGGGCATCCTGTCGCTTGAATTCCTGGTGCACGCCTGGGATTACGCGACGGCGGTGGGCCGCACCGTGAATGCGTCCGACTCGCTGTCGGACTATGTGATGGGGCTGGCTCAGGGCGTCATCACGCCGGAGGGCAGGAACACGGCAGGCTTCGACGACCCGATCGATATCGCGGCCGACGCGAAGTCGCTCGACAAGCTGGTGGCCTACACCGGTCGAAACCCGAAGAACCCGCGTTGATTTTGCAACCAGGGTTGTGAATCAGCGACGAGCACAGCCCTCAGCGCAGAATCAGCGCGCCGGTCATGCGGCGATCCAGCTGTTCGCGAACTCCAGGAACATGTCGTTCTCCTGCTCGGAGGCGACGGTGACCCGCACCCCGTCGTCGCCGTAGGGCCGCACGATGATGCGGCTGTTGGCCGAATCGGCCGCGAATTGCTGGGCGCGGCCGGGCAGTGGCAGCCAGACGAAGTTGGCCTGCGACGGCGGGACGGTGTAGCCGGCGTCGCGCAGCGCCGCGGTCACCCTTGACCGTTCGGCGATGACGGCGTCGGTGCGGGCCAGCAGTTCGTCGGCGGCGTCCAGCGATGCGATCGCGGCGGCCTGCGAAATGCTCGTCGCGCTGAAGGGCACGTACACCTTGCCCAGCGCGGTGATGATGTCCGGATCGCCGACGGCGTAGCCGACGCGCAGGCCCGCAAGTCCGTACGCCTTCGAGAACGTCCGCAGCACAACGACATTGCTGTGAGCGCGGACCAGGCCGAAGCTGTCGGGCAGCATGTCGTCGGTGATGTACTCGACGTAGGCCTCGTCGAGCGCGATCAGGATGTCGGACGGCACCGCCTCGATGAAGCGGACCAATGCGGTCGGGTCGACGACGGTGCTCGTCGGATTGTTCGGATTGCAGACGAAGATCAGCCGGGTGCGGTCGGTGACCGCCGCCAGCATCGCGTCGAGGTCGTAGGTGTGGTCGGTCAGCGGCACCTGCACCGGGGTCGCGCCGGCGGTGCGGGTCTGCAGCGGGTAGATCTCGAAGCTGCGCCACCCGTAGACGACCTCGTCGCCGACGGTCGAGGCGATCTGGATGAGCTGCTGACACAGGCTCACCGACCCGCAGCCGACCGCGATGTGCTCGGGGGCGAAGTTGACGTGCTTGGCCAGCCGTTCCTTCAGTTCGACGTAGCCGTTGTCCGGGTAGCGGTTGATGTTGTCGGTGGCCTTGTCGATGGCCGCCCGCACGCTCGGCAGTGGCCCGTGAACCGTCTCGTTGCTGGCGATCTTGATCGCACCCGGCACGGTCTTACCGGGGGTGTACGCCGGCAGATCGGCCAGCTCAGGGCGTAGGCGGGCAGCCACCCGACCAGTCTATGGGTGGTCGTCATGCGCTTTGCCTGGTGCCGCGGGGCATGTGTACGCTGTCGGATCGGCGGTAAACCGTCGGGAGGCGTGCCAGAGCGGCCGAATGGGGCTCACTGCTAATGAGTTGTCGCCCTCAAAGGCGACCGGAGGTTCAAATCCTCTCGCCTCCGCCGCGGCTGATGCAGCCACGCACAACTGAATAACGCGCATGCGCCCGTAGCTCAACGGATAGAGCATCTGACTACGGATCAGAAGGTTGGGAGTTCGAATCTCTTCGGGCGCGCTCAGTAGGCCGGGCTAGCCAAGTCGAATTCCGGCTCCTCCTCGGGTTTCTATGGCGGTGGCGGCGGCGGCGCGCCAAGCGGTGGCGGCGGCGCGACAGGCGGTGGTGCCGCAAGCGCCGGAGCATCGGGCGGCGGCGGCTGGGCAAGCATTGGAGGAGGCGGCGGTGGCGGCGCAGGCAGGAATATCGGCGGAAGCCCGGGAATGTTGATGACGTTGGCATCCGGCGGCGGCGGTGGTGGCGGAACTACCAGCGGTGGCGGCGGCGGCGCGGCCGGCCTTCTGGGTGGGTAGTACACCGGTGCGGGCGCCACTCCGTTACTCGTATTGATCGTGATGAGGAAGCCGGGGACGGCCTTGCCCTTAGGGGTGGTGCCGACGATCGACCCCTTCGAGAGGTAGCTGTCGACCGGCGAGGGTTGGTCGGAGACCTGGAAACCAGCGTCCCGCAGACGCTTACGCGCCGCGTCGAACTTCAGGCCGGTGATGCTCGGCAGCGGAACGGCGGGGGCACCCTCGACATAGCGCGGGTCGGTTGGGGGCATCGACACCGGGCCGAAGTCTGTGGCGATCGGTTTCATCGCGAGGTACCACGTGCGCGCTGGCTCGTTGCCGCCGTACAAATTTCCGCTCGAGCATCGGCGCAGCGGCCATGAACACAGTTCGCGCGGGGCGGGGGTGTCGTCGAATATGTAGTTGGCTGCGGCGTACTGATTGGTGAACCCGAGGAAAGCCGACGACCGGTGCGACTCTGTGGTGCCCGTCTTGCCCGCCATCGGCAGGCTCCAGCCGACCGAGCCAGCCGAACTGGCCGCCGTCCCGCTGGTGTGGTCCTTGCCGAGCGCATTGGCCAGCGTGTTGGCGAGCCCTTCGGGGACAGCTTGTTCGCACTTCGCCTGTGGCAGAGGCACTTCGCGGCCGCCTCGATCGATGAGCTTGTCGATCGGGTTCGGCGGGCACCACATGCCGCCCGAGGCCAGCGTCGCGGCGACGTTGGACAACTCGAGTGCGTTGAGTTCAAGTGGGCCGAGTGTGAACGACCCGAGGTTCTGCTGTTTGACGTAGTCGGCGAGGCTGCCCTTGTTGTTCGGGTCGTAGTCCCTGGCGCTGCCGGGTTCGGCGTAGGACCGCAGCCCAAGCCGCACTGCCATGTCCACCGCGCGCGGCACGCCGACCTGCTGAATGAGCTTGGCGAACGCAGTGTTAGGCGACTGGGCAAGCGCATCGGTGACGTTCATCGGGCCGCGGTAGCCGCCACCCGCGTTTTTGACACACCACGTGCGGGGAGGACAGCCAGGGGTGTCGCTGTCACCCAGCCCGGCGCCCTGGAAGTTCGCCGGGACGTCGAGTTGCGCGTTGATGCCCATGCCCATGTCCAGCGCCGCCGCGGTCGTGAAGATCTTGAACACCGACCCGGCGCCGTCGCCGACCGGTGTGAACGGCTGCGGTTGCACCGTCTGCCCCGCACCCAGCTCGAGCCCGTACGTGCGGTTGTCGGCCATCGCCAGGATGCGGTGGCTGTCCTTGCCCGGCTTGATGACGCTCATCACGCTTGCGACGCCGTCCAGATCGGGGCTGGCGACCTTGTCGATCGCCTTCTTGACGGAGTCCTGCACCCTCGGGTCGAGCGTGGTGCGGATGAGATAGCCGTGTCGCGCGAGGCGGTCCTTGTCGATGCCGGCACGAGCGAGATATGACAGCGCGTAGTCGCAGAAGAACGCGCGATCGCCGGCCCCGATGCAGCCCTGTGGAAGCGAGGCGGGTTTGGGCAGGACCCCCAGCGGCGCTGCCCTGGCGGCGCGGATCTCGTCGGCCTTGTCCGGAACATTCTGGATCAGGGTGTCCAGCACGAGATTCCGCCGCGCCAACGCGCCTTCCGGATTCGTGTACGGGTTCAGCGCGCTCGTCGACTGCACCATGCCTGCCAGCAGTGCCGCCTGCTGCCAGTTGAGGTCGGCCGCGTTGACACCGAAGTACGTTTTCGCGGCATCCTGCACGCCGAAGGACCCGTTGCCGAACGACACCAGGTTCAGATAGCGGGTCAGGATCTCCGCCTTGGGCAGGGTCTTGTCGAGTTCCAGGGCCATCCGCATCTCGCGAAGCTTGCGCACCGGAGTGGTCTCGATCGCCGCCCGGCGTTCCGCGTCGTTCTGAGCGTTGACCAGAAAGTTGTAGTTCTTGACGTACTGCTGCTCGATCGTCGAACCGCCGCGGGTGTCGACTGCGCCACGGAGGTATCCGGCGAGCCCTGTGAGCGAGCCCTGCAGGTCGACGCCGTTGTGCAGACCGAAGCGTTTGTCCTCGATGGACACGATGGCCAGCTTCATGGTGTCGGCGATGCGGCTGCCGGGAACGACCCAGCGGCGCTGCGTGAAGATCCACGCGATCGGGTTGCCCGCGGCGTCGACCATCGTGGAGATGATCGGGACCTCGCCCTCCAACATCTGAGCCGAGTCCCGGGCCGTCCTGTCGGAGAGCCGGTTGATCATCGCGCCTGCACCGCCGACGAACGGAAACGCCAACGCCGCCAACAGAAGACCCGCCGTCAAGACGTACAGGATCAACTTGGCAGGGTTTGCCGCGCGCCGCTCCGACACGACATCAGCCTACTGACGGAGGCGACGAGCGGGAGGTCAGATCGCGGTTACGGGCGCACCCAACAGCGATACCAGCAATGGAATCTGCCCTGTGTCGAATCCGGGCTGATTCAGCACATGCTGGAATACCGTGGCGCCGTTGAACGAGCTGAGCACCAACCCGAACATAGCCAAGAAGTTTTCTTCCCCCGCTGCCGCGAACTCTTCGGGAAGCAAGGACCGCACTGCGTCATGAATGTTGGCGATGTACAGCGCCATGACATCTTGCAGCGTTTCCCTCAGCTTCTCGTCGGTGCGCGCGGCCACAGCCAGTTCCTGGATGACGGTGTTCGTCGGGTCGGCGGTCACCTCGCGAAGGATCGTCAGGGTCTCCTCGAGCGACGGCTTACCGGCCGGGATCTCTGCGGCCATCCGCACGCCCAGCTCGATGAGCCGCCGCCCGGCCTCGCGGGCCGTCGCCGCCATGAAGTCGCCCATGGTCGGGAAGTGGCGGAACAGAGCGCCGTCGGACACCTGCGCACGCTGGGTGATCACCTTCGCCGAGGCACGGGCATACCCGACGTCGATGATGGTGTCGATGCCCGCGTCGAGCAGCCGGGCGATCGTGTCCTCCCGGCGCTCTTGTTGGGTTCTGGCCATCTCAGGCGGAGACGGTTTCGCGCATGGACTGGCCGGCCTTCAGGAAGCGCCCGGACTTCACGGTCTTGCCGTAGCCGTCGCGGAACTCACCCTCGCGGAACACGACCGCGCCGTTGACGCCGGTCGCGACCACCGCCGCATCGTTGCGGTTGACCATGCGGGACAAGTCGCCGTAGAAGGGCACCTTTTCCTCGTGATACTCGTCCACCGAGTCGTCGAGGCCGGCCGGATCGATGACGACGAAGTCGGCGCGGTCACCCTCGCGCAGTGTGCCTGCCGCGAGGCCGAACCACTCGGCGACTTCGGCAGTGAGCCGGTGCACTGCGTGCTCGACCGTCATGAACGGCTTACCGGCCAGCTCCGCATCGCGCACCCGTCGGAGCAGCTTCACGGGGAAGTTGTAGAACGCCATGTTGCGCAGGTGCGCGCCGGCATCGGAGAAGCCCATGTGCACGGACGGGTCGATGGCCAGTGCGTTGAGGTGCTTGGGCCGGTGGTTGGCGACGATCGTCGTCCAGCGCACGTTGCGCTCGCCGTTCTCGACGAGCACGTCGAGGAAAGCGTCCAGCGGATGAAGGCCGCGCTCGTCGGCGATCTGCCCGAAGCTCTTGCCGATCAGCGTCGCATCGGGGCATTCGACGATGGTGGCGTCGTGGAAGTCGCGGTGCCACAGTGACGGGCCGAGCTTCTTGCGGTCGAACGAAGCGCGGAACCGGCGCCGGTACGCCTTATCGGCGAGCAGTTCGTTGCGCTCGATCTGGTCGCGCAGATGCAGGGCGGCGGTGCCCGCTCCGAACTCTTCGAACACCGGGAGGTCGATGCCGTCGGAGTACAACTCGAACGGAACGGGTAGATGCTGGAATCGCACGAATGAATTGAACAGCCTGTTCAGAATCCTTGTGCCGGGGCCGAATACGTGCACAGCACCGGTGTTGGACTTGGCGTCGGCCGAGACCAGCAGGCTCATTCGGACGCCGCGCCTGCGGCCGAACATTCTGCTGCTGGTGAGGAAGAAGTTCAACGCCTCGATCGGGTTCTTGGTGTTGGGAGCGCTCTGCAGGATGCGGCCGCGCTTGCGCAGCACCTTGATCAGCCTGCGCCGCTCACGCCACGTTGCGAACGTCGACGGCAGGGCGCGGGACCGGAACCGGTCGCCGTCGAGCTTGTCGATCGGCGCGTCCATCCCCGACATGCCCAGCAGGCCGGCGTCTAGCGCCTCGTCGAGCAGCTTCGCCATCCGCTCGAGTTCGGAGTCGGTCGGTTCGACGCCCTCGGTGGTGGCGCGTTCGAGCCCGAGCACGGTGGTGCGCAGGTCTGAATGGCCGAGCATGGAGCTGACGTTCGGCCCGAGGGGCAGATCATCGAGCGTCTGGACGTATTCAGCGGGCGTCGTCCATGTTCTCTTGGCTTCCAAGGCGCCGAGCACGAACTTGCGAGGCACCGCCTCGACGCGGCTGAACAGGTCGGCGGCGTCCTCGGAGTCGGCGTACACCGTCGACAGCGAGCAGTTGCCAAGCAGGAGTGTGGTGACGCCGTGCCGCACCGACTCGCCGAGGCCGGGATCGAGCAGCACCTCGGCGTCGTAGTGGGTATGGACGTCGATGAAGCCGGGGAGGATCCACTTGCCCTCGGCGTCGATGACGTCGGGACAGCCCGTCTCGTCGAGGGGTGAGTCGGACTCCGAAACGATCCGAGCCACGACGCCGTCGCGAATGCCCAGCGTGCGCCGTTCGGGGCGGGCGCCGGTGCCGTCGAACCACAGGCCGTTGCGAACGATCACGTCGTAGGGCATGCGAAGACCGTACCAAAGATAGTGAGTGCTTACAATCTTTCCCGATGGCTACAGTCGAGGACATGACGCCACCGGTGATCGCGCGCTGGGTCGACATCATCGAGAACGGCCGCGCGTCCGAATTAGAAGCCCTGCTGGCACCCGACGCCGTGTTCTATTCACCCGCGGTGTTCACACCGCAGGAAGGCCGCGACACGACCTTGGCGTATCTGACCGCAGCGGCGAAGGTGTTCGGCGATAGCGACTTTCACTACGTCGAGAAGTGGTATGGCGAGAGTTCGGCGATCCTCGAGTTCGCCGCGACCATCGACGGGAAGTACGTCAACGGCATCGACATGATTCGCTGGAACGACGCAGAGAAGATCGTCTCGGTGAAGGTCATGGTGCGACCGCTCAAGGGTCTGCAGGCGCTGATGCCCAAGATGGCCGAGCTGCTCGCGCCGAGCTGACCGTGCGCTTGCTGCTGATCGCCGACACCCACGTGCCGAAGCGGGCGCGCGACCTGCCGCAGCGGGTGTGGGATGAGGTGGCCCGCGCCGACGTCGTCGTGCATGCGGGCGACTGGGTGGATGCGGCGCTGCTCGACGAGCTCGAGGCCAGGGCCGATCGGCTCATCGCCTGCTGGGGCAACAACGACGGCGAGGAATTGCGGGCGCGGCTGCCCGAACGTGCCGAGGCGACCCTCGACGGGATTCGCTTCACGGTCGTGCACGAAACCGGCGATGCCGCCGGCCGTGATGCGCGAATGGCCAAGCAGTACTCGGACACCGACGTACTCGTGTTCGGGCACAGCCATATTCCGTGGGACTCCACCGCGACGACCGGGCTGCGCCTGCTGAACCCGGGATCGCCCACCGATCGCCGCCGCCAGCCCTTCTGCACGTACATGACCGCGGCCGTCGACGATGGCGTGCTGTCCGACGTCACCTTGCATCGGCTGGAGCGCCGCGGTGCGTGACCGGCCGGCCAAGGTCGGCGATGTGCACGAAATCGCGTCCGGTATGCCGCATGTCATACGGATCGAGGGGCCGAAGGGCAATCCCATCTATCAGGTGGGCGGCAAGTCGTTCGTGTTCTTTCGGACGCCGCAACCCGACGCCGAGGATCCTGAGACAGGCGAGCGCTACGCCGACGTGATCATGATCTGGGTGGAATCCGAGAGCGACAAGCTCGCACTCCTGCAGGACCCGAAATCGCCCTTCTTCACCACCGACCGGTTCGACGGGCATCCGTCGGTTTTGGTGCGCGCCAGCAGATTACGTGAGATCGGCCAGCAGGAGCTGACTGAGCTCATTCAGGACGCGTGGCTGTCCAGGGCCTCGAGTCGGCGCGCCGAACAGTGGCTGGCCGAACGCGACATCTAGTCCGCGGCAGGCACCTTAGCGTGGCTGGCACCGCAGACGAACAACGCCAGCCGGGCCGGCTTGTCAGAAGGGTTCTTCCACCGGTGGCGCGTTCCGTTCTGCACGACGGTGTCTCCGGCGTTCAGGGTGACTTCGGCGCCGTCGTCGAGTTCGAGGACGACGGTGCCCTCCAGCACGACTTCGAAGTCGATGGTGTCGGTGGCGTGCATACCGGGATCCGACGGGTCCATATAGCGCAGTAGGCCCGGCAGCTTCCCTTCGATGTCGGCTACCGCCTCGTCGAGGTTGAAGAGCTCCTGTTCCTCGGCACCCGTCTCGGGCGGAATGGTGAACATGCCGAAGCGAAAGCCACCGATGGGCGGAAAGTACGTGCGCCAGGTCTGCATCGACCCGTCATCGGGGAACTGGGGCGTGGTGTCGCCGCCCCACAGTTGGTAGAACTCCGCCGCTGGCAGCAGTACCGGCCGGTCGGGCTCGACGGTCTCATCGCTCGCGAAAACGGACTTGCCGGACTCGTCGTGTCCGGTCACCACTCGGCGCACACCCATGCCGTCATTCAAACACCGCGACGTGTAACCCCGTCGCCTATCTGATTACGAACCCTGATTACGAACAATCCAACAGAAAGGCACGACGCATGTCGCAGCGTGAAATCTCGCTCGCCCAAGTGACGGCTACCCGAGCCTCGGGTGCCGTCGTGCTCATCCGTCTCTACGTAGGGCTGATCTTCGTCGGTGAAGGCTTCCTGAAGTTCCTCCGGCCCGAGGCGCTCGGACCGGGTCGGTTCGAGAAGGCTGGCATCCCAGCGGGTGCGTTCTTCGCCAATCTGGACGGCGTGTTCGAAATCATCTGCGGCGTGATGATTCTGGTGGGATTGCTCGTCAGGCTGGCGACACTGCCGATGATCGTCGACATGATCGGCGCGCTGGCGATCACGAAGCTGCCGCTGCTGTGGGGCGGCGCACCGCTTTATCCCAGGGAAGGCGGCATCTGGGACTTCTTCCATGAGGGCCGCCTCGAGATCGCGATGCTGTGCGGCAGCGTCTTCCTGCTCATCGTCGGCGCAGGCGCCTACTCACTCGACAGCCGGATGAACCGCGTTGGCACATCCGCGCGTGTCCCCGATACCGCTGTCTAGCGCGGTACACAGCAAGTTCCTAGGTCGATTCCAGGACGGTGATCAATGATCGCGGGTCAGAATGAGGCGCGCCGTCCTCGACTTCGACCGGCGCGTGAGTCCCGCCCGGAGGGAGGACTGCGAGCCGTGACGGGTACGGCGTATCCGGACTGGGATGCGGTGTACCGCGACAATGTCACCTGGGTGTACCGGCTGATGTACTCGAAGGTGGGCAACCAGCCCGACGCCGAGGACCTCACCGCCGAGGTATTCATGACGGCACTGAAGCCGTTGCGGGTCTCGGCGACGGTGCCGGAGGTGCGCAAGTACCTGAAGATGACGGCGCGCACTGTGCTCGCGTCCTACTGGCGGGACCGGATGGGCCGGGAGATCACGACTATCGAGAAGGACCTGCCCGACGAGGGCCGGCGGGAGATCCTGCAGTCGGATGCGCCCGACCGGGTGCGTCGCGTGTTGGACAAGCTGCCAGATAACTACCGGCGCATCCTGGAACTTCGTTTCCTGCAGGCCTTCTCGGTTCGCGAGGCCGCAGGACAGATGGGTGTTAGCGTCGCGAACGCCAAGGTGTTGCAGCATCGGGCTCTTCAGATGGCTGCGCAGATGAACCAGGAGGCGCTGTGAGCGGACGACCAGTGCGCCGCTTCGTCGACGGCTTGCTGCGGGGCCAGCGCACCCAGCGGGCACGCCCCGACGATCTCGAAGCGCAAGAGATGAAGACCGCCATCGAGTTGCGCGCCGCCCGCACGGGCAGCGACTCGCCCCGCGAAGAGTACGTCACCGATCTGCATCGCAAGCTGGCCGAGCAGATGAGCGATACCCCGCAGACCGAGAGTCGCCCGCCGTGGGGCCTGACGGGCACGCGTAGGCAGGTGGTCATCGGCACCGGGCTTGCTGCGGCCTCTGCGGCCACCGGAATCGTCGTCGGCCGCAACCTGCTGGCGCCGTCCGGCACCCCGGCCAAGGAGGCGTCGCCGCCCACCCAGGGCGTACTAAAGCCCAACGCCGGGACGTGGCGTGCGGTCGGTGCGAGTGCCGACCTGCCGACGGGTAACGCGATGGCTTTCGACCTCGGCTCGGTGAACGGGTTCGTGCATCGCAACGACGCGCAACTGGAGGCGGTCTCAGGCATCTGCACCCATCAGGGCTGCAAGCTCTGGCTAGACGCACCGGAAAGCCGGCTGCGGTGCCCCTGCCACTCAACGTCGTTCTCGTTGGAGGGCGAGACGCTGACGCATCAACTCCCGACCGCGCCCGCGCCGCTGCCGAAGTTCCAGGTGCGTGAAATCAACGGCGTGATCGAGGTTTTCGCTCCAACCGAACCCGCTTAACCGGGAATGATGGCAGTGTCAGCGGCATGGAACAAAAGCCGCCCACCGCCGTCATCGAGTCCGCGAACCGCGACCACCTGAGCAGCCTGCCATTCTCAGACACCGTCGACTTCGACGACGCCGACAAGGGCTTCATCGCCGCACTTGAGCCGTGTGTCGTCAAGGCTGCCGACGGCCGGGTGGTCTGGGACAACGACGTGTATGCGTTTCTGAGCGGCGACGCGCCCTCGTCCGTGCATCCCAGCCTGTGGCGGCAGAGCCAACTGGCAGCCAAGCAGGGGCTGTACGAAGTGGTGGAGGGCATCTACCAGGTCCGCGGCCTCGACCTGTCCAACATCAGCTTCATCGAGGGGGACACCGGCATCATCGTCATCGACCCGCTCGTCTGCACCGAGACGGCGGCCGCCGCGCTGGCCCTCTACCGCGCCCACCGCGGAAATCGCGCCGTCAGCGCAGTTATCTATACCCACAGCCACGTCGACCACTTCGGCGGTGTGCTGGGTGTGACGTCGCAGGCCGACGTCGACGCGGGCAAGGTGGCGATCATCGCGCCGGAGCACTTCACCGACCACGCTGTGCAGGAGAACGTATACGCGGGTACGGCGATGGCGCGGCGAGCCGCGTACATGTACGGCGCGGTATTGGCGCGCGGACCGCAGGGGCAGGTCGGCTGCGGGCTGGGTCAGACACCGTCTCTCGGAGAGGTGGCGTTGATCGTGCCGACGGTCGACATCCGGGAGACCGGTGAGAGACACACCTTCGACGGCATCGAGATCGAGTTCCAGATGGCGCCCGGCACCGAGGCGCCCGCCGAAATGCACTTCTATTTCCCGAAGTTCCGTGCGCTGTGCATGGCCGAGAACGCAACACACAACCTGCACAACCTGTTGACGCTGCGCGGCGCCCTGGTCCGGGATCCGCACGGCTGGGCCGGCTATCTCACCGAGGCGATCGACACGTTCACCGACCGCACCGACGTCGTGTTCGCATCACATCACTGGCCGACATGGGGCAAGGACCGCATCGTCGAATATCTGTCGCTGCAACGGGATCTGTATGCCTACCTTCACGATCAGACCTTGCGCCAGTTGAACCAGGGCTTCACGGGAATCGAGATCGCCGAGAACTTCCAGATGCCGCCCGCACTGGAGAAGGCGTGGCACACCCACGGCTACTACGGCTCGGTCAGCCACAACGTCAAGGCCGTGTACCAGCGCTACATGGGCTGGTTCGACGGCAACCCCGCGCGGTTGTGGGTGCACCCGCCGGAAGCCATCGGGCCACGCTACGTCGAGGCCATGGGCGGTATCGACCGTGTTGTCGATATTGCGCGTAAGGCGTTCGATGGCGGCGACTTCCGTTGGGCGGCAACGCTGCTGGATCACGCGATCTTCACCGAAAAGGATCATGCGGGCGCCCGCGAGCTGTACGCCGAGACCCTGGAGCAGCTCGCCTACGGCTCGGAGAACGCCGTGTGGCGCAACTTCTTCCTGTCCGGGATGACGGAGTTGCGCGAGGGTAACTTCGGCACGCCCGCGCAGACCGCGTCGCCGTCGATGATGGCGCAGCTGACCCCGGAGCAGATGTTCGACACGTTCGCGATCAACCTGAACGGGCCTGGCGCCTGGGATCTCGACGTCGCCGTCGATATCACCTTCCTCGACACCGCGACCAACTATCGGGTCACTGTGCGAAACGGCGTGTTGGTCTACCGCCAACGGCCCGCGGATGAATCCACCGCGCAGGCCACGATCAAGTTGGCGAACAAGTTGCGGCTGTTGGCTTTTGCGGTGGGTGACACCACCTCAACTGGGCTCGAGGTCACCGGTGATACCAACGCGATGCCGTCGGTGCTGGCGGCGGTGGATCGGCCGGACCCGGGCTTCAACATCGTCGAGCCGTAGCGGCTAGGGGATGCCGCCGTCGACCCGGATGATCGACCCGCTGGTGTAGCTCGACGCGTCAGACGCCAGATACAGGGCGGCGCCGATGATCTCGGGTGGGTTGCCGAGACGTTTGAGCGCGAAGTTCTGCGCGCCCTTCGTCGTCGCCGGGATGTCCCAGGCATTGCTGATGTCCGTCAGGAACGGCCCGGGCATCAACGTGTTGACCCGTACCGTCGGGCCGAAGGCGAGCGCAAGGCCTTCCGTCAACGCGTTCAGCCCCGCCTTGGCCGCCGAATACGGCAGTTGCTCGGGCCGGGGACGACGCGACCCGCTGGAGCTGACATTGATGATCGACCCACCGCCGCCGGCGACCATGCGCTGGCCCACCAGGGTCGACAACCGGAACGGGCCCTTCAGGTTGAGGTTGATGACGGAGTCGAACAGCTTCTCGGACACCGAATCCAGCGATTCGTACAGCGGCGACATGCCTGCGTTGTTGATGAGTACATCGACCTTGCCGAACCGCTTGTAAGCCGCATCCACCAGACCGTCGAGCTGATCCCATCGACCGACGTGCACCTGATAGGGCATCGCGGCGCGCCCGGTGGCCGTGGCGATCTCCTCGGCAGTCTCCGCACACGACTCCAGCTTGCGGCTGGCGATGACGACGTCGGCGCCGCACTGCGCCGCGGCGAACGCCATTTCGCGGCCGAGCCCCCTGCTGCCGCCGGTGACCAGCACCACCCGGTCGGTGAGGTCGAACAGTTCGTCGGCGTAACCCATGTCAGCACTCCTCGGTGTGGTGGTCATATGGTGTCACGGTGCAATTGCTACTGATCCGGCATGCGCTGCCGCTTCGCAGCGAGCCGGGTGAGGGTTCCGACCCCGACCTTTCCGAGGAAGGCATCGAGCAGGCCAAGCGGCTTCCCGACGCGTTGGCGCGGTTCCCGGTCACCCGCCTGGTCAGCAGCCCGCAGCGGCGCGCTGTGCAGACCGCCCAGCCGGTCGCCGACGCGCTCGGGCTGAGCATTGACATCGACGAGCGCCTCGCCGAGTACGACCGGGACCTCAAGCACTACATACCGATCGAGCAGATCGCCGCGGAGTATCCCGACGAGCTCGCGCGGCTGGCCAGCGGACACCTGCCGAGCACCGTCGACGAGCCCGCGTTTTTGGCCCGGATCAACGAGGGAATCCACGACATCGCCGAGGCGGGCGATCACGAGGACACCGTCGCGGTGTTCAGCCATGGCGGGGTGATCAACGGACTGCTGCACAGCATCCTGCGGACCGACAAGATTCTGTGTGTCAACGTCGACTACGCCGGCATCACCCGGCTGTTGTCGTCGCGCAACGGCGAGCTCTATGTCGCCGCGGTCAACGGCACCGAACACGTATGGAATCTGCTCCCGAGAAATCAGCGGTGGTAGGAAAGTCCGGTGACGACTTCGTTGGAAGGGCTCGACCTCACCGCCCTGGACCGCCACCTCACGGAGGCGGGCATCCCGCGCAGCGGCGAGCTGTGGGCCGAGCTGATCTCGGGTGGCCGGTCCAACCTGACGTTTTTGGTCGGTGACGATGAGTCGAAATGGGTGCTGCGCAGGCCGCCGCTGCACGGCCTGACTCCGTCGGCGCACGACATGGCCCGCGAGTATCGCGTCGTTGCAGCCCTGCAGGACACACCGGTGCCCGTCGCCCGTGCGGTCACCATGCGTGACGACGACTCGGTTGGCGGCGCGCCGTTCCAGATGGTGGAGTACGTGTCCGGCCGAGTGGTTCGCCACGCAGACGAAGTAGAGGCGCTGGGCGACAGGGAGACAATCAGCAATTGCGTCGATGCGTTGATCAAGGTGCTCGCCGACCTGCATGCCGTTGATCCGGACGCGGTGGGGCTCGGCGACTTCGGCAAGCCCTCCGGGTATCTCGAACGCCAGGTACGGCGGTGGGGCTCACAGTGGGAACTGGTCAAGCGCGAGAACGATCCCTTCGACGCCGATGTACGGCGACTGCATTCCGCTCTCGCAGAAGCGATTCCGGCGCAGAGCCGCACCTCGATCGTGCACGGCGATTACCGCATCGACAACACGATGCTCGACGACGATGACGCGACCAGAGTGCTCGCGGTGCTGGACTGGGAAATGTCCACACTCGGCGACCCGATCAGCGACGCCGCGCTGATGTGTGTATACCGCCACCCGTTGTTCAACGTCATCCACGCGAGCTCGGCGTGGGCGTCACCGGTCATGCCGGAGGCTGACGAACTCGCACACCGCTATTCGCTCGCCGCCGAGCAGACATTGGACAACTGGGACTTCTACATGGCGCTGGGGTATTTCAAGGTGGCTATCATCGCGGCGGGCATCGCGTTTCGTGCGCGGATGGGTGGCGGCGTGGCGGCCGACACCGACAAGGTGGACCAGGCGGTCGGCCCGCTGATGGCCGAGGGACTCAAGGCGCTCGACCGGTGACACACCGCTCGCGAGTAAGCCGCGAGCTAGGGGCCTGACGTCAGATTTTTCTTGGCGGCGCGGCGCAACTGAACGATGCGGGCCGTGCCCACCGCGACGGTCAGCAGGCCGCCGCACACGGCGGCGAATAGAAGCGCCACTCCCACCGGCAGGTTCCATGCCCATCCGAACAGATGAATCGTGGTGGACTCGGTGTTCTGCATGATGAACACGAGCAGGAGTATCAGGATCAGGAATCCGACGATCAACGCTGACCAGAGCGCTGCGGCGCGGGTGAACTTGACCGCCGACTTCGGCGAGGCGAGGTACTCACCCGGCGTGGCTACGGGGTCCGGAGGGATGTCCTTCGACAGTCCGTCCGGCGTTTTGACCGGTGGAGTCGCCCCGACCGGTGGTTGGTCGGCAGACGCGTAGGGATCGCTGGTCATGGGACCATCTTGGTCCCTTCGCCCTGATTACGAAACAACTCGTCATTTTTCATGCTGATTGCAAAGCGCGGCGAGTGGCCCCGCATGCCGATAGGGTCCGGTGGAGCTATGCGCCGAGAGGACATTGGGTATGTCGAACGGTATGTCGAAGACACGTAGGTGGCACCTGGCGGTTCTCGCGGCCACGTTGGCCCTGATCACCGCGGCCTGCGGCAGTTCCAATCCGCTGGGTGGCGGCGAGGTATCCGGCGACCTCAAGTCACTTGTCGTCGGCTCCGCGGACTTCCCCGAGTCGAAGATCATCGCCGAGATCTACGCGCAGGCGTTGGAGGCCAACGGCTTCACGGTGGGCAGACAGTTCGGGATCGGTAGCCGCGAGACGTACATCCCCGCGGTGCGGGATCACTCGATCGATCTGATTCCCGAGTACACCGGCAACCTGCTGCAGTACTTCGACAAGGAGACAAAGGTGACGACGCCCAACGACGTGCTGCTCGCGTTGTTCCGCGCACTGCCGGGCGATCTGTCGATCCTGAACCCGTCCCCGGCGGAGGACCAGGACACCGTGGCGGTCAGCGAGGCGACGGCCAAGAAGTGGAACCTCAAGAGCATCGCCGACCTCGCAACGCATTCCGCCGAGGTGAAATTCGGTGCGCCGTCGGAGTTCCTGAACCGCACCGAGGGCCTCCCGGGATTGAAGGCGAAATACGGACTCGACGTCACGCCCAACAACTTCATCGCGATCAGTGACGGCGGTGGGCCGGCCACCGTCAAGGCTCTGGTGGACGGAACCGTCACCGCCGCCGACATCTTCAGCACGTCGCCTGCGATCCGGGAGAACAATCTCGTGGTGCTCGAAGACCCGAAGAACAACTTTCTCGCCGCTAACGTGGTGCCGCTTGTCAGCTCCCAGAAGAAGTCCGACGAACTCAAGAAGGTGCTCGACGCCGTGTCGGCCAAGCTGACCACCGACGATCTCATTGAGTTGAACACCGCGACGTCTGGCAACGCCGGTATCGACCCCGACGAGGCGGCGCGAAAATGGGTGCAAGACAAAGGGTTCGACAAGCCGATCCAGTGATGAGCGCTTGCGCGAAGAACAGACAAACAGTGATGAGCGCTTGCGCGAAGAACAGACAAACAGTGATGAGCGCTTGCGCGAAGAACAGACAAACAGTGATGAGCGCTTGCGCGAAGAACAGACAACAGTGATGAGCGCTTGCGCGAAGAACCAACAACAGGGATAGGTAGATGATCAGCTTTGATGGCGTCACGAAGAAGTATCCAGACGGTACAGTCGCCGTCGACGACCTGACGCTCGACGTCCCCGACGGCACCCTGACGGTATTCGTCGGACCGTCCGGCTGCGGCAAGACAACGTCCATGCGGATGATCAACCGGATGATCGATCCGACCTCCGGCACGTTGACCGTCAACGGCGAGGACGTCACCAAGGTGGATCCGGTCACGCTGCGCTTGGGAATGGGCTACGTCATCCAGAGCGCAGGGCTGATGCCGCACCAGCGGGTGGTGGACAACGTCGCGACTGTGCCTGTGCTGAAAGGGGAGTCACGGCGTTCTGCCCGCAAGGCGGCACTCGGCGTGCTGGAGCGCGTCGGGCTCGACCCACACCTCGCCAACCGCTACCCGGCGCAGCTGTCGGGTGGCCAGCAGCAGCGTGTCGGCGTGGCGAGGGCGCTGGCCGCCGACCCGCCGATCCTGCTGATGGACGAACCGTTCAGCGCCGTCGATCCAGTGGTTCGCGAAGAGTTGCAGATCGAAATTCTGCGCCTGCAAAGCGAGTTGCAGAAGACGATTGTGTTCGTCACCCACGACATCGACGAGGCCGTCAAGATCGGAGACAAGGTCGCGGTGTTCGGTAGCGGCGGGATGCTGCAGCAGTACGACGAACCGTCGCGGCTGTTGTCGAACCCGGCCAACGACTTCGTATCCGGGTTCATCGGCGCCGACCGCGGTTACCGCGGGCTGCAATTCCGCCATGCCACCGGCCTTCCGCTGCATGACATAAGGTCCATCGCCGAGGCAGAGATCGACGGGCTTTCGCTGGGGCCGGAGGACTGGGTACTGGTCAACAGGGCCGACGGCACGCCGTACGCCTGGGTCAACGCAGAGGGTGTCGAACTGCATCGCAAAGGCAGCTCGCTGTATGACAGCACCTACGGCGGCGGGTCGCTGTTCCGTCCCGATCACTCGTTGCGGCAGGCGCTTGATGCCGCCCTGTCCTCGCCGTCGGGATTGGGTGTCGCAGTCGACGGTGACGGCCAGCTGGTCGGCGGTGTGCGCGCCGACGACGTGCTGAAAGCGCTGGATTCGCAACGGCGGGAAGCGTTGCCGGAGCTGGGTTCCGGAGGCATCCCGGCGGGGCAGGAGCGCAGCGACTCGGGGGGCGACTGAGCGTGCGTTACCTCCTCAACAACCTCGACGACGCGTGGGCGCTGACGATCATCCATCTACGCCTGTCGCTCATCCCGATCCTGCTCGGACTACTCATCGCGGTCCCGCTCGGCGCGCTCGTGCAGCGGACCACCGCGCTGCGGCGGCTGACGACGATAACGGCGAGCATCATCTTCACGATCCCGTCGCTGGCCTTGTTCGTAGTGCTGCCGCTGATAATTCCGACGCGGATTCTCGACGAGGCCAACGTGATCGTGGCGCTGACGCTCTACACCGTCGCGCTGCTGGTACGTGCGGTGCCAGAGGCGCTGGACGCGGTATCGCCCGCGGTGCTCGACGCCGCGACCGCCGTTGGCTACCGCCCGCTGACCCGGATGCTGAAAGTCGAACTGCCGCTGGCGATCCCGGTGTTAGTGGCGAGTCTGCGCGTAGTCGCAGTCACCAACATCTCGATGGTGGCGGTCGGCTCGGTGATCGGCATCGGCGGACTGGGCACCTGGTTCACCGAGGGCTACCAGTCGAACAAGAGCGATCAGATCATCGCCGGAATCATCGCGATCTTCGTGCTGGCGATCGTCGTCGACACGTTGATCCTGATGGCCGGCCGGCTCATCACCCCGTGGACACGGGCGACGCGCGCAGGCGGCACGGCGCGGCCGAAGGCGAAGGCCACGGTAGGGGCGGCGGCATGAACTTCCTTGAGGAGGCGCTGTCCTTCATCTTCACCGCTGCCAACTGGGCCGGACCGGCAGGGCTGGGCGCCCGCATTCTCGAGCATCTTCAGTACACGGTGATCGCGGTGTTCTTTTCGGCGCTGATCGCCATCCCGATTGGCATGATCATCGGGCACACCGGGCGGGGGACGTTCCTCGTCGTCACCGGCGTGAACGCGTTGCGCGCGCTGCCGACGCTCGGTGTGCTGCTTCTCGGTGTACTGCTGTGGGGCCTGGGTCTGGTGCCGCCCACTGTCGCGCTCATGCTGCTCGGGATTCCGCCGCTGCTGGCCGGCACCTATGCGGGGATTGCCAACGTCGACCGTGCGGTGGTCGACGCGGCCCGGTCGATGGGCATGACCGAACCCCGGGTGTTGCTGCGCGTCGAGGTGCCCAACGCGATGCCGCTGATCCTCGGTGGTTTGCGCACGGCGACGCTGCAAATCGTCGCGACAGCCACCGTCGCCGCATACGCCAGCCTCGGTGGCCTCGGCCGCTACCTCATCGACGGCATCAAGGTGCGTGAGTTCTACCTTGCGTTGGTCGGTGCGCTGATGGTGACCGCGCTTGCCCTGATCCTCGACGGCGCGTTGGCGTTCGCAGTGTGGGCCTCGGTGCCCGGCAGCGGGCGGTTGCGTAGCATGCCGCAGCCGCTGCTGGATGACGAAGTCGCACTGGAATCTGCGGCGCCCTCGAAAGATCGGACGGAGAGCAGTTTCTCACCGGGCTACGAACGAGGCGGTCCTTCGCCTACGGTAGATGGGTGAGTGCAGAACAGCCCACTGGCTGGCCCGCCGTCCTGACCTGGCGCGCACACGACGTCCCGCGCATGGAGTCCGTGCGGGTGCAGCTGTCCAACAACCGGATCAAGGCATACGGCCGGATCGTGGCGGCGGCGACGGGGACTCACCCGCCGTTCTCCGCGTCCTACGATCTGGTCACCGACGAATCCGGAGGGACCAAGCGACTTTCGATGACCGTCACACTGGCGGAGCGAGAACGGCAGCTGTCCATCGCTCGCGACGAGGAGAACATGTGGCTGGTGCAGGAGCACTCGGGCCAGTCCAGCCGCGCTGCCTATGATGGCGCGCTGGACGTCGATGTGATCTTCAGCCCGTTCTTCAACACGTTGCCGATTCGGCGAACGGGCCTGTATCAGCGCTCCGACTCGCTGGCGATTCCCGTTGTCTATGTATCGCTGCCCGACTTGGCGGTGAATCCGGTGACGATCAGTTACAGCAGCGCGTCCGACGGCATCAAGCTGCTCTCCCCGGTGGCCGACACGACGGTGACCGTCGACTCTGACGGGTTCATCCTCGACTACCCCGGACTGGCAGAGCGGATTTGATCACCCCGCCGGCCCGGCCGGCGGCAGCCAGTTCGTCGCGCCACCCGTCCTGCCCGATGACGGTCGTGACGATCTGCGAACGCCGGAAGCTGGAGAACCGCATCCGCGCGGCGTGACCTTCCTCGACCAGCTCGGCCACTGAGCCCTGCACGGCCAGCGACTTGCGCGCTTTCTTCAGCATGTCGATCGAGCGGTCGAGCGCAGGAAGCAGATGTTCCGCATTCGCTTCGCACATGGCGCGCACCAGATCGGACGCCGTGGCCGCAACCCGTGTGCCGTCGCGAAACGATCCGGCGGCAAGCGCGAAGGCGAGCGGTACTTCGCCCGCCGTAGCGGCCAGCGACTCGGCGAGCAGATGCGGCAGATGCGAGATGGCAGCCGCGGCGGCGTCATGCTCATCGGATCTGGCGGGCACGACGACGGCGCCGCAGTCCAACGCCAGCTCCATGACCATCGCCCAGACGTCGGGGTCGACGTGGTCGTCGACGCTGAGCACCCAGGGCGCGCCGACGAAGAGTTTGCCGTCGCCCGCCGTCCAGCCGGAATGCGCGGTGCCCGCCATCGGGTGACCGCCGACGAAGGTGGCCAGCAGCCCGAAGGACTTCACCTGGTCGAGCACGGCGGCCTTGACGCTCGTGACGTCGGTCAGCGCGCAGTCCGGAGCGAGATCGCGGATGTGCTCCAGCACGATCGGCAGGGCAGGCACCGGCACGGCCACCACGATCAGCGCGCGGGACGTCGCGGCGCGTTTCAACGCACTGTCGATGTTCTCGGTGGCGTCGAAGCCGTCCGCCTTGGCCGCCCGGACGCCCTCGATCGACCGGTTGTAGCCGAATACCTCGCGGCCCGCATCGGCCGCCGCGCGCATCACCGAGCCGCCGATGAGGCCAAGACCCAGCACGCAGACGGGCGGTTTCGTCACGGCTTCAAGGGTGACACATGATCTTGTTCGCCGGACGTTGGCTGGTTTTGATTGCTAGTCAAATGCCCTGGTCGGGGACTAGCGTAAGCGCCCATGGGACCACAGCGGGTACCTGCGAAAGACGCCGACGCGCCTGATGGCTTTGGTGTCGCGGTCGTCCGTGAGGACGGCAAGTGGCGCTGCTCGCCGATGCGTCCCGCTGCGCTGACCAGCCTGGCCGCGGCGGAAACCGAGTTGCGTGAACTACGCAGCGCAGGGGCTGTTTTTGGGTTGCTCGACGTCGACGACGAGTTCTTCGTCATCGTGCGGCCCGCACCGGCGGGCACCCGGCTGCTGCTGTCCGACGCCACCGCGGCGCTGGACTACGACATTGCCGCCGAGGTGCTCGAGAAGCTCGACAACGATATCGAGCCGGACGAATTGGAGGACGCCGACCCGTTCGAGGAGGGCGACCTGGGCCTGCTGTCGGATGTCGGCCTACCCGAGGCGGTGCTCGGCGTCATCATCGGCGAGTACGACCTCTACGCCGACGAGCAACTCGGCCGCATCGCACGCGAGATGGGCTTCGCCGAGGAACTGTCGGCGGTGCTCGACCGTCTCGATCGGTGACCGACGAAGATCTGATCCGCGCTGCACTCGATGCCGCGGGCAGCGCAGGCGCGCGGGATGTGCCGATCGGTGCGGTGGTCTTCGGACCCGAGGGGACCGAGTTGGCGCGGGCGGCCAATGCCCGTGAGGCGCAAGGGGATCCGACCGCACACGCGGAGATTCTGGCGTTGCGCGCGGCGGCTGCGGTGCTCGGCGACGGCTGGAGGCTGGAGGGCGCCACCCTGGCCGTCACCGTCGAACCGTGCACGATGTGTGCCGGTGCGCTGGTGATGGCCCGAGTATCCCGGTTGGTCTTCGGCGCGTGGGAACCCAAGACGGGTGCGGTGGGCTCGCTGTGGGATGTGGTGCGCGATCGCCGGTTGACGCATCGGCCCGCTGTCGTCGGTGGCGTGCTGGCTGACGAGTGCGCGGCGCCCCTGGAGGCGTTCTTCGCGCGGCAGCGATTGGAATAGACCGTTCGGTGTTCGGTAGGCTGCCACACGGTGGCGTGTCCGAGCGGCCTAAGGAGCACGCCTCGAAAGCGTGTGACGGGTAACCCCCGTCCGAGGGTTCAAATCCCTCCGCCACCGCCAAACCTGGAACATTGGACATCCGGAGAGCCACAGCTTCGCCCCACCGGAGTGCCGGTGAATCCGAGCGTGAGGACCAGGCCGCGGTGCTGGCCGCAATCGGCAGCCAATCGGCCCACATCATCGGCAGGCAGATACACCCGGCGCTTGGTTGACTTCTTCGGCAGGTTCTCGACACCGCGCGCAGGATTGGCGGCTAGCCGCCGAGCCTTCACCGCGTCATCGAGGATGCTTGCTAGTACGCCGTAGGCGCGGATTACTGTGGTTGCACCGGAATTCTGTTTCATGGCGGCAATCCATCGCTCCACCGCTGCGAGATCGACGTCGGCAATCCTGGCCGAAACCTACACCGGCTGAACGTGTACCCGCAGGCTGATTCAAGCATCCGGTAATTCGACTTGGCTAAGTCGGATTCTTTACGGGACAACCAAATTGGTGCCAGCTCGCCGAAGGTGGCGCGTCCAAGGCTAGGCGCTACGTACTCGCCGGACAATTCGGGGACCTCGACCGTGTTGGCGAATTCCTGCGCATCACGCTTTGTTTTGAACCCCCGCTTTTTCGTCTGCGTGCGCTGCGGCGTTCGATACCGCGCCATGTATCTCTTTGCAACTAGGGCACAACAGGGCACACCAGTCGTCCTGCGGAGATAGACCATAATCCGCCTGTTGTGCCCCTGACGACCCATACACACGGCGTGAGGGCACAAGAGCCACTCGGCGCGCCGACCGAGACCACACCCGGCATGAACGAACGTGTTCAGCAAGCATTGGCTAAGGCCCCCGCAACGGGCAGACCGCCACCGAACACGGCGTTGACGCATAGATGTATTCGAATGAACCTCGGGCCGCCTGCCCCCGTGTCACAAGTCAACCCCGGTCGTCTCGATCCGTCGCCCAACACGGGAGCAAGATTGGAAGTCGCCGTTTTCGTCTGCTTTATGGCCCTGTTGATCGCCCTGTCGGCCTATTTCGTGGTGCGGTAACCGGCAAGCCGGGTCGTATCCACGGCCTGGTCGATGCCTGTGTCGATTGCGGCGCCATCGGCGACCTGATCTTGCTGCCCGGCCGGCTCGTCATGGGCGAGATCTACCACGACGACACCTGCCCGGCCGCCGCCGGCATCACCGAATGGAAGCCGGTGCCGTGAGGGCTCGCCGAATCAAGCTCACCGGTCCGCCGTGGTTGGAGCTGGCGGCCGTGGTGCTGCGCGGCGCGCCACCGTTGCCGCGCGCGTTATGCAGAGGCAGGGTGACAACATTCGACGGTCGGACCGCCGCGGATATCGACACCGCAATGACCCTGTGTCGGCGCTGTTGCGAACTGCAGGCCTGTCGGGAGTGGGTTGCGCACCCTGCCGCGTAATCGTCGGCCAGCGGGCGTTACAGGTGGCTATTGCCGGCTGCCGCCACCGATCGCGAAACCCTGATACGAAAGGACGTTCGCGTCAACAACTATGACATCGCAGTGACATCGCCAATTCGAAATAGAATCGAATCAACCGCGAAGTTCTTCAGTCGCCGGTACGCGAAATAGAACTTTTATTGAGTCTTTGCGACATCGTCGCCAATACCTAGAAGCTTAAGTCAACGACTGCTTTATACCTTGCTTTTTCCGCGCGTGTCTAATAGTCAGCAAACATATGACGGCGGCCACCGAAAGCGACTGCGCCGCAACGGTTTTTTCGCAATCGAAAGTGACTGCGGCACGACGTGTTTCGGTGCCGTTCATCTGGGGGGCGGAACTCCGCTGTCGGAGTTCGCCGAGCGGGGGGCGGTCGGCTATCTCCTGCTCAGTGCGATCCCCGCTGAACGTTGCACTGCGCGTGCCAGCCAGCGCCGCTACTAGCGACGATGTAGTTGCGGAACTCGCCAGCCGCCACATGCAACTCGCGGTGGTGCTCGGGTTTGGTGCGGGCGGCCTTATCGACACCCTGCTTAGAGTTTCTTGAGCCCCTGAATGATCTTGTTGTATGGCCTCAGCGCCGCCACCCCCTTACGCAGGCTCCGCTGTAGACCGCTCCAGTGCGCCAACACCATGTAGCGCACTCCGCAATCACGCCAGTGCGCTGCTTGCTCGATGACCTCACCGGGCGTTCCGCTGAGTAGCATGTCCCCGACGAGCGACGGCGGAATAGCTGCCACATGGGACAGTGCCGTCTGCTCGTCCATATCTTGCGGCAGCAGATCCTGCGCACCGGAAAAGCCGGCGCCCAACGGATGCTGCAAACCGTGGCGGGCGAAAAACTCATCGGAAGCCGAGAGCCCGACCGACCTAATCACTTCGGAGTCGAGCGCCTCGTCGACCTCCCCACGGCTGCGACCGGTTACGACGATTAGCCACACAGCCGGAATGATGGACATCGGGTCGCGCCCGGCGTCGGAAGCAGCCGAACGAACGATTTCCAGACGTTGCGCGTAGTCCTGCGGCCGATGGGCGAAGCCAGGGAAAAAGCCATCCCCGTAGCGCCCCGCGGCCCGCAGCATGCGTGGACCGTGGGCCGCAATCCAGATCTCGGGCCATTTCCCCTTATACGGCGGCAGATCGAAGACCGCGTTACGCAGCGGGAAATAGGGTGAGTCCCGGTTGACGAGTTCGCCACCTGAATCCCAGAGTGCCCGGATGGTGGCCATCGCCTCCTCGAACCGCGCGACCGGCTTGGACCAGTCCACCCCGTAAGGTTCGTTGCCTTCGCGTTCGCCCGGGCCGATGCCCAGTATCGCCCGTCCGCGGGTGAGCAGATGCAGCGTCGCGGCGGCCTGCGCGGTGACAGCTGGGTTACGTCGACCGGTGTCAGTCACGCTCACGCCGAGGCGCAGGCGGCCGAGTCGGTTCCGGGCGGCAATGTGTCCGAGCATGGTCCACGGCTCCAGAAACGCGTCAGCCGCTGGCAGGAACTTGGCTGCGCTGCAATACTTTGGTGCCCATAGGGACCGCGGAAATAATGCGTTGAGGTGGTCAGGGACCCAAAACGAGTCGACGCGATTGGCGACAGCGTTCAGGTAATTGGCTCTGGTAAACACGTCGGCAGTCGGACGAGCGGCAATAGTCGGGTCCATAACACCTACACGAAATTGGGACACAGTGGGGGTCCTTCGTCGGGTACAGCGACCGGGCTCGGCAGCAAGTGATCGTGCTGGTTCAGTGTCTCGCAAGCCGACCGGGCCGCCTAGCCTCAATTTTTCGCGCGGCGGGTTTCGGGGCTCGTCGCGTCTACTCGTCGTCCGACCCAATTGAGCACCGACGGAGAGATGTCTTGGAATCGATTCCCGTGTTCGTGGCGCATCGGGGTGAGCAATAACGAGCAGGCTCCGAACGATGCGGCCGGCTAAAGCCGAAGTCGGACCCGACCACGGGGACGGCCACACCTGGCGATGGAAGGAATCGACCGATGAGAGAACAACGACGTGGCGCAAGATCGCCATGACCTCCGACGAGATCGAAGGACGGCCCAACGATAAGTCTCACACCGATGTTGTGTTGACGTTGTCTTGACTGTTTCGGCGGAAGCCCGAAAATAGCCTGCGGCTTTATGGGTGGTCCCGGCTGGTTTCGAACCAGCGACCTTCGGACGGAGCACCAGGGTTCAAATCCCTCCGCCACCGCCAAAGTTGTCCGCCTGGACGTCCAGGTAGAAGGCATTTCGACTCTTTATGTTCGGTCAATTGCCAGCGTTGGTTGAGAAGCTGTTGCCGATCCGGGTTCCGATGTGCTGCAGAAGTTCTGCGGTGCGGCGCGGATCACCTGAGGTGTCCGCTTGGGCGAATTCGGCAACGGACAACACGTCGGCGAACTGGGTGCTGGCCGTGTCGCTCTCATCGAGATCGTTTCTCCCGACAACGGCGATCACCGGAGTCGGGGCGGCGCGCAGTGCGACGGCGGCGGGCAACTTGCCCTGCAGGGTCTGGTGGTCGACCCGTCCTTCGCCGGTGATGACAAGATCGGCATCGGCCACATGCTGGTCGAAGCTCAGTAGATCAAGGAAGTACTCGGCACCCGACGCGGTGGTTGCGCCGATGAGCATGGCAGCGAAGCCGAGGCCGCCAGCGGCCCCCGAGCCGGAAGCGTGGGCGAAGGTCTCGGCATACTCGAAACCCGAGCGCGCAAGCGCCGCAACGAGGTTCTCCAGCCCAGCGTCCAGTTGCGCGACTTGGGCTGGCGTGGCGCCCTTTTGAGGGCCGAACACCGCGGCCGCCCCGGCTGATCCGAGTAGCCAACTCGTCACGTCTCCGGCCACCGTGATCTGGATTCCGTCGAGCATTGCGGCGTGAGTGGAGTCGATGCGGTGGACGCGGTCGAGGTTCTCGGCGAGTGGGGCCACCGTGTTGCCTGCCCGGTCGAGAAAGCGGTAGCCCAATGCCGCGAGCATCCCTGTCCCGCCGTCGGTGCTGGCGCTGCCGCCCAGTGCAAGCACCAGACGGGAGCGGTTCAGCGTCAGCGCCGCGCGGATCGCTTCTCCGAAGCCGTAACTCGACGCGGTCATCGGTGCGCGGATCCCACCGGGCAGGGTGGCCAGTCCACAGATGTTCGCGACCTCGACGATCGCGGTGTCGGTATCGAAAGCGACGCGGTCGGCGTCGGCGGCGGTGGTAGGCTGCCTTTGAACTCGGGTGACGATGAGGACTCATGGGATCTTCCATTTCCTGGGACGTGGGCTCGGCGGTCGAGGTCCCAGGAAACAGTTCCTAATCGCGCAGATCACTGAACCGAGTACCACGAAGACGAACAGCGCCGAGGTGACATAGAACAGTGCGATCAGTGATCCGAGGCTGGTCAGTGTGGAAACCCCGTACTTGCCGATCGCGTAGGCCATCGCGCCGAAGGCGCCCAAAGGTGCGAGCTTCATGATGTAGTTCAGGATCTTGAAGATGATCTGGGTGAGCCGGTTGATCATGTCCAGGACTGGGCCGCCGATGTGGCCGACCGCGTTGAGTGCGACACCGAAGATGACCGCGAGGAAGATGATCTGCAGGATGTCACCCTCGACGAACGGTTCGATCATGCTCTTGGGGACGATGTGGGTGATGAACTCCCACCACTGCTGATGTTCCCCCGAAGTGATCATCTCTTTTGCTTTTTCGCTTGCCTCGATCTTGCTGACGTCGGCGTTGACGCCGTCGCCGACGCGGAACACGTTGATCGCGACCAGGCCGAAGATCATTGCGAGGATGGTGCCGACCTGGAAGTACGTGAGTGCCTTCAGGCCGGTCATGCCGACCCTCTTCAGGTCGGCGACACTGGCGATGCCCCCGACGATGGTCAGGAAGACGATGGGTCCGATCAGCATCTTCATCGCGGTGACGAAGGTGGTGCCGATGGGCTCCATCGCGACCCCTGCGGATGGGCTGAGCCATCCGACGAGGACGCCGATGATGATCGCTAGTAGTACCCAGAAGTAGAGCTGTTGGTACCAGCGCTTCTTCACGTGGTTGGGCCGGTAGGCCTCGGTGGCTGTGTGTATATCCATGACGTTCACCTCTGTGTGCGTGTAATTCGTGTCTAGCTGGGTGGTGGCCGCGGACGGCCGATTTGTAGTGCTTGCGCCGCACAGAGGCGGCGCCAGGCGCGGTGGATCAGGCCGGGGTCAGGGCCTTGGTGAGGGCCGCGATGATCGCGTCGGTCACCTCGGCGGTGTTCGACGTTCCGCCGATGTCGCGGGTGCGAACCCCGCTGCCGGTGGCGGTTTCGATGGCCGCCTCGACACGGCGCGCCTCCTCGTGCAGACCGAAATGGTCCAGCATCAGCGCGGCGCTTGCGATCGCCCCGACCGGGTTGGAGATGCCCTTGCCCGCGATGTCAGGAGCCGATCCGTGTACTGGCTCGAACATGCTCGGGAAGCGACGCTCCGGGTTCAGGTTGGCGCTGGCGGCGATGCCGAGGCTGCCGGCGAGCGCGGAGCCCAGATCCGAGAGGATGTCGGCATTCAGGTTCGACGCCACGACCACTGAGAGGTCCTCGGGGTGCAGGACGAACTTCGCCGACATCGCGTCGACGAGAACGCTCTCGGTCTCGACATCCGGGTAATCCAGTGCGACCCGCTTGAACACGTCGTCCCACAGCACCATGCCGTACTGCTGAGCGTTGGACTTGGTGACGCTGGAAACCTTCTTGACGGTGCGGGTTCGGGCCAAGTCGAACGCGAAGCGCATGATGCGCTCGCAACCCTTATCGGTGAACAGTGCGGTCTGCAGGGCAACCTCGTTGCCCGGTCCACGTCCGGCCAGGTTGCGGCCACCCAGGCCGGCGTACTCACCTTCGCTGTTCTCCCGGATGACGACCCAGTCGAGTTCGGTGTCATCCGCCTTACGCAGCGGAGAGACGACACCGGGCAGGAACTTGACCGGTCGAACGTTGGCCCACTGGTCGAAGTTCTGGGCGATGTTCAGGCGCAGGCCCCACAGGCTGATGTGATCGGGCACATTCGGCCAGCCGACCGCACCGAAGTAAAGGGCATCGAAGTCCTTGAGGATCTCGAGGCCGTCGTCGGCCATCATCTTGCCGGTCTGCTCGTAGTACTCGCAGCCCCAGGGGAACTCCTCCCAGTCGAAGGCGAACTTGCCCGCTGAGTGCTCGGCCACGGTGTCCAGCACCCGCCGTCCTGCGGCCACGACCTCCTTGCCGACTCCGTCGGCTGGGATCGCGGCGATCTTGAAGGTCTGCTCTGCCATGATGGCCTCTCTCGTTTTTGATGGTCTAAATCACGTTTGGTGATGACTCCATTAGCGGTCTCAGCAATTGATTCGTCTAAGACCAGAATCCGATCCGGGGTATAGGTTCGACCTATCTATGCAGGCGGGAGGTCTGAGTGTGGACATCAGGCAATTGAAATATTTCTTGGCTGTCGTGGACCACAACGGTTTCAGCCGGGCGGCCGAACATCTGTTGGTCGCCCAGCCCTCCTTGTCGCAGGCAATCGCGAACTTCGAACGTGAACTCGGGATGCCGCTGTTTCATCGCATCGGCCGGGGGGTCGTCCTCAGCGAGGCCGGGTCGGCACTGGTCGGCCCCGCCAGAGTGGTGTTGCGCGATCTCGATGAGGCGAAAGCGATCATGCGCGAACTCAAAGGACTCCGCGGTGGCCGGATCGATTTGGTCACCATGCCCTCACCCGGCATGGAGCCGCTCACCACGATCCTCACCGCGTTTTCGCGGGCTCACCCCGACGTGACAGTGAACGCAGAGGCCGCATTCACTCCGGAGGAGGTGCTGGCACTGGTCCGAAGCGGCTCCGCCGAGATTGGTGTCCTTGGCTCCGCCGAGCCGACTGCGGCCGCTGACCTCGACGTCGTTTCGCTGGAACACCAAGCCCTAGTGTTGATCTCGGGACCAAACGACGACGGTCCCACAGAGGATCACATCTCCCGGGCGGACCTCACCGGGTGCCGACTGATCGTGTCGCAACGCGGATCACTGATGCGCTCGCTCGTCGACGACGTACTCGCGAGCGGTACCGACGTCAGCATCGTCGCCGAAATCGCCCACCGCACATCGATTCTGCCGATGGTGCTCAATGGACTGGGTCGCGCCGTAATGCCTGCATCGTGGACCGAATCGGCCCGCAGATCCGGTGCACGCGTGCAAACCATCACACCCGAGTCATACCTGCACGTCGCCGCCGTCAGCCGGCGAAGCCACCTGACCCGACCGGCCAGCGCGTTGATGGCCGAAGCCCGCGCGTATGCCGCCCGTGCCGGCGACACCGCCGAGCCTGAAAGGGCAGGCGCAGGTTCCTGACTGCTGAGTCTTCGACCAACGCATCCTCGGATTTGTGAATCCATGCACCCTCGCTGACAGACGTGGCTGTCACCCTGACGGCCCTTTGCGGGAGGTTGACGTGACATGTCGAGCAGCTGCTCGATGAGCAGACGAACGATGAATCAAACCTTCAGGCGGACAACCAGTGAGGCTCAGCCACCGCCACAAGAGTTGCCTGAGAAGAATTTCGGCTTCTCCTCGAGAATGGACTACCCCGTATTACTCGGTTACGGCAGCACCGTCTTCATCAACATCACGTTGTAGTCCGACCAGAGCGACAGGTTGTAGTACAACTCCTTGCCAGTCGACCACGGGTGCAGTAACGGTGCATAGATGCCGCCGGGGAAATCCCAGTGGGAGACGAGCATCTGCTCGGGACCCCACGGCCCCTGTGGAGACGGCGCGGTCCGCGCGACCACGTCGTTGTTTCCGTTGCAGTACAGCGCGAGGAACTGCTTGAGATAGGTGTTGTACTGCACCGACATTTCGCCGACCGGGGCCGGGATCACGGGCTGTGCGGCGCCCGGGGCGTTCGGCACCCAGTTCCCGCCGTCCCAGTACTCGTAGCGGCTGAGTTCAGGCGCAAGGCCCTGCGGGACCCGTGACACGAACGCGGGCCCACCGCGTCCGGACGGTGTTCCGTACGAATAGAGGTAGCCGTCGCCCGGTTTCAGGAACGCGCCGACCTGAAACTTCTCGCCGCCGGGAACGTACGGGACGCGCGGTGTGGCGTCCGGCGACGCGGGGCGCACGCTCTGCGGGTAGACGCCCCAGTGCTCGCCGTTGTCGGGCGATACGGCGATCGCCGAGAAGTTCGTCGACCACGAACCAGGACTGTCCCAGCTCCTGATCGACATAAAGCTCATGTATTGCGTCGTGCCGACCGCGATGCCGGACGTTGGAATGATGCCCGTCTCCGACGGCGCGAACCTGATGCTGTTGATGACCTGCTTCGACAGGGCGGGTGCCCATAGCGGGGAGCCCGAATACTTGTTGTTCACAACGCCGTTCGGGATGCTGACCGTCTTGGACAGCACACGGTCGTTGGTGCGGAACATGGTGTTGTATCGCCACTGCTTGCCGCGCACACTGCAATAGCCGATGGTGTCGCCGAAGGCCATCAGCACCTGGTTGTTCACGGGATCGCCGTTGTCCCACATGATCCCGAGGTCGGTGCCAGTGATCGCGAAGCGCTTAATGGTGTCGTTCGGGCTATTCGGTCCGGTAACCCAGCCGACGAGCGACGTTCCCGGCGGCGGGCCAGGGGCGGGCGCAGGCGCAGGGGCGGGCCCGGGTGGCGGCGCCGGCGGCGCGGGCTGCGCTATGGCGGCGGCATCCGGAACCGGAGGAGGAGGCGCGGGCGGAGGAACCACGCCCGCCTGCTGCTGCACCCGCGCCGACTGCGGCATGAACGAGTTGAGGATCGAGCGCGACAGCCGGCCCAGGTTGGGAAGCGGGGCCCGGTCTTGCGCCTTGCTGGGCCGATGCCCGATCGGCGGCCCGTTGACGCCGGGCAGCGCAGGGGTCGCTGCGGTATTCGGGGCAGCGGGCGGTTGGGCTTCAGCAGCAGCGCCCGTGCACGGCTCGGCGGTCGAAGGCGGTGCGACAACGATCGAAACCACAAGTCCGATGGCGGCCGCCGACGCCACCGGTACCGACGCGATTCGGGCAAACGGCGACATGTCACACCTTTCAAGGAACAGGACGGCGTATTGACGTCCCGCGCTGGCTGATGTGACGATAGTGATCGGTGGGGCTATTGAGACTAATGATGTACCGATAGGTATCTATCCGTGACCGTGTCGCAACCCGGGGAGAGGCTCGGCTACAGCTTGCTGACCGCGAAAGATGCTGCCTGGTCGGTCATTCCGTTCTGGTTGTAGAGACTGTGATTGGCGCCATCGCCGTGGTCTGCGCAGATCGGATCGTTGGCGACACACAGGTCGATCGTCTTGCCGCGATACGAGGCTTCCGATCTCGACAGGCGGCGTCCCGATCTCATCCATGAATCGTGGCGACGGCTTCCCAAAGAGCACGACCGCAACAACGTGATTGGCGATGTCGGGCGGCAGCGGATCCGGCACGTCCTCTGCCGCCGCCTCGCTCGGTACGGCCTCCGACGTGACGAAGCCGGCGACGGCGGCGCCCTGGGAGAACCCGCCGAGCACGATTTTCGTGTCGGGACAGCCGGCCGCCGTCGCCTCGATGCGATTGGCCGCATCCCTGATGCCCTCGACGGCGGTAGGGAAGTCGGTACTGGCTGGGTACTTGACCGGATAGACCGATACCGACTTGCCCGCCGCACGCGACCGCACCGCGTCGACGAACGACTGGCCGATCCCCCCGACACCGGGCGGTTCGAACGTGCCGCGGGCGAAGACCACCTCGACGTCGGGACACCGTTCGGCTGCCACGGATGGGGTCGGTGTCGCCAGCAGCGCTCCTGTCGTCACCGCCGCAACACCGAGCAAACGAGTCAACTGGCGTGCGCTCACTCGCTCCACTCTGACATAGGTCGCGGCCGACACCAGACGGAACTAGGCTCACCTGCGATGACGAGACTTCTGGTAGCGGTGATGCTGTCCATCGCCGCGTTCGCAGCGGTGCCAGCGGCACAAGCCGACCAGGTGGCCTACCTCGTCAATGTGACCGTCCGGCCCGGGTACAACTTCCCGGATGCGAACGCCGCGCTGAGCTACGGATACACCGTGTGCGACCGGGTCGGCGCCAAGATGGGTTACGCGCAACTTGTCGACGAGGTGATGCGTGACTTCGACACTGCCGACTACTACCAAGGCGCTTACCTGATCAATCAGGCCGTCAACGAACTGTGTCCGGCGCACATCTGGCAGCTGCGACAGTCGGCGGCCGGCTACACCGTGCCGGCATAGACGACGACGGCGCCCGAAGGGACGCCGCCGCCGTGTCGAACGTTATGAGTACCCGACTACGGGCAGCTGACCTCGATCTCGAATGGCTTGTTCACGGGCTGCAACGGGTTAGCCATGTCAACGCCGGTCGCAGTGCCGGAAATCTTGTAGGTATTGCCGTCCTTTTCGGCCTTGGCCTCACCCTGGCCTGCGTTCTCCTGGAATCCGAGCGTGACGCCGTTGACGTTGCCGAGGCCGACCGAGTGAACCGCCGGGCTGTCGCCCGAGCCGACGACTGCGCCGATGCCTGTCGTGGCATCGCCGATCGCGATGTTGACGTTGTCGCCCATCGTGCTGCAGACGACCGTGCCCTGCACGGCCTGGTCCTTGCCGTCGATCGTGACTGTGCTCTTGCCCTCTGCTGACGCAGCCGACGAGGTTTCTCCACTGGTCTCGGACTTCTTGTCCGATGAACAGCCGGACAGACCAGCGATAACAATCGCCGCGCCGCCTACGGCGACCACGAACTCACGCTTCACAACTGTTCTCCTTTTGTTGTCGCGGACCGTCAAGATCGGCGGACCGTCCAAAAGAGTATGGAGGCCTACCCTCTCGGGGTCTACAGATTGCGCGAAATTTGCCTGTGCACCACCTGCTGATTGAATACACGACGTGGCGGAGCCGTCTTTCAGCATCGAAGCGGAGCTTCCGGGACGGCTCGGGCGCGCCGGTGTAATCCGAACACCGCACGGCGACATCCACACTCCCGCCTTCATTGCTGTCGGCACCCAGGCCACCGTCAAGGCCGTCATTCCCGAGACGATGAAAGATCTTGGCGCACAAGCTGTTCTGGCCAACGCCTATCACCTGTACCTGCAACCAGGCGCCGATGTCGTCGAGGAGGCAGGTGGGCTGGGTCCCTTCATGAACTGGCCCGGCCCGACCTTCACCGACAGCGGCGGGTTCCAGGTCTTATCGCTGGGCGCAGGTTTCCGCAAGGTGCTCGCGATGGACACCGAGCGGGTCCGGGCCGACGACATCCTCGCCGAGGGCAAGGAACGGCTGGCCCGCGTCGACGACGACGGCGTGACTTTCACGTCGCACCTGGACGGATCGACGCACAGGTTCACTCCCGAGGTGTCGATCCGAATCCAGCACCAGATCGGCGCGGACATCATCTTCGCGTTCGACGAACTGACCACCCTGGTGAACACGCGGGGCTACCAGGAAGAATCCGTGCAGCGCACGCACCGGTGGGCGCTGCGTTGCCTGGCCGAACACCGCAGGCTGACCGAGGCCAACCCGGACCGGCATCCGCAGGCGCTGTTCGGCGTGGTCCAGGGCGCCCAGTACGAGGACCTGCGTCGGCAGGCGGCCCGCGGGCTGGTGTCCGTCGTCGACGACGACGGCCGCGGCTTCGACGGCTACGGCATCGGCGGTGCGCTGGAGAAGCAGAACCTGGCCACGATCGTCGGCTGGGTCAGCAGCGAGCTGCCCGCCGACAAACCGCGTCACATGCTTGGCATCAGCGAACCCGACGATCTGTTCGACGCGGTGGCCGCGGGCGCCGACACGTTCGACTGTGTGTCGCCGTCACGCGTCGCGCGCAACGCCGCGGTGTACTCGGCGACCGGCCGCTTCAACATCACCGGGGCCCGGTACCGCCGCGACTTCACCCCCATCGACGCCGAATGTGACTGCTACACATGCGCGCACTACACCCGCGCCTACATTCACCACCTGTTCAAGGCCAAGGAGATTCTCTCGGCGACCCTGTGCACGATTCACAACGAGCGGTTCATCATCAGGCTCGTCGACCAGATCCGGATGGCGATCAGGGCGGGCGAATTCGAGGAGTTGCGCGCACACGTACTGGGTCGGTATTACGGCGACGGCGCCTGACGACGTTAGACATCCGAGGCCCGGTCTAGAACGATATCTCCGTCAGGACGCGCGCGGTCGGCGGTCCGACCAACGCGGGCGCCGACTCGGGCGACGACCAGATCTGGTTGATCAGAAACTCGCGGAAATTGCTTGCCGCGTCGACATTCTGGAAACTCAGGTTGATGACGATGTAGTTCGGGTCGTCGTCGGGCTGGTACACCTCTGTGCGTATGACGCCTGCCGCCTCGCGAGCGGGCGCGAACTTCTTGAACGCGTCGAGCCAGACCGCCAGTTCGCTGATCTCATGCTCGATATGCAGGACGGGCATGTGAACAGTGTGGACTACCTTCGTGGGTATGACTTCCACCTTGCTTGATTCGCGCGTCGCGAGCACCCTCAACCGGATGTTCGCCGAGGCGGACGCGCAAATGCCGATGCTGGGCGAGATGTTCGGCAAGGATGCGGTGCCCGCGGAGTCCAGCGCCCGGGAACGCGCCGACGCGTTGAGCGAGTTCTACCTTCCGGTCACGCCCGAAGCGGGCCGCCTGCTCTACACGCTGGTTCGCGCGTCGCGCCCGACGACGGTGGTGGAGTTCGGAATGTCGTTGGGCATCTCCGCGATCCACCTCGCGTCGGCGGTACGCGACAACGGCGAGGGCCGCGTGGTGACCACGGAGCTCAATGCCCACAAAGTGGCGGTGGCCACCAAGAACTTCGCCGAAGCCGGGCTGGACGATGTGATCACCGTCCTGCACGGTGACGCGCTGGAGACCTTGACGTCCGTCGACGGGCCGATCCAGTTCGTCCTGCTCGACGGGTGGAAGGACCTGTACGTCGACGTGTTGAAGCTGCTCGAGCCGCGGTTGGCGCCGGGGGCGCTCGTCGTCGCCGACAACACCAGCATGGAAGGGCTGCAGCCGTACGTCGACTACATGCGCGATCCCGTCAACGGCTACGTCAGCGTGCACTTCCCGGTAAGGGAGTCCGACAGCATGGAGATCTCCTGCCGGGCGTGATCACGTCGCCAACGCCTCGATGACCTCCACGGTCGCCCGCTCGCCCGCGTCGAGCGCGCCTCGACCGGGACGTCGGCCGCCAACACGTCGAGGCGGCGCAATGCGAAACGGCTATGAAACTCGTTCTCGCGCAACACTCCACAGCCACCCACTTCATAGGACGTCTCACCCTCGACGTATTGCGGGTAGGTCTCCACCCCGAGTTCGGCCGCCAATTGGAACATCCGCTGATGGGTGTCGCCGATCCATTGCGCCCCGAGTTCGATCGGCACCCCCGGGATGACCTCCTCGGTGAGGATCCGTCCGACCACCAGCTCGTCGGCCTCCAACACCAGCGGCGTGAGTGGGTGTGCCATGGTGCACACCCTTACACGCAACCTCTACAGCGGGTTGAGGATTCGGTCGAGGAACTGCCGGGTCCGCTCCTCTTTCGGGTCGCCGATCACCTCGGCCGGCGGTCCCTTCTCGAGGATGACGCCGTGGTCGGTGAACAGCACCTGGTCGGAAACCTGCCTGGCGAATTGGATCTCGTGGGTGACGATGACCAGTGTCCAGCCCTCGACGGCCAGGTCGCGGATGACGGCAAGCACCTCGCCGACCAATTCGGGGTCAAGCGCCGATGTCGGTTCGTCGAACAGCACCACCTTCGGCTTCAGCGCGAGGGCGCGCGCGATGCCGACTCGCTGCTGCTGCCCGCCGGACAATTGGAACGGGTACTGGTCGCGCTTCTCGGCGAGGCCGACCTGTGTCAGCAGTTCGACCGCCTCGGACACCGCCTCATCCTTGGACCGCTTCTGCACGATCACCGGCCCCTCGATGACGTTCTCCAGGACCGTCTTGTGCGGAAACAGGTTGTGCGCCTGGAACACGAAGCCGCTCTGCGCCCGGTACCGCCGTAGCTGGTCCTTGCCGACCGGCTTGGAGAAGTCGATCTCGACACCGTCGTCCCCGCCGACGCGGATCACTCCGGCGTCCGGCACATCGAGGGCGTTGAGCGCACGCAGCAGCGTGGTCTTCCCAGAACCCGACGGGCCGATGATCGTGGTCGCCGTCCCGCGCGGGACGGTGAACGAAACGCCCTTCAGCACTTCGTTATCGCCGAAGGCCTTGTGTACGCCGTCGGCGACGATCCTGTCTTCGCGAGGCTCAGTCATTGTGCCACATACCTTTCCAGTCGACGTTCAACGCGGTTCTGACCGAACGAGAGCACAAGGCAGACGACCCAGTAGTAGACCGCGGCAGTGAGATACAAAGCGAGGAACTCGAATTTTGGTGCGGCAATGATCTGTGCCTGCCTCAACAGCTCGGTGACAAGGATCGTCGATGCCAGCGAGGTGTCCTTGAGCAGCGAGATCAACGTGTTGGACAGCGGCGGCACCGCGACGCGGGTGGCCTGCGGCAGGATGATCCGCCGCAGGGCGCCGACATAGTTGAGGCCGATCGTCTCGGCCGCCTCCCACTGCCCCTTCGGGATGCTCTGGATCGACGACCGGATGACCTCTGCCGCGTACCCGCCGACATTCAACGAAAAGGCGATGATCGCCGCAGGCCACGGATCGATCTTCACACCCAGTTCGGGTAGGGCGTAGAAGACGATGAACAACTGCACGAGCAATGGGGTACCGCGGATTACCGAGATGTAGAACCGGGCGACGTTGGTCAGGATCACATTCGTCGACAGCCGGGCAAGCGCTACCGCAAGCGCGATCACGATGCCGATCACGAAGCTGATGATCGTCAGCGGAATCGTTTTGGTGATCGTCGCCTTGGCCAGCGGCACCAGGCTGTGAAGAATTAGCTGCCACGTCGATTGGTTCGCGTCTGGCGCAGGAGTGGCTTCGGGACCGCCGGACGCATTTGCCTTCAGGTATTTCTGGGAGATGTCGGCGAGCTTGCCTTCGGACCGCAGTTCGTCGAGCGCCTTGTTGAGGTCGGGCAACAATCCGCTGTCTTTACGGGCGGCGAAACCCTGTTCGCTTTTCTCGCCGACGTCCCCGGCAATCTTCACGGTCTTGTCGCCGGTCTCCGCGAGATATGCGTAGACCGCGATGCTGTCGTTGACGACGACATCCACCCGACCCTGGTTGAGCAGCTTGATCGCCTGGGTGAAACCCTCCACGGCTTCCACTCGAGCGCCCGCCTTGCGGGCCACCTCCGACCAGTTGCTCGTCGCGTTCTCGGCGGCGACCTTGCCCTTCAAATCGGCGAGTGTCTTGATCGAGTTGTCGTCGGAACGGGTCACGATGACGCCCTCGCCGACCGAATAGGGATCGGAGAGGTCATATTTGGCCTTGCGCTCGTCGTTGATCGTCACCTCGTTGGCGACGACGTCGAAGCGGTTGGCTTCGAGGGCGGCGAACATGGCATCCCAGGGAGTCTCGACGAATTCGACCCTGACGCCGAGCTTGTCGGCGACCGCCTTGGCGACGTCAACGTCGTAGCCGACGAGTTCGCCGGATGACCCGTCGTGGTAGCTGAAGGGTGCGTAGACCCCTTCGGTGCCGACGCGCAGCACACCGGACGACTTCACCTGGTTCTCGCCGGACGAGCCGCCGCATGCCGCCAGGGCGAGAAGCGAACCGAGCAGAATCAGGGCCAGGAGCGATTTTCTGACGAAGCACACCGGCGGACGCTAGCAAGTCGCTGGGTCTTCACCAAGAGTTCTGCTCAGGTGCGACGGATATGGCGTCTGCGGCCCGCTCGCCGATCAAGTCGTCGGCGAGTAGCTCCATGGTTCGCGGGGCAACCTGGCGGGGTCGAACTCGTCGAGCATTCCGTTCAGGCTCGTCGCGCTGAATCCCAGCGATGCGGCGATCTGCTCGAGCGCGCGCGGCATGCCGATCTCGGCCAGCGTCACCGCGCCGTCCCGCTTGGCCAACCGGGCTCCCTCCTCATTGAGCACCAGGGCCACATGGGCATATGTCGGCCCTCGATAGCCGAGCAGGTTCGCGAGGTAGGCCTGGCGGGGCGACGACGCCAGCAGATCGTCGCCGCGCACCACTTGGTCGATGCCCTGCGTCGCATCGTCGACGACGACCGCGAGGTTGTAGGCGGCCACCCCGTCGCCACGGCGGACCACGAAGTCGTCGACGATCCCGGTGTAGTCGCCGTGCAGCAGATCGTGGACGGTGTAGGTGCTGACGTCGGTGCGTAGCCGCAGCGCCGGCGGGCGGCCCGTCTCGTGGCGCCGGGCCTCACGCTCGGCGTCGGTGAGGTTGCGGCACGTTCCGGGATATGCCCCCTGCGGTGCGTGCGGGGCACGTGGTGCCTGCTGGATATCCTTTCTGCTGCAATAGCATTCGTACAGCAGTCCCCGCCCGGCAAGTGATGTGACGGTGTGGTCGTAGCGTTGGGGGTGATGCGTCTGCCACTCGGCGGGCTCATCCCACGTCAGACCGATCGCCGCGAGATCATCCAGTTGGCGTGTGGCGATGTCGGTGTGGGTGCGGTCGTCGAGATCGTCGACGCGCATCAGGAAGCGCCGGCCGGTGGAACGGGCGAACATCCATGCCAGCACTGCGGTGCGCAGGTTGCCGATGTGCAGGTCGGCCGACGGACTGGGGGCGAACCGGCCCGCGCCGTTCGGTGTCACGCCCGCAATTTAACCGCCTCAGTCACGTTCCCACGGCGCAGTGTCGCCCATCTTCTTGTAGTACCTGGCGAGGTGGCTCTTCACCCGATCGGCCTCGTCGGAGGGTATGTCGATGCCGCCGCGCGCGCCGTCGACGATCGCGCCCGCCGCCATCACGCCGCGCGGAACGACTTCCAGCTTGCCGCCGATCACATCGGCGATCAGCAGCTTGTAAGCCGTGAAGTTGTTCTTTTTGTCGCTGTCGTACCAGACGTGGGCATCGCGGTACTTTTGATTCGGTTCATCCTCGGCGTCCGCCCACCTGCGGACCCGCTTCTCCGCCGCATCGCCGTCCCATTCGCGGTCACGGTCGGCGAGCGGCAGATCCTGAAATGCTGTCACGGACATGTCGGAGGCGTGCCCCGCCAAGTTCATGTCTAAACGCCTAGCGCGTCTGTGAACGCGCTGCAAAACCAGTCGACGTCGGACATCGAGAACACCAGCGGCGGACGGATCTTCAGCACGTTGCCGTCATGGCCGCAGACCGAAATCAGCACGTGCCTCTCGCGCAGTGCGTTGACGAGTCGACGGGCTGCCGCGCGGTCGGGTTTCTTGCTGTCGCGATCGGTGACCACCTCGACGCCGACGTAGAGGCCCGCGCCGCGGACGTCGCCAAGCCGCGGGTGGTCGATCGTCGACAGCCGCGCGCGCAGCGCGTCGCCCACCGTCGCTGCGTTGGCCGCCAAGCCCTCGTCCTCGATCACGTCGAGCACCGCCGACGCCGCGGCCATCGACACCGGAGTGCCGCCGAAGGTGTTGAAGTAGGGCACACCGAGCGCGAACGGTTCGAGGACAGCGGCCTGGGCCGCCATTGCCGCTACCGGCACACCGTTCCCCATCGGCTTACCCATGGTCACCACCTCAGGGACAACGCCGTGCCGGTCGAAGCCCCACATCGACGCACCTGTTCGGGCGAACCCGGGCTGCACCTCGTCGGCGATGAACACCCCGCCACGGGCCCGCACCTCATCCACCGCGGCGGTCAGCACCGACGGGTCGGTATAGATGCCGTCCGACGAGAAGATGGTGTCGACGATCAGGCAGCTCACCCCGTGGCCGGCCGCGATCAGGTCGTCGGCGGCCCGCGCCACGTCTGCTGTGAACCGTGCCGCCCGCTCGCCTGCAGGCACGCGGTAGGAGTCGGGCGGGTCGACGATGCGCACGTTGCGACCCACGGCGGTCGCAGCACCGAGGGAGGGCGAGATCGCCGTCGCCGAGGCCGTATTGCCGTGGTACGCATCGCGGGTGATCACGACACCCGTTGCACCGGTGTGCATTTCGGCGACGCGTAGCGCAAGGTCGTTCACCTCTGACCCGGTGCACGCGTACATCACTTGGTCCACTTCGTCAGGCATGGTGGCCAGTAGTCGTTCGGAGTAGTCGACGATGCCGCGATGCAGATACCGGGTATGCGTGTTCAGTGTCGCCATCTGCCGGGCGACCGCGGTGACCACGTGCGGATGGCAATGCCCGACGCTGGCCACGTTGTTGTAGGCGTCCAGGTAGCGGACGCCGTCGGCGTCGAACAGATGGCTGCCCTCCCCGCGCACGAGGTGAACGGGCTGGTCGTAGAAGAGCCGGTACGCCGGCCCGAGGACCCGACTGCGGGTGGCGATCAGCGGGTCGCCGGCACCGTCAGCCCGATAGCTGTTGGAGTCCATGATGTTCGAAAAGCTCACGGCCTGTGCCTCCGGCGTCGCAGGTGCTTGACGCCAGTCTGCTGCATCCGGGGTCGTAGGTCACACTGTGGAAGTGTCAGGACTGCCGCCCGATCACGATCAGTACGCACGCGCCGCGTTGACGTGTTACGGGCGCGACGCGGACGCGCCGTTGCGCCTACTCAGCCTGTCGGAGAACGCAACCTACCTGGTCGACGACGCCGAGCCGATCGTGCTGCGGGTACACCGCGCCGACTACCACTCGCTGCGGGCCATCCGGTCGGAACTGGCTTGGATGGCGGCGCTGCGCGAGCAGACCGATGTGGTGACGCCGCGGTTGATTCCGGCCCGCGACGGCAGCGAAGTGGTCACCGTCGTCCGAGGCGAGCACCCGCTGAACGTCGACGCAATGACGTTCGTGTCCGGATGCACCGCGGAGGAGCATCCCGAGGCGGTCGGCTTCGACCAGCTCGGGCGCATCACCGCCGCCATGCACGATCACGTCCGGGATTGGGACGCGCCGCACTACTTCACCCGATTCGCCTGGGATGCCGACACCATGATCGGCCCGAACGGCAGGTGGGGTAACTGGCGCCATGCGCCAGGGCTGACCGACGCCGATTCGGCGGTGCTGGAACGGGCCGCGACAGAGTTGCATCGCAGGCTGGCCGAGTTCGGCCGTGCCCCAGACCGTTTCGGCCTGATACACGCCGATCTACGAATGGCCAACCTAATGATCGACCCCGAGGTCCCTGCGGGTCCCATCACGGTCATCGACTTCGACGACTGTGGCTGGTCTTGGCATCTCGCCGACCTTGGCGCCGTGGTGTCTTTCATCGAGGACACCCCAGAGGCCGAAGCGATGATCGCCGGGTGGCTGTCCGGATACCGCGAGTGCCGCGAGCTACCCGCCGAGCACCTCGACATGATCCCCTCGTTCGTGATGCTGCGACGCCTGCAGCTGACGGCATGGGTCGCATCTCATGCCCATGCCGACAGCGCGATCGCCTTCACCGACGGATTCGCCGACGGGACGGTGCGCCTGGCCGAGCGCTATCTCGGCGACCGCGGCTGGCTACGCGAGGCGATCCACTCTTAGTCCGGGGAACGATGACTTCACCACCCAGGGATGATGTCTCCAAGGCTGTAGGTTACCGGTTGCTCGAGTTGTGCGTAGGTGCACGTGCGCGGGTCGCGGTCGGGACGCCAGCGGTTGAATTGGGCTGTGTGGCGGAACCTTTCGCCTTCCATGTGGTCGTAGCGGACCTCGACGACGCGCTCGGGCCGCAGCGGAACGAAAGACAGGTCCTTGCCCGCGTTCCAGCGGGAGCCCCCGTTTCTGCGCGGTGTGCGCTCGTCCTCGACATGGGCGGCCCAGTTCCAGGGATGTTCGTCGAAAGTCGTGACGAGCGGTTGCAGGTCGGTGAGCAGTTGCCGCCGTTTGGCCATCGGGAACGCGCCGATGACGCCGACCGACGCCAGCGTGCCGTCGTCGTTGTACAGCCCGAGCAGGAGCGAGCCCACCGCGTCGGCGCCCGACTTGTGCAGCCGGTAGCCGGCGACGACGCAGTCGGCCGTGCGCTGGTGCTTGATCTTGAACATGATGCGTTTGTCCGGCTGATACGGGATGGTCAGCGGCTTGGCGACGATCCCGTCGAGCCCCGCGCCCTCGAACTCGGAGAACCATCGTTGCGCCGTCGTCATGTCGGTGGTGGCGGGGGTGACGTGGATCGACGGGCCCGCATCAGCCAAGGCGTCGACGAGGGCGGCGCGGCGTTCGCTGAACGGGCGCTGCGTGTAGTCGTCGTCGCCGAGGGCGAGTAGATCGAACGCGATGAACGACGCCGGTATCTGGGCGGCGAGCATCTGCACCCGCGACGCCGCCGGATGCAGGCGAAGCTGAAGCGCCTCGAAGTCCAGCCCGCCGTCGGCGGCGATGATGATCTCGCCGTCGATCACGCACCGATCGGGCAGTTCCGCCTTGGCCGCCTCCGCCAGCTCGGGGAAGTAACGGGTCATCGGGCGTTCGTTGCGGCTACCGAACTCGACGTCGTCGCCGTCGCGGAAACAGATCGACCTGAAGCCGTCCCACTTCGGCTCGTAGGAGGCGCCAGGCGGAATCGTCGGCACCGACTTGGACAGCATCGGCGAGACCGGCGGCATCACGGGCAGACGCATCGGCCCATTCTGTCCTGCAGGCCGACCTCACATGTGGGCGACTACGGTCGAGATTGCTCTCACGGTCGTTATAGCGTCACAGCCTCAATGCATTCTCGTCCATAGCGTGTCGACCAATGCCTTGCCTGAGGCGATCGCCGACCGCGGAGTCGAAGGCGATGACATTGCCGGACGTCGGAGGTCTACGGAAGTATGGAAAGCGTGGACCTCCCCGTGCAGCCACCGATCGAGCCCATGCTGGCCAAGGCCCAGACGAAGGTGCCCGACGAGGCTGGGGTGTGGTCCTACGAGCCCAAATGGGACGGCTTCCGTGCACTGGTGTTCCGCGACGGTGGTGACGTCGTCCTGCAGTCACGCAACGGCAAGGACCTCGGCCGGTACTTCCCGGAGCTCCTTGACGCACTCCGGGACGAAGTGGCGCCGCGCTGTGTGCTCGACGGCGAAATCGTCGTCCCACGCGAGATCGGTGGACGCATTCGGTTGGACTGGGAGTCGCTCAGTCAGCGCATCCACCCCGCAGCAAGCCGCATCAAGATGCTTTCCGACGAGACCCCCGCACACTTCATCGGTTTCGACGCGCTCGCCGCAGGCGACACGTTGCTCTTGAAGGAACCGTTCCGGACACGTCGGGAGGCGCTTTCGGAGGCGGTGCTCGAAAAGCAGTGGTGCCATGTCACCCGCACGACAGAGAATCCCGAGCTGGGCGCGCAGTGGCTGAACACGTTCGAGGGGGCAGGCCTCGACGGTGTGATCGCCAAGCGGCTCGACGGCGCCTACGTGCCGGGTAAGCGGGAGATGGTCAAGGTCAAACACGCCCGCGATGCCGACTGTGTGGCCATCGGCTACCGCATCCACAAGAGCGGCGAAGGCGTCGGCTCGATCCTGCTGGGTCTGTACCGCCAGGATGGCGAACTCCAGATGGTCGGCGGCGCAGCGTCATTCACCGCCAAAGACCGATTGAAGTTGCTCGCCGATCTCGAGCCGCTGCGTGAAGGCGACGACATGCGCGAGGGCGACCCCAGCCGATGGAACTCTGCGGCTGACAAGCGGTGGATACCGGTGCGTCCGGAGAAGGTGTGCGAGGTCGCCTACGACCAGATGGAAGGCAACGCCGAGCACGGGCAGAGGTTCCGGCACGCCGTGAAGTTCGTTCGATGGCGGCCCGACCGGGAGCCGCGGAGTTGCACGTTCGACCAACTCGACGTGCCGGTGAACTACGACCTCTACGACGTGCTGGAGTCATGAAATGACAAGCAAGGCAGAGGAAATCGATGTCGACGGGGTGTCGGTCCGGCTCACCAATCGAGACAAGCCGTACTTTCCGAAGCTTGGGTCGAAGGGGACCAAGGGTGCTCTGTTCGACTACTACCTGTCCGTTGCCGACCGGATGGTGAACCTGCTGCGCGACAGACCGGTTCACCTGCAGCGGTTCCCCGACGGCATCGAGGGCGAGGAGATCTACCAGAAGCGGGTGCCCCAGAAGCACCCCGACTACTTGGAGACCTGCCTCATCACGTTTCCGTCCGGCCGCACGGCGGACGCGCTGAAGGTGACGCATCCGTCGGCGATCGCGTGGGCCGCCCAGATGGGCACGGTCACACTGCATCCGTGGCAGGTGCGGTGTCCCGACACCGAGCATCCCGACGAACTGCGCATCGACCTCGACCCGCAGCCGGGCACCGGCTTCAAGGAGGCCAGCGCGATCGCTGTCGACGTTCTCAAGCCGTTGCTCGACGAGCTCGGGCTGGTCGGCTTTCCGAAGACGTCCGGCGGTCGCGGCGTGCACGTGTTCCTGCGCATCAAGCCCGAGTGGGATTTCATCGCGGTTCGGCGCGCCGGCATCGCGCTTGCCCGTGAGGTCGAGCGGCGCGTGCCCGACGCCGTCACCACGTCGTGGTGGAAGGAGGAGCGCGGCAAGCGGCTGTTCATCGACTATAACCAGAACGCGCGCGACCGCACCTTCGCGTCGGCCTACTCGGCGCGCAAGACGCCCATCGCGACGGTGTCGATGCCGGTGACATGGGCCGAGCTGCGCGACGCCGACCCCGACGACTACACCATCGCCACCGTGCCGGACCTGGTGAAGAAACGCGGCGACGCGATGGCCGACCTCGACGCCGTCGCCCAGTCGATAGAGCCGCTGCTGGATTTGGTCAAGGCGGATGACGAGCGAGGACTCGGCGATCTGCCGTACCCACCGAACTACCCGAAGATGCCGGGCGAGCCGCCCCGCGTTCAGCCCAGTAAGAAGGTGGCGGCGAACTGGGATGACGAGGGGAAGCCGGTCTAGTCCACGACTAGCATGGCGCGCTCTTGCCCGATATCTCGATACGGGGAGACTCTGGAGTCCCTGCGCGGCAGCTTCAACCGTTCCCTTCGGGTGGAGGGCAAGGCCGACCGCACCCTGGTGGACGCCGACGCCATCTACTGATGGAGGACGTCGAGTACACCTACGACGAGCTGTGCGCGGCTGTCAAAACCGACTCCGATACCGCCATCGTCATCGACATCGCCAGGACCGGTGGTGCCCGCCAGGTCCCGTAGGACTGCCGTTGCGGTTAGGGTGAGTGCCCGCGCCGCCGCCAGGGCCGCCGCCGGGACCCTCGCTCGTCGGCTGGGTGACGGGCCCGCAGAGTCCGAACGACACGATCAAACGCTTCGCGATCACCGGTACTGATCTCGGGATCATGTGGGACAACGGAGATCCCGCGAACAACCAGGTGCTGATGGCCTTCGGTGACACGATCGGCTACTTCAGTGTGCGCGGCAGGCAGTGGCGGTACAACACGATGTTCCGCACCAATGACCGCCCGCTGTCCAAGCAGGTCATCAACAGCATCAAGTTCGCGCCGGCGGAGACCGGGATCATCCCGACCTCCGGAATATCCGTCGGGACAACGCGATACATGAGCTTCATGTCGATCAGGAGTTGGGACAGCTCCGGTTCGTGGACGACGAACTTCTCAGCGATCGCGGTGTCCCCCGACAACGGCGAGCACTGGGACGTCTACCCGCAAAGCGTGCGACCCGCTTCACCGGACGCAACCCCGCGGGTGCCGTACGTCCCGGGGGGTGAGAATTTTCAAGTAAGGGCGTTCCCCAAGCCCAGCGACGGATACCTCTATTCGTACGGAACACCTTCCGGGCGTGGCGGACCCGCGTTCGTGTCGCGCGTCTCAAGGATTGGTGCCCGAGCTGTCGCGGTACGCGTACTGGGACGGCGGCAACTGGGTCCCCAACAACCCGGGAGCCGCGCAGAAGGGTGCAGTACCACACCTACCTCGAGCAGTTCCTTGCGCTGTACGGCAACGGCAACAACGACGTGGTGGCCACGGGTCCTTGGGGACCGGAGCAGATCCTCGTGTCTTCGAACGACTTTCCCGGCGGCATCTACGCGCCGTATCTGCACCCGTGGTCGACCGGCAAAGAGGTGTACTACAACCTGTCGCTATGGTCCGACTACAACGTGATGCTGATGAAGACGGTGTTGCCGTAGCCGGAGTTCGACCGGTGCGTCAGGTCGACTTCGTAGTACGGGAGCAGCAGTGTGCCCGACGGTCGGGCGGGGCTGCCGGCTCGATGCGGCTCCCTGCCTGTGGATCGCTGTGGCCATCACGGTAGCCATCTGTAAGCCACACAATTGGTGTATTGGACGTCTTCCGTCGCTCAAACGCCCTCGATTGAGACATGGGTCGAGCTGCAGGTTGAACCCGGCCCGATACCATGCGCGATGTGCTCACGATGATCTCCCGCGTAGTCATCGCAGCCCCAAAGCGAGTGCTCCTCACCGTCATGCTGTTGACCGTCGCGGCGGCGATATTCGGAGCGAACGTTGCCGAACACCTCGGCGCCGGCGGCTTCCAAGATCCCGGTTCCCCATCAGCGCGGGGAATGAAGGTGCTTACCGAGAAGTTCGGCGTGGGGAACATGGACCTGACCCTGGTGGTCCGGAGCCCGGACGGCGTACTCGACCCTACGGCGGCAGCAGCCGGCCGCCGCCTCGTCGAAAAGGTCCAGAGCGCACCGCATATCAGTGGCGTCGTGTCGCCCTGGGACGAGTCTGCGCGGACCGAAGGGTTGGTCAGTAAGGACGGCACGAGCGCGCTCGTCATCGCAGGGGTTTCGGGCGGCGAGAACAACGCGCCGAAATACACAAAGGCCGTTGCGGACCAGGTCAGCGGCGAACGCGACGGTCTCATCGTGCTGGCCGGCGGCACGGCGATGGTCGCTTCGGAGATCAACGAGCAATCCGAGAAGGACTTGCTCAGTGCTGAGCTCATCGCCTTGCCGCTCTCATTGATAGCTCTCATCTGGGTGTTCGGCGGGCTGTTCGCCGCTTTGCTGCCCCTCACGGTCGGCGTAATGGCCATCATCGGAACTCTTGGAATGATTCGAGGGATCACCCTTTTTACCGACGTGTCGATCTTCGCGCTCGACCTAACCACGGCGATGGGTCTGGCTCTCGCGATCGACTACACGTTGCTGCTCGTGAGCCGGTATCGCGAGGAACACGCCGAGATCGGCGACCGGGACGAAGCATTGCGCCGGGCGGTGGCGACAGCCGGTCGCACGATCATGTTCTCGGCGTGCACGGTGTTCCTCGCGGTGGGCGCACTCGCGGTGTTCCCGATGTATTTCCTGCGTTCGATGGCGTACGCAGGCTGCGGGGTGGTGGCCCTCGCCGGGCTGTACGCAATCATCGTGGCCCCCGCGGTGATCAAGCTCCTCGGTGACCGGATCGAGTCACTGAACATCCGTAATTTGTTTCGGCACAAGGCCGAAGACCAGAACATCACGAGCAGTTGGCTGTACTCGACGGTTACCTCCGTCATGCGCCACGCTTTTCCGTGCGCGCTGGCGGTGGTGGCGCTGCTGCTGCTGCTCGGGGCCCCATTCCTCGGCGCGCGCTTCGGGCTCCCCGATGATCGGGTGCTCCCCACGAACGCACAGTCGCGGCAGGTGGGTGAGACGCTGCGCACGGAATTCCCCGGCAATGAAGCGACGGCGACGTCGATCGTGATCCCGGACGCGCGGAGTCTGACCGGCGAGGACGTCGCCGGTTATGCCGCCGCGCTCTCGAACGTCCCTGGTGTCGTCGCCGTGTCCGCACCCGGAGGCTCCTACGTTCAGGGCCGTGCCGTGGGACCGCCGGCGTCCGCAACCGGGGCCAAGGACGGGAGTGTGTGGCTGTCGGTGGCGATCGAGAACCCGTCGTCCGACTCGCAGTCCCGTCAGGAACTCGACCGGTTGCGCGCGGTTCCGGTGCCGGGCGCTGCCGAGGCCCTGTTCACCGGGCCCAACCAGCTCAACCAAGACTCGGTTGACGAAATCGTCCGCCTCCTCCCGAGAGTGCTCCTTCTCGTCGCGACGACAACTTTCCTGCTGATTTTCCTACTCACCGGCAGCCTCCTGCTTCCAGTGAAGGCGCTTGTCCTCAACACCTTGTCGCTGTCGGCCACGCTCGGTGCGCTGGTGTGGGTGTTTCAGGAAGGGCATCTGGGCGGGCTCGGCACCACGCCGACCGGCACCCTGGTCGCGGATGTTCTGGTGTTTCTGTTAGCGACCGCTTTCGGGCTGTCCATGGACTACGAGGTGTTCCTGTTGTCCCGAATCCGGGAACACTGGCTGGCGTCACCCCAGCGCAACGAAGACAACGCCGACGCGGTGGCGCTCGGCATCGCGGGCGCCGGTCGGGTCATCACTGCGGCCGCACTGTTGATGGTGATCGTGTTCGCGGCGCTCAGCAGCGGCCAGGTCGCCTTCATGAGGATGATCGGCGTCGGCCTCGCGCTCGCGGTCGTGGTGGACGCGACGCTCGTGCGGATGGTATTGGTGCCGGCGGTCATGAAGCTTGCAGGCAGGTGGAACTGGTGGGTTCCGGGTCCGCTCGCCAAGCTCCACGCAAAACTCGGTTTCGCGGGTTAGGACGGCTGCCCTACTCGGCGGTCAGAGTGATCTCGCCAAGCAGTTCGTGATCGAGCAGGAAAGTGCCGGACTCGCGCACCGTCGGCGGGTGGAACGAATAGGCCGAGATGCACGAGGAGAGATAGGCGATCTCCGGATCCGTGGCAAAGGCGACGCCACCCACCCGCGAGACGAGCCGGGCCACGCTCGTCTGAAGCTGGTCGCGCAGACCGAGCCGTATCCACAACAGGTCCGCGAAGAGTGCGTCGCTCCGGTCGCCGGCGTCGTAGCGCTCGGCGACCATCCGTAGTGCCCGCCATACTCCTTCGACCGGGGAGAACAGCTCGACGAAATCGGCTTCGGTGAAGCCGGGGCGGTCGGCGAGTTTGAGCGTAAGCCGGGTCGCAGCTCCGATGTAGCCGGCTGTGATGATCAAGCCGAACAGCACATAGCCCGACTTCTCGTTGCGACCGTCTGGATCCTCCACATCACTGACCATCATCAACTCGTTCGGTACGAAGACGTCTTGGAAGATCACCTCGTTGGTTTGCGCGGCGGACAGCGGTGAACTGGTCCAGAGCGGGGTCACACTGAGTCCGGGGCTGCCGTTCCAAATGAGCACGATGGCGCGCTGTTTGGTGTCATCGAGGAGCACGCTCGCCATCACGCAGTCCATGCTGTCCGCCAGGCTGCACGGCTTCTTGCGCCCGGTGACCGTATAGCCGCCGTCGGCCGGGTTGGCCGCCATCGTGGGACGGAAGACGCTGCCGGAGATGGTGCCCTCCGAGAAACCCGACGCGAAAACGGTGCGATTTTCGATCAGCGACTTGATGAGGCCCACGGTTGCCTCATCGGTGGTCTTGGCGAAGTCGGCGAGGCCCGCGACGGAAAGGTAATGCATCGTGCTCGCGGCGGCGAGCGAGGGACTCAAGTAACCGATACCGCGTTGCAGCTCAATTGTTTCCACACACGTCGCACCCAAGCCGCCGAGGTCGCTCGGCGCGGTGAGCCGAGGACCGTCATGCTCCTTCCACAGGTCGACGACGCCGGTCGCCGGGTCTTCGACGGCCATCAGCCCGAGCGCCTCCAGCTTGCCGCCGAGTTCGGGGAGGTGACGGCTGACGGCTGCCACGTAGGACAGGCGCGCTTCGAGTCGGCTGCGTTCCATCGGAGTTTCCTTCGTTGGGGCATGAATGGGCTTGGAAGCGTAGCGGTTACGCAGCTACGGAAATATACCTCTGCAGCGCCTCGGCAGAGCACGTGGAAGGTCGCCAGTCCGTGGTGGATCGCAGCAATCGAGAGTCGAGCAGCGGGTCGCCCAGGGTGACCCAATGTCCAGAGAATGGCGCAAGGTGCAGGCGGAAAAGCAGATCTGCGCCGATTTTCAAGAGGCACAGTGGGCCAGAGATCAGACGTGATCCACTCATTGAGCTGATCTCCTCGACACTCGTATGGTCTGCGGGGGCGATGTTGTAGATGCCGGTAAGGCCCCGCCTGAGGATGGTGGCGTAGGCGTCCACAAGGTCTGAGTCCCATAGGAATTGGTAGTAGGAACGCGCCGGCTCGGGGTAGAGCACGAACTTCGCGAGAAAAGCGCGAAGGCCGGAGTTGTCAAAGTGCTCGCCGACTATGTAACACGGTCGCGCCACGGCCAGCTTCGTGCTTCCCGCGGCGGCGTTGGCCCAGTACCAATTTGCCAGGTGTTCCAGAAGGGCCTTGTGATAGAAGTAGTAGTTGCCGGGGTTCCGGTCCCCGGCGGGATATTTGTCCTCGGCCAACTGTTCGCCGGTACCGCAGGCCTCTACGCCAAGCGCGTTTGCGCTCGACGTGAGGACGAGATGGCCGATACCCACCCGGTTCGCTTCATCGAGCAGCGTCCGCGTCGCCACCACGTTGACCTGGAAAGCCTGCCGTTTGTCCCTCGGCTCCTCGACGCAGTAGGCCAGATGGACAAGCGCGTCGTACCCGGGGATGGATTCGAGGTCGAACCGGCCGCTCAAGTCGAGGAACGTTTCGCGCAGCTTGGGGTGTTGCCTACCCGTCCGTCGGCGGCCGAGGACGGTGACTTCTGCGACGTCGTCGCTCAGCAGGGCCCAGCCGAGCACAGACCGGCCGAAATCGCCGGTCGCACCGGTGATAGCGAGGCGCAGTCCTCGCCTCATGCAGCTGCCATGGCCCACGAGAGTTCTTTGGTGAGCAGATCAGCGCACCAAAGGACCTCTTCTTGGCTCAGTTCGGAGGTCATGCAGACACGCAGGATCGGCTTGCCCAAGGGCACCGCTGGGTAGATCGCCGGGGTGACGAAGATCCCGGCGTCCCTCAGCTTGTGCCAACTCAGCGCGGTTCGCATCTCGTCGAACAAACGGATGGGAATGATCGGGGACCAGTCGGGACTGAGTTCGTCTGGGCGATGCAGGGCGACGTCGAGGGGGGCGAGCGCGTCGCGGATGAGACGGGCATTGCGCTCGAGACGACTCCGGCGTTCTCGTCCCTCATCGCCCTGGATGACCCCGATCGCGGCGGCAGCAGCCGCCATCGAGCCTGGTGTTCCGGACGTGCTGAACCAGAAGGACCGAGCGCTGAGCCGGATCTCGTCGACGATGTCCTGCGAAGCGGCGACGAATCCGCCCAACCCGCCGATGGCTTTCGACAGCGACCCCATCAAGATGTCGATCTCCCGTGCGACTCCGTTCCGTTCCGCCAGACCAGCGCCGGTAGGGCCGAACACCCCGATGCTGTGGGCTTCGTCCACCATCAGCATTGCGCCTGCGTCTTTGCAGACCGCGACGATCCGTTCGAGGGGGGCGGTGGAACCCTCCATCGAGTACAGGGAGTCGACGAGAACCAAGATCCGCCGGAACTGTGTCCCGGCGTGGCTGCGTAGCGCCGCAGCCAGGGACGCGGCGTCGTTGTGGGCGAATTTCGCTTCGACGGCTTGGCTGAGACGCACCCCGTCCCGGATCGACGCATGCACATAGGAGTCCACGACGGCGAGACAATCCGGACCAAGGAGGCCCTGGATGGTGCCGACGTTGGTCTGATAACCCGTGGTGAACACCACAGCGCCCTCACGACCGAGCCAGTTCGCGATCTGCTGTTCGAGCGCGACATGCAAGCTGTAGGTGCCGTTGAGCAGGCGACTACCCGTAGTGCCGGCTCCGAAGTCTTCAGTAGCATTGACAGACGCCGCGACGACGTCGGGATGCTTCGACAAGCCGATGTAGGAGTTCGAACCGAGCAGCACGCACTCCCGGCCCGCCACGCTTATCTTCGGTGGGGTGACAGAGTCGATCTGTTGGAAGAAGGGCAATTGCCCGGTGGCCTCGAAGTGACGAACCATGGCTATCCGTTGGCCGACGTCTGTGGCGATGTCACCGGATTCCGAATACTGCGTCCCGTCGTCTTGCATGTTGGTGTACCTCGTTGATTGAGCGACAGACGCTGGGCGCCCGGCGGTTAACTGCGCGGCCAACGCCTCTCGGTGACGGACGGCTGCTCAGCATTCGCCCCAAGCCCAAGGCCGTGCTTATTGATGCGGTCATCCCCCGGCTTTTAGAGCCTACCCATGTGCGGAGTTTCGCGCTCCTGACGTCGTCGAAGAGACTCGGGCTGGACGTCGCCTAACCACGTTAAGGTAACGCCGATATTCACCAATTACGTTGACACTCTGCGTGATTTGCGGACCTTGAGGGTGCTGCTCATGCAGTTGCCGTTGCCAGGGTGGCCGTTGACGCCGTGCCCGTCGACGCAGTCGACATTGAGCAGTCAGAAGCGGAGGCAACCGTCAGCGGTCCTGTCGCCCGAAAGAAGCTCAGCTGACCAGGCAGTTCCAGACGTACCTAGAAGCCCACCAGCGCGAAGTGATGCGCCACACTTCTGTAATTTAAGGGCAATATCGCCAGCACTGGGTTCAGTCGGTTGCTTCGCGGGGACACATACCGCATCGAACGGATCTACCTGGAATTCGACCAGGCCTACGGGTTCGCGCAGGACTGTAACGACATCACGCCCGATGGAACCGGTTCAGGTGGAGGACTGGCCGACCGGTAGGTCGACGGCCACCTACGACTGCCCCTATTGGCGCGCGGAGTGGTGGGCGCGATGGAGATGCCAGTCAAATGGCGCAGACTTTCCGGCGGTCGATTAATTTGAGCCATCCCGGAAGAAAACAGGCGAGTTCTCGCCAGATATCTTGCCGCATGGCACAGCTCAGCGATCAGCCTTTACCCAGGTCGGCATGGCCAACCGCACGTAGGCACCCCGAAGAGGCCGGGCGAACCGCCGCGCGTGCAGCCCAGTAAGAAGGTGGCGGCGAACTGGGACGATAAGGGGAATCCCGTCTAGCCCGCGACTAGCATGGCGCGTCGCAGCGCAGCGCGTAAGGCTCGATCTCCGCCCCAAAGCATGAAGTGTCATCCAACCTCAACGAAATATGTTGCGCTGCAACGATGCAGCTGGGGGGTCCCGACCGCCCGACTCTATGCGCCGTCGCGCGTGACCACTGCGGAAATGCGGCGCATCCCAGACTCCTGGGGGCTGCGGTTGTTTGAGGGGGGCGAGTGTTAGTTGTCCAACCGCAATAGTGCTGTGCCGGGGCAGATTTCGGGCCGGCCAGCCACGGCAGCGGCGAGGCGGGGGTGGCACTGACTTGCCAGCGTTGGTCGCGCCGGTCAAGCGGTCTGGTCGTCGGTGTGGCTGGCGACCCAGGCATCGACCTTTGTCCAGGTTCGTTCCAGCCATGGGCTCAGCTGGTCGGGCTCAGGAAGTTGCGAAGCCGGGATGAGGGTCGTGCGGACAAGCAATTGCCGGTGGACCGGCAGCTGCCACCACGGCCGTGCCCGCCCGTCTGGGCAGAAGCCGTTGTGGGTTAGTACAAGGACATTGGCGTGGGGCGCCCCGCTGACCGCAGCGGTGGCACCCCCGGCGCGCGGCGGCAGCGTATAGGAGCGTCGTAATGCACGTCCTGCCGCGCGGATCCGGCCGGTCTTGCGTAGTTCGGCGATCGCGGTGTGCCACCGCGGCAAGGTGAAGTTGGCCCCTTCTGGGAAGATCAGCAGCGCCTGCCCGCCTCCCAGCGACGCGGCGAGATCATGGATTTGTTGGCGGGCGCGATCGCCGCGGGCCAGGAAGCACAAGCATCCCCGTTGCCCTGCGAAGTCGAGCACCGGCTCGTAGCGCAGAACGGCTTTGAGCACGATGCGCACTTGCAACCGGTAGGTGAACATAAGAAGCCAGGCGACCAGCACGGTATCGCCTGGCCCGCAATGCCGCGACAACACGATCACGGTCTCGTCACGAGGAATGCTTTCCGGGCTGGCCGACGACGGGTCGAGCACCACCTCGACATCGAGGAGTTTCCGCGCGGCGACGTAGGCCGCCGTGAGGAAGTCCTTCATGAGCCGATCGCCGTCCACGAAACCGACCGCAAGCTTCACCAGCGTGCGTAGTTCGATGAAGGCGTACGCCATCGTCAAGCCCACGGTCCGCGCCGGGCGGGTGGACCGCGTCGCCACAGCCACGAGCGCGCTCCCAGCCAGCAGCAGCGGGCTAAAGACAAGCACGCACACCGAGAGGGCGGTCGCCACGGGAACCGTCACGAGGCGGCGCGGGGCGATCATGCCAACGCTTCGAGGTACCCGCGGGTCGCGTCGTAGGCCAACTCGGCGCGCCGGGCGATCCGGCCGGTGTCACGGTAGCGCAGATTCGACCAGGTCGCGGCCGGACGCTGCGGCATGCCCGTCGGAAGCACATGCACAGTGACCCCTGCGCCCACTCGTTCCAGATCGCTATGGAAACGGTGGCGACGTGAAATCTCGAAAGCCACGAACGCGACCTGCCACAAAAACCGCGGCGCGGCCAGTTCCTCCTCCAAACGCCCAACGTGCAGAACCCAGACGGTGTCGGCGCCGCGGGCCACCGCCCGCTCCAGGGGAATGCTGTTCACCAGGCCACCGTCGAAGAAGTGCTCATCACCGATCGGCACGGGAGGGAACACCCCCGGCAGCGCACACGACGCCAGAATCGGTTCGATCAGGTCTCCCGTGCTGAACCAGTGCTCCCGTGCGCCTTCGATGCTGGCCGCCACGCACTCGAATGGCACGGCGAGGTCTTCGAACCTCTGCGCGGGCAATCGGTCACGCAACAGGCGGCGGAGTGTGTCGTTGCCGTGCAACGATGTTCGGCGCCGCATGACTTCGGCGACGCGGCGGATCGGCGAGCTGTCCAGGACGCCGTCGTCGGCCAGGATGTCCCAGATCGCCAACAAACGCTTGATCCCGTCTGGCGTGGGATCGGCGGCAATGGCTGCGCCGTTGATGGCGCCCACCGACGTGCCGCACACCAAGTCCGGGCAGACCCCCGCCTCCAGCAGTGCGCGCGCCATGCCGACCTCGGCGGCCCCGAGCACACCGCCCCCGCCCAGCACAAACGCGTTGCACGTCATCGCGTAGCTATACCCGCTGCGGAGCGGTCCGCCACGGCGGTTCTGCTGTGTGTTTCCTGCGTTCAGTGGTTTCGCTGGCCGGGTCGATGCCGGACTCACGTTCGATGCGGCCAGCTCAAGGCGTGCCCGGCGAATGGCATCTCTTCGCCGTCGCTTCTGCGTAGCGGTGGGTTGCGGCGAAACCTGTTTCGCCTGCCGTGGGCGCATGTGCACCCGGTGGTGTCGATAGGGGCGGTCATATGAGGATCGCCATGCGGGTGGCTTTGGCTCTTACTGCGGCATTTGTGCTCGCCGTTGACACCCTGTGGCGCAGGTGTCATAAGTTCCGACGAGTGCAAAATCTAGATCGCCTCGTGGCAGCAGGAAACGGGCGAGTACTCGCCCGATAACTTGCCGCATGGCACAGCTCAGCGATCCCTGTGTGTCGTGCGGCACCGAATTGCCGCCCAACTCCAAGTTTTGTAACGAGTGCGGTGCAGGTCGGTCGGACCCCAACAAAAAGGCCGAGCGGATAACCGCCCGGCCCCGGACCGGAGCAATCGTGAGGTCACCGTCACAACACAATTGAGAAACAGCCGTCCGAGGCTTGGCCTGGCATGTGCAACGCTCAAGCCAGGCACACCCATTCAAACTGCGAAGGGGGTAGCGCATGGCGGCTCCAACCATGTTTCACCGGCTGGCAGCGGAGATGATCGGCACATTCTGGTTGGTATTTGGCGGGTGCGGTAGCGCGGTGTTCGCCGCCAAGTTCCTCTCTGGCGGTGTTGAGGTGGGGATCGGGTTTCTCGGGGTGGCCCTCGCCTTCGGCCTGACCGTTCTCACCGGTGTCTACGCGTTCGGCACGATCTCGGGCGGACATTTCAATCCGGCGGTCACGCTGGGCGCGGCGCTCGCCAGGCGCGTGGAGTGGAAGGCCCTGCCGGGCTACTGGATTGTTCAGGTGATCGGCGGCTTACTTGCTGGCCTGCTCATCTACCTCATCGCAAAGGGCAAGGACGGCTTCACCGCCACGGGCAACATGGCGGCCAACGGATTCGGCGAGCACTCCCCGGGCGGCTATTCGCTATGGGCGGTGATCCTCGTCGAGATCGTCCTGACAGGTGTGTTCCTGCTTGTCATCCTGGGATCCACGGACGACCGGGCACCCAAGGGATTCGCCGGTTTGGCCATCGGCCTGACCCTCACCCTGATCCACCTCATCTCCATCCCGATCTCCAACACGTCGGTCAACCCGGCGCGCTCGACGGGGGTCGCGTTCTTCAACGCCGACGGCGCACCCGCGCAGCTCTGGGTGTTCTGGCTGGCACCATTGATAGGCGCGGCCATCGCCGGAATCGCGTATCCGTATCTGTTCGGCAGGCACGAAGCACTCGCCGAGCGCCCCGTGCGTGACGAAGCACTGGAAGCCGACGATGACTCGGGCCCGCACCGAGCGGGGCCGCCCTGACCCCGGGCTGTGAGCTGGTCGAGGTTCGACTGAAGAGACTCGACACTGCCACCACAGAACTCGTGGTCGAGCTGCGCCGATACCAATTCAGAAGCCGAAGCCGACGCCGAGGTCGAAATCGGAGTCCGAGTCGTCCGGGCAGGCGACGTCGATGTAGACCGTGGTGAACGTGGCGGGGGGCTCCGCGGAACGGTTCGGGTTGTGGATGGCCGATACCCAGCACTGGGCGCTTTACCACCGAAACCGATGTGGAAGCAGCGGCGCTCCGTCATCGTGGGGTTCGTGAGTGGAGTGGGTCGTGTGGTCGCCGCCCTGGGCATCTTTGCGATCGTCGTCGCCGGTCTCGGGGCGACCATCGCGGTGATCATGTCGAGCGAGCAGCAGACGCCCGCCGCGCGGACTGCGCTACCGACACCGCCACCGTCTACGCCGCAGGTGCCGACACCGGTCGAGTTCCAACTCAATTTGGTGGTGACCGATCAGAACTGCACCGTGCCCGCCGGATGTGTCTACAAGTACCGCGTCGAACCCAAATACATTGGCCTGCACCCGTTGCCGGACAAGGAGTTCAAGGTGATCTACCAGGTGACCGGCGGGCATGAGCCCCAAACCGGAGACTTCACCGTCAAGGGCGACCAGGCCCGGGTGTTGCGGGACGTGCCCATCGAGGGCCCGCCGGGGGCACACCTGCACGCATCGGTGACCAAGGTCTTAGGGTAGCGCCGTGAACGTCTGGGTGCTGCTCGTCCTGGTGATCGTGGTATCGGCCGCGGTGGCCGTCGGCACCATCCTGGTGGCGAACCGAGCGATTTCCTCTTCTGTTGGTCCAGCGCACAATTCGACCCTCGGGCCGTTTGTGACCACCGTCGCCCTCGTGTACGGGACACTCCTGGGATTCACCGTCGTGGTCGCGTGGGAGCAGTTCTCGTCGGCCGAGCTCAACGTCGCCAACGAGGCATCCACGCTCGCGACGATGTACCGCCAAACCGTGGCCATGCCCGTCCAGGAGCAGCAGGAGATCCGGGTGCTGTTGCGCAGGTATACGACAGCCGTGCAGGGCCCCGAATGGCGACAGCAAGAGCAACACGAGGTCTCCGGCGCCAGTGACACGGCACGAAGCGCGATCACTGAGATGTATCGAGTACTGGGGCGTCAGGATCCCGATGCCGCCGCGTCGGCGATCAACAGTGAGTTCCTCGGCCAACTGACCGTGCTGGCCTCCCAGCGCAACACCAGGGTGCTCGACGCCGAGCCGCGGATCCCGTGGTTGCTGTGGTGTGGCCTGGTCTTCGGCGGGGTCCTGCTGGTCGGTCTAACCGGCTTCATGCGGCTGGACAGCACGCGGGGCCACGTCATCTTGTCCGGTGCCGTAGCGCTTCTGCTCGGTTTGTTGCTGTTCGTCGTCTATTGCCTCGACCATCCATTCGGATCTCAAATCGGGATCACCCCCGCGCCGTTCGAGCACGCGATCGGGGTGTTCGACGCGGTCGACTCCCTATGACGTCGTCGTCGCTTCTCCGCGCCGAAGAAGGGTTGCCTCGCGGCGTGCAGGGGGCGGCCGACCCGCGGTTCGCCAATGTCATTCGAATCTTCGCCGGGCTGTTCCCCGGTCGCCGGTTCGGCGGCGGTTCCCTCGTCGTGTACATCGACGGCAAGCCCGTCGTCGACGTGTGGACGGGATGGTCAGATCGTGACGGCAACGCGCCGTGGACGGCCAACACCGGCGCGATGGTGTTCTCGGCGACGAAGGGTTTGGCCGCAACTGTGGTCCATCGGCTCGTCGACCGCGGCCTGCTGAATTACGACACCCCGGTGGCTGAGTACTGGCCGGAGTTCGGGGTCAACGGCAAGTCGGACATCACGGTCCGCGATGTGCTGCGGCACCGGGCCGGCCTGTCGCACCTGAAGGGCGTCACCAAGGACGATCTGCTTGACCACCACCTGATGGAGGAGAAGCTGGCCGCAGCGCCGGTGGACCATCTGCGGGGCAGACCTGCGTACCACGCGCTGACGTACGGGTGGCTGCTGTCGGGAATGTGTCGAGCCGTCACGGGGATGGGCATGCGCGAGCTGATCCGCGAGGAGGTCGCCCGTCCGCTCAACACCGACGGCCTGCACCTCGGCCGCCCGCCCGCAGGTTCGCCGACCAAGGTGGCGCAGATCCTGCTCCCGCAGAACGCGCGGCCAAACCCGGTGTTCGACTTCGTCGCACCCAAGGTGGCTGGCCTGCCGTTCTCCGGCGCATTCGGTTCGATTTACTTCCCCGGCATCAGATCCTTTGTGCAGGGCGATATTCCGTTCCTCGACGGCGAGGTCCCTGCGGCCAACGGTGTCGTCACCGGTCGTGGGTTGGCAAAGATGTACGCGGCGCTCGCCAACGGCGGCACGATCGACGGCGAGCAGTTCCTCTCGGCGGAGATGGCCGAAGGACTGATCGGCAAGCCGAAGAGGCGCCCCGACCTGAACATGGTCGTGCCGATGCCGTTCCACCTCGGCTTCCACGAATCGCCGATTCCCGGTTTGCTGAAGGGGTTTGGCCACGTCGGCCTTGGCGGAACACTCGGCTGGGCCGATCCCGCGACCGGCAGCGCATTCGGTTTCGTGCACAACCGGCTGCTGACGGCGATGCTGTTCGACATGGGAGCTTTCGCGGGCATCGCGCGTCCCATGCGCAACGCCATCAGTGCCGCCCGCAGTGCGGGCGCCATGACCGTGCCCCGGTACGGCGCGACATTCCGTGGGGCCGACAAACGCAGCAACGCACCGAAAAAGCGGCTAGCGGGCACACGCTAGGAAAGCGGTCAGGCGAAAAAGAGAGAACACGGTGCTACGCGTCCGTTACTGAGCAAACCAACGTGCGCGTCAGCGCACGCCCTGCTTTCGCATCCTGCCGCGTCGGGGGTTAAAGTGATCTTCGGACGTCGGAAGATGTGAATTTCCAACCTCTTTGGCCGACGGGGCGCGCCAAACGGTGTCCGGCGTCGTGCACCGTACAAAAGATGCCGAGGGGATCTAGCGTGATTGACATGAAAGCACTCGTTGCAGGAACTTTCCTCACCGCTGGGCTGGCGGTGGGCGTCATAGGCGTCGGCGCGGGCGCCGCGAATGCGGCACCTGTCGCGCCCACGGTCTCCGGACCGCAGTACATCTCGGAGAACGGACCCGGTCGCGGACACGGTCACGGACATGGCGACGACTGGTGGTGGGACCACGGTCCGAGGGGTTGGGATCCGGTCGACGCCTGCATCGGCGTCCAGGGCCCCTTCGGATACGTCCAGGGCAGCGCCTGCATCTAGCCGAGGGGTGTTATCAGCCCCTTGGTACGACGCCCCGCGCCTGGGGTAGTTGCAGATCGTTGTAGGTCGCGATTCCAGGCGCGGCGGCGACGACCGCCGGGATCGCGTGAATCGGTGGCATCGCCGTCATGATGTGGCCGATCACGAAGAGATCCTCGATCGACTTCATGTTCTCGATCATGTCCTGTGGCGGCAGGAAGCCAACCTGCATGTTGACGGTCGGACGCCCTTCGATGGTGATCTTCCAGCCGTCGCCGTCGAGCTTCCAGTCCGGGTCCAGCGTCTGACCCTTGCGCCAACGCACGTTGAGGTCGACGACGGTCTTTCCGGCCACCCGGCCCTGCCAGCTGGCGAAGACCCCCGCCACGTGGCCGGCCTTGATCGCCCACGAGCCGAGGTCGAGGTCCTCGGTCGTCTGCGCATACTCGGCCTCGCACACGATCTCGTCGAGTTCGACGCCGAGCGAATCGGCAACCAGTTGCACCGCCTCGGCGAACACGGCCGTGCCCTGCGCCGCCATCGGCTGCAGGTTTGGGTCGTCGATCGCGGTGCCGAAACCCGCCGGTCGCTCGGTATCCGGCGAGTCGTAGAGGGTGGTGTCCGCAGATTCGGCGACGATGACCTTGTCGACCCGGTCGCAGGCGGTCGCGGCCACTATTGCCAGAAGGTCGGCGAAGCCCGGGCTGACACCGGAGCCGAACATCGTCGAGTTGCCCTGCTTGGCCGCCTCTTCAATCCGGTCGCGGTCCTTGCCGAGGTTGTGCCCCGTGATGAAGGCCGCGGACGTGACGACGTTGACGCCCGCCGACAGAATGCGCACCACCTCGTCGGCGTCGAACCACATCGGGTTGTAGACGACGCAGTCGGGTTTGAGTGCCAGCAGCGCGTCCACGTCGTTGGTCGCCTTGACGCCGAGCGGTTCGATACCGACGAGCTCGCCGACGTCCACGCCGCCCTTGTCCTTCGACCAGGCGTAGCACCCGACGAGTTCGTAGTTCGGGTTCTTCGCGATCGCCTCTACCGAGCTCTTTCCGACATTTCCCGTGGTCCACTGGACGACCCGATAAGGGGTGGTGTTTGGCACTCGCTCAGCATAGGGAAAGCGGCGCGGATCACACGACGGCTTGCGGCCACAAAATTGACGATTGCGGTCAGGACGTGAGCGTCGCCTTGCCGGTGCGCTGCTCGCCGCTCCGGTCGATCCAGGTCAGGTTGACGACATCGCCGGGATAGCGCCTGTCCAGCAGCCGGGTCAGCGTGGTCGCCGAATCGAGCGGTGCGCCGTCGATGCTGGTGAGGACATCCCCGTCGACCAGTCCTGCCTGCTCGGCGGGACCACCTCTGAGCGCCTCCCGAATGACGACGCCAGGAACTCCTTCGTTCTGGTCGCCCGCGGCGACACCGACGCCGAGCAGCGTCGGCGGTCCGATATGCACAGTGTCGGACGGCGCGCGCGACCGGATCTGGTCGGCGATCGCCAGCGCCTGGTTGATGGGGATGGCGAAGCCCTTGCCGCCGGGCGCGAACCGGTAGTTCACCGTCGCGGCCGTGATTACGCCGATCACCTGGCCTCCGCCGTTCACCAGCGGCCCCCCCGAGTCGCCCGCGCGGACGTTGGCGGCGACCTCGATCAAGCCGGTCAGCTCGTCGGAGCTGCCTGTCAGCGCGTCCTTGGCGTCGATCGTGCGGTCGAGGCGGGTGATGCTTCCCGGTTCAAGCGTCGGGGGGCTGCCCGGATTGGCGTTGCCGATCGCCACCGCAGGCTCCCCGATGCTGATCGACGAGGAGTTGCCCAGCGGCGCGACGGGCAGGCCCGATGCTCCGAGCAATTGCAGAAGGGCGATGTCGTGTGCACGGTCGTAACCGACCAGGTCCGCCCCGAACGACTGACCGGTGCCCACGTTGTGCCCTGTGATGACGTCAGCGCCCTGGACCACGTGGAAGTTGGTGAGAACCTCGCCACCGGGGTTGAGCAGGAAACCGGTGCCCGCGCCGATGGCGTGCTGGTAGTCGATGGTGGTGTCGATCTGGACGACGGCCGGTTCCACTGCAGCGATCGCAGTGTCCAGGGGCGCCGCAGACGCTACCGCCGGGCGGATCGGCGCGACCAGTGCCATCACGGCGGCAAGCGCGATCAGCAGGCGATAAGGGTGCAAGCGGGCCATATGGAGACTTTCGGCAGGAGGCGGGTTCTCATTACATCGTGGCAATGAGTTGTTCCCGTGTCGACGTGAGGCTAACCGTCAAGCGCAACGCCGCCGCGTGACCGCCTGCGCTTACGGAGGCTGATCTTGCCCGGAGTGCGCCGGTTCCGCAGGCCGCCGTTGGCCGATTCGGCGCCGTTGGCCTCGTCGGAGGTTGCGGCTTCTGGCTTGCTTTCGCTCGCGTCCGCGTCGTCCTCGGGCGTCTCGGCCTTGACCTCGGCTGGCTCCTCGGCGAGCTCCTCAGCCGGCTCTTCGGGCTCGGCAGGCGCCTCGGCTTCGGACGGCTCGTCGTCGTCGGCGCCGGCCTCGGCCTGGGCCTCGTCGGCCGACTCGGTGGCTTCCTCGGTCGTGCCGCTCTCCGCGTCGTCGGCGGCCTTGCGGCGCCTACGACGCTGCTTCTTCTCCGCTTTCGGTTTCCGCGGTTTCGGCGGAGGCGGCGGCAGTTCGGCCACGTAGGCCAGGTAGAACGCGGCGATGCCGAGCAACGCGATGGCCGCAGCGGCACCGTAGATGCCGAACAGCCAGCGCCCGGCCCTGTCGAGGTCCAGCCAGATCTCGCTGATCGCGGTCCCGATGATGAGTACTCCGGCCAGCACGTGCAGGCCGACCGACGACGTCCGCAGGCTCAGTGCCAGCCGCGGGGTGCCCAGCTCGGGCTTGCGGGTCTTCAGCAGCGTGAAGACCACCGGCAGCGCCGCCAGGCCGATGAGGGCGCCCGTGACGATGCGCAGCACCATGCCAAGCGTGTGGGAGATGCTGCCCGTCAGCTCCGGCCAGCGCGGCAAGACGAAATAGAAGTACAAGACGCCGGCGGCAATCGAGAACGACGCGTGCCAAGCCACCGCAACTTTGCGGCTCATACTCCTCCTCAGATTTTCTGGGCCAAGGAGCGACCAGCTCATCACTGCCCACTGGTCGCTCCTCGGACCGAGTGCGGAGGATGCGGGATTTGAACCCGCGAGGGCTATTAACCCAACCCGCGTTCCAGGCGAGCGCCATAGGCCACTAGGCGAATCCTCCGCGGGCCATGGTAACCGACCTGCCTCATACGCCCATCCAGGAGCTTCTCGACCCCGTATTACACTCACCCTGGACCCCGCGCGGCGTCTATCCTGTGAACTCCCCCAGGGCCGGAAGGCAGCAAGGGTCAATGGGCTCTGTCGGGTGCGCGGGGTCCCCCTTTTTGCAGACATTTTTTGCAGACATTTGAGGACGCATCGTGTCGTTTCACTCGCTCGGCCGTGAGGAATTGCAGGCGCAGCACGAGTCGCAGAAGGTCAACTACGCCGAGCTGCAGGCCAAGCAGCTCAAACTCGACCTGACCCGCGGCAAGCCGTCTCCGGCGCAGCTCGACCTCTCCAATGCGCTGTTGTCCCTGCCCGGTGACGACTTTCGCGACGGGGACGGCACCGACACCCGCAATTACGGCGGCCTGCACGGCCTGCCGGAACTGCGCGCGATCTTCGGCGAGCTGCTCGGCATCCCGGTACAGAACCTGATCGCCGGCAACAACGCGAGCCTCGAGCTGATGCACGACGTCGTGGTGTTCTCCCTTCTGCACGGCGGTGTGGATTCGCCGAAGCCGTGGGTTCAGGAGCCGGTCGTGAAGTTCCTCTGCCCGGTGCCCGGCTACGACCGGCACTTCGCGATCACCGAAAGCCTCGGCGTCGAGATGATCAACGTCCCGATGCTCGAGGACGGTCCCGACGTCGACCTGATCGAGGAGCTCGTCGCCGCCGACCCGGCCATCAAGGGAGTGTGGTGCGTGCCGGTGTTCTCGAACCCGACCGGCGTCACCTTCGCGTGGGAGAAGGTGCGGCGGTTGGTGCAAATGCGCACGGCCGCACCGGATTTCCGACTTTTCTGGGACAACGCCTACGCGGTGCACACCCTCACCCATGACTCGGTGCAGCAGATCGACGTGCTCGGGCTGGCCGCCGCGGCGGGCAACCAGAACCGGCCGTATGTGTTCGCCTCCACCTCGAAGATCACTTTCGCGGGCGCGGGCGTCAGCTTCTTCGGCGGCTCGCTTGCCAACATCGCGTGGTATCTGCAGCACGCAGGCAAGAAGTCGATCGGCCCCGACAAGGTGAACCAGCTTCGCCATCTGCGGTTCTTCAGGGACGCCGACGGCGTGCGGCTGCAGATGCAGCGCCACCAGCAGCTGCTCGCGCCGAAGTTCGCGTTGGTGCAGGACATCCTCACCGACCGGCTCGGCGAATCGAAGATCGCGTCGTGGACCGACCCGAAGGGCGGTTACTTCGTCAACTTCGACGTGTGGCCCGGCACAGCCAAGCGCACCGTGTCGTTGGCGAAGGACGCGGGCATCGCCGTCACCGAAGCCGGCGCGTCGTTCCCGTATCGAAAAGACCCCGAGGACAAGAACATTCGGATCGCGCCGACGTTTCCGTCGCTGCCAGACCTGAGGGAAGCCATCGACGGCCTTGCGACCTGCGCGCTGCTCGCCGCGACGGAAGCCCTGCTCAAGAGCTGAATGATCAACCGGCCGGGTTTTCGTCACCGCGGCTCGGTAGCCTGCTGAGCGTGGCGCTCTACCGCAAGTACCGGCCGTCAACCTTCGCCGACGTGGTCGGACAGGAGCACGTCACCGAGCCGCTGTCCACCGCACTGTCTGCCGGACGCATCAACCACGCGTATCTGTTCTCCGGTCCACGCGGCTGCGGCAAGACGTCGTCGGCACGCATCCTGGCCCGCTCCCTGAACTGCGATCAGGGTCCGACGGCTACGCCGTGTGGCGTCTGCGATTCATGCGTCGCGCTGGCTCCCAACGGACCGGGCAGCGTCGACGTCGTCGAACTCGACGCGGCCAGTCACGGCGGAGTCGACGACACCCGCGAGCTTCGGGACCGCGCGTTCTATGCCCCCGCACAGTCGCGATACCGCATTTTCATCGTCGACGAAGCGCACATGGTGACCACCGCCGGCTTCAACGCACTGCTGAAGATCGTCGAGGAACCGCCCGAGCACCTGATCTTCGTGTTCGCGACCACCGAACCGGAGAAGGTGCTGCCGACCATCCGCTCGCGCACCCATCACTACCCGTTCCGCCTGCTCGCGCCCCGCACGATGCGGTCGCTGGTGGAACGGATCTGCGAGCAGGAGGGCGTGGAGGTAGACGAGACCGTCTACCCCCTGGTGATCCGGGCGGGCGGCGGCTCGCCCCGCGACACCCTTTCGGTTCTCGACCAGTTGCTGGCGGGCGCGGACGCCAACCGGGTTCTCTATTCGCGGGCTCTGGCCCTGCTGGGGGCGACGGACGTTGCGCTGATCGATGATGCCGTCGACGCACTGGCCGCAGGTGACGCCGCCGCGTTGTTCGGCGCCGTCGAGTCCGTCATCGACGCGGGGCACGACCCGCGTCGGTTCGCCACCGATCTGCTGGAGCGCTTCCGGGATCTCATCGTGCTGCAGGCGGTGCCCGACGCTGCAGCGCGCGGCGTGGTCGACGCCCCTGGCGACGTGTTGGAGCGGATGCGCGATCAGGCCGCCCGTCTCGGTGCGGGCACGCTGACCCGCTACGCCGAGGTGGTACACGCCGGTCTGGGGGAGATGCGCGGGGCCACCGCGCCGCGCCTACTGCTCGAGGTGATGTGCGCGCGGCTGTTGCTGCCATCGGCCAGCGACACGGAATCGGCTCTGCTGCAACGGATCGAGCGCATCGAGACGCGGCTGGACGTGTCGGTCCCATCCGACAGCGCAACGTTTGGGGCGTCTTCTGCAGCGCCGAAGCAGTTCACCCGCAAGAGCAACGCGGCCACACCTCCTGCGGAGGAGCCTGCGCCCGCACCCGAGCCGGTGCCAACGCCCAAGCCCGCGCCTGCGGTTACGCCGGAACCGGTCCAGCCCCCGCCGGAGGTGGAGGCGCCCGCCGCGCCCGCTGTTCCCGTCGCCGGCGAACCGGATGCCGCCGCGATACGCAGGCAGTGGTCGACCGTGCTGGACAAGGTGCGCGAACGCAGCCGGTCGCTTGCGGTAATGCTGGCCGGCGCAGTCGTGCGCACCGTCGACGGCGGCACGCTGCTGCTCATCCACGAGTCGGCGCCGCTGGCCAAGCGGCTCAACGAGCAGCGCAACACGGAAGTCGTCGAGGAGGCGTTGAAGGACGCGCTCGGAGTCGGCCTCAGGGTGCGCTACGAGGTGGGCACCCCATCCGACGCCGGTTCGGCGGACGCTCCCGCCGCCGCTGCGGACGCCGACGTCGCGCGCGACGAGGAGAACAGCATGCTGGCCGAGGCAGGCAGCGACAATTCCGAGACCGAGCGCCGCGACCCCGAAGAGGCCGCGCTCGAACTACTGCAGAACGAGCTCGGCGCCCGGCGAATCGACGGCGGCTAGGCCGTCAGGCGGTCCACCACTGCCGAAGGGGAAGCCCGCCGTCGTTGCCGTCCTGGTCGAGCTTCACCGCCAGGACCTGGTGCAGCTGAACGACGTTGGTTTCGAAGCCGAGCCGTGAGCCGGCCATGTACAGACCCCACACCTTGGCGGTGGGCAGACCGACCTCGTCGACGGCTTCGTCCCAGTTGTCGACGAGGTTGCGGCACCAGTCACGCAGCGTCAACGCGTAGTGATGGCGCAGGTTCTCTTCGTGCACAACCTCGAGGCCGACGTCCTGTGCCTCGCTGATGATGCGGCCCGATCCGGTCAGCTCTCCGTCGGGGAAGACGTAGCGGTCGATGAACGCGGCCGCCGACGCCGTGGTCCGGTTGTCGGGTCGGGTGATGCAGTGATTGAGCAGCAGTGCGCCGACACGCATCTTCGACTGCAGGAAGCCGAAGTATGCCGGGTAGTTGTGCACACCGATGTGTTCGGTCAGCCCGATCGAGGACACCGCGTCGAAGCCGGTTTCGGAGACATCGCGATAGTCGCCGTGGCGCACCTCGGCGAGGTCGGTCAGGCCCTCCTCGGCGATGGCCTTCTGCGCCCACGTCGCCTGCTCCCTGGACAGCGTGACGCCGATCGCCTTGACGCCCTGCCGCGCTGCGTAACGGACCATGCCGCCCCACCCGCAGCCGACGTCCAGCAGCCGGTCGCCGGGCCGCAGTCGCAGCTTGTCGAACACCAGCCGGTACTTGTTCTCCTGCGCCTCTTCCAGCAAGGCGTCGGCATCGGGGTAGCAGGCGCAGGTGTAGGTCATCGACGGGCCAAGTACCCACTCGTAGAACGTGTTCGACACGTCGTAGTGGTGATGGATAGCCTCGGCATCGCGAGTCTTGCTGTGTCGCAGGCCTTCTACGATACGGCGCCAGCGGGGCAGCACCTCCTGCGGCGGCGGGGCGATCGGCTTGAGGTGATCGAACCCGATGGACCGGACGATGTTGGCCAGCACTCGCGCCGGGGGCCGCTTGAACTCCATCTTGTCGGCGAGTGCCCGCAGCAATTCGTAGGGATCGCCGGGGTGCACGCCGTGCATGTCGACGTCGCCGGAGACGTAGGCCCTGGCCAGCCCGAGCTCACCCGGCGCCGTCGCGAGATATGTTGTCCCGCGCGGTGTCAGCAGATCCAGGCCGATGGCGGCGTCCTCGGGACCGGCCATGCTTCCGTCGTATGCGCTGAACTTCAGCGGAATCCGGCCGCCCGCCGTGAAGATCTCGAGGATCTCGGCCAGCGTCAGCTTCTTCGGCGCCGTATGTGTCTCACGTTCTTTGTATGTCGTCATTTTCGCTGCACCGCCTTCGCGTATAGGTCGAGGAGACGTGAATCGGGATCGTATGTCTTCTTTACGGTTTTGTAGGCTTCCCCGCCATAGAGTTCGTCGAACTCATCCTGAGAATAAAACGCGTCGGAGTACAACGACTTGTGTCCGTCCAGTTCGCTGACCTTGCGTTCGATCAATTTGTTGGTGTAGCCGTCCTCGGGCCCGACGGGGACCGATGACCAGAATCCGACGTTGATGTACGTGTGGTGCGGCCGGATCGGATACAACGGCCAGTTTCCGTCATCACGTAGTCGCAGCGGGCACAGCCAGATCGGCTCGATCGGCACATTGGTCAGGAACCAGTCGAGGAAGTCGGCGCACCGCTCGATCGACACCTCGACGTCCTGCACGACGCGTTCCAGCGGTGGTCTGCCGTTGCGCTTCTCGATCCGGTCGGCGATGTTGAAGCGCTGGTCGTATCCGATCAACTTCCAGTAGAAGCTGCTTCGGCGATAACGCCGTGGCCAGAACCGCCGGATTTTCGGATTCTGTGCGCCGAACGCCCGCGAGCACCAGAACCAGTCGGTGTCCCAGCGCCACAGGTAGTCGTGAATGGTCAGCCGATCGTGCTTCTCGGGGCCGTCGTGCTGAATCGACCGGTAGTAGATGCGCTGGCCGGTGTAATCGCTCACGGGTCCCGGTGTCGAGGTCTGAACGCCGACGCACAGATAGCTCTCGTCCGCACTGAACACCACGCCGTCGAGGTAGTCGACCGGTGTGCCGTCAATGCCGCCGGTCTCGATGATGCGGTCCATCGCCGCCATGAGCTCCTGCACCGAGTGGAACCGCAGGTGCTTCAGCGTGACGAACGGCTTGACGGGTTCCAGCTCGATCTTCAACCGGACCGAATAGCCCAACGTGCCATACGAATTCGGAAAAGCGCGGTAGAGGTCGGCGTTGTGATTCGGAGATGCGGTGACGACGTCGCCGGTGCCGGTGAGGATATCCATCTCGAGCACCGACTCATGCGGCAGCCCGTTGCGGAACGACGTCGACTCGATCCCGAGTCCGGTGACCGCACCGCCGAGCGTGATGGTCTTGAGCTGTGGGACGACGAGCGGCGACAGCCCGTACGGCAGCGTCGCGGCGACCAGGTCTTCGTAGGTGCACATGCCCGCGACGTCGGCTGTCTGCGCGTCGGGATCCACCGCAATGACACCCGTCAGCCCGGAGGTGTCCAGGCCCTTGGCGTCGCTCTTCGCGCGGGCGCGAAACAGGTTGGAGGTGGGTTTGGCCAGGCGAACGGTCGCCGTCGGAGGGATGGCGCGGTAGCTGGCAAGCAGTCGCTGCACACCCGCGGCGTGAGCAGCACGTGCGTCGGTTGCCGGATCAGACACGCATATACGCTAGTCCGCGGTTGCGGCCGATGCGACCGCACCACGACGAGGGGAGTCATTGGAGATGGGACAGGTCAGCGCGTCGAGCAGCGTCTTGATCGACGCCCCGCCGGAGAAGGTGTTGGCGGCTGTGTCGGATTACACAACGGTCCGCCCGAAGATCCTGTCGGCGCACTACCGTGACTACGCCGTCCTCGAGGGCGGTCAGGGCGCGGGCACCGTCGCGACCTGGAAGTTGCAGGCGACCAAGTCGCGGGTCCGCGACGTAAAGGCCGACGTCGACGTCGCGGGACACACCGTCATCGAGAAGGACGCCAACAGTTCGATGGTGACCAACTGGACCGTCGCGCCTGCCGGGCCCGGCTCGTCTGTCACCGTCAAGACGTCATGGCAGGGAGCGGGTGGCGTCGGCGGCTTCTTCGAGAAGACCTTCGCGCCGTTGGGGCTGAAGAAGATTCAGGCCGAGGTGCTGGAGAACTTGAAGAAGGCCGTAGAAAGCGCCTAGCGCGGCTGCGCGCCGAGGAAGCCCGCGATACCGCGCACCACGCCGTCGGCGTATTTCTGCCTGCCCTCGGGCGTGGTGATCAGTCCCGCGTCGGCGGGGTTCTTCATGTTGCCCAACTCGACGAGGATCGACGGGTACTGCGCCAGGTTCAGGCCTGCGATGTCGGAGCGGGGGTTGAGGCCGTCGGTGCCGACGTAGGTCGACGGCACCAGACCGGACGCCCGCAGTTGGTCGCGCATGATCTGGGCGAACTGCACCGACGGGCCTGCCTGCGTCTGGTTCAGCGGCGGCGACGAGTACAGCACGTGGAAGCCGCGGCCGGTCGGCGGGCCGCCGTCGGCGTGGATGCTGACGACCGCGTTGGGTTTCAGTGAGTTGGCCATCGCCGCCCGCTCGTCGACGCAGGGCCCCAGGCCGGTGTCGTTGCCGCGCGACATCGCGGTCCGCACGCCAAGCGCCGTCAGCGCCTGGCGGATCCGCAGCGTGGTTTCCCAGGTGAAGGAGTGTTCGGGATAGCCGTCGTTGGTCGAGGTGCCGCTTTCCTGGCAGTTCTTGGTGCCGCCGCGGCCGGTAGGCACCTGGCGGCTGATCGAGCCGTCGTTGGAGCCGTTGTGACCGGGGTCGAGGAACACGATCATGCCGGCGATGTTGGCGGGCGCGGCGGACACCGGGCTGGCGAGCGTCGACGCGGCGACGACTAGGCAGGCAGCCGCGGTCGCGCCGACACGCAGGGTCGCTGACACGTGCACGGCGTCAACGTAGCCGCTCGGCGTCTAGGCTTGAAAGACCAAACCGCCGCATGCCAGCGAGCGAAACCAAGTCGAGACCAATACGCAAGGGGACTGTCATGCAACCCGGAGGCCAGCCCGACATGTCGGCGCTCCTCGCGCAGGCGCAACAGGTGCAGCAGAAGCTGATGGAGGCCCAGGAGCAGCTCGCCAACACCGAGGTGCACGGGCAGGCCGGTGGCGGCCTGGTCCAGGTCACCATGAAGGGCAGCGGCGAGGTGGTGGGCGTGTCGATCGATCCGAAGGTCGTCGACCCCGACGACGTCGAGACGCTGCAGGATCTGATCGTCGGCGCGCACGCCGACGCGTCGCGTCAGGTCACCCTGCTCGCCCAGGAGCGGCTCGGTCCGCTGGCGGGCGGCATGGGCGATTTGGGGTTACCCGGGCTGTAGATGTGAACTGCCATGTTTGAGGGACCGGTTCAGGACCTCATCGACGAGCTGGGCAAGCTGCCGGGTATCGGTCCGAAGAGCGCGCAGCGCATCGCCTTTCACCTGTTGTCCGTCGAGCCGCCCGACATCGACCGGCTGACCGCCGTGTTGGGAAAGGTGCGTGACGGGGTCAAGTTCTGCGCGGTGTGCGGGAACGTCTCCGACGACGACCGCTGTCGGATCTGTTCGGATCCGCGCCGCGACGCGTCGCTGGTGTGCGTCGTCGAGGAGCCGAAGGACGTGCAGGCCGTCGAACGGACCCGCGAATTCCGCGGCCGCTACCACGTATTGGGCGGTGCGTTGGATCCGCTGTCCGGTGTCGGTCCCGAGCAGCTGCGTATTCGCGAGCTGCTCAACAGGATTGGCGAACGCGTCGACGGCGTGGACGTCGCCGAGGTGATCATTGCGACCGATCCCAACACCGAAGGCGAGGCGACGGCAACATATCTGGTCCGGATGCTGCGCGATATTCCCGGCCTGGCCGTCACGCGGATAGCGTCAGGTCTGCCGATGGGCGGCGACCTGGAGTTCGCCGACGAGCTGACGCTTGGCCGCGCGCTCGCAGGTCGCCGCGCCCTCACCTGAGTCACATCGATCGACGTATTGCAGGGATCTACTCGCAGTTTGCCTGCAAAACGTGGATCGCTGTGACATGTCGGTGCATGGGTGCACCATGCCCGTATGGCTCAGATTTTCATCGGCAGTGAGGAAGTCGCCGCCGGCCGGGTAACCCGTTACGAGCTCCAGCGTGGGTACCGGGCCGTCTATCGCGGCGTCTACGGGAGCAAGGACGTGGAGTTGTCGCTGCGCGATCGGGCGATCGCGGCCTGGCTGGCATCCGGGCGTAAGGGGGTGGTGGCGGGCGTCGCCGCATCGGCGCTGCACGGTGCGCCGTGGGTCGACCCAGCACAGCCGATCGAGCTCGTCGGAGTGAAGATCCGTCCGCAGGACGGACTGATCCCGCGGGCGGACCGCATCGCAGAAGATGAGATCACCCGGGTCGCCGGACTGCCCGTGACATCAAGAGTCCGAACGGCTTTCGACATGGGACGCCACCTCGAACGGACGGAGGCGTTGGCACGCCTCGATGCGCTGATGTGGAACCAGATATTTGCGCGCGCCGACGTCGAGGCACTCGGCGTGCGGTACCCGCGGGCTCCTGGCCTCCGTAGGCTGCTTGAGCTGCTCCCGCTGATCGACCGCGGCGCGGAATCGCCACGCGAGAGCCGGCTTCGGCTATGGCTGTTGGACGCCGGGTTCCCACAGCCCGAGACTCAGATTCCGGTTCTGCAGAGCAGTACCCGCCCTGTGGCGTGGCTGGACATGGGGTGGCGGGACTACAAGGTCGCGGTCGAGTACGACGGGGATCATCATCGAAAGGATCGGCGCCAGTACGTGAAAGACATCGCGAGGCTGAGGATGCTCGAAGCGCTGGGCTGGATAGTCATTCGGGTTATTGCCGAGGACAAGCCGAGGGATGTCATCGCGAGGGTCGAGGAAGCCCTGATCCGCCGCGGATGCTGTCTCGAATTCGATGACCTGTGCCGATTCACCCGCTCGTTGGCGGCTTAGCTGCTTACCCGCGGCGGGGCGCTGCGAGCCGTTCGCGGCGTAGCAGGTCGACCTCGGGCAGCTCCAGCGGCGGCAGGTCGCCGACGACGGCGGCCAGCAGATGGTCGGCCAGCTGCGGATTACGGGCCAGGCACGGGCCGTGCAGATAAGTGGCAACGACGCTGCCCTGCACGGCGCCGTCGACCCCGTCGCCCTCGCGGTTGCCCGCACCGGAGATCACGCGTGCCAGCGGTTGCGCGTCCGAGCCCAAAACCGTTCCGCCGCGGTGATTTTCGAAGCCGGTGAGCCGGTCGGTGAGGCCGGGCAGCAAGGGCTGGCTCGTTACCTCGCCTATGGTCCGCCGCGGCTGCGGTGAGGTCGTCAGGTCCAGCAGCCCGACGCCGTCGACCCGCTCTCCCGCCGACGTCTCGTACCAATGGCCCAGCACCTGAATCGCCGCACAGATCGCCAGCACCGGCGCGCCCTTCGCTGCCGCCTCCTGCAGGCCGGGGTAGCGAATCAGGTGTCGCGTCGCGAGCCGCTGCGCGTAGTCCTCCGCACCGCCGAGCGTGTACAGGTCCAGGGTCGACGGCACCGGGTCGTCGAGGGTGATGTTGACGATATCGGCGTCAAACCCCCTCAGCCGCAACCGCTGTCGCAACACCACCGAGTTGCCGCCATCGCCGTACGTACCCATCACGTCGGGCAGCACCAGCCCGATCCGCACCGTCGAGTCAGCCACGGCCGCCCCTGCCCAACGTGCGATTCAACGTGAGAAACGCGGTGTAGTTCGCGACCACCTCGACATGGCCGGGCGGACACGATGTGATTGCCTCAATGGCGTTGTGCACCAACGTGTGTTCGACGCCCGCATAGCCAAGCCGCACGGCCAGATCTGTTCCGCGCTCACCCGTCGCAACCACCGGATGGGCCTGCGAGTGTTTCACGAAATGCTCGAAGTTGACGTCCCACAGCCACGACAGGTCTTCGCCGTCGGGCACCTGTCCGTTGACCGCGATGACCACCGAGCCCGCGTCGATGTCGACCATCGACAGCGCCTCCTGCCAACCTGCCGGGTTCTTCGCGAGCAGCATCCGCACGGTGTGCGCGCCGAGTTGGGCGATGCTGTAGCGGCCCGCGACCTCGGCGACACCCGATGCCGCCGTCACCGCGGCGGCCGAGTCGGCGCCCATCGCAACGGCGGCGGCCACTGCCTGAGTTGCGTTGCCGCGGTTGATAGTTCCCGGCAGCGCCAGCTGCATCGGCGCCCAGAAGCCGTCCGGCCCGTAGATGTTGGTGTCGTCGTACCACCACTGCGGGGTCGGCCGTTTGAAATCCGTTCCCGTCGAGTACCAGTGGGCGCCGTCGCGGACGATGATCTCGCCGCTGCGCGGACAGCTCACCGAGTCATTGGCCCAGCTTCCGCCCGCGGCGACCCATACCACTTTCGGACTGTCGTAGGCCGCCGACGTCATCAGCACGTCGTCGCAGTTGGCGACGATGACCGTGTCGGGGTGACGCGCGAGGCCGCCCCGCAGCGTGCGCTCGATGTGGTTGATCTCGCCGACGCGGTCGAGCTGATCGCGCGACAAGTTCAGCAGCACGATCACGCTGGGGTTCACCGCGTCGGCGACGTGCGGCACGTGCATCTCGTCGACCTCGAGCGCGGCAAGCTCCGCGTCACGGGTGCCCGCCAGCGCGGCCACCAGGCCGGCGTCCATGTTGGCGCCTTCTGCGTTGGTGGCGACGGGCCCCAGGGTGCCAAGCGCCGCCGCGGTCATCCGCGTGGTCGTGGACTTGCCGTTGGTGCCCGTCACGATGGCCGTGCGCCTGCTTTCGCCGAGCTGGCGCAGGATCGATTTGTCCAGCGTCATCGCGACGAGGCCGCCGATCATCGCGCCTGCGCCGCGGCCGGTCACCCGCGACGACCAGCGTGCGGCGGCTCCGGCCGCCAGCGCGATACGTCCACGAGCGGTGACCATTCCGTGCATTTTATGTGTCCGACACGCGGCTTCACCGACCGAGGCTTGTCGGATCGCCGTGCCATCCTGGCGTTATGAGCCACACCTGGGGCCGGCCGGCTGCCGAGACCGGCGCGGGCTGGGCGGTCGTCGATGTCGAGACGACCGGCTTCCGACCAGGGCAGGCCCGCATCGTCAGCGTGGCCGTGCTGGCCGTCGGCGACGACGGCAACGTCGAGCACAGCGTCTCCAGCCTGCTGAACCCCGGCGTCGATCCCGGCCCCACCCACGTACACGGCCTGACCACGGAGATGCTGGCAGGCAAGCCGTGCTTCGCCGACGTCGCAGCCGACCTGATCGAGGTGCTGCGCGGACGGACGCTGGTCGCCCACAACGTCGGCTTCGACTACTCGTTCCTGGCCGCCGAAGCCGAGCTGGCCGCGGTGGAACTCCCGATCGACACCGTGATGTGCACCGTCGAGCTGGCCCGACGGCTCGACCTCGACGTCGACAACATGCGGCTGGAGACGCTGGCGGCGCACTGGGGCATCAGCCAGATGAAGCCGCACGACGCTCTTGACGACGCATTGGTGCTCGCCCAGATCCTCAAACCTGCGCTGGTCCGCGCGCGCGAACGCAAGGTGTGGCTGCCGTTGCGGGCCGTCGAACGGCGAGAGTGGCCGAGCGGGCATGTCACCCACGAGGAGTTGCGCCCGCTGAAGGTGATCGCGTCCCGGCTACCGTGCCCGTATCTCAACCCCGGCCGGTTCGTCCGCGGTCGACCCCTCGTGCAGGGCATGCGAGTCGCGCTCTCAGCCGAGGTCAAGCGCACCCACGACGAACTCGTCGAGCGGATTCTGCATGCCGGGCTGGCCTACACCGACTCCGTCGATACCGAGACCTCCCTGGTGATCTGCAACGAGCCAGGGCCCGAACAGGGCAAGGGCTACCAGGCTCACGAGCTCGGCGTTCCGCTCGTCTCCGACGCCGAGTTCATGGAGTGTCTGGACGGCGTGATCGGTGGCACGGGCATCGAGGAGTTCACCGACCACACACTCGACGGCGCCCAGTTCGCCCTGTTCTGAACGGGATTCACTCGAGGCGCGGCGTCCTCAACGACTGTCCGGGTGTGAACGTCACCGGCAGCTTGCCGACGCCGGTCATCGTGTGGACGCCTTCGAGCTCGACGTCGTAGTCGGGCATGGTAGTCGTCGCAGTGATGGTCGATTCAACGATTGCGTCGGGGCGGACGTCTGGGCGGCCCATTACGCTATCTTTGCACCTTTAGGGAGGCGGAGTTGTGCCCAATCACCGAACGGTCTTCAACCACGTCGGACTCTGCGTCGCCGACCGAGAGCGGTCGCGCCGGTTGTACGAAGGTCTGCTCGGGTTCACTTTCTGGTGGGACCTGGAACTGCCTGACGAAGGCACCGCGGCGCTCCTTCAGCTGAAGCCGCCGATCGGAGTCCGCGCGTCCTATCTGGTCAGGGACGGCTTCGTGCTCGAGCTGATCGACTATTCGAAGCGCGAGCCCCAAGCCGGGCAGAGGCGAGTGATGGACGAGGTGGGGCTCACCCACATGTCGTTGTCGGTGTCCGACCTGGCCGGGTCGTCGAGAAGGTCGATAGCTTCGGAGGATCCGTCATCAGAGACGCCACGAGCGAGCAGTTCGCGATGATCCGTGATCCCGACGGACAGCTCATGGAACTGCTCCCCGACACCTGGTTGGCCAACCTGCCGCCGCGGCCGGCCGCTGATCTCGTCGACCGACTGCTGGCAGCCTTCGTCGACTAAGCCAGCGCCTTCGTTTTCAGCGCATCGAACTCGGACTGAGAGATCGAGCCCGCGTCGAGAAGCGCCTTGGCGTCCGCGATCTCCTGTGCAGGCGACCGGCCCGCAGCCTGGCGGATGTAGTCGTCGGTCTGCTTTTGCGCGGCCGCGGCCGCCTCCCGCGCGCGCCGGGTCATGTCGCCGCCGCGGACGATGAGGTAGACCAGCGCCGTGAACCAGGGAACGACGAGCAGGAAAATCACCCAGATGGCCTTCGCCACACCCGATGTCTTGTGATCGCGCCACAGCAGGTCGGTGAGGATCTGGAACAGCACGATCAGGTATGCGATCCATCCGAAGATGATCAGAAAATGCCAGAGAAAATCCCAGGTCGAGCCCCAGTTCATGACCGCTCCTTGGCTAACGGTTGGATGCGCAAAGTATTGTGCGCGCGCGCCAGTTAATCACATGGTCAGCGAGAAGCGCGGTTGACCGCCGACACCACTGCCCGCAGCGAGGCGGTGGTGATCGACGTTGCGATCCCGACGCCCCACACCGTCTTGCCGCCGACCGACGCCTCGACATACGCGGCGGCCTGGGCCTCTTCACCGGCTGACAGTGCGTGCTCGGAGTAGTCCAGTACCGAGACGTGGATACCGATGGCGCCCAACGCATCCACGAAGGCCGCGAGCGGGCCGTTGCCCGCGCCGGCGATCTCGCGCTCGACGCCGTCGACCTTGACGACGGCCTCGATGGTGTCGGTGCCGCCGTCGACCTCCGAGGCGGTCACCTGCTGCCGGATCCGCTCAAGCGGCCGCACGGGCGCGAGGTACTCCTCGGCGAAGACGTCCCACATCTCCTTCGGCGACACCTCGCCGCCTTCGCCGTCGGTGATCTTCTGGATCGCCTGGCTGAACTCGATCTGCAGTCGCCGCGGCAGCGCCAGGCCGTGGTCGGCCTTCATGATGTAGGCCACGCCGCCCTTGCCGGACTGCGAGTTCACCCGGATGACGGCCTCGTATGTGCGGCCGACATCGCGTGGATCGATCGGCAGATACGGTACCTGCCAGAGGATGTCGTCGACGTCGGCGTCCTGTTCGTCGGCCGACACCTTCATCGCGTCGAGGCCCTTGTTGATGGCGTCCTGGTGGCTGCCGGAGAAGGCGGTGTAGACGAGATCGCCGCCGTAGGGGTGGCGTTCGGGCACCGGCAATTGGTTGCAGTACTCGACGGTGCGACGGATCTCGTCGATGTTGGAGAAGTCGATCTGCGGGTCGACGCCACGGGAGAACAGGTTGAGGCCCAGCGTGACGATGCAGACATTGCCGGTGCGCTCGCCATTACCGAACAGGCAGCCCTCGATCCGGTCGGCGCCGGCTTGGTAGCCCAATTCGGCTGCGGCGACGGCTGTTCCGCGGTCGTTGTGCGGATGCAGGCTCAAGATGATCGAGTCCCTCGGCTTCAGATGCCGGTGCATCCATTCGATCGAGTCGGCGTACACGTTCGGCGTCGCCATCTCGACGGTGGCGGGCAGGTTGACGATCAACGGCACGTCAGGGGTGGGCTGGATTATGTCGGCGACGGCGTTGCAGACGTCGACGGCGTACTCCAGCTCGGTGCCGGTGTAGGACTCGGGCGAGTACTCGAACCGCCACAGCGTGCCGGGATACTTGGCCGCTTCCTCGACGCACTTGCGCGCGCCGTCGGTTGCGATGGTCTTCACCGCACCCCTGTCGGCGCGAAACACCACGCGGCGCTGCAGGATTGACGTCGAGTTGTAGAAGTGCACGATCGCGCGCGGCGCGCCCTCACACGCTTCGAACGTCCGCTCGATCAACTCCGGCCTGCACTGCGTCAGGACCTGGATCGTTACGTCGTCGGGAATGGCACCCTCGGTGATGATTTCGCGGACGAAGTCGAAGTCGGTCTGGCTGGCCGACGGGAAGCCGACCTCGATCTCCTTGTAGCCCATGCGGACGAGCAGGTCGAACATGCGCCGCTTGCGGGCCGGGCTCATCGGGTCGATCAGCGCCTGGTTGCCGTCGCGCAGGTCGACTGCGCACCACATGGGGGCGCGGTCGATGATCTTGTCGGGCCAGGTGCGGTCGGCGACTGCAACAGATTCGACCTCGTCGGCGAATTTGCGGTAGCGGCCGATCGGCATCGCCGACCCGCGCTGGGTGTTCCATGCCGGCTGGCCGGGGTTGGCCGGACCCGACGGCTGGGTGATGTGTCGTACCGACACGAAGGCGTCAGGCGAATCCGGTGTGGATTTCGAGAAGGTTGTCACGGTGATTGCTCCGGGAGTAATAGGGACTCGACCGGCGCATCGCGACCACCCGCGACGGGAAGCCGGTCTGGATCAGACCCCGTCGCGGCTGCCGAGAAGGAGCACCCGCTGCACCAAAATCATGGTGAGCCCACTGTAGCAAGCCCGGCTGGCATGCCAAAACCCGGCGCCATAAAGGCCGAGCGCTCAACTGGGTACGGTTTCGGTCCCAGAATATGTACCTGGGTGAGCGCTCGCGGCCGATCGCGGCTGATGTCTAGCGCATCTGCCCGGCGCCGACGTACGGATACGGAGTCTTCAACAGGTCGTTCTCAGCGAACCGGGACAATCGGAAATCGGTTTCGGGGATGCGCGGGTCGGCGCTGCGGCCGTCGATGACGATATCGGCGACCAGCCGGCCCACGGCGGGCGAGATCTTGAAACCGTGGCCGCTGAAGCCCGCCGCGACGAACAGGCCGGCGAGCGGGGTCCCACTGATCACCGGGTTCCAGTCGGGTGTGACGTCGTAGCAGCCCGCGTAGCTGGTGCGGATCGCCGCGTCGCTGAACCCCGGGAACCTGGTGCCGACCTTGTCGACGGTGAGGTCGACGAACGCCTCGGTGGCGCGGTTGAGGTAGTTGTCGGGGTCGGCCTCCTCGACATCGGAGAGGTCACTGTTGCCGAACAGGATGTCGCCGCCCACCTCGGGCCGGACATACTGCAGCGACACCAGGTCGGAGAACACCGGGATGCTGCCAGTTGCGACGCCGGGGGCGATGGTGACGATCTGCTCCCGTACCACCCGAATAGGCACATCGACGCCGTACGGCTCGAGGAAGGGCTTCGTCCAGACACCGGTGGCGACGACGACGGTGGCCGCCGAGACCGTGCTGCCGTCGACCAGTCGAATGCCCGTTACGGCATCGCCGTCGACCAACAGGCCGGTCACCGTTGCGCCCTGGCGTATTCGGACACCCTCCGCTCGCGCAGAGGCCGCGAAGGCCTGTGCGGTCAGGTACGCGTCACCGTAGCCGCCGCGCGGCTCCCAACCGAACGTCGCGAACGGTGACAGGTCGGCGAACGGCCACATCTCGGCGACGTCGGATCGGTCGATCTCCTCGGTCTGCACGCCGACCGCGCGCTGTGCGGCCAGGCTCTTTCGCATTGCCTCGACGTTCGGTTCGCCGACGCCGACGACGTAGCCCGTCTGCCGGAACCCGATGTCGGTGCCGAACATCTCGTCGGCCTTCTCGAACACCTCCAACCCGACAGTGGCCATCGCGGCCAGCGAGCTCACGCCGTAGTGGCAGCGCACGATGCCGCTGGACTTGCCGGTCATGCCGGAACCGATGGTATTGCGTTCGGCGACAAGCACATCGGTGACGCCGCGCTGGCTCAACGCCCATGCCGCCGCGACGCCCTCGATGCCGCCGCCGACGATGACGACGTCGGCCGTCTCGGTCATCGGCCCGGTATCCAGTCGGTCCCTGCCAACGGCACGCGCGCCATAGCGGCCGCCTCGATGGTCACCGCGACGAGGTCCTCCGGCTCGAGGCGCAGCACATGCGCCTTGCCGCAGGCGCGCGCGATGGTCTGCGCCTCCATGGTCAGCACGCGCAGATAGTTGGCCAGCCTGCGGCCACCCTCGACCGGGTCGAAACGCGCAGCCAGTTCGGCGTCCTGCGTGCTGATCCCGGCGGGGTCGGTCCCGTCCTGGAAGTCGTCGAAGAATCCCGCTGCGCTGCCGAGCTTCTGGTACTCGGACTCGTGGCGAGGATGGTTGTCGCCCAGCGCGATCAACGCAGCGGTGCCGATCGCAACCGCATCGGCGCCGAGCGCGATCGCCTTGGCGACGTCGGCGCCGGTGCGGATGCCGCCGGACACGATGAGCTGCACCGTTTTTCGGTGCACTCCGAGTTCCTGCAGCGCCTGCACCGCCTCGGGGACTGCGGCCAGGGTCGGGATGCCGACGTGCTCGATGAACACCTCCTGGGTGGCTGCGGTGCCGCCCTGCATCCCGTCCACCACGACGACGTCTGCACCTGCGTGCACGGCGAGCTTGACGTCGTAGTAGGTGCGGGTCGCGCCGACCTTCACGTAGATCGGCTTGGCCCAGTCGGTGATCTCGCGCAGTTCGTTGATCTTGATGGTCAGGTCGTCCGGCCCGGTCCAGTCCGGGTGTCTGCACGCCGACCGCTGGTCGATGCCTTCGGGCAGGGTGCGCATTGCGGCCACCCGCGGAGAGATCTTCTGGCCCAGCAGCATGCCGCCGCCCCCGGGTTTGGCGCCCTGGCCGAGCACCACCTCGATCGCGTCGGCCTTCCGCAGATCGTCGGGATTCATCCCGTAGCGCGACGGAAGATATTGGTAGACAAGGTACTTGCTCTGCCCGCGCTCCTCCGGTGTCATGCCGCCGTCGCCGGTGGTGGTCGACGTGCCGACCTCGCTGGCGCCCCTGCCGAGCGCCTCCTTGGCAGGACCCGACAGCGCACCGAACGACATGCCGGCGATCGTGACCGGGATATCAAGGTGCAGTGGGTGTTTGGCGTGCCGATCGCCGAGCACGACGTCGGTGTCGCAGCGCTCGCGATAGCCCTCCAACGGGTAGCGCGACATCGACGCTCCGAGAAAGAGTAGGTCGTCGAAGTGGGGCAGGGGGCGTTTGGCTCCCCAGCCGCGGATGTCGTAGATACCGGTCTCGGCTGCGCGGTGAATGGCCGCGATGGTCTGACGGTCGAACGTGGCGGACTCGCGAAGGCCGAGGCGGGCGCGATCGTCGGTGGTATAGCTCATCAGTAGCTCGCGGCGTTGTCGACGTGGAAGTGGTACAGCGAGCGCGCCGAGCCGTACCTCGTGTAGGCGCCGGTGTCGTCGCCTTCGAAACCGGCTGCCTTCAACAGGTATTCGAGCTCTTGAAGGTGCTCGTCACGCATCTCCTTGGCGATGCAGTCCGCGCCGAGCGATGCGACCTCTCCGCGCACGTAGATGCGAGCCTCATAGATCGAGTCGCCCAGCGCCTCGCCTGCGTCGCCGCGTATCACCAGCCGCCCCGCCTGCGCCATGAAGGCGCTCATGTGGCCGACGTTCCCGCCGATCACGATGTCGACGCCCTTCATCGAAATACCGCACCGCGCAGCGGCATTGCCCTCGACGACCAGCAGCCCCCCATGGGCACTTGCGCCCGCTGACTGCGAGCTGTCGCCCTTCACCAACACCGACCCGCTCATCATGTTCTCGGCGACGCCGGTGCCCGCATTGCCGTTGATCGTGATCTCGGCCTGCTGGTTCATGCCGGCGGCGTAGTAACCGACGTGGCCTTCGACGGTGACCTTCACCGGTGCGTCCACGCCGACCGCGACGTTGTGGGCGCCGTCGGGATGGGTGATGACGAACTCGCCCGACAGGTCGGGGGCATGCAGGGCCGCGTTGACATCCCGCAGCGGGGTGTCACGCAGATCGAACGCAACTAGCGTGTCCACGCGTAGATCACCTCCGGCTCCGGCTCCCAGATGGTGGCGTTCTCGACACCGGGAAGGCCCGCCAGCGCGCGGTATTCACTGCCGACCGCCACCCATTCGTCCGTCTCGGCGATCACCGCAGGCTTGCACGCGATCGCATCGCGGACCACCGCGAACGAGTCTCTGTTGGACACCAGCAGCGTGTAGAAGCCGTCGAACGTGGCGCAGAGTTCCTTCAGCGCTGACTCCACGTCGCGGCCGTCGGCGAGTTGCTTGGCGATGAACCGCGCGCCGACTTCGGTGTCGTTCTCGCTGTCGAACTCAATTCCGGCGGAACGCAGTTGGCGCCGGATCGTGGCGTGGTTGGCGAACGAGCCATTGTGGACCATGCACTGTTCGGGTCCGACCGTATAGGGATGGCAGCCCGCTGGCGTGACCGCCGACTCAGTCGCCATCCGGGTGTGTCCGACGCCCTGCCAGCCCTGCGCCTTGGCCAGCCCCCACACATCCGTCAACGTGCGCGGGTCCCCGACGCCCTTGAGAACGGCCATGTCTGCGCCGAACCCGGCGATCAGGGCACGGGGATAGGCCGACCTGACCGCGGCGAGCAGGACCGCGGAATCCACGTCGGCGGTCAACTGGTAGGTGGTGTCGACCGTGACGACCTCGACGTCGCAGTCGAGGCAGCCGGCCACTGCCGAGGCAACGGCGTCGGCGCCATCGGCGACGTCGACGACGGAGACTCCACCACGCCCGGGAGGCGACCAGATCGGATCGCCGTAGACTGCGACGCCGGATGAGTCGCTGCCGCGGTTACCCATCTCGCACAGCATCCCGGTGAGCAGTTCCCCCAACCTCGGGTAGAGCGCAGGAGTGCGCAGATGCAACCCGACGATCCCGCACATGGTCTGGCTCCTTTGGTGTTTCGACGGCTAGAAGGCGGTCAGGTAGTTGTCGATCTCCCACGGTGCGACTGCGCTGTGGTACGAGAAGAACTCGTCGCGTTTGACCTTCGCGAAGTAGGAGGCGACGCCATCGCCCGCCGCGTCGAGGACGCCGGTGATTACGGGGTCGGCCTCGAACTCGTCGACGGCGTGCAGCAGGGTGGGCGGCAGCGGCCGTCCCGTCGTGCCTTGTCCGATGGCGCCGGGATCCGCGCTGCGCTTGATGCCGTCGATGCCCGCGCCCAGTGCCGCGGCGATCGCCAGGTACGGGTTCGCCGACCCGTCGCTTCCGCGCAGCTCGATGCGTGCGCCATCGGGCACCCGGATGTAGTGCGTCCGGTCATTGCCGCCGTACGTCGGCGTCTTCGGCGCCCAGGACGCTCCAGATGACGTCGTGGTCGCGCCGGTTCGCTTGTAGGAGTTGACCGTTGGCGCCACCACTGCCTGCAGCGCGCAGGCGTGTTCGAGGATGCCGCCGACGAACGCGTAGGCGGTGTCGGAGAGCCCCAGCCCGCGCTCGTCGTCATCGGCGGGGAAGACGGGGGTCCCGCCGCTGGTGAGCGACAGGTGCAGATGCAGCCCGCTGCCTGTCTTCTCGGCGAACGGCTTGGGCATGAACGTCGCCACCATGCCGCGCTCGGCGGCCATCATCGACAGCAGATAACGCAGTGTCACAACGCGATCGGCGGTGGTGAGGGCGTCGGAGTATTCGAAGTTCTGCTCGAACTGGCCGTTGCCGTCTTCGTGGTCGTTGGCGTAGTTGGACCAACCGAGCTGGTTCATCGCGGCGGAGATCGCGGTCAGGTGGTCGTACATCCGGGTGACGCCGCGGGCGTCGTAACACGGCTGTGCGGCGGTGTCGGCCGCGTCGGCGACCGAGAGGCTGCCGTCGGTATTGCGGTTCAGCAGGAAGTATTCGACCTCGGCGCCGACCCATGGCTCGAAGCCGGCGTCGGCTGCGCGCTGGATCAGTGACTTGAGGATGACCCGCGGCGCGTACGGCCACGGCGCACCCTCGACATGGGGATCGCAGTGGACGATGGCCAGTCCGTCCTTGATGAACGGGATCGACGTGAACGATGCCGGGTCCGGAATCGCCATCATGTCAGGGTCTTTGGGCTCCTGCCCCATGGCGCCGACGGCGTAACCGGCGAAGCCGACGCCCTCGGTGGCCAGCAGGTCCACGGCCTCGACCGGGACGAGCTTTGCGCACGGCTTACCGCGCAGGTCGACGAACAACGCGAGGATGAACTTCGTACCTGACTGCTGGGCCAGTGCGGCGAGGTCGGTGGCCATGTCTCGAGCCCTGTCTCTTGTGAGGAATCAGTGTGTCGCGATATGAAACACGGTGCCGACCAAACCGGCCGGCGCGGACGAGTGGTTCCGCGCCGGCCGGGGCTTGGTCAGGCTGGTAGCAGTTCGTAGGACGCTTCGCGATGGAACGCCGCATCGATGCCTGTCTCTTCATCGTCGGGCGAGATGCGGATGCCCATTGTCTTCTTGATCGCGAACGCGATGATGGCCGCGACGACGAACGAGTAGGTCATCACTGCACCGGCCGCGACGGCTTGCCGCCACAGCTGGTCGAAGCCGCCGCCATAGAACAGGCCGTTGGTGGCGTTGGGCATGCTCTCGCTGGCGAGGAAGCCGATCAGCAGGGTGCCGATGACGCCGCCGACCAGGTGGACGCCGACCACGTCGAGCGAGTCGTCGTAGCCGAAGCGCTCCTTGAGCCCCACCGCGTAAACGCAGATCGCGCCCGCGATCGCACCGAGGATGATCGCGCCTACCGGCGTGACGGCACCACAGGCCGGGGTGATGGCGACGAGCCCTGTGATGGCGCCGGATGCCGCACCGACACCGGTGACGTGGCCGTCCTTGATCTTCTCGACCGCGATCCAGGCCAGGGTCGCGGCGCAGGTGGCGACGAACGTGGTGACCATGACGATGGCGGCGGAGTTACCCGCGGCCAGCGCCGAACCGCCGTTGAACGCGTACCAACCAGCCCACAGCAGGCCCGCGCCGAGGAGCGTCAAGGGAACGTTGTGCGGCTTGCGCAGCTTGCCCCAGCCCGCCGACTTGCCCAGCACGATCGCGACGGCCAGCGCGGCCGCGCCGGCGTTGATATGCACCGCGGTGCCGCCCGCGAAGTCGATGGCGTGCAGCTTGTTGGCGATCCAACCGCCAACGGCGTTCTCAGTCACCACACCGTCGAACGCGAAAACCCAGTGTGCGACGGGGAAGTACACCAGAATCGCCCAGGCCGCTGCGAACAGCATCCAGGCACCGAACTTCATCCGGTCGGCAACCGCACCCGAGATCAGGGCGACGGTGATCGCCGCGAACAGCGCCTGGAACAACGCGAACAGTGAGACCGGTAGCCCGCTGATCGTCGTGTTCGGCTCCAGTAGGTCCTTCATACCCGCGAATTCCGTGATGCTGCCGAGGAATCCGCCGTACGACGTGCCGAAGGTCATCGAGAAGCCGAACAGCACCCACAGCACGCCGACGATTGCGACGGCGCCGAACGTCATCATCATCATGTTGGTCGAGCTCTTGACCGACACCATGCCGCCGTAGAACAGCGCGAGCCCGGGGATCATCAGCGTGAGGCCGATGATGCAACACAGCATGAATGCTGTGGTTCCTGTATCCACGTCCATATATGTCTCCTGAGTGATTGCGGCCTTCCGTTGGCCGACCACTGGCAGTAACCGATGTTTCTGTTACGTGGACGGGTTCGTCTTGTTGCGGGGGTGTTAATAGTCACTGCGGACGCGAGGAGCATGAAGTCACCTGCGGACGCGAGGAGCATGAAGTCACCTGCGGACGCGAGGAGCAAGAAGGGACCTGCCCGTTAAGGTTGCTGCAATGAAGCTCGCTCGCCGGTGGATGTTCACTATCGGCGCCGTGGTGATCGCGGTGGTCGCGCTGGCGGTGTCTCGGCTCGGTCTGTTCGGCGCCTCATCGGAGGAATGCCGACCGGTCGAGGATCTGCTTGCGTTCAACAAGTCGCAGGCCGAGCAGATCGCGTCGAAGACCGCTGACTCCAAGGGCATCCCGACGCTGGCCGAGGAGGGCGCGTACCAGGCATGGGCCGACGGTCTCGCCGAGCGTGCCCAAAATGTTCACGAACCCGAGCTGGCGAGGGACGCCACCCAGCTCGCCAGCCTCGCAGGAGAGTTCGTCGGAAAGATCGGTGAGGTCCGCACCGAAGCGCAGTCGCGCGCGCCAGGTGCTCCCGCGCCCCCGGCCGTCTACCAAATGGACGCGCTGAACAATCAGATCGCCGAGAGCCTCTCGAAGCTGTCTGATGCCTGCGGGGGCTGACCCGGACATAGGCTGCCAGGCGTGTGCACACGCGTTGTTTACCTCGGCACCGGTGAGCGGATCGTCACCGGGCGGTCGATGGACTGGAAGTCCGAGATCGGCACGAACCTGTGGGTGTTCCCAAGGGGCGTGAAGCGCACCGGCGAATCCGAGTACCCGGCCAACACCGGCGACCGGCCCGCGATGTCACTGGCGTTGTGGGCGCAATACGTGCTCGACAATTTTGCGACGGTGGCTGAGGCGGTGGCCGCGCTGACGGCCGCGCCGCTGCGCGTGGTCACGGCGCAGGTGCCCGGCGAGGACCGGCTGTCGACCGTGCACCTGGCGCTGTCCGACGCGGGCGGTGACAGCGCGATCGTCGAGTACATCGGCGGCGAGCAGGTGATCCATCACGGCCGCGAGTACCAGGTGATGACGAACTCGCCGGTCTTCTCCAAGCAACTCGCGATCACCGAGTACTGGGAGGAGATCGGCGGCACGGTGATGCTGCCGGGCACCAACCGGGCTGCCGACCGATTCGTGCGCGCATCCTTCTACATCAACGCGGTGCCCAAGACCGCCGATCCACTGGTGGCGGTCGCGGCGGTGTTCAGCGTGGTTCGCAACGCCTCCACCCCGTACGGGATCGCGACGTCCGACGAGCCCAACATCTCCACCACGCGCTGGCGCACGGTCATCGACCACACCTCGAAGCGCTACTTCTTCGAATCGGCGTTGTCGCCCAACACATTCTGGGTGGAGTTGGCCAACCTCGACTTCGGCGAGGGCGCACCGACGAAACGGCTGAATCTCGGTGAGGGCGAGAAGACCGTCTACGCGGGCGATGCTAGCGCGCAGTTCGAGACCACCGAACCGTTCACCTTCCTCGGTGTGCCCGCGTCATAGCGAGAGCGGCAGGCCCCAGCTGACCGAGAACGCGACGTCGTCCAGCGGCAGCCGCTGGCGGCCCTGGGCGTCGCGTTCGACGATCTCCGGAGGCGCGTTGTCGTAGTCGCCGAGCGACCCGACGGCGACCACCGCGACGGAACGCACGCCCGCCGGGATGCCGAACACCTCCGTCGCGGCGTCGGCATTGAAGCCGGCCATCGGATGGGCGATCAGTCCGCGCGACACCGCCTCGATGGTCAGCTGTGCGATCGCCGCGCCCGCATCGACCGCCGCATAGCGGGCGGTGCGCTCGTCCTCGCCCTCGTCGATGCACACCATGATCAGCGCTCCCGCGGACTGGGCGTAGCGGTTGCCGCGCTTCAGCAGCTCGGTGATCTTGACGAAGGTCTCGTCGCCGCGCACCCCCACGATGAACCGGACCGGCTGCCGGTGCCCCCACGTTGCGGCCCACCGTGCGGCCTCCAGCACGGCCACCAACTGCTCGGGGACCAGCACCGCGTCCGGGTCGAACATCCGAGGGCTCCACCTCGCCGCGATGTCGGGGTGGATAGGCACCCGGGTCTGCGCGGCTTTCTTGACCACATCGGCGACGCTACCGGCGGAGTAAATGAGGTGCGCCAAACCCCTTATCCTTGGTGGGATCTTCTCGGATCACCTTGAGACACCGGAGAGGTTTCGACAGTGGCGCTCGTCGTACAGAAGTACGGCGGATCCTCGGTATCTGACGCCGAGCGGATCCGCCGCGTCGCCGAGCGCATCGTCGAGACGAAGAAGCAGGGCAACGACGTCGTGGTCGTGGTCTCCGCGATGGGCGATACCACCGATGACCTGCTGGACCTGGCCAGACAGGTCAGCCCGGCCCCACCGGCGCGGGAAATGGACATGCTGCTCACCGCGGGTGAGCGGATCTCCAACGCGCTGGTCGCGATGGCCATCGAGTCGCTCGGCGCCCAGGCCAGGTCGTTCACCGGCTCGCAGGCCGGTGTCATCACCACGGGCACCCACGGCAACGCCAAGATCATCGACGTCACCCCCGGCCGACTGCGGTCGGCGCTCGACGAGGGCCTGATCGTGCTGGTTGCCGGCTTTCAGGGGGTCAGCCAGGACAGCAAGGACGTCACGACGCTTGGCCGGGGCGGCTCGGACACCACCGCCGTTGCGCTCGCCGCCGCGCTGAAGGCGGACGTTTGCGAGATCTATACGGACGTCGACGGCATCTTCACCGCCGACCCGCGCATTGTTCCGAACGCCCGGCACCTCGACACCGTGTCCTTCGAGGAGATGCTCGAGATGGCAGCGGCGGGGGCGAAGGTGCTCATGCTGCGCTGCGTGGAATATGCCCGACGGTATGACGTTCCGATTCACGTCCGGTCGTCGTACACCGAGAAGCCGGGCACGATTGTCAAAGGATCGATGGAGGACATCCCGATGGAAGACGCCATCCTCACCGGAGTCGCGCACGACCGAAGCGAGGCCAAGGTCACCGTCGTCGGCGTGCCCGACGTTCCCGGCTACGCGGCGAAGGTTTTTCGCGCTGTCGCCGACGCCGACGTGAACATCGACATGGTGCTGCAGAACATCTCCAAGGTGGAAGACGGCAAGACCGACATCACGTTCACCTGCTCACGCGACAGCGGGCCAGGCGCGGTGGAGAAGCTGACCGCGCTGCAGGAAGAGATCGGCTTCACGAAGGTGCTCTACGACGATCACATCGGCAAGGTGTCGCTGATCGGTGCGGGCATGCGCAGCCACCCGGGCGTCACGGCGACGTTCTGCGAGGCGCTGGCCGGGGTCGGGGTGAACATCGACCTGATCTCCACCTCCGAGATCAGGATCTCGGTGCTGATCAAGGACACCGAGCTGGACAAGGCCGTTGCGGCGCTGCACGAGGCGTTCGGACTCGGCGGCGAGGAAGAGGCTGTGGTGTACGCGGGAACGGGACGCTAAATGGTCAACATCGGTGTAGTGGGCGCGACCGGGCAGGTCGGCCAGGTGATGCGCGCGCTTCTCGACGAGCGCGATTTCCCGGCGGATTCGGTGAGGTTTTTCGCCTCCGCGCGGTCGCAGGGCAAGAAGCTGGAGTTCCGCGGGCAGCAGATCGAGGTCGAGGACGCTGAGACGGCCGATCCGAGGGGACTCGACATCGCGCTGTTCTCGGCAGGCGCGACGATGTCGCGCGTGCAGGCCCCGCGGTTCGCGGCGGCCGGCGCCGTCGTCGTCGACAACTCGTCGGCGTGGCGCAAGGACCCGGACGTCCCGCTGGTCGTCAGCGAAGTGAACTTCGAGCGCGACGCGCACAACCGGCCGAAGGGAATCATCGCCAACCCCAACTGCACCACGATGGCCGCGATGCCGGTGCTGAAGCCGCTGCACGACGAGGCCCAGTTGGTGCGCGTCGTCGCGTCGACTTATCAAGCGGTGTCGGGCAGCGGGCTGGCGGGCGTCCAAGAGCTCTTCGATCAGGCCCGCGCCGTCGTCGACGACAGCGAGAAGCTGGTGCACGACGGCGGTGCGTTGGAGTTCCCGCCGTCGGTCAAGTACGTCGCACCGATCGCGTTCAACGTGGTCCCGCTGGCGGGCTCACTCGTCGACGACGACTCGGGCGAAACCGACGAGGACCAGAAGCTGCGCAACGAGAGCCGCAAGATTCTCGGCATCCCCGATCTACTGGTCAGCGGCACCTGTGTGCGGGTGCCGGTGTACACGGGACACTCGCTGTCGATCAACGCCGAGTTCGCCAACCCGCTCTCCCCGGAGCGCGCGCGGGAACTGCTGGATGGTGCAGAGGGCGTGAAGGTGGTCGATGTGCCGACGCCGCTGGCGGCCGCGGGTGTCGACGAGTCACTCGTCGGCCGGATCCGCCGGGATCCCGGTGTGCCCGACGGCCGAGGCCTTGCGCTGTTCGTGTCGGGCGACAACCTGCGAAAAGGTGCGGCGCTGAACACAATTCAGATTGCCGAGCTGCTGGCCGCCGAGCTCTGACCTCCACCCCAGTGCGCCGAAACTCACGTTTGGGTGGGAACGTGCGAATAGTTCTCGCCATTACCTCGATTTCGGCGCTTACTGCGCCCGTTGCCCACGCAGATCCGCCGTCGCCGATTCCGGAGCCTGTCCTGCCGCCGCTCGCGCCAGGGCAGGTGCTGCGCATCGGGCCGACGGCGGGAACCGGCACGCCGACAAGGGATTACGGCATCGGTGCGACGGATCTGTGCGAGTTCATGGAGTTTCCCAGCGGCATCCTGCAGGTATGCGGTGACAGCTTCGCAGGCCAGGGCGTCGGCTTCGGCGGCTGGTTCTCCCCGATCGCGCTGCACGTCGAGACAGACTCGATCGACGACCCCACCGGCGTGCGCTACGACGCCATCAGCGGCACCAATAAGCCGCTGCTGGCGGATCCGACGAAGCCAGGCGAGTCGCAATTGCCCGCAGGCGTTGTGCAGATCAATCGCGACAACTACATGATGGTGACCACGGCCAAGGATCTGCAGCCCCAGTCGTCGCGGTTGGTGAAAGCCAATCCGGCGCAGGGAAATTGGCCCACACTGCCGGGCTCGCAGCGCGATGCGGGGTTCGAGGGCGGCAGGCAGAGTCAGATCAGCGGGTACTACGACCCGATCCCGACGGCCGATTCACCAACCGGCTGGGTGTACATCGTCGCCAACAATTTCGACCGCACCGGGCCGGTGGTTCTCTACCGCGCCAAGCGGGAGACCTTCACCGACCGGGCGAGCTGGCAGGGCTGGTCGGTAAACGGCGGATGGGGCAAGCCGCCGACGCCGTTGTGGCCCGACCGGGTCGGCGAGATGAGCGTTCGGCAGATCGACGGCAAGACTGTGCTGTCCTACTTCAATGCCAGTACGGAAAACATGGAGGTGCGGGTCGCCGACAACCCGACAGCGCTGGGCGCCGCGCCCGTCACCACCGTCGTGTTCGCCGGTGACTGGCCGGACCCCGCGGAGGAACTCCCCCCGCCGGAGGTCAACCGGCTGGCGCAGCCGTACGGTGGCTACATCTCGCCCGGATCCACGCTCGACGAGCTGCGCGTGTTCATCAGTCAATGGAACACGCTGCCGCGCGCACAAGCGCCGTACCGCGTCATTCAGTTCGCGGTGAATCCGTTGAAGCCCTGAGCGCCGCTTCGGCCAGACGCATCCAGTCGTCGAAGCCACATCCGGCCGCTGGTAGGGAAGGTTTCCCTATCCGTCGGGTTAAATTTCCTGCATCGGACGACAGCCATCCCCGGACGCGTAACGTTGAACCATGTCGGCCGAGGCGACTGACCTGCGTGGCGCGTTTCAGGATTCGCTGAATTGCGCGATTGCGCGCGGCCAGCGCCCTTCGCGGCGGCTTGGTCTCGGCGACGGCACATGCGAAGCGATCGAAGCTGTCGCGTACGAGCACCCGGACGCAACGCCGGCCCAGATCGCAGACGCCTACGACTCCTTCGCTCGCGAGCACGGTGCGGCAGTCGACCCTGCGACCGCCCCGGGTTTGACGCCACGTGACTCAATACCAATAGCGTCGGCCACCGAGGATCAGGATCACACCATCTGAGACCACAAAACGGCGGCTACGCAACCGGTCAAGGTTTTGCGCATACGATTGTCAGCGGTTTAGCCGGGGAGGTCTGTATGCCGCAACGCCGGGTAGGAACGCTGCTACGCGAAAACGGCTTGCTGTTGGCGTGTTTGGGGCTGTTCGGTGCCTTCTTCATCGGCATGGTCATTTCCGGTGCGGCGACGTACAACCAGGAGCAACAGGCGCATGGCTCCCAGGAGCAGGTCTCGGTCATCAGCTACCTGACCACCGGCGACTTCGTCGAGGCGACGTTCGAGAACTGGGAGTCCGAATTCCTGCAGATGGGCATGTACGTCGTGTTGACCGCATTCCTCTACCAGAAGGGCTCGTCGGAATCGAAGCCGTTGAACGAGAGCGCTCCGCAGGACAAGGACCCGCGTGACGTCACGCCGAGTCAGTGGACGCCATGGCCGGTGCGCAAGGGTGGCTGGGCACTGCGAATCTATGAACACTCCTTGGCCATCGCATTTTTCGCGTTGTTCTTCGCGTCGTTTGCGTTGCACGCGATAGGCGGTGCCAAAGCGTTCAGCGAAGAGCAGCTGCAACATGGCGAGGCGGCGGTCTCGACTTGGCGCTACCTCACGACATCGCAATTCTGGTTCGAGTCGATGCAGAACTGGCAGAGCGAGTTCATCGCTGTCGCCGCCATCGTCGGTCTGTCAATCTTCCTGCGGCAGCGCGGGTCTGCTGAATCCAAGCCGGTCGCCGAACCGCACCAGCACACCAGTTCGTGAGCGGTCTATTCCGTCTTCTTGGCCGCCACCTTCGCCCTGACGCGTTGATGCCCAACCGAAGTGTTGCGGAGCGCGTCCCGCCAAGGCTTGCTCCACGCCGTCGCATTCACAGCTGATTCATATGCAAATCATGACGAGCGCATCACAAGCGTTTGCATGATCATTGACTATGAGCGAACCAACGTCCACACCTGAACCCGAGACGGCACCGGTGGCGACCACCACCCCGCCGCGGCCACAATCCGCCTACCTCGAGCGCGAGCGGCGTCGCTCGAAGCTCACCGCGGCCGCCGCGTGGGTCGGCATCGTTGCAGGCGTCGTCTTCATCGTCGCCGTGGTCTTCTTCAGCGGCTTCATCCTCGGCGCGCACGCCGGAGGAGGCCACCGCGGTCACCATGGCGGAGGGGATCGCGACTTCGGGATGATGGATCGCGGCGGGCATCCGCGGATGTTCCCGGGCCAGATGTTCCCGGGACAGATGGGACCGCGCGGCGGGTTCGGCCCGGGCGGCCCAGGCTTCGGCCCGGGGGGTCCCGGGGCGCAGTCACCCGAGCAGCCGCAGCCGCCCACCACAGCCCCCGCGCGCCCATAGCCTCAGCGCCGAGTGTGCAGTTCTGCGCGCACGAGCCGCGTGCCGCGTACGAAACCGCACATTCGACGCTTCTAGATCGGCGATTTCGGGTACGTAGCTGAAATGGCTGACAAGTTCACGACGACAGATGCAGGCGCGCCGGCGCCGAGCGTCGAGCACTCCCTTACCGTCGGGCCCGACGGCCCGATCCTGCTGCAGGATCACTACCTCATCGAGCAGATGGCCAACTTCAACCGGGAGCGCATCCCGGAGCGGCAGCCCCATGCCAAGGGCGGCGGCGCGTTCGGCCAGTTCGAGGTGACCCAGGACGTCAGCAAGTTCACCCGTGCCGCGTTCCTCCAACCCGGCGCCAAGACCGAGATGGTGGCCAGATTCTCGACAGTGGCGGGTGAGCGAGGCAGCCCAGACACCTGGCGAGACCCCCGCGGCTTCGCGCTGAAGTTCTACACCAGCGAGGGCAACTTCGACATGGTCGGAAACAACACCCCGGTGTTCTTCGTGCGCGACCCGATGAAGTTCCAGAATTTCATTCGCAGCCAGAAGCGGATGGCGGCCAACAACCTTCGCGATCACCACATGCAGTGGGACTTCTGGACGCTGTCACCCGAGTCGGCGCATCAGGTCACCTACCTGATGGGTGACCGCGGCATTCCCAAGACCTGGCGCAACATGAACGGCTACTCCAGCCACACCTACAGCTGGCTCAACGCCGACGGTGAACTGTTCTGGGTCAAATATCATTTCAAGACCGACCAGGGTATCGACTTCCTCACCCAGGAGGACGCCGACCGACTCGCGGGTGAGGACGGCGACTACCACCAACGCGACCTCTTCACCGCGATCGAGGAGGGCAACTTCCCGAGCTGGACGCTGCACGTGCAGATCATGCCGTTCGATGACGCCAAGACCTATCGGTTCAACCCGTTCGACCTGACCAAGGTGTGGCCGCACGGCGACTACCCGCTGCACGAGGTCGGCAGGATGACGCTGAACCGCAACGTCGAGGACTACCACGCTCAGATCGAGCAGGCCGCGTTCGAGCCGAACAACGTCGTGCCGGGCACCGGATTGAGCCCGGACAAGATGCTGCTGGCCCGCGGGTTCGCCTACTCCGACGCCCATCGGGCCCGGCTCGGGGTCAACTACAAGCAGATTCCGGTCAACGAGCCGCACGTCGAGGTGAACGCCTACTCCAAGGACGGGGCGATGCGGATCCGTAATGCCACCGACCCGGTCTACACGCCGAACTCGATGGGCGGACCCGAGGTGGACGCCAAGCGCGCCGCCGAGGTGCATTGGGCGTCCGACGGCGACATGGTCCGCACGGCTTATGCGCTTCGCCAGGACGACGACGACTGGGGCCAGCCGGGCACGCTGGTCCGCGAGGTGCTCGACGACGACGCGCGGGACCGGTTGGCCCACAACATCATCGGCCACGTATCCGACGGTGTGCGCGAGCCGGTGCTCTCACGGGTATTCGAGTACTGGCGCAACGTCGACCCCGATCTCGGCAAGAAGGTCGAGGAGGGCGTGCGCGCCAACGGCGACGGTGACGGCGCCTGATCTCAACGGGCGTCTTGCCGTCTGATGCCGGGCTGGCATGATCAAGCCCATGAGCATCGAAGTCGTTTTCACCGCAGAGTCAACCGCAACCGGGGGTGGCCGCGACGGTCACGTGAAGTCGTCGACCGACAGGATCGACCTGGACACCCGTCCGCCGAAGGAGATGGGCGGCAACGGGGAGGGCACCAACCCCGAGGAGCTGTTCTCGGCCGGCTATGCGGCGTGCTTCCTCGGTGCGCTGCGACTGGTAGCCCGCAACGAGAAGATCGACCTCGACGACGCCAGCGCCATCACGGCCCAGGTTGGCTTTGGTAAGGACCCGGCGGGCGGGTTCGGCATCAACGCGCAGCTGATCGGCTACCTGCCGGGCCTCGAGCAGAGCGCCGCGGAGGAACTGATGGAGAAGGCGCACGGCGTGTGCCCGTACTCCAAGGCCACCAGCGGCAACATCGACGTCAAGCTGTCGGCGAAAGTCTGATCTGATGCGTCCCGTCGCCCTCGCCGGCGTCGGACTGGCCATCGGCCTGGCGGTTGCCGCCCCCGCGGCGGCCCGCCCGTCCGACCCCGGCGTGGTGAACTACGCCGTCCTCGGAAAGGGGTCGGTGGGCAACATCATCGGCGCCACGATGCGGTTCGATTCGACGTTCACCGACCCGTTCCAGTCGTATTGGGTCGACAACCCGGCGTGCAACAACTGGGCCGACATCGGGCTGCCCGAGGTGTTCGCCGATCCCGACCTGGCGTCGTTCAACGGCGCGACGACGCAGGAGTCGCCGACTGACGACACGCACCGCGTCAAGCAGGCGGTCGGGGTATTCGCCACCAGCGATGCCGCTGACCGGGCCTTCCATCGGGTCGTCGATCGCACGGTCGGCTGCTCAGGCCAGACAACGGCCATGCATCTGGACAACATGGCGACGGAGGTGTGGTCGTTCACCGGTGGTCCAGCGATGGCGACCGACGCCGACTGGGTGAAGCAGGAGGCGGGCACTGACCGGCGCTGCTTCACCACGACCAGGCTGCGCGAGAATGTTCTGCTGCAGGCGAAAGTCTGCCAAGCAGGCAACGGCGGGCCCGCGGTGAACGTGCTGGCAGGCGCGATGCAGAACACGCTGGGTCAGTAACCGCCGATTGTTTGGGGTATACGTCACCGATCTGTCAGGCGAATATCGCGGTCTGCCCGAGATATTTGTCAGTCTGCTCTGGAAGATGTAAGCAAGGCCGCGATCGTCCGGACTCGGAGGGGATGGTTGGTATGCCCAACACCATCACGACCGACCTGGACGAAGGGTACCCGGTCGAAGCCGGTGATATCGGGCTGACCAGCGCGAACAGTGCTGCGCAGCGGATCGGCGAGACGTGCCTGACCGACGGTCCGGTCGGCCGGGTGGGGTTGGAGATCGAGGCGCACTGCTTCGATCTCGCCGATCCCGCACGCCGCCCGGAATGGGCCGAGCTCAGCGCGACCATCGCGGGCGTGGGTGCCCTGCCCGGCGGGAGCCTGATCACCGTCGAGCCCGGGGGGGCGGTGGAACTGTCAGGCCCGCCGACTGACGGGGTGCTGCCTGCGATCGCCGCAATGACGGCCGACCGCGCGGTGCTGCGCTCGGCGTTCGCCGATGCGGGGCTGGGCCTGGTCCTGCTCGGCGCGGACCCGCTGCGGCCTGCCAAGCGCGTCAATCCGGGTGACCGCTACCGCGCCATGGAGCAGTTCTTCGCGGCCAGCCAGACCGGTGCGGCAGGGGCGGCCATGATGACGTCGACGGCGTCGGTGCAGGTGAACCTCGAGGCCGGGCCGCAGGCCGGATGGGCTGCACGGGTCCGGCTCGCGCACGCACTCGGTCCGACGATGGTCGCGATCGCGGCCAACTCGCCGCTGCTCGGCGGCAAGTTCACCGGCTGGCGCAGCTCGCGGCAGTGGGTGTGGAGCCAGTTGGACTCCGCCCGGTGTGGTCCGATCCTCGGCGTGAACGGGGAAGACCCGGCGAGCGACTGGGCACGCTACGCGATGAAGGCGCCGGTGATGCTCGTGCACCCCACGCCGGAAATGGACGCGGTGCCGGTGACCGACTGGGTGCCGTTCGCGGACTGGGCCGACGGCCGGGTGACGCTCGGCGACCGCCGACCCACCGTCAACGACCTCGACTACCACCTGACGACGCTGTTTCCGCCCGTGCGGCCGCGCCGTTTCCTGGAGATCCGCTACCTCGACAGTGTGCCCGACGCCGTGTGGCCGGCGGTGGTCTTCACCCTCACCACGCTGCTCGACGACGCTGCCGCCGCCGACGTCGCGGCCGAGGCCACCGAGCCGGTGGCGACGGCGTGGGACCGCGCCGCGCAGACGGGCCTCGGTGATCGCCGGCTGCAAGACGCCGCCAACCGCTGCGTGCAGGCCGCGGCCGAGCGGGCTCCCGCCGAACTCCAGGAATCCATGCAGCGGCTGGTGCGTTCGGTCGAACAGGGACGCTGTCCGGCCGACGACTTCTCCGACCGGGTGGTGAAAAACGGGATCGCGACCGCGGTCACCGAACTGGCGCAAGGGGAGCAGTGACCGCACGCGAGAAGCTGGCGCACCGGCTGGCCAAGGCGCGCGACCGAACGCTTCGGCTCGTCGAGTTCGACGACGCCGAACTGCACCGGCAGTACGACCCGTTGATGAGCCCGCTGTTGTGGGACCTCGCGCACATCGGGTGGCAGGAGGAGCTGTGGCTGCTGCGCGGTAACGACCCCAATCGGCCGGGCATGCTTTCTCCGGACGTCGAGCGGCTGTACGACGCTTTCAAGAACTCGCGGGCAAGCCGGGTCGACCTGCCGCTTCTGCCGCCGGCCGATGCGCGCGCCTACTGTGCGACGGTGCGCAGTAAGGCGCTCGACACCCTCGACGCGCTGACCGACGACGACAGCGCCTCGGCGTTCAACTTCGGGCTGGTCGTCAGCCACGAAAACCAGCACAACGAGACGATGCTGCAGGCGCTGAACCTACGGTCCGGGTCCCCGCTGCTGGAGCGCGGAACAGTGCTTCCGACGGGCAGGCCGGAGGTGGCGGGCACGTCAGTGTTGGTGCCCGGCGGCGAGTTCGTCATCGGCGTCGATGCGGTGACCGAACCCCAGTCGCTGGACAACGAACGCCCCGCCCACCTCGTCGACGTGCCCAGCTTCCGGATCGGCCGCGTCCCGGTGACCAGCGGGGAATGGCGGCAGTTCATCGACGACGGCGGCTACCGAGATCCGCGATGGTGGTCACAGCGTGGCTGGTCGCATCGCGAGCAGGCGGATCTGACGGCACCGCAGTTCTGGAACGCTGACGGCACGCGCACCCGTTTCGGTCACGTTGAGGACATTCCGGCCGACGAGCCCGTGCAGCACGTCACGTATTTCGAGGCGGAGGCGTACGCGGCCTGGGCGGGCGCGCGGCTGCCCACCGAGTACGAGTGGGAGAAGGCGTGCGCATGGGATCCGGAAGCCGGCGCGCGGCGTCGATTCCCTTGGGGCACATCCGAACCCACCGCGGCGCTGGCCAATCTGGGTGGCGACTCGTTGCGGCCCGCTCCGGTCGGCGCGTATCCGGCCGGTGCGTCGGCGTACGGCGCCGAACAGATGCTCGGCGACGTGTGGGAGTGGACCTCGTCGCCGCTGCGGCCATGGCCCGGCTTCACGCCGATGATCTACGAGCTCTACAGCCAGCCGTTCTTCGACGGCGACTACAAGGTCCTACGCGGCGGCTCGTGGGCGGTCGCCGCCGACATCCTGCGGCCGAGCTTCCGCAACTGGGACCACCCGATCCGCAGGCAGATCTTCAGCGGCGTCCGACTGGCCTGGGACGTCTGATGTGTCGCCACCTTGGCTGGCTGGGGGAGCCGCGTTCGGTGGCATCGCTGGTGCTGGATCCCCCGTACGGCCTACTGGTGCAGTCGTATTCGCCGCGTCGGCAGAAGCACGGCATGATGAACGCCGATGGCTGGGGCGTCGGGTTCTTCGACGAGACCGGCGAGGCCCGGCGTTGGCGCAGCGCCGCGCCGCTGTGGGGCGACGCGTCGTTCGCGTCGGTGGCGCCCGTGCTGCGCAGCCGATGCGTGGTGGCCGCGGTGCGTTCGGCGAGCGTCGGGATGCCGATCGAGGCGTCGGCATCGGCTCCGTTCAGCGACGGACGGTGGCTGCTGTCGCACAACGGCCTTGTCGATCGCGCCGTACTGCCCGTCTCGGCAGCGGCGGAATCGACCAGCGACAGCGCACTGCTGGCCGCGTTGATCTTCGAACGCGGCATCGACGCCCTCGGCGGCACGATCGCGGAGGTGGCCGCGTCCGATCCCAATGCCAGGTTGAACATCCTGGCGGGCAACGGATCTGAACTGCGCGCCAGCACATGGGGCGACACCCTGTTCGTGCTCCGGCGCGACGGCGGCGTCGTGCTGGCGAGCGAACCATTCGACGACGACAAGGATTGGCAGGAGATCCCCGATCGTCACCTCGTCACAGTTGCCGCGTCCCGCGTGGAGCTGACCCCGTTGAAAGGAACGGCATGACGCTGTCGCTGTCCAACCATCTCGCCGCGGACTCCGCCGCACTGGCACTGCGTCGCGACGTGTACGACGGCCTCACCCAGACGCCGAAATCGTTGCCGCCGAAGTGGTTTTACGACTCGGTGGGTAGCGATCTGTTCGATCAGATCACCCGGCTGCCCGAGTACTACCCGACAAGGGCCGAGGCGGAGATCCTTGGCGCCCGCGCCGCGGAGATCGCGGCCGCATCCGGTGCGGACACATTGGTGGAGCTCGGCAGCGGCACGTCGGAGAAGACCAGGTTGCTGCTCAGTGCGCTGCGCGACGGCGGATCGCTGCGCCGATTCATCCCGTTCGACGTCGATGCAGGCATGCTGCAGGCCGCCAGTTCGGCCATCCTCGACGAGTTTCCGGGAATCGAGATCGACGCTGTGTGCGGCGATTTCGAGGAGCACCTCGGCAAGATTCCCCGCATCGGCAAGCGGCTGGTGGTGTTCCTCGGCTCCACCATCGGCAACCTGACGACCGAGCCGCGGGCGGAGTTCCTCTCGACGCTGTCCGAGACGCTGCAACCCGGTGACACCTTGCTCCTCGGCACAGATCTGGTCAAGGACGCGGGCCGGTTGGTGCGTGCCTATGACGACAGCGCAGGCGTGACGGCGCGTTTCAACCGCAATGTGCTCGCGGTGGTGAACCGCGAGCTCGATGCCGACTTCGACCTGGACGCCTTCGAACATGTGGCCCGGTGGAACGCCGACGAGGAGCGCATCGAGATGTGGCTGCGGGCCGGCACGGCGCAGCGGGTGCGGGTCGCGGCGCTTGACCTGACCGTCGACTTCGCGGCGGCCGAGAAGATGCTCACCGAGGTGTCGTGCAAGTTCCGCCCGGAGGGCGTGGCGGACGAGTTGGCCGCCGCAGGTCTGCGGCGCACACGCTGGTGGACCGACCGCGCGGGAGACTTCGGGCTGTCGCTGTCGACGAAATGACCACACTGGCGAACCGGTGGCGCGCGGCCCGGCCGAAGGTCGCCGGCCTGCATCTCGACAGCGGCGCCTGCTCGCGACAGAGCTTCGCGGTCATCGACGCCGCCGCTCAGCACGCCCGGCACGAGGCCGAACTCGGCGGATACGTCGCCGCGGCGGCGGCCGGACCGGTCCTTGACGCCGGCCGCTCCGCGGTCGCGGCGTTGACGGGGATGACGGCGTCGGACGTCGTCTACACCACGGGCGCGAACAACTCGCTCGACCTGCTGCTGAGCAGCTGGACCGGGCCGCGAACCGTGGCGTGCCTGCCGGGTGAGTACGGCCCGAACCTTGCGGTGATGGCGGCCAACGGTTTCGAGGTGCGGGTGCTGCCTGCCGACGGGGACGGTCGATTGGCCGTCGACGAGGCCGCCACGGTCCTTGCGGTCAGTCCGCCTGCGCTGGTGCACCTGACCCCGCTGGCCAGCCATCGCGGCATCGTTCAGCCGGTCCGCGAACTCGCCGAGGTCTGTCGCGGCCTCGGTGTGCCGCTGGTGATCGATGCCGCCCAGGCCCTCGGCCATATCGACTGCGCGGTGCATGCCGACGCCATGTACTCCTCGTCGCGTAAGTGGATCGCGGGGCCGCGTGGTGTCGGGATGCTCGCCGTCCGACCCGCGCTGGCCGAGCGGCTACGGCCGCGGCTGCCACCGCCGGAGTGGGACCTGCCGTTCACGGTCATGGAGCGGCTGGAACACGGTGAGGCCAATCTTGCTGCGCGCGTTGGGCTTTCGGTCGCACTAGGGGAATTCCTGGCCGCCGGACCGGAGAACATCCGCGCCGAGCTGGCCGAGCTGGGGCGATTGACCAGGACCACGCTGGCGGATATCGACGGATGGCGGGTCGTCGAGCCCGTCGATGAACCCACCGCGATCACCACCCTGGCCGCGACCAACGGCGCAGACCCTGAGCGGGTGCGGGCGTGGCTGATCGCCGAGCGCGGGATCGTCACCACCTACGCAGAGGTGCAGCGCGCGCCGTTCGAGCTGGTGGCCCCCGTCCTCCGGGTGTCCCCGCACGTCGACAGCACCCAAGACGACCTGGTCATATTCAGCGAGGCCCTGACCGAAGCCACCGCGCAGGTGTGACGGACGCCACTTGTGGCTATCCCACGTGCACGACACGAAGGCGCCGGCCATGACCGAGAACGTCGACACGGAGCGTGAAGAGGCACCGAAAAAGGTGAAGCGCGACCGGGTGGCGACGGTACTGGTGGGAACGTGGACGGACTCAGTGGACAGTGATCGACTGAAGAACGTACTCGACGGCGACATTCCGTTCGACGAGCGGACGATGCTCGACGAGGACACCGACGAGGGCTCTGTCGAGGAGCACGAAACCGTGAAGGCAGGGGCAGGCCACTAGCGCACGCCGTCCTCACTCGGTCGTTTCCCAGGTGTGCACCGGCTCGTTGCTGTGCATCCGCTCGCAGTACAGCCGCAGCATCTCGGCGAGCGCCTGCGGTCGGGTCATCCCGCGCTCGTGCAGCGCCCGGACCGTCTCCACCTGCCACACCGAGCCGTTGCGGCCCGTCTTGGCACGGCCCTCGATGACCCCGAGATAGCGGTCGGACACCTCGTCGGACACCCCCCAGCCGCGTAGGCCCTGGCGGGCCATGGGAAGCAGTTGACGCAGCACCAGTTCGTCCGGGGTCACCTCGCCCAGGCTCGGCCAGTAGAGCCGGGCATCCATGCCGTGCTGGGCCGCTTCGAGGAAATTCTGATGTGCCGCAGCGAAACTCATCTTCGTCCATAACGGACGATCGTCTTCGGACAGGGTCCGCAGCACGCCGTAGTAAAACGCCGAGTTCGCCAGCATGTCGACCACCGTCGGCCCAGCAGGAAGTACGCGGTTCTCTACCCGCAGATGGGGCCTGCCGTCGACGACGTCGTACACCGGGCGGTTCCACCGGTAGATCGTGCCGTTGTGCAGCCGAAGCTCCGCGAGTCTCGGTGTGCGTCCCTCGGCCAGCACCGCGACGGGATCCTCGTCGGAAAGCTCAGGCAGCAGCGAGGGAAAGTAGCGGACGTTCTCCTCGAACAGGTCGAAGATCGACGTGATCCACCGCTCGCCGAACCAGACCCTGGGACGCACGCCCTGCGCCTTGAGCTCGTCCGGCCTGGTGTCGGTGGCTTGGGCGAACAATTCGATGCGCGTCTCCGACCACAGTTGGTGCCCGAAGAAGTACGGCGAGTTGGCGCCGAGCGCGAGCTGCGGGCCTGCGATCACCTGCGCCGCGTTCCAGTTTTTCGCGAAGTCCTCCGGCGACACCTGCAGGTGCAGCTGCATGCTGGTGCAGGCGGATTCGGGTGCGATGGACGCGGCCTGCAGGCTGAGCCGTTCGGGCCCCGCGATGTCGATCTGGATGTCCTCGCCTCTGGCCACGAAAATGGAGTCGTTGAGGGCCTGGTACCGGATGGACTCGCTCATCCAGTCGCCCGAAAGATGTTCTGGCATCAACGTCGGCAAGATGCCGATCATCACGATGTGCGAGCCGCTCGAATTCGCCTTGGACTCGGCGGCGTTGAGGCTGGCCCGGACATCGGATTCCAGCTCCAGCGCCGCCCTGCCGGGCAACGGCCGGGGCGGAACGTTGAATTCGATGTTGTAGGCGCCCAATTCGGTTTGGTATGCCGGGTCGGCGATGGAGGCGAGCACCTCTTGGTTGCTCATCGCGGGCTGATAGTCGCCGTCGACGAGGTTGCACTCGATCTCCATGCCCGTCAGCGGACGCTCGAACTCGAAGCTGGACCGGGTCAGCATCGTCTCGAAGACGTCAAGGCACAGCTGCACCTTGCGCCGGTATTCGCGGCGGTGTGCGCGACTGAAGTCGGTCTGCTTCACCTCTTCGCCCACAAAGCCGATGGAACAGGCTCGATGACGCGCGCGCAAGGAAATCGTGTATAAACCGCCGCTCGCAGGGTCGCCCCGGTCCAGCTTCCTGCACCAGGCGCAGCATGCCCGGGCCGGTGAGCATCTGACGGGTGACGTCAACCGCAGTACTTTCGCAGGTATGACCGTATTCGAGCCCACCACGCCGGCGCAGGCACCACCGCACACCGGAGTTCCGCCGGGTCTGCCGCCGCATAACGTCGGCTGGGCAGTAGCCGCCCTGCTGTTCTTCTGGCCGTTGTCGTTCTCGGCGTTCATCCACGCTTTCAACGTCTATCCACTGTGGGTGGCGGGAAATTTTGCAGGCGCGCAGCACGCCTCCGACCGGGTTCGCCGACTGGGTCAGCTCTCGCTGTGGATTGCCGGTGCGTTGCTGGTCTTGTTGGTGATCTTCTACGTCGTCTTCCTGATGGTGTTGTTCTCCCATGGCGGCGACTGGGATCACCACCACCGCTATTTGGACTGAGGTCGGCGGCTGGCGACCGCGACCTGTGGGCTGACGAGGCCGCCGCGCAGCTCGATGTCGATCGACGAGTCGGCGTGCTCGGCAAGGGCCCGCAGCGCCGACGGGCTATAGGTGCGCAGAGAGCTGATCACGCCGTCGTGCACGAACGGGATCCACGGCGCGAACGGCAGCATGGTCGCCAACCGCACGAGATGCAGGGGCCAGGGCGGCCGCGGCAGATCGATGATCAGCAGTTTGTCGGCCACCCTGGTGCCTTCGGCGATCACCTCCGAGGCCAACGACGGCGGCAGGTGGTGAAGTGCCAGGACGAACACCGCAAGGTCGAAGTGCCGATCCGTCGCGTCGATGGCCGTCGCGTCCATTTCGCGCACCGTCGCGCGGGGATGCTCACTCAGGTCGCCCGCGGCGATCGCCTTGACGGAATCTGCCTCGACGTCGGTGATCGTGAGCTCGGCGGTGGGATGCCACTCGAGCAGTTTGCGCGACAGCGCGCCGTGGCCCGCGCCGAGCTCGAGGATTCGGGGATCGGCCACGTCGGCCACTTCGTCGAGCGCGATCCGCGCGAACTTCTCGGTCTGACCGAAGACGTCGCCTGCCCACTCGAGCGCCCGGATCACGCTGCGCTTCTTGTCCTCATCGACATCGTCGCGGTCGAGGTACTCCAGGCGATCGGTCTGAAGTAGCCGGTCGATGCACGATGCGTCGGGCCCGCCCCGTGGCATGCGGTCAATGTCGAGGATCTCGCCAGGCATGTAGTCCATGATGGACGACTGGACCCGTCAGGAGGGGAGCAGGTAGTTGGCAGAGTTCGTAGCGGCGATCGACCAGGGCACCACCAGCACCCGATGCATGATCTTCGACCACGACGGCGCCGAGGTCGGACGCCATCAGCTCGAGCACCAGCAGATCCTGCCGCAGGCGGGGTGGGTCGAGCACAATCCCGTCGAGATATGGGAACGCACCGCGTCGGCGCTAGGGTCGGCACTGAACCAAACCAAGCTGTCCGCCAGCGATCTTGTCGCGCTTGGCATTACCAACCAGCGGGAGACGTCGCTGGTCTGGAACAAGAACACCGGCCGGCCGTACTACAACGCGATCGTCTGGCAGGACACCCGCACCGACCGCATCGCGTCGGCACTCGACCGCGATGGGCGCGGCGACGTGATCAGGCGCAAGGCCGGTCTGCCGCCCGCGACGTACTTCGCGGGAGGCAAGGTGCAGTGGATCCTGGAAAACGTCGACGGCGTGCGGGCCGACGCCGAGAAGGGTGACGCGATCTTCGGCACGGCCGACTCGTGGGTGCTGTGGAACCTGACCGGCGGACCGCGCGGCGGGGTGCACGTCACCGACGTCACCAACGCGAGCCGAACCATGCTGATGAACCTCGAGACGCTCGACTGGGACGACGAACTGTTGTCGTTCTTCGACATCCCCCGTCAGATGCTGCCCGAGATCAAGCCGTCGTCATACCCGGAGTCCTACGGCATCACCCGCGACTTCGGGCCCGTCGCCGGGCAGGTGCCGTTGACCGGCATCCTCGGCGACCAGCAGGCCGCCATGGTCGGCCAGGTGTGCCTCGACGCGGGCGAGGCCAAGAACACCTACGGCACAGGTAATTTCCTGCTGCTCAACACCGGTGAGAAGATCGTGCGTTCCGAGAACGGGTTGCTGACGACGGTCTGTTATCAGGTCGCTGGCGCCAAACCCGTTTACGCGCTTGAGGGTTCGATCGCGGTCACCGGCTCGGCCGTGCAGTGGCTGCGCGACCAGTTGGGCATCATCAGCGGCGCCGCGCAGAGCGAGTCGCTGGCCCGTCAGGTCGAGGACAACGGCGGGGTGTACTTCGTGCCCGCCTTCTCGGGTTTGTTCGCACCGTACTGGCGCTCCGATGCCCGCGGCGCGATCGTCGGGCTTTCGCGATTCAACACCAACGCGCATCTGGCACGGGCAACCCTGGAGGCGATCTGCTACCAGAGCCGCGACGTCGTCGACGCGATGGAGGCCGACTCGGGCGTGCACATGGATGTGCTCAAGGTGGACGGCGGCATCACCGCCAACGACCTGTGCATGCAGATCCAGGCCGATGTTCTCGGCGTCGAGGTCGTCAAGCCTGTCGTTGCCGAAACCACCGCACTGGGCGCGGCCTACGCCGCAGGCCTGGCGGTCGGGTTCTGGGAGAACCCCGGCGACCTGCGGTCCAACTGGCAGGAGGACAAGCGCTGGACCCCGAACTGGAGTGAGGACCAGCGCGCCGCCGGCTATGCGGGTTGGAAGAAGGCGGTGGAACGGACGCTGGACTGGGTTGACGTCGACTAAACGATCGATCGCGGCCGCGACCGAGATGATCTGACCGTTGCCCACACCGGGCCGGTCGGGTGCAGTGTGATGTCGGCCCGCATACGCAGCGGTGCCGTCGCCACCAGTTCCACATGTGCGGACTGCGCGAGCACGGCCAGCGCGAGCGTCGTCTCCATTTGCGCCAGGCCCGCGCCCACGCAGATGCGGCGGCCGCCGCCGAACGGTAGGTACGCGTACCGCGGGCGGGTCGCAGGGCTGTCAGACAAGAAACGATGCGGATCGAATCTGTTTGGCTTGAACCAGAATTCGGGATGCCGGTGAAGAAGGTACGGCGAGATTCCGACGGTGTCGCCCGCGGTCACAGGGATACCCGAGATGTTGTCGTCCTGCACGGCGTCGCGTTCAAGATGCCACGCAGGCGGGTAGAGCCGCAGCGTCTCTGACATCACCGCCTGTGTCCACGGCAACGCTTCGATGTCGGACGCCTGTGGATCCTTAACGCCCAACACGTTGTCGACCTCGGCGACCAGGCGCTCATGGGCATCGGGATATCGTGACAACAATGTGAGCGCCCAGGTGAGCGCGTTGGCCGTGGTCTCGTGTCCGGCGCAGACGAGCGTCATCACCTCGTCCTGGATCTCAGCCCGAGACAGTGGTTGTTCATCCTCTCCGGAGGATAAGAGCAGGTCCAGCAGGTCGCTCGGTTCCTCATGCGGCGCACCGATGCGTGCGTCGATGATCCGGGTGATCAGCGACTCGAGCGTCTGTGAGGCCTGCCCCAGCCCCGGCACGATCCAGGGAGCGACGGTTCGCAGGCGCGCGGGCGACAAATACACCGGTGACATTGCCGCGAGCGCGATCGCACTCTGCAGCCGTGCGACCGCTCGGCCGACTGGTCCGGCGTCTGCGGCGAGGTCGGTGCCGAACAGCACGCGACCTGTGACATCCATTGTCAGCGTGCGCATCTCGTCGGCGATGTCAATGATTGTGCCGGGTACCCACCGATCGAAGCGCTTCCGTGCGGCCGCGACGATCGCCGGTGCGAAGCGCTGGATGTGCCGGTGGCTGAAAACTGGCTGCACAAGCCGGCGATGCCGGTGCCACCTCGCGCCCTCGGCGGTCAGCAGTCCGTTCCCGAGAAACGCCTCCAGTGGCCGATAGGTGACGGGCTTCACGTATCCGTCCTGATGTTGGACGAGGACATGCTCAACGTGCTCAGGCCGGTTGAGCAAGTAGAACGTTTGCTTGCCTCTCAGCGGCACCGGTACCGCGACTGCGTCCCCGAAGTCACGCTGGAGCGCGACAAACGTCGCCAACGGGTCGCGAACCAATCGGGTCCAATACCGCAGAGCGCGCAGGCCCGAGGGGCCCGGTGGGGCGGCTGCGGTGCGGATATGGCCTCCTACAAGCGGCTGACAGCTTGTCGCGTGCGTCAATGCTAGCCGTCATCCCCCTGGACGCAGGCAATCAAGCGTCGTCGAGCTCGCGTTTGGTTTCGTCGTCGAGTTCGATCTCGGCAACGGCGGTGTTCTCCTCGAGGTGCGTCACCGACGACGTGCCGGGAATCAGCAACACGTTCGGCGCAACTGAAAGCGTCCATGCGAGCGCGATCTGCGCCGGGGTGTGGCCCAGCTTCTCCGCCTCCCGCTCGATAGCGGGATGGCCGAGCACCGGGTTGTCGGCCGTGAAGGCGGACCCCAGCGGGAAAAACGGGACGAAGGCGATGTCATGGTCGACGCATGCGTCGAGCACCGGTTGAGAGGTCCGGTCGACGAGGTTGTAAGCGTTCTGCACGCACACGATCTCGGTGCGGTCCAGTGCGATGTTCAAGTGGTCAATGACGATGCTGCTCAGGCCAATTCCGCCGATGAGCCCTTCATCGCGAGCCTTGATCATGGCGTCGAGCTGGCGGTCGAACAGTTCGCGGTCGACCTGCGCGGGGGCGTTCGGGTCGGCATCGGCGTCGTGTACGCGAAGGTTGACTGCGGCGAGCCGGTCGACGCCCAGCGTGCGCAGGTTCTCCTCGATGCTGGCCCGCAATTCGTCAGGTTCCTGTGCCGGCAGCCACGCGCCGGTGTCGTCACGGCGGGCACCGACCTTGCTCACCAGGGCGAGGTCGGCCGGATACGGGTGCAGGGCCTCGCGGATCAGCTCGTTGGCGACGTCGGGGCCGTAGAACTGTGCGGTGTCGATGTGGTTGATGCCCAACTCGACGGCCCGACGCAGGACGGCCAGAGCCTCATCTCGGTCGCGTGGCGGTCCGAGAACTCCCGGGCCGGGTAGCTGCATGGCGCCGAATCCGACACGACCGACGCGGAAAGAGCCCAGCGGGAAGGTTTGCATATTTAGTGCGTACACCATTTCCGCCGGGCCTATTCCGGGTGATCCGCGTTATCCCGATTCGTCGGTCTCGCCGAGGATGTTGTACACGTCGCGGCGCGCGTTGTTGACGATGTCGACGATGCGCTGCTGCTGCGCCTCGGTCGCGGCGTACTCCGACTGGGCGACGGCACCCATCAGCTGACTGACCGCGGTGTGGAGGCTCACCTGCCCGGGGTCCTGGTTCTTCCAGCCCTCGGCGATCTCCTCCCACGGCGGCGTCTCGACCTTCTCGGCCGCGGCGCGGCCTTCGTCGGTCAGCTTGAAAAGGCGTTTGCTGCCTTCACTTTCGGTGCCGACGATGAGGCCCTCGTCGACCAGCAGTTGCAAGGTCGGGTAGACCGAGCCCGGACTGGGGCGCCATAGGCCGCCGCTGCGATCGGAGATCTCCTGGATCATCTCGTAGCCGTGCATCGCGCGGTCGGTCAACAGAACCAGGATGGCTGCGCGGACGTCACCGCGCTTACCGCGTCGGCCCCCGCCGCGACGGCCGCGCGGACCACCGCCGAAACCGAAACCTCCGCGAGGATCGAAGCCGAAGCCACCGCGGCCGGGTCCGAATCCGCCGAAGCCGCCCTGCAGGCCGGGGCCGAAGGGACCGTGCCGGTCGGTGCCGTGCTCACGCACGTGCTCGCGGAACCCGCGACGGGCCTGCCGCCGCTGATCGTGGACGGCGCGACGCTGTTCCGGACCGAAGCCGAAGCCGAAGCCGCCGGGTGGTGTGAATGCGTCGTTCATGGAGAAGGTCCTTATTTCCGTCGGGAAGCGCCGTGTGCGCTTCCGATACATCAACGATATATCGGAAGCTATCGTGATGCAACGTCCGGCGCATCACTCAGCGTCTGCCGCTTGCCGCCACGGTTACGTCGACGGACAGAAACTCGCCAATCGCGTGGGCGGCCGGCCAGTCGTCGGCGTTGACAGCGCGGGCAAGGTCTTCCACGAGCGGGGACCTCACGCCCAGCTCTGCCAGCCATCCGGCGACGGTCGTGGGGATCTCGCTGCACGGCACGTCGGCCGTCCGCCCGAGGTGCAGGCGGTGAGTGATGCGGTAGATCGGTTCGGAACGGGCAGCTTGTCTGTGCATGCCAGGTATTCGGCGGCAGCCGACGCGTGGATGGGTCTATTGCGTGCGGCGGCGGTCGATCTCGTCGATCACCCAGCGGGCCCACTCGGCCTCCATCGCGTTGGCGCGAAGTCCGTACTCCAATGCGGCGCGGCCGAAGAACAGGCCGTCGCCATCGGTCCAGTCGATGGAGTCGCTGAGGGCCTCGAGTCGCTTCACCTCCGAGTCGGCGTGTTCCGCCACCGCGACCATGTGCCGTCGGGCCACCTCCGGTGCGAGCTCGCCCAGCAGAAAGACGCGAAGCAGCGAGGCGTCGCGAAACGGGGGGTCGTCCTCGGGATGCACCATCCACCGCTGCAGTTCGGTGCGCCCGGCCGGCGTTATCCGGTACTCCTTGCGGCCGCGGGGCCCAAGGTCGGTCACCTCAATCAGCCCGGCCTCGGCGAGCCTGTTGAGTTCGCCGTATAGCTGGCTCTGGGTCGCGGGCCAGACGTTGGCCATCGACTTCTCGAACGTTTTCAGCAGGTCGTACCCGCTGCCGGGCTGCTGGGCCAACAACCCCAGCGCCGCCATCCGCAGACTCACGAGGAGATCGTACCTCCACTATTGACATGTCACTACAGACATGTCAGATTTGGCACATCGAGAAATAGGAGACTTTCATGACCGAGACCACTTCCAATGTCTCAGCACTCTTCGGTACCGACGACTTCTTTGTTGAAGGCAACTACGCGCCGGTCACCGACGAGCTGACCGAATTCGACCTGCCCGTGGAGGGCGCGATCCCAGCCGAACTCGACGGCTGGTATCTGCGTAACGGACCGAATCCGCGCACGGCGCCGAAGCACTGGTTCGCAGGCGACGGAATGATCCACGGAGTCCGGGTCGAGAACGGCCGGGCCGCCTGGTATCGCAACCGTTGGGTGCAGACCGACAGTTTCAAAGAAAGCTTCCCGCTCTACAACGCCGACGGCACCCGCAACCTGCATGCCAGCGTCGCCAACACGCACGTGGTCAACCACGCGGGCAAGACGCTCGCGCTGGTCGAATCGTCGCTGCCGTACGAGATCACCAACGATCTGAAGACCGTGGGCGCCTACGATTTCGGCGGCAAGCTGGTCGATTCGATGACCGCACACCCGAAGATCTGCCCTACGACCGGAGAACTGCACTTCTTCGGCTACGGCAACATCTTCGAGCCGCATGTCACTTACCACCGCGCCGACGCGAACGGCGAGTTGACGATCAACCGCCCACTCGCCGTTCCGGCGCTGACGATGATGCACGACTTCGCGCTCACCGCCGAGCACGTCATCTTCATGGATCTGCCCATCGTGTTCAGCCTCGAGATCGCTATGGAAGGCAAACGGGATATGCCCTACCGCTGGGATGACGCCTACGGCGCCCGCCTCGGGGTGTTGCGCCGTGACGACCCGTTTGGCGAAGTGCGATGGTTCGACATCGATCCGTGCTACGTGTTCCACGTCGCGAACGCCTACGACGATGGGAATTCGATTGTCTTGCAAGCCGTCCGGTATCCGGAGCTGTGGCGAGGCACCAGCGGGTTCGAAACCGACGGCGTGCTGTGGAGCTGGACCATCGACCTGCAGAGCGGAGAGGTCAGCGAGCGCCAACTCGACGAGCGGGCGGTCGAGTTTCCGCGCATCGATGATCGGCTGGCCGGGCTTCGAGCCCGCTACGCGGTTTCCGTCGGTGACGGCGCGCTTGTTCGTTACGACTTGGATACCGGCGCCGCACAACAGCACAGCTTCGGCACGGAGCAGTCCCCCGGCCAGCCCGGTGAGGCCGTGTTCGTGCCGTCGACGACCGGAGCCGCCGATGAAATTAGCGGGTGGTACCTGGGGTATGTCTATGACCCGGCTCGCAACGGTAGCGACCTGGTCATCATCGACGCGACGAACTTCTCCGGCGATCCGGTGGCGAGAATCAAGCTGCCGCAGCGTGTTCCGCATGGATTCCACGGAAACTGGATAGAGGCCTAGTCGGGCGACCGAGATGTCGGTACCTGGCTGTGATGATGGGGTTATGTCGTTGACCAGCATCGTCTGGCGCCGCGGCGGTGCGTCCTGTCGATCGTCTTGAGGTGTTGTTTGAGGAGTTGGCGGAGTTGACCGGTCAGCGCAACGCCATCGATGGGCGCATCGTGGAGATCGTGGCCGAGCTGGATCGCCATGGGCTGGTGGGTATCACCGGGGCCCGGTCGATGGCCATCACCGACCTCCCCCAACGCCCTCTTTCGCGGGAATGCTCGCCGCGAGACGTCAGAGGGCCGACTCCAACGAGTCGGCCGGGTCGCCGGCCGTCGCGCGGTGCGTATTCGGGCTGACTCCGTAGGCCCGCTTGAACGCGCTGCTCAACGCGAACGGCGTGCTGTAACCTACTTGTTTGGCCACCGCGGCTATCGTCGCCGGGCTCGACTGCAGCAGGTCGGCCGCCAGCGCAAGGCGCCAGCCGGTGAGGAACGCGATCGGCGGCTCACCGACCAGATCGGTGAATCGGCGCGCGAACACCGCACGTGAAGAGCCAACGGCCGCAGCAAGATTCGCCACCGTCCATTGGTGAGCGGGGTTGTTGTAGATCAATCGCAGGGCCCGACCGACCACGGGATCCTGTTCGGCATGCCACCACGCCGGGGCGTTCTCTTCGCGGTTGAACCAGGTGCGCAGCACCGCGATCAGCAGCACGTCGAGCAGCCTGTCGAGATAGGCCTCCTGACCCGATCCGTCGCGGCCCGCCTCCGTGGCCAACAGATCGATCAGCGGGGTTTCCCACTCATGTCCACGCAGCACCAACACAGGCGGCAGCGCGTCGAGCAGGCGGGCGCTGACCTCGCTGTGGCCCTCGTATGCGCAGATGATCGATCGATCGGTCCCGGTGGCGCTGTTGCCCCACGTCCGCACCCCCAGCGACATCTCGAACCGAAGGTCCTCGCCGGACAGGTTGGTGCAGCGCTGACCGGGGTGGATGACGACCATCGGCTTGGTCGTGGGATGGTTGGCGAACCGATAGTGCTCGGTGCCGCGTGTGAGCGCGACGTCACCCGCATCGAGCCAGACGGTCCCACTGCTGTCGCCGACGATTACCGCCCTGCCGTGGGTATGGCAGATCAGCGTCAGCGGTGCCCTGTCTTGAATGCTCATCGACCACGGTGGATCGAGCACCGCCCGCAACACGAATGCGCCGCGCGCCCGAACCCCGTCGAGCAGTCCGACCACGGCGTCCACTTGCGTCTTCCTCCTCGCGTCCGGACGATCGTCTTCCTCCTTGCGTCCGGATGCCGCGAGCCTAACGCGACCGGTACGCCGGCGGTCGGCACGGCGCAGACGAACGCGTATGCCATCGAGACGATCAACGATGGTCCGCATCGGCGCCGATCGATTGACTTCACATCATGAACCTGAGCCCGACGGTGGTCCTCACCTCCCTCGCCGCGATCGTTAGCGCGGCCGCCGCAGGCATGATGTACGTCTTCTCCACCTTCGTCATGCGCGGACTCGATCGCACCGGCCCTGTCAGCGCGATCACCGCGATGCGCGGCATCAACGTGGCCGCCAACTCCAATGGGGCCTTCCTGCTCGCGTTCTTCGGCGCGGCACTGCTTTCCATCGCGGTCGGGGTGGTCGCAGTCATCCAAATCGGCAGTCCTGGTAGCCGATGGCTGTTGGCGGGTGCGGCGTTCGGCGTGCTCGGTGCGATCATAACGATCGTGTTCAACGTGCCACTCAACAACCACCTCGATACCGTTGACCCAGCAGGCCTTTCCGTCGCCGGCGCCGCCCGCGAATGGCAGGAGTACTTGTCGACGTGGAGCGCGTGGAATCACGCCCGCACCATCACCGCGGTCGTCGCGGCCGTGCTGATGCTGGTCGGCGTGCGGTATCGCTGATCGGCTAACTCGGCGGGGCGAACCCGCCGCCGTCGGGCGGCGCCGGCGGTGGTGCCCATTGGGCATGGGCGCCCCATGACGGCGTCGCGGTCTCTGCCGGAGTGGGCCGCAGCCGTTCCAGCTCCCTTCGGTGCCGCTCGGCCAGCACGGCGGCGAGAACGTACTGCGGCGGTACACCCGGCGGCGGGGGCGGGGAGATGCGCGCGACGACATCGCCGGCGATGCGATACGCCATCTGGTCGCGGATCCGCGGGTCCAATTGCGGTGCCCGAGCGAGGAATTGACGGGCCAACTCGGCCTGTTCGGGACTCAGGCCGGAAAGCTGCAGCGACGATGCCCACCACGCCAGCGACGGCGGCATCACCGGCGGGGGCGGAAGTTTCGGCCCCCGCTCGGTGATCACCACGGTGCCCGCGAACACGTCGCCGAGGCGTTTACCCTTCGGTGACAGCAGGCTGCAAATCACCGCGGGTCCGCCGAAGAGCATCCAGATCTCCACGAACGATGTCAACGCGCGAAAAAGCGCCTGGCGGAAGCGCTCCGGGCCGCCGTCGTCGGAAACCACCCGCAGCCCCAGCGCCATCTTGCCGAGGGACCTGCCCCGCGTCGCACTCTCGAAAACCAACGGATAGCCGATGATCGTCAGGATCGTGAAGATGACCAGAACCGCGCCCGAAAGCGCGGGATCGAACTGGCTGAGGGTCGCCGCCCAGAGCATCACGCCTGCCAGGTAGCCGACGAACATCACCGCGATATCGATCAGCGCCGACAGTGCTCGCACCGGGAGCTGGGCGACCTGCACATCGAGGACGACGGCGTCGCCGGTCACCACCTGTTCCGCCCGGCCGACCATAGCGATCAACGCTACTAGGCTTTGCCAGGTGGATGTCGACGCGTTCGTCCTGGCCCATCGACCGACATGGAACCGGCTCGAGGAACTGGTCAAGCGCCGACGCGGGCTGACCGGCGCCGAGATCGACGAGCTGGTCGAGCTCTACCAGCGGGTGTCGACGCACCTGTCGATGGTGCGGTCGGCATCCGGCGACGCGGTGCTCGTCGGCCGATTGTCGTCGCTGGTTGCCCGGGCCCGGTCGGCGGTCACCAGCGCCCGCGCGCCCCTGTGGAGCGAGTTCATCCGCTTCTGCACCGTATCGTTCCCGGTGGTCGCGTACCGGTCGTGGCGGTGGTGGGCAGGCACCGCCGCCGCCTTCCTCGCGGTGACGGTCCTCATCGCGGTGTGGGTGTCGGTTAATCCCGAGGTGCAGGCGAGCATCGGAACTCCCCGTGAGATTCAGGAATTGGTCAACCACGACGTCGCCGACTACTACAGCGAGAACCCGGCGGGGTCGTTCGCGCTGCAGGTCTGGACCAACAACTGGTTGGTGGCTGTCCAGTGCCTTGTCTTCGCGCTGTTGCTCGGCATACCGATCCCTTATGTCCTTCTCCAGAACGCCGCCAACCTCGGCGTCATCGCGGGCCTGATGTTCAACGCGGGAAAAGGTGACATCATGCTTGGCCTGCTCACGCCGCACGGGCTGATCGAACTGAGCGCGGTGTTTCTTGCCGGTGCGGTGGGCATGCGGCTGGGCTGGACGGTGATCTCGCCGGGAAACCGCCCGCGCGGACAGGTTCTCGCCGAACAGGGCAGGGGGGTGGCGGCGGTCGCGGTGGGCCTGCTCGTCGTGCTGCTGGTCGCGGGGCTGATCGAAGCCCTCGTCACACCGTCGCCGTTGCCGACCTTCGCGCGTGTCGCCATCGGCGTGCTCGCCGAGGTCGGCTTCCTGGCTTACATCATTCATTTCGGCCGCAAGGCCGTCGCCGCGAAAGAGACCGGGGATATCGACGACGCGCCCGACGTCGTTCCGACCGGCTGACCTAGAGGCGACCGGTGGCCTTCATGGCCAGGTAATGGTCGGCCAGCTCAGGCGCCAACTCCTCCGGTGGTGCATCGACGACGTCGACTCCGTGGCGGCGCAACCGCGAGGCGATGCCGCGGCGGTCGTTGCGGGACCGCTCCGCGGCTGCTGCGTCGTACACCTGGGCGGCGTCGGAACGACCTTCGGCGAGGCGATCGACCCGCGGATCGGCGACGGCGGCCACCAGCACTTGATGTCTGGCCGACAGCTGCGGCAGCACGGTCATCAGACCCTCGTCGAGTGCCGACGCGTTCAGGTCCGTCATCAACACCACCAGCGCACGCCGACGGACGCGGCGCTGCACGGCGGCCACGATCGCCGTGGCGTCCGACTCCACCAGCGCAGGCTCCAGCGGGGCCATCGCATTGACCAATTGTGCGAGCAGTTCGGTGCGGGACGCGTTGAACACCGCTGCCCGGCTGATCCGGTCGTGGGCGAGGAAGTCGACGTGGTCACCGGCCCGGGATGCCAACGCGGCCAACAGCAGCGCCGCGTCCATCGACCAGTCCAGCCGCGGCCACCCGCCGGGGTCGGCCTGTGTGGGATCGACACCGACGCGGCCCGCCGATGTGCGGCCGGTGTCCAACACGATCACGACGCGACGGTCGCGTTCGGGTCGCCACGTGCGCACCATGACGTCGGCCAGACGCGCGGTGGCGCGCCAGTCGATAGACCGAACATCGTCACCGATGACATATTCACGCAGAGAATCGAATTCGGTGCCCTGGCCGCGGATCAGCACCGGAACCGCGCCGTCCAACTCGCGTAGCTTGGCCAGCCGCGACGGCAGGTGCTTACGTGACAAGAACGGCGGCAGGATCCGGATCTGCCATGGCACCCGATGCGAGTTCTGCCTGCCCGCAAGGCCGAGCGGACCGATCGAGCGGGCGGTGACCAACGCCGACCGCTGGTCGCCCCTGCGCACCGGCTGCAACCAGGTGTCTACTTGAATGCGCTGCCCTGCAACCAAGTTCACAGTGTGGGTGCGTGGCTCCGCTCGGGCGCTCGGCGGCCAGGCATCTCTGACCTGGCCGCGCAGCCGGCGTCGGCCCGCATTCTCGATCGTCAGCGTGGCGGCTACGGGTTGTCCGAGTCGCGAGGCGGTTTCGCCGGATCGGGTGAACCTCACCTGACGGGTACTTGCGGCCAACACCACATCCGCCGCCACCGCAACCGCCAGCAGGGCAAGCAGGGTGATGAACGCCGTTGCGGGCCAGGGTGATAGCGCGATCGGCAGGACACAGATCAGTGCAACCAGGCCGGCGCGGCCGGTGAGAACCACTATCGTGGGACCGGGACGGCTGCCAGAATACCGTCGAGCACACCGTCGGGGTTGGCGCCCTCCAGTTCGGCTTCTGGACGCAGCGAGACGCGGTGCCGCAGCGTCGAGCGCGCCATCGCCTTGACATCGTCGGGTGTCACGTAGTTGCGGCCCGACAGCCACGCCCACGACCGGGCGGTGGCCAGTAGCGCCGTAGCACCGCGTGGAGAGACACCGAGCTGCAGCGATGGTGAATGCCTTGTGGCGCCGACGATGTCGACGATGTAACCGAGCACCTCGTCGGCCACCAGAACCTCACGAACCGCCGCACGTCCGGCGGCCAGCTCCGCTGCGCCTGCGACGGGTCGAACAGCGGACAGGTCACGCGGGTCGAAGCCGCGGGCGTGCCGGTCCAGTATCGCGATCTCTTGATCGCGGGGCGGCAGCGGCACGGTGAGCTTCAACAGGAACCGGTCGAGCTGCGCCTCCGGTAGTTGGTAGGTGCCCTCGTACTCGATGGGGTTCTGCGTGGCGGCGACGATGAAGGGATCGGGCAACGGCCGCGGCTGGCCCTCGACGCTGACCTGACGTTCCTCCATCGCTTCGAGCAGGGCCGCCTGGGTCTTCGGTGGTGTTCGGTTGATCTCGTCGGCCAGCAACAGATTTGTGAAGACGGGTCCGGCGTGGAACTGGAACTCGGCGGTGTGAGTGTCGTAAACCAGCGAGCCGGTGATGTCGCCGGGCATCAGGTCAGGGGTGAACTGGACCCGTTTGAACTCCAATTGCAGTGCGGCGGCGAGCGTTCGGACCAGCAAGGTCTTGGCGACGCCGGGCACTCCCTCGAGCAGCACGTGGCCACGGCACAGGAGGGCGACCACGAGGCCACTCACGACGGCGTCCTGACCGACGACCACCTTGGCGATCTCGTTGCGCAACGCCAACAGAGCGTTTCGTGCGGTGTCCGATGTCGCCGCCGGTGCGGCTCCGGTGTCCTGACCTAAGGACTGAGTCACGAGTGTGCGACCTGCCTTTCGATGTCGTCGAGCGCGTGGGCAAGGTTTACCAGTTCGGTGTCGGTGACTGGCGGCGGACCGAACAGCGCATGGCCGATGATGTTGGGATCCTGGCCAGTTCGCTGCGCGACGGTCTGCACGATGGCCACATGGTCGGCGTTGGGACCGAGCCCCAGCCGGGGCAGCAGCCGTTGCAGGGTCGCAGTGCGCAGCGCATCGGCGGCGCTGTCGCCGGCACGCCGCGACCGGTAGAGTCGACCGCGGCCCTCGACGGTTTCCGATGCGCGCACGACCACGGGAAGCTGTTCGGCGACAAGAGGGCCGATCCGTCGGCCCTTCCACATCGCAAGCAACAGCACCACCAGGCAGAGCTGGAAAACAATCCAAATCACTTGGGGGGGAATTAGTTCGACGATCGACGCGCTGCCGGACGATTCTCCCTCGCTGTGTTGCGGCGCGTACCAGATGACACGCGGTTGCGTTCCGGCCAGGTTCATCGCCAGCGCGGCGTTGCCCTGCTTCAACAGGCCGGAATTGGTCATGAAGTCGGCGCTACCCACGACTGTGACGGTGCGGCCGTCTTGTGTGTAGCGGACCACCGCGCCCTTGTAGCACCGCGTCAGGGACACATCGCCGGACGCCTCGAAGGTGTCACTCGAGCCGAACTGCGCATCCCCGGCCCGCGTGGCCTCTCGTAGGTCGCAATCCGGCGCGGCGCCGGCGCTGCCCGCCGCGTCGCGGCGAATCTCCGGAGCGAGAATCTCCCTGGTGCGCGATACCGGCTCGACGAGAAGTCTGTCGCCCGGCACACCCGCTAGCCTGCGCAGCACGTCCTCGTTGACGAGGTGGAACATCTGCACGGTGATCACCAAGGCGTCGCGCCGTGCCTCCCGTTCGACCGTATCGATATCGTCGGCGACTATCACGTCGACGCCGTGGTCGCGCAGCAACGTCACCAAAGCATGGGCGCCCGCGGAGGACGTTGCGGCAGGGTCCATTCGGCCGCCGGGCCTGGGTGCCGTCAGGCTCACGGAGACGGTGGCGACGACCACGACGACCACCACCGCCAGAATGATCCAGCGGCCTGCCCGCAAGCGCTGTTTGACCGTCGGTGCGACGGCCGTTCCGATGGCCGTCACCGCACCGCCGTCCACGTGTCGGTGGTCGCCGGAAGAACCGGTGTGCTGGCTCTGGCCGGGCCATGGGACCGCAGCCGGTTATCAATGTCTGTGATCATCCGGTAGCCGGGCTCCGTACCGGGGCGCTCGCCGTAGGTGACGTCGTTGAAAGCGTTTGCGGCTTGCGCCAATTCGCCTGCCAAGTCCGGCATCGCCGCCCCGGCGTCCTTGGCGAGTTCGGTCGCCGTGCGGCCGGGCACCGGATTGAGCACGCCGTCTTCCTCGAGTTGGCGTGCGATGGCCCTGAGGCGATGACGGATGGCAGCGGCCCAATTGCCCTGCGTTGCATACTGTTCAGCGGTCGCACGATGCTGAGCCGCGGTCAGTTCGTGCGCGTCGAAGAGTGCGTGCTCGCCGCCGCGGTTGGTGCGCATCGTCCGCCGCGCGACTCGCACCGCGACCACGATCGCAGCCGCCAGGATGATCAGCAGCACGGTGATGGTGAACCAGCCGCCAGGCAGCGACGACCCCTCCTGTGCGATGCGGTAGAGCAGGTCCTGCAGCCACTCCGAGAAACGCTCGGTCAGAGACGCTTTCGGGTAGATCGGCTTTGCGAGTTCACGCTGCGCCGCCTCATGGGCGGCGTCCCGGTCGATGTCGATTGCGGGCACGTCAGGGCTGCCGGGTGAGCCACAAATGGTCGGTCGAGTCAGGTGCCGCGCCAGGTGTCGCGATCGCAGCGCCGGTCTGCAACACCAAGTCGAACGCCTCGGCGCGGATGCGGCGATCGGTGTAGAGCAGCACCACCGCGCCCGCCGCGAACGGCGCGGTGATGATCTGCCCGATCGCGCCGCCGATGGCAACCAGCACCAGAGCGATCAAAGTCTTTGTAGTGGATTCGGAAGTCAGCAAGAGGATTTCGCCGGTGAGGCTGAACGGCACTCCCACCGCCACGGAGACGACGCCCGCGACGATCGTGGCCAACAGCCGGATTCCGAGGACCCGCCAGAAGTCGCCCTTCACCAGTGCTATCGACCGCTTGATGGCGGAAAAGACGCCCTGGCCCTCCAACACGATCAGCGGGGGAGCGAAACTCAGCACCGTCCAGAGGTAGGCGAGCAGGGCGATCAAGCCGAGTCCGAGCGGGATGGCGATGACGAACGCCACCGGGCCGCTGAGCGACGCGGCGACGGCGACGACCAACACCACGACGAAGACGGGGACGACGACCGCGAGAAGCCACAGCAGGGTGTAGCCGATCAGGGGTAGCAGTCGCCCACGGACGCGTTGCCATGCCTCGCCGATGGTGATGCCCGCACCGAACACCGCGCGTCCCACGATGACGGTGAGCATGCCGCTGAGGAGAACCGACGACAGCAGGGTGGTGACCGTACTCGCGATGCCGGAGGCCGACGATCCCAGTGCCGCGGCCGTCGACGCTTCCTCCCCCCTCAGCACCCCGAGTTCGCCCATCGCGGCCAACGGCCCGATCTGCAGTATCAGCCCGATGATCTGGGCGATCACCACGACGACCGTCGTCAGGCCTAACGTCGCCTTGGGATTGGTCCGGATGTAGGCGAACGCGCCGTTGAGGATGTCGGTCAGGGAAAGCGGCCGAAGCGGGATGACACCGGGCTTGATTGCGGGCGGCGCGGGCGGGCCCATGAAATAGCCCGGCGGAGGGTAACCGGGCGGTGCGTATCCGGAGTAGCCGGCGGGCGGATAGCCCTGGTAGCCGGGCGGAGGGTAGGGCTGATATCCGGGCGGCGGGTAGTGGGGGTACCCAGGCGGTGGGTAGCCCGGCGGTGGGTACCCGGGGTTGATCATGGCCACCATCCTGTCGATCACCGGCAAAATTGACAACGTGGGCCGGTGGCGCGTAGCGGTGCCGCCGGTCGCCGGCGCTACGGTGGCCGCATGCCGACAGAGATCACCGTGCGGGGAACGTTCATGGCCTTTCAGGCGCCCGAACGCGGGACAGTGCACGCCACCATTGCCTTTGAGGGCCCGGCGATGGAACCGGTTTACGACCGCGTGGCCCGCGACCTGGAGGCCGTCAAGGCGTCCGTGACTCCGCTCAAGAGCGGCGACCACGGCCCGGTGACCTGGTGGTCGGCACAGCAACTGCGAACCTGGTCGACGCGGCCGTGGAACACGGACGGCATCCAATTGCCGCTCGTGCATCATGCGAGCGTCGGCATCGAGGTGAAGTTCCGCGATTTCTCCGCGCTGTCGCGGTGGGTGGGTCAGCACGTCGCGACCACCGACGGGTTCAGGGTCGCCAGCGTCGAGTGGACGCTGACGTCGAAGCGGCGCACGGAGATGCAGCGCCAGGCCCGCTTTCGCGCCGTCGAAGATGCGGTCCTCCGTGCGCAGCAGTACGCAGATGCCCTCGGGCTCGGCAAGATCCGGCCGGTCGCCATCGCCGACGCCGGAATGCTCGGTGACGGCTTGCATCCCGAGAGGGGTGGGGGTGCCGCCCACATGCGCGCGGTCGCCGCGGCTGCCCCCGGCGTTTCCGACGTCGAGCTCGTACCGGAGGACATCGAGGTGTCGGCGGCGGTCGACGCGCGGTTCGTCGGCGAGGACGCCGGCACGACGGCGTAGCGTTTGCGTCATGTCCGAACTCAAGGACCGGTTGCGTGCAGACCTGACCGCTGCGATGAAGTCGCAGGACCGGTTGCGCACCGCAACGCTGCGGATGTTGTTGTCGGCCATCCAGACCGAAGAGGTCTCTGGCAAACTGTCGCGTGAACTGTCCGACAGCGACGTGATCAAGGTGCTCGCAAGGGAGTCCAGGAAGCGTGGCGAATCGGCGGAGATCTACACACAAAACGGTCGCGGTGAGCTGGCGGCCACCGAGCATGCCGAAGCTCGCATCATCGACGAGTACCTGCCGACGCCACTGACTGAAGCGGAACTTGCCGACGTGGTCGACACCGCCATCGCCCAGGTCGCAGAGGAGATCGGCGAAGCCCCCGGGGTAAGACAGATGGGCCAGGTGATGAAGGCCGCTGCCGCGATCGCCGCGGGCAAGGCCGACGGCGCGCGACTGTCGGCTGCCGTCAAGGTCCGGCTGTAGTGGGGTAGCCGTTTCGGCGTCCAACACCCGGGTAACCAGGTGCCATGACGCGTTTTGGCTACACCCTGATGACCGAACAGAGCGGGCCCAAAGAGCTTGTCCGTTACGCCGTTTCGGCCGAACACGCAGGTTTTGACTTCGAAGTGTCCAGCGACCATTACTTCCCGTGGCTGTCGTCGCAGGGGCATGCGCCGTACGCGTGGACGGTGCTGGGCGCGGTGGCACACGCAACCGAGCAGGTCGAACTGCTTACTTACGTCACATGCCCGACGATGCGGTACCACCCGGCGGTCGTGGCCCAGAAGGCGGCGACCTTGCAGATACTCGCCGACGGCCGGTTCACCCTCGGCGTCGGAAGCGGCGAGAACCTCAACGAGCACGTCGTCGGAAAGCGGTGGCCGACCGTCGCGCGACGGCAGGAGATGCTCAAAGAAGCGATTCAGATCATTCGCGAACTGTGGACCGGTGAGCTCATCGACTGGACGGGCGAGCATTTCGAGGTGGACTCGGCCCGTATCTGGGATGTCCCGGAAACTCCCGTCCCCATTGCCGTTGCGGTGTCGGGAGATCGCTCGGTTGAGATGTTCGCGCCCCTTGCCGACCATTTGATCGCCGTCGAGCCCAACAAGGATCTGGTCGCCTCGTGGCACGACGCACGCCGAGCAACCGGCCTGCCCGGCGATGTCCGCGTGATCGGCCAGATTCCGATCTGCTGGGACCCCGATCGCGACGCGGCGATTGCGCGCGCACACGATCAATTCCGTTGGTTCGCAGGCGGATGGGCGGTCAACGCCGACCTACCGACCACGGCCGGCTTCGACGGTGCGACGCAGTTCGTCAAGCCGCACGACGTCGCCGAATCCATCCCGTGCGGTCCGGACCTTGATGCGATAGTCGACGCCGTCCGCGAGTACTGGGAAGCGGGCTTCACCGACGTCGCATTGGTACAGATCGGTGATGAGGGCCAGGACCTGTTTCTCAAAGAGGCGGCGGGATCGCTCCTGGAGAAGTTGCGAAGCGAATCCGCCTGAGACAAATCGTTTGATGCCTGCACGCTCGGGTATCGGCGGTGCCTTTGACCGGAGTTGGGGGTCCGCAGCATATGCCCGGGCGGTGCGGTTGAAAGGCGGGATTCGCGGGTAGCTTCCCCAGGGACAAGGGAGGCGTGCCATGACGCGCGGTAAAGGAATCTACGACGACGAAGACGCCAAGGAGCCGAAGGGCGGTCGGCCCGGGCCGACGGATCAGGACCGCGACGGCGGCATGGCGACCCGCGAGGTTGCGCCCGACGTCGCAGAGCCCGATCAGGAGCCGACCGACTGACCATTCGGCGCGCGGCGCTGGTTTAACGCGGCCGATATTTGGGCATTGATTCAGAGCTTGACCACTGACGTTCACGCTCGAAGGGGCCGATGTTGACCACTGCCCACGACAACTGGGATGCTCCGGTCGTCTATACGCCGCAGGAAGATTCCCAACTGCTGATCGATGTCATGGATAAGACCGGCCTTGCACGCGCCCGGCGGGTCGCAGACCTGTGCACGGGCAGCGGAGTTGTCGCGATTGCCGCAGCTGAGCACGGGGCATCGAAGGTGAGCGCCTTCGACATATGCTCGCGTGCAGTCCATTTCGCGCGTCAACAAGTGTCGACGGTAGGCGTCGAGGTGGATGTGCATCTGGGCTCGTGGGCACGCGCCGTGGAGTTCGGCCCGTATGACTTGGTGGTCTGCAACCCGCCTTACGTACCGCATGATCCGAGCATCAAGTGTCTCGAGCTGCCTTCGGATATCGGGCCGTCCCGGGCCTGGGACGCCGGCTACGACGGGCGGCTTGTTCTCGACCCGCTCTGCGCATCGGTGTGGAACCTACTGGCCGACGGTGGCACGATGCTGCTCGTGCAGTCCGAGTTCGCAGAGCCCCGCAAGACGTTGGCGGCGCTGGCCAGCTGTGGCCTTGACGCTGAAATCTTTGCGTGGCAGTGGATTCCGTTCGGCCCAGTGCTGACGGCGCGGGCGCAATGGCTCGAAGACACCGGCCGACTCGACCCGGGTCGTCGGGAAGAGGAGCTGGTGGTGATCAGAGCGGATAAGGCATGAGCAACGATGAGGCCCGCATTGTGCGGGTGGTTCCGTCCGGACCGGTAATGGTGGAGGGGCCGGTGCGCATCGAGATGCCGGACGGTAGGGTCGTCGAATCCGATCGCTTCATGGTGGCGATCTGTACATGTCGCCGCTCCAAGAACTATCCGCTGTGCGACACCAGCCATCGCAGGTGTCAGCGAGGCGAACCCCGATCAGTTCAGCGGTCTGCGTAGCGACGATCGGCCGGACGTCCAGCAGTCCATCATGTGCGCGGCCAGGCGTTCTTCCACGAAATCCCTTGCTCTGATGCCGAATACGACGTCACGATCGAGCTGAGGTTCCGCGGCGACCAGGTCGCCCACCACGTCGACTCTTACCACCTGCTCGTGCACGGCGTCGGCCTCGACGTGTTCGGCATAGAAGTGAACGCACGGCTCGGGTGCGCCCATCCGCTGCAGGGCGTCCACCAGCCGGCGCGAACCGGGCGGCGACGTGATCTCGGTCGACGCGAAGTGTCCTATCGCAGTGCCCCGCAACTCCCGGTGCAACCCGAACATCGACATGAGGTTGACCGAAGCGAGCGACTCGGCGGGCACCGCGTCGAGGTATCCGAGGTAGGACGAATCCAGCCCGGCGGCTTCCATGAGGTCGGCGAAGAGCTGCTGATGCGCCCGGCCGCCGCTGCCGCCGCCGTACTCGTCGAACTCAATGGCGACGAATGATGCCTTGGCCTGTCCCGTGAGCCTCGGGATGGCCCACGCGTGCGGATCGCCCTCCTTGAGGTGGTACAGCGATCGATGCACGAAGTACTCCTGCATCTGCTCCCAGGTGCCTTGGTCGCGCAGGTAGTACGACGGCCCGGTGCCGTCGACCTCCTCGACGCACAGCGCGTCCATCTCGGCTTCGGCGCGTTCGTCGGCTCCGACGTCGCCGACATCGCGGCGGACGGCGTCGAGGAATGCGTCCTCGAGTTGGCTTCGCAAAGCCAACAGCGCCGGGTTCCACTCCCAGCGGGGATCGACGCCTGCGAACCCGCGGTAGTGCAGCTCGTAGCAGACATACAGCGCCAGGTGAAGATCGAGGCCATAAGGGTCGGCATCGCCAACCGGCGCCGCGACACAGCTGGACGACGGACGTGATGGCCGACCGGCCAGCAGGGCAAGTACGGTCGACGAGATAGGCCCCCCGGCGCAGGGCAGCGCAGGCTCAAGCTTGGGTGATGCCATCGTCACATGGCATCTGATTCCCTGTGTCCTTGCCGGTCAAACCTGCCAGCCCTGCCCCGACCAGTCCTAAGCCTCGAGGTTGTCCGCCCAATCCCAGCCATCCCGGCGTCTGTCGCGCGGCCGGATGATACGACTACGCAGCTCCAGCAGCAGCTCCTCGGTGGATGCCCGAGAAAGAGCTTCGGTGGTGGGCACCTCGCATTGACGTTCGAGGCTGTCGCGGCGCAGCTGGACCACGAGTTCCTTGGGCTCCCCGCCCGTCAGGATGGCGTCGATGCTTCCGGGGGCCCACGCCAGCTTGTTTTCCAGCATGGCGTAGGTAGCCGGGGCGGCCTTCCGTACCCCGTTCTCGATGTCGGACAGGGTGCGCACGGTGAATGGAAGGTGATCGGCCAGGTCGGTGCGGGTGTGGTAGCCCAGCGTGACGCGCCGACCCACGATGTGGTGGCCAAGCCGTACCAGATCCATAGACCGATCATGACGCACCGTGGGCGGAAATGTCCAGTCGTAGTCTCCTTTCCTTTCTAATCGATGACCGGAAAGTGGAAGTAACTTCCGTGGTCGTTGCCCCAGATAATCCTCGGCGAACCCCCTACGCTTGGTCAGCGTTGAGGCAAACGCGCGCGGCGCGGTAGCTCTCACCGCTGCCCGCCGTCACCGCGTCACCGCCTCATGGCCCCTCCCCGTCTCCGCTGGTGGGTGGGCTTTTAGCGTGTCAGAACCCCAGGTGGCCACGTCCGACAAACCGTGGGGAATTTGGTGGTGGCGACCGGCGGAAGTCCCCTGTTCGCCAGTCTTGCCATCGGTCCTGTTGTGAGGCGTATCACTCGGATATTGTTACCATATTGATGATATTGTTGCTGCTTATTTCCTGTTATTGCAGGCACATGAACCATGGAAGGCAGGGCTTGACAATGTTGAAACGGTTACTGATGAGCGGGGCCGTGGCGGCCTCGATCAGCGTTGGCGGTTGTGTGGGTGTGGGTGCCGCGTCGGCCGACCCTGCCGTGTGTGGAGGGCCCGGGACGCCGCCGTGTGCGCCGCCGCTCAGTCCCCAGCAGCAGTGCGCGCTGGTCGCGTGGCGGACCTGGACGCCGTGCAACTGGGTGGGTGTGCAGGTTCCGGTCGGTACACCGGGCAGTGTCGGCTGATGACGCGCCAGAAGCTGGTGGCGGGCTACTCGCCGCTACAGCTGCAATAGCCACAGCCGTATCTGCGCAAGCCGACAGCAACGACGATTATTTCGTCTGGGCGCTGAAGAAGCACGGCATCCAGGTCGTCAATACCTCGGAGGCGATCAGTTACGCGACCGGCATCTGCGCGCGCATCGCTGAGGGTATATCCAGTGAACAGAGGCAGGCGATTGCCCTGCGCAAGCGCGCCCCCAGCTACACGATGAGCACCGCCGCGTTGCATGTGCAGGACGCGGTCGTTGCTTACTGCCCACGGTGTCCAGGAGTCCGGCGACGCGTTGGCGAACGACATCTGCTACGAGCTCGACGCTGATCCGCGGCGCAACACGATCTGGGCCATGGTGTCGGTCTGGAACACCCAGACGAACCTCAACCGTACGCAGCTGAAGACGGGTATTGGCTATGCGATCGCCAATTACTGTCCTCAGTACAACCGCCTCTACCAGTCGTACCTCAGCCATTACTAATGCGGCAGCAGCGATGAGGAAGGTCGCCACAGTGTTGTCGTGACCCGCGAGGTTGTTGACGGCGTGCTGCTTGAAAGAAGGAGGACCTCCTGACGGAGTGGATGTGTCTGGCATTCACCCGTAGGAGGTCCTTGTGTCTCACGCTAACGCCCGTACCAATGTGTTCGCTCGTCGGCTGATCGTTGAGCGTGTCGGCGCTGACGGTGGGCAAGGGCCGTGACGCTCTGGTGTTCACCGATGTGCGCGGCGGCGCGTCTCGAACTACCGGACGCGGGTATGCGCGCCCGCGGTGGCCAAGTGCCGCAAGGCCGATGACGCTGAACGTCTACGCCCACCTGTTCGACGAGGATCTGGACGGCGTAGCGGACCGGCTGGATGCGGCGATCGAATCTGCTGCGGACCCACTGCGGACCGTCCGTGGACCATAGCCACCAGTTGCGGCTCTGACCTGCTCCGATGCTGTCGGGGTGGCGGGATTCGAACCCACGACCTCTTCAAGGCCGCTGGGCGGTCGGCGGCTGCGTTGGTGCGGTCTGTAGTGGTGAAGTTCCCGCTGAAGGGCCTCGAAGACTGCGCGACAATTGATGCATGTCACTTGCGCGGTTGGCGGACCCCGCTGTTGTCTACCGAGGACACGATCGAAGAGCGCGAGACGACAGGATCTGGCAAGCGCCGCTGCGGCAGCAGCGGCCGCGACCGCAACATCGCAGCCGGTCAGCGCGTTGTCCTCGCTGCACTGCGGTCGCAGATCGCTGATGCTCACCAAGTTTTGAACGACGACGCGCGTAATGGCCGCAGTTGCGTCCAGGCTGAAATCGCGACGGCGGGTGAACGTGATCCCGGTCGGTCACCGACATCGAGTGGTTGGTGTGGAGCACACCAAGACCTGGGAGCGCGGCTCGGTGCCGTTCCCGGCGGCGTTGGCCGACGAGCTGTCGGCGCTGACGGTGGGCAAGGGCCGTGACGCTCTGGTGTTCACCGATGTGCGCGGCGGGTGCTGCGCGTCTCGAACTACCGGACGCGGGTATGCGCGCCCGCGGTGGAAGCGCTGCAAGCGCGACGATGACGCGTTCCCGGCGATCATCTCCGCACGATCTGCGGCATACCGCGGCCAGCTTGGCGGTCAGCGCCGGGGCCAATGTGAAGGCTGTGCAGCGGATGCTCGGGCACGCTAAAGCGTCGATGACGCTGAACGTCTACGCCGACCTGTTCGACGAGGATCTCGACGGCGTAGCGGACCAACTTGGACGCTGCGATCAAGTCTGCTGCGTACCCGCTGCGTACCCACCCGAACGCTGTAGCCACCGGCCACTGATGTGACCTGCACCTTCTGCTGTCGGGGTGGCGGGATTCGAACCCACGACCTCTTCGTCCCGAACGAAGCGCGCTACCAAGCTGCGCCACACCCCGCGTGAAGCCACGACAGCGTATCGCACCGCCCAGGCGTGCCGCCAAATCGATAACCAGGGCCACAGTCGCACCGAGCCATCAGCGAATGGACACGATTTGGCGACGTAGGTCACGCCACGCCGCGGGATGGATCTGGATTGTCGGTGTCGTTATGCAGAATGACGGCAAATAGCCGCATATCGGTTGAAGTGAGGGACGCGATGACTGGGTTGGGAGCCTCAATCTATGTGGGTTTCTTCGCCCTGGCTGCGCTGTGGCTGTTTCTGACCTCCGACGGGCCCCTTACCCGGGACTCCGACGATCAGGGGCAGCGGCCCGACCGCTCGAACTCGACGAGCCTGGCCGCGGCCGCTGACGGGTCGAGCCCGGCGCTGTCCAGCCACTCGTCACTGAAATAGGTGTCGGTGTAGCGGTCGCCGCTGTCGGCGATCAGCGTCACGATCGACCCACTGCGCCCTTCGGCGAGCATCTCGGCCAGCAGGTGGAACGCACCCCACAGATTCGTCCCGGTCGACGGTCCGACCCGTCGGCCGAGTACGGTGCTCACGTGGCGCGCTGCCGCGATCGAAGCGGCGTCCGGCACCGTCATCATCCGGTCCACCACGTCGGGCAGAAACGACGGTTCCACCCGTGGCCGGCCGATTCCTTCGATCCGTGACGACAACCCGGTGACGACGTCGCCGCGGCGCTGCGCATACGAGGGAAAGAACGCCGAGTTCTCCGGGTCGACCACGCACAACCGGGTGGGGTAACGGCGGTAGCGGATGAAGCGGCCGATGGTCGCGCTCGTCCCGCCGGTGCCTGCACCGACGACGATCCACTCCGGGATCGGATGCGCCTCCTGGCCCATCTGCACATAGATCGACTCGGCGATGTTGTTGTTGCCGCGCCAGTCTGTCGCCCGTTCGGCGTTGGTGAACTGGTCCAGATAGTGCCCGCCCGTCTCGTCGGCCAACCGCTCCGCCTCGGCGTACACCTGAGACGAGTCAGCCACGAAATGGCAACGGCCGCCTTGTGATTCGATGAGCTTGATTTTAGATGCGCTCGTCGACGATGGCATCACCGCGATAAACGGCAGACCGAGCAGCGCAGCGAAATACGCTTCGGAGACCGCCGTCGAGCCCGACGACGCTTCGATGACGGTGGCGTTCTCACCGATCCATCCGTTGCACAGCGCGTAGAGGAACAGCGATCGGGCCAGCCGATGCTTCAGGCTGCCCGTGATGTGGGTGGACTCGTCCTTGAGATACAGCTCGAGATCGACGCCGTCGCACCATGCCGACGGCAGTGGGTAGCGCAGCAGGTGCGTATCGGCGCTGCGCCTGGCATCGGCCTCGATCAAACGAACCGCATTGTCCACCCACTCGCGTGGTTGGCTCCGGGCCGCGCTCGAGGGCGCGTCAGTCACCGCACGGCGGCGGTCGGGTGGGATTGGCCCACCCGCGTTCCCGCGTCGCGACCGCCGGTCGGGGTGGCCACCAACGTCAACAGCGTCGCCTCGGGCCTGCAGCAGAACCGCAGCGGAGCGAACGGCGAGGTGCCGACGCCGGCCGAGACGTGCAGCGCCATGTTGGCGCCCCAGCGCGACGCCCCCTTGGCCCGCGACCGGTCAAGGTCGCAGTTGGTGACGATGGCGCCGTAGAACGGCAGGCAGAGCTGACCGCCGTGGGTGTGGCCGGCCATCACGAGTTGATAGCCGTCGGTGGCGAACCGGTCGAGGACGCGGGGCTCCGGCGAGTGTGTCAGGCCCAGCCGCAAGTTCGCGGTCGGGTCGGTGGGCCCGGCGATCGTCTCGTAGCGGTCGCGCTTGAGATGCGGGTCGTCGACGCCCGCCGCGGCGATTCGCAGCCCGGCCACCTCGAAGTCCCGGCGGGTGTGGGTCATGTCGAGCCAGCCCCGCTCGGTGAAGGCGGCACGCAGGTCCTGCCACGGCAGCGGCTGACCGTGCGCGCGGTGCGACCGGTTGGTCAGGTAATTGGCCGGGTTCTTCAGCCGCGGCCCGAAGTAGTCGTTGCTGCCAAACACGAAAACGCCCGGCACAGAGAGCAAGTCGCCCAGTGTCTGCACGACGGCGGGCACCGCTTTCGGGTGAGCCAGGTTGTCACCGGTGTTGACGACCAGATCCGGTTGCAGGCTCGCCAGCTCGCGCAGCCAAGCCTGCTTGCGCTTCTGGTTGGGCCGCATGTGGATGTCGCTGATGTGCAGCACGCGCAATGGCGTCGAACCCGGCGTCAGCACGGGCATGGTGATCTCGCGCGTCACGAACGCGTTCCGCTCGATGATCGACGCGTAGCCGATACCGGCCGCGAGCGTGCCGGCGGCCACGGCCGTGGATTTCTTCAGTGTCGAAGCGGCGGGCATGACTGGCAGCCTACTGCTCGTCGGCTGCCGACACCGCTTCTCACCCGCTGTGCGTTACCTAGACCCCGTCGTTTACGGAGGTGGCGGCGCTGCCGGTGGCGGCGGGCCGAGCACAGGAACGGTGATCGGCGGCAGGCCGGGGATCTGCACCACCGTGGAGCCCGCGATCGGCGGCAGGCCAGGAATCCCGGCAGGCGGCGGCGGTGGTGGCGGCGGGATGCCGTTGCTGATCTGGAGGGTGATGATCGAGCCCGGCACGGTCTGCCCCGCAGGCGATGTGCCGACCACGGTGCCGTACGACGACGCGCTGTTGACGGAGGTGGCCTGGTCGGCCACCTGGAAGCCGGCCTCCTTGAGCCGCTGGCGCGCCAGGTTCTGATCCATGCCGGAGACGCCGGGCACTCGGCTGCCCGGGGCTCCGTCGACGAAGCGGGGATCGGTGGGCGGCAGCGCCACTGAACCGAAGTTGTTGGCGATGGGTTTCATCGCGGTGAACCAGGTGCGGGCAGGCTCGTTGCCGCCGAATAAATCCCCGGATCCGCATTGGCGCAAGGGAAATGAGCACAACTCGCCGGGTTCGGGGGAGTCGTCGTAGATGTAGTTGGCGGCCGCGAGGGTGTTGGTGAAGCCGAGGAAACCGGACGAGCGGTGCGCCTCCGTGGTTCCGGTCTTGCCTGACATCGGCAGGTTCCACCCGACCGATCCAGCCGAGCCCGCCGCCGTGCCAGCACCTGCGTCGTCCTTGCTCAATGCGTTGGCCAACGTGTTGGCCAGGCCCTCGGGAACCACCTGCTCACAGGTTTCTGTGGTCACCGACACCTCGGTGCCTTGCCGGTCGAAGACCTTGTCGATCGGGTTGGGCGGGCACCAGACGCCGCCTGACGACAGGGTCGCGGCGACGTTGGACAGTTCGAGGGCGTTGACCTCGATCGGGCCCAGCGTGAACGAGCCGAGATTCTGTCGCTTGACGAAGTCGGCGAGGCTCTCGTTGCTCTCTGGGTCGTAGTCGCGGGCGGTGCCGGGCAGCGCGTAGGACCGCAGGCCGAGCTTGACCGCCATGTCGACCGTGCGCTGCACCCCGACCTGCGAGATGAGCTTGGCGAACGCGGTGTTCGGCGAGGTGGCCAGCGCGTCGGTGACGTTCATCGAGCCGCGGTAGTTCCCGGCGTTCTGCACGCACCACGTCGCAGGCGGGCATCCCCTCGCGCCGCCGCTGCCGAGGCCCTTGGCCTCGAACCGGCTCGGCGCATCCAACTGCGCGTTGATGCCCATGCCCATATCGAGAGCGGCGGCAACGGTGAAGACCTTGAAGACCGAACCCGCGCCGTCGCCAACGAGTGAGAAGGGTTGCGGCTGCATGGTTTCGCCCGCGTCGAGGTTCAGGCCGTAGGTGCGGTTGCTGGCCATCGCCAGTACCGGATGGGACTCCTTGCCCGGTTTGACGACGCTCATGACGCTGGCGATGCCTTGTATGTCGGGGCTCGCGATGCCGTCGATCGCGCCCTTCACCGGCGCCTGCACGTCGGGATCGAGCGTCGTCTTGATCAGGTAGCCGCCCCGTGCCACCTGCTCCTTGCTGATGCCCGCGCGGGCCAGGTAGTCCAGCGCGTAATCGCAGAAGAACGCACGGTCGCCCGCGGCGATGCACCCGCGCGGCAGCTCCTGCGGCTGCGGCAGGATGCCCAGCGGCTGCTCCTTGGCCGCGCGCAGCGCGTCGGCCTCCTGCGGAATGTTGTCGATCATGGTGTCGAGCACCAGGTTGCGACGTTCCAGCGCACCCTCGGGGTTCGTGTACGGGTTCAGCGTGCTGGTGGACTGCACCATGCCCGCCAGCAGGGCGGCCTGCTGCCAGTTCAACTCGGAGGCGTTGATGCCGAAGTAGGTCTGCGCGGCATCCTGGACGCCGAACGCATTGTTGCCGAACGACACCAGGTTCAGATAGCGGGTGAGGATCTCGGGCTTGGTGAATGTCTTGTCCAGCGTCAGCGCCATGCGGATCTCGCGCAGCTTGCGGGCCGGTGTGGTCTCGACGGCCGCGCGCTTCTCGGCGTCGGTCTGCGCGATCACCAGCAGCTGGTAGTTCTTCACGTACTGCTGCTCGATGGTGGAGCCGCCGCGGGTATCGATGTTTCCGGACATATAGCCCGACAGGCCCGTCAGGGTGCCCTTCCAGTCGACGCCATTGTGCTCCGCAAACCGTTTGTCCTCGATCGAGACGATCGCGAGCTTCACCGTGTCGGCGATCTGATCACTCGGCACCTCGAAGCGGCGTTGCGAATACAGCCACGCGATGACGTTGCCCTTGGCGTCTACCATCGTCGAAACCCCGGGCACCTCGCCTTCGACGAGTTGAGCCGAGCCGTTAGCAACCACATCGGAGGCCCGGTTGGACATCAGGCCGAATCCGCCGACGACCGGAAACATAAAACCGGCAGTTACCACACTGGCCAACAGAACGCACCACGCCAACTTGATGACGGTGACCGTGGCCGGCGGTCGGTTGGGTGGGCGCTCCGGCATGCCCTACAGAGTAACTAGGTCGCCGGTCGCAATTTCCCAGCGGCTAAGTTGCCAGGATAAACAGGTTTACTGAAGCGTTATTTTGGACGACGGCGGTATGTCTGGACGGTTGTCCCAAAAAAGGGGCAAACAAACTGTTGCGTAAATACCCCCTGACCACCTAGCTTGTACCTACAGTGCGATTCAGGTAACAAACACCTGCGCAATGTGGCGTAGATCGCATAAGCGCTCTACACCGGAGGACTGAGTCGTCAAGTAACGGCGGCTGGACTTAAGGGGAGACGCTGGTGTCGAGCACACGGCCCGTAGCGCGCAGGACTACTGCCACTTCTGTTCCCACTAGTTTGGTCCACGGCGCGGAGGCCGAGGCTCGAATCGCATGGGTTTCTCAAGCCCGTTGCCGGCAAGCCGACCCCGATGAGTTGTTCGTCCGCGGCGCTGCCCAGCGCAAAGCCGCAGTTATCTGCAGGCACTGCCCGGTGATCTTGGAATGCGGCGCAGACGCCCTCGACAACCGAGTCGAGTTCGGCGTGTGGGGTGGCATGACCGAGCGCCAGCGCCGTGCATTGCTCAAGCAGCACCCCGAGGTGGTGTCTTGGGCCGACTTCTTCGCCGCCCAGCGCAAACATCGCAGCGCCGTCTAGGCCCCCAGCCCCCCATACCGGCTAGGCCGCGGATGCTTCGCCGGTGATCTGATCGGCGATGGCGCGTAGCGCCTCGAGATCCGAAACGTCGAACGGCAGTGACGGCACGCCGACGATCGACACGTGCGGGTTGGCGCCGGTGAACCGCGACAGCAACCGAACCTCGCGCTTGGCCGTCCCCGCCCGATCGGCGTGGATTCTCAGCACCGCGGCCGTCAGCGACTCAGGATCCGTGGCCGCCAACTCGTCGGCGGCCTCTGCGGCCTTGTCCGCGTGCAGTGACGACAGCGTCGGGTGGGTCCGGTTGAGGATCAGCCCGGCAAGCGGCATGTGTTCCTGGGAGAGTCGGTCGACGAAGAACGACGCCTCGCGCAGCGCGTCCGGTTCCGCCGCCGACACCACGACGAACTGGGTGCCGCGCCGCTTCAACAGCTCGTAGGTCCGGTCGGCCTTCTCACGGAACCCGCCGAACGTCGCGTCCAGCGACTGCACGAAAGCCGCGGCGTCGGAGAGCATTTGCGAGCCGAGCACCGTCGACAGCGCGCGCATCGCGAGGCCCATCGCCCCCGACACCAACTTGCCGATGCCGCGGCCGGGGCCAAGCAGCAGCTTCCACAGCCTGCTGTCCATGAAGCCGCCCAGCCGTTTTGGCGCGTCCAGAAAGTCCAGCGCGTTGCGTGACGGCGGGGTGTCGACGACCACCAGATCCCATCGGTCCTCGGCCAGCAGCTGACCGAGCTTCTCCATCGCCATGTACTCCTGCGTGCCCGCGAGCGAGGTGGCCACCGTCTGATAAAACGGGTTATCCAAGATCGCTTGTGCGCGTTCGGGTCCCGAGTACTGGATCACCATCTCGTCGAACGTACGGCGCATGTCGAGCATCATCGCGTGCAGCTCACCGGGCACCTCGGGGGCCAGCGGAACCCGCTGTGGCGTGTTGCCCAGGTCCTTGACCCCAAGAGCCTGAGCCAACCGCTTGGCGGGGTCGATGGTCAGCACGACGACCGTCCGGCCGTACTCGGCGGCGCGCAGCGCCATCGCGGCGGCGGTGGTGGTCTTGCCGACACCACCTGCGCCGCAACAAACCACGACGCGGTTGGATGTGTCGGACAGGATCGCTGCCATGTCGAGGGCAGCCGGGGTGGTGCTCATCGATGGGCTCCTCTGGTCCGTTTGGCTACGCTCACCTGACGCCCTGGTGGTTGAGTGCCTCGGCCAGCTCGTAAAGGCTGCCGAGGTCGACGCCGTCGGGAATGGCGGGCAACTCGAGCCTTGGCACCTTGATCTCTTCGAGCTGATCTGCGCTCTCGGCACGCGCCGTGATACGGGTTGCGTGTTCAATTGCTTCGGTCAGCAGACCCGCAAAGTCATCGTCGGACAAGTTGATTCCCACCTTCGTCAGATCACCACGCACCTGGTCGGCGTCGATGTCGCCCTCTGCCGCCTTGGCGAGCGCATCCGGTGTGAGGAAGGCGGGGATGTTTCGGTTGACGATGACGCTGCCGATCGGCAGGTCGAGTTCCTTCAGCTCGTCGATCGCCTCCAGCGTCTCCTGCATCGGCAGCGCCTCCAACAGGGTCACCAGATGGATCGCGGTGAGATCCGAGTGCAGCACCTTGACGACGCTTTCGGCCTGCGAATGCACCGGCCCACCCTTGGCAAGATCCGACACCGCCTTGGTGACGTCGAGGAAACGGGCGATCCGGCCCGTCGGCGGTGAATCGACCACGATGGCGTCGTAGACGGGCTGCTTGCCCTTCTCCGCACGGGTGACGATCTCCCTGATCTTCCCGGTGAGCAGCACGTCACGCAGGCCGGGTGCGATCGTCGTGGCGAACTCGACGGCACCGATGCGGCGCATGGCCCGCCCGGCCAGTCCAAGGTTGTAGAACATCTCCAGGTATTCGAGAAACGCCGCTTCGATGTCGATCGCCAGCGCGTTGACCGTCCCGCCGCCGTCGGCAGTCGCGATCTTCACTTCCTGATAGGGCAGCGGCGGAACGTCGAATAGCTGCGCTATCCCTTGGCGCCCTTCGACTTCGACCAGCAGCACCTTCCGGCCGCCCGCGGCCAAAGCCAGTGCCAGGGACGCCGCGATGGTCGACTTGCCGGTGCCGCCCTTGCCGGTGACAAAGTGCAGTCGCGCCTTCGTCAGCCGTGACGGCCAGCCGACCGGCTTACGGTCGTTCGCTTCGGTAGCCACCACTGCATGCTAGCGAAGCCTTCCAGGCCGCCCGATAAGCTCAGCCACATGAGCGAATCGACCCGTTGGGAGTACGCCACAATCCCGTTGCTGACACATGCCACCAAGCAGATTCTCGATCAGTGGGGGGAAGACGGCTGGGAGCTCGTCTCGGTGCTGCCCGGCCCCACCGGCGAGCAGCACGTCGCTTACCTGAAGCGGCCGAAATGAGCTGGTCGGCCCGGCTGTCTGAACTCGGCATCAAGCTGCCCCCTGTCGTCAAACCCGTCGCGGCGTACGTCCCCGCAGTGCAGACCGGCAACCTCGTCTACACGGCGGGGCAGGTGCCGATGGCGGCAGGCGAGATGGCGGCGACCGGCAAGGTCGGCGCAGAGGTCAGCCCCGAGAAGGGCAAGGAGCTGGCGCGGATATGCGTACTCAATGCGCTTGCAGCGGTCGACTCGCTGGTGGGCATCGACTCCATCACCCGGATCGTCAAGGTCGTCGGCTTCGTCGCATCGGCGCCGGGGTTCAGTGGCCAGCCCGGTGTCATCAACGGCGCCTCGCTGCTTCTCGGCGAGGTGTTCGGCGACGCGGGCGCACACGCGCGGTCCGCGGTCGGGGTGTCCGAGCTGCCGCTGAACGCACCCGTTGAGGTCGAGCTCATCGTCGAGGTCGCGTGAGCGACGATCAGGCAGAGGTCGCGTGAGCGACGATCAGGCAGAGGTCGCGTGAGCGACGATCAGGCAGAGGTGGCGTGAGCGAAGCCGTCCAGCATCCCGCCTACGGGTTGTTACGCCCGGTGACCGATACGGCGTCGGTGCTGCTGTGCAACAACCCGGGGCTGTTGACGCTGGACGGCACGAACACCTGGGTATTGCGCGCCTCAGGCAGCGACGAGATGGTGATCGTCGACCCAGGACCCGAGGACGACGAGCACATCGCCAAGATTGCCGAACTCGGCAAGATCCCTCTGGTCCTGATCAGCCACAAGCACGAAGACCACACCGGCGCCATCGACAAGATCGTCGACCGCACCGGGGCTGTGGTCCGCGCGGTGGGCAGCGGGTTTCTGCGCGGCCTCGGCGGCCCGTTGACCGACGGCGAGGTCATCGACGCCGCGGGGCTGCGGATCAAGGTGATGGCCACACCCGGTCACACCGCCGACTCGCTGTCGTTCGTGCTCGACGACGCCGTGCTGACTGCGGACACGGTGCTCGGTCAGGGCACGACGGTGATCGACGCCGAGGACGGTGCGCTCGGCGACTACCTAGAGTCGCTGAAGCGGCTTCAGGGTCTCGGTCACCGAACGGTGCTGCCCGGGCACGGCCCCGACCTCGACGACCTCGAGGCCGTCACCGCGATGTATCTCGCGCACCGCGAGGAGCGCCTGGACCAGGTTCGTGACGCGCTGGCCGCACTTGGCGACGACGCGTCGGCACGGCAGATCGTCGAACACGTCTACACCGACGTCGACGAGAAGCTCTGGGACTACGCCGAATGGAGCGTTCAAGCCCAGCTCAACTACTTGCGCTCCTGACTAACGGGCGCGGCGGGCCAAGCGCTCGCTGTCGGAGATCAGCACGCTCTTGCCCTCCAAGCGGATCCAGCCGCGGTGGGCGAAATCGGCCAGCGCCTTGTTGACCGTTTCGCGTGACGCTCCGACTAGCTGGGCGATCTCCTCCTGGGTGAGGTCGTGGGTCACCCGCAGTGCGCCGCCCTCCTGCGTGCCGAAGCGCTGCGCCAACTGCAGCAGCTGCTTGGCGACGCGGCCCGGCACGTCGGTGAAGATCAGGTCGGCGAGGTTGTTGTTGGTGCGGCGCAGCCGGCGGGCGAGCACGCGCAGCAGCTGCTCGGCGATCTCAGGTCGATCGGCGATCCAGGCACGCAGCGCGTCGCGGTCCATCGAAACCGCACGCACTTCGGTGATCGTCGTCGCGCTCGACGTCCGTGGGCCCGGGTCGAAGATCGACAACTCACCGAACATGTCGGACGGGCCCATGATCGTGAGCAGATTCTCGCGGCCATCCGGCGACCGGCGGCCGATCTTGACCTTGCCCGAGATGATGATGAACAGCCGATCGCCAGGCTCTCCCTCGGCGAACACGGTATGTCCGCGTGGGAAGTCGACGGGCTGCAGCTGCTTTGTCAGCGCGGATACGGCGCTCGGCTCGACTCCCTGGAAGATTCCGGCCCTGGCCAGGATCTCGTCCACGTTGCCCCTCTTAAGCTGTTGGGTGATATGACATGCGCGCGCCGACCTCTAACCGGTTGCAAGATCAGTCTAGAGGCTGGTCATTTCGTGCGTAGCCACGCTACACACGATTGGCATGCCGAGACGGCTGAAATTCAGGATTGGCCCCGCGGTCCAGATAAAGCGGAGTTGGCAAATCCGTCCATTCGTCTTCGCTGATTCGGCAGCCGGCAACGTCGACAACCGAAACGCGCTCGTGTAGCCGGCGTTGCATACCGTCCAGTGCCATCGGCATACCGTCTCGGGCCAGCGTACGTACATCATCAGCGCGCGCCTGCTCGAGAAATTCGGCGACATCGGCGGCCGAGACGGTGTCGCGAGCGAGACCCGTTTCCAGGCGCTCCAACCCAAAGGTCGCCAGCATCAGCAACCCTGGAATGAAGCCAACGAGCAACCACGACACAAGGAGGTAGTAAACACGCCGAAGGTCTCACTGGGATCACGAATCGCCACCGGTCCGCAGTATCCATTGTCGGCGGTCTCAGTACGCTTGCATCCGTGACTGTTGGTGAGTCTTCCGCCGATAATCCGGCGCCGGCCAAGCGCACCAAGCGGGCCGCCGCGCGCAAGTGGGACTCGGAAACCCAGCTGGGCCTGGTCCGGCGGGCGCGACGGATGAATCGTGAACTGGCGCAGGCATTTCCGCATGTGTACTGCGAGCTCGACTTCACCAACCCGCTGGAACTGACGGTCGCGACCATCCTCTCGGCGCAGAGCACCGACAGGGGCGTCAACTTGACCACCCCCGCCCTGTTCAAGAAGTACCGGACCGCCAAGGACTACGCGCAAGCCGACCGCGCCGAGCTCGAGGAGATGGTTCGGCCGACGGGCTTCTACCGCAACAAGGCCAACTCACTGATCAGGCTGGGCCAGGAACTCGTCGAGCGATTCGACGGCGAGGTGCCCGCCACCATGGAGGAGCTCGTCACGCTCCCCGGCGTCGGCCGCAAAACCGCCAACGTGATTCTCGGCAACGCCTTCGGCATTCCCGGGATCACCGTCGACACCCACTTCGGCAGGCTGGTCCGCCGGTGGCGGTGGACGGAGCTCGAGGACCCGGTCAAGGTCGAGCACGCGGTCGGTGAGCTGATCGAGCGCAAGGAGTGGACCGACCTGAGCCACCGTGTGATCTTCCACGGCCGCCGTGTATGCCATGCCCGCAAGCCGGCCTGCGGAGTATGCGTGCTGGCCAAGGACTGCCCGGCCTTCGGGACGGGCCCGACCGATCCGCTCATCGCCGCGCCGCTTGTCAAGGGCCCGGAGACCGAACACCTGCTGGCGCTGGCCGGGCTGTAGCCGGCCCCTGCCCATGAGCACGTCGACCCGGTGGACCGTGGCGGTGCTGGCCGTCATCTTGGCGCTCGGGGTCGGGCTGTGGGTCCAGATCGACCGTAAGGGGCCGACGGGCAGGCCGGGTCAACCGCAGGCAAGGGAGCACCGCGACGCCGACACTGCCGAGGCACTCGCTGAGCCGCGGGCGCGGGCCGGCCTCGCCCGGTGTCCGGCCGACGGACGCGGCGAGGGTCCGCCCAAACTGCGCGGCATCACGGTCGAGTGCGCGGGCAACGGCTCGAGTGTCTATGTGGCGAATGCACTCGCCGGGCGAACCGTCGTCCTGAACCTGTGGGCGTATTGGTGTGCGCCGTGTGCCGAGGAACTGCCCGCGATGGCCGAGTATCAGCGGCGGGTCGGTCCGGCCGTCACGGTGGTGACGGTGCACCAAGACGAGAACGAGACCGCGGCGCTGCTGCGGCTGGCGGAGCTGGGCGTGCGGCTGCCGACACTGCAGGACGGCAGGCGGTTGATCGCCGCAGCACTGCAGGTGCCCAATGTGATGCCCGCGACCGTGGTACTGCGCCCGGACGGTAGCGTTGCCGAAATCCTGCCACGTTCGTTCGCCAGTGCCGACGAGATCGCCGCAGCGGTCGGTCCAGAGATAGGGGTGCCGGGGTGAGCTCGGAGAGCGACCGGAGTCCGCTGACTCCCGACGCCGCTCCGCCGTGGCTGAAACCGCTCGTAGACAACGTCCGCGCGGTAAAGCGGGCCTATCGGCGACGGGTGCCCGCCGAAGTGCTCGCCATGGTAACCGCGGCGAATGCGAAGGCCGCGTTGACCGGAGCGGGTCGCGACGCCGCGGTGCTTGTGCTCTTCTCGGGTCCGCAGGATTCATCCAACGGCGGGCTGCCCGATGACGCGGACCTGCTGGTGACGGTTCGTGCCTCGACACTGCGCCACCACGCAGGCCAGGCCGCGTTCCCCGGTGGAGCGGCCGATCCCGGTGACGAGGGTCCGACATATACGGCGCTGCGCGAGGCCAAGGAGGAAACGGGCATCGACACCGGACGGCTACGGCCGCTCGCCACGCTGGAGAAGATGTTCATCCCGCCGTCGGGTTTCCACGTCGTGCCGGTCCTCGCGTACTCGCCGGATCCCGGCCCCATCACCGTCGTCGACGAATCCGAAACGGCGATCGTGGCGCGGGTACCGGTGCGCGCATTCATCAACCCGGAGAACCGGCTGATGGTTTACCGCAAGGAGAACACGCGGCGCCTCGCCGGGCCGGCCTTCCTCCTGAATCAGATGTTGGTCTGGGGCTTCACCGGGCAGGTGATCTCGGCGATGCTCGACGTGGCCGGGTGGGCGCAGCCATGGAACACCGAAGACGTGCGAGAGTTGGACGACGCAATGGCCCTTGTCGGTCATGATGACACCGGCCTGGAGGCATGAAATGACGTCGTCTCAGTGGCTCGATATGGCGATTCTGTCGGTCGCATTCGTCGCGGCGTTTTCGGGATGGCGCTCCGGGGCGCTTGGCTCGCTGCTGTCCTTCATCGGCGTGGTGCTCGGCGCCGTGGCCGGGGTGCTGCTTGCGCCGCACATCGTCACCCACTTCACCGGCACGCGCACGCAGCTGTTCATCACGCTGTTTCTCATCCTTGGCCTGGTGGTGATCGGCGAGATCGCCGGTGTGGTGCTGGGTCGGGCGGTGCGCGGTGCGATCCGCAGCGGCCCGCTTCGTCTTTTCGACTCGGTGATCGGCGTCGCGGTGATGGTGTTGGCGGTCGCGGTGGTGGCCTACCTGCTGGCGACCCCGCTCACCTCGACCAACCAGCCGAACCTGGCTGCGGCGGTGCGTGGTTCGAAGGTGCTCAGCCAGGTCGACGAGGTGGCGCCGCCGTGGCTGAAGGGGGTGCCGAACCGGCTCAAGGCACTGCTGGACACCTCTGGACTGCCCGACGTGCTCGGCAACTTCGGCCGCACGCCGATCGCCAACGTCGACGCGCCGGACGCCGCACTGATCAACGACCCCGTCGTCGCGACCGTGCGGCCGAGCGTCGCCAAGATCCGCGGCGTTGCGACCGGTTGCCAAAAGGTCTTGGAGGGAACAGGTTTCGTCGTCGCACCGAACCGGGTGATGTCCAATGCGCACGTCGTCGCCGGATCGGAAACGGTGACCGTCGAGAGCGACGGGCAGACCTTCGACGCCACAGTGGTCTCCTACGACCCGGATGCCGACATCTCGATCCTCGACGTTCCCGGGCTACCTGCGACGCCGCTGCCGTTCGCCCAGGAACCCGCGAAGAGCGGCACCGACGCGTTGGTCCTCGGCTATCCGGGCGGCGGCGATTTCCAGGCCACGCCGGCGCGGGTCCGCGAGACCATCGAGCTGAAGGGTCCCGACATCTACAAGACCAAGACCGTCAACCGGGAGGTCTACACAATCAGAGGCACCGTGCGGCAAGGCAATTCGGGCGGACCGATGATCGACCGGCAGGGTCAGGTGCTCGGTGTGGTGTTTGGCGCCGCGGTGGACGACGCAGAGACCGGGTTCGTATTGACCACCAGAGAGGTCGGCCATCAGCTCGGCAGGATCGGCAGCACGGCGCGGGTCCCCACCGGTGTCTGCGTCAACAGCTGACCTTCTTGTCAACCGCGAGGCAAGAAGCGCGATAGCTGGTCGTTGACCGCGTCCGGCGCCTCCTCGTGGGCGAAATGTCCTGCCTCGGCGATAGATACGTAGCGACCGTGCGGCGCGTACAGCTGCGTGCGCTGGACGGGGTCGGCGAGGACGTATGGGTCGGCATCACCTCGGATGTGCAACATCGGCACGGCCAGAGGCTGTTTCATCAAGCGCATGAAGCGCCGACCGTCGCTGCGCAGCTGGCTGCGGACCGCCCAGCGCTGATACTCCAGAGCCGAATGTGCAGCGGACGGGATCTGGATAGCCAGGCGCATGTACGAGATGGTCTCGGAAAAGTCTTCTGAGGCAACCCATTTGGCACCGGCACGGCTACGCACCAGCCTCTCCAGCTCCGCGGCGTTGTGTCGGGTCAACGCCCGCTCGGGCCACATCGGCACCTGATATCGCAGCATCCACGGCAGCAGCGCGCGCCCCTGATCACGCCTCCGCAGGGCCGACGATCGCAGCGCGGCCGGATGCGGTGAATTGATCACGGCGATCGCCCGGACCATGCGTGGATGAAGCACCGACGTGGCCCAGCAGACCAGGCCACCGTCCGCATGACCGATCAGCGTCGCCGATTGATGGCCGAGCGCCCGGACCAGCCCCGCGGCGTCGCCGGCCAGCGTCCAACCGTCGTAGCCGCGCGGCGGTTTGTCGCTACCGCCGTACCCGCGCAGGTCGACGGCGACGACGCGGGCATTCCGCAGACCGCGTAGCTGATGCCGCCATGACCACCAGAACGAGCCGAAGCCGTGCAGCAGTATCACCAGCGGACGCTCGGTCAACGGCTCGGCCGTTTCGTCGGCCTTGGTCTCGGCTTCCACCACGTGAAAGCGAATGCCGTTGGCATGCACCTCGAGATGGCGCCACGGTCCGTCGATGCGAACCGCCGACGGATCGGGTGGTGCCATTACCAGCCGGACGGATCGGCGGTCGGTTTGTCCGCGGCCCTTCCGTTGCGACCACTCCTCGCGTCCGCAGTACCACTCCTGCTCCTCCCGTCCGCAGAAGCATTCAGCGCCTTCGCCCGATCGTGCCCCGGCGTCAGCGCATCGGGCAGCTCCTTGACCGTTTCGATGGTCTGCTGCGGCCCCCGGATGCGCCGCACCTTGAAATAGCCGAACAACGCCAGTACGGCCGTGACGACGACCATGATGGCGAAGACGATCAGGAACGCGACCCACCGCCACAGCCAGTTATCGAGGAGTTCGGCGAGGAAGAAGAAGAAAAAGAACGTCGAGTAGAACAGCACCACGAGCGCGAGGATGAAGAAGACGCTGCCGGTGAGGCCCTTCTTGACGTCGCGGGTTATCTCGGCGCGGGCCAGTTCGACCTCGGCGCGCACCAGCGTCGACATCTGCGCCGTCGCATCCTTGACCAGGTCACCGATCGACGGGTCAGGCTTGGGTGCGTGCGGATCGACCAGCGGTATGGAGGTCACGGTGGTCGGCACGCCATTCTTCCGGTCGCCACTGCTCACGGACGGTCCTCCCGATTTCGACGCCGCCGGCCGAGCGGCTCCAGACATTCGATGTCATTCGCAAGTCATGTTGCCACGTGGCGCCGGGCTAGACGATGCCGACCGGACGATAGACTGACCGTCACTGTGAGTAGGCGGGTCGGGACGTTGATGGGGGATGGGTCTTGAGGACCGGACACCGCTTGCTCGTACGTTTGTCGGCGACGATGGCGACGCTGGCCGCCCTGCTGGTACCGACCGCACCCATGGCGCATGCCGATGAGCCGCTTCCGCTCGGCGGTGGCTCAGGGCTGGTCGTCAACGGCGACACGCTGTGCACACTGACCACCATCGGCAACGACAATCGCGGCAACCTGATCGGGTTCACCTCCGCACACTGCGGCGGTCCGGGGGCGCAGGTGGGCGCAGAGGGGGCCGAGGCCAACGGGGTGCTCGGCACGATGGTCGCGGGTAACGATGCCCTCGACTACGCCGTGATCCAGTTCGACCCGGCCAAGGTCAGGCCGGTGAACAACGTCGACGACTTCCAGATCGACGGCCTCGGCCCCGACCCGGTGACCGGCGATGTCGCGTGCAAGCTCGGCCGGACCACCGGCTATTCATGCGGCATCGTCTGGGGACCAGGCCAGGAGCCGGGCACCATCGTCAGCCAGGTATGCGGCCAGCCGGGCGACTCCGGAGCACCGGTCACGGTCAACAATCGGCTCGTCGGCATGATCCACGGTGCGTTCGCCGAAGACCTGCCGACCTGCGTCATCAAGTACATCCCGTTGCACACGCCGGCGGTCGCCATGTCGATCAACACCCAGCTCGCCGACATCGTCGCCAAGAACCGGCCGGGCTCCGGCTTCGTCCCCGTCGGGGCGCCTCCGGCGGCGTAGCGCCTACTTACTGTCCTTGATCGCCTCGAACACGGTTGGATCGACCAGCGTCGATGTATCGCCGAGCTCGCGGCCCTCGGCGACATCGCGCAGCAGGCGTCGCATGATCTTGCCGCTGCGCGTCTTCGGGAGCTCGGGGACGACGTGAATCTCCCGCGGACGCGCGATCTTTCCGATCTCCTTCGCCACCTGCTCGCGCAGTTCGTCGACCATGTTGTCGTTGTCCTTGGCGTGCGCCTCCAGGATGACGAACGCGCAGATGCCCTGGCCGGTGGTCTCATCGGTTGCGCCGACGACGGCTGCCTCGGCAACGCCGGAATGACCGACGAGTGCCGACTCGACCTCTGTCGTCGAGATCCGGTGGCCCGACACGTTCATCACGTCGTCGATGCGGCCGAGCAGCCAGATGCTGCCGTCGGAGTCGACGCGCGCCCCGTCGCCGGCGAAATACCAACCCTGCTCGGCATACCGTGACCAGTAGGTCTCTTTGTATCGCTCGGGGTCTCCCCAGATTCCCCGCAGCATCGACGGCCACGGCTGATCGAGCACCAGGTATCCGGTGACATGCTCGGCCTCGTCGGCGCCCGGCACCAGCTCCTTGCCGTCCTCGTCGACGATTTTCGCCGTGATGCCAGGTAGCGGGGTCATCGCCGAACCAGGCTTGGCGACCGTCACGCCGGGCAGCGGCGAGATCATGATCGCGCCGGTCTCGGTCTGCCACCAGGTGTCGACGACCGGAGTCCTGTTGCCGCCGAACGCATCCCGGTACCAGCGCCATGCCTCCGGGTTGATCGGCTCGCCGACCGAACCGAGCAGGCGCAGGCTGGAGAGGTTGTGCGCGTCGGGGACCTCGCGACCCCACTTCATGAACATCCGGATCAGCGTGGGCGCGGTGTAATAGATTGACACGCCGTACTTTTCGATGACCTCGAAGTGGCGGTGCACAGTGGGCGACGCGGGTGTTCCTTCGTATACGACTTGCGTCACGCCGTTCGACAGCGGCCCGTAGACGATGTACGTGTGGCCGGTGACCCAGCCGATATCGGCTGTGCACCAGAAGATGTCCGTTTCGGGTTTGACGTCGAACACGTTGTAGTGCGTGTAGGACGCCTGCGTCAGGAATCCGCCGGAGGTGTGCATGATGCCCTTGGGCTTGCCGGTCGTGCCCGAGGTGTAGAGCAGGAACAGCGGGTGCTCGGAGTCGAACGCCTCCGGCGTGTGCTCGGGCGAAGCCGTGTCGACGACGTCGTGCCACCACAGGTCGCGGCCCTCGGTCCACGGGGTGTCGATGCCGGTGCGCCGCACCACGAGCACGTGCTCGACGGACTTCTGTCCTTCGACGGCCTCATCGACCGACTCCTTTCGCGACACCGCGCTGCCGCGGCGAAACTGCCCGTCGGTGGTGATCACCAGCTTGGCCTCGGCGTCTTCGATGCGGGCCTTCAGGGCGGTCGCGGAGAACCCTGCGAAGACCACCGAGTGCAGCACCCCGAGGCGCGCGCAGGCCAGCATGGCGACGATGCCCTCGGGGACCATCGGCATGTAGATGGCGACGCGGTCACCGGCCACCAAGCCGAGGTCGGTCATCGCGTTGGCGGCCTTGCATACCTCGGCCTGCAGCTCCGCGTATGTCAGCGTCCGGCTGTCGCCGACGGGCTCGCCCTCCCACAGGATCGCAACCCGGTCTCCGTTGCCCGCCTCGACGTGGCGGTCCACGCAGTTGTACGCGACGTTGAGCTTGCCGCCGACGAACCACTTCGCGACCGGGGCTTCCGACCAGTCCAGGACTTCGTCGAACGGGGTGTCCCAGGACAACCGGTTGGCCTGCTCCGCCCAGAACGCCAACCGGTCCTTTTCGGCCTCGCTGTAGAGCTCGGCGGTCGCGTTGGCCTGGGCGGCGAAGTCGTCGGACGGGGGATAGGTGGGTGGGCCTTCGGCGTGGGGTTGCGGCATATCTGTGAGCCTAGTCACCCGACGGTTGCATCGATGGTGCCTGGTTCAGCATCCCAACCGGGTACCGATTCGGGCGCCGCTAGCCTGGCCCGGTGACGTCGCATCCGCTTGCACCGCTGGCCGATCTGCCTGGCGTCGCAGCCGCGGGCGAGGAAGCCCGCGAAGCGCTGGGCAGGGCGCATCGCCACCGCGCCAACCTACGGGGCTGGCCGGCGACCGCCGCGGAGGCGGCGTTGCGGGCTGCCAGGGCGTCCTCGGTGCTCGAAGGTGGTCCGTTGCAACTGTCTGAGACTGGCGATCCCGATCCGCTGCTCGCCGGTGCCCTCCGGGTGTCAGAGGCGTTGGAGGGCGGCGCGACGACGCTCGTCGGTGTCTGGCAGAAGGCTCCGATGCAGGCGCTGGCGCGGCTGCATGCCCTTGCGGCCGCTGACCTCGTTGACGACGACCGGCTCGGGCGCCCGCGAGCCGACGCGGACGTCAGCCCGCGCCTCGAGCTGTTGGTCGAACTCGTCACCGGCAAATCCGAAGTGCCCGCCACCGTGCTGGCGGCGGTCGCACACGGAGAGCTGCTGACGCTGGCACCATTCGGCACGGCCGACGGGCTCGTCGCTCGGGGGGTGTCGCGATTGGTGACGATCGCCAGCGGGTTGGATCCGCACGGACTCGGCGTTCCCGAGGTGTTCTGGATGCGTCGTTCCGATGATTACCGGGCCGCCGCGCGCGGGTTCGCGTCCGGCACGCCTGGCGGTCTGGGCGCGTGGTTGGTGCTCAGTTCGCAAGCGCTGAGGTCGGGAGCGAGGGAGGCGCTGTCAATCGCGGAGGCCGCCGCGCAATAGCTTCTCAGCAAAGTGAAAGCGGGCGACGTTCCGAAACTGGTTCGGCTCGCCGCCCGCTAGCACGGACTCCGGTTACCAAGCGTGCTTTTCGGGTGTGCGTGGGTGGCCTCGGCGTCTTGGCGATGCGCTGCGACTGCAACCCCACCCAAGGGGCCGTCGTAGTCGTCCGCTCTTCGCAATTACGCAGGCCCGCAACACTTTTGCCTATTCCGCGGCTTTAGCTCCGCGTGGGTGCCGGGATCCGTGCTGGGTAGCCTGGGTTGGGAGATCGAGCCTTCTCTTCCGGCTCGAACTTGGCCTCTCCAAGCTTCCGTGCTTCCTTTGTACTCCGTGACTCCGGTCACAGCAAGTGCAAATCACCCGTGAGATTTGATCGTTACCCCTATGCCGTCAGCTACTACAGCAAGTCGGATCCGGGACGAAGCGTTCGCGGTCAGAAAGCGAAACGGCGAAGCAACGAATAGGTCAACGCGCCGGCGAGCAGAGCGGTCAAACCAACGGCCGCGGTGGTCGCGACGGCGGCTCCCGACGGTGCGGGTAGACGATCGCGCAGCGACACTGGTCGGGAGAAGGTCAATACCGGCCAGCCGCGTGCGACGGCCTCTTTGCGCAATCCGCGGTCGGGGTTCACCACGGCCGGATGGCCGACCTCTTCGAGCATCGGCAGATCGGTGATCGAGTCGGAGTAGGCATAGCAGTGTTCGAGCGCGTAGCCCTCGCGCACGGCGAGCTCGCGGACGGCCTGCGCCTTACCCTCGCCGAAGCAGTAGTACGCGACCTCGCCGGTGTACTTTCCGTCCTCGACGACCATCCGCGTCGCCATCGCGTGGGTGGCGCCGAGGGCTTTGGCGATCGGGCCGACGACCTCCTCACCCGACGCCGAGACGACGACGACGTCGCGCCCGCACAGCCTGTGATCCGCGATCAGGTTGGCGGCCTCGGCGAAGACCAGAGGATCGACGATGTCGTGCAGCGTTTCGGCGACGATCGACCTGATCTGTTCCACATCCCACCCGGCGCACATGTTGGTGACGTAATTGCGCATGCGGTCCATCTGATCGTGGTCGGCGCCCGACATGAGAAACAGAAACTGGGCGTAGGTGGATTTCAGTACGGCGCGTCTATTAATTAGCCCCTGATCGAAAAAGGGTTTGCTGAAAGCCAGCGTGCTGGACTTTGCAATTACCGTCTTATCGAGGTCGAAGAAAGCCGCCGTGCGAACGGGCTGCGCTGTTTTCGGCTTCGTTTGCGGTACAGCGCCGCCCGCGGCCGCCGGATCGGTTGCGGTCACAGCGCCCAGCATAGGGCGCACGTGAGGGCTTCAACTGACCTAGCGGACAAAATGGCAGTTCACGATGCGTCCGTACGCCTGCACATATGCTCAACCATGTCGTGCTGTCCGGCGCAAGCACTACTTGCGCCTCTTGGGCTTTCGGTGTGTATAGTGAGGCTTACTCGGCTTATGCCGGGTGTGCATCAGCCCGACCCCCCGGGGCTGATACACGACGACCTCCGCCTCCTCCCCCCCTGGCGGGGGTCGTCCCTTTTTCTCACCCTATTCGTTGCCCGGATAAGTGGGTAAGTCCGCCTAAGTTGCGGAATCGCGTTTTCGCTGTCCATCCACAGATCGCGCGCTGTCCACAAACGGGAAAATCACACTGGCCGCGCGTCGCGGGACGCCAGCATTGTGAGCTCATGAACGCAAGCAACGGCGTACTCGCGATGCTCGCCGAAACGGTAATGCGCGACGAGGTCGACCGCGTAGCTGCCGCTGTCGGTGTAGCCGTCGTTCACGTTGCGCACCCGCCGAGCCGGCAGGCATGGACCGGGGCTTCGGCGGTGCTGCTGGACGCGAATGGGGCGACAGTCTGCTCGGATCCCACGCTCCCCCGACGCGGTCACGTCGTCATGCTCAGCCGCGGTGAGCTGCGGGCCGCCGATTGGCAGGCCGCGATCGCCGTGGGCGCCCAGCGCGTCATGACGCTGCCCGATGACGAGGGGGAACTCGTCGGGGTGCTGTCGGAGGCCGCGGAATGCCGCGGCGAAGACGGGCGCGGGGGTGCGGTGCTCGCCGTGATGGGAGGACGCGGCGGTGCGGGCGCATCGCTGTTCGCGACCGCTCTCGCGTGCTTGGCGCGCGACGCGCTTCTCGTCGACGCAGATCCGTGGAGCGGTGGCGTCGATCTGGTGGTCGGTAGTGAGGACAAGCCGGGATTGCGTTGGCCCGACCTGGCTTTGCAGCACGGCAGGCTGGACTTCGCGGCGCTGAGGCAGGCGTTGCCACGGCACGACGGGCTCAGTGTGCTGTCGAGTGTTCGCACCGGCAACGAAGTCGAACCCGGCCCGCTGTCCGCGGTGATCGAGGCCGGACGTCGAGGCGGCTCGACGGTCATCTGCGATTTGCCGCGGCGGCTCACTCGCGCGGTCGAATTCGCCGTGGACGCTGCGGACTTGATCGTGCTTGTCACCACGGCAGATGTCCGGGCTTGTGCCGCAACTACCGCCGTCAGATCGGCGGTGTGCGCGATCAACCCGAATGTCGGCCTGGTGGTGCGTGGTCCGTCGCCTGCGGGCTTGCGATCGATTGACGTGGCGCGGACCGTCGAACTGCCGCTCCTGGCGGCCATGCGGCCGCAACCCAATCTCGCGGCAATGCTGGAGCGCGGCGGCCTTCGGATCGGCAATCGCTCGCCGCTCGCCGCCGCGGCACGGCGAGTGCTCACGGTGTTGGCGCTGCATCCTTTGGCGGAGGCCGCATGAGCGTGTCGTTGATCGATCGCGTTCGCGAGCGGCTGGCGGCCGAGTCGGCGCCACTGCGGCCCAATGTTGTCGCCGCCGCGATCCGCGCCGAGTCGGGCGGAGTGCTCGGCGATACGGAGGTACTGAGCAATCTCCGGATGCTGCAGACGGAGCTCACCGGTGTAGGCATCCTCGAGCCGCTGCTCCGTGCGGAAGGCACTACGGATGTCCTGGTCACCGCACCGGACGCGGTATGGGTCGATGACGGAAACGGGTTGCGGCGCAGCTCCGTCCGGTTTGCCGACGAGGATGCGGTGCGGCGGCTGGCGCAACGTCTCGCGTTGACCGTGGGGCGTCGCCTCGACGAGGCGCAGCCATGGGTGGACGGCCAGCTGACGGACGTCACCCAAGGCCAGTTCACCGTCCGGCTGCACGCGGTGCTCGCGCCGATCGCCGCAGGCGGCACATGTCTGTCGTTGCGGGTGCTGCGGCCCGCAACGCAGAGTCTCGCGATGCTCACTGCAGCAGGGGCCATCGCGTCGGATGCCGCCGCACTGCTCGACAGCATCATCGCCGGCCGGCTGGCGTTCCTGGTCTCCGGTGGCACTGGCGCCGGAAAGACCACGTTGTTGGCGGCCGCCCTGAGTGAGGTGTCACCGCACGAACGAATCGTCTGCGTGGAGGACGCCGCCGAGTTGGAACCGCAACACCCTCACTTGGTGAAGCTGGTCGCGCGTTGCTCGAATATCGAAGGCGTAGGCGAGATCACGGTTCGTGACCTGGTGAGGCAGGCCCTACGGATGCGGCCGGACCGCATCATCGTCGGCGAGGTTCGAGGCGCTGAGGTGGTTGATCTGCTGGCCGCGCTCAACACCGGGCACGACGGGGGCGCGGGGACCGTGCACGCGAACAACCCGGCCGAGGTGCCCGCCCGGCTCGAGGCGCTCGCATCGCTCGGCGGCCTTGACCGATTCGCGTTGCACAGTCAGCTCGCGGCCGCGGTGCAGGTGCTGTTGCACGTCGGTAGAGACCGTGCCGGAAAGCGCAGGCTCACCGAGATCGCGGTGCTGCGCCGGAACGGGGACGGCACCGTCGGCGTCACGTCGGCGTGGCACGTCGACGACGGATTCGGAAGGGGCGCCGACGTCTTGATGGCCATGCTTCACGAGCGCGGGGTGCGGTGATGCTCGCGGCGCTGGTGTTGGCGACGGCGCTGCTGGTGGCACCGCCGCCTTCGCGGCATCGGCTGGGACACGTGCCTGCCACTCGCCGTCGACTGCCCACGCTGACGGTTGCGGCCGTACTCATCCTCGCCGTCGCGCTGATGCTTCCCGTCACGGCCACGATCGCCGCGGGTATTCTCGTCGGCACCCTGGTGCTGCGACGAAGACGCTCGATGGCTCGTCGCGCTCGGGCCGCCGAAGCATCCGCATTGCAGAGCGCCTTGGAAGTTCTGATCGGCGAACTGCGGGTCGGTGCACATCCGGTGGCAGCGTTCGAGGTCGCGGCTCGGGAGGTCGACGGGTCTGTCGCCGGAAGCCTGCGCGCGGTCGCCGCACGAGCGCGGTTGGGTGCCGATGTGGCGGCCGGGCTCCGCAGTTTCGCTGTGTCATCGCAGCTGTCGGGGCATTGGCAGCGGCTGGCGCTGTTCTGGCGGTTGGCGGAGACCCACGGGCTGGGGGTCGCGACGTTGATGCGTGCCGCGCATCGCGACATAGTTGAGCGGGAACGGTTTTCGGCCCGCGTAGACGCCGGGATGGCGGGTGCCCGCACCACCGCGGCGGTGTTGGCCGGTCTGCCGGTGCTCGGTATCGGTCTGGGCCAGCTCATCGGTGCACACCCGCTGGGCTTTCTGTTGTCCGCCGGTGTGGGTGGTTGGCTGCTCGTCGCCGGTGTGCTGCTCGCCTGCTGCGGGCTGCTGTGGTCGGATCGCATCACGGGACGGGCGCTGGCATGAGCATCTCGGCCTTGTTGTTGGCGGTGGCGCTGCTCATCGCTGGCGGCGGGGCGCGGTCTCATACACGCGCAGCGGTCGATAGTACGTCGGTGCCTGCTACACCGTCGGACGACTCGGATGCGTTGGCCGTCGCGTCCACCTTCGACGTGTTCGCCGCATGCCTGACTTCCGGTATGGCGGTGTCGTCCGCTGCGATGGCGGCCGCGCCGTCGGCACCACAGCGGATCGCCGAGGTGCTCGACCGCGCCGCGGACATGCTGGCGCTGGGCGCGGATCCCGCCGCGGCGTGGGCGAATTCAGGTCCGCCGCTCGGGGGTCACGGCGAGGCGCTTCTTCGACTTGCCCGGCGGTCGGCGGTGTCCGGTGCCGCACTTGCCAAGGGTGTCGCCGACCTTGCCGATCAGTCGCGCCACGAGGCGGCGTCGGCGGCGGATGCCAGGGCGCAGCGTGCCTCGGTCCTGATCGCAGGCCCGCTCGGATTGTGTTATCTGCCTGCCTTCGTATGCCTCGGCATAGTCCCGATCGTCGCAGGGCTGGCAGCTGACGTGTTGCGGTCGGGTCTGACATGACCGCGGATGAAATTTCCAATGATGCGATAGGAAGGAAAACCGATGGTGGCGAGCCTGATTCGGGAAATGAAGGCACGCATGGTGCTGCTGCTGGTCGACGACACGGGCATGTCGACTGTGGAGTACGCCATCGGCACGATCGCCGCCGCGGCGTTCGGTGCAATCCTCTACACAGTGGTGACCGGGGACTCGATCGTCACCGCGCTGACGAACATCATCAACCGAGCGCTGAACACCAACGTCTGACCGGTGATCGCGGCGCCACCACCGTCGAGGCGGCTTTCGCCATCGCCGCACTGGTGGTGGTTCTCGTGTTGTGCGCGGCCGGGCTCACCGCCCTATCCATGCAAGTGCGGTGCATCGATGCCGCCAGGGAGGCGGCCCGCCTCGCGGCGCGCGGCGATGACGACGATGCGGCGCAAGCCGCGCACAATATTGCGCCACTCAGCGCCAAGCTCGACCTCCGTAGGGAAGGCGGGTTCGTTGTTGCGTCGGTCTCCGCTGATTCGATCCTGTTGCCGGGCGTCACCATACGGGCGGCCATGGTGGCCGCGGTCGAGCCGTCTGTGGAATGACCGCGGTTCGGCGACGCTGATCGCCGTCGCGATGATGGCGGTGCTGATGGCGTTCACCGTCGGCGGCTTCTATCTCGGGTCGGCGGTCATCGCTCGCCACCGCGCGCAGGCCGCCGCCGATTTGGCCGCGTTGGCCGCCGCGGCGCGACTAACCGAAGGCGTCGAGGCGGCTTGCGGCCAGGCCACGGCGATCGCACACGAGATGAGGGTTGGCCTAGCCGACTGTGCGATCGACGGTCTCGACGTCGTGGTCACGATCCATGCCGGGCCGGCGCGCGCCGCCGCACGGGCTGGACCTGTCGACGGGCCGAGCTAGTCGTGCTTGGCCTTCTTGTGTTGATTTTTCTTGCGCCTCTTGCCTTTTCGTGGCTTCGTCTCGGACTTCTCTTCTTTTTCGCCGTCGTCCGCGAACTCCACCACAGCCAGCTCGTCTTCTGTCGGTAATCGAAGCGCCATCAGCGCCGCGAATGTTTCCGGCTCCAGCTCGATCCGATTGATCGTCATGTGCACCGGCGTCCATCCGCCGTCCTTGGCGCGCAACCGCAGGACACCGCTGGTGGCTCCGCTGGCGAATTCCAGCGCCATCCTTGCCATGTGCATCGCGTCGGCAGGATTGACGAATGGCAGCCCTGCTTCTCGGACGTGCCAGTCGAAGAACGGTGCGGGATCGTCGAGCCACTTCAGTAGGGTCCAGTTGACCGGGTCGACCAGCGCGCGGTGCACACCGGGTCGTGCGAGCCCATCGAGGATTCGTTGCGCGAGGTGATCGGGCGGCAGTGACGGACCCTCGGGCTCGGCCCGCCAGTTCATGGCGCGACAGATGAGTCGTTCGGTGCCGTCGTCCTGCATCTCCGGGTTGGCTCGGGCGACGAAGCCGACCGAGATCGTTTCGCCCTGGAAGTCGGTGACAGTCCACGTGCTGCACCCCTTCATGCCCGGCTCCGCCTTGATCGCCATCGAGAGCACCGTGGTCTCGCTCGCATTGAGGGCTCGCATGGGCAGGTCTTCGGCGAACGTCCGGTCATGAGTGGCTTCGGTCGACGGATCGCGACCGCTGTTGTAGATCGACTCCGGGGTATCGGTGGCCACGCCGGCGGTCAGGTCCCACTTGAGTGGCCCCGGCACCATTCGCGGTGGCGGCTCCGTGTTCAGCGGGCCGATCCAGATGTGCACGCCGTGCACCCGCCCGTCGGACATCACCACCGGCTCGGTACGAATTACGCGGTCGTTTCGCGGCGTGATGGTGCTCATGCTCTCGCCGGAGCGCACCGATTCGGATATCGCGGTCTGGATCGCCATCAAATCAGGACTTCGTCGCAGGAAGACGCTGATCGGAATGAAATTCTTGGTCTGGCGACCGTCGGCCACCACGACAGGTTCGCTGCCGAGCGTCTCCACGAGCAGCCAGTCGTGGCTCATTTCGCGAATCCTACCGGTCTGCGGTTTACGTTTTGCCAGGTAAGGATGACAACGAAATCCGCAGAATCTTGGTATAGACCACCTATTTGACGGCGTCGAAGATGCGTACTCAAGTTGCCTCAAATGCTCCGACGAGGTATTTTACGTCTGCGCCTGATCGATCGGGGCAACAACGGATTGCGTTGTACACCTTTCGTCCCTATCAATCGGTGCTCGGCGTGCCCGATCCGGCACCGTCGATTGCTGGTCCACGGGGGCGGCCGTCGAGGGGTCGGCCGTCGCCGTGGTTCTTACTTCTGATGCTCCAATTCGCGCAGTACCAACCGCAGCACGCGAACGGCGCCCGCCTTGTCTAGTGGGTCGTTTCCGTTGCCGCATTTCGGCGACTGCACGCACGAGGGGCAGCCGAGGGGGCATTCGCAGGCCTCGATTGCGGCGGCGGTGGCGTCCCACCAGGTAGGTATCCGGTGAAAGCCGCGGTCGGCGAAACCGGCGCCGCCCGGATAGCCGTCGTAGACAAAGATCGTTGGTAACCCGTCTACCGGTCCCACCGCGGTGGACAGTCCCCCGATGTCGCCGCGGTCGCAACTGGCCACCAATGGAAGCAGGCCGATCGCCGCGTGCTCGGCGGCGTGCAGCGCACCAGGAATCTGCAGCGGTGCGATCCCGTTGTCCTGCAAGGCTTCCGGGTCGATCGTGCACATGACCGCTTTGGTGTCCAGCGTGCGGGTGGGCATGTCGAGTTCGACGAAGTCGATCACCTCGCCGTTCAGCTCACGGCGCAGGTACCCGATCACGGTGTTGCTCACCGACACCGGAACCAAGCCGATGGTTACCGGGCCGAACGACCTTCGTTCCCCAGGTCCGGTCACCGCGATGTCGGTCAACTCCCGTGCAAACGTGGTGTAACCGGGGTCTGCTGCGTGCACGAAAGCCACGCCGTCCTCGAAATCGAGAGAGTCGACCATGTACGACTCGCCCTGGTGCAGATACACGGCGCCCGGATGCACGGTCGCAGGCGCCCGGCCCACGTCTGCGCTACCGAGCAGGCGCCCGGTCTCGGTCTCCAGAATTGCGATCTGGCCGCCTGAGGAACCGCGGATGTCGACGGCGGGATGCGGATCGACACCGGGACTGGGGAAATAACCGCTGGGCCGACGGCGCAACAGCCCGTCGTCGACGAGAGCTTCCGCGACGGCCTCGGCGTTCCATGCGCGCACCTCGGCGTCGGTCAGCGGCAGCTCCGTTGCGGCGCAGAGTAATTGCGGACCCAACACATACGGATTACCGGGATCGATGACTACCCGTTCGATCGGCTTGTCCAACAATGCTTCCGGATGGTGGACCAGGTAGGTGTCCAGCGGATCGTCGCGCGCGATGAGCAGGATCAGCGCGCCTTGCCCGCGCCTGCCGGACCGTCCGGCCTGCTGCCAGAACGATGTCACGGTCCCAGGGAAGCCGGCCAGCACCACAGCGTCCAGCCCAGCGATATCGACACCGAGCTCGAGGGCGTTGGTGCTCGCCAGTCCACGCAGATCCCCTTCGGCCAGTGCGCGTTCCAGCTCGCGGCGATCCTCGGCAAGATAGCCGGCGCGGTATGACGCCACCCGGCCTGCCAATTCGGGTGCGACGTCCTGCAGCCGTGCCCGCGCACCCAACGCCGTGAGCTCGGCACCGCGGCGGGACCGGACAAACGTCAGCGTCCGCGCGCCTTCGGCGATCAGGTCGGCCATTACCCTTGCCGCTTCTGCGCCGGCCGAACGCCGCACCGGCGCGCCGTTTTCACCCACCAGGTCGGTGCGCAGCGCGGGCTCCCACAGCGCAACGGTGCGCGCTCCCTGCGGTGAGCCGTCCTCGGTCACCTCGAGCACCGTCTGCCCGATCAGCTCTGAGGCGGTCGCCGCCGGTGAGGCCGTTGTCGCACTTGCGAAGATGACTGTCGGAGACGCCGTGTAGCGCGTGCACAGACGCAGCAGGCGACGCAGCACCATCGCGACGTTCGAGCCGAAAACGCCTCGGTAGTAATGGCATTCGTCAACCACGATGTAACGAAGATTTCGGAGGAAAACCGCCCACCGGGCGTGGTTGCGTAACAGCGACAGATGGATCATGTCGGGATTGGAGAAGATCCAGCGCGACCGCTCGCGGGCGAATCGCCGTATCTCGCTCGGGCTGTCACCGTCGAAGGCGCTTGGTGCGACGTTACCCAGGGTGCCCACAGCGTCGGTGAGCGCCTGCGCGCTGCGCAGTTGGTCGTGGCCGAGGGCTTTCGTCGGTGACAGATACAGCGCGCGTGCACGGGGATCTGTGGCAAGCGCCGTCAGAATGGGCAACTGGTACGCCAGCGACTTGCCCGACGCGGTGCCGGTGCTGAGCACGACATGGCGGCCGTCGTGGGCGAGATTGGCCGCTTCGATCTGATGAGACCACGGCGCCGTCACTCCGCGATCATGTAACGCCCGCACCACATCCGGGTCGGCCCAGTGCGGCCACGCCTGGGGTCGTGCTTGCCGTGCCGGCAAATCCGCGACATGGCGTAGCGGCTGCTCCTCCGGATCGGTGCCCTCGACCGCGCAGGCGAGCAGCTCGCGGCCGAAATCCGACATCGTTGGCCCTCCTGTAGACGAATTGTTCCCTAGTTGCGGTCCCAAGACTGTCGCTGGAGCTTGGAACATGATTGACTAAGGGCGGTCGCAGCTTCTGTGTTCGTGTATATGCACTCGCAGGATCGACGTTGCGATCGCGGTTCCTGCGAGGGTTGTAGGTCGGGTCTAGTTCCGACGACTCCACGAAGGTATGGCGGTCGGAACGGGCCCGGTGCACCGGAAGTCGGTGGGCCGCACCCGGTAAGAAGAGAAGGAAAGATCGAAAGATGCCACAGGGAACTGTGAAGTGGTTCAACGCGGAGAAGGGCTTTGGCTTCATCGCCCCCGAGGACGGATCCGCCGATGTGTTTGTCCACTACACGGAAATTCAAGGATCGGGCTTCCGCACGCTCGAAGAGAACCAGAAGGTTGAGTTCGAGGTCGGCCAGAGCCCCAAGGGCCCACAGGCAACCGGCGTTCGGTCCATCTGAGCAATCGAACCTAACGAATCCCCCCGCACAGTCCGCTGAGGACCGGCGGGGGGTTTTCGTTTCTGGCCATCAACTGCGGCCCCGCCGACGGCACACCAGCGCGCTCCTGGCCTACTGTCGTTTGCGTGAGCCAGCTGTCGTTCTTCTCGGCAGAGTCGGTGCCGCCCGCGGTCTCCGACCTGACGGGACTTCTCGCCGCACCAGGCCAGGTGGTCGTGGTGGGCGAGGGCGCACGGCTGTCGGTGGTGGTGGACCGGCCGTGGCGCGCGGTCGCGCTGGCCGAGATGATCGTCGAGGCCGGTCTGGAACCCGAGATCGCCCGCACGGACGAGAACACCCCGCTCGTCCGCACATCGGTTGACCCCCGATTGCTCGGCATCGCCGCCGACTGGACAAGGGGAGCGGTCAAGACCGTGCCGCCGCAGTGGCTGCCTGGGCCGCGCGAGCTGCGGGCCTGGACGCTGGCGGCAGGCACCCCCGAGGCGGACCGCTATCTATTAGGACTCGACCCGCACGCCCCCGACACTCATTCGCCGCTTGCCTCGGCCCTGATGCGGGTCGGGATAGCCCCGACTCTCATCGGAACCCGCGGAGCCCATCCGGCGCTGCGAATCAGCGGCCGTCGACGCCTATCGCGCCTGGTAGAGAACGTCGGGGAACCTCCGGGCGATGTGGAGGCGTTCTCGCTTTGGCCCCGTATATAGGGGTCAGGCGCCGAACAGTCAGTTTGCGTCGGCACGTCCGGGGTGCGAAATTGTCAGTTGCCAACGGCAACGGATAGTGAAGAACGCATGAGTCCGACGTCGGACGGCAACAGAGAAGTGGAGCGTAGGCACAGTTGGCTGACGAGGACCGCGGCAGCGGCCGCAACGGTGGAGTGCGGCGACTCGTCATTGTCGAGTCGCCGACTAAGGCACGCAAAATAGCTGGTTACCTGGGCTCCAACTACATCGTCGAGTCCTCCCGCGGCCATATCCGGGATCTGCCGAGGGCCGCCGCCGACGTGCCGGCCAAGTACAAGTCTGAGCCGTGGGCCCGTCTCGGGGTCAATGTCGACGAGGACTTCGAACCGCTCTACATCATCAGCCCCGATAAGAAGAGCACCGTCACGGAGTTGAAAGGCCTGCTCAAGGACGTCGACGAGCTCTATCTGGCCACTGACGGCGACCGGGAGGGCGAGGCCATCGCCTGGCATCTGCTGGAGACGCTGAAGCCGCGGGTCCCGGTCAAGCGAATGGTGTTTCACGAGATCACCGAGCCGGCGATCCGTAACGCCGCCGAGCACCCGCGCGACCTGGACAACGACCTGGTCGACGCGCAGGAGACCCGCCGCATCCTCGACCGGCTGTACGGCTACGAGGTCAGTCCCGTGCTGTGGAAGAAGGTCGCGCCGAAGCTGTCGGCGGGCCGCGTCCAGTCGGTGGCGACGCGGATCATCGTTCAGCGCGAACGCGAGCGGATGGCGTTCCGCAGCGCCGGCTACTGGGATGTCACCGCCGAACTGGACGCCAGCGTCTCCGATGCGCAGGCGTCGCCGCCCACCTTCACCGCGAAGCTGAACACCGTCGACGGCAAGCGCGTGGCGACGGGCCGCGACTTCGACTCGCTCGGTGTGGTGAAGAAGCCCGACGAGGTGCTGGTTCTCGACGAAACCAGCGCCGGTGCGTTGGCGACGGGACTGCGCGGTGCGCAGCTCGAGGTGACCTCGGTCGAGCAGAAGCCTTACACCCGTCGGCCGTACGCGCCGTTCATGACGTCGACGCTGCAGCAGGAGGCGGGCCGCAAGCTGCGGTTCTCGTCCGAGCGCACGATGAGCATCGCGCAGCGGCTGTACGAGAACGGCTACATCACTTATATGCGCACCGACTCGACGACCCTGTCGGAGTCGGCCATCAACGCAGCGCGCAACCAGGCCCGCCAGCTCTACGGCGAGGAGTACGTCCATCCGACGCCGCGCCAGTACACCCGCAAGGTCAAGAACGCCCAGGAGGCGCACGAGGCGATCCGGCCCGCCGGTGACGTGTTCCAGACCCCTGGTCAGCTGCACAGCCAGCTCGACACCGACGAGTTCCGGCTCTACGAACTGATCTGGCAGCGCACTGTGGCCTCACAGATGGCCGACGCGCGCGGCACGACGCTGTCGCTGCGCATCTCTGGAGCCGCTCCGGCGGCGACATTGGACTTAGGCGCCGCTTCCGAACATCAGGTGGTGTTCAGCGCCAGTGGCCGCACCATCACGTTCGCGGGGTTCCTCAAGGCCTACGTCGAGAGTCTTGACGAGCAGGCCGGCGGCGAGGCCGACGATGCCGAGAGCAGGTTGCCCAACCTGACGCAGGGGCAGCGCGTCGACGCCACGGACCTGACCGCCGAGGGTCACAACACCAGCCCGCCGGCTCGCTACACCGAGGCGTCGCTGATCAAGGCGCTGGAGGATCTGGGCATCGGTAGGCCTTCGACGTACTCGTCGATCATCAAGACCATCCAGGACCGCGGTTACGTGCACAAGAAGGGCAGCGCGCTGGTGCCGTCGTGGGTGGCGTTCGCCGTCACCGGTCTGCTCGAACAGCACTTCGGACGCCTCGTCGACTACGGATTCACCGCGGCGATGGAGGACGAGCTCGACGAGATCGCGGCGGGCCACGAGCAGCGCACAACATGGTTGACCAATTTCTACTTCGGCGGCGAGCACGGGGTACCAGAGTCGATCGCCCGCTCCGGTGGTTTGAAGAAGCTCGTCGGCGTGAATCTCGAAGGCATTGACGCTCGAGAGGTCAACTCCATCAAGCTGTTTGACGATCACGAGGGTCGCGCGATCTACGTGCGTGTCGGTAAGAACGGTCCGTATCTGGAGCGCACCGTCATCGGCGAGGACGGCGAGCCGAAGCCGCAGCGCGCGAACCTCAACGACTCGCTGACGCCCGATGAGCTGACTCTGGAACTGGCCGAGAAGCTGTTCTCCACACCGCAGGAAGGCCGCCCGCTCGGGATGGACCCGGAGACCGGACACGAGATCGTCGCCAAGGACGGGCGTTACGGGCCGTACGTGACCGAGGTGCTTCCCGAACCGGATGAGCCAGAAGACGGCACGCCCGCGAAGAAGGGTAAGAAGCCGACCGGCCCCAAGCCACGCACCGGCTCACTGCTGCGCTCGATGAACCTGGAGACGGTGACGCTGGAGGACGCGTTGCGGCTGCTGTCGCTGCCACGCGTCGTCGGCGTCGATCCGAGTACGAGTGAGGAAATCACCGCCCAGAACGGACGCTACGGGCCATACCTGAAGCGCGGCAACGACTCTCGTTCGCTGATGACCGAAGAGCAGATGTTCGACATCACGCTCGACGAAGCGTTGAAGATCTACTCTGAGCCCAAACGCCGTGCCGGACAGCGTGCTTCGACACCGCCGCTGCGGGAGTTGGGCACCGATCCGGCGACGGGCAAGCCGATGGTCATCAAGGACGGCCGCTTCGGCCCGTATGTGACCGACGGTGAGACCAACGCCAGCCTGCGCAAGGGCGACGACGTGCTGTCGATCACCGACGAGCGGGCGGCCGAGCTGTTGGCCGATCGGCGCGCGCGTGGCCCGGTGAAGCGGACGGCGAGGAAGACGGTCAAGAAGGCGCCCGCGAAGAAGGCGCCCGCCAAGAAGGCAGCCAAGAAGAGCTAGCGTTCGCGCCGCATACACGATCCTCACGTCGCATAGCTCGCGCGAGTCACGCGAGCAACACGTGCCACCGACTCCGTAATGCCCGCCTCCGCTATCCGCTGGCTGTCCGCTAGCTGGAGACTTCGCTGGACACCTCTTGCGCCGGTTCCTGGCTCACCTCGAGGAGGTTCAGCGGGCGGGCGAGCTGGGTCGGTGCGGAGCGCCCGCGCAGTTCGACGATCTCGCCGACATCCCAGCACAGCGCCTCGGCGTCCAGCGCCCCGCTAACCGCGATCGCGGACGCCAGCACGTGGCCTTCTTCGAGCTTCGCGAGTTCAGTGAGGCGTGCGGCCTCGTTGACCGGGTCGCCGATCACGGTGTACTCGAAGCGGGCCTGGGCGCCGATGTGGCCGGCGATGGCGCGTCCCGCGGACACCCCGATGCCGAACTCCATGTCGGAGCCGAGCATGTTGAGGAGCTCATCGTGCAGCTCGCGGGAGGCCGCCAGCGCGGCCCCCGACGCGTCGGGGTGCTCGATCGGCGCGCCGAAAATGGCCAATGCGGCGTCACCCTGGAACTTGTTGACGAAGCCGCCGTGACGGTTGACGGTATCGACGACGACGCGGAAGAACTCGTTGAGCAGGCTGACGACCTCGGCCGCCGGCCGGGAAGAGGCCAGCTGCGTCGAACCAACCAGGTCGATGAAGAGCACGGCGACGTCTCGCTCCTGGCCGCCTAGCTCGGTACCGCGCTCGAGTGCGCGGCGCGCGACATCCTCGCCGACGTAGCGGCCGAAAAGATCACGCAGCCTTTGTCGCTCGGCAAGGTCGCGAACCATGTCGTTGAATCCGGCTTGCAGCAAGCCCAATTCGCTGGCGTCGTAGATCTGCATGTGTGCGTTGTAGTTACCGCGCTGGACTTCGCCGAGCGCCCAACGCAATTGGCGCAGCGGATCTGCAATGGCCATGGCGACCAGCACGGTGCCCGCCAAGCCGACCAGCAGGGCGGCGATGGCCATGATCAGAATCGGTGTCGTCAGCCGGTCGGCGGATGCGGTGAGGATCTGATACTTGCTGGCCACCAGCGCCAGCACGATCGCGAGGACCGGAACGCCGGTGGACAGCACCCACGTCAGCACCTGTCGCAGGATGACACCCGCAGCGCGGTAGTTCTCCGGCACTCCACCGCGTAGGGCGGCCACAGCGACGGGGCGCAGCACGCGCTCGGATTGCAGATAGCCGATGATCGCCGTCGCGGTCGCGCCAAGGGCGGTAGCCACCGCGACGACAGGCGCGGCGCGGCTGGCGACGGGCCAGCTGGCGACTATGAAAACGACGGAGCCAAGACACCAGTTGGTGACGCTGATGATCGAGCGATAGAACGGCATCTTCAGCGCGCGGGTGCGGGCCAGTTCGGTGACGCCCGGGTCCGTGTCCACGAGCAGGCTGTCGCGCCGCTGCCAGCGCATGACGGGAATCAGCAGCCGCAGGCTGACGAAGGCGCCGATGGTGAAGGACAGGAACAGGAAGCCCAGGAAGATGGCCAGGTTGGCGGTGGGCAGATCCTGAAGCTGGATCCGGTCCTCTGGTGGCAGGCCGAAACGGAGAAAACCCAGCACGAACAGGGCGCCGATGATGTCGGACTGCAGCATGCCCAGCGTGAACACGGGCCAGGGCGTACGCGCCACCCAGCGGACGAATGCGCTGATTCGCCCGATCGGTTCGGCCTGCGTGGTCACCCGTCAACCGTATCGGTCCCGTGGGACCAGATAGGTCGCTGTGGGACGGACGTGTCGGTTCGCAGCACTACTGTTACCTCTGATGGCTGGTGTTTTCTCGCGTCTTGTGGGTCAAGCTGCCGTTGAGGCGGAATTAATCGCCGCGGCGCAGGCTGCTCGCGGTGACCCGGCTCACAGTGCGAACGCCACCGGGACGATGACACACGCGTGGCTGATCACGGGACCGCCAGGATCCGGGCGCTCGGTCGCCGCGCTGTGTTTCGCGGCGGCTCTGCAGTGCGAATCCGACGGCATACCCGGCTGTGGAGAATGCCGCGCCTGCACGACGGCGATGGCGGGAACCCACGCCGACGTGCGCAGAATCATCCCCGAGGGCCTGTCGATCGGGGTGTCCGAAATGCGCGCGATCGTGCAGATCGCATCCCGGCGTCCAAGCACCGGTCGGTGGCAGATCGTCTTGATCGAAGACGCCGACCGGCTGACCGAGGGTGCGGCGAACGCGCTGCTCAAGGTGGTCGAGGAGCCGCCTCCGTCGACGGTGTTCCTGCTGTGCGCGCCGTCGGTGGATCCGGAGGACATCGCGATCACCCTGCGATCGCGGTGTCGGCATGTGGCGCTGGTGACGCCGCAGGTGGACGCGATTGCCAGGGTACTGATCGATTCCGACGGGCTGCCTGCCGAGGACGCCAACTGGGCGGCGTCGGTGAGCGGCGGGCACGTCGGGCGGGCGCGACGGCTGGCCACCGACGAGGAGGCGCGTCGGCGACGCGAGCGGGCGCTGGGGTTGGCGCGGGACGCGGCGACGCCGTCGCGGGCCTACGGCGCCGCCGAGGAGCTCGTGGCCGCCGCCGAGGCCGAGGCGTTGGCGTTGACGGTCGACCGCAATGAGGCCGAGACCGAAGAGTTGCGCACTGCGCTGGGCGCCGGCGGCACTGGTAAAGGCACTGCGGGCACGATGCGCGGCGCGACGGGTGCCATCAAAGATCTTGAGCGCAGACAGAAGTCGCGTCATACGCGGGCCTCCCGCGATGCGCTGGATCGGGCTCTGATCGACCTCGCGACGTATTTCCGGGATGCGCTGCTGGTGTCGGCGCAGGCGGGTGAGATTCGGCCGAACCACCCGGATATGTCCGACAAGGTGGCGGCCATGGCGGCTGTGGTGCCGCCGGATCGCCTGCTGCGGTGCATCGAGGCGGTGCTTGAGTGCCGCGAGGCGCTGGCGGTCAACGTGAAGCCGAAGTTCGCGGTCGACGCGATGGTCGCGACCGTGGGTCGTGCGCTGCGCAACTGACTTGGGTGGTCGACGCGGCCTGCCGTAGACTCGTCCCGCCCGGCCAGCGCTGGGCGCGCCACCTTAGCTCAGTCGGTAGAGCGATTCACTCGTAATGAATAGGTCGGGGGTTCGATTCCCCCAGGTGGCTCCGCCCTTTCCGCGAGCGTGCGTGTCTGCTCCGCGACACGCCGCATTTCTCCGGCAGTTTGCGCATCCTCGCGGGCCACGAGCGGCCGTTAGTCGCTCAGAGTCTCTCCGGCGATCCTGTTGGCGGTCGCGGCGGCCGGGAAAGCCGGCGTAGCCACTGGAGTGGTAGATGACCTCCGCGATCTCGTCGTCGGTCAGGCCGTTGGTGCGCGCGATTCGGAAGTGGAGAGCGAGTTCGTCGTTGGCCCGCATTGCGATGAGCATGCCCAGCGTGACAAGGCTGCGGTCGCGTCGGCTGAGACCGTCACGTCCCCACAGTCGACCGAAGACGTTCAGTCCTGTTTCGCGCACATCAGTCATCGACCCACCTTCGCACGGCATTTCGGCTCACACCGGTGCGATGTAACCGACCGGTCCGGATGCGACGCAGACAGACAGGGCGGCGGTATTGGCGCGGACGTTGATGGCATTGCCCGCGCCGGGCAGTCGCACGAATACACGATTGAGGCCGGGGTGGACCGGCACCTTGGTCTCGGGGCCCTCGCTGAGCGAGAGCATCATCGAACCCTCGCTGTTGGCGAGGTAGTTTATTTCAGCAGTCCAGTCCGCTGGCAGCAACGGCCCGTCCAGCGGCATGCGCACGGGGAAGTCCGGCTGGACGAGGTATCCGCATTTCGGATCGGGTCCCCTGACGATGAAGCGTACCCATGTGACTTTGGCGTCGACCAGGTGTCCGCGGTTATCGAGCATGCGCAGTTGAGTTGTGGCGCTTTCGAATTCGGGCCTATCTCGCAAGAGAGCGAACATGTGGCTGGCTAGGTTCTCCGGTGCTGCCACGCGTTGAAGGACGAAGGGGTCGACTTCCTGATCGAGCATCGGGGCGCTAGACGTTTGGTGCGCCTTGGCGAGGCCTGCTTGCGCATTCTGCAGGTACGGTTGGGCTGGGTTGTCCTGCCAAATAGTGGTAAACGTCGCGGTGGAGTAGAGGCTGCTGACGACGAAAGCGAGTGCTGCGGTGACGGTTACGGCGGCGCGTGTCGGCGAGGCATCCAGCCATCGGGATCGTTCTCGGTTGGGAGCGCAGAAACCGACCGCCGCAAGAAGCGCCATGACGACGACGAGATCGGGAAAGTAGCGCAAGGTCTGTGCGAGTTCCAATGCGGTGAATTTCGACGATCGCATCAGGTAGATCGGGATCTGGCAGGCGATCGCGTAGCCGGTGGCCACGACCCAGAGCATTCCGATGCGTTCCTTGCGAAGGAAGGACACGACGATCACCGCGGCGAGCGCGAGCCAGCCGAGAATCATGACGGTCACCGGGGGTGTCGCCCACGGCGAGGCGGGCGCCCAGCGCTGCCAGTCCCACGGGCCGCCGGCGAGGCCAGGAACGATGCCGTGAGTGATGGAGCGGCTCAACAGGTCTCGCGTCATGGGGAGATCGCGGCTCCAGCGCTCCTGGTCGACGACGACGAGGTAGAGCACGATCCAAGCCGCGGTAAGCGCGAGAGATCCGATCCATAGGCGCACACCCCGACGCCAGACAGTTCGTATTGCGGATCCGTCTTCAGTGACGTGCGCGAGGAGTGCGGTGATCGTGAAGGCGACGAACGGTATGACGGCGGACTTCTCGAAGAAGAGCAGGCCGCTGATGAAGACGAGTAGTGCGGTGACGGTGTAGCGCTGGTTGCCGGTGCGCACCAGGAGGACGGCGTCAGCGGTCACCCAGGCCATGGCGGCGAGCATGGGCAGGGAGTTCAATGCCGCTGCCCACCAGGCGAACCCAGGAATGCCGAGTGGGGTGAAGAGCGCGAAGAGCAACGGGACGAGGAGGACAGGTCGCCAGCCGACGATGACGTGAAGGGCTCGCAAGAGCGCGAGGGACGCCAGCAGCTGCAGGACGACGAGGCTGATGGCGGGGCCGATCCAGTTGAGCGGAGCGAGGTGGGTGATTATGCCTGCGACGAGGAACGCGGCGGGCATCACGTGACCGTCGTGGTCGTCGAAGAGGTAGGTCGGCGAGAAGAGATTCTGGGTGCCGGCGCGGCCGACGAGGATGAGATCGTCCCAGTAGAAGTAGCCCTTGAACGCCAGGATCGCCCGGATGACGAGCTGGACCGCGATCAGGGCGATGGCGGTCGAAGCAACCCAGTTGGTGCGGGTCAGCCGGACTGCCATACGTCCTTTCTGCTGGTCGGCGGGACCCTTCGACTGTACGGGGCGGCGGCTCCCGCGCTAACGATCCATGCGTCGGGAGAGCAATCAGCTGCGACAACGCGTTGACAACACGTGCTCCTTCGTGATTCAGAGACCCTTTACGCTGGACGAATGACCGGAAGCTCGCCTTTTCCGCCTGGGTTCGGTGCCCCGCCGCCCGGAAACGGCCCTCCGCCGCCGCCAAGCGGTCCCGGCTATGTTCCGCAGGTGTCGGCAAACTTCGGCCCAAGTGCCGGTCCCCCGCGGAGTCGAACTGGCCTTCTGGCGAGCGGGGTCGTTCTAGCCGTGCTCCTTGGAGTCGCCGCGCTGGTGCTTTCGATCCTCGCGGTGGTCCGGGGCCCGGAGCCCGCCCCGCCACCAGCTGCCCCCAAGGCCGAGCCGGAAGAGCTCTTCGTCGATGACGCTGATAAGGCTCTGTGCGAGGCCATCGGGCCCCTGATGCGTGAAGGAAACCGACAGGAACAATGCGTTTCTGGCGAACGGGGACACCAGATTCCCCGAGCGGAAAGCCGCGATACCGAAATTCAAGACAGACACGTTGGAATGGGCAAACCACGATTCAGACGCTACTAAATGACCATGCCGAGCCTCCGCGGTATCTTAACACGAACTCTGCAACAGTACATAGACGGCATGCTGCTCTACAGCGAGAACATGTACCCCGATCGTGCGCCCGGACACCTACGACAACGACGCGTACGACTCCGCTGCCATTGCATATGGCGGACCCTCTGGGAACTTGCTACAAGGTAGGCATTCGTTGGTAGCGGTCGGCGCTGGCGAGGCAAAGCCGAATCGACAGTTCTCAGACTTCATCCTCGGCGGGTTGTGGCCTCAAACTTCCCCCGGTCCATGGTCGGGCGCAGCCAACGCACAACGCACGTTCGCTCAAACCTCGCGTGCTGGCGCGCGAGACGTTAGCGCTTCCGCTTCGGCGATCCTCGGTAACAACGATGGGGCGATGATCGAAGCGATGCATGTCATCTATCAAGATGACAGCAAAGCCGCTGAGGCGCAGTCGGATTTGTTCGATTCGATGGCTGACGCCATCGATGAATGTGCAGGCATCGTTACGGATGCCCGACTGCAATTGGACGCCATAGATCGAGAGGCGCACGATGCGATACAGAACATCATCGATACCCAGAAAGGAGGATTGTTCGGTGCCTGGGCGACGCTGGCGATGATCTGGGCGGTTCTTGTTCAGGCTAGAGCAGCCGCAGAAGCGGCTTCCGCCGCCGCGGTCGGCAACATTGCATCGCAGGCCGGGCGCATTGAATCAGCGACCGTGCCGTCGCCGGGCGGCAAAGCAGGGCCGCCGGTACAAGCTGAGCCTTATCGTCCGGACGGGCAGGGGCATTTCTTCATGGCGGGCAATGAAAAGTTCCGCAAGCGCCGGGAACGCACGACGGATATTGATGCGCCTCAGCCAACCAGTCCCAACGAAGCTCAAAATCCAGAACCCCCGAAGCCCGGCCGGACAGACGACAGCACAAAGCCTGCAGATGGGCTTGAAGAAACCTGAAGGAGCTCCTCCGCTGTGGAGACGGCTGCTCCTGCGCGAACGGACGATATTCGTCAACCTCGCCGGCCGAGGCCGCCCCCACCTCAGCCGGCGTCTGCCGGCGGGCGCCGATTATGCCGCCGATGAGCCCTCCTTCACCCGTGTCCGCAAGCGGCATGAAGCCGCCATCGATGCCGTCAATGCCCTCCATGCCGAGCACCCCAAGCATGCCCAGCACCCCGAGCATGCCGTCTGCATCCACCACGCCGGCCGGCTTACCCACGCCGACGACCGCGGCACAAGAGCTGTCGCAAGGTTTCGCCAAAGGCGTCGCCTCCGGAGCCGCTAATCCGCTGCCCCCGGCCATGCCGCAAGCTCCGACCCCGCCGCCCGCGGCGACGAACGTCACTCCAGCCTCGGCCTCCGCGCCGCCGCCCGCCGCAGCCGCCACTCCGGTCGCCGGACACGCCACACCGCCCGCTTCCGCCACGTCACAACCCGCTCCCGGGCCGATGATCGCCGGTTCGCCGGCCGCCACTGGAAACCTCGCCGCATACGGCTCCGACCTGCCGAGGGGCACCCCCGCGTCGACGCCCACCGTCTCCGCCAGCGGCGGTGGCGGCCCCGCATCGCTGCCACCGGCCGCTGCTTCGGCCGGCATCTCGTCGACCGGTGTGCCGCCGAGCGTCCTGGCCGCATCCGGCATCGCCGCCACCGGCACCGGCGCCGCACTGGTCAGCTCCGAAACCCAGGACCAACATCTCGACGACGCCACTAAACTCGCCTTCGAGCTGCTGCACGCCTCTCGCATGTATCCCGGCTTGCATTGGTGCGTCGGCATTTTCAAAGTCGCCACCGGCACCGAGACCGTCATCGTCAGTAACGACGGCGCGAGCTACATCCCGCCTGGCGTCTACGTACCCCGCTCGGCCCGAGTGCTTTTCGCCGATCCCGAACTGAGCCCCGGATTCCAAGCCAAGTGGTTCGGCTGGGTCAACCCGGCCGCCTCTATGGTCGCCTACGCTGCCGAATGCGCTGTCATCGATCCGAACATCGAGCTCTACGCAGTGGCCGCGACCACCGACCCCGGCGGCTCGTCCGTGCTACCCGCCCGCCGCGCCGGCGTGCCCCACTATCAGGACTGCGACTCCACCCGCTCGCCGATCGATCCCGCCACGCCTGCCCCGGAACTCGACGAAAGCAGACTTCATCGCCTCGCCGTGATATCCCCCCAGAATTACGAGGAAGTCAAGGACACGAGTCTGCCTCCAACGGAACGACATTCGGCGGCATGGGAGGCGACCGCAGGTGCCGTCGCCACAGCACTCGCCGGCGCAGAACCCCTCCGCATCGAAGTGGCACCCGTCATCCGCGAGATCCTCGGCGGCCTCGCCACCGGTACGCCGATCTCAGACGAACAATGGTCCGCTCTCGCAGAGGTGCGCCTATTCGGCAAGTCGCTGTTCATGCGTCCCGGGTTCATCGAGGTCGAGCCGTCCGGCGACCCGAACACCACTGTCCTCTACCGCGCACATCACAACCTCGACCGTGCCGTCGAGGCGCTGTCGCTGTGGCGTGGCGACAACCCTGACTTTGCCGATATCGTCTATGCCAGTGAGCAGGTCAGCAAGGAGAGGCAGCTGTGGCCAGCAAGGACATAAAGCTCAATCCCGATGAGACGCTCGGTCACGTCAACAGGATCGCCGCGACGATGGCCGAAGTATCCGTCCCTGGTCCCGTACCGCCGCCGTCGCCGACGACCAGCCCGATCGACGTCGCGCTCAACGCGGTCGCCACCGCCGCCGCCGAAAAGGCCGCGGCGTCATCCCAAGCGCTCGCCACGCGCGGCGCCGAACACAACGCCGCATCTGTCCAGGCGGTATCGGCCATGGGCGCCCAGGAGGAAGAGAACACCGCGCAGGTCAACGAGCTCCAAGCCGACATAGCCAAGGCGAACACCTGGGAGACTTAGCGCACACAGAGGCCGTCTATGGTGAGCCGATGCGCACACTGGTCACGGGGGCAGCCGGATTCATCGGATCCGCGCTGGTTGATCGCCTTCTCGCAGACGGGCACGCCGTCATCGGTCTCGACGACCTGAGCTCGGGTCGCAGCGCCAACCTCGCCAAAGCCGAGCGGACCTCCGACTTCGAGTTCGTAAAGGCCGACATCGTCGAGGCCGACCTCAATGAACTTCTCGCAGACGTCCGGCCTGAGGTGATCTTTCATCTCGCTGCGCAGATCTCCGTGAGCCAGTCGGTCCAAGACCCCTCGTTCGACGCCGCGGTGAATGTCGTCGGCACCGTGCGGTTAGCCGAGGCGGCTCGCCGCGCCGAGGTCCGCAAGATCGTGCACACCTCATCGGGCGGATCGGTGTACGGCACTCCACCGAGCTACCCGACGAACGAGGACGCCCCGAGCAATCCCGCCTCGCCGTACGCCGCGAGCAAGGTGGCTGGCGAGGTGTATCTGAACACCTTCCGCAACCTCTACGGCCTCGAGTGCTCACACATCGCACCGGCGAATGTCTATGGCCCGCGCCAGGATCCGCACGGTGAAGCCGGTGTGGTCGCGATCTTCTCCCGCGCGCTGCTCTCCGGAAAACCGACCAAGATCTTCGGCGATGGCACCGACACCCGGGACTATGTCTTCGTCGACGACGTCGTCGACGCCTTCGTGCGCGCCTCGGGCGAGCAGGGTGGCGGGCAACGCTTCAACATCGGAACCGGCGTGGAAACATCTACCCGGCAACTACATACGGCAATCGCCAAAGCCGCCGCTAAGCCCGACGAGCCCGATTTCCATCCGCCGAGGCTCGGCGACCTGCGGCGCTCCTGCCTCGACATCAGCCGCGCCGCAGAAATTCTCGGCTGGGCGCCCAAAGTGAAACTCGACGACGGAGTCGCTAGAACCGTCGAGTTCTTCCGCGACGAGCAGAACGCCTAGCTAGCCTTCGTCGGCCGACAGCCCGTCCCATCAATTCTTGCTCGTTGAGTCTGCAATGGTGGCGACGAAGTGCGAGTGGACAACGCCCTCATCGCAGTGTCAACGAGCGCGCCCTAGCCTTCGTCGGGCACTCGGGCGCCCTGCAGGGCGATTGCCCTGGCCAGCCGCGCGTACCGCAACTCCAGGTCCTTGAACCGCATGTAGGTGCTGAGCGTGGTGAACACGAACGCGATGATCAACGCGTAGCCGATCAGATCCGCACCGCGGTCCACGCCAAGCCAATTCGCGACGACGGTGGTGTCGTCCGGTCGCAGAATCGCATACACCGCGGCGATCACGAACAGCACAGCACCGACCTTGACCCACGCCTTGGTGCGTGCGCTCGTCCGCGACCGCAGCAGATAGACAAGCAGGGCGATGATCGACAGGATCAGCAGCGCCTGAATCCAATTCATCGAGACAACCTCCCTCGCAGCAGCCCGTCGAATACGATGTTGACCCCGTTGAGCAACGGCTGACCTTTGGACTTCGAATAATCGGTGTAGATGATCTCGACCGGTTCTTCCGCTATCCGCCAATGGTTTTCGACGGCCAGCGTGATGAACTCGCTGGCGTGGCTCATGCCGCTCATGGTGATGTTGAGTCCGTCCGCCACCTTCTTGTTGAAGACCCGAAGCCCGTTGTGCGCGTCGGTAAGCCGGAACTGCCTGCTGCTCGGGCTCAACAGCGCCGCGGCACGCAAGATGATTCGCTTCAGCAGCGGTGGCTGGTTCGCACTGGGTTCGGCGAACCGCGTGCCGACCACCATGTCGACGTCATCCGCGGAGAGCCGGTCGATCATGGCGATGACGTCCTTCAGCCGGTGCTGACCGTCGGCATCGAATGTCGCGAACACCTGCGCGCCGGGCCGACTGCGCGCGTATTCGACTCCGGTTTGAATCGCTGCGCCCTGGCCGAGATTGACCGGGTGCGAGACGACGTGAGCGCCCGCATGCAGCGCGAGGTCGCCCGTGTCGTCCTTGCTGCCATCGTCGACGCAGACGACATGGTCGAAGACCGAGCGAATGTCGGTGATGACGTCGCCGATGACGCTCGCCTCGTTATAGGCGGGTACGACGATCCAAACATCCTGGTAACGCATGTCGATGGAAACCAAAATACACGGTCAACGTGCCGATCCCCTGGCAAGCGCCGCCAGGTGCACCGCGATTCCCGTCATCGGTCCACATAGCAGCGCGATCACGGTGCGACTCTCCAGGCCAACAGGCAGCAATAGCAACAACATCGCCGCCACCGTCGCACAGATCCAACCCACGGCATACGCACGGTGCAGCGCAGCCGCCACCGTCGCCGCGCCCGTCAACGTCAGCAGCGCAATCGCGATGGCCGCCGTCGTCAACCAGGCGAGCAGGGCCCCGCCGGCGCGGTATTCCTCGCCGAACGCCACCCGCAGCAGCCACGGCCCGAAACTCCCTGCGGCAGCCACGCCCACCGCGCCCAGCACTGCGACGACGGCCGCCGGTGCCACCAAGGCCCGCAGCCGCTCCGCGCGCTGGTCGACGAAATGCGCGATGAGATTGCCCTGCATCGCCGTCAAGGGCACCAGCAGCGGAGCGCGGGTCAGCGTCACCGCCAGGATCACCACGCCGCCCGTCGCGCCAAGGTCGTCCGACGTCGCCTTGAGCAGCACCGGGAAGCCCATCACCAGGACCGCGCTCGCACCGGCGGCCGCGATAGAGTGCGCCGCGCCACGAAGAAAGGTCAGTGTCCCGCCGGGTGTCAGCAGTGCCGCTGCCGCGCGTGTCGACGGGGACGCGATCAACATGATCAGCCACGCCACCGCCCCGGCCACTGTCGCCCACAGGTAGCCGACCAACCCCCAGCCGATGACGAAGGTCGCCGCCGCGACCGCCACCCGGATGCCTGCGTCGGTCACCATCAACGCTCCGTACTGTGTCCACCGGCCGACACCGGCCAGCATCCCCAGCAGAGTGGCGTGGAGGCAGAACCCGGCCAGTCCTACGCTCAGCAGTCCGACGCTGAGCCACTGCGACTCGACGAAGACATGTCCCGACCACAGTGGCGAACTGGCCGCGATCACCACCGCCGCGACCACACCGACCATCGCCGCCACCCTCATCGGGTGTGTGCGCGGGCCTACCACCTCGATGTAGCCGGTCGAGCGCACCTCGCGCGTGGCCTCCTGCAGCAGACCGTTCGCCGCTCCGGTCACCAACCCGAAGGCGCCCCAGAAAACACCGAACACCGAGAAGCCGGCCGGTTCGAGGTCTCGCGCGGCCAGGTACAGCACCGCATACCCGCACAGCGCCGTCAGCGCGGTGGCGGCACCGACACGTGCGACGCTGCTGCGGGCGATCGGGCCTGTGGGAGTGGCCGCGTCGGTCACAGCGCCGGCACGTCCCTGGAGTACAGCCACGCGTCCCACAGTGGACGCAGCGAAACGTCGGCGTAGTTGGCCGCCAAGCCAGTGAAGTCGTCGGTGACCGCCGTCGAGTGGCGGTACCGTTTGGTCCAATCCCGCAGCAGCGCAAAGAAATTGTCGTCATCGATGACACGTCGCAGCGCATGCAGCGTGAGGGCGCCGCGTTTGTACACCCGGTCGTCGAACATGTCGCGAGGACCGGGATCGGACAGCAGCAGGTCCTGCGGCGAATCGGAGAGCCGCTGATGGTAGTGATGCGCCAACTCGTCAGCGGTCTGGCCGCCGGATTCCTCCGACCACAGCCATTCGGCGTAGCACGCGAAGCCCTCATGAAGCCAGATGTCGCGCCAGCGCCGGGCGGTGACCGAGTTGCCGAACCACTGGTGCGCCAGCTCGTGCGCAATCAACCGCTCCGACTCGCTATTGCCATCGCAGTGATTGGCACCGAATATCGAAATACCCTGTGCCTCAAGCGGAATCTCCAAGTCGTCGTCGGTAACGACGACGGTGTAGCCCGTCGACAGCGGATACGGCCCGAACCGCTTGACGAAGAGCTTCATCATCTGCGGCTGCCTGCCGAAGTCGTGGTCAAAGTTGCGCTTCAGCCGGGCGGGCAGCGCCGCGTTCATCAGAACCGGTGTCTTCTGCAGCCGATGCGCCTCATATATCCCGATCTGAAGGGTGATCAGATACGTGGAGGTCGGCTCCGCCAGCTCGTAGGTCCAGGTCGTCATGGCCGCGCGGGTCCGCCGAGACTTCAACTCGCCGTTGGCGATCGCCCGATACGGGCTCTCGGTGCTGATCTGGATCCGGTAGCTGGCCTTCGAACTGGGATGGTCGTCGCACGGAAACCAGGAGGCCGCCCCGTTGGGTTGTCCCGCGACCATTACACCCTCGGTCAGTTCCTCGAAACCGACCTCGCCCCAGAGGGATCGGACCGGCCGCGGGGTGCCCCCGTAGCGGACGGTGATCTCCATGGCCGCGCCGGCGGGCAGCGTCGACGTCAGTGCGACGTGCAGCTTGCCGCCGGAACAGCGGAACGCCGCGGGCCGTCGTCCGTTCACCGACACCTTCGTCACCCTCAGCGCATCGGACAGATCCAGCGTGAACGTCTGCAACTCCGCGAGTGTGGCAGCGGTGATCGTCGCCGACCCGCTGAGCCGGTTGATCGCGACCTTGTATTCCAGATCGAGCTCGTAGCGCGACACCCGGTAACCGAAGTTGCCTGCGTGGGGCAGGTAAGGGTCGATGACCGGAATCTTCTTCGCCGCTTTCTTTGACCGAGTCACGCGGCGGTTTCCTCGCGCGCCTTTTCCGGCGGCGTGTCTCCGCGCTTCTTGCGGAACACATTCCACGGCGCGATCGGGTTGCCCTGCCACCGGGTCGACGGCGGAACCTCGTCGCCGCGCATCACCAGCGAGGCGGGGCCGACCGTCGCGGCCGCACCGAGGCGCGCGGCGGGCAGCGCCACGCAGTGCGGACCCAACGTCGAACCCTGTTCGAGGACAACGGTGTCCATCCGCATCACCCGGTCGTGGAACAGGTGTGTCTGCACGACGCAGCCTCGGTTGACGGTGGCGCCCCTCTCGAGCGTGACCAGGTCCGCCTCGGGCAGCCAGTAGGACTCACACCAGACACCCCGACCGATCTTTGCCCCCAACGCCCGCAGCCAGAGATTCATCACCGGGGTGCCGGTAGCGGCGCGCGCGAACCACGGAGCCGCGACCGTTTCGACGAACGTGTCCGACACCTCGTTGCGCCACACGAACGGCGACCACAGTGGATGCTCGACGGCCTGGATTCGGCCCACCACAACCCATTTCGCGATCACCGCGATGGCGCCGGCAATCGCACCCGCAGCCAGCAGCACCACGCCGCTGCCAAGTGCAGCCCACAGATAGCCGAACTCGACGATAAGTGCCTGCAACGCGAACAGCACGGCCACCCCGATCGCGAACGTCAGCACCACCGGCACCAGCCGGCATGTCTCCACGAACCCGCGCATGATTTTCAGGCGCGTCGGCGGATGGAACGTGCGCAGCGCGTCGGCCGCTGTGGGCTTGCGGCGCAACCGAATCGGTGGGCTGCCCAGCCACGAGGACCCGGCCTTCGACTTGTGCGGTGCCGCCGACAACACCGCGACCAGCCCATCGTCGGGTACCTTCCGGCCGGGCTGGGTGATGCCGGAATTGCCCAGGAACGCTCGCTTTCCGATCGTCGCCGTGGCGACGTGGATCCAGCCGCCGCCGAGTTCATAGGACGCGACCATGGTGTCGTCGGCAAGAAAAGCGCTGTCCTCGATGACGGTGAACTTCGGTGTCAGCAGCGCCGTGGAGATCTCGGTGCCGTTGCCGACCTTCGCGCCGAGCACGCGCAGCCACGTCGGCGTGAGAAGGCTGGCGTAGATCGGGAAGAGGTAGTGGCGCGCGGCATCCATCAACCGCTCGGTCGCCCAAATCTGCCAACCCACGCGGCTGCGGACCGGGTGATAACCCTCGCTCAGCCACAGCGACAGCATCCTCACACCGATCACCGTCAACGTCGCATAAACAATCAGCGCCACCAACGTCGCCACCGGCGTCCAAACAAGAGCAGGCACGATGGCATCGATTAGTGACGCGGTGTCCCGGATGGCCCAGCCGATGACGGCCAGCCCGCAGCCGAGTGCGGCAAGGGGCAACGCGCCCAACAACATTGACGTCACCCCGTAGACGCTCACCCAGACCGGCGCACGGCCGGGGCGCTCCGCCGGCCAGGGATGGCGCGCCTTGCCCGCCTTCACCGCCGGTGAACCCCTCCAGTACTGGCCCTTCTTCACCCGGCCGACCACACCCGAGCCCGCGGCGACGTCAGCGTTCTTGCCCACCGTGGCACCCGGCAGCAGTGTCGTGCGCGCACCGATGGTGGCGTCGTTGCCGATCGTGATCGCGCCGACATGGAAGTGGTCGCCGTCGATCCAGTGCCCGGACAGGTCCACCTCCGGCTCGATCGAACTGCGATGGCCCAGGGTGAGCATTCCGGTCACCGGAGGCGCCGAATGCAGGTCGACACCCTTGCCGACCTTGTTGCCCAGCGCCCGCGCGTAATAAACCATCCACGGCGCGCCTGCCAGGTTCTCCGCGCCGCTGGCATCGGCCAACCGCTCGGCGAGCCATACCCGCATGTGCTCCCAACCACCTCGGCGGTACGTGCCAGGCCGCAGGAAGCCGACGAGCACTCGGGCGCACAGCACCGCGATGCCCATCCGTCCAACCGGCGCGACGAACAGCAGGAACCCGACGAGGATCCACCACCAGTTGAGGGGCACCAGCCACGGCGCGGAGCTCACGGTCGCGGCGACGTTGTTGATCAGCGCCAGCCAGACCACCCACTGCAGCCCGGTCAGCGTGGCCAGCGGCAGCGACACCGCCACCTGGAAGGCCTGCGACAGCAGCGGCATGGGGCGCACCACCCTCGTCTCGACCTGCGGCGGCGGGTCCAGCTCGTCGAGGAAGCCTGCCAGCGAACCCAGCCGCGGGTGGTCGTAGAGATCGGCGACCGTCACCTGCGGATAGCGCTGACGCAGCGCGGCGACCAGCTGCGCCGCCGATAGTGAGCCGCCGCCGAGCGCGAAGAAGTCGGCCTCGGGACCGTCCACTGTTGCGGCCAGCACGTTGCGCCAGAGCGCCGCCAGCCAGCCCATCGTGCCGCCGAGGTCGGGTGCCTCCTCCTCGGGTTCGCCCGGCGGCGGCCACGGCAGCGAATCGCGGTCGACCTTGCCCGATGTGCGGGTCGGCAGCTCGTCGACGAGCACCAGCCGGGGCACCAAGGCGGCAGGAAGTGACGCCGCCAGCGTCGTCCGGGCGGTGGCCAGGTCGAAGGACGGATCGGCGCTGGCGATGTAGCCGACCAGCAGGGGAGTGCCGCTGGCGGTCTTCCGCACAGCTGCCGCGCCGCCGCTCACACCCGGCAGGTTCACCAGCGCCGCGTCGACCTCGCCGAGTTCGATGCGCCGACCGCCGACCTTCACCTGGTCGTCGGCGCGGCCCTGGAAGTACAGGCCGTCGGACTCGAGCCGCACCAGGTCGCCGCTGCGGTATGCGCGGTTCCAATCCAGCGTCGGCATCGGCGCGTACTTCTCGGCGTCCTTCTCGGGGTCCAGGTAGCGGGCCAGCCCGACGCCTCCGATCACCAGTTCACCCACGTCGCCGACCGCAACCGGCGCGCCGTCCTTGTCGACGACGGCCAGGTCCCAGCCCGGCAGCGGCAGCCCGATGCTGACCGGTCCGATGCCGTCGAGCTTGGCCGCGCATGCGACGACGGTGGCCTCGGTGGGACCGTAGGTGTTCCACACCTCGCGGCCCGCGGCGTCAGGCCCCGCGGCCAGCCGCTCTGCGAGGTCCGGCGGGCAGGCTTCGCCGCCGAAGATCAGCAGCCGCACCGCCTCCAACGCCTCGGCGGGCCACAGTGCCGCCAGCGTCGGCACGGTCGACACCACCGTGATGTCCTTCGACACCAGCCACGGCCCGAGATCCATGCCGCTTCGCACCAGGGAGCGGGGTGCGGGTACCAGGCAGGCCCCGTTCCGCCAGGCCAGCCACATCTCCTCACAGGACGCGTCGAACGCCACCGACAGTCCGGCCAGCACCCGGTCGCCGGGTCCAATCGGGTTGTCCTGCAGGTACATCTGTGCTTCTGCGTCGACGAACGCTGCGGCGTTGCGATGCGTGACCGCCACGCCCTTGGGAGTTCCGGTCGATCCGGACGTGAAGATGATCCAGGCGTCGTCGCGACCCAACGGCGATGCGGCGCGCCAACCGCGGGAGTCACCGGCGCCACGGACCAGGCCCTGCTCGGTGATCACGCCGACGACGTTCGCCTCGCCGAACACCAGCGCGGCGCGCTCGTCGGGGTCATCGGCGTCGACGGGCACGTAGGCGGCGCCGGCCGCAAGCGTGGCGAGGATCGCGACGTAAAGGGCATAACTTCCAGACGGCATCCGGATGCCGATGCGATCGCCGCGACCGATGCCGCGGTTCGCTAGCCACGTGACGCTGTCCGCGATATCGGTGATCAGCTCGCTGTAGGTCAGTTGGACGGAGCCGTCATCGATCGCGGGCGCATCGGGGTAGCGCGCCGCGGTCTCGTACAGGATGTCGACCAGCGTGCGCGGCTCCGGCGCATACGGCGATAGCAGGTACTGCGCAGGGATTTCCGGCATCGCCACTCCTACAACGTACTAAGCGCCTGCCGCGGCGCGTGCGCGCATGACGCGGCGTGTGATGAGGATTCCCGCGAGGACGACGACGGCTGACGTCTACGCCTCGAGTTCTCCCGCGAGCTTGCGCTCGATGCTGGCGCGGGTGACGGCGGGCAGCGCGAGTATCCCGTCTAGCTCGACACGGGCGCGCGTGTAGGCGTTCTGCCGTTCCTGGGGCGTGGCACCCTCGTCCTCGGCCAGCTTGAGCAGGCGCTGAGCGCGCGCAATGCGCTGCTGGTCCTCGTCGGAGAACGTGCTGCGACGCAGCCGGATCGCCTCGGCCTCTGCGACGTCGAAGGCGGTCACGTAGTCGTGGACGGCGTCGCGGTATTCCAGCTGCGCCTCGCGGTCGCCGTCGAGGTCGTCGGCGTTCTCCGGCCGCAGCAGGTCCGCGCGCCGCCGCGCCTTGTGGAACTCCATCGTCAATGTGTTGCGCATGTCGGTCATCAGCGGGAAGTCGAGCAGCTTGGCGACGTCGATCTCGTACTCCAGCCAGCGCGTGTCGGTCTGGTCGTGTTGTTCGATGACCCTCTTCAGCTCGCGCCGGTACTTGACCTCGTTGGTGCGTGACCGACCGGCCGCCTCCGCGACGGCGATCTTGGTCTGCTGCTTGATCCGGTAGCGCTCGAGCCTGCGGTCGGCGCGCCGCTCATTGGCCGCCGCGACCGCCCGCACGCCGCCGCCGACCATGGCGCCGAGCGGGAAGATCAGCCACCAGAAGTGGCCCACGGATTCGAGCAGAGGTGCCACACCGCTAGCATGCCACCGTCAGGAAAGCGCCTCGTAGATCAGCCGGGAGTACCTCGCGGTCCGCTTGTAGCCGAGGGTGCCTTGTCGAAGCGGGCGTCGCAACGTCCATGCACGGCAGAAGTCATGCGGTGGAACATACGCGCGCAGACTCAGTGCGGTCACCAGTTGTCGTAGCCGCCCTCTGGTCCAAGCATTCGTTCCAGCCGGGTGCGGTTGATGCGGGCCAACTCGTTGCGGACCACTTTGCGTTCGGTCTCGAGGTCGTTGTGCATGCGATCGGTCACCGCGAAGAGCACGTCCTGGGCGCAGTAGCCGTTGACGAACATGACGAAGCCGAAACAGAACTGATCCAGGTACTTCGTCGACGCGGTGGCCAGTTGTTCCATCACTTCCGCGCGCTCATCCCAGATCGCACACTGCTCGGCTGCGGACTTCTCGCTGCCGGGCCGACGGCCCACGTCGGGGTAGGCCTGCAGTATTGAGTCGATGGACGCTTCGGCAAGGGCGAACAGCAACGTGTCGGCCTGCCGGAACAGCGCGTCGTGGTCGGGATACGGGCGGCCGCGGGCGAGGTCGGCGGCCAGGGCCACGCTGTAGCAACACTCGTACACCGCGTGCACGGCGCGACGCATCGGCATTTCGTTGAAGACGTCCAACCCCATGCCCTGATGCATCAACACACCGCAATGATCCGAGTAGCAGACCACGTAGGCGTTACGCCGTGTTACAGCGAGGAAAACTCCTCAGCCGGTGAGCGCCTCAGTGGCCTTGCGTTTTGAACCGCTCGATCGACCGGTTGACTTCGGCCTCGGCTTCCTCGATGCCGGCCCAGTCGGCGGCCTTCACATATTTGCCGGGCTCCAGATCCTTATAGTGGACGAAGAAGTGCTTGATCGCTTCTAGCTCGGTCTCCGGCACGTCGCCGACGTCCTTGATGTGGTCCCAGCGGCCGTCACCTGCGGGCACGCAGAGCACCTTGTCGTCGCCGCCCGCCTCGTCGGTCATCTTGAACATCGCCACCGGCCGTGCCTCGACGATGCATCCGGGGAACACCGACTCGGGCAGCAGCACCAGCGCATCCAGCGGATCGCCGTCGTCGCCGAGCGTGTTCTCGATGAACCCGTAATCGGTCGGGTAGCCCATCGCCGTATAGAGGTAGCGGTCGAGCTTGACCCGGCCAGAGTCGTGGTCGACCTCGTACTTGTTGCGCGAGCCCTTCGGGATCTCGATGACAACGTCAAACTCCACCGTCGCGGCTCCTTGCCTTGTGTTCGGTCGTGGGGACGACGTCACCCTAGTGGAGCGGCCGGGCGACGGGTCTATTCCGGGTCTCCGCGGAGGCTGACCTCGCGCTTCCGGCCAACCGATACCCTACTTGGGCAGGCCGGAGTGAGGAGAATCATGCGTCCCACCCAGTGGCGACGGTCCACCCACCTCGTGATCGGGGTGGCCGTTGTGCTGGTCGTCGCCGCGGTCGTGGTGGCCGCGGCGCTGCTGCGGGGTGGCCAGCCCAGCGTCGCCAGCGCCATCGCGCCGGCTCCCGCCCCCGCTACGGCCGACCCCGGCATCAAGCCGGTGTCCGATTCCGCCGACAAGCCCACCCCTGACAAACTGGCCGCGACCCTGGCGCTTACGCTCGCCGATCCGAACCTCGGAGCCTTCACAGGCAGGATCACCGACGCCGCCACCGGCGAACAGCTGTGGGCGCAGGGCGCAGACGTGCCGATGCAACCGGCGTCGGTCACCAAGGTGTTGACCACCGCGGCGGCGCTGCACGGCCTGGACCGCGACGCCCGGCTCACCACCAAGGTGCTGGCATCCGACAAGCTGCCCGGCATCGTCGTGCTCAAGGGTGGCGGCGACCCGACGCTGTCGGCCGCGCCCAAGGGGCAGGAACCGTGGTATCGCGACGCGGCCCGCATCAGCGACCTCGCCGACCAAGTGCGGCGCAGCGGCACCAACGTGACCGCGGTGCAGGTCGACGTCAGCGACTACAGCGGGCCGACGATGGCGCCCGGCTGGGATCCGCTCGACATCGACGGCGGCGACATCGCGCCGATGGAGGCGGTGATGCTCGACGGTGGTCGCACCCAGCCCGTCAGCGTCGACTCGACCCGGTCAAAGACGCCGGCTCTCGACGCGGGTCGCGCGCTGGCGGTCGCGTTGCGTGTCGACCCGCCGACGGTCATGGTGTTGCCGTCGTCCTTCGACGGCGACGAGATCGCGTCTGTGCAGTCGCCGCCGCTGATCGAGCGGCTGCGCGTGATGATGAACAACTCCGACAACGTGATGGCCGAATCGATCGGCAGGGAAGTGGCTGCCGCACAAGGGAAGCCGCGAAGCTTCGAGGGTGCCGTTCGCGCGGTGCTCGGCGAACTCGACTCCGCCAAGATCGACACCGGTGGCTCGCACCTGATGGACTGCAGCGGTTTGTCCGTGGAGGATCGGCTCACCGCTGAAACTCTCGATGAGACCGTGAACGCCGCCGCGGGCCCCGACCAGCCGAAGCTGCGGCCGCTCATCGACCTGTTGCCCATTGCGGGGGGAAGCGGCACGTTGTCCAACCGGTTCCTCGACACCGACGCCGGACGGGCGTCGGTGGGGTGGCTGCGCGCCAAGACCGGGTCGTTGACGGGCACCAACTCGCTCGTCGGCATCGTCACCGACTCGAGCGGTCGGGTGCTGACCTTCGCGTTCGTCTCGAACAACGCCGGTCCGACGGGTCGCACCGCCATCGACGCGTTCGCCGCGACGCTCAGGTCATGTGGGTGCAGCACATGAGCAGAGGCTCAACCAAGCTCACCGTGGGCCGCGCGGTGGACTGGGGATTCGCCGCCACCGTAGGGGCCAAGTTGGCCCGACCGGGGCCGGCCACCACCGACTACACCCGCCGCCAAGTGATCGAGCAGCTGTCCAGCGCTGCGCTGCGCGCCGAGATGCCGGTGCGGGAAGTGACCGGGCTCAACGAAGGCGGCGAGGTGTCCGAAGCCCGCATCCTCGATCGGCCCGAATGGATCAGGGCCGCTTCACAATCCATGCGGACGATGACGGGTGGCAGCGAGAACGGCGACAAGCCGCACTTCATCACCGGCCGCATCACCGGCGCGCAGACGGGTGCGGTGCTCGCATTCATCTCATCGGGCATCCTGGGCCAGTACGACCCGTTCGGTGACAACGGCGGCGAGTTGCTTCTGGTGTACCCGAACGTGATTGCGGTGGAGCGGCAGCTGCGCGTGACCCCGGCCGACTTCCGGCTCTGGGTCTGCCTGCACGAGGTGACGCATCGGGTGCAGTTCCGCGCCAACCCATGGCTGGCCGACCACATGTCCAATTCGCTCGCCGTGTTGACGGAGGAAACCGGTGAAGACGTCACCGAGGTGATCGGCCGGCTGGCCGGCTTCGTCCGCGATCGCCGCGACGGCATTCCGGCCGACCCGAATTCAACCGGCGTGCTTGGGCTCCTGCGTGCCGTTCAGTCCGAGCCCCAGCAGCGCGCACTCGACCAGTTGCTCGTGCTCGGCACGCTGCTGGAAGGCCACGCCGACCATGTGATGGACGCCGTCGGCCCCGCCGTGGTGCCGTCGGTGACCACCATCCGCAGGCGGTTCGACGAGCGGCGCAAGCGCAAACAACCTCCGCTGCAACGGGTGATGCGCGCACTGCTCGGCATCGACGCGAAAATGAGCCAGTACACCCGCGGCAAGGCGTTCGTCGACCACGTCGTCGGGCGGGTCGGTATGGCCCGGTTCAACACCATCTGGTCCGGGCCCGAAACATTGCCGCTGCCAACCGAAATCGAGACACCGCAGCGATGGATCGACCGAGTGCTCTGAGCACGTTGCAGACCGCGGTGTCGGCGTTCGACCGCAGCTACGCCGCGGCGGACGAGCGCTGGTGCGTCGCGTTTTCGGGTGGGCCGGACTCCCTGGCGCTGACGGCCGTGGCCGCGAGACTGAAGTCGACGACGGCCCTCATCGTCGACCACCGACTGCAGACGGATTCACACCACGTCGCGGTCAACGCCAAGGAGCAGGCTGTCACGCTGGGATGCGTTGACGCGCATATTCTTTGCGTCGATGTCGGCACCGCGGGCGGGCCCGAGGCCGCCGCACGCACCGCCCGTTATCGGGCGCTCGACGCGGCTCGGCACGATGCGCCGGTGCTGCTCGGGCACACACTCGACGACCAGGCCGAGACTGTTCTGCTTGGTCTCGGCCGCGGATCGGGTGCCCGGTCGATCGCGGGCATGCGGCCCTACGACCCGCCATGGTGCCGTCCGCTGCTGGGCGTCCGGCGCGCGCTCACCCACCAGGCATGCGACGAGCTCGGCATCGCACCGTGGCAAGACCCTCACAACGTGGACCGCCGTTACACCCGCACCCGGCTGCGCACCGAGGTGCTACCACTGCTCGAGGATGTCCTCGGCGGAGGTGTCGCCGAGGCGCTCGCCCGCACCGCGACCGCGCTGCGCGAGGACACCGAGACACTCGACGAACTGGCGCAGTGGGCACTGGCCGCCGCCTCCACCGGCGAAGACCTCGACACCGGACGGTTGACGGTCCTGCCGGAGGCGGTTCGGCGCAGGGTGATCCGCAGCTGGCTGCTGGCCGGTGGCGCCTGTGATCTCACCGACAAACAGATCCGCGGGATCGACGCGTTGGTGACCAGGTGGCGGGGCCAGGGCGGGGTGGCGGTCGGCTCCCCGCTGCGCAGCGAACGCCTGTTCGCGGGCCGTCGCGACGGCGTGCTGACGCTGTACCGGGAAGCGGTCTCGAAGGGTTAGGGCGACTTGCGTTGGTCGAGGACGGCCACACATGGCACGCTGTGGGCGTGCCATCTGAGGAGCTGTATCCGGGCGACATCAAATCGGTGTTGCTCTCCGAGGATCAGATCCAGGCAAGGATCGCCGAGTTGGGCGCCCAGGTGGGCGCGGATTACCGGGACACCATCGCCGCGACCAACCAGGACCTGCTGCTTGTCACGGTGCTGAAGGGCGCTGTCTTCTTCGTCACCGACCTGGCCCGCAAGATCCCGTTGCCGACGCAGCTGGAGTTCATGGCGGTCAGTTCCTACGGATCGTCGACGTCGTCGTCGGGTGTGGTGCGCATCCTCAAGGACCTCGACCGCGACATCAACGACCGCGATGTGCTGATCGTGGAGGACATCGTCGACTCCGGACTGACGCTGTCGTGGCTGCTGCGCAACCTCGCGACCCGGCGTCCACGGTCGCTGCGGGTGTGCACGCTGATGCGCAAACCCGACGCGGTACGAGACGACGTCGACATCACCTACGTCGGCTTCGACATCCCCAACGAGTTCGTCGTCGGCTACGGCCTCGACTACGCCGAGCGCTATCGGGACCTGCCCTACATCGGCACGCTCGACCCGAAGGTGTACGAGGAGTTCTGACGCGAAACGAAATTCCAGCAGCGGAAGTTCGAGAAGAGGTCTGCGGGAATTCCGTTTCGCAGGAAGGTGAGCGATATGACCGAGACCGCCTCCGCGCACGCGAGGAGCACAACCGCTCTGCGCATCTGCCCGCTGTGCGAGGCCACCTGCGGCATGACGCTGACGATCGAGGACGGCCGGGTGACCGGCGCGCGCGGCGACCGTGAGGACGTCTTCAGCGCCGGCTTCATCTGCCCCAAGGGCGCCAGCTTCGCCGAGCTCGACAACGACCCCGACCGGCTGACACGGCCGCTGGTCCGACGGGACGGCGAGCTGGTCGAAGCGACGTGGGACGAGGCGTTCGGTGTCGTCGCAGACCGGCTGAGCGAGATCGTTCGCGAACACGGCGGCTCTTCGGTCGGCGTGTACCTGGGCAATCCCAACGCACACACCGTCGCGGGCAGCCTGTACGCGCCGCTGATCATCCGCGGGCTCAGGACCCGTCAGGCGTACTCGGCCAGCACCCTCGACCAGATGCCAAAACACGTCGCGCTTGGCCACATGTTCGGCAGCCCAGTCGCATTCACGGTTCCAGATCTGGACCGAACCGACTACCTGGTGATCATCGGCGCGAATCCCCTTGTGTCCAATGGCAGTTTGGCCACCGCAGCCGATTTCCCCGGCAAGTTGCGCGCACTGCGCAAGCGTGGCGGCCGGCTGACCGTGATCGACCCGGCCCGCACCCGCACGGCGGAACTGGCCGACCGCCACGTGGCTCCCCGCCCAGGCACCGACGCCGCGCTGCTGTTCGCCGTCGTGCATGTGCTGTTCGAAGAGGGCCTTGTCGCACAGGATCTCGGCGGCATCGCCGATCACGTCAACGGTCTGGACGAGGTTCGCGCGCTTGCCGACGAGTTCTCGCCGGAGCAAGTCAGCGACTACTGCGGGGTGGACGCAGGCGAAATAAGGACGCTCGCCCGTGAACTGGCCGCGGCGCCGACGGCGGCGGTGTACGGCCGAATCGGCACGTCGACAGTCGAATTCGGCACGCTCGCCAGCTGGCTGGTCGATGTCATCAACGTTCTGACGGGCAACCTAGACCGGCCCGGCGGGGCGATGTTCCCGCTCGGGGCGACCGTGTCAGCCCCGCGGCCACCGAAACCCGGCCGCGGCTTCAAGACCGGTCGCTGGCACAGCCGGGTCTCCGGCTATCCCGAGGCGCTGTCCGAAATGCCTGCTGCCGCACTGGCGGAGGAGATCGACACCCCCGGTGAGGGCCAGATCAAGGCGATGATCACGATCGCCGGGAACCCCGTTCTCTCGGCGCCCGACGGGGCCCGCCTCGACCGGGCGCTCGACGGCATCGGCTTCATGGTCAGCATCGATCCCTACCTCAACGAGACCACCCGGCACGCCGACGTCATCCTTCCGCCGCCGCCGGCCTCGCAGAGTCCGCATTTCGATTTCGCGCTGAACAACCTCGCAGTGCGCAACAACGTCCGCTATTCGCCGCCGGTGTTGCCGCTCGACGGACGGCCCGACGAGGCCGAGATCCTGTCCCGCATTGCGCTGATCCTCTACGGCGTCGGCGTCGACGGCGATCCGTCGCTGGTCGACGAACAGGTCATCGCGACGACGCTCGCGAAGGAAACCGCCGACCCCAACTCACCGGTGGCGGGTCGCCCTGTCGACGAGTTGACCGCGATGCTTACCAAAGGCCCCGGCTACGAACGTCGCCTCGACATGATGCTTCGGCTCGGACCCTACGGCGACGCGTTCGGCGCCAGACCCGACGGCCTGACCTTGGAACGGCTCAAGGCCGCACCGCACGGTATCGATCTCGGCCCGCTTCAGCCTCGGCTACCCGAAGTGCTCCGAACACCAAGCGGCCGGATCGAACTCGCGCCAGAACCGTTGATCGCCGATGCGGCGCGGCTTCGCGACTCGCTCGGCAAGGACGTCGAACGATTCGTCCTGATCGGCCGGCGCCACCTGCGGTCCAACAACAGCTGGATGCACAACGTGCCCGCGCTGGTGGGCGGCACGAACCGGTGCACTCTGCAGATGCATCCCGATGACGTCGCCGACCTCGGGTTGTCCGACACCGCGAAGATCAAGGGCCCGGGCGGCGAGCTATTGGCTCCGATCGAGCCGATGCCGGGGATGCGGCGTGGCGTGGTGTCCCTGCCGCATGGATGGGGCCACGACCGCGGTGGCACGCGGCTGGGCGTGGCGGCCGGTCAGCCCGGCGTCAACGTCAACCAGCTCAACGACGGCAACCAGCTCGACCCGCTGTCGGGGACGGCCGTGCTCAACGGCATACCCGTCGACATCGCCCCCGCGGACTGAAGCTAGGTCAGCTCCCAGATCACCGTCACCGAGAAGCTGATGGTCTGCTGGCCCGGCTCGAGTGGCACGGCTTCCATGGCCGCCCGCGGCATCGGTGTGGGCATGGGAGTCGGCGGCGTGGTACCCGCCGACTCGGAGATCGAAATGACCTTGCCCAGAGTCAGCCCGGCCAATTGGGCGTACTGCTCGGCGCGGTCCTTGGCGTCGTCGAAGGCCCGCGTGCGGGCGTCCTTCACCAGCTGCGAATCGTCGTCGATCACATAGCTGACCGAGTTGATGCGAGTGGCGTCGCCGCCGGTGCTGCCGATGAGCCCCAACGTCTGCGACGCGTTGTTCAGATCGCGGATCTTGACGTCGATCGAGTTGCTCGCCTGGTAGGCAACGATCGTCGGGTTGTTGTTCCCGCCGCCGTACTGCGGCTGCAACGTCACATTGGTGGTGGCGATGTCGTTGCGGTCGATGCCGGAGTTCGTCAACGCGTTGATCACGGCCTGCATCCGGTCGCTGGTCTGGTTCATGGCGGTGGTGACGTCCGGCGCGGTCGCCTCGATCGAGACGTTGGCGGTCAAGGTGTCCGGCCTGCCCTGCACCTCGCCGGAACCGACGACGGTGACCTGACGGGTATCCGGGTCAGCTGTCGGGATTATCGACGGTCCGGACTTCGACGTCGCGTCGCATCCCGATAGTCCGGCGACGACCATGGCGGCCGCGGCCAGGACGATCAGTCGGTTCGCAAGTTTGGCTCTCGCTGCGATCGGCATGCCTGGCAGCCTAGAACACCTTCCGATCAGACGAGGTCAAGGCTCGGGGGTCGGCCATGCACAAAGCGGAATGTCTCAGGGAGCTACCAGGATTTTGCAGTGTGCGTCGGGGTGGGCGAGGTCGTCGAATGCGGTCCCGACGCCGTCGAGTCCGACCTCGCCCGTGATCATCGGGCCGACGTCGATCTCGCCGTCGGCGATGACGCGCAGCGACTCCGCGAACTCTGCTGCGTCATAGGCGTTCACGAACTGCACGTTGATCTCTTTGGCTATGCCGAACAGCGGCAGGATCGGGTCGGGCTCCATGCACACCCCCGCGATGACCAGCCGGGTGCCCATGGGCGCCCGCCGCATCACGTCGTTGACGATTCCCGGGACGCCTACCGCCTCGAACACGACCGCCGGTTTGACGTCCTCGAAGGGCGAACCCTGCGCGGGGTCCATCACCTGGCGTGCTCCCATTGTCGTCGCCAACTCGCGTCGCTTCCGCGAATAGTCAGCAGCCACAATGTGTTCCACGCCTCGGTGGCGCAGCGCGGCGATGATTGCCAGACCGATGGGGCCGGATCCGATAACCAATGCGACGTCGCCCGACTTAACCGACGACTTGTTCACCGCGTGCATGCCGACCGCCAACGGCTCGGTCAGTGCGGCATGACGCGGGTCGAGGCCGTTGGGGATCCGCAGCAGCAGCGGTGCCGAGAGCAGCATCCGCTCGGAATAGCCGCCGATAGTGGTGTTGCTGGACAGGATCGGCTCGAAGCCCGTCGGGGAGATCAACACGGGAAGCGATGTGACGACGGTTCCCGGTGGCGGCGCGTCGGTGTCGGGCCCGGCCTCGAGGACCTCCGCGCTGAACTCATGCCCCATGAACACGTCCTCGGCCAGGTCGACGGCAAGCCCGCCTTCCGCCGGCATGCCCTTTATCTCCCGGGTCAGCCTGACCATCTGGTCGCCGTGTGTGGCGAAGTGCAGGTCAGATCCGCAGATCCCGCATGCCTTGACGGCGACGAGCACCTGTCCCTGCGCGGGAACGGGTTCAGCGACGTCGTCGCGCAGCACCATCCGACCGTTGCGCAGCACCGATGCGCGCACTACTGCTCCTTCCCCAGTTTGAGTTCGTCGGTGTGCTCGTTGATCGCCTTGACGATCGCTTCACCCGCCCGGCCGAGCAGTTGGTCGCGCATGCCCTTGGCCCAGTCGTGCGACGCCCGCGGCGCCGTCAGCTGACCCCTGAAGTGCGGCATGACCTCGCGGGCGAACAGCTCGTAGGAGTGGTACGTCGCCTGCGGCGAGGCCCAGTCGTGGCCGAGCAGCAGCAGCGTCCCGAAGCCGCCCGAAGTGTCCAACAAATCCTGGATGTAGGTGATCGCGTCGCCGGGTGTGCCGATGCAGCAGTTGCCCTTACCCGCGTACTCCGCGACGAACTCGCGCGGGGACTGAGCGCCTTCGACCGAATTGGACAGTGGCACAAAGCCTGCCGCACCGAAATAGTTCGCGAAGTCCTGCAGGCCGTATATGCAGTCATCGATCGCCTGGTCGCGGGTGTCGGCGAGGTGCATGATCGACAGCACCCGCCAATTGGCGCGGTCGGGTTCGTCGCGACCCGACTTCTGTGCCTGGTCGACGACGACCTCCCAGGTGTTCTCGAGCGCGGCATAACCGCCCGGCACCGACATCGAGAGTGACAGCAGCGATGTGCCGAGCGCGCCGGCCAGTCGAGGGCCGGATGGGGAAATCATTGCCGCCGTGGAGATTTCGGGGTACGGCCAGGTGTATGGCCGGATGTGCAGCTGCGCGTCGCGCAGGGTGAACCAGTCGGAGTGCCTGCTGATGCGCTCGTCTGGTTCGGCACGGAGCAACGCGAGGATCGCTTCCAGCGACTCCTGCATCATCCGGCGCTGCTCGACTGGATCGATGCCCATCATGTAGGCGTCCGACGGCAGTGCGCCCGGTCCGGTGCCGAACATCACCCGGCCGCGGGTGAGGTGGTCGAGCAGCATCCACCGGTCGGCCACCATCAACGGGTGGTGATACGGCAGCGACACCACACCGGTGCCGAGTCGAATGTGCTTGGTGCGCTCCGCGGCCGCGGCGATGAACACCTCGGGGCAGGCGATCAGTTCGTAGCCGCCGGAGTGATGCTCGCCGAACCACGCTTCCTCGAAGCCGAGCCGGTCCAGCGCGACGGTCCGCTCGAGGTCGTATTCGAGTGCGGCGGTGGGGGATTGACCGACCGGATGAAAGGGTGTGATGAAGACCCCGAACCGCAATGGCTTGCCCGTCATGCCCGTTCCACTTCACGCAGGAAGGCCAACATGAGGCTGTTGACCTCGTCGGGACGCTCCTGCTGAATCCAGTGGCCCGCCCCCTCGATCCACTCCTCGCTGTAGGGTCCCGTGGCCACCTCGCGTGCGCGTGCCGGGTTCATCGTCGGGCCAACGGGATCGGCCATTCCGCCGGCGAACAGCGCGGGCACGGTGATCTTCGCGTCGGCCAGCTGCGGCGTCGACTCCCAGTTGCGGTCGTAGTTGCGGTACCAGTTCAGGGCGCCGGTGAAGCCGGTCCTGCTGAACTCGGTCACGTAATGCTCGAACTCGTCGGGGCTGATCCAGTCCGGCAGAGGCGCCTGCTCGGACAGCAGTCCGGCGAACATCCCACGCATCGTGGCCCTGACGTCGGCGGCCATCTCGGCGTCGGCCACGCCGGGCTCCTGGAACCGCAGCATGTAGAAGTCCTCACCGAACCTCTCCCGCCAACGTTGGGTGGGGCGGGACCTGGCGCGAGGAATCGGCGGCACGCTCAGCCCCACGACCGCACGGACCCGGTCCTGGTGCAACAGCGCGGTGTGCCACACCACCATCGCGCCCCAGTCGTGGCCGATGAACACGGCCTGCTCGGCGCCGACGTCGTCGAGCAGACCGACGAGGTCGCCGGTCAGGGCGTGGATGTCGTAGTCCTCGACGGCGTCGGGGCGGCTGGAGCCGCCGTACCCCCGCTGGTCTGGGGCCAGCACGCGGTAGCCGGCCTCCGCGAACACCGGAATCTGATGTCGCCAGGAGTAGGCCAGTTCGGGGAATCCGTGGGCCAGCACGAGCACGGGCGCTTCGCGTTCGCCTGCCTCGATCACCCTCAGCCGCACACCGTTGGTCTCGACTAACCGCTCGGTAGAGGTGAGCACGAACTCAGCCAAGCACAGGTGGCGCGGCGCGTCAGAAGCGGTCATGGGCGCGCGTGACGTCAGAGCGCTGCCGCGCTCGGCCAAAAACGTCGCAAGCTCGTGAAGACCGTCGGTCTGACCCTGCACTGACGGCATGTAAAAAGGCTATCCGGGCCGGGGGCACCTCCCTGCGCCAATTTCCTCACCGTCTAGCGAACGGCACTGGAGAACCGTCGGGAACCGCCGAACGTTGGTCTAGCGGTAGCCTTGACTATTCCAGCTGCGCATATGGAAGGACGTGGCCGCACTCGGCCGATGTTTGATGAACCGCAAAAATGTGATCCGCACGCTCACCGTCATCGCGGTCGTGCTGTTGCTGGGCTGGTCGTTCTTCTATTTCAGTGACAACACCCGTGGCTACAAGCCCGTCGACACCTCGGTGGCGATGGCCCAGATCAACAGCGACAACGTCAAGAGCGCGCAGATCGACGACCGCGAACAGCAGGTGCGCCTGGACCTCAAGAGCGGCAACGGTGACACGCAAGACAGCGACAAGATCATCACCAAGTACCCGACCGGTTTCGGGGTGGACCTGTTCAACGCGCTGAGCGCCAAGAACGCCAAGGTCAACACCGTAGTGAACCAGGGCAGCATCCTCGGATCGCTGCTCATCTATCTCTTGCCGCTGCTGTTGCTCGTCGGCCTGTTCGTCATGTTCTCCCGCATGCAGACCGGCGGCCGGATGGGCTTCGGCTTCGGCAAGTCGCGGGCCAAGCAGCTCTCCAAGGACATGCCGCAAACCACATTCGCCGACGTCGCGGGCGTCGACGAGGCGGTCGAGGAGCTCTACGAGATCAAGGACTTCCTGCAGAACCCGTCGCGGTATCAGGCGCTTGGCGCCAAGATCCCCAAGGGCGTGCTGCTCTACGGGCCGCCGGGCACCGGCAAGACGCTGCTGGCCCGCGCCGTCGCCGGTGAGGCGGGCGTGCCGTTCTTCACGATCTCGGGTTCGGACTTCGTCGAGATGTTCGTCGGCGTTGGCGCCTCCCGTGTGCGTGACCTGTTCGAGCAGGCCAAGCAGAACAGCCCGTGCATCATCTTCGTCGACGAGATCGACGCCGTCGGCCGCCAGCGCGGCGCCGGGCTCGGCGGCGGCCACGACGAACGCGAGCAGACCCTCAACCAGCTGCTGGTCGAGATGGACGGCTTCGGTGAGCGCCAGGGAGTCATTCTCATCGCCGCCACCAACCGCCCGGACATCCTCGATCCGGCCCTGCTGCGGCCGGGCCGATTCGACCGTCAGATCCCGGTTTCCAATCCGGACATGGCCGGCCGTCGCGCGGTGCTGCGGGTGCACTCGCAGGGCAAGCCGATCTCAGAGGACGCCGACCTCGACGGGCTGGCCAAGCGCACCGTCGGCATGTCCGGTGCTGATCTGGCCAACGTGATCAACGAGGCGGCGCTGCTGACCGCCCGCGAGAACGGCACCGTCATCACGGGCCCCGCGCTCGAGGAGGCCGTCGATCGCGTCGTCGGCGGTCCGCGCCGCAAAAGCCGGATCATCAGCGAGCACGAGAAGAAGATCACCGCCTACCACGAAGGTGGCCACACGCTGGCCGCATGGGCGATGCCCGACATCGACCCGATCTACAAGGTCACCATCTTGGCGCGCGGTCGTACCGGCGGGCACGCGATGTCTGTGCCCGAGGACGACAAGGGCCTGATGACCCGCTCGGAGATGATCGCGCGTCTGGTGTTCGCCATGGGCGGACGTGCCGCCGAGGAATTGGTGTTCCGCGAGCCGACCACCGGCGCGGTGTCCGACATCGAGCAGGCGACCAAGATCGCCCGCGCGATGGTCACCGAGTACGGCATGAGTTCGCGGCTCGGCGCCGTTCGGTACGGCACCGAGCACGGCGACCCGTTCCTCGGTCGCACGATGGGGACCCAGGCGGACTACTCGCATGAGGTTGCGCAGATCATCGACGACGAGGTGCGCAAGCTCATCGAGGCCGCGCACACCGAGGCGTGGGAGGTGCTCACGGAGTACCGCGATGTGCTCGACACGTTGGCAGGGGAGCTGCTCGAGAAGGAGACACTGCACCGCGCCGAACTCGAAGCCATCTTCACCGACGTCAAGAAGCGGCCGCGATTGACGATGTTCGACGACTTCGGTGGTCGCATCCCGTCCGACAAGCCGCCGATCAAGACGCCGGGCGAGCTCGCGATCGAGCGCGGTGAGGAGTGGCCGAAGCCCGTGCCCGAGCCCGCGTTCAAGGCGGCCATCGCGCAGGCGTCGAGGGCGGCCGAAGCGTCGCGGCCGAACGGCTCGAATGGCGTGGGCGCCAACGGAACTCCGACGAACGGCCCATCGCAGCCAGACTACGGCGCCCCGGCTGGCTGGCATGCGCCCGGCTGGCCGCCGCAATCGCCGCCGGGCCAATACCCGCAAGGCCAGTGGTATCCGCCGCCGCCACCGCCGACCGGCTGGCAACCTCCGTATCCGCCCTATCAGCCCTATCCATACCCCGACCCGCATCAAGCGCCGCACGGCGGACCGACGGGTGCGCCTGCGCCCAATAGCGAGAGCGCGGGCCAGGAATCGAACCGGCCCAACCCGCCGGCCCACGGCTGATAATCCAACGGAGGCTTCAATGACGCGGCCGCACAACAACTCTGCGACCTTCACCACCCCAACATTCGATCAACCGCGTGCCGAAGCGGCGATCCGCGAACTGCTCATCGCGGTCGGGGAGGACCCTGATCGTCACGGGCTGGAGGACACCCCGGCCCGCGTCGCCCGCGCCTACAAGGAGATGTTCGCCGGGCTGTACACAGACCCGGACACGGTGCTGGACACCACTTTCGACGAGCAACACGACGAGTTGGTGTTGGTCAAGCAGATTCCGCTGTACTCGACGTGTGAGCACCACCTGGTGGCTTTCCACGGGGTCGCCCACGTTGGCTACATCCCTGGGCAAGACGGCCGCGTCACCGGGCTGTCGAAAATCGCCAGGCTGGTCGACCTCTATGCGAAGCGCCCGCAGGTGCAGGAACGGCTTACCGCGCAGATCGCGGATGCGCTGATGCGCAAGCTGGATCCGCGTGGCGCCATCGTGGTCGTCGAGGCCGAGCACCTCTGCATGTCCATGCGCGGCGTGCGCAAGCCCGGTGCCACCACGACGACCTCGGCCGTACGGGGACAGTTCAAGTGCGATGCGGCATCACGGTCCGAGGCGCTGGAACTAATCTTGCGGAGGTGAGCCCGCCCAGCCTGATGATCCCTTCGGGAACGAGCGTACGGGTCATGGGAGTCGTCAACGTCACCGACGACTCCTTTTCCGACGGAGGGCTGTTCCTCGACCGTGACCGCGCCGTCCAACACGGACTGGCACTGGCGGCCGACGGCGCCTCGATCATCGATGTCGGTGGAGAGTCGACGCGTCCCGGCGCCACCCGTATCGACGCAAGGGTGGAGTCCGCGCGTGTGCTTCCGGTGATCAAAGAGCTTGCCGGACAAGGGGTTACGGTGAGTATCGACACGATGCACGCGGAGGTGGCGCAGGCGGCACTGGAGAACGGGGCGACGATCGTCAACGACGTGTCCGGTGGACGCGCCGATGTGAACATGGCAGCCGTGGTTGCCGACGCCAAGGTGCCGTGGGTCCTCATGCACTGGCGCTCGGTCAGCGCCGAACGCCCGCACGACGTGCCGCACTACGGCGACGTCGTGGCCGAGGTGCGCGCGGAACTGTTGGTCGCCGTCGACGCCGCGGTGAAGGCGGGGGTGGATCCGGCCAGCCTGATCATCGACCCCGGCCTTGGGTTCGCCAAGACCGGCGAGCACAACTGGGCGCTGCTGCGCGCGCTGCCCGACTTCGTCGACACCGGAATCCCGGTGCTTGTCGGGGCGTCCCGAAAACGCTTCCTCGGCACCTTGCTCGCCGACGCCGACGGCGAACCCCGTCCACCCGATGGCCGCGAGACCGCAACCGCGGTGATCTCCGCTCTCGCCGCCCTGCACGGCGCATGGGGCGTACGCGTCCACGATGTGCGGGCATCGGTCGACGCGTTGAAGGTCATCGACCAATGGAAGAAGCCTGAGCACGATGGCTGACCGAATCGAGTTGCGCGGCTTGATCGTTCGCGGTCATCATGGCGTATTTCCCGAGGAGCGCCGCGACGGGCAGGACTTCGTCGTCGACATCACGGTGTGGGTCGACCTGGCGACGGCGGCGGCCAGCGACGACCTCGCCGACACGCTCGACTATGGCGCGCTGGCGAACCGGGCGGCGGAGATCGTCGGGGGGCCGCCCCGCGATCTGATCGAAACGGTGGCGGGTGAGATCGCCGAGGACGTGATGACCGACGAGCGGGTGCACGCCGTCGAGGTGGCCGTGCACAAGCCGGCCGCCCCGATTCCGCAGCGGTTCGCCGACGTCGCCGTTGTGGCGCGGCGCTCCCGCCGCGGAGGGCGGGGAGCGACGCCGCAATGAGGGTGGTGCTTTCCATCGGGTCCAACCTCGGCGACCGCCAGGCTCACCTGCAGTCGGTCGTCGACGGGCTCGGGGACGCGTTGCGTGCGGTGTCTCCCGTCTACGAGACCGACGCGTGGGGCGGCGTCGAGCAGAGGCCGTTCCTGAACGCCGTGCTGATCGCCGAGGACCCGCAGTTGGACGCCCATGGCTGGTTGCGTCGCGCCCACGACTTCGAACAAGCCGCGGAGCGCGTACGCGAACAGCGGTGGGGTCCACGCACGCTCGATGTGGATCTCGTCACATGCCGCGACGGCGATTCCGAGGTAGTCATGTGCGAGGAGGACCTCACGCTCCCGCACCCGTTCGCCCACCAGCGCGCCTTCGTGCTCGTCCCATGGCTCGACGTTGACCCCTCCGCCGCGCTGACCGTCGGCGACCAGGCGAGACCCGTTCAGCAGTTGCTCGCCGGACTGGAGCGGGAAGAGCGCGACGCTGTGCGCCTCTTCGGCATGGTGCTGATCTGATGGGACCGACCCGCAAGCGTGACCTCACGGCCGCGACGGTGATCGCCGCGATCCTCGGGTTTCTGCTGGTGACCGTGCTCTACCAGTGGTTCCCGCCGATCACGGTGTGGACGGGCCTTTCGTTGTTGGCGGTGGCGATCGTCGAGGGCGGCTGGGCGTTCTACGTCCGAGCGAAGATCAACGATGGCGAGATCGGTGACGGGCCCGGCTGGCTGCATCCGCTGGCCGTCGCCCGGTCGGTGATGATCGCCAAAGCCTCGGCGTGGGTAGGGGCCCTCGTGCTGGGGTGGTGGCTGGGGGTGCTCGTCTACCTTTTGCCACGGCGCGGATCGCTGCGGGTCGCCGGCGAGGATACGGCAGGTGCTGTGGTGGCGGCGGTGAGCGCGCTTGCGCTGTTGGTCGCGGCCCTGTGGCTCCAACATTGCTGCAAGTCTCCGCAAGAGCCACCCGAGAACGGGGAAGGGGCCACGGATTAGCTGGGCGACAATAGCGGGGCGCGAATCGCCGCGAATGCCCGACACGCTGAGTGACCTGTGGCGGGTACAGTCGCCCCATGACCGTTCTGACCCGTGGTGCCCGGCCGCGGCGCGGCGGTCGCAGGCCCGGTTGGCTGCTGTTAACGGTGTTGCTGGTACTCGCAATCATGGCCAGTTCGGCGCTGGTATTCACCAACCGGGTGGAATTGCTCAAGCTGGCGGTAATCCTCGCGTTATGGGCTGCGGTGGTGGCCGCGTTCGTTTCAGTCATCTATCGGCGGCAGAGCGACTTCGATCAGGCCAAGGCTCGCGACCTCAAGCTCGTCTACGACCTGCAACTCGATCGCGAGATCTCGGCACGGCGCGAATACGAGCTGACGGTCGAATCCGAGCTGCGGCGCGAGCTGTCGACCGAGATACGTGCGCAGGCCGCCGAGGAGGTGGCCGCGCTGCGCGCCGAGCTCGCCGCGCTTCGGGCCAACCTCGAGTACCTATTCGACGCCGACCTGAGTGACCGCCCGGCGATCGAGACCGAACAGGAGCCCGTACTCCCGGGCCGGGTCGCCAGCAGCAGGATCGACGCCGACGAGGATCCCAACCTGAGGACAGAAGAGAACCCCATCATCGATGTGTCGGCCGAACCCCCTGCGCCAGAACACGAATGGTCGCCGACGCCGCTTTTCGGTGGGGCCCACCGCAGGGCATCGGAATCGGAGCCGACTCAGGAAGAGCGTCTGGCGTGGGCGGCAGAGCAGCGGGCAGTGGAACACCGCGCAGCCGAGGAACGCGCTGCCGCCGAGCAGCTCGCCGCAGCCGAACAACGGGCCGCCGAGCAGCGCGCCGCGGCCGAGGCGAGGACTGCTGAGCTGAGAGCAGCTGAACAACGGGCGGCCGAGCAACGGGCTGCCGAGCAACGTGCGGCCGAGGAGCGGCGTGCCGCCGAGCAACGGGCGGCCGAGGAGCGGGCGGCCGAGGATCAGGCTGCCGAGGATCGGGCCGCCGCCGAACGTGCGCTCGCTGAGCAGCGGGCCGTCGCGCAGCGTGCCGCAGAAGAAGAAGACGCGCGGCAGGCCGTGGCGGCCAGCTGGCAGCCCGCTCCGGCCGAAGGCGAGTGGCTTCCGGCGGGACTGCCTGGCAGCAACTGGTCGCCATCGGCCGCGGAAAACGGGTCGCCTGAGGGGTACGTGGGAAGGCGGCGCGCCCCCGAGGCTGCCATGTCCACGCCCCCCGCAGACCCGCAGCGGGGACGCCACTACGCGTCCGCCGAGGCCACCGACCCGGGTCACCCAAAGCCGCCCGCGCCCACGCTGGCGGCACCTCCGCCGCCCGCTCAGCCGGCCGAGAGCACGCCTCGTCACCGCAGTTCCGATGAGGCCGAGCCGACCGGCGGACATTCCGTCGCCGAGCTGCTGGCCCGACTGGAAGTCGGCTCGTCAGGCGGCGGTCGTCGTCGGCGCCGCCAACGGTGAAGTAGTCTCTTAGCGACCGTCCGGTACCCGCAACGCAGGACCGGAACGAAACACAGATCTTGCGAGGCCTCTGCAATGGAGCAGTCCCTTGGGCACGCGTGGGGTCCCGGAGACGGACCGATGCGTCCGGCCCGGCTCTCGGTTGGAATCATCTCCGCCGGTCGGGTCGGCACTGCGCTGGGCGTCGCATTGGAGCGTGCCGACCACGTGGTGGTGGCGTGTAGTGCGGTATCGCACGCCTCCCTCCAGCGGGCAGAGCGCAGGCTACCCGACACAGCGGTGCTGCCCGTCCACGACGTCGCAGGCCGCGCGGAGCTGCTGCTGCTCGCCGTGCCCGATTCCGAACTGCCTTCGGTGGTCTCCGGCCTTGCCGCCACACACTCGGTGCGGCCGGGAACCATCGTGGCGCACACCTCGGGCGCCAAAGGCATCGCGGTGCTGAGCCCGCTGACCGAACAGGACTGCGTTCCGTTGGCGATCCACCCCGCGATGACGTTCACCGGCTCCGACGAGGACATCGCCCGGCTGCCGGACACCTGTTTCGGCATCACCGCGGCCGACGACGTTGGTTACGCCATCGCGCAGTCGCTCGTGCTTGAGATCGGCGGTGAGCCGTTCCGCGTCCGGGAGGACGCGCGCATGCTCTACCACGCGGCCCTCGCGCATGCCAGCAATCACGTCGTGACCCTGGTGCTCGACGCCGTCGAAGCTCTGCGGGCCGCGCTGTGGGGTTCGGAGCTGCTCGGCCAGGAGCTCGTCGGCGACCAGCCGGGCGGGCTCGCCGAACGGGTGGTCGGTCCGCTGGCGCGCGCCTCGCTAGAGAACGCGCTGCAGCGGGGTCAGGCCGCGTTGACCGGCCCGGTCGCCCGTGGCGACGCTGGCGCGGTCGCCGAACACCTGCTGGCGCTGGGCGAGGTGAATCCCGAACTGGCGCAGGCCTATCGGGCCAACTCGTTGCGTACCGCGCAGCGCGCACATGCGCCGGAAGAGGTCTTCACGGTGCTCGAGGAGGCGGGGTAGGGGTGACCGTGCGCAAACCGCCGAAGTTCGCCGCGGGTGAGCTCAACGTTTACGGCTCGCCGCGCGAGGTGTCCGATGTCACGCGCGCACTGCGGCAGACCGGACGACGCGTGATGCTGGTACCCACCATGGGCGCCCTGCACGACGGACACCTGACGCTGGTGCGCCGCGCCAAGCGTGTGCAGGGCTCCGTCGTCGTGGTGTCGATCTTCGTCAACCCGTTGCAGTTCGGCGCAAACGAAGACCTCGACAAGTATCCGAAGACCCTCGACGACGACCTGGCGCAGCTGCGCGCCGAAGGGGTGGAGATCGCGTTCACCCCGAGGGCGGCCGACATGTACCCGGACGGACCGCGCACGTCGGTGCAGCCGGGTCCATTGGGCGCCGAGCTCGAGGGTGCCTCGCGGCCAACACATTTCGCCGGTGTGCTGACGGTGGTGCTGAAGCTCCTGCAGATCGTGCGGCCGGACAGGGCGTTCTTCGGAGAGAAGGACTACCAACAGCTTGTGATGATCCGTCAGATGGTGGCCGACCTGAACGTCGACGCATCGATCGTCGGCGTACCGATCGTCCGCGAACCTGACGGGCTGGCCATGTCGTCGCGCAACCGATATCTCGGCGAGGTCGAACGCGAGCAGGCAGGCGCGCTGTCGGCCGCCCTGCTGGCCGGGATGTACGCCGCGTCGGGCGGCACGCCTGCGGCGCTGGACGCGGCGCGTGCGGTGCTCGACGAAGTGCCCGCGATCGGGGTCGACTACCTGGAGGTGCGTGATCCCGCGCTTGGGCCTGCACCGGTGGAGGGCGAGGCGCGCATGCTGCTTGCCGCCCGGCTCGGCACCACACGACTGCTCGACAACATCGCTATCGACATCGGAGCGACCGCCGGTACCGACGGGCAACGACCCGCAGGATCGGGCGACCACGAATTGCCATGGAGGAATTGATGTTACGCACAATGCTGAAGTCGAAGATTCATCGCGCCAGAGTGACGCAGGCCGACCTGCACTACGTCGGGTCGGTGACGATCGACGCCGACCTGATGGATGCCGCGGACCTGCTCGAGGGGGAACAGGTCACGATCGTCGACATCGACAACGGCGCACGGCTGGTCACTTACGCGATCACAGGCGAACGCGGCAGCGGGGTGATCGGAATCAACGGCGCAGCAGCGCATCTGGTGCATCCCGGCGACCTCGTCATCCTGATCGCCTACGGAACGATGGAAGACGCCGAGGCTCGCGAATATCAACCGCGCATCGTGTTCGTCGACTCCGACAACAAGCAGATCGACCTCGGCCGCGATCCCGCGCACGTCCCGGCCGACGCGGCCGAACTGCTATCGCCACGGTGAGCCCGTGCTGTTAGCAATCGACGTCCGCAACACCCACACCGTGGTCGGCCTCATCACGGGGTCGGGCGACCACGCGAAGGTGGCTCAGAACTGGCGGATTCGCACCGAGGCCGAGGTCACCGCCGACGAGCTGGCGCTGACCATCGACGGCCTGATCGGTGACGACTCCGAACGGCTGACCGGTGCGGCTGGGCTTTCGACGGTGCCGTCCGTGCTGCACGAGCTGCGCGAGATGCTCGGCCAGTACTGGCCGAACGTGCCCCACGTACTGATCGAACCCGGTGTGCGCACCGGAATTCCGTTGCTCGTCGACAATCCCAAAGAGGTCGGGGCCGACCGCATCGTCAATTGCCTTGCGGCGTATCACAAGTACAGGACCGCCGCGATCGTCGTCGACTTCGGATCGTCGATCTGCGTCGACGTCGTCTCGGCCAAGGGGGAGTTTCTCGGCGGCGCGATCGCGCCGGGTGTCGAGGTGTCGTCCGACGCGGCGGCATCGCGGTCGGCCGCACTGCGCCGCGTCGAGTTGGCCCGGCCGAGGTCGATCGTCGGCAAGAACACCGTCGAGTGCATGCAGGCGGGCGCGGTGTTCGGGTTCGCCGGCATGGTCGACGGGCTGGTGACCCGGATCCGCGACGACGTCGACGGATTCGGCGGCGACGACGTCACCGTCGTGGCGACCGGACACATCGGACCGCTGCTTTTGCCCGACATGCACACCGTCGGACACTACGACCAGCACCTCACGCTCGACGGGCTGCGGCTGGTGTTCGAGCGCAACCGCGACAGCCAGCGCGGCAGGCTGAAGCAGGCCCGCTAGAAGGCCAAGCGGCCTGCTTGTCAGGGCCGCGCTAGAAGAACGTTCGGATCAGGTCGACGACGCGGTCGTCGTCGTCAAGCACCGGGATCATCTGCCATTTGTCGAACGTGGTGCACGGATGCGAGATCCCGAACCGCAGCCAGCCGCCCACCTCGACGGAGTTGTGTTCGTCCGCGCCGAGTCTCAGGTACGCGTGCTGGTCGTTGAGCTTGGTGACGGCGCTGTCGGAAAGACCCAGGGGCACGGGCATGTCCTGGTCGAACGAGACGTCGCGGCGGCCCATCGTCAGCAGCGCCAGACCCGGCTCCGGCCGGGAAATCACCGGGGCCCACACTTCCAGCGCCGGCCGCAGCCCGTCCCGAAGCGGTGACGTCCTGGCGTACAGCCCGTGGTCGTGGGTCAGATAGCAGCCGCTGCGGACGATCGTGCGCACCGGCCGACCCGCTACCGATCCGATGGCCAGCACGTCGGCGACCGCGTCGAAGTACGTGCTGCCGCCGGCCGTGACCACGACTGTGTCGGCCTCGAACACGTCGGCCAACCGTTCGGCGGCCGCACGCAGCTCCGACAGGTACGCGGTGACGTCCGTCAACGCCTCGGTCGTGATGCTGTGGCCGAGCGCCGCCTCGTAGCCCGCGACGCCGACCAGCCGCAGCGCGGGGCAGTCCGCGGCGGCCCGCGCCACCTCGTCGACGGCGGCCGCATCGCGGCAACCGGTGCGGCCACCCGCAAGGCCGATCTCCACACAGACATCGACAGGCCGACCCGAGCCCGGCAGGACGGACGCCATCTGCTCCACACCGGCGACCGAGTCCACCCAGCACATCAACGTGAAGGCGGGGTCGGCGGCCAACTCCGCGGCGACCCAGCGCAGTCCCGCCGCGTCCACCAACTCGTTGGCCACTATGAAATCGCGCACACCGAACGCGCGGTATGCCCTCGCCTGGCTGATGGTTGCGACGGTGACCGCACACGCGCCCGCCTCGAACTGGCGCGCCAACAACTGCGGGGCCATGTGCGTCTTGCCGTGGGGTGCAAGCTCGACTCCGCGGTCCCGGCACCACCGGGCCATCGTCGCGATGTTGTGGGACAACGCCTCCGCGCGCAGCACGCACACGGGGCCCAGCGCGCCCTCGTCGACGAGGTTCGGACCAGTGGCGCAGATCTGCGCTGGGGTGCGACCCCACCACGAAGCGGGCAGACCCTTGAACCGCCAATCCAACGGCTCGTGTGCCAGGGCGTCACCGCCGCCGCGTTGATGGTTTCGGTCATATGTTCATTTAAGCTGGCAGGTCGTGACCTCTCCTGATCCACCCGACGCCACCGGAGCCGCCCGGCCCGCGACATCAGACGAGGCCGACATCCCCGAGCAGTTCCGGATCCGTCAGGCCAAGCGGGAGCGACTGCTTGCCGAGGGCCGCGAGCCCTATCCGGTGGAGGTGGCGCGCACCCACACCCTCGCCGGGATCCGCGCCGCCTATCCCGACCTGCCCGTCGACACCGAGACCGGCGACGTGGTCGGTATCGCTGGCCGCGTTGTGTTCGCACGCAACTCCGGCAAGCTCTGCTTCGCCACGCTCCAGGAAGGCGACGGGACGCAGCTGCAGGCGATGATCAGCCTGGCCAAGGTGGGACAAGACTCCCTGGACCGATGGAAGTCCGACGTGGATCTCGGCGACATCGTCTTCGTGCACGGCGAGGTGATCAGTTCCCGGCGCGGGGAACTATCTGTGCTTGCCGATTTTTGGCAAATAATCTCCAAGGCACTGCGACCCCTCCCCGTCGCTCATAAGGAGATGAGTGAGGAGTCGCGGGTGCGGCAGCGCTACGTCGACCTGATCGTGCGACCGGAGGCCAGGACCATCGCGCGTCAGCGCGTGGCGGTCGTCCGCGCTCTGCGTTCCGCACTGGAGCGTCGCGGCTTCCTCGAGGTGGAGACGCCGATGCTGCAGACGCTGGCCGGCGGTGCCGCCGCGAGGCCGTTCGTAACGCATTCAAATGCGCTCGACGCCGACCTCTACCTCCGTATCGCACCGGAACTCTTCCTGAAGCGTTGCTTGGTCGGCGGTCTGGAGAAGGTTTTCGAACTGAATCGGGTCTTCCGAAACGAAGGAGCCGATTCCACGCATTCGCCGGAATTTGCGATGCTCGAGACTTACGAGGCGTACGGGACGTATGACGATTCCGCTGTGATGACCCGCGAGGTTATTCAAGAAGTTGCGGATGAGGCCATTGGTACCAGAGCGGTGCCACTGCCCGACGGCACGACCTACGATCTCGACGGAGAATGGGCGACGATACAAATGTATCCGTCGTTGTCCGAAGCACTCGGAGAAGAAGTCACTCCGGAGACTCCGGTCACGCGACTGTTGGAGTTCGCTGACCGGCTAAGTGTCGAGATACCGCGTGATCGCGGCTACGGGCACGGGAAAATGGTCGAGGAGCTCTGGGAGCACACCGTCGGCGACAAGCTCTCGGCGCCGACGTTCGTCCGCGACTTTCCCACTGAGACAACGCCACTTACCCGTGCTCATCGCAGCATTCCCGGGGTCACCGAGAAATGGGATCTGTACATCCGCGGAGTCGAACTCGCGACGGGATATTCCGAACTCGCCGATCCGGTCATCCAACGGGAAAGGTTCGCCGCACAGGCGCGGGCCGCGGCCGCAGGAGACGATGAGGCAATGGTGCTTGACGAGGACTTTCTCGCCGCGCTGGAGTATGGGATGCCGCCGTCGACCGGCACAGGAATGGGCGTCGACAGGTTGTTGATGGTGCTGACCGGGCTGTCAATTCGGGAGACGGTTTTGTTCCCGATTGTTCGCCGGCAGAGCGACTGAACCATCTTTTCCGAACCCTCTTGTTGAATGGCCTGCGGCGGTATGGCACATTGGTGCAGGGTTTCTACATTGAACTAGGCACTATGTGCCGGCAGAAGGGTCGTGTGAGCAAATGGCTAAGAAAGTGACCGTCACGCTGGTCGATGATTTCGACGGTGAAGGCGCAGCCGATGAAACGGTGGAATTCGGCCTCGACGGTGTGAGCTATGAGATCGATCTTTCTTCGAAGAATGCCACAAAACTGCGTTCGGAGCTCAAGCAGTGGGTCGACGCCGGGCGCCGCGTCGGTGGTCGACGCCGTGGCCGGTCCTCCGGCACGGGACGGGGCCGCGCGGCGATCGATCGTGAGCAGAGCGCGGCGATCCGCGAGTGGGCGCGGCGCAACGGTCACAATGTGTCGACCCGCGGCCGCATCCCTGCCGACGTCATCGACGCATTCCACGCCGCAACGTAACTCGGCAACATAATTCGTCATTGCCAGAACACGAGTTCGGCCACTCGGCCGGATCGCGCTTTCGCTAGCGGCGAACCGCCATCAGCCCCCGGCCGGGAAACGATTTACCCGGGCCGGGCGTTGCTCTCCTACGGAACCGGGAATGCCGCGCGATTGCGCATCGTGCCTGTTGTTGGCTACGGACCGCCAAGCAGGGCACCCGGGACGGCCGCCCATTAGAGTGGATGGCAGGTGCGCCGTGCGGTGTACAGCCGCATTACGTACCGACCTAGATGGAGAGCAGGTAACCACCGATGTTTGAGAGATTCACCGACCGCGCCCGCAGGGTCGTCGTCCTGGCTCAAGAAGAAGCCCGGATGCTCAACCACAACTACATCGGCACCGAGCACATCCTGCTGGGACTTATTCACGAGGGTGAGGGCGTAGCCGCCAAGTCATTGGAGTCGCTGGGCATCTCGCTGGAAGGCGTGCGCAGCCAGGTCGAGGAGATCATCGGCCAGGGACAGCAGGCTCCGTCCGGCCACATCCCGTTCACCCCGCGCGCCAAAAAGGTTCTCGAGCTGAGCCTTCGCGAGGCGCTGCAACTCGGCCACAACTACATCGGCACCGAGCACATTCTTCTCGGCCTGATTCGTGAGGGCGAAGGTGTGGCGGCACAAGTCCTCGTCAAGCTGGGTGCCGAGCTGACCCGCGTGCGTCAGCAGGTCATCCAGCTGCTGTCCGGCTATCAGGGCAAGGAGACCGCCGAGGCCGGTACGGGTGGCCGCGGCGGCGAGGCGGGCAATCCGTCCACGTCGCTTGTGCTCGACCAGTTCGGTCGCAACCTGACCGCCGCCGCGATGGAAGGCAAGCTCGACCCCGTCATCGGCCGCGAGAAAGAAATCGAGCGGGTGATGCAGGTGCTGAGCCGGCGCACCAAGAACAACCCGGTGCTGATCGGCGAGCCCGGTGTCGGCAAGACCGCCGTCGTCGAGGGGCTGGCGCAGGCGATCGTGCACGGCGAGGTGCCGGAGACGCTGAAGGACAAGCAGCTCTACACCCTCGACCTCGGTTCGCTGGTGGCGGGCAGCCGCTACCGCGGTGACTTCGAGGAACGCCTGAAGAAGGTGCTCAAGGAGATCAACACCCGCGGCGACATCATCCTGTTCATCGACGAGCTGCACACGCTGGTCGGTGCGGGTGCCGCCGAGGGCGCCATCGATGCCGCTTCGATCCTCAAGCCGAAGCTGGCCCGCGGCGAGCTGCAGACCATCGGCGCCACTACCCTCGATGAGTACCGTAAGTACATCGAGAAGGACGCCGCGCTGGAGCGCCGCTTCCAGCCGGTGCAGGTGGGCGAGCCGACCGTCGAGCACACCATTGCGATCCTGAAGGGCCTGCGGGACCGCTACGAGGCCCATCACCGGGTGTCGATCACCGATGGCGCGATTGCTGCCGCGGCCACCTTGGCCGACCGCTACATCAACGACCGGTTCCTGCCCGACAAGGCCATCGACCTGATCGACGAGGCCGGCGCCAGGATGCGCATCCGCCGGATGACCGCACCGCCTGACCTGCGCGAGTTCGACGAGAAGATCGCCGACGCGCGCAGGGAGAAGGAGTCCGCGATCGACGCGCAGGACTTCGAGAAGGCCGCCAGCCTGCGGGACCGCGAGAAGCAACTCGTCGCGCAGCGCACCGAGCGTGAGAAGCAGTGGCGCTCTGGTGATCTCGACGTCGTCGCCGAAGTCGACGACGAGCAGATCGCCGAGGTGCTCGGCAACTGGACCGGAATCCCGGTGTTCAAGCTGACCGAGGAGGAGACCACTCGGCTGCTGCGCATGGAGGACGAGATCCACAAGCGGATCATCGGCCAGGAGGACGCCGTCAAGGCGGTCTCCAAGGCGATCCGCCGCACCCGCGCAGGGTTGAAGGACCCCAAGCGGCCGTCCGGCTCGTTCATCTTCGCCGGCCCGTCCGGTGTGGGTAAGACGGAGCTGTCCAAGGCACTGGCCAACTTCCTGTTCGGTGACGACGACGCGCTCATCCAGATCGACATGGGCGAGTTCCACGACCGCTTCACCGCCTCACGTCTGTTCGGCGCGCCTCCGGGCTACGTCGGCTACGAGGAGGGTGGCCAGCTCACCGAGAAGGTGCGACGCAAGCCGTTCAGCGTCGTTCTGTTCGACGAGATCGAGAAGGCACACCAGGAGATCTACAACAGCCTGTTGCAGGTCCTCGAGGACGGCCGGCTCACCGACGGTCAGGGCCGCACGGTCGACTTCAAGAACACCGTGCTGATCTTCACGTCCAACCTGGGTACCGCCGACATCTCCAAGGCGGTAGGCCTCGGCTTCACCCAGGGCGGCGGGGACAACAACTACGAGCGGATGAAGCAGAAGGTCAACGACGAGCTGAAGAAGCACTTCCGCCCGGAGTTCCTCAACCGCATCGACGACATCATCGTCTTCCACCAGCTGACTCGCGACGAGATCATCCGGATGGTCGACCTGATGATCGGCCGGGTGGAGAAGCAGCTCAAGGGCAAGGACATGGCCATGGAGCTCACCGACAAGGCCAAGTCGCTGTTGGCGAAGCGCGGGTTCGATCCGGTGCTGGGTGCACGGCCGCTGCGTCGCACCATCCAGCGCGAGATCGAGGACCAGCTCTCCGAGAAGATCCTCTTCGAGGAGGTCGGCCCCGGCCAGCTGGTGACCGTCGATGTCGACAACTGGGACGGCGAGGGCACGGGTGAGGACGCGGTGTTCACGTTCACCGGGACCAAGAAGCCCGCCAAGCCGGTCGAGGAAGCCGACCTCGCCACCACGGGTGCCGCGGGCACGCCGACCGCGGCGACGACCACCGAGTAAATTAACGGCCCTTACGCAAAGGTCCTCGGGTCAATAAAGATCCGAGGACCTTTTGCTATGCCCACGCCCATTTGCTGCACACGTTGTTTAGGATGTGCGATGTAATCAGGCGGGCGTAGGAATCTGGTGAGAATCCAGAACGGTCGCGCCACTGTGACAGTCAGACCCGGCGGCCGCCACCGAGATTCTGCACTGGGACGCGAAATCCCGGAAAGGAAACGACATGACGTCACCCGAGGTACGCAAGGCGAAGGCGCCCGCCATCGACCTGTCCATCGCGAGCGCCGCGCTGTGGCTGTCCGCCACGGTCTTCCTCGCGCTGCTGGTGCTGTATTTCGTCGGAGTCGACCAGGGCGCGACGTCGCTCTTCGGCAGCGATACGCATATCCACGAATTCGTCCACGACGGACGGCACCTGCTCGGCTTTCCCTGCCACTGATAGCCGGACAGTCGACGCAATGGAAAAACGAATAATCGCGCGCGGCCTGCTGGCCGGCGCAATCGCAAGCGTGGCGGCATTCGTATTCGCCCGCACATTTGTCGAGCCGGTCATCGATGCGGCGATTGGCTTCGAGGAAGCACACGCGGCAGGCCATGACCATGGGGTCGAGATGTTCAGCCGCGGTGTGCAGGCCAACGTCGGCATGGGATTCGGCGTGCTGGCGTTCGGCGTCGCAATGAGCGCATTGTTCGCGGTGGTCTACAGCGTCGTGTACGGCCGGGTCGGCAACCTGTCTCCTCGGCTGCTCTCGGTGCTGGTGGCCGGTGGAATGTTCTTGTCGCTCTACGTGATTCCGTTCCTGAAGTATCCGGCGAACCCGCCCGCGGTGAGTCTCGAAGAGACGATCCGGCAGCGCACTGGGCTGTATCTGCTGATGGTCGTCTGCTCGGCGGCGCTGTTCGCGGGCGCCGTCTGGCTGGGCCGCAACCTGGTGGAGCGGTTCGGCGCGTGGAGTGCGACGCTGATCGCCGGCGCCGCGTATGTGGTGGCGGTCTCGATCGTGATGATCGTGTTGCCGACGATCGACGAGACGCCAGGGGATTTCCCCGCCGATCTGCTCTACGAGTTCCGGCTGTACTCGCTGGGCACGCAGTTCATCCTGTGGACCGTCATCGCGGTGGTGTTCGGTTCGATGGCGCAGCGGTTGTTCGGCGAAACCGAGCGCCAGGCGGAGTCCCTCGCTGCGTGAGCCGAGCAAATGAGTGAGGTCGTCCGGCTGACACTCGTGTCGCATGCCATGACCGACGCGATGTCGGCCGGACGGTTCCCCACTGACGAGCCGCTCAATCCGGTCGGTCACCGGCAGGTCGACGCCTCGATCGAATTGGGCATCACAGACAGCGCATTCTGCGGACCCGAGAAGCGCACCAGACAGACCGCGGAACTCCTCGGACTGCAGGCCGGCATCGACCACCGGCTGGCCGACCTGGACTGCGGCCGATGGCGCGGCGACGTGCTCGGCGGAGTGCGGCCCGCGGACCTCGCCATCTGGTTGACCGATCCGGCCAGGGCGCCGCACGGCGGCGAATCCGTCGTCGAGCTGGTGAACCGCGTGCGCGATTGGATGGACACGTTGACGACCCGCCACAGCCGGCTGGTCGCCGTCACACATCCCGCGGTCATTCGCGCTGCGATCCTGGTCGCGCTCGACGCGCCGCCGAAGTCGTTCTGGCGCATCGACGTTGCACCCGTCAGCCGGACCGTCATGCACTTCCGCGGTCACGCGTGGAACGTGCGCGTGCGCTAGTTAGGGACCGGCACCAGGTCGAACGCCTGATGCACGATCGACAGCAGCCAACCTGCGGCGGTCTGACTGCGGAACTTCGGCCAGTTCAACTGGAAGCTGACCACGTACGGTTGTCCGGTGCGGTCGACGGCATACCAGCTGAATGTCAGGTCGCCGGGAAGATTTCCGCCCTTGGCGCCGATGTAGGGCCACTTCGCGCGATCCAGGTCGATGCCGGGAACCACCGACAGGATCTCCTTCACCGGAGCGGCAGCGCCGGTCGCCGATGCCTGCAGCGCCGCGTGCACACGGCAGATGTCGTCTGCCGAGCCGTACCATTCGACGCCGAAGTCGGACGCGGGTGTGTGCGTGCGCTTCGGATCGGGTTCGTAATGGTGGGAATTGGTCTCCTGCAACATCTTCGCGCGTTCCTGCGAAGTGGCCTCTCTCCACTGCTCGCGCCTGTCCGGCTCGCCCCAGCCGATCGAGAACAGCTCATGCGTGGTGGGGAACGGCGTCATGCTCGCCGGATCGTGGTGACGCGCCGTGGCCAAAGCTCGCTCCACCGCGCCCGGGCCGAGCCGCTGCATGAGCATGTCGGTGGCCATGTTGTCGCTGGCGGAGATCATCTGCTGAGCGGCCGCGCGCACCGAGACGGTGGTGCCGTCAGGAACCTCATCGAGTCCGGCCGCGCCGACGGCCTTGCCTTCCTTGGTCACCAGCAGCTGATCGTCCCAGCTGACGGTCCCCGCCCTGACGGACTCCGAAACCGCAAGCAGCACATAAAGTTTGAAGATCGACGCCAGCGGCAGCGAAAGATCGGTGTTAGTTCCCGCGACCAGGGAGCACTTGCTGGCTTCGCGATCTGGGTTGACCTTCGATACTTGATACGAGTACCTCGCACCCGTCTTGACGATCTCGGTGTCTATGTCGTCGAACGACTTGATCACCGGCGGCTGAAGCGACACCTTGAATCGGTCGACCAGACCGGCGTCGTTAGTCCGCAGCTCGATGGTCTGCGGAACCGAGTAGGAGGTCAGCACGTGAAGCGTCGCCTGGCCTGCGCCGACCTCCAGCCCGGTGAGCGTGAAGGGTCGGTCCCACCAGATCTTGTCCATCGTGACGCCGACGTCGTCCATGATCTTCGGGTCGGCCAACGTGCGGATGCCGTTGGGCCCGATCGGCCAATCGGAGTTGAGCATGTCCATGATCTGCTTGGCCCGCAGACCCTGCGGCGTGTTGGTGTCGATGTGGACGCTCTGCGCGGCTCCGGCAGGACCGGCCGGTCCGGCGTCGGCACACCCGCAAGCCAGGGCGACGACCACCGTGACGGCGACCGATAGCGCGGTCGCCCGGCGGCGCACCCGGCCCGCGTCAGGCCTTGGCTTCGGTGCCGGCAACGTCCAGCACAACCTCGAACTCCAACAGCGACGCGCCGGTGGCGACGGGGTTGGCCCGTTGGCCGGCATGCGCCTCGACGGCAGGTCCGCTCGCCCAGGCCTGGAACGCCTCTTCTGACTCCCATTGCGTCACGACGAAGTAGCGATCCTCACCCTTGACCGGCCGCAGCAGCTGAAAGCCGAGGAAGCCGGGCTGATTGTCGACGGCGTGTGCACGGTGTGCGAACCGCTTCTCCAATTCCGGACCTGCGTCCGGCGGGACCTCGATTGCGTTGATCTTCACCACGGGCATGCGGCCAAGGCTACCGCCTGCGCGAAGCGCGCCCGACGGACCTAGGGTTCCAACCATGACTGCGGAAGGCACCAGCGAGGCAAGCGCGAGCCGCCTTGACGGGTTCTTCGAGCTGACCGAGCGTGGATCGACGCTGACCGCAGAGATCCGCGGCGGGCTCGTCACGTTCATCGCGATGGCCTACATCATCGTGTTGAACCCCATTATCCTGTCCGGTGCCCCCGACGTGTCGGGCAACAACCTCGACTTCGCGCAGGTGTCGGCGGTGACGTCGCTGGCCGCTGGCGTGATGACGATCCTGTTCGGCGTGTTCGCCCGACTGCCGTTCGCGTTCGCGGCGGGTCTCGGCATCAACTCATTCCTCGCCACGACCGTCGTCGGCTCACTGACCTGGCCGGAGGCAATGGGTCTCGTTGTCATCGACGGGTTCATCATCGTCATCCTGGCGGCGACCGGCCTGCGCAGATTGGTCTTCGACGCGGTGCCGATGGAACTCAAGCTCGCGATCACCGCGGGTATCGGCCTGTTCATCCTCTTCATCGGGCTGGTCGACGCCGGATTCATCGGTTCGACCGGCGTAGCGTCGCCGCCCGTCGGGCTGGGATCGAGTGGCTCAGGGTCGATCAGCACTGTGCCTACCGTCGTCTTCGTCGTCACATTGCTGCTGACCGGCGTGCTCGTCGTTCGAAAGGTGCGAGGCGGCATATTGATCGGGCTGGTTGCGGGCACCGTGGTGGCGATGATCGTCGAAGCCATATGGCATCTCGGCTCGATTACCGAGCGACCCGGCGGCTGGAGCCTTTCGGTGCCCACGCTCTCGGGGTCGCCGTTCGCACTCCCGGACCTTTCCCTCGTCGGGGCATTCAGCTTCGACAGTTTCGGCCGCATCGGTGTGCTGGCGGCCGTCATGCTCGTGTTCACTCTTGTATTCGCGAACTTCTTCGACGCGATGGGCACATTCACCGGACTCTCGCGTGAAGCCGGGCTGTCGGATGAGCAGGGCACCTTTCCGCGGTTGCGTTCCGCGCTGATCGTCGAGGGTGCCGGCGCAGCAGTCGGTGGTGCGGCGTCGGCCTCGTCGAACACGGTTTTCATCGAATCTGCCGCCGGTATCGAGGAAGGTGCCCGGACCGGCCTGGCCAACCTCGTGACTGGAGCGCTCTTCCTGGCGGCGATGTTCGTGACGCCTTTGGCGTCGACCGTCCCGACCGAAGTGGCGGCAGCGGCACTCGTGATCGTCGGCGTGATGATGGTCTCGCAGGTGCGTCACATCGAGCTGTCAGAGTTCTCCGTGGCGCTGCCGGTGATCCTCACGATCGCGACCATGCCGTTCAGCTACTCGATCGCCAACGGCATCGGCATCGGCTTCATTGCCTGGGTGGTGATGCGATCGGCGGTCGGCAAGTGGCGCGAGGTCAGCCCCCTGCTGTGGATCGTCGCCGCCGGATTCCTCGTCTACTTTGCGCGCGGCTGGATCGAATCACTGATCGGTGTGTGACCGTGGCCGATGAAATCCTCACTCCCCGAGGCGGTCGCGGCGAGCCGCTCGTGCTCGTGCACGGGCTGATGGGCCGGGGCACCACGTGGTCGCGCCAACTGCCGTGGCTGATCAGGCACGGCGAGGTGTACACGTACGACGCGCCGTGGCACCGCGGCCGCGATGTCGCCGACCCGTATCCGATCAGCACCGAGCGGTTCGTCGACGACCTCGGCGACGCGGTGGCGATGCTGGGTCGACCCGCCACCCTGATCGGTCACTCGATGGGCGGCCTGCACAGTTGGTGCCTTGCGGCGTCGAAACCCGAGCTGGTCAACGCCCTCGTGGTGGAAGACATGGCACCCGACTTCCGTGGCCGCACCACCGGCCCATGGGAGCCGTGGCTGCACGCCCTGCCCGTCGAATTCGCCTCCGCCAAGCAGGTTTACGACGAATTCGGTCCGGTTGCGGGGCAGTACTTTCTCGATGCATTCGACCAAACGGAGAACGGGTGGCGGCTGCACGGGCACACCCGGATCTGGATCGACATCGCTGCCGAGTGGGGCACCCGCGACTACTGGGCGCAGTGGCGCGAAGTGCGGGTGCCCGCCCTTCTCATCGAGGCGGCCAACTCCGTCACGCCACCCGGCCAGATGCGGAAGATGAATGAAACCGGCTACCGAACAATGTATTTGAGCGTACCCGGTGCCGGCCATCTGATCCACGACGATCAGCCGCAGGTCTATCGCGACGCGGTGGAGTCGTTCCTAACGACGCTCGCCGGTAGCGCCTGAAGCGGGCCAGAACGGCTGCTTCTCGAAGCGGGTCCGGATGGCGTCGACGTCGTGTGCGACTCGGAAGCCGTCGCGGTCGTCCTCGAACAGCCTGCCGACCATCGGGGCGGACCACCGGAACTGGTTGAACCGGATGCGAAGCGAGTCGGAGCGGTGTGCGGCCCAGCTGAGCCATGCGGCCACGGCGAACGGGGACCCCAGGAGCAGGAATGTGATTGCAGTAGTCATGGCAGTAATGCTTCATGAGGAAATATCCCGCCAACAGTGGCAGCAGCGACAGGTTGCGTTAAGATACTGCCATGGCAATTGAAAAGGTGTCGGCTCTGGTGCTGGACCGTCTGGCCGTTTTCGAGTTCGGTGTGATCTGCGAGGTCTTTGGAATCGACCGCTCCGCCGACGGCGTCCCCAACTTCGACTTCAAGGTCTGCGGGCCCGAGGCGGGCAAGCCGATCCGGACCTCCGTCGGCGCTGCGCTCACCCCTGACCACGGGCTCGACGACCTCATCGGCGCGGATCTCGTCGCGATCCCGGCGATCGGCGGATCCGACTACCTGCCCGAGGCGTTGAAGGCGATCAAGGCCGCGGCCGAGGCGGGTGCGATCATCCTGACCGTGTGCTCGGGTGCCTTCGTCGCGGGCGAGGCGGGGCTGCTGGACGGACGCCCCTGCACCACCCACTGGATGCACGCCGACGACCTGGCTCGCCGGTTCCCCACCGCGCGGGTGGACCGCAACGTGTTGTTCGTCGACGACGGCAACCTGATCACAAGCGCGGGCACCGCGGCGGGCATCGATGCCTGCCTGCACCTCGTCCGTCGCGAACTCGGCAGCGAGGTCACCAACAAGATCGCCCGCCGGATGGTCGTGCCACCGCAGCGGGATGGCGGACAGCGGCAATACATCGATCAGCCGATACCGGTGCGGTGCTCGGAAGGCTTTGCACCGCACCTGGATTGGATGCTGTCGAATCTCGACAAACCACATACCGTTTCGGCGCTTGCCCGCCGCGCGAACATGTCGGCGCGGACCTTCGCGCGCCGCTTCGTCGACGAGACCGGCACGACGCCGATGCAGTGGGTGACTGACCAGCGTGTGCTCTACGCGAGGCGCCTGCTCGAGGAGAGCAACCTGGACATCGACCAGATCGCCGACCGTTCAGGTTTCGGCACCGCGACATTGCTGCGCCACCACTTCCGCAGGATCATCGGCGTGACGCCGTCGGATTACCGGCGCCGCTTCGCCTGCAGCGTGGATGCGGAGTGCGCCAGGACCGCCTAGCCAAATCGGTTGCGGGCCAGAGCGAATACTCGCCATCGGCCGGGCACACCCTTCAACTCGTGTTCCCCGCGCTCGCTGAACAGGCGTCGTGAGCCGGTGACGATCTCGCGAACAGTCGACGAGACGAGCACCTCGCTCGGTCCTGCCAGTGCGCCGACGCGCGCGCCGATGTGGACGGCCATACCCGCGATGTCGCCACCGCGAACCTCGACCTCCCCTGCGTGAATCCCTGCCCGCACCTCGATGCCGAGCGGGCGGACGGCGTCGACGATCGCCTCCGCGCAATCGAGGGCCACGCTGGGGCTGGTGAAGGTCGCGACGAAGCCATCGCCGGCGGTGTTGACTTCGCGGCCGTGAAACCGCTTAAGTTCGCGGCGCACGATGCGGTCGTGATTGTCGAGCAGGTCGTGCCATCGGAGGTCGCCGAGTTCGGCGGCCCGCTGAGTCGATCCGACGATATCGGTGAAAACTATTGTGGTGAGCACACGCTCGGTGTCGAACCCGCGTGCGCCGGTGACGAATTCCTCGATCTCGTCGAGGATGGGCGCAGCGTCACCGGTCCAGTGCAGCGTGTCGGCGCCGGCGAGCTCGACATAGCGTGATCCCGCGATGTGCTCGGCGAGATAGCGCCCGTGCTCGACGGGGATCATCACCGCGTCTTGGCGGTGCATGACCAAGGTCGGGACAGCGATACGGGACAGCGTGTCGCGCAGATCGGTTTCGGCGAGCACCTGGAGGACCGCGCGGGCCTCACTCGGCGACTGTGCGCGGTTCCCCGCAACGTCCCACCAGCGGCGGAAGGTTTCGTCGTCGGCAACGCTGGGCGCGATGGTCCGCAGCACGTCAAAACCCTGCTCGACCGCATCCGGATCCAGTGCCACAGTGCCCCAGGGATTGTCGCCGATCACTCTGGCGCCGATGGGGTAGTCCGGCGCCCATAACGCGCGAGCCGATCCGTTCACGATCACAAGGCCGCGCACCCGCTCGGGTCGGTCGGCAGCCAGCGCCATGCCGGTCATCGCCGTCCAGCCCGATCCCAGGATCGTCGCCTGCTCGCACCCCGCGGCATCCATCACCGCGAGCGCGTCCTCGGCCCAATATCTCGGTCCGAGCGTCTCGATCGACGCGGTGCGCGTCGATGCGCCCATTCCACGCTGGTCGAACCGGATCACCCGGGCGAACGAGGTGAGGCGGCGGTGGAAGCGGTAAAGCGCAGGCTCGGCGTCGATTGAATCGAATGAGACGAAGGGGCCGGGCAGCACGACCAAGTCAGCCGGGCCGTCGCCGAGCACCTGGTAGGCGATCTCGAAGTCGCCGGACTTGGCATAGCGAGTCCGCGGAGCCTGCGCCACAGCCTCAGGCTAGTCAATGACGTGCCACAATCGATCGGTGTCGCGCAATTCGGCTGCGGCCTATGCCCGTTCGGTTGTAGAGCCGGTTCGGGGCGACCCGGCGGCGCGGTTCGCGCTGATGCGCAGACTTTACGAGGTCCCGCGCGACGTCGACCGCGGCTATCTCCCGTATCGGCGTGCGGCAACGGCGTTCATGAACTGGCAGATGCGTCGGGGACTACTGAATCCGCCGGACGATCCGAGCCCGGGCAGCAAGTGGTGGCGCGCGTTGAACGAAGCATTGCTGAGCGATACCGCCGAAGCGCGTGCGCTTGCGTTCGGCTATGGCGGCGAGCCGAGCCGCCAGGCGGTGGGCGCGCACCTCGACTTCATCCACCGGCCCACAGCGCGCAACTGGTATCGCGCACACAACGCGAGCATCGTCGCGGGCTACCTGGACAACGAACCGCTCGCCGCCGAGGAAGGCCGGGTGGAACGCTTCTTCATCAATGTCGTTCTCGTACGGGTGCTGTTCGCACATGCGCTGGTGGCCGAACCTCGCATGGCATTGGGCTGGCTTGCGCCGATCGGCCGAATGGCCGGTGACCCACGCATCGGCATGACCGGCATCTTTCTGTCACTGTCGCGAGTGCTCCCCGACCTCTACCCACTGGGCGAAGATGTCGAGACGTACGTGGCGGTCGAGCACGGATTTGGTCACATGCTGGACATCGGAATCATTGCGCCGAGATTCGACCGTCTCTACCGCTGGTCGTCGGAAGTGCTTGCGCTGCCGAACCTTGCGCATCTGTTGGACGGCAGCACACCGACCTATGCGTGGGATTCCGAAGGTGATGCCGAAGTGTGGGACTTCAAGCCGTCCACACTCGCGCGGATTGTTCGCCGGATGGTGCCGGTGAGTTAGTGGAGGCGCCGTCACATTCGCCTTCGCCCGCAAGGGCGAACCGGCCGTCGGCCGTCTGCTCTACCAGCCCGTCGACGAGCAGCGAATCCAGTGCCACGGTCGCGCTGTGTCGGGTCAGTCAGCCAGGCTACGTCCAACTGGGCGCGGGTGACGGGAGAGTCGTTGCCGCGCAACACATCCAACAGGCGCCCTCGGACTTGACGATCCGTGCCCGCGTAGCGCTGGGTCCGTCGTGCAGGAGCGGTGCTGGCTTGATAGCCGCTCGACCGCCATGCGCACGCGGTCAGCGGGCAGATGCCGCAGCGTGGTGCCCGCGCGGTGCACACCGTCGCGCCGAGCTCCATCAACGCCACCGAAAAGCGCGGTGCGCGCTCGTCGTTGGGCAACAACGCGGCGACATCTTCGAGGTCCCGTGGTGACGACGACGTCGCGGCATCGGCCCTGCCGTGCACGGCCCTTGCCACCACACGGCGCACGTTCGTGTCGACGACGGGCACCCTCTGCCGGTAGGCGAAGCATGCGATGGCACGTGCGGTGTATGCGCCGACTCCCGGCAGCGACAACAGGGTCTCGACGTCCGAAGGCACTTCGTCGTCATGCTCGTCTGCGATCACGACCGCACACTCGTGAAGCCTCTTGGCCCGCCGCGGGTAGCCGAGCTTGCCCCATGCCCGCAGCACATCCGCCGCGTTCGCCGCCGCCGTCGCGGACGGGGTGGGCCAGCGCGCCACCCACTGCAGCCAGATCGGTTCCACCCGGGCGACCGGTGTCTGCTGCAGCATGAACTCGCTGACCAGCACCTGCCACGGCGTCACGCCCGGCCTGCGCCATGGTAGGTCGCGCTGCTCGCGTTCGTACCACCCCAGAAGCTCGGTCGAATCGATCATCAATTCGCGCTCCGGCACAATGTCGGCCATGCCCAACACAAATCCGGTGACCGCATGGAAGGCACTCAAGGAGGGTAACGAGCGATTCGTCGCCGGAAAGCCCGAGCATCCCAGCCAGAGCATCGAGCATCGAACGGCACTCGCAGAAGGGCAGAAGCCGACCGCGGTGCTGTTCGGCTGCGCTGACAGCCGGGTCGCCGCCGAGATCATCTTCGACCAGGGTCTCGGCGACATGTTCGTGGTGCGCACCGCGGGTCATGTCATCGACTCCGCGGTCTTGGGCTCGATCGAGTTCGCGGTGACGGTGCTGAACGTCCCGCTGATCGTCGTGCTCGGACACGACAGCTGTGGCGCAGTGAAGGCTACGATTTCGGCGCTCGACGATGGCGAGGTGCCGCCCGGCTACGTGCGTGACGTGGTGGAACGCGTCACGCCCTCCATCCTCCTGGGCCGACGAGAGGGCCTCACCAGCGCGGATGAGTTCGAAGCCAGGCACGTGACGGAGACCGCCAGACAGCTGCGGGCGCGGTCGACGGCCATCGCAGAACGCCTCGACGAGGGCACCCTGGCGATCGCCTGCCTCACCTATCGGCTTGCCGATGGACGTGCCGCGCTGCGCGATCGCCTGGGCAATATCGGCGAAGACTGAGCGGGCGCCGCCGGCTCTTCGCGCACGCGCCGTTTACTCTTCGCACAAGTGCTCATCGCTACAAATTGCTCTTCGCACAAGTGCTCATCGGCGCCGTTTGCTCTTCGCGCAAATGCCCATAGGCCGACACGCCGGGCCACCTCGGACGATTGTCCGTGACCTGGCCTTACCGTGAGTCTGTGCTGGATCTAGAACCGCATGGCCCGTTACCCACCCAGATCTACTGGCGCCGCAGAGCACTTGCGTTGGGCGTTGCGGTCGTCGTCGTCGGGGTGATCGCCGCGATCGTGGTGGTGATCTTCATGAACACCGGTGGTGAGACGAAGAACGCCGACAAACCCGCCTCCGCGCCGGCTGCCGCGCCGACACCGCTTCCGGGAGAGAACCCCAAGGTCAAGACGCCGGTGGTACCGCCTGCCGCGAACGCACCTGCCCCGACCCCGACGCCAACCGCTGCCGTCGCCCCGCCGCCTGTGCTGCAGGAGGGCGACGACTGCCCCGACTCGGCGCTTGCTGTCAAGGGCATCACCAGCCAGCCCGAATACGTCATCGGCGATCAGCCGAAGTTCACCATGGTCGTCACCAACATCGGTTTGGTGGCCTGCAAGCGTGACGTCGGCGCTGCGGTGCTTGCGGCCTATGTCTACGGCCTGGACAACACGCGGCTCTGGTCGAACCTCGACTGCGCGCCGTCGAACGAGACTCTGGTCAAGACGTTCAATCCCGGTGAGCAGGTGACCACCGAGGTGACCTGGACCGGCATGGGCTCGGGTCCCGGATGTCCGCTTCCGCGCCAATCGATCGGGCCGGGCACCTACAACCTGATCGTCCAACTGGGCAACCTGCGTTCGGCGACAGTACCGTTCGTGCTCGCCCAGCCCGTGCCCCAGGCGGAGGCGCCCGCACCAGGCGCTCCCGCGCCCGAGCAGGCGCCCGCCGGCTAGGCCAGCCGGTCGGCGATCGTCGACTCCGCCAGTTGCGACAAACCCTCGCGGATGTGGCGCGCCCACATCGAGCCGATGCCCTCGACGGATTGCAGATCGTTCGCACTGGCGGCCAGCAGCCCCTGCAGCGACCCGAACGACCGCACCAGCAGGTCGACATGGGCGAACTGCAGACGCGGAATGCCCGCCATCGCTCGGTAACCGCGCGAGCTCATCGCCGAATCCTGCGCCTCCGCCGTCGACGGATATCCGAAAACCCTTGCCAGCGTTGTGAAGTCGAGCAACTCAGTGTCCGAAAGCCCGTCCAGCTCCTCGAGCGTCGCGGTCACCTGCGCCGGGGACGGTGGGTCGGGGTTGGCGTGGTAGTCGCGCACGATCAGCTCGCGGGCGGTGTCGTTGTCGCCGAGCAACTCCTCGAGCTGAAGCTTGAGCTGGCGCCCGTCGGTACCCAGTTCGACGACGTAGGCGTCGATTTCGAGGCTGATCCTGCGGACCATCTCCAGCCGCTGCACGACGGTCATCACGTCGCGCAGCGTGACGAAGTCCTCGATCTCGGCCGTCGAAAGCTGCCTGCTCACCTCGTCGAGACGCGACTTGTACCGCTCCAGCGTGTCGATGGTCTGGTTGGCGCGCGACAGGATGGTCGCCGAGTCGGGCACCACGTGCCGCTCACCCGCCACATAGACGGTGACGATGCTCATCGAATGGCTCACCGATACAACGGGATAGCCCGTCTGGATCGCCGCACGCTCCGCGGACCTGTGCCGGGTCCCTGACTCGTCGGTCGGAATCGACGGGTCGGGGACCAGCTGAACGTTGGCCCGCAGAATCCGCATTCCGTCGCTGGAGAGCACGACGGCACCGTCCATCTTCGACAGCTCCCGCAGCCGGGTAGGCGCGTATGCGACGTCCAGGGAGAAGCCGCCGTCGCAGATCGACTCGACGCTGTCGTCGTAGCCGAGCACGATCAGCGCGCCCGTGCGGCCGCGCAGGATGCGCTCCAGGCCGTCGCGCAGCGCGGTCCCTGGGGCGAGCCGACCGATGGTCTCTCGCAGGGTCGGCCGGGCCAGCTGCACCACGTTTTGGCGTCGGGTCTTCACGACCATTACCCCTCCTCGGAGCGACCGCCCTTCATCGCTATCTCCGTCAGCACCTTCATGGCAGCGGTGATGTTGTCGGCCGCTAACGCCCGTAAGCCTATCGGCACCGTCTTCACGCCGGGTGGAACTACCGCACAAGTGAATCCGAGACGGGCCGCCTCGGTGAGGCGCCGCTCCATGCCGCTGACGCGGCGCAGGTCGCCTGCCAGACCGACTTCGCCGATCGCGATGGCCGTCGTTGGCAGGGGGAGGTCGGCGTAGGCCGAGGCGATGGCCATCGCAACGGCGAGATCCGACGACGGGTCGGTCAGCCGCATTCCGCCCACCGTCGACAGGTAGATATCGCACTGAGCGACCCTCAGCTTGGCCCGCTTCTCCAGCACCGCCGCGATCATCGCCGCGCGCGCCGAGTCGATACCGCTGACCGCGCGGCGCGGCGTCGAATTGGTCGGAGCCGCGATCAGGGCCTGCACCTCGCCGATGAGCGGGCGCTTGCCATCCAGCGACACCGTGACCGCGGTGCCCGAAACGGGTGCGGGCCGTTGATCGAGGAACAGACCGGAAGGATCGGCGACACACTCGATTCCGTTGTCGTGCAACATGAAACAGCCGACCTCATCGGCCGCGCCGAACCGGTTCTTGATACCGCGGACCATGCGGAGCGATGACGTCTTGTCGCCCTCGAAGTGCAGCACGACGTCGACGAGATGCTCCAGCGACCGCGGCCCCGCGATCGCGCCGTCCTTGGTCACGTGGCCGACCAGAATGATCGCGATGCCGGTGGTCTTCGCGGTCATCGTCAGCGCCGTCGTCACCGCCCGCACCTGGGTCACCCCGCCGGTCACGCCGTCGGCCTCGGTGGTCGACATGGTCTGCACCGAGTCGACGACCACAAGCGTCGGCTTCACCTCGTCGATGTGGCCGAGCGCCGTCTGCAGGTCGGACTCGGCGGCCAGAAACACCTCGTCGTGGGTGCAGCCGGTGCGCTCGGCCCGCATCCGGATCTGGCCCGCGGACTCCTCCCCCGACAGGTACAGGGCCCGGCGCCCGGCCTCGGCCCAGCGGTGGACCACCTCGAGCAGCAACGTCGACTTGCCGACGCCGGGATCGCCTGCCAGCAGCGTCACCGAACCGGGCACGATGCCGCCGCCCAGCACGCGGTCGAGCTCGCTGACGCCGGTGGGATAGTGCCTCGTGGCGCCCGGGTCGATGGAGCTGATCGGCACTGCGGGCGTCGTGGGCGCCACCGCGCGCCTCGTCGCCGAACCGCTGACGGCGGCGAGCACAGCTACTTCGTCGACGGTGCCCCAGGTTCCGCAGTCCGGACAGCGCCCGACCCATCTGGCGGTGACATGGTGGCACTCCGAACAGCGGTACTGCGAACGCGCCTTGGCCACGATGTGACGGTATCCGCCGCCTGTGACAGATCCAGGCAGATCCTCAGTGGTGACCGCCCGTGTCGCCGCCCTTTTCGTGGGACGTGTCGCCGGCCGTGTCGCGGCGCGGTGCCTCACCCGCCGAGATCGGCACGGCGACGGTGGTCTGGCCCGCCTTCTCGAAGTTGAAGGTGAAGTTGTAGGTCAGCCCGTTCGTGATGGGCTTGTTGATTGCCACCATGGCCTTCGCCGCGTCCGCGGTCTCCGCCTTTTCGAGCGCGGCGATCTGGCCGTCGGGCTCGCCGACCACGAGGACGTCCAGGGCAGGCAGGGCGGTATCCCCGGTCAAGGCGACGGTGCCGAAGTCCGACGTGATCGACGTCAGCTTGTCGGCGCCGTCCGGCGATTCGTTGGATGCCACGAACAGCAACTCCACTTCGCTGCCCGGCTGCACGTAGTCGCTCTCCTGCGGGGCGCGCAGGTGGACGTTGCGGAGCGCGATGTTGCCGACCGTTGCTGCGGTGCCGTTGACCGCCGCCTGCTGTGTCGCGGTCTGGGCCACCTGCCCGGCGCTGCAGGCGGAGAGGGCGGCCGCGCCGGCCACACCACATACCGCCAGCGCAACGGTCACGGCCATACTGTGCGATTTGAAGCGGTTCACCCGGAAGCCTCCTGCTCGGCCGACCTGTTCGACTATGCACAGTAGTAGGTGGCGGTTGGCGGCGGTAGCGGAGGCGTCGAGGTCGTCGATACGGGTTTGCCGCAAACCATCCACAGGCACGTGAGAGGGGCCGTGACAGGGTCGCTGGCTAGCGGGTGCCTTGCACGTATTTGTCACCGTGTCAACCCCTAGTCTTCACCTGCGACGCCCCTGACCTGCACCGTTGTGCGGCACGTGTCTGAGCGCCGTGTTAGCATGGAGTATCGAAAGGGGCTCGAAACAGATGATTTTCAAGGTCGGAGACACCGTTGTCTATCCACACCACGGTGCTGCGTTGATCGAGGCGATCGAAACCCGGACCATCAAAGGCGAACAAAAGGAATATCTCGTCTTGAAGGTCGCCCAGGGAGACCTCACAGTCCGAGTCCCAGCTGACAATGCCGAGTATGTCGGCGTGCGCGACGTGGTCGGGCAGGAGGGCCTCGACAAGGTGTTCCAGGTGCTTCGCGCCCCCCACACCGAGGAGCCGACCAACTGGTCGCGCCGTTACAAGGCCAACCTCGAGAAGCTGGCTTCCGGCGACGTGAACAAGGTTGCCGAGGTCGTTCGCGACCTGTGGCGTCGCGATCAGGAGCGCGGACTGTCCGCGGGCGAGAAGCGGATGCTGGCCAAGGCCCGGCAGATTCTCGTCGGCGAACTGGCGCTCGCCGAGAACACCGACGACGCCAAGGCCGAGATCATTCTCGACGAGGTTCTGGCCGCCGCGTCCTGACGCATGAGCACGGTTGCCGTTGTCCCGGCCGCAGGGTCAGGGGAGCGGTTAGCCGCGGGCGCGCCGAAGGCATTCGTCAATCTGGGCGGTCGCCCGATGCTGGAGTACGCCCTCGACGGTCTGCGGGACTCCGGAGTCGTGGACAGCATCGTGGTTGCCGTGCCGCCGAACCGTACCGACGAGGCGAAGCTCGTGTTCGGTGGGGACGCGGTCATCGTGGCGGGCGGTTCGGACCGCACGGAGTCGGTTCGGCTCGCGCTCGCAGCGGCCGGGGACGCGGAGTTCGTCCTCGTCCACGACGCGGCGCGGGCGCTCACCCCACCCTCGCTGATCGTGCGGGTGGTGCAGGCCCTGCAATCCGGTCATCCCGCTGTGGTGCCCGCGTTGCCGGTCAGCGACACCATCAAGGCCGTCGACGCCAACGGTGTGGTTATTGGGACGCCTGAGCGGGCCGGCCTGCGCGCCGTGCAGACCCCTCAGGGATTTCAGACCGAGTTGCTTCGCCGCGCCTATCAGCGGGCGGCGGCGGGCGGATACACCGACGACGCCTCCGTGGTCGAGATGACCGGCACACCCGTGCAGGTGGTCGAGGGTGACCCGCTGGCGTTCAAGATCACCACACCGATGGATCTGCAGCTCGCTGAGGCACTGCTGGGGCGTGCCACATGAGCATGCCGAGGGTCGGCTTGGGCAGCGACGTACACCCGATTGAGCCGGGTCGGCCGTGCTGGCTGCTGGGGCTGCTGTTCGACGGCGCCGACGGCTGTGCGGGCCATTCCGACGGCGACGTGGCCGCCCACGCCCTCTGCGACGCGCTGCTGAGTGCAACCGGGCTCGGCGACATCGGCGAGGTGTTCGGCACCGACGACCCGCGCTGGGCCGGGGTCAGCGGTGCGGACATGCTGCGGCATGTGCACGCCCTTGTGCGCGCCGAGGGCTATCGCGTGGGTAACGCGGCGGTGCAGGTGATCGGAAACAGGCCCAAGGTCGGTCCACGACGTGCGGAGGCGCAGCAATTGCTCTCGGAGCTGCTGGATGCCCCGGTGTCGGTGTCGGCGACGACCACCGACGGCCTCGGGCTGACGGGCCGCGGCGAAGGATTGGCCGCCATCGCGACCGCTTTGGTGGTCGACGCGGAATAGGCCGGTAAGCTGGCCCGTCGTGACCGGACCGCGCACGCGAGGAGCAGATGAACCCTTGCGGCTATACGACACGATGACGGGCGCCGTCCGCGACTTCGTGCCGGTGCGCGCCGACCAAGTGTCGATCTACCTGTGCGGCGCCACCGTCCAGGGCCTGCCTCACATCGGCCACGTCCGCAGCGGCGTGGCGTTCGACGTGCTGCGGCGCTGGCTGATGGCGAAGGGCTTCGACGTCGCTTTCATCCGCAACGTCACCGACATCGACGACAAGATCCTGAACAAGGCGGCCGACGCGGGCAGGCCGTGGTGGGAGTGGGCGGCCACCTACGAGCGGGCGTTCTCCGCGGCCTACGACGCTTTGGGGGTGCTGCCGCCCTCGGCCGAGCCGCGCGCGACCGGGCACATCACCCAGATCATCGAGCTGATCGAGCGGTTGATCGAGCGCAAGCACGCGTACACCGGTGACGGCGACGTCTACTTCAACGTGCAGAGCCTGCTGCCGGAGCCGGGCTACGGGAAGTTGTCGGGTCACAAGATCGACGACGTGCATCAGGGTGAGGGGGTCGCGACGGGCAAGCGCGACCAGCGCGACTTCACCTTGTGGAAGGGCGAGAAGCCCGGTGAGCCGTCCTGGCCGACGCCCTGGGGCAGGGGGCGCCCGGGATGGCACACCGAATGCGTCGCGATGTGCGAGGCCTATCTCGGCCCCGAGTTCGACATCCACGCGGGCGGAATGGATTTGATCTTCCCGCACCACGAGAACGAGATCGCACAGGCCGAAGCCGTCGGCGACAAGTTCGCCCGGTTCTGGCTGCACAATGGCTGGGTCACCATGGGCGGCGAGAAGATGAGCAAGTCACTCGGCAACGTTCTCGCGATACCGGCTGTGCTGCAACGGGTTCGGCCTGCCGAGCTGAGGTACTACCTCGGCAGCGCGCACTACCGGTCGATGCTGGAGTTCACCGAGACCGCGCTGCAGGATGCGGCGAAGGCCTACACCGGCATCGAGGACTTCCTGCATCGGGTGCGCAACAGGGTCGGCGCCGTCGAGCCCGGCGATTGGACACCCGCGTTCGCGGCCGCGCTCGATGACGACCTGTCGGTCCCGATCGCGCTCGCAGAGGTGCATGCCGCACGCGCCGAGGGCAACAGGGCGCTCGAGGCGGGCGACCACGACACGGCGATGGCCCGGGCCTCATCGATCCGGACGATGATGGGCATCCTCGGCTGCGACCCGCTCGACGAGCGGTGGGAGTCCCGCGACGAAACATCGGCGGCGCTCGCAGCGGTAGATGTGTTGGTACACGCCGAGATTCAGCGTCGTCAAGAGGCACGCGAGCGCAGGGACTGGGCAGAGGCCGACGCGATCCGGGACCGGTTGAAGAACGCGGGCGTCGAGGTCACCGATACCGCCGACGGTCCGCAGTGGACACTGCTGGACGGATACTCCACGTAAATGGCTGGCAACTCCCAACGTCGGGGTGCGGTCCGCAAGGCCGGCACCAAGAAAGGCCCCAAGGTCGGGTCGGGCGGCGTCCGCCGCCGTGGTCTGGAGGGCCGAGGCGCTACTCCGCCCGCTCACATGCGGCCCAACCATCCGGCCGCCAAACGCGCCGCGAAGTCGCAGCAACAGCGGCGTCAGCCGAAACGCGCTGACGACACGGAGCTGGTGCTGGGTCGCAACCCCGTATTGGAGTGCCTGCGCGCGGGAGTTCCCGCGGCAGCGCTGTATGTCGTGCTAGGCGCCGAGGCCGACGAACGTTTGACCGAATCAGTAAGGCGCGCAGCCGATGCCGGTATCGCGATCCTCGAGGTGTCGCGTCAAGACATGGACCGGATGAGCCCGAACACCCTGCACCAGGGCATCGGGCTTCAGGTGCCGCCCTATCAATACACCCACCCCGACGACCTGCTGGCGGTCGCGTCGAACGATAGCGCGCCTGCGTTGCTGGTCGCCTTGGACAATATCTCCGACCCGCGCAATCTCGGAGCGATCGTGCGATCCGTGTCGGGCTTCGGCGGACACGGGGTGGTGATTCCCCAGCGGCGGTCGGCGTCGGTCACCGCCGTCGCGTGGCGCACCAGCGCGGGTGCTGCCGCCAGATTGCCGGTGGCCAGGGCGACGAATCTCAATCGGACACTGAAGAATTGGCACGACGCAGGCCTGCAGGTGATCGGCCTCGACGCCGACGGTGACATCACGCTCGACGAGCTGGACGGATCCGACCCGATGGTCGTGGTGGTCGGCTCGGAGGGTAAAGGGTTGTCGCGGCTGGTGCGCGAGAATTGTGACGCGGTAGTGTCCATTCCGATGGCAGGCCCGACAGAGTCGCTCAACGCCTCGGTGGCCGCCGGTGTGGTGCTGGCCGAAATCGCCCGCCAGCGAAGGGGTTAACGCACCTTTGTGGGCGTCGTCAGCTTCGGCTCTACGCCGAAGCCCCGTTTCGCCAGCCGCATCCTCTTGGCGACGTATGGCGCCGCGAACGCCGCCGTCCATCGAAGGTTGGCGCGAAGGTCGCGCACTGGTGGCGCAGACTGCAGGAGTGCCGCCGATCGGGTGGGGAATTGATGGGAAATACACAACGTGTCAAGGACTTTGGCGGCAAAGCGTTCATGGCCTAGCGGCGATAGGTGTATCCGGTCACCGTCCCAGAGCCGGGAGTCGCGAAACTCTGTATACCGCCAGAAGTCAACCAGATGCAGCCCGAGGTCGTCGGCGATACCGCGCAGCAGCTCGTTGTAGACCGCCGCCCGGCCGCGCAGCCGCCGGAACAGCGGCACGGTGCCGAGATCCGCTGCCGTGAACGCCAGCACCACCGCGCCGGTCTGCTGCAACGTCTTGAGCCCTTCGGCGTATCTCGCCATCATGGCGTCGATGTCGTTGCGCAGCAGCAACAGGTTGTTCATCCCCGCATAGATGGTGACGAGATCGGGCTCGAGCATGGTGGCGGTTTGCACCTGCTCATCGAGGATCTCGTTCATTCGCCTGCCACGCACCGCGAGGTTGGCGTAACGCAGATCCGGGTTCGTCCGTGCCAGCGCGACAGCGACGTGGTCCGCCCATCCACGCAAACCGTTGGGGCTTGTTAGGTGCGGGTCGCCGACGCCCTCGGTGAACGAGTCCCCGAGCGCAACGTAGCGGTGGAACACAGCCACGGGTCAATCTTGGGTCGACGATATGGCGATTCGCCAATCGCATCGCCGTCGATCGACGACTAGACGTCAACCGTCCCACCGTTGTTCGCGTCGCCGTAGCCTTTAGTTTGTGAGTGTGGTAGCGGCGTCGGGCGATGTGCGTAGAGGAACGCTTCCAGATCGCCTTCGGCGGTGTGGACTGTGACGGGCAGCCGTTCGTACGCCGGCCCCTCGAAGTCTTCGAGCCCGCTACGACTGGGCTGAGAAACCTCAGATGCTGTACCAAATACCCGCGGCCACAGGTAATTCCGGCGGATTGGCCTCGTACACAGTTCGAAGCTCCCCGTTGACCGCCCCAGGGCTCCTGAGCCACTTCCGGTACCCGCCGACTATCCACATATAGCGGTCCAGCCGGCGGGTGCCGGTTCCCAGACCCGACTCCTGTGCGAGAGTCCGGAAAGCTTCTGCGAAAGTTATGTAGCTGACCCCGCGATCTGCATCCCCGCCGAGCAGGTGCGGCTCCGCAGGGGTTGGCGCGCGAGGGCCCAGGTGATCCTGCAGCATCCGGACGGCGACGGTGTCCAAAATGGGGAAGCGATCCTGGTCGAGGAAGAAGTGCGCGAACTTGGCCGCGAAGCTCTGGAACCGAAGAGTTCTGTCTCCCGGTAGCGGGATGGCCGCCATTTCCTCCACCAACTCAGGTCCCGCAGAGGCTAGGTCGTGTGAACCGAGCACCTTTTCGACGTGCTGCGCGACACGGAAGATACCGACGACGTTGGTTGAGTAGAGCGAGTGGACCGCGGCCACTTTGGTCAGCACAGCGGAAGATTCGAAACCGGGCATCGATTCAGCCAGCGCAGCGAAGGCACCATCAATGCCGCGCCACTCTGGGGTGTACTTGTCGTATATTGCCTGCGCCGCGTCGATCTGCTCCGGCCGCAACGAGACTTCAGGTGCCGCCACAGTGGAAACGCTACAGACCGCATTATCGCTGGGCTGATGTTTTGCAAAGTAGCTGAAAACGGCAAAAGCTCTGAGTTTGACGAGTTTCATCCACCCATGGCCCTGGATGAACCGCAACTGTGGACAACCGAGCCATGACGGGCAGCTAGACGTCGAACAACAGGAGGCCCACCCATAGCCCGAGGACGGCGACGATCAGCGTGATCGGCGTGGTGATCAGCCCGACGCGGCTGAACTCGCGGAACCCGACGGTGATGTCCCGGCGCACGACGCTGCGCCACAGCAGATTCGCCAGCGAGCCCACGTAGCTCAGGTTCGGTCCGATGTTGGCGCCCAGCAACATCGCCAGCACCGCGGGCGGTCCCGACGCGGTCACCAGCGGCAGCAACACGAGCACGGCGGGCAGGTTGTTGACGATGTTGGACAGCACAGCTGCTACGGCGGCGATGCCGAGCAGTGCAAGCAATGTGGTTCCGCTCGGCAGCACGCCGCGCATCGCGGATTCGAGGCCGTGCAGCATGAGCCCGTCGACGACCACGCCGAGGCAGAGCACGAACACCAGGAACGGCACGTCGGCGGCGGCGGCGATACCGGCGATGGACGTCTCGCGCCGGGCCAACGCACGTACGCCCAGCACGACCGCACCGGCGAGTGCGGCCCATGCCGGCGAGAAACCGAACAGCGAAGTGACGGCGAACCCGGTCAACGTCAGCGCAAGCACCACCAGCACGAAAACGGGAACCTTTGTCGGTTCGGTGCCTGGGTCGGGGTGCGGCCGCACGGCCAGATCCTGCGCGAAAAGCCATCGCAAAAGTACGAATTCGGCGGCGACGGCGACCAACCAGGATGGTGCCATCACCGCGGTGAAGTGAACGAACGACAGGCCCGCGGCGCTGAACGCCAGCAGGTTGGTCAGGTTCGACACCGGCAGAAGCACCGACGCGGTGTTGGCCAGGTGCGCCGTGGCATAGGCGTGTGGCCGTGCCGGTACCCACAGTGCGCGCGTCGTCGCGAGCACCACAGGGGTCAACAGCACGACGGTCGCGTCCAGGCTCAACACCGCTGTCGTCACGGCGCCGATGACGAACACCCTCGCCAGCAGTGGACGGGTGTTCCCGTCGGCCGACCTGGCCATGGCCGCGCCCGCCGCCCGGAACAGACCCTCGTCGTCGCACAACTGCGCCAGCACGAGCACGGCCGCCAGGAACAGCACAACCGGCAGCAGTTGGCGTACTTCGTCGGCCGCATCCCGCAGCGGGACCACATCGAACGCGATCAGGGCTGCGGCGGCGGGCAAGGCGACCACCGCCTCCGGCCATCCTCGCGGCTTGACCATCGCGAACGCCAGCACGACGGCCAACGCCACCAGCGCGAGCGTCAGCTCCACGGGTCAGCGCGCTGCCACAGCGTCGGCAGATGCACAGGTATGCCGTCGCCGTCGGCCAGTGCGGTGAGCACCCGCATCAACACGTCGAGGTCGTCGCCGGCATAGGGAAGGGCGCGCAGCGGCTCGGTCAGCGGCCGGAAGAAGTCGTCCCAGTGAATCAGCACGACGCGACGCGCACCGACCGTGCGCACCGTCTCGGTCCAGTAGTCGACGAGATAGCGCTCCGGTTGCAAACCGAGCTGCCCGACGCCGAGATACACCACCTCGGCGCGGTATCCCGCAAGGGCGCCGGGAACGAAGCCTGCGCTGCCGACGATCAGCAGCCGACGATCCGACGAGCGGTGGTGCACCAGCGTCGACCACGCCTCGCCGCACTTGTAGGCCGACGTCTTCACCGGCGGTGTCACGGGTGCGGTGATCACACCCGGAAAACGGTCCGGTGGACAGTGTTCCGACTCCACCAGCGTGACGTCGTAGCCGCCCAGCGTGATCGGTTCGCCCGGCGTCGCGACGACGACACGGTCTTCACTGAGCCCGCCACCGACGCCTACCTGAGCCGCCGACGCGCCGCCGACGATTCGCGCGCCGGTGCGCTGCGCGACGACGGCCGAATCCATCGCGTGGTCGAAATGCGTGTGTACGGGCAGAACAGCCTCGAGCCGGTCGACGCCCAACCGCTCGAGGCTGCCGTCGATACGCGGGGCCGACGGCGCGATCTGACGCAGGCCGACGGTGGCCAGACCGGGCCGGGAGAAAAAGCCGTCGGTCATCAGCGCCGACGACCCGTCGTCGACAAGGAGCGTGGTGACGCCGGCCCAGGTCACCGTCAGCGGCGCCTCGGCAGACGCGTCTGGCACGGTGAAATACCTTGTGTAGTCCCGCAGATCGGGCCTGCCCAGTTTGAGCCGCATCAGACGAAGGCCGCCAGCGCGACACCGTCGGCAACCAGACGGTCGCGCACCGCCGTGGCGATCTGCACCGCGCCGGGCGAATCCCCATGCACACAAACGGACTCGACGGTGATGGGGATTGTCGAACCGTCCACGGCGACGACCCGTCCCGACTGCACCATCGACGCCACCCGGTCGGCGATCTCGACAGGGTCGTGCAGCACGGCGTTGCGTTCCCGGCGGGAGACGAGCTGCCCGTCCGGCCGATAGGAACGGTCGGCGAACGCCTCGGGCACGGTGCGCAGGCCGAGCCGTTCCGCCTCTGCGAAGAACACCGACCCTGCCAATCCGAGCACCGGCAGGTTCGGGTCCACCGCGTGCACCGCCTCGGCGACCGCGCGGGCCTGGTCATGGTTGTTCACGATCGTGTTATACAGCGCGCCATGGGGTTTCACGTATGTGACGGACGACCCGGCCACGTGGGCCAGCGCCTGCAGCGCACCGATCTGGTAGATCACGTCGGCGGTGAGATCGGCGGCCGTCACGTCGATGAAGCGCCTGCCGAACCCGACGAGGTCGCGGTAGCCAACCTGCGCGCCGATCCGGACGTGCTGTTTCGCGGCTTCCGCGCAGCTGTTGCGCAGCGTCGTCGGGTCGCCCGCGTGGAACCCGCACGCGACGTTGGCGCTGGTGACCACGCCGAGCATCGCGTCGTCGTCTCCGAGCTGCCACGTCCCAAAGCTCTCCCCGAGGTCGGCGTTGAGGTCGACGGAGGCCATGCCGCCAGCCTAGTGGCAGGGTGGTCATGTGAACCGACGACGGCGTGAGGACGTGCTGACCACCGCAGCGGAACTGGGGGCGCTGCTGGCGGACGGTGAGCCGGTGACGGTCCTCGATGTGCGATGGCAGCTGACCGAGCCGGACGGACGCGACGCCTACGAACGCGGCCACATCCCTGGCGCGATCTACGTGTCGCTGGAGAACGAGCTGAGCGACCACTCGGTGGAGGGGCGCGGGCGTCATCCGCTGCCGTCGGGCCGCGCAGTCGAGGCCGCCGCGCGCCGGTGGGGCGTTCGCAACGGCGTACCCGTCGTCGTCTACGACGACTGGAACCGGGCCGGCTCGGCCCGCGCCTGGTGGGTGCTGACTGCGGCGGGCATCGGAAACGTCCGCATCCTCGACGGGGGATTGGCGGCCTGGGCAGGCGAGCGCGAGACCGGCACGGTCACTCCCGAGCCCGGTGACGTGACGGTGCTTCACGAGGATCTGTACGCCGGTGCGCTTCCCACACTGACTGCCGAACAGGTGATGAACACCGACACTCTGCTCGACGCGCGGGCACCGGACCGATTCCTCGGCCATGTCGAGCCGATCGATCCGATCGCAGGGCACATTCCCGGTGCCTGCAACGCGCCGAGCACCGGCTTCCTGGCCGGAGACGGCACGTTCCTCGACGAGAAGGACCTAGCGCAGCTGTTCGGCGATGTCGACGGCGTCGGCGCGTACTGCGGCTCCGGTGTCACCGCGTCTGTCGTGGTGGCCGCCCTGGCCACGCTCGGCATCGACGCAGCGCTGTTCCCCGGATCGTGGTCGGAATGGTCTTCTGACCCAACGCGTCCCGTCGAAACGGGCTAGTGCGTACGCGCGGTGCGGAGGCGGCTGCCGACCAGCCAGCACAGCAGGAAGATCGCGAACGAGATGGTCGTGACGAACACCGAAACCGGCACACCGGGCGCCAGTGACAGCACGATGCCGCCGACCGCTGAGATCTCCGCGAAGACCACGGAGGCGGCGATCGTCGCGGCGGGGGAGCCGAAGACCCGCGCCGCCGCCGCGGCGGGTGTGATCAACAGCGACATCACCAGCAGCGCTCCGACGATCTGCACTCCCTGTGCGGCCACCACGCCGACCAGCCCGGCGAACACGATGCCCATCGCGCGGACCGGCACACCGCGCGCCGCCGCCACGTCCGGGTCGACCGTCGCGAACAACAGCGGTCGGTAGCAGGCGGCGAGCACGACGATCACGACGACGGTGACAACGGCCAGCAGCGCCAGCCCCGAATAGCCGACGCCGACGATCTGTCCGGTCAGCAGCGCGAAACTGGTACCCGTGCGGCCCGGATACAGATGGATGAACAGCACCGCGAGCCCGAGCCCGAACGCGAGCACGACGCCGATCGCGGAGTCGCGCTCGCGGACGCGCTGGCCGAGAATGCCGAACAGCACTGCGGCCAGCGCACTGCCCAGGAGCGCGCCGACGCCGACGTTCAGCCCGGTGAGCAACGCGAAAGCGGCTCCGGTCAAGGACAATTCGCTTGATCCGTGTACGGCGAACGACATCTGGCGCATGACGATGAACGGTCCGATCAGACCGGCGACGAGGGCCAGCAGCGCGGCGGCCACCAACGCCTGCTGCACGAAGTCGCGGCCGAGCAGGTCGGCGGTGACGTCGAAGGCGAACAGGTGCGCGAACAGGTGCGCGAGCCGGTCATTCATGGGTGTGCCCGCTCATGTGGCCGGAATGGTCGATGTGCTCGCCGACGACGACATACCGGCCGTGCACCTTGACCACCTGGATGTCAGCGCGATAAAGCTCCGACAGTGTGCCGGAGGTCATCACGTCGTCGACGGTGCCAACCCGAAACCGACCGTCGACAAGGTAAAGCACCCGATCAACAAAGGGCAGAACGGGATTCACCTCGTGGGTGACGAACAGTACCGCCGTGTCGGCATCCCTTCGCCGTTGATCGATCAGCGCAGACACCAGCCGGGCATTCGCCGGGTCGAGGTTGAGCAGGGGCTCGTCGCACAACAGCAGCACGGGATCGCTTGCCAACGCCTGTGCGATCCGCACCCGTTGCAGCTCGCCGCCGGACATCACGCCGACGGGCACGGTGGCCAGACGGTCGGCGTTCACTTGCCGCAGCGCTGTCTGCACGGCCGCGCGTCGTCGCCACCGCTCGGCGGGGCGCAGGCTCGCCACACCCCACCGGTGACCGTCGAGGCCGAGCCCGACCAGATCGCCGCCGCGCAGCGTCAGGCCGGGCTCGACGGCGCGGTGCTGCGGGACGTAGCCGATGAGGTCGCTGCCCTCGGTCACCGGATTGCCCGCGACCGTGACCGTGCCCGCGGACAGCGGCAGCTGACCCAGCAGCACCTTCAGCAGCGACGTCTTGCCGGTTCCATTCGGCCCGAGCACCGCGATGAACTCGCCTGCGTGCACGGCGAGGTCGAGTTGGTCCCACAACACCCGGTCGCCGAACGCGAGGCAGCCACCTCTCAGGTCGACGACGTCAGCTGCCTCCACGGACTCACTATCGATTCGTCTGCGGCGCTTTGTCGAATTGGCTCGCGAACCCGTCGACGGTGTTGCGCTGCCACGTCAGATAGTCCATGCCCTGCGGCAGCGTTTCGGTCACCGTGACCACGGGCAGCGACGCCCGCCGCGCAGCGTCCGCGATCTGTTTGGTGGCCGCGGTCTCGGTCTGCGGGTTGAACAGCAGCACCGACACCTGATGGGTGTTGATCAGGTCGAGCATCGCCGCGACGTCTGCCGGTGACGGGTCGTCGCCTTCCTCCACCGCGCTGGCGAAGCCGGGCGGCGTGCGGTCGGTGATGCCGGCGTTGCGCAGCAGGTAGTAAGCGACGGGTTCGGTCGCGACGACCGATCCCGACGGGTGCGCCTTGCTGATCGCCCGCTCCGACGCGGCGATGTCGTCGGCCTGCTTGCCGAATTCGACTGCGTTGGCGCGATACTCATTCGCGTTCGCCGAGTCGATCTCGGCGAGTCGCTTGGCGATCTCCTCGGCGGCGGACTTGGCGATGCCCAAGTCGTAGAAGACGTGTTCGTTGGCTCGCTCTTCTGTGCCGCGCAGCGAGTAGGCGTCGACCACATTGATTTCGGGATCGTCCGCCAGCACCTCGTCGATCCAGTGGTCGTAACCGCCGCCGTTGTAGACGACGAGGGACGCATCGGAGATCTCCGCAACATCGGCGGGAGTCGCCTCGAACGAGTGCGGGTCGGCGTTCGCGCCTGCCTCGATCGACTTGACCGTCGCGTGCTGCCCTGCGACGGCGCTTGCCACACTGCCCCAGACCTCGGTGGTGGCGACGACCTCGACCGCGCCGTGCTCGTGATCGGACGCACTCTGGCTGCAGCCCGCGGCCGCGACCGCGGCCACCGTCAGCCCTGCTGCCAGCTTGATCGCCGTCCGAACCACCTATACACCCCTAATACAAATGAAAACCGTTTCCAATAACTCTAGCGTAAGCAGTGACCGTGCGCGAACAGGTGAGTCGGCTAACGTCACAGCATGTCCAGGAGCCCCACGCCACGGCGTCGGGCGACCCTGGCTTCGTTGGCGGCGGAGCTGAAGGTGTCCCGCACCACGATCTCCAACGCCTACAACCGGCCCGACCAGCTATCGGCCGATCTGCGGGAGCGGGTGCTCGCCACGGCGAAGCGGCTGGGGTATCCGGGTCCCGACCCGGTGGCCCGTTCGCTGCGAACCCGCAGGGCGGGCGCGGTCGGCCTGGTGATGACCGAACCGCTGAACTATTCGTTCAGCGATCCCGCGGCGCTGGACTTCGTCGCGGGCCTTGCGGAGTCGTGCGAGGAGGCGGGCCAGGGTCTGCTGCTGGTGGCCGTCGGGCCGAACCGGAGCGTGACCGACGGGTCGGCGGCTGTGCTCTCGGCGGGTGTCGACGGCTTCGTCGTGTACTCCGCAGCCGACGACGATCCGTACCTGCAGGTCGTGCTGCAGCGGCACCTGCCCGTGGTGGTCGTCGACCAGCCGAAGGATGTACAGGGCATCTCGCGGGTCTGCATCGACGACCGGGCCGCGATGGCGGAGCTCGCCAAATACGTCGTCGGGCTCGGCCACCGTGAGATCGGCCTGCTCACGATGCGGCTGGGCCGCGATCGCCCGGGTGACACCGACAAGCCTGTGGTGGCGAGCTCCGATCGGCTGGCGACACCGCTGTTCCACGTTCAGCGGGAGCGCATCCGCGGTGTGTACGACGCGATGATTGAGGCGGGCCTGAATCCGGCGTCGCTGACCGTGGTGGAAAGCTATGAACATCAACCGATTTCGGGTGGCGCGGCGGCCGAGGTCGCACTCGAAGTGAACCCGCGCCTGACCGCCCTGATGTGCACTGCCGACGTGTTGGCGCTATCCGCGATGGATCGTCTGCGGGCCCGCGGCATCTATGTGCCGGGCCAGATGACGGTGACGGGCTTCGATGGCGTGCCGGAGGCGCTGCGCCGCGGCCTGACGACGGTGAAGCAGCCCAGCCTCGAGAAGGGTCTGCGGGCAGGCGATTTGCTGCACAACCCACCGCGGTCCGGCCTGCCGGTGATCGATGTGCTCGACACGGAACTGATCCGCGGCCGCACCTCCGGCCCGCCCGCCTGATTCAGGTCTCGATCCGGGCGTCAGGCGCCGAGGAGTTGGGCGCAGCGAAGCAGGCCCAGATGGCTGTACGCCTGCGGGTGATTGCCTAACGCGCGTTCGGCGACCGGGTCGTACTCCTCTGAGAGCAGACCGGTAGGTCCCGCAGCCGTGACAAGGCGGTCGAACAACGCCTCGGCCTGCGACCGCTGGTCGGTCAGCAGGTAGGCCTCGACCAGCCACGCGGCGCACAGGTGGAATCCGCCTTCGGTGCCGGGCAGCCCGTCGTCGCTGCGATAGCGGTAAACGGTTGCACCGCTGCGCAGTTCGGTCTCCGTCGCCACCACGGTGGCCGCGAACCTCGGGTCGGACGGCTCGATGAGACCCGAAAGGCCGATGTGCAGGGTGGCGGCGTCCAGGTCGGTGCCGTCGTAGGCGGCGGTGTAGGACTGCACGTCGTCGTTCCAGCCGCGCTCGCGCACCTGCTGGGAAATGACATCGCGCAGGGTAGCCCATCCGGGTGGCGCCTCGCGGCCGAACTCGACGGCGAGTTTCAGCGCAAGGTCGACCGTCAGCCAACACATCACCTTCGAGTACACGTGGTGTCTCGGCGCGCCGCGGATCTCCCAGATGCCGTGATCGGGTTCAGCCCAACGACTCTCGACGGCGAACACCATCTCGCTGACCAGGTTCCAGTCGGCGTCGGTGAGCGCATCGACCCTGCCGTTGCCGACGCGCCGGTGCACCAGGTCGTAGATCAGCTTCACCACGGGTCCGAAAACATCCAGTTGCACTTGGGCATTCGCGGCGTTGCCCACCCGCACCGGGCGCGAGCCGGCATAGCCGGGCAGCGAGTCGATGACGGCCTCCGGCCCCAGGATCGCCCCGGACAGCGCGTAGAGCGGATGCAGCCGCTCCGGCCCGTGCGTCGTCTCGATCACACCGTGCAGCCAGTTCAGATATCCCTCGGCCTCGTCGGTGGACCCCAACGACACCAGTGAGGCCGCGGTCATCGCGGCGTCACGGATCCAGCAGTAGCGGTAGTCCCAGTTGCGGACGCCGCCGATCTCCTCGGGCAGCGACGAGGTCGCCGCCGCCATGATCGCGCCGGTGTCGGCGTGCACGAGCCCTCGCAGCGTCAGCGCGGACCGCTTCATCAGCGGCTGGTTCGACTCCGGTAGAGTCAGCGTCGCCGCCCAGTCCCGCCAGTGACTCTCGGCGCGTCCCCGACGAGCGTCCTCGTCGACCGGGCTCTCGGACAAATCCTCTGTGCCGCAGCGCAATTCGAAAACCACAGGACCCAGCGAGGGGTTCACCACCGCGCGAGCCGTCTCGTGGACGCCGTCGGCAACGATCTCCCATTCGACGCCGGGTGCACGCAACACCATGGGCTCGTTGGTCGCGATCACCCGAAGCCCACCCTCGTCGGCGCGCAGGTGCACGGGCGCCTGGGCGAACTCGGGCCGCGGCGCGAACGAAACGACCGCCCTGGCCTGGCCGCTGACCACCCGCACCAAGTCGGTGCGGCCCGCGCCGACGTCGTGAGACAGGTAGTCGGTCACCAGCAGGCTGGCCCACCGGGTCTCGACGGTCATGGTGCCGTCGACGTAGCGCTGGCTCAGCGGCAGCGCCTCCCGCTCGGGGCCGATCGCGAAATGACCGGCGTTCGCGTCGCCGAGCAGCCTCGAGAACACCGCAGCGGAATCGGCCTGCGGGTGGCACATCCAGACCGCATCGGCTTCCGGGGTCAGCAGGGCGACGGTTCGGCCATTGGACAGCATGGTCAACCGCTCGATGGGCGTGGAATGACCGCCGAGAAGCCATGTGCGGCGACACTCGAGAAGGAAGTTCAGCGCGAGCGCCACGTCCTCGGGGGACTCGATCCGGTAGTCGGCCAGCGTGTCGCCGGGGCCGACCTTGACGCCGACGTCGGGTCCGTGCAGCCGGCGAAACGCCTTCTCGTCGGTTACGTCGTCGCCGAAGAACACGGCGGCCGACGCACCCTGTTGGTGACGCAGGATGTCGAGGGCCTGACCCTTGTCGGTCTGGATCACCGCGAACTCCAGCACGGCCTTACCCTCGGTGATCTGGGCGTCCCACGACTGCGCGGCGGCGTGTGCCTTATTCAGCGCCTCGTCGGCGTCTGCCGGTTCGGCGTTGCGCACATGCAGAGCGATGCTGGCCGGCTTGATCTCGATCGCGACACCGGGATACTCGGCTGCGATCGCGGCGAGCGCGTCTTTGATCTTGCGCAGCAACGACTTTGCGCCCGCGTCGATGCCGTGCACGAAACCGGTGTCGAACTCCGAGCCGTGGCTTCCGACGAGGTGCACCTCGGCGGGCATGCGCGAGAGCGTGGCCAGATCGCGCAGTGCCCGCCCGGAGATCAGCGCGGCGACCGTCGACGGAAGCGCCGCCAGCTCGCGCATCGCCGCCGCGGATTCGGTGAGTGGCCGCGCATCGTCGGGGTTGGAGACGATCGGCGCCATCGTGCCGTCGTAGTCGCAGGCGATGAGGACACGGGGAACCCGAGCGACTGTCGCGAGCGCGCGCTTCAGCTCAGCCGGTAACTCCTGCGTCACCCGCTAGATCTTAGGGTGCTCCCCGTCCCCGATGAGCAAGCGAACGGCAAGGTCGAGACGCTTGCTGACGTCGGTAGCCGAAGCGCGGCGCGTCAGCCAGGCCAGCAGATTGGACAGCCAGACATCCGAGATGACCCTGGCGATGTGGTACTGATCCTCGGTTGGCTCGCCGTCGCTCATGGCGCGCGCGAACATCGAATCCATCAGCTTGCCGACGTGATCGACCTCACCGGCTGCCGAAGCGTCGGCGAACACGAACGCGCGTGTCATCGCCTCGGTCAACAGCGGGTTGCGCTGCATCGCCCGATTCAGCTTGCCGACCATCAGGTTCAGCCGCTGATACGGCGTACCGCCGGCCAGCGCCGCGCGGTCGGTCTTGGCGTCGATACGTTCGAACTCCCGCCCGAGCGCCGACACCAGCAGGTGCACCTTGGACGGGAAGTAGCGGTACAGGGTGCCGACGGCGACATCGGCGCGCTCTGCCACGGCACGCATCTGGACGGCTTCGTAGCCGCCCTTGGACGCGATGGCCAGGGTGGCGTCGAGGATTCGCTTGCGGCGCTCGCGCTGCGCCTCGGAGCCGAGCTCTGACTCGGCGAGGACGGACACCGGCATCACCTGGGGTGGCCGGGATTCAGACCCCGAGGACGGGTTTGGCTGTGCTGGCATGGACATTCCAGACATCCGGCGGACGGCTCCTTCATCATGCGGTGTCGCGGGAAACGATACGCATGGCGATCCCTATTTTCTCACCTCAGCGCCTGTTCGACCCCGACGTGTCCTGCTGCAATGGCGTTCGACTTGACGTTCGATCGCTGGCACTATTAGAACACGTTCTAGTGAGAAGCACGCCGTTCTCGCCCGAAGGCTTAGGAGTCCCGAGATGTCGCAGGCGTCAGCGACCGTCACCGACGAGCAGTTTGCCGCGCGTGAGCTGGTCCGTAGCTGGGCCGCCGCGTCCAACGCCGTCAAGGCCACCCGTGACATCGAGCAGGGCGATCCCGACGCGTGGCGCGCGCCGTACGCGAGCCTTGCCCAACTAGGCATCTTCGGCGTCGCCCTGCCCGAGGAATCGGGAGGAGCCGGCGGAACCGTCGACGACCTGTGCGCGATGGTCGACGAGGCCGCGGCGGCGATGGTGCCGGGTCCGATCGCCACCACCGCGGTCGCCACGCTGGTCATCCCGAGTTCGCACGCCGATCTGCTCGAGGCGCTGGCTTCCGGCGAGCGCACCGCGGGCCTCGCGCTGAATGCCGACCTGGCCTTCGGCGACGGCCGCGCATCCGGCACCGCCAGGTATGTGTTGGGCGCCGATCCGGCCGGAATGCTGCTGCTGCCCGCGGGAGACGACTTCCTGCTCGTCGACGGCACCGCCGACGGTGTCACGATCGAAAGGCTGACCCCCACCGACTTCTCCCGCCCGCTTGCCCGTGTCGTGCTTGCCGACGCCCCCGCCGAGGTGCTGCCCGTTTCGAGGCAACGCGTCGAGGACCTCGCCGCGACCGTGCAGGCCGCCGAGGCCGCCGGGTTGGCGCGCTGGACACTGCAGACCGCCACCGAATACGCGAAGGTTCGCGAGCAGTTCGGCAAGCCGATCGGCAGCTTCCAGGCGGTCAAGCACATGTGCGCGGAGATGCTGCTGCGCTCCGAGCAGGTCGCGGTCGCCGCGGGCGATGCCGCACATGCCGCCAACGGTTCCGACGATTCGCAGCTGTCGATCGCCGCGGCTGTCGCGGCCGCCGCGGGCATCGAAATGGCCAAGTCCAACGCCAAGGACTGCATCCAGGTGCTCGGCGGCATCGGCATCACCTGGGAGCACGACGCACACCTGTATCTGCGCCGGGCATATGGGATTTCGCAGTTCCTCGGCGGCGCGTCGCGCTGGCTGCGTCGCGTCGCGTCGCTGACGCAGCATGGCGTCCGCCGCGAGCTGCACATCGACCTGACGTCGGTCGAACATCTGCAACCCGAGATCGCCGCCGCCGTCGCGGATGTCGCCGCCCAGCCCGTCGAGAAGCGTCAGATCGCGCTCGCCGAGGCGGGCCTGCAGGCGCCGCACTGGCCGAAGCCGTACGGGCGGGACGCCTCGCCCGCCGAGCAGTTGCTGATCGACCGCGAGCTGGCCGACGCCGGCGTCGAGCGTCCCGATCTGGTCATCGGCTGGTGGGCCGCGCCGACGATCCTCGAGCACGGCACGAGGGAGCAGATCGAGCGGTTCGTACCGCCGACGCTGAGCGGCGAGCTCCTCTGGTGCCAGCTCTTCAGCGAGCCGGGCGCCGGCTCCGACCTGGCCTCGCTGCGCACCAAAGCTGTTCGCGCCGAGGGCGGTTGGAAGCTGACCGGACAGAAGGTGTGGACATCGGCCGCGCACAAGGCGCAGTGGGGTGTCTGTCTCGCCCGCACCGACCCAGAAGCGCCGAAGCACAAGGGCATCACCTATTTCCTCGTCGACATGTCGTCGCCGGGCATCGACATCCGCCCGCTGCGGGAGATCACCGGCGACAACCTGTTCAACGAGGTGTTCTTCGATGACATGTTCGTGCCCGACGAGATGGTCGTCGGCGAGGTCAACGACGGTTGGCGGCTCGCGCGCACCACGCTGGCCAACGAACGTGTCGCGATGGCGCACGGCACCGCACTGGGCAACCCGATGGAGGAACTGCTGCGCACGGTGGCGACGCTCGAGCTGGACGCGGCCGTTGCGGACCGCTTGGGCCGGCTGATCATCGCGGCCCAGGCCGGCTCGCTGCTCGACCAGCGGATCGCGCAGCTCGCGGTCGGCGGCGCCGATCCGGGGCCGCAAGCCAGCGCCCGCAAGCTGATCGGTGTGCGGTATCGGCAGGCGCTGTCGGAGTTTCGGATGGACCTGTCCGAGGGGTCAGGCGCGGTCGAGGGCAAGACCGTGTTCGACTTCCTCAACACGCGATGCCTGACGATCGCGGGCGGTACCGAACAGATCCTGCTGACGATGGCGGGCGAGCGACTGCTCGGCCTGCCCCGCTGACCGGTCTTCAGCTGGTAGCCCCGGTTATTCGTCGTAGGTGACTTCCACGGAATCCGACCGCGGCCGCGCCTGGCAGCCGAGGATCAGCCCCTCATCGAGATCCTGCTGCTCGAGCACGTCGTTGACTTCCATCTCGACATCGCCGCTCTTCTTCAGCACCGCGCACGCACCGCAGTGCCCCTCGCGGCAGGAGAACGGCGCATCGAGGCCCTTGTCGAGCAGCACGTCGAGAAGCTTCGCGTTGCGCGGCCACCGCACCTCGTGGGTCTCACCGTCGAGGGTCACGATGGCGGTGGCAGGTCCTTGGTCGCTGTCGTCTGAGTCTTCTGCCGCAATCACCACCCTGGCGAAGGGATCGGACTCCAGCGACTTGAACACCTCGATGTGGATGCGATCGGCCGGGGCGCCTGCGCCCTTCATCGCCTCTTCGGCGGCCGCCATGAACGGCCCCGGCCCGCAGATGTACGTGTCGTGACCGATGTACGGCGAGGCGAGCGCGGCGAGCGCGGGCGCACTCGGCAGGCCCTGCACGGACTCCAGCCAGTGCACGACCGTCAGCCGGTCGGGGTACTTGGCCGCCAGCTCGCGAAGGGCACCCCCGAAGATGACGGAGTTCTCATCGCGGTTGGCATAGATGAGCACGACGCGGCCGCTGCCCTCGGCGAGCGCCGACTTGCAGATCGCCATCATCGGGGTGATGCCGCTACCCGCGGCCAACAACAGGAAGTCGGTGTCCAGCGTCTTGGGCACGAACGTGCCCGACGGCGCCAGCACGTGGATGCGCATGCCTACGTGGGCGTTGTCGCACAGCCAGTGCGACGCGTAGCCGCCGTCGGTGCGCTTGACGGTGACGGTCAGCGGATCGCCGGTGTACGGCGAGCTGCACAGCGAGTAGCAGCGCGCCACCGAACCGGTGCGGTCGCTAGGCACCCGCAGCGTCAGGAACTGCCCCGGGGCGTACCGCAGCCGGTCGGCGGGGATATCGGGGTCCTTGGGACCGTCGGGCACCGTGAACACCAGCGAGCGCGCGTCGTCGGTCTCCTTGACGACCTCGGCCACCTGCAGTTCCAGCACGTGGCTACCGAGCGGCTCGTCGGTCACGCGGTTGCCCTTCCTACTCCGGCCCAGGGGCCATAACTAGAACAGGTTACAGAAATGCATGTGCGCAGGTCCAGCTGTCATAGGAATGCGCTGCTCGACACTAATCGTAACGTGTTCTAATCTCTGTGAAGGTCCGTTCTCCCGGGAGGCAAATCAGTGACGTCCATTGAACAGCGTGACGTGCAGTCGGTCCTAGCCGGCATCGACGATCTGTTGCCGCTGATCGCCAAGCGCGCACAGGCGACGGAGGATCTGCGGCGACTGCCGGACGAGACGGTCGCCGAGCTCGACGAGGTCGGCTTCTTCAAGCTGCTCCAGCCCGAGCAGTGGGGTGGCCTGCAGTGCGATCCGACGGCGTTCTACGAGGCGGTGCGTCGCATCGCGACGGCGTGCGGCTCCACCGGATGGGTCAGCTCGATCGTCGGCGTGCACAACTGGCACCTCGCCCTGTTCGACCAGCAGGCCCAGGAAGAGGTCTGGGGCGACGATCCGACCGTGCGGGTGTCGTCGTCGTACGCACCGATGGGTGCGGGCCATGTGGTCGACGACGGCTACCTCGTCAGCGGCTCGTGGAACTGGTCCTCGGGCTGCGACCACGCGACGTGGACGTTCGTCGGCGGCCCGGTGATCAAGGACGGCAAGCCGGTTGACTTCGGCAGCTTCCTCATCCCGCGCACCGAGTACCGGATCGACGACGTGTGGCACGTGGTCGGCCTGCGCGGAACCGGCAGCAACACGCTGGTCGTGAAGGACGTGTTCGTACCGCGGCACCGGTTCCTGTCGTACAAGTCGATGAACGACCGCACCGCCGGCGGGCTGAAGACCAACACCGCGCCGGTCTACAAGATGCCGTGGGGCACCGTGCATCCCACGACGATCTCGGCTCCGATCGTCGGCATGGCGTACGGCGCATACGACGCCCACGTCGAGCATCAGGGCAAGCGCGTGCGCGCCGCATTCGCGGGCGAGAAGGCCAAGGACGATCCGTTCGCGAAGGTGCGCATCGCCGAGGCGGCCAGCGACATCGACGCCGCGTGGCGCCAGCTGATCGGAAACGTCGGCGACGAGTACGCGCTTCTGAAGGAGGGCAAGGAGATCCCGTTCGAGCTGCGGGCCCGCGCCCGCCGCGACCAGGTGCGCGCCACTGGACGTGCGATCGCCTCCGTCGACCGGCTGTTCGAGGCCTCGGGTGCCACCGCGCTGAACAACGACGCTCCGGTGCAACGGTTCTGGCGCGACGCGCATGCGGGCCGCGTGCACGCCGCCAACGATCCGGAACGCGCCTACCTGATCTTCGGTAACAACGAGTTCGGGCTGCCGCCTCAGGACACGATGGTCTGATGACGTCATTCGCCGCCGAAGCCGCACAACAGCAAGAGATCACGTTCGAGTCGACCTCCCGCTACGCGCAAGTCCGCGAGGACATGCGGCTGCACTACCACGAGGCAGGCGTCGGCAACGAACAGACGGTCGTACTGCTGCACGGTGGCGGACCGGGCGCGTCGAGCTGGTCGAACTTCGGACGCAACATCGGCGTGCTGGCCAAGCACTTCCACGTGATCGCGGTTGACCAGCCGGGCTACGGACACTCCGACAAACACACCGAACACGAGCAGTACAACCGCTACAGCGCGACCGCGCTGCTGAACTTGTTCGACCATCTCGGGATCGAAAGCGCTGACCTGGTTGGCAACTCACTGGGCGGCGGCACCGCGGTGAGATTCGCGTTGGACAACGGCCGACGGGCAGGGCGCCTCGTGCTGATGGGCCCCGGCGGGCTGTCGGTCAACCTGTTCGCGCCGGATCCCACGGAAGGCGTCAAGCTGCTCGGCAGGTTCACCGCAGAGCCGACGCGCGAGAACATGGAGAAGTTCCTGCGCATCATGGTCTACGACCAGAAGCTCGTCACACCCGAGCTGATCGACGAGCGGTTCGAGATCGCCAGCCAACCCGAGTCGGTGGCCGCGGCGCGCGCGATGGGAAAGTCGTTCGCGGGGCCCGACTTCGAGCTCGGCATGATGTGGCGCGAGGTGTACAGGCTGCGCCAGCGGGTGCTTCTGATCTGGGGTCGCGAGGATCGCGTCAACCCGCTCGACGGCGCGCTGGTGGCCCTCAAGCAGATTCCGAAGGTGCAGTTGCACGTCTTCGGGCAGTGCGGACACTGGGCGCAGTTGGAGAAGTTCGACGAATTCAACAAGCTCTGCATTGACTTCCTTGGGGGTGGGTGATGAGCGCTTGCGCGAGGAACAGAGGGCACGGATGAGCATCAAATCGCTGGGCTACCTGCGGATCGAGGCCACCGACATCGCCGCTTGGCGTGAGTACGGCCTGAAGGTGCTCGGCATGGTGGAGGGCTCCGGCGCGACCGACGGTGCGCTCTACCTCCGGATGGATGAGTTCCCGGCCCGCTTGGTGATCATCCCCGGAGAGAACGACCGGCTGCTCCAATCCGGTTGGGAGACGGCCAATGCCGCGGCGCTGCAGGGCATCCGCAAGAGGCTCGACGTCGAGGGCACGCCGTACAAGGAGGCGCCCACCGCCGAACTGGCCGAGCGCCGGGTCGACGAGATGATCACGTTCGACGACCCATCGGGCAACACACTCGAGGTCTTCCACGGAGTCGCACTCGAACACCGTCGCGTCGTCAGCCCCTACGGACACAAGTTCGTCACTGAAGAGCAGGGCCTGGGCCACGTGGTGCTGACCACGAAGGACGATGCCGAATCACTGCACTTCTACCGCGACGTGCTCGGGTTCTACCTGCGCGACTCGATGCGGCTGCCGCCGCAGCTCGTCGGCAGGCCCGCCGACGGGCCGCCCGCGTGGCTGCGGTTCTTCGGTGTCAACCCGCGGCACCACAGCCTGGCGTTCATGCCGGGGGAGACACCAAGCGGCATCGTGCATTTGATGGTCGAGGTGGGTAACTCCGACGACGTCGGGCTGTGCCTCGACCGCGCGCTGCGCCGCAAGGTACCGATGTCGGCGACGCTGGGCCGGCACGTCAACGACAAGATGCTGTCGTTCTACATGAAGACGCCGGGCGGCTTCGACGTCGAATTCGGTTGTGAGGGCTTGCAGGTCGACGACCACGATTGGGTCGCGCGGGAAAGCACCGCGGTCAGCCTGTGGGGCCACGACTTCAGCGTCGGCTTCAAGTAACGGTGTCCGCTGAGCCGCTTGACCCGCGTACATTCCGGAATGTGCTCGGGCAGTTCTGCACCGGCATCACGGTGATCACCACGATGCACGACGACGTCCCTGTCGGCTTCGCCTGCCAGTCGTTCGCGGCGCTGTCGCTGGAACCGCCGCTCGTGCTGTTCTGCCCGACCAAGGTGTCGCGGTCATGGAAGGCGATCGAATCGACCGGCAAGTTCTGTGTCAACGTGCTACACGAGAACCAGAAGGACGTTTCGGCGCGGTTCGGCTCCAAGGAGACCGACAAGTTCGCCGGAATCGATTGGGGCGCATCGAGGTTGGGCTCACCGGTGATCAAGGGCACGCTGGCGCACATCGACTGCACCGTGCATTCGGTGCATGACGGAGGCGATCACCTCGTCGTGTTCGGTGCGGTGCATTCTCTGACCGATGTGCCGCACAAGAAGCCGCGCCCGCTGCTGTTCTACCACGGCCAGTACACCGGGATCGAACCGGACAAGAACACGCCCGCGCACTGGCGCGACGACCTCGAGGCCTTCCTCACCGCAACGACCGACGACACCTGGCTCTAATCGGTTCGCCCGGACGGGTGAGTGTCTAGGTCGCCTCGCCGATGAAATCGACGATCGCGGCCGCCACCTCGCGGTGCATGGTGTCGTTGAGGATGTCGTGGTGCCCGCCGGGAAACTCCCTGAGCTGCAGCGGTTCTATCTGATCGGCGTACGCCTGGACCGCGCCGACCGGGGCGATCGGGTCGGCGACGCCGTGTACCGCCAGCGTTGGCACCGTCAGCCCCGGCAAGTCGCCGCCGAACCGGTCCCAGGCAGTGTCGAGCGCTCGCGCCAACGGCGCAGCGTCGGCGTCGATGAACGCCAGCGGGTCGTTCTCGAGCGAGTCGAGATAGAACGGGTCATCCGAGAGCCAGTGCGGGTCGAGATCGAATGAGCTGTCGGAGTCGAGCATCCCCGGGATCGGCACCAGCGGCGCGCCGGAGATGACGCCTGCGCGGTAGCGGTCGGGTTGGTCGAGCAGCCGCGTCAGGGTCACCACCGCGCCGAACGAATGGCCCTGCGCGATCAGCGGCAGCCCGGGGCGTTCGCCCTCGGCGAGCTCGGTCAACGTGTCGGCGAGGTCCGAGCTGTCCGTGATGGATCCGAAGTCGCCGCGCGTGCCTGGGCTGAGCCCGTGGCCGAACTGGTCGACCGCCCACAGGTCGATGCCGGCGGCGTTGAGTGCGAAACCGTAGCGGTGGTACACGCCGGTGTGCTCGCCGAAGCCGTGCAGGAAGACGACGACCGCGCGTGGATCCTCAGTTGCCCAGTGTCGGTAATAGGCGCGGCCTTTCGGGTGATCGATGAACGGCATGGCGATAACTTTAGCTGTGACTCGCCGCACACGGCCACCCGGAATGTGGCCCCAACAGGCCGCTGCGCGCACCCCTCGTAGTCGATTCCTGCCAACCGCAGATCAATTGCTGCCATCCAGAATTAAATCGGTGACCTGCCTGTTTAACCAGTCAGACCGGCCAGAAAGAATCGCAAAGACCGGCAACACGGAGTCCGAACCGATAAGGCTCGAACACCACACAGAAGAAAGAAGAAGGCGCAAAAATGAAGAAGTTCGGGTTTGCCACAGTCATCGCCAGCGGTCTGGCCGCCGCCATGCTCGGCTTGGCCGGACCTGCACAGGCAGGCGTTGACCACCTCGACTGGCTCAACGACATCCACCACCACGCGACCGCCCCACAGGTAGACACAAGCGTGCAGCAGAGCCGCTGACCAGAAACAGACGACGAAAAAGGGCACCCATCGGGTGCCCTTTTTCGTTGCCGCCTCCGAGGTTCCCAGTAGCACCTCGCGCGCCGGAGACGCTGCGACGGCCGGAGGTCGGTGCCAATAGCTCAGCCGCACCGCAACGGCGCCGCGAAGCACACGGACCAGATCGTCGTGACGGTCGAGGTCGTCGGCGGCTTCCTGCGGTTTTGGGCATTGCGGCGGGGGGTACCTGCAGGAATACTCCCAACCATCTGTGCTGGGCGTCACACGCAAAGGAGTCCTCCAATGAGCGAGCCTGGGTCGGTACCGACCGGACTCAAACGCGTCGTGGTCGCCTCGATGGCAGGCACCGTCGTCGAGTGGTACGAGTTCTTCCTCTACGCCACCGCCGCCACGCTCGTCTTCAGCAAGGTCTTCTTCGCCGAGGGCGCCGGTAATGACGCACTCATCAAAGCGCTGCTGACCTACGGTGTGGGATTTCTGGCGCGCCCGCTGGGCGGCGTCGTCTTCGGGCACTTCGGCGACAAGTACGGCCGCAAGAAGCTGCTTCAGTTCAGTCTTCTGCTCGTCGGCGGCGTGACGTTCCTGATGGGTTGCCTGCCGACCTATGCACAGGTCGGAATCTGGGCGCCGATCCTGCTGGTGGTTCTGCGGTTCATGCAGGGCTTCGCCGTCGGCGGTGAATGGGGCGGCGCGGTGCTGCTGGTCGCCGAGCACAGCCCCGATCGCGAACGCGCGTTCTGGGCGAGCTGGCCCCAGGCCGCGGTCCCCGTCGGGAACATGCTCGCAACGATCGCACTGCTGGTGCTGACGGGGACGTTGTCGGATGCGGCGTTCCTGTCGTGGGGGTGGCGGGTCGCGTTTTGGTTGTCCGCGGTCGTGGTGCTGATCGGGTACTACATCCGCACCAAGGTGACCGACGCGCCGATATTCATTCAGGTCCAGCAGGAGATCGAGCAGATAAAGGCCGTGTCGTACGGCGTGTTCGAGGTGCTTAAGCGTTATCCCCGTGGGGTTTTTACGGCGATGGGGCTGCGGTTCGCCGAGAACGTCATGTACTACCTCGTCGTCACGTTCTCGATCGTCTATCTCAAGAACCATGTCGGCGCCGACACCGGGGACATTCTGTGGTGGCTGCTGGCTGCCCACGCCGTCCACTTCCTGGTGATTCCGCAAATCGGTCGGCTGTCCGACCGGATCGGGCGTAGGCCCGTGTACATCGTCGGTGCGGTGCTCGCGAGCACCTGGGGCTTCTTCGCTTTCCCGTTGATGAACACTGCGAACTACCTCGCGATCATGGCCGCGGTGATCATCGGCCTGATCATTCACGCGATCATGTATGCGCCGCAGCCGGCGATCATGGCCGAGATGTTTCCGACGCGAATGCGGTATTCGGGTGTGTCCCTCGGCTATCAGGTGACGTCGATCGTGGCCGGGTCGCTGGCGCCCGCGATCGCGACCTGGCTTCTCGGCGAGTTCGGTACGTGGGTGCCGATCGCGCTGTATCTGGCCTTGGCCTCCGTGGTGACCCTCGTTGCGGCGTTGTTCATGCGCGAGACGAAGGGCCTCGACCTCGAGACCCTCGACGAGGCTGATCGCGACGACCTGGCGAAGGCCGGAATCGTATGACGGCACTCGAGGGACGTACCGCCCTCGTCACGGGTGGCGCCGGCGGTATCGGCGCAGCGTGTGCGCGCGAGCTTTCTGCGCGTGGGGCGGTCGTGACGGTCGCGGATCTCGATGACGTCGGCGCGAAGGCCGTCGCGGAGGAGATCGGTGGAAAGGCTTGGGTGGTAGACCTTTCCGATGTCGGCTCGTTGGAGCAGCTGCGGCTCGAGACAGACATTCTGGTCAACAACGCGGGTATTCAGCATGTCAGCCCGATCGCCGACTTCCCGCCGGAGCGCTTTCGGTTCATCCAGACGCTCATGGTAGAGGTGCCCTTTCTGTTGATCCGCGCCGCGCTGCCGCACATGTACGACAAGGGTTTCGGCCGCATCGTCAACATCTCGTCGGTGCACGGGCTGCGTGCCTCCGAATACAAGGTCGCCTACGTCACCGCCAAGCATGCCCTCGAAGGGCTCTCGAAGGTGACGGCGCTCGAGGGTGGCCCGCACGGTGTCACGAGCAACTGCGTCAACCCCGGTTATGTGCGAACTCCGTTGGTGACCAAGCAGATCGCCGACCAGGTCGCGCACTCACGGCATTCCGGAGGAACAGGTCGTGGCGGAGATTCTGCTGAAGGAGAGCGCGATCAAACGCTTGCTTGAACCAGAAGAGGTGGCATCGTTGGTGGCCTGGCTCGTATCGCCGAGCGCAGGAATGGTGACGGGCGCGTCCTACAGTATGGACGGCGGCTGGAGCGCTCGCTGACTGTGCAGAATTCGACGCTTTCGCGGCTCATTCCGTCCGAAACTGCACAGTCGGGACTGCCCGCTAGGCGAGCCACGTCCCGATCCGGCGAACGGCCTCTTCGATGTCGCTGGTCGGACCTGCGAACGACAGTCGGACGAACGAACCGCCGCGCTGGGTGTCGAAATCGATCCCTGGCGCGATCGCAACCCCGGTGTCGGCCAACAGCTTCGAGCAGAACGACAGCGAGTCGCCGGTCAGGTGCGACACGTCGGCATAGACGTAGAACGCCCCGTCGGTGGGCGCAAGCCGGTCGATGCCGATCTTGGGCAGCCCGTCGAGCAACAGGCCACGGTTGGCGGCGTAATGGTGAAGCAGCGCATCCGCCTCGGCGACCGACTCCGGGGTGAACGCGGCGACCGCTGCCATCTGTGACAGCACGGGTGGGCAGATGGTGAAGTTGCCCGTCAGGCAGTCCACCGCACGCTGCAGTTCCTTGGGCACCAGCAGCCAGCCGAGTCGCCAGCCCGTCATCGCGAAGTATTTCGAAAAGCTGTTCACCACAACGGCTTCCCGAGACGTCTCCCATGCGCAGCTGGTGTCGGGCGCACCCTGGTAAATCAGGCCGTGGTAGACCTCGTCGCTGATCAGCCGGATGCCCGACTCCTCGCACCACGAAGCGATCGCCGCCAGCTCGTCGGGCGGAATCACGGTGCCGGTCGGATTGGCGGGGCTCGCCACGACGACGCCCTGCACGGGCGGGTCGAGTTCGGCGAGCATCTGTGCGGTGGGCTGAAACCTGGTCTCCGGCCCGCACGGCATCTCGACAACCTCACAGCCGAGCGCGGACAGGATATTGCGGTAACACGGATAGCCGGGGCTCGCGATCGCCACCCGGTCACCGACGTCGAAGCAGGCCAGAAACGCCAACAGGAACCCGCCGGAGGACCCGGTCGTGATCACCACGTCGTTGGGGTCGACGTCCAGGCCGTGCCGGGACTCATACGAGCTCGCGATCGCCGTGCGCAGTTCGGGGATCCCGAGCGCGACGCTGTATCCGAGAACGGTGTTGTCCAATGCCGCTTTCGCCGCGGCGCACACCGGCGCAGGCGCGCCCGCGCTCGGCTGGCCCGCGGACAGGTTCACCAAGTCACCGTGCGTGCGCTGGCGCTCCGCGGCGGACAGCCAGACGTCCATCACATAGAACGGCGGGATCCCTGCGCGCAACGAGACACGGTTGTCGGTCACGTTGGTCAGGCTAGGCGGCGCAGCGTCTCCCGTTTCACCCGGATCCTGATCGTGTTGAGTCGGGAGTCGCGAAGTTGCTGACGTCGGCGCTCCATACGCTCGCCGAGCGTCGCCAATCTGGCCGCGCCGAGTGCCTGAGCCTGGAAGAACATCAGCTCCTCCTCTTCGCCGGCGTGATGTTCCAGCGTCGACGCAAGCATGTCGAGTTCGACGGCGAAGTCGTCGGTTGCGGGGTCGGTGCGCAACACGACGGCGAGCTGGTCGTCGATCTGCCGGTGCTGAGCGTGAGATGTGCCGAGCAGGGTGCTGACCTCAGCGATCGCGGGATAGAACAGTTCGTCCTCGATCTGCACGTGAACGGTCAGCACCGCGACCAGCTGATCGAGAAGATCGCGACGAAGTTCGCTGTCGTCGGTCGTGGTCGACTTGAGCCGGCCCAGGAGGCCGCGCAACTGGTTGTGGTCCTCGATGAGGACGTCGTCGGCGTTCATCTCGACACCACCGCCGTCGCGTACTTGGTTCGGTCGGAGTCGGTTTGGACGTGCGGTTGTCGCCGGATCTCGATGTGCCCGTCGTGGATTCGCGCTTCGTAACGCGCGAGCGGCGCGGTCGCCGGTCCGTTGACCGGCGCACCGGATTCCAGGTCGAAACACGATCCGTGCCACGGGCACACCAGATCGCCCCGGTAAAGCCAGCCCTCCGACATGGGCGCGGACAAGTGCGAGCACTGCTCGCCGAGCGCATAGACCTTCTCGCCGTGACGGATGAGCACCACCGCAACCCCGTCGTGCCGCACCTGGCGTGGCTCATCCGAAGCCAGGTCATCGGTCGCCATCACCGGCACGAATTCGCGTGGCTCCAAGCTGGTTTCGGTTCGGTCCACTCCGATGCGGTGGTGGTACACGAGATCGCCGCCGAGATAACCGGCCGTTGCCGCGAGCAGGCAGCCCAGTGCGCCTGCGCCGCGGCCACGAGCCGACTCGCCCCTTCTCCTGAAGCGCGACGATGCGACGTAGAGGCCAAGTGCGGAGGCGTTGAGGGCGCCGTGCACCAGCCCGACACGGCGGGCGGTGTCGTGCGTGTACTGCCAGTCCGTGGCGCCGGTCATCGCGGCGCCGATGCCACCGAGGATGCCGACTTCGACGGAGATGTTCGCCGCGCGGGCGAGGCCGGTCGGGCGTGATGTGATGACGTCGAGCCCGTCGAGGACCAGCGCCGTCGTCCACGCACCGAGCGGTATGTGGGTCAGCGCTGGATGTATCGGGTGGCCGAGCCACGTACCGTGCAGCAGGCTCTGCATCCGCCGGCCGCGTCCACCGAGCAGATTGAATCCCAGCGCCATCGTTCGTTCGAGTTTGTAGCCGAGTTGGTCGAGCCAACGTTGTCCTTCGACCGCGTGAACGGCCCCGTCAGCGATGCTTCTGACGCTGAACATGGAAATACCCCTCCCCGTGCTGTGTTCGAGCTCCCTATCGGATACGGGGATGGCCGCCGGCTGGTTCAGATCTAGAGCAATTCGGCCTCGAGCCTGAGCAGATGCTCACGGGGCGGCCCGAGCAGTTGTGCGCTGCCGTGTGCGCGTTTGAAGTAGAGCTGGATGTCGTGCTCCCAGGTGATCGCGATGCCGCCGTGCATTTGCACGGCTTCGGCCGCGACCTTGGAGAACGCTTCACTGGCGGCGAACCGGGCGAGTGCCGCCGAGGTGGCCGACGGCTCGGCGATCGCGTCGTTGACGACCGCGCGCGCCGACTGCACCGCGACGTACAGATCGGCCATCCGGTGTTTGAGTGCCTGGAAGCTGCCGATCGGGCGGCCGAACTGGACCCTGTCCTTGGTGTACTCGACGGTCAGGTCGAGGCATTTCGACGCGGCGCCGATCTGCTCGGCCGCGACGAGGATCGCCGCCGTGTCGGCAAGGCCGGGGTCGGCGCCGAGGTCCGACGTGTCCTGCGGCTCCAATCGCGCCAATGGCCGCGTCAGGTCCATGGCGACGACGGGGGTCGCGGTGAACCTGGTCCAGCGGGTGAGCTTCTTCCCGTCGGCGGCCACGACGACATCGGCGACGGCGCCGTTGACCACAAAGTGCGGATCGAAGACCACCGTCCCGATCGAGGCGCCCTCGGCCAGCCTCTCCAGCACATCGGTATCGGGTTCGTCGGCGGCGAGCAGCGCGAGCTCGGCCAGCGTCGTACCGAGCAGCGGTGTCGGCGCCAGTGCCCTGCCCAGTTCCTCGAGGACGACGGCGGCGTCGGCGAGCTCGCCGCCTGCGCCGCCCAACTCCTCGGGCACCACCAGCGCGGCGGCACCGACCTGCTCGCACAACAGTTTCCACAGCGACTCGTCGTAACCGCGCTCCGATTCGATGGCCTGGCGCACCGCGGCGGGCGACGCATGCTTCTCGACCAGCGCCGCGACGGTCTCGCGCAGCAGCTCGCGTTCTTCGCTCATGAATGTCGCCTCCTCGCGCAAGCGCTCGTCATTAGATGTCGCCTCCTCGCGCAAGCGCTCGTCATTAGAAGGCCTCCAATAGCCGGCGGCGATGCCACGCTGGGCTTCCCCACGCCGACCGCAACGCCTGCACCCGCAACAGCAGCAGCGACAGGTCGTGCTCCTGCGTGAAACCGATGGCGCCGTGGGTCTGCAGCGACGAACGCGCCGACAGCAGTGCGGCATCGGCGGCGGCGACGAGTGCGGCGCTGACATCGCGCGCCGTGTCGTCGGATCCGTCGGCCAGCGACAGCGCAGCGCCGTAGACCAGCGGCCTCGCCAACTCGACGGCGATATAGACATCCGCGAGCTTGTGCTTGATCGCCTGGTAGGACCCGATGGTCCTGCCGAACTGGCTGCGCTGCTTCGCGTAGGCCACCGAGGCGTCGAGCATGGCCTGGCCCGCGCCGACCAGTTGGGCGGCCGTCGCTAGCACGCCGACCTCGAAAGCCTTTGCGGTATCGGCTTTCCGGGCATCGCCGGACGCCGCCACGTCGAAGAGTCTTCGTGCGGGGTCGACGGATTCGTGCCGATCGCCAGCGCTGCCGTCGCGCACCTCGCCGTCGCCCGCGACCAGGATCAGGCCCGCAGTGTCGGCGTCGACGGCTCGCGGCACATGCGGAGGAAGGGCGACGGTTGCGATCAGCTCACCGCAGGCGAGCGCACCGCAGCGTTCGTCTTCGGCGAGCAGAACCGGTGCCACCGCGATGGATTCGGTGACCGGGCCGGGCACACCCCAGTACCCGAGTCGTTCCGCGGCGACGACGAGGTCGACGGGATGTGCGTCGATGCCGTCGTACTGTTCGGGAACGAGCAGTGCCGTCACACCGAGGTCGGTCAGGGTCGACCAGACCTTCCGTCCGGGGCCAGTCTCGCCCTCCGCCCATGCGCGCACCGCCGCGGGAACGCCTGCCGCGCCGAGCGCAGCGTCGATGCTCGCGGCGAAATCGCGCTGCTGTTCGTCGAGATCGAATTTCATTTCGTTCCCCTGGGTTCCCGGGGCAGACCCAGAAGTCGCTCGGCGATGATGTTGCGCTGAATCTCGTTGGTGCCCGCGTAGATCGGGCCGCCGAGTGCGAACAGCAGGCCTTCGGTCCAGGAGTACTTTTCCTCCTCGCGTCCGGGTGAGTCGACGAGCTCACCGTCGGCGCCGCGGAGGTCGAGCGCGGTCTGGTGCAGTGCCACGTCAAGGTCGGACCAGAACACCTTGGTGATCGACGACTCGGCGCCGAGTTCGCCGCCGTTGGCGAGCCGGGTGACCGTGCCGAACGTGTGCAGTCGGTACGCCTGCGCCTTGATCCAGGCGTCGGCGACTCTGTCGATGAACACGGGATCGGGGTTGGCCTTCCACTGTTCGACCAGTCGCTCGGCGGGCGCGAGGAACCGCGCCGGGCTGCGCAGCGACATCCCGCGCTCGTTGCTCGACGTGCTCATCGCCGCGCGCCAGCCGTCGTGGACCCCGCCGATCACGTCGTCGTCGGGGACGAAGACGTCGTCGAGGAAGATCTCACCGAACCCGGTGTCGCCGCCGAGTTGTGCGATGGGCCGAACCGTCACGCCGTCGGCCTTCAGGTCGAACATGAAATACGTGAGGCCCTTGTGTCGCTCGGCTTCCGGGTCGGACCGGAACAGCCCGAATGCCCTGTCGCCGAACGGCGCCCGCGAACTCCAGATCTTCTGCCCGTTGAGCTTCCAGCCGCCGTCGGCCTTGGTGGCGGTCGAGCGCAGCGACGCAAGGTCGCTGCCGGATTCTGGCTCCGACCAGGCCTGCGCCCAGATCTCCTCGCCGCTGGCCATCTTGGGCAGCACTCGGTCGAGTTGTGCCTCAGTGCCGTGGGCGAACAGCGTCGGGGCGAGCATCGATGTGCCGTTGGCGCTGGCGCGGCCGGGTGCCCCTGCGCGGAAGTACTCCTCCTCGTAGACCACCCACTGCAGCAGGGTCGCGTCGCGGCCGCCGTAGCGCTTGGGCCATGCGATCACGGAAAGCCCCGCGTCGAAAAGCACCTTGTCCCAACGCCTGTGCTGCTCGAAGCCTTCGGCCGTGTCGTACGACTTCGTCGGGAAGCGCTCTTTGTTCGCGGCGAGGAAGTCGCGGACCTCGGTCCGAAACTCCTCGGTCTCGTTGTCGAAGGCCAGATCCATCAGACGGTCTCTCGAAGTTGGGGTTTGACCACTTTGCCTCCCGGATTGCGCGGCAGGGCGTCGAGAAACGCCACCGATCGCGGGGTCTTGAAATTCGCCAGATGCTCACGCGTATAAGCGATCACGGCGGCCTCGTCGAGTTCGGCACCCGGCAGCCTCACGACGAACGCCTTGCCGACCTCGCCGAGCCTCTCGTCCGGCACCCCGATCACCGCGGCTTCCGCGACGCCCTCCAGCCGCGCGAGCACCTGCTCGATCTCGGCGGGATACACGTTGAACCCGCCGCAGATGTACATGTCCTTCAGCCGGTCGGTGATCATCAGGTTCCCCGCCTCGTCGACACGACCGACGTCGCCGGTGTGCAGCCAGCCGTCGGCGTCGATGGTGTTGGCTGTCGCCTCGGGGTCGTCGAGATAGCCGAGCATCACGTTAGGTCCCGCGCAGCAACACCTCGCCCGCACCGTCGTCCGAGCCGGCTCCGTCGATGCGCAGCTCGAAGTCGGCGATCGGGCGCCCGCACGTGGTGGCCACCGTGACGGCGTCGTCGTCGGCGCGGCACATCGTGCCGAACCCGCTTGCCTCGGTCAGCCCGTAGGCGGTCAGCACGATGTCGATGTCCAGCTCCGACTGCATCCGCTCGATCAGCACCACGGGGATGGTCGCCGCGCCGGTCACGGCGAACCGCAGTGAGCCCAGGTCGTATTCGCCGCGCTTGGGATGGTCGAGCAGCGACTGATAGATCGTCGGCGGGCCCGGCAGCACGGTGATCCGGTGTTCCTGCACCGCCGCCATGGCCTGTTCCGCATCGAACGTCAGCTGCGGGATGAGCGTCGCCCCGGTCTGCAGGCAGGCCAGGATCCCTGCCTTGTAGCCGAAGTTGTGGAAGAACGGGTTGATGCAGAGGTACCGGTCGGCGCTGGTGACCTGCCCGCACGCCGCCCATGCCGCGGGGGCGTCCAGCGACTGCCGGTGTGCGCACAGCGCGCCCTTGCTGCGGCCGGTCGTGCCCGACGTGAACAGGATGTCGGAGACGTCGTCGGGCTTGACGGCGGCCGCACGGGCGTCTGCTGCGTCGAGATCCGTACCGCGCGTGACGAATTCGTCCCAGTTCCCGTCGTCCTTCTCGATCGGAACCTGCACGATGTGCCGCAGGTCGGGCAGGGCATCGCGGTTCAGGTCGGCGGTCTTGTCGGCGCCCAGGAACTCGCCTGCCGCGACGAGCAGCGGCGCGCCGGTGCGGGCCAGCACGTCGGCGGCTTCGCCGGCGGTGTAGCGGGTGTTGAGGGGGACCAGTACGCCGCCGGCGTAGGTCGTGGCAAGGCATGCGACGACCCAGTGCCAGGTGTTCGGCGACCAGATCGCGACGCGGTCCCCGGCGGCCACGCCCAGGTCGATCATCGCCGCGGCGGCCTGTCGGACCTCCTCGCGAAGTTGCGCGAAGGTCAGCCGCCGATCCTCGGTCACCAGCGCGTCGTGATCGGAGAATTGGTCGGCAATCCGGTCCAGGACCTGCGGAATGGTCCTCAGATCGGCGGTCATCGATGCTCCTCTAACAAAGCAAGTGCTTGGTAGGTTAGCCTACAGGTGTGATAGAGGTCCAGGAGTTCAGGGCCGAGGTCCGCGACTGGCTCGCAGGCAACCTCGTCGGTGAATTCGCCGCGCTCAAGGGGCTCGGCGGCCCGGGTCGCGAGGACGAGGCGTTCGAGGAACGGCTGGCCTGGAACAGGCATCTGGCGGCCGCCGGTCTGACGTGTCTGGGATGGCCGGAGGAGCACGGCGGACGAGGGCTGTCGGTCGCCCACCGCGTCGCGTTCTACGAGGAGTACGCCAAGGCCGACGCCCCCGACAAGGTGAACCACTTCGGTGAGGAACTGCTCGGGCCGACGCTGATCGCTTACGGCACCCCAGAGCAGCAGAAGCGGTTCCTGCCGAACATCCTCGACGTCACCGAACTGTGGTGTCAGGGCTATTCCGAGCCGGGCGCGGGCAGCGACCTCGCGAACGTGTCGACGGCCGCCGAGCTCGACGGCGATCAGTGGGTCATCAACGGGCAGAAGGTGTGGACGTCGATGGCGCACCTGTCGCAGTGGTGCTTCGTCGTCGCGCGCACCGAGAAGGGCTCCAAGCGCCATGCCGGACTGTCGTATCTGCTGGTGCCTCTCGACCAGCCCGGCGTCGAGATCCGGCCGATCGTGCAGCTGACCGGGACGGCCGACTTCAACGAGGTTTTCTTCGACGACGCCCGCACCGACGCCGACCTCGTCGTCGGCGAGCCCGGAGACGGGTGGCGGGTCGCGATGGGAACGCTGACGTTCGAGCGCGGGGTGTCGACGCTTGGCCAGCAGATCCGTTACGCGCGTGAGCTTTCCAACCTGGTAGATGTGGCCAAAGAGACCGGCGCCATCGACGACCCGTTGATCCGTGAACGGCTGACTCGATCGTGGGTCGGCCTGCGGACGATGCGGTCCTACGCGTTGGCGACCATGGACGTCGAGCAGCGCGGAAGCCGCGCCGGCGGCGACATCGGACCGGGCCAGGACAACGTGTCGAAGCTGTTGTGGGCCAACTGGCATCGCGACCTCGGCGAACTGGCGATGGACGTCGTCGGCAAGTCCGGTCTGGTGGCACGTGACGGCAAGTTCGACGAGTGGCAGCACCTCTTCCTGTTCACCCGCGCCGACACCATCTACGGCGGGTCGAACGAGATCCAGCGCAACATCATCGCCGAGCGCGTGCTCGGCCTACCGCGTGAGGTCAAAGGCCGATGAGCGCTCGCGCGAAGAGGAGACAGGTATGAGTCTCAGCGAGGCACCGAAAGAGATTGACGGGCACGGACTTCTGACCGGCAAGGTCGTCGTCGTGACCGCCGCGGCTGGCACCGGCATCGGGTCCGCGGTGGCCCGCCGCGCGCTGGCCGAGGGCGCCGACGTGGTGGTGTCCGACCACCACGAACGGCGGCTCGGCGAAACCCGGGACCAGCTGGTCGATCTCGGGCTCGGCCGGGTCGAGAGCGTCGTGTGCGATGTGACGTCGACGGCGCAGGTCGATGCGCTCATTTCGTCGACGACCGCCCGGATGGGACGGCTCGATGTGCTGGTCAACAATGCAGGCCTCGGCGGGCAGACCCCGGTCGTCGACATGACCGACGAGGAATGGGACCGCGTCCTGAACGTGACACTGACGTCGGTGATGCGGGCCACCCGCGCCGCGCTGCGGTACTTCAGGGACGCCGACCACGGCGGCGTGATCGTCAACAACGCCAGTGTGCTCGGTTGGCGTGCGCAGCACTCGCAGTCGCACTACGCCGCGGCCAAGGCAGGCGTGATGGCGCTGACCCGCTGCAGTGCGATCGAGGCCGTCGACTACGGCGTGCGGATCAACGCGGTGTCGCCGAGCATCGCGCGCCACAAGTTCTTGGAGAAGACAAGCTCGGCGGACCTGCTGGACCGGCTCTCCGAGGGCGAGGCGTTCGGAAGAGCGGCCGAGCCGTGGGAGGTCGCCGCCACCATCGCGTTCCTCGCCAGTGACTACTCCAGTTATCTGACCGGAGAAGTGATCTCGGTTTCCAGTCAGCGCGCCTGATCGTCGAACCATGAATCGGCTACGCGGATCGGGGACCATCCGGCTCATCGGGTCGGTGATCCTCGGTGTGCTGGTCGGTGCCGCGGTCGGCACACTCAACGATCAAGCACTCGGCGTTCTGACGGGTATCGCCGCGACGGGTGCGATCTTTGTCGCTGCGGGCTGGATCTTGTTGTGGCCGATGGACGCTGAACAGACCCGTAACGCGCATCAGGAGGCTTTGGATCCACTCGTCGAGGAGCTCGTGGTGGTCGGGGCGGCGCTGGGCGCGCTGGTCAGCATCGTGCTGCTGCTGATCCGCGGCCACGACGAATGGGATCCAGCCGCGGCGGCGGTCGCTCTGGCCGGGGTGTTCATGGCCTGGGCCGGTCTGCATCTGATGTATGCCGCGCGCTACGCGCACCTGTACTACGAACCGCCCGGACGCGGGATCGATTTCAACTCCCACGACCCGCCGGCCTTTCGCGACTTCTTCTATTTCAGCTACAACCTCGGCATGACCTATCAGGTCTCCGACACCAGCGTGTCCAACCGCACTATCCGCGCGGTTGCGCTGCGGCACTGCCTGTTGTCGTACGCGTTCGGCACGGTCATCCTGGCCACGACCATCAACCTCGTCGCAGGAATGTTTATCGACTGAGGAATCGTTCGCGGTCGACGATCGCCCGATCGATCTCGCCCACGGCGACCTCTCGACCGGAAGCGTCGACGGCCCGCACGCGAAACGTCAGACGCTTGCCGGTGGGTTCGTCGGGCGCTTGGGCGTGCACCGCGACCGTGTCACCGACCGGGGTCGCGCGCAGGTGCTCGATCCGCACCGCGGTGCCCACGGTCGTCTGGCCCGGCGCGATCAGGTGAGCGGCGGCCGCTACGGTTGCGGCCTCCAGCCACGCGATCAGGATTGGCGTCGCGAGCACCGGCACGTCACCGCTGCCGACACTCGCGGCGGTGTGGGCATCGGTCACCTCGTATTCCGTCACGCTGCGCTTTGTATCAAAAGTCAGCCGGTCGCGGTTACCTAGCAAGCGCTTGGTTGCTATCCTCTACTGGTGGACAAGGCAGCGGTAAGCCGTCGCGACGAGCTGTTGGATCTCGCCGCGACGATGTTCGCCGAGCGCGGGATGCGCGCCACCACCGTCCGCGACATCGCCGACTCCGCAGGCATCCTGTCGGGCAGTCTCTACCACCACTTCTCCTCCAAGGAGGAGATGGTCGACGAGCTGCTGCGCGGGTTCCTCGACTGGCTCTTCGAGCGCTACCAGGAGATCGTCGCCACCGAGCCCAACCCGGTCGAGCGGCTCAAGGGCCTGTTCATGGCGTCGTTCGAGGCGATCGAGGATCGGCACGCACAGGTCGTCATCTACCAGGACGAGGCGAAGCGACTGTCGGGCCAGCCGCGGTTCTCCTATGTGGAGGAGCGCAACAGAGAGCAACGCAAGATGTGGCTGGACCTTCTCAACCAGGGCATCGAGGAGGGCTACTTCCGCCCCGACATCGACGTCGACCTGGTGTACCGGTTCATTCGCGACACCACATGGGTTTCGGTTCGCTGGTACCAGCCGGGCGGACCACTGACGGCCGAACAGGTTGGCCGCCAATATCTTTCAATCGTCCTCGGCGGCATCACCGCCGAAACATCCAAAGGAGACAAGTAATGCCGGCAACGTCTCAGGCGTACGTCATCGATGCTGTGCGGACCGCGGTCGGTAAGCGAAACGGATCGCTCGCCGGCGTCCATCCCGTCGATCTCGGCGCCGCAGGTTGGCGCGGCCTTTTCGATCGGGTCGATGTCGATCCCGGCGCGGTCGACGACGTGATCGCAGGCTGTGTCGACGCCATCGGCCCACAGGCGGGCAACATCGCCAGACTGTCGTGGCTGGCCGCCGGCTACCCGGAGGAGGTGCCCGGCGTCACCGTCGATAGGCAGTGCGGGTCCAGCCAGCAGGCCATTTCCTTTGGTGCACAAGCGATCATGTCCGGCACGGCCGATCTGATCGTGGCCGGTGGCATGCAGAACATGAGCCAGATCCCGATCTCATCCGCGATGACCGTCGCCGAACAGTTCGGGTTCACGTCTCCGACCAACGAGTCGAAGAGCTGGCTGCACCGCTACGGCGATCAGGAGATCTCGCAGTTCCGCGGCGCGGAGCTGATCGCCGAGAAGTGGAACATCTCTCGTGAGGAGATGGAGCAGTTCGCGCTGGCCAGCCATCAGCGTGCGCAGGAGGCGATCCGCGCCGGACACTTCGAGAACGAGGTCATCCCGGTCGAGGGCTTCGTCACCGACGAGGGCCCGCGCGACACGTCGCTCGAGAAGATGGCGGGCCTGAAAACGCTCACCGAGGGCGGCCGGCTGACCGCCGCGATGGCCAGTCAGATCTCCGACGGCGCAAGTGCCGTACTGCTCGCGTCCGAGCAGGCCGTGAAAGAGCACAACCTGAAGCCGCGTGCGCGCATCCATCACATCAGCGCGCGCGGCGCCGATCCGGTGTTCATGCTCACCGGACCGATTCCGGCGACGCGGTATGCGCTGGAGAAGACGGGCCTGTCCATCGACGACATCGACACCGTCGAGATCAACGAGGCCTTCGCGCCGGTGGTGCTGTCCTGGCTGAAGGAGATCAAGGCAGACCCGGAGAAGGTCAATCCGAACGGCGGCGCGATCGCACTGGGCCACCCGCTGGGCGCGACCGGCGCGAAGCTGTTCGCCACCATGCTGAACACGTTGGAGCGCACCGGCGGCCGTTACGGCCTGCAGACGATGTGCGAGGGCGGCGGCACCGCCAACGTCACGATCATCGAACGGCTGTAGCGCGCTATTGCGCGAGCGCGAGACCGCCCAGCGCGATGATCCAACTGGCGAAGCTGCCGACGAGGAAGTACTCGGTGACGTCCGCATTATCGAAGTTGCCGGTGTCTCCGTTCTTCCGCTTCGTCTCGGCGTTGATCTCAGGGAACCGGATGATGCTCTTGGCCGCGACGACTGCCGTCGCCGCGGCGAGCTGACCGGCAAGCCCGAGGCCGAGGATCAGGATTCGCTCCATCGGACCGAGCAGGCGACCACCCTTGAGCCGGTCGGACGGCTGTGGCTGGCCCTCGGGCTTCACGGCACCGACCGAGCCGAGCACCAGCCGGACCAACTGGTTGCCGGTGAAGAACTGCAGCAGTACCACTCCGACGACCATCATCAGCTTGTTCGGGGTGATGTCGCCGATGCCGGGTATGTCGACCCACCCCGCCCACCGCTCGACGAGGCCGCCGACCTCGGAAGCCCAGCCGGACAACACAATCAAGGCCGTGAGCGCGAGGCCGAATACGACCAGCGGAGCTCCTTCGTGATCACCGGACCGTTCCGCGCGTGCACCGAGCGCGACCCAGCCGACGCCTGCGGCGGCGGCGATGGCCAACAGCGGAAGGTCGCCGAGATGCCACAGTCCGGACAGTGCGGCGCAAACCACCACCACGACGGGCGCCAGGACGGGAGCCAGCCAGGTGGTGCGTGTCAGCCGCCGTACCGCATCGGCGATTCCGATCGCGATCAGCAACACCGCCAGGGCGCTCACGGCACACCCCGCAGGTACTCCGACGCCAACACGATCAAGTCGAGACCGTCGCGACCGGAGCGCTGCGAGACCGCCGACGGGCTGATCCCTTCCGCCTCGGCGATGTCCTTCTTCGTCCGGTTCTTCAACAGTGCCTTCACAATCCGTGTCGATCGGTCGTCCAACGATCCAAGCAGGTGGTCCCGACAAATCAGTGCGGCGTTGATCGCGTCGAGGTCGGTCCTCGACTCGCCGGAGACCCGAAACGACGTTCGCACCAGCGCCAGCCCGGGCTGTCGCTGAGCCGACGCCGTCCATTCGATCGCTTCACGGGCCCCCCACCAGCCGGGGCCGTCCTGGATGCCTGCGGTTTCGTCGAGCATGGTGACCGCACCCCAGCCGACGCCGAACCGCACATCGATATCGGGCGCGACCGCCAACCGTAGCGACAGCGCCGCGTCGATCGCGAGGCCGACACTCGGGAACGCGCCCTGGAATTCGTCGCCGACCGTGAATGCGGGCGGATCGATCGCGTCGCCTGCGATGTCGCGAAGCGCCTTGTTCAGCAGGCGGTGGACACCGGTGCGGTCGGCGACAGTCCGCGAACCGACGACGTCGCCGATCAGCGTCGCGCGGAGTCCAGATGAAGCTTCAGCCTTCATCCCTACCATATGAAGAGTATAGCTTCAATACTCCGTAATTAAGCAATGGCCTTAATCAATCAGGGCTGCCGCGGCCTGCAAGTGTTTGACCGCGTCGCTGACGACGGACTCGATCAGCTCGGCGCACGACGGCAGATCGTCGAGGATGCCCGCCACCTGACCCGAGGCCAGCACGCCGGCATCGGTGTTGCCCTCGACCAGGCCCGCCTTCAACAGCATCGGCGTATTGGCCGCCATCACCACCTGCGCCCAGGTCAGCTCTTTACCGTGCCGCATCTCGAGGCCGTCGCTGATCATCGACCGCCACGTCATCTTCGACATCTTCTTGAACTTCTGCGCATTGCGCACCGCCGCGCTGAGACCGCGAAGGCGTGAGCCACCTTCCAGCTTCTCCACCAGCCCGGTGCGCAGCACGCGGTGAGGCATGCCGTCGACACGGGTGGACACCACGGTGCCGTCGAGGCCGGCCTCCAGGTATCGCCGCTTGACGGCGTCGGGCACCGTGGAGTCCGACGTCAACAGAAAGCGCGTCCCCATCGCGACACCTGCGGCGCCGTAGGACAGCGCGGCGGCCAGACCTCGCCCGTCGAAGAATCCGCCCGCGGCCACCACGGGAATGTCGACCGCGTCGAGCACGGACGGCAGCAGCAGCGTGGTGGCCACCGGCCCGGTGTGGCCGCCGCCCTCTCCGCCTTGCACGATCACCGCGTCGGCACCCCAGCCCGCGACCTTCTTGGCGTGCTTGGCCGCCCCGACCGACGGGATCACCACCACGCCCGCATCTTTCAGCTTGGCGATCAGGTCCGGCTTCGGCGCCAATGCGAACGATGCCACCTTGACGCGCTCGCGGATCAGCATGTCCACCCGGTCGATGGCATCGCCCGCGTCGGCTCGGATGTTGATGCCGAACGGTTTGTCGGTCGCGGCCTTCACCTTGGTGACCGCGGTCTGCAGTTCGTCGAGCGTCATTGTCGCCGACGCGAGGATGCCGAGGCCGCCCGCGTTGGCGGTCGCCGCCACCAGCCGGGCACCGGCTACCCAGCCCATGCCGGTCTGGACGACGGGGTGCTCGATACCAATGAGCTCGGTTAACGGCGTGCGGAGCCTACTCGTCGACGTCATGATCGGATCTCCTTGTCGCGCAGCGACTTGGGATCGATCACCTCGCGAAGCAGCTTGAGCTCATCGGCGGTGGCAAGGCGCGTCTCCTCCGCCTCGTCCAGCCCGTGCACTTCGAAGGAGGTGTTCTCGCGAACGTGTTCCGCATCGATGCCGGGGTGCAGCGACACGGCCCGCATGGTGTGGTCCGGGCCGTTGAAGTCGAAGACGCCGAGGTTCGACACCACCCGATAGATGTTCACGAACCGGTATGCCGGGTTGTCGAAATCGACCTTGTCCCAGCCGATCCCGGACACCACGTCGACGTTGTCGCAGAACACCCTCTTCGAGTGGTTGCCGACCCAGTAACTGGTCGCGTGGTTGATCGTGTTTCCCGGCGCACCCCGGACGCCGAACATCTGCCGGGTCGGGTGCTGCAGCGGACCGAACGCCGACAGGTTCTGGTTGCCGAACCGGTCGACCTGATTCGCGCCCATCACCACATGGCGACGGCCCCAGGCCAGCGTCTCGAAGACGCGGCCGAACGGCATCCAGCCCTCGATCGCGCCCGCGCCGCCCATCGCCGGGGTATCGGCCAGCAGTCGGGCCTCCCCGTCGGTGAGCAGGATGTCGGGGGAGAACGTCAGGCGCGCGAGCCTCGCGCCGATGGACACCATGTTCGCCATCGGGCTGACCATGATCTCGCCTGCGTCGCGGAACAATTCGGCGCACGCGACGGCGCACACCTCGGCGCGGCTCACGGAAATCATGCTCGTGTCTCCTTGCGCACTGCGGCCTGATACTCGGCCTCGCCGCCGGACAGGTAGGTGTCGACGAACTCCTGCCACGTCTCATCCGACGCGGCCGCCTCCGCATAGTGGCGCTGGAATTTCTCGTCGCGCTTGTAGTCGGGCTCCGCGGTGGTGAAGTGCGCGCCGTTGGGTGCTTCGACGACGCTGTCCACCATCATCCGGTTGATCAGCAGCGCCTGCGGCGGAACCGATTTCACCAGCTCCTCCGTCGGCACGACCCGTTCCACGGACAGGAGGCGCTTCTGTGCCGCCATCAGGTAGAGGTCGTCGAAATACGGGTCGATACCCGTATAGGCGGCGTTACCCCGCTCGTCGCCGATGTTCATGTGCACGAACGCCACGTCGAGGTTCAGCGCCGGCATCGCGATCAGCTCCTCGTAGCCACCGTCGGTGGGGTACGGGGACGTCACGGTCCGCAGCTCGTCGCCCCAGAACGCGCGCACGTCGCTGCCAAGTCCTGCACGGATCGGCAGGAACGGAAGTCGTTGTGCCGCAGCCTGCAAGCCGCATCGCAACATGCCCTCGTCCATCTCGCGGGCCTCGATCGAGCCGCTGGTACGGGCCTTGGCGAACCACGGGTCGTAGAACGGCGGCGAATCCAGCGACACGAAGCCGTAGTAGACCCGCTTGACCTTGCCCGCCGAACAGAGCAGCCCCACGTCGGGGCCGCCGTAGCTGACCACGGTGAGGTCCTTGACCTCCGTGCGCAGCAGTGCCCGCACGAACGCCATCGGCTTGCGTCGCGACCCCCATCCGCCGATACCGATCGTCATGCCGCTCTCGACCGAGGCGACTGCGTCGTCGAGAGTTGTTCTCTTGTCTGTCATCGATTCCCCAGTCGTCCCCTGCGCTGCGCGCGTGGGCCCATCGCTCCTACCCGCCGAATCACTTGGATCCCTTGTCAGTCCCGGCGAATGCGTCGCGATGCTCGTCGGAAACCCCGGACAGGTTCAGCTCGAACGTGAAGCCCTGTTCCATCCGGTAGCTGGAGTTGACCTTCTGCACGTCGATGAGGTTCAGCGCCTCCTTGGCCGCCCGGATCACCCGGGTGTCCTTCGACGCGATGTCCCGCGCCACCCGCAGGGCCGACTCGTCGAGGTCGGCGCGCGGCACCACCTCGTGCACCGACCCGAAGTGGTGCAGGGTCGCGGCGTCGACGGTCGCAGCGGTGAAGAACAACCGGCGCATCATGTGCTGCGGCACAAGACGTGAAAGATGGGTGGCCGCGCCGAGGGCGCCGCGCTCCACCTCGGGCAGTCCGAACGTCGCGTCGTCGGAGGCGACGATCACGTCGGCGTTGCCGACGAGGCCGATGCCGCCGCCGACACAGAACCCGTTGACGGCCGCCACGACCGGCACCGCGCACTCGTACACCGCGCGGAACGCCTCGAAGCAGCCGCGGTTGGCGTCGATCAGCGCGCTGAAGGCTGGGGCATTCTTGCTCCTCGCGTCCGCAGCCGTCTTTTGCATCTCCTTGATGTCGACGCCCGCGTTGAACCCGCGACCCTCGGCCCGCAGGATCACCACGTGCGTGGACTGATCGCGCCCAGCCGCCGTGATCGCGTCGGCGAGTTCGAACCATCCGCGGGAAGGGATGGCGTTGACGGGCGGATAGTCGACGGTTACCGAGACGATGCCCGGTTCGACCGACTTGGTGGTGATCGTCATCAATGACTCCTGCTGGGGGCCGGTTACCTAAGCAAGCACTTGCTTGGTACGCTAGCACAGTGACCGGCGCGGCTGACAGCGGTATCAACCTGCAACTGAGCGGTCGGGTCGTTCTGGTGACCGGCGGTGTGCGAGGGGTCGGTGCTGGTATCAGCGCCGTCTTCGCCGATCAGGGTGCGACCGTCGTGACGTGTGCGAGGCGGCCGGTCGAAGGGCTGCCGTACGAGTTCCACTCCTGCGACGTCCGCGACGACGATTCGGTCAAGGCGCTCATCGAGGTGATCGTCGCCGAGCACGGCCACCTCGACGTGGTGGTCAACAACGCGGGGGGCTCACCGTATGTGCCTGCCGCTGAGGCGTCGGCGAAGTTCAGCAGCAAGATCCTCGAACTCAACCTGCTTGGGCCGCTGTCCGTTTCGACGCACGCCAACGCCGTGATGCAGACCCAGGAGCGCGGCGGATCGATCGTCAACATCGCGAGCGTCAGCGGCAGGAGGCCGACGCCGGGCACGGTCGCCTACGGTGCGGCCAAGGCGGGTCTCGAGAACATCACGAGCACGCTCGCGGTCGAATGGGCGCCGAAGGTCCGAGTCAACTCGGTCGTCGTCGGCATGGTGGAGACCGAGCAGTCCGAACTGTTCTACGGCGACGCAGATTCGATCGCCGCCATCTCCAAGAACGTGCCGCTCGGCAGGCTCGCGAAACCGGCCGACGTCGGCTGGGCCGCAGCCTTCCTCGCCTCGGATGCCGCGTCGTACATCAGCGGTGCATCGCTCGAAGTGCACGGCGGTGGCGAGCCACCGCACTACCTGGCAACCACCACCGCCGACATCAAATAGTCAAGGAGACAACGGAAATGGGACTGCTCGACGGCCGCGTGGTCATCGTGACCGGTGCCGGCGGCGGCATCGGCCGCGCGCATGCACTGGCGTTCGCCGCGGAGGGAGCACGCGTCGTGGTGAACGACATCGGTGTCGGACTCGATGGCTCGCCCGCAGGCGGTGGCAGCGCCGCACAAGGTGTCGTCGACGAAATCACCGCTGCCGGTGGCGAAGCCGTCACCAGCGGCGCCAACGTCGCCGACTGGGCGCAGGCCGAAGGGCTGGTGCAGACCGCCGTCGACTGTTTCGGTGGACTCGACGTCCTTGTGAACAACGCGGGCATCGTTCGCGACCGGATGTTCGCCAACACCAGCGAGGAGGAGTTCGACGCCGTGATCGCGGTGCACCTCAAGGGGCACTTCGCGACGATGCGTCATGCCGCGGCGTACTGGCGCGCGCAAGTAAAGAGCGGAAACACCGCTGCCGACTCTCTCAATGCCCGCATCATCAACACCAGTTCGGGCGCGGGCCTGCAGGGCAGCGTCGGCCAGGCGAACTACAGCGCGGCCAAGGCGGGCATCGCGGCCATGACGCTGGTCGCCGCCGCGGAGATGGGTCGCTACGGCGTCACGGTCAACGCGATCGCGCCGTCCGCGCGCACCCGGATGACCGAGACGGTCTTCGCCGACATGATGTCGACGCAAGACAAGGACTTCGATTCGATGGCGCCCGAGAACATTTCACCGCTCGTGGTGTGGCTGGGCAGTGTCGAGTCGCGTGATATCACCGGCAAGATGTTCGAGGTCGAGGGCGGCATCATCCGGGTTGCCGAGGGGTGGGCACACGGACCCGAGGTGGACAAGGGCGCCCGCTGGGACCCGGCCGAACTGGGTCCGGTCGTCAACGATCTGTTGGCGAAGGCGCGCCCGCCGGTGCCGGTGTTCGGCGCCTGACCGGATCCCTGTACACAATTGCAAATCTGTCTTGTACAGCACGTCAAAAATATGCGTCCTGTGAACCAGGTGTGAAAACGCGCTCCGCAGGCAATGATCAATCCGTGAGGCGGATCACACTGCCGGTGGTTGCCGGCGTAATGCTGTTGGTGTTGGCGGGCTGTGGGGGACAGCGAGGCGGTGATGGCGGCGAAGCCGCCCAGGAGCCGACGACGTGCACCGTCGACTCCGACGCCCGCCTGAGCATCGCGACCGGAAACACCACCGGCGTCTACTACAGCCTCGGCGGAGCGCTCGCCGAAGCGATCGGGAAGAGCAGTGGCGGAAAGCTGAAGGCCACCGCGGCGGAGACATCGGCGTCGCTGCAGAACATCCAGCAGTTGGTGGCCGGTACGCACCAGGTCGCCTTCGCGCTCGCCGACACGGCCGCCGACGCGGCGGAGGGCAAGGAGTCCTTCGACGAGCCGCAGCCGATCGCGGCGCTGGCCCGGCTGTACCCCAATTACACACAGGTCGTTGTGCGGACAGACTCCGGCATCAATTCGATCGCCGACATGCGCGGGAAGAGGGTATCCACCGGAGCGCCGAATTCCGGCACCGAGGTGATCGCCAACCGCATGCTCCAGGCGGCCGGGCTGGACCCGTCCAAAGACATACAGGCGCAGCGCACCGAGCTCGGCAAGACGGTCGAGGGCATGAAGGACGGATCGATCGATGCGATGTTCTGGTCGGGCGGGCTGCCGACCAGCGGTATCACCGACTTGTTCACAAGCCAGCGCGGCAACGTCAAGTTCATCGACGTCGCAGGCACCCTGGACAAGCTCAAGGAGATCAACACGATCTATGAGCAGGGTGTCATTCCGGCCGCGACGTACCAGACCCCCGGCGACGTGCCGACGGTGGTGGTGCCGAATCTGCTTCTGGTGAAAGAAGATATGGACGGCAACACGGCGTGCGTGGTCACCAAGGCGCTATTCGACAACAAGGCCGAACTGGTCAAGGTGAACAAGGCCGCCGAGGACATCAACCTGGACACCGCGCGCCAGACCGAACCAGTACCGTTGCATCCGGGTGCCAAGAAGGCGCTCGACGAACTCGGCGCAAAGAGCTGACCGAGCGCGAGGACGACGGCGGCCGGCCCGAGCCGGCCGGAGACACCGCGACCAAAACAACCCCGGCGGCGGCCGCCGCGTACGAAGAAGAGAAGCCCGCCCGCGAGCTGACCGGCTGGGTCAGCCATGCGGTCACGGCCGTCTGCGTCCTGATCGGCGTGTCCGCGATCTATCAGGTCTTCTTTCCGCTCGCTCAGGGCAACCAGGTCTCCCTGATCTACTTCCTGGCGGCCGTTCTACCGCTGACCCTGCTGTGCTACCGCTCCGGTATTCGGTTCCGTCGCAAAGAGACTGAGTCCGAAGACGACGACCACGGGGATCACCAAGTACCGGCAGGCAATCCGACGCCGGTGGATTGGCTGCTTGCCGCGATCGCGTTGGCGGCTTGTCTGTACCCGGTCCTTCCCCTCGAATTCGCGGGCGGCGGAGGAGGATTCGACGAGTTCCTCAGCCGCCAGGGCACCCCCGCGATGATCGATGTCCTCGTCGGCACGATCGTGCTCCTGCTCGTGCTGGAGGCATGCCGCCGCACCACCGGCCTGGCGCTGCCCATCGTCTGCCTGGTCGCGCTGGCCTATGCCTACTACGGCGGTTACCTACCGCAGGGGGCGGCGATCGCGCATGCCGGAGTGAACTGGGATCAGATCATCAGCGCGTCGTTCATCCAGTCGACAGGCCTTTACGGTGTGCCCCTCGATGTGGCGGCCACCTACATCGTGCTGTTCACCGTTTACGGTGCGGTGCTTGATGCGTCGGGCGCCAGCAAGTTCTTCATCGACCTGTCACTTGCGGCGTTCCGGAGGTCACGGGCAGCGCCAGGCCGGACCGTCACGCTGGCCGGCTTCCTCCTCGGCTCGGTGTCGGGTTCCGGGACGGCGACGACGGTCAGCCTCGGCTCGGTGACGTGGCCCATCCTCCGCCGTGCCGGCTACCCCAAGGAGAACGCAGGCGGAATGCTTGCGGCTGCCGGAATCGGCGCGATCCTGTCGCCGCCGACGCTGGGCGCAGCCGCCTTCATCATCGCGGAGTACCTCGGTGTGCCGTACCTGACCGTGCTGGTTTGGGCGATCGTGCCGACGATCCTGTACTACCTGGGCATCCTGCTTGCTGTCGAGATCGACGCCAGGCGCTACGGCACGCGCGAAGTCGAAATCAGTGAGCAGTCGGGCTGGCGGCTCCTTGGCAGATTCGGATACCACTTGATTTCGCTGCTGCTGATCGTGGTCTTCCTCGCGATGGACATCTCGGCGGTGCGCGCGGTGGTGTTCGCGACCTTCATCCAGATCGCACTGTCGTTCCTGGACAGGGAGCACCGCCTGACGCCGGTCAGGCTCTACCGGGCGCTGGGCACCGGTGTCAGGGGTGTACTTGCCGTGGCCACCGTGTGTGCCGCCGCAGGCGTCATCGCCGCGATGATCACCCGAACCGGGCTTGGCCTGCAGCTGAACTCGATCCTGGTCAATGCGGCCCGCGGTATAACCGAAAACCCTGCTCTCGTACTCGTATTCACCGCGGTGTTCGCCGCGTTGGCAGTGGCGGTACTCGGGTTGGCCGTTCCGGTCACCGCCTCGTTCGTGATCAGCTGGGTGATCGTCGGGCCTGCGCTACAGGACCTCGGCGTCGCCGCTCCCGCGGTGGCCATGTTCGTCTTCTACTTTGCGGTGTTGTCGGAGGTCACCCCGCCGACGGCGCTGGCGTCGGTCGCCGCTTCCGCGATTACCGGCGGCCGGGTGATAGCCACGATGATGCAGACGTGGAAGTACACGCTGCCCGCGTTTCTTGTGCCGTTCGCCTTCGTGCTGACCGACAACGGCGAAGGACTGCTCGGACTCAAATCGATCGTCGATATGGCATGGACGGCAGCGGTTTCCGCGCTGGGAGTGGCCGCACTTGCGGTTGTCACCGGCGGCTGGTTGATCCGCAGGGCGGGCTGGCCGGAGCGGGTGCTGTGTGTGCCGGCCGCTGCGTTGCTGCTCTATCTGCACCCGACGACGATCCTCATCGGCGCGGCCCTGCTCGCGGTGGCGATAGCGATCAACCTGGTGCTGCGGAGTAGCTCGGAGCAGCCGGTGGGAGCCGGCGCTACTTCTTGAGCCGCCGGCTTCCGCCGTGCCAATCCTCTTGTTTACCAATATCTTCGGTATCCACGCCGAAGCTGGCCAGCTGTGGTCGTTCGCGCAGGCTTCGCTTGAGCTCGGCGAAACCGGCGAACTGGGCCAGGCCGATCACGTGATCCCACAGCACGCCCGCGTCGTCGGAACTCGGCAGCCGGCTGATCACCGGACCGAAGAACGCCGTGCCGTCGGGCGGATTGAAGTGCAGGATCGGGGTGCCGACGTCACGGCCCGTCAGGGCGAGCGCCTCCTCGGTCTCCGCGCGGATCTCGTCATCGAGCGACGTGTCGTCCAGCGCGTCGGCCAGTTCGACGGGTAGGCACGCGTTGCGCAGCAGCGGCTCCAATACGCGCCGCGCACCTTGATCGGCACCCGACAGCGGGTCGACCTCGCGCGAGGTGTCGAACAGGCGGGTGCCGATCGCCTCGTACAACGGACCGACGGCCTCCCTGCCGTGCTCGGCGCGCGTCCGCGCAGCGACCCGGAGCAGCCGCAAGGCCCGCCGTATGGCCGGCCTCGTACTCAGGCGGGAAGTGTGCGTCATAGTCGATGTGCGCGTTGAGGATTCGCAGCGAGATGAACCGCCAGTCGACGGTGTAGTCGCGCTGCGCGGCGACCATCCGCACCCACTTGCTGGTGATCCACGCGAACGGACAGACCGGGTCGAAATAGAAGTGCAGGTCCACCCGCACGATCCTAGGACGAGATCAGAAAGGGCCGGACGACTGCCCGGATGTGGTGGATGAGCCCGTCCTCGGCGGGGATCACGAACGTCTCGTCGACGTGGGCACCGACTCGCCGTCTGGCGAACGACGGCTTCGTCGTCAAGTCGAATCGCGCTCGAACCGTGTCACCGTCGACGCTGAACTCCGGTGTCGTCGCCGATGCGATGACGCGATACTGCGGGCCGCCATTGAGGCTGCGGCGCAAGTGTTCTCCCGAGAACCCCGTCTTCATACCGAACTCGATACGGGTGCAGTTGGGTGCGAAAGGGACCATCGTCGCATCGTGGTTCACCAGCGCGTCGATGTATGACTGGGCGGCGGCGATCCGCTCGGCTTCGGTGTGCACGCGGGTCTCGGCCACTAGATGCGCTCGAGGATCGTGCCGGTGGACAGTGCCCCGCCCGCGCACATCGTCACCAGCGCGGTGCTCTTGTCGGTGCGCTCCAGTTCGTGCAGCGCGGTGGTGATCAGCCTGCTGCCGGTGCTGCCGACCGGATGGCCGAGAGCGATCGCGCCGCCGTTCACGTTCACCTTGTCCATGTCGGGGTTGTGCACGCGTGCCCACGACAGCACCACCGATGCGAAGGCTTCGTTGATCTCGGTGATGTCGATGTCGCCCATCTTCATCCCGGCCTTCTCGAGCACCTTGGCCGTCGACTGCACGGGCCCGTCGAGGTGGTAGTACGGCTCGGCGCCGACCAGCGCCTGGCTGACGATCCGCGCCCGTGGCCGTAGCCCGAGCGCCCTGGCCTTGTCCTCGTCCATCCACAAGCACCGCGGCGGCGCCGTCGGAGATCTGCGACGACGTGCCCGCGGTGTGGATGCCGCCGTCGAGCACCGGCTTCAGGCTGGCGAGGCCCTCCAGCGTGGTGTCGCGCAGGCCCTGGTCGCGGCTGACGAACGCGCGCTCCGACGTCGGCTGCTTCTGCTCGTCGAGCACCGGTGCCTCGATCGGGCTGATCTCGCGGTCGAACCGGCCCTCGGCCCAGGCCTGCTTGGCCCTGCTCTGCGACTGGAAGCCCCACTCGTCGATGTCCTCGCGGGTGATGCCGCGGCGCTTGGCGATCCGCTCGGCGGCGGTGAACTGGTCGGGCAGGTCGATGTCCCACGACGAAGGCCGCAGCACCGAGCGGTCTGGGCCCGCGTTCGCGCCGAGCCCGATCACGCTCATCGACTCGATTCCGCAGGCGACGCCGACGTCGATGGCGCCCGCCGCGATCAGGCCGGCGATCAGGTGGTTGGCCTGCTGGCCGCTGCCGCACTGGCAGTCCACGGTCGTGGCGCCGACGTGTTCCGGCAAACCCGCCACCAGCCATGCCACCCGGCTGACGTTGTTGGACTGCTCGGCGAACTGCGTGACGCAGCCGCCGATGACCTGCTCGACCTCGCCGGCGTCGATGCCGGCCTTCTCCACCACGGCCCTCTGCACAGCGCCGAGAAGCTCGGTCGGATGCAGGCCCGACAACCATCCATTCCGCTTGCCGATCGGGCTGCGGGTGGCCTCAACGATTACAGGGTTACCCATTCCGCCAGGCTAGAACACGTCTCATTAGTATGCCAAGCTGCGTTGCAGCCGAGCCTTTGATCTGCGCAGAAGGCATGTTTTACTGGCACTAGAACACGTTGCAATAAGGAGTGCTTTCCTATGCCCTGCCCAATTTCGCCCGACTTCGACTTCCTCGACGCGACCCTGAACCTCGAGCGTCTGCCCGTCGAGGAGCTCGCCGAGCTCCGCAAGGCTGAGCCTATCCACTGGGTCGACGTGCCCGGCGGTACGGGAGGGTTCGGCGACAAGGGCTATTGGATTGTGACCAAGCACGCCGACGTCAAGGAGGTGTCCAAGCGCAACGACATCTTCGGCAGTTCGCCGGACGGCGCGATTCCGACCTGGCCGCAGGGCATGACGCGCGACGCGATCGATCTGCAGAAGGCCGTCCTGCTGAACATGGACGCGCCACAGCACACCCGCCTGCGCAAGATCATCTCCCGCGGCTTCACCCCGCGAGCCGTCGGGCGGCTCGAAGAGGAACTGCGGGCTCGCGCCCAGAAGATCGCCGAAACGGCCGCGGCCGAGGGGTCGGGCGACTTCGTCGAACAGGTGTCGTGCGAGCTGCCGCTGCAGGCGATCGCCGGACTGCTCGGCGTACCCCAGGAGGACCGGGACAAGCTCTTCCGCTGGTCCAACGAGATGACCGCCGGCGAGGACCCGGAGTACGCCGACATCGACCCCGCGGTGTCGTCGTTCGAGCTCATCACGTATGCGATGAAGATGGCCGAGGAGCGGTCGACGAACCCGACCGACGACATCGTCACGACGCTCATCGAGGCCGATATCGAGGGCGAGAAGCTCAGCGACGACGAGTTCGGCTTCTTCGTGGTGATGCTCGCGGTGGCGGGCAACGAGACCACGCGTAACTCGATCACCCACGGCATGATCGCGTTCTCGCAGAACCCCGACCAGTGGGAGCTGTACAAGAAGGAGCGTCCCGAGACCGCCGCCGACGAGATCGTCCGCTGGGCGACGCCGGTGTCGGCGTTCCAGCGCACCGCGCTCTCCGACGTCGAACTCGGGGGAGTGCAGATCAAGAAGGGCGAGCGCGTTGTGATGTCTTACCGCTCAGCCAATTTCGACGAAGAGGTCTTCGACGACCCGCACACGTTCAACATCCTGCGCGACCCGAACCCACATGTCGGCTTCGGCGGCACCGGCGCGCACTACTGCATCGGCGCCAACCTCGCCAAGATGACCATCAATCTGATCTTCAACGCCGTCGCCGACCACATGCCGGATCTCAAGCCGATCGGCGAGCCCGAGCGGCTCATGTCGGGGTGGCTGAACGGCATCAAGCACTGGCAGGTTGACTACACGGGCGCCGGCGAGCCGGCAATCGGGCAGAAGTGTCCGGTCAGCCACTGACGAATCAAGGAGGATTCGGGTGGACTTCAGTCCAGACGAAGGGCAGCAGGCTGTCGCCGACGTCGTCACCTCGGTTCTGGAGCGTGACAACAGCTGGGACGCGTTGGTCGCTGGCGGTGTGACGGCGCTTGGCGTGCCCGAGCGCCTCGGCGGCGACGGCGTCGGGCTGTCCGAGTTGTCGACGGCGCTCACCGAGATCGGCAGGCACGGCACCACGGGTCCCGCCCTGGCCGTTCTCGGCGCCACCGCGGCGTTTTTGGATCTGGCGTCCGAGCCGCAGCAGGACCGCTACCTCGGCGGCGTCGCCAAGGGCTCGGTCGTGACGCTGGCCCTCAACGAACCGGGTGCGGCGCTGCCGGACAAGCCGGCCACGACGCTGGCGGGCGGCAAGCTCAACGGCACGAAGATCGGCGTTCCGTATGCGGGACAAGCGGACTGGATCGTCGTGACGGCCGACACCGGTGTCGTCGTGGTGTCGCCGACGGCCGATGGCGTACAGGCCACCAAGACCCCAACGTCGAACCACTCCGATGAATACGTGGTGACCTTCTCCGACGTCGCCGTCGCCGACGACGACGTGCTAGCGGGAGCCACGTCGAGGCGGGTCAATCAGTTGGCGTTGGCGAGCACCGGTGCGTTCGCCTCGGGTCTGGTCGCGGGCGCACTGCGGCTGACGGCCGACTACGTCGCCAACCGAGAGCAGTTCGGCAAGCCACTGTCGACGTTCCAGACCGTGGCCGCGCAGCTGGCGGAGGTGTACATCGCCTCGCGCACACTGACATTGGCGGCGACCTCGGTGATCTGGCGGCTCTCCGAAGGGCTTGACGCCGACGAGGACCTCGACGTCCTCGGCTACTGGCTCGCGTCGCAGGCACCGCCGGTGATGCAGATCTGCCACCACCTGCACGGCGGTATGGGCATGGACATCGCCTATCCGATGGACCGCTACTACTCGACGATCAAGGACCTGGCCCGCCTGCTCGGTGGTCCGTCACAGCGCCTAAATCTTCTTGGGGCCTCGACTCTGGTGGGAGCGCAATGTACATCGAGCTGACCCCAGAGCAGAGGCAGCTGCAAGCCGAACTGCGCGAATACTTTTCGAATCTGATCTCTGCCGAAGAGGCCGCGGAGATGGAGAAGGACCGGCACGGCAAGGCCTACCGCGCGGTGATCAAGCGGATGGGCTCCGACGGCAAGCTCGGCGTCGGCTGGCCAAAGGAGTTCGGCGGCCTGGGCTTCGGCCCGATCGAGCAGTCGATCTTCGTCAACGAGGCGCACCGCGCCGACGTGCCGCTGCCCGCCGTCACGTTGCAGACCGTCGGGCCGACGCTGCAGCAGTACGGCACCGATCTGCAGAAGAAGAAGTTCCTGCCGGGCATCCTCGCCGGTGAGGTTCACTTCGCGATCGGCTACACCGAACCCGAAGCGGGCACCGACCTGGCATCGTTGCGCACCACAGCGGTCCGGCACGGTGACGAATACATCGTCAACGGGCAGAAGGTCTTCACCACCGGCGGTCACGACGCCGACTACGTCTGGCTGGCGTGCCGCACCGATCCGGAAGCCGCCAAGCACAAGGGCATTTCGATGCTGATCGTGGACACCAAGGATCCCGGCTACTCGTGGACGCCGATGATTCTGTCCGACGGTGCGCACCACACCAACGCCACCTACTACAACGACGTGCGGGTGCCCGCCGACATGCTCGTCGGCGAGGAGAACGGCGGCTGGCGGCTGATCACCACCCAGCTCAACAACGAGCGGGTGATGCTGGGCCCGGCAGGCCGGTTCGCGTCGCTGTACGACCGCATCCACGCGTGGGCATCCAAGCCCGGGAGTAACGGCGATACCCCGATCGATCACGACGACGTCAAGCGCTCACTCGGTGAGATCAAGGCGATGTGGCGCATCAACGAGTTGCTCAACTGGCAGGTGGCCGCGTCAGGCGAGACCATCGACGTCGCCGACGCGGCAGCGACGAAAGTGTTTGGTACCGAGCGCATTCAGTACGCGGGCCGGCTGGCCGAGGAGATCGTCGGCGCGCACGGCAATCCGGCCGACCCGGACACCGCCGAACTGCTCGAGTGGCTGGACAGCCAGACCAAGCGGAACCTGGTGATCACGTTCGGGGGCGGAGTGAACGAGGTGATGCGCGAGATGATCGCGGCTTCGGGTCTGAAGGTGCCGAGGGTTCCACGATGAGCGCTTGTGCGAAGAGCAGAGGACAGCGGTGAATCCGGACGACATCCACAAGGCCGTCGCGGATATCAAGGCGGCGGGACCGAGCAAGCCGCGGGCCGGTCGGGATCCGGTGAACCAGCCGATGATTCGGCACTGGGTCGACGCCATCGGTGACGACAACCCGATCTACGTCGACGAGGCGGCGGCCAAGGCGGCAGGCCATCCGGGTGTCGTCGCCCCGCCGGCGATGATCCAGGTGTGGACGATGATGGGCCTCGGCGGCGAGCGTCCGGGCGACGACCCCATCGGCCCGATCATGGAACTGTTCGACAACGCGGGCTTCGTCGGCGTCGTCGCGACCAACTGCGACCAGACGTATCACCGGTATCTGCGGCCGGGTGAGGACGTCAGCGTCGTCGCCGAATTGACCGACGTCGTCGGCCCCAAGAAGACCGCGCTCGGTGAGGGCTACTTCATCAGCCAGCGGATCACGTGGCAGGTCGGCGACGAGGATGTCGCCGAGATGGATTGGCGCATCTTGAAGTTCAGGCCCGCCGACGCGGACCAGCCGCAGGTATCGGCCGTCCCCGACGACCTGGATGCGGACTCCATGATGCGGCCGGCGTCGTCGCGCGACACGAAGTTCTTCTGGGACGGCGTGAACGCCCACGAGTTGCGCATCCAGAAGCGGGGCGACGGCACGCTGCAGCATCCGCCGGTGCCTGCGCTGTGGCAGGACAAAGAAGCGCCGATCGACTACGTCGTCGCCAGCGGGCAAGGGCACGGTGTTCAGCTTCGTCGTGCATCACGCGCCGAAGGTGCCCGGTCGCACGCTGCCGTTCGTCATCGCACTCGTCGAACTCGACGAAGGGGTCCGGATGCTCGGTGAGCTCCGCAACGTGGACCCCGCAACGGTGGAGATCGGAATGCCCGTCCGCGCAACGTATATCGACTTTCCCGAAGGGCAGAACGGCCCGGCATGGACGCTGTACGCATGGGAGCCGGACGCATGAGCGCACCAACGGTAGAGGTCGGGCACCAAACTGCCGGAGCTGTCGCTGTACGGCGATCCGACGTTCATCGTGTCGACGGCGATCGCGACCCGCGACTATCAGGATGTCCACCACGACCGCGACAAGGCACAGGCCAAGGGGTCCAAGGACATCTTCGTCAACATCCTCACCGACACCGGTCTGGTGCAGCGCTTCGTCACCGACTGGGCAGGCCCGACCGCGATCATCAAGTCGATCAAACTGCGGCTCGGTGTGCCGTGGTACGCGTACGACACGGTGACGTTCAAGGGCGAGGTGACTGCTGTCGAGGACGGCCTGATCACGGTGAAAGTCGTTGGCAGCAACAGCCTCGGCGACCATGTGGTGGCGACGTCGACGTTGACGATCGGAGGTGCCTGATGCCCGGTGAGCTGTCCGGTAAGGCGGCGATCGTCGGGATCGGCGCCACCGACTTCTCGAAGAACTCGGGCCGCAGCGAGTTGCGGCTGGCCTCCGAGGCCGTGCTGGATGCGCTCGACGACGCGGGCCTGACGCCTGCCGATGTGGACGGCATGGTCACGTTCACGATGGACTCGAACACCGAGGTGGCCATCGCGCGGGCCACGGGTATCGGGGAGCTGAAGTTCTTTTCGAAGATCCACCACGGCGGCGGGGCGGCGTGCGCGACGATTCAGCAGGCGGCGATCGCGGTGGCGACGGGAGTCGCGGACTGCGTTGTGGCATACCGCGCCTTCAACGAGCGGTCGGGGCAGCGGTTCGGCCAGGTGCAGATGCGGCTGGTGGAGAACGCGGACTCGACGGGCGTGGACAACTCGTTCTCGTATCCGCATGGACTGTCCACGCCTGCGGCGCAGGTGGCGATGATCGCCAGGCGGTACATGCATCTGTCGGGAGCGACGAGCAAGGATTTCGGCGTCGGTCTCGGTGGCCGACCGCAAGCATGCGGCCAAGAACCCCAAGGCGTACTTCTACGAGAAGCCGATAACCATTGAGGATCACCAGAATTCGCGGTGGATCGCCGAGCCGCTGCGGCTGCTGGACTGCTGTCAGGAGACCGACGGCGGCGGTGGCGCTCGTCGTGACGTCGGCGGAGCGGGCGAAGGATCTGCAAGAATCGGCCCGCGATCATCGAGGCCGCATCGCAGGGCTCCAGCCCGGACCAGTACTCGATGGTCAGCTACTACCGGCCCGAGCTGGGTCTACCCGAAATGGGTCTGGTCGGCAGGCAACTGTGGGAGCAGTCCGGGCTGCAAGCCGACCGATATCCAGACCGCGGTCCTCTATGACCACTTCACTCCGTTCACGCTGATTCAGCTGGAGGAGTTGGGCTTCTGCGGAAAGGGCGAGGCCAAGGACTTCATCGCCGACGGTGCGATCGAAGTCGGCGGCAGGCTACCCATCAACACCCACGGCGGCCAGCTCGGCGAGGCGTACATCCACGGCATGAACGGCATCGCCGAGGGCGTGCGCCAGCTGCGCGGTACGTCGGTGAACCAGGTCCCCGACGTCGAGCACGTGCTCGTCACCGCTGGGACTGGAGTGCCGACGTCGGGCCTCATCCTGGGTTAAGTCTCACGCGACAAAATTACGTCAGCTGCTATCCAATTCTCATGGTGGCAACCATGACTCGGGAGGACGCCGACGCTCAAACGCGGCCATTTTGCCCGGTCAGCGGCGGGCCGGTCACGCTTGCTGAGGGTGGTACCGTAAAAGCGATGGGCGACTTGGGAGGCGGCCCGGGCGTCGTCGTGGTGATTCGCCCTCGTTACAGAAGCCAGGCGCGGTGCACCTGTGGCTGGGTCGGCAAGACTCGCCTGCTGGCTTTCCTCGGCCAGAGTCGAGGCCCTCATCCACGCCGCGCAAACCGATCGCGAGCCAGCCATTCCCCTGGTCCAGTCTTGGGCAGTGCCCATCCAGCGTTCTCCAGGCCGGCCGAACTTGATGCGATCGGCCACCGCGCCCGAGATCGTGCGACGGTGATGATCGCGAACATCAGCGACAATCCGGCGGGCTCCAACTTTAGAGCGCTGACGCACACGGGAGTGCACTTTGCGCCCAGCAGACCGTGGCGATCTCAGCGCGGTCATTCTGGTGCGACCCGCGATTCGGTGTAACCGCGGCGTGCGGCTGTGAGGTGAGGCGGCGGCCCACCCCGCTGCTTGGAGATACGAACCGCGATTCCACCGAGTCAAGACCTAGCAGTGCCGTCGCGGCACAGGTTCTGTGTTGAAGTTGAACAAAACCCGTGTCGAATCTCAGCGCGTTCATCCTGCTACGACCGACACACGCGTCAATACTGTGAGCTCAGCAACGGCTGGGCCCGTCGCGCGAGGGCTGTCGACTGCCAGGTAGAAGGGACCACTTCGGAGCTGGTTTTGCCACGAGCATGGGACCACCTGTTTGCCACTGATGGGACCACCTGGCTAGGGGTTTTGCCAGTTATGGGACCACCCCGGCGTGGCTTCGGGGCTTCCGGTTGTTCGGCCGCTGTATTGGCCGAATGAGCTACCGGGAGGTGTCGGTGATCGAGATCGAGACGAGATGCTGCGGCTATGGCTGGAGGGGCGGGGGTTGCGGGAGGTGGCCCGGCTGTCGGGCACCGACCGTAAGACGGTGCGCCGGTACGTCGACCGGGCCCGTGCGTGCGGGGTAGACCGCGACGGTGATGCCCGCCAGCTGACCGATGAGCTGTTGGCGGCGGTGATCGCCGAGGTCCGGCCGAGTCGGCCCAATGGCAAGAGTGCGGCGTGGGAAACCATCGCCGGTCAGCACGCGCAGATCAAGGCCTGGCTGCAGCAGGGCTTGACGCTGACCAAGGTGCATACGCTGCTCGGGTCGCCGTGGTGTGGTGGTGTCGTATCGGACGCTGCACCGTTATGCGGTAATGGAATTGGAGTTCGGTCAGCGCCAGACCACGGTGCGGGTCGCCGACGGCGAACCCGGTGCGGAGGTGCAGGTCGACTTCGGCCGGCTGGGTTTGCTGACCGACCAGACCGATGGTCGGCGTCGGGTGGTGCACGCGTTGATCTTCACCGCGGTCTACTCGCGGCACGTGTTCGTCTGGTCCGACGTACTCCCAGACGTTGGAGGCGCTCATCGACGGCTGTGAGGCCGCGTGGCGGTTCTTCGGCGGAGTGTTCCCGGTGGTGATCCCGGACAACATGAGGCGATCGTGGCCCAGACCGACGCGGTCAACCCGAGGTTCACCGTCGGTTGGTTGGAATACAGCCAAGCCCGCGGGTTCCTCACCGACCCGGCCCGGGTGGCCCACCCGACCCCGACGGACAAGGCGATCGTGGAGGCGACGTTCGGGTCGATCAACACGCTGTGGTGTCAACATCTGCGCCGCCTACACCGGCTCGAACACCACGCCGCGCGGCGAGCGGGTCGAAGCCGACCGGTGCGTGGACGGTGCCGGAGTTGCAGGACCTGCTCGATGAGTGGCTGATCGCCGGCTGGCAGACCCCGCCCGCACGACAGCCTGCGCGACCCGACGTTGCCGCGGCGGGCGCTTTCACCGAACGAGGCGTACGCCGCGCTGGTCGCCGCTGGCCGGCTATCTGCCGGTGACGCTGACCGGTGAGGACTACCTCGAACTGCTGCCGGTCACCTGGCGCGCGATCAATGACTACGGCATCCGCATCGACTACCGCACCTACGACGCGACAGAGACTGGCGAACCGCTGTCGCCGGCGCAACCCTCCGGCGTCACCGCCAAGACGGGCCTCTGGGAGGTGCACTACGACCCCTACGACGCTCACCCAGGTGTTCGTCCGCACCCCCGACGGATGGGTCAGCGTCCCAGTGGACGCACCTGCCGATGGTCACCGGCGCCGTTCGCCGACTTCACCTGGCGCCACGCCCGCCGCCTGCGTCGCCGAGCACGGCCGCAGACGACACCAACGAGACCGACATCGCGCGCGTCCTCGACGACCTGCTGACCCGCGCGAGCCCGGCCCGGTCGAGCAATCGCAGCGACCGCATCGCTGCGCGCGCACCCGCGTCGCCGCAGCAGCACACCGGCCACCGACCGGCACGAACTCCGGAGACCGGAAGCCCGCGACGGCGACGACGACGGCCCGCACGGCGACCGTGATCCCGTTCGGGATCTTCGATGCCGACGCCGAGGCCGAGCGGTGGTATGATCGCGCCGACGCCGGGTCAACTCCGCACCGACTGTCGAGCACGCGGTCGCCGACGAGCCCGCTGACCACGAAGGAAGGCTGGCGGCGCTTCGTCGACCACCAACCCCAACCGCCGGTCGCTGCTACGACGCCGCCGCGCTGGCGACGCTGTCGCCGGGCGACCGGGCCGACTACGACGACGGCCCGCCGCGGGCTATCACGCCGACCTGCCGTTGGTGAACACCCCGACTATCCAGAAGGTGATCTAGCACCTCGCGGTTGTTGGTGCAGCTCAACCGCAAACAGGTGTCGGCTCGTCGCGGGGTGATCATCTCCGGGGCGTCGGGCACCGGGAAGACCACCGCGCTGACCCAGTTGGGCCGCACCCACGAACTGCACACCCGCAAGCGGTACCCCGCCGACCGGCACCGGCTGCCGGTGCTTTACGTCACGGTGCCACCGGCGGCGACGCCGCGGATGCTCGCGGTGGAGTTCGCCCGCTTCCTCGGCCTGGAGTTCACCGGCCGCGCCAACATCACCGACATCGTCGACGCGGTCTGCGCCACCGCCGCGCACACCCGTGTCGAGCTGGTCTGCGTCGACGAGCTGCACAACCTCAACCTGGCCACCCGCGCCGGCGCGGAGGTGTCCGATCAGCTGAAGTATTTCGCCGAACGTTATCTTCAGCTGAATCGGAACCGTCTGCAACGTGTGCGACGGGCGTTGGAAATCCCCGGGATCGCGTGGTGGACAGGATTACCTTCCGTTATCCATCACGGAACGGGAGGTAGCGATGCGCGTGCAACGCGTGCTGATGCCGGGCACAGAGTTCGAGTCGTGGACCGTGCTCGGTGATGACCACATGCCGGTGGAGCCGATCGAGCGGTTCCTGTCGTATCTGGCGTCGATCGAGAAGTCCCCGAACACGATCAAGGCGTATGCCCACGATCTGAAGGACTGGCTGACCTACCTGGATCGGCACGGTGTCGACTGGCGGGCGGCGCGGTTGGAGGATGTGGCCGGGTTCGTCGCGTGGCTGCGGATGGCGCCGCAGGCCCGCGACGGCCTGGTGGCGATGCTGCCGACGGTGGAACCGCACTGCTCGGCCAGCAGCGTGAATCGAAAGCTGTCGGCGTTGACGTCGTTCTGCGGGTTCCATGCCCGCCATGGTGTCGAACTGTCGGGGCTGCTGATCACGATGCAGCCGACCGGGCGTCGCAAAGGCATGGCCACCTCTTACCGGCCGTTTCTGCATCATGTGTCCAAACGGGGTGGCGAGCGGCGGCGGGCGATCAAACTCAAGGCACCGCAGCCTCTGCCGAAAGTCCTTACTGTTCAACAGGTTCAGGCGATCCTGGATGGCTGCGAGCATTTGCGGGACCGCCTGCTGTTTGCGCTGATGCTCGATACCGGTGTTCGGGTGGGTGAGGCGCTCGGGCTGCGCCACGAAGACTTCGCCATCGCGGAGAAGACGATCACCATCACGCCGCGCGACAACGACAACCGGGCCCGCGCCAAGTCGGGGTCGCGGAGGATCCCTGCCAGCCCGGAATTGATGCGCCTGTATGCCGACTACCTCAACCGGGAGTACGGGGCGCTCGACTCGGACTACGTCTTCGTCAATCTGTGGTCGGCGCCGCTGGGCCGGCCGTGGTCGTATTCGGCGGTCTACGACTTGGTGGTGCGCCTTCGGACCCGAACAGGTATCGCTTACGGACCCCATCTTTTCCGGCACACCTACGCGACTTGGCTGCTGCGCCGCGGCGCCGGGATGGAAAGTGTGAAAGAACTCCTCGGTCACGCCTCGATCAGCACGACGATCGACACGTACGGCCACCTCACCGTCGAGGACGCCCGCAAGACCCTCGAGGCCGCGGGCTGGTTCACCGGACGGGAGGTGCGGTGGTGACGACTGCCGAGAAGCCTAGCCGGGGATCGCTGCTGGAGAAGCTGATGGCCGTTGTTCGGCCGCAGTTTCGTGCCGACGTCTACGTTCCCGCGCCGAACGACCCTGTTTTCATCGCCGACCAGTGCGCTGTCGCCGGCTGCGACCGGACGTCGGCGTCGATCCAGCGGGGATTGTGCAACGCCCACTCCCTCCGGTTCCGCAAGCGTGGCTGTCCGGCGATGGAGGACTTCCTCGCCGATCCCGGCCCGCCGACACGCGGCCGCAGAGCGCTGAAAGCGTGCGCCGTGGCCGGTTGTCGGCACGGTCGCTGGTCCCGAAACGGGCTGTGCCGCAAGCACAGCGGCTGGTGGGACCGAGGCGGCCGACCTGACCTGGCCAGCTGGGAGGCCCCCGACCTGACCCCGAGCGACCCGGCATCGGCCGAGTGCCGGCTGCCGTTCTGTGATCTCTGGGTCGGCGGTCCCACGAAATTGTTCTGCCCTGGTCACGACGACCGCTGGAAGCGGCACGGCCAGCCCGACCTCGAACGGTTCATCGCCGACTGCGAGCTGGTCGGCACCGCCCGCATCGATATGCGATCCCTGGCCCCGCAACCGAGACTGGAAATCCAGTACGCGCTGCAATGCCGCTACGACACGCGCTCACGCACCGCGCCTCCCCGCCTGGTCATCCCCGCCGTTCGGCTCGTCGAGACACTCGGCATCGCCTCGCTGCTGGAGCTGACCGAGCAGCAATGGCGTCGAGCCGCTGCGACCCGGCCCAATCAGTCGCTGATGTTTCTGCTCGACGCGCGCGACGCGGTCGAGGCATTACGAGACGGAATCGGCTGGGAGATCGAATATCCCAGGGACGTGTGGCGGCTGGACAAGCTACCCGGTGTCGCCGCGCCTGCCGGCCGCCCCTGCCCCCGAGCCCGGCTGCGGTTCGAGCGCATCACCCAACTCTGGCTGCGTGATCTGGGCAAACGGTGGACCAGGCTCCGGCTGACATCCGGGCTGAGCATCGGCGCTGCCCGCGCCGGAGTCGATGCCCTCATCCGCTTCAGCGATTTCCTGACCCTCACCGGCGTCGATACGCTCGCCGACGTCGACCGGCCGCTGCTGGAACGCTACCTCGCCCACGTGATGTCCCAGCCCGGCGGACACGGGGTGAAGAAGACCCGGATCGGCTCGCTCAACCTGTTCTTCCAGACCGTCCGCCAACACTCCTGGGACGACAGGCTGCCCGGCGGCGCGGCCTTCTATGCCGGCGACACTCCACCGATCCCCGCACGACTGGACCGTCGACTGGCGGAGTTCGTCATGACCCAGGTCGAATCGCCGACCAACCTGGACCGCTGGCCCGAGCCCTCCGGCAGGCTGGTCACGCTCATCCTCACCCGTTGCGGCCTACGGATCTCCAGCGCCCTGTCACTCGGGTTCGACTGTTTGCTCCATGACGGGCAAGGCGCCCCCTACCTGCATTACTTCAACACCAAGATGAAACGAGAAGCCGCCGTTCCCATCGACGAAGAACTTCAAGCCGCAATCGGTGAGCAGCAACGCAGGGTGCTCGACAGATGGCCGGACGGGGCGCCGCTGCTGTTCCCTCGCCAACGCGCCAACGTCTCCGGGAACGTCCCGCTCGACCCCGGCACCTACCGCAGAATGCTGAACCGCTGGCTCGAAGTCTGCGAGATCCGCGACGAACACGGCCGACCGGTCCATCTCACACCCCACCAGTGGCGCCATACGTTCGCCTGCCGCCTTATCAACCGTGACGTTCCCCAGGAGGTGGTGCGGGTCCTACTCGACCACGAATCGCACCGAATGACCTCCCATTACGCCAAGATCACCGATCAGACCGTTCGTCGTCACTGGCAGGAGGCTACGAAGGTCAACATCAAAGGTGAGCGTGTCTCGATCGACCCCGAAGGCCCACTGGCACAAGCACAATGGGCCAAGACCCGCTACGGCATGTCGACCCAGACCTTGCCGAACGGATACTGCGGGCTGCCGCTGCAACGAACCTGTCCGCATGCCAACGCTTGCTTGACCTGCCCAGTTTTCCTGACCGGCCCGGAATTCCTGCCCGAACTCCGGGAACAGCGGCGGCGCACCCTCACCCTGATCGACGTGTCCGAACGCGGCGGGCAGGCTCGCATGGTCGAGATGAACCAGCAGGTTCTGACCAACCTCGACCGGATGATCAGCGAGGTCGAGAAGACCGCGACAGAGGACACCACGCATGCGAGCTGACAATTCCCACCACATCGTCACAGCGGCCCGGCGCCGGGCCGCCGCCACACGACGCCGAGCCATCGCGGCACTGCGCCGGATAGACAATGCGGGACAAGCGATTTCGTTCGACGCGGTGGCACGAGAGGGGAAGGTCTCCCGGTCCTGGCTCTACAATCAACCCGATCTGCGTGCCGAGATCGAACGACTCCGCGCCAGGCGGGATCCAGCGCCTGCGGGGCGACGCCTTCCCGACCGGCAACGCGCATCCGACGCATCGTTGCGGCAGCGACTTGAGATCGTGACAGAACGAAATCACCAGCTCGAGGCCGAGAATCGGCAACTACGAGAGGCGCTCGCGGTCGCCCTCGGCGAACAGCGCGCGACCTCGATCGTCGGCCGCTCCGGCGACACGCCGAAAAAGAAATCGCAGTCGGTCCTCGGACCCTGTTGACGACCCCGTCGACGACACTGGCCACGAAGCATCCGTGCAGGTCAACGGGACCGGCAACCAGAGGGCTGAAGATAACGTTCGGCTGCCGGCCACATTCATTTATGCCGGCATCGATGTCGAAGCGCAAGGCTTGTTCGCCGGTGTGCGCGGCCGCCAGATCGCCGGCCGGTTCACCGTCATCCCGCGCCGCGCCCTTCGCCTACGGCACCGGCGCCCAACGCGGGCAGTGGCGGGCGCTGATCGCCGACTTTGGAGTCCCTGCTGCGCCTGCACCGCCACCGCACCGGCAGTCTGGTGCGCCTTGATCGAATACCTCTACCGGCGCAGCGGCGGCATGATCGGCAGCCTGTCGCAGCTGGTGCGTGGCGCGGCGATCCTGGCCATCGAGGACGGCAGCGAACAGATCAGCAAGCAGCTGCTCGACAGTGTCCCGGTCGACTACGCCGCCGAACGCGCCGATACTGCATCACGGCCACCGCGCCGCGGAAGCCGGGCGATCCGCAGGCAGAGCGGCTGATGGTGCTGTCCCGGCTGCCGATCGCCGTCGCGCCTGCGCATCAGGAAACCGTCGCCTCCTATCTGACTCGCCTGGCCAGCCTGCACGGGCTACCGCTGCGGGAACTGTGGGAACCGATCAGCGTTCCGCGCCCAGGTGGCCGGCGGCGCGACGTCCTCGCCGACCGGCTGGCGGCCGTGACCGGCCAGCGACGCGAGCACCTCGTCCGCGCGCTGCCCGAGCTGCATCCCGCGCCGGACTGGTCGGCGCTGCGCCATCAGCCCCAGCCCGGCTGCCCACGCTGCGACGCACGACACCCCGGCGGTCCGGTGACCCACCTACTGCCGCACCACCGCTATGTCTGCACCCGCCACCGCTACTGGATCGGGCCGCCGGACATCGACCAGCCCGCCACCGGCCTGGGCGGGCTCGACGATATCGTCCGTGCGCAGCGACACCACCTGCGGCTGCTGGGCCGCCACGGTCCGGCCGCCGCCTACGACGCGGTGCTGACCGGGTTCCTGTTCTGCGGCCACCTCTGGGCGGAGCGGCGGGAGGACGGCGTCGGTGTTCACCGCGAATGGACCCGCCGCGCCGAGGTCCTCATCCCGGCGGGCACCGAGACGGCGACGTTCAGCGCCTCGCGGCTGTTCGCGGCGGTCTATCCCGAAGCCGTCCGCCTGGCAGGCCTCATCGCCTCGCCAACATGGCGACACCTTGCGGCCGGTGATGCCGATGCGCAGCGACAGTTCACCACAGAAGTCGGGCGTCGCCTCGACCGCCCGCACCACCCGGGCGACGGCGGTGACGCTGTCGCCCACTGGATGATGTTCGACTGTTGGCGACCGCCGAGCCGACCCGACAGGACTTTCCCGGACAGCCTGCACCATGGCGCAATTCACCCACCGAAGGTCAGTGCAAACAGCCGAGACCGACACCGCCGCAGCGCACAATGGTTTGCCCGCACGCGCCGCGGTGGCGGCGCCATCCTGCACCACCGCCATATCCGGCCAGTCCTGATCCGCGAATGGTCGCCCAAGATGGACGGCATCGCGGGCACCATCTGGGCGAGCCAAACCACGAGTTCGACCTGGCCGCCGCGGCAACTTGTGACGTGACGTTCGGACCGGATGCACTGGCTCTCCGCAGAATCGAGCGAGGCGGTCATGAATATGTCATGCCGATCCAATAGGTGGCACGTATGTCCGCTGTCGCTGCGGGTGCGGCGTCATGAGGCCCCGAACTCACGATGACGTCCCAACGGGCAACGTAGGACGAGGCTAACCGCGGGCCATCCCTCGCAATCTTGAATTGGACGAGACAGCTGGTTAGGCAGTGCTGCCCGTCGCCTTCGTGGACCCGTCCGGTCAGCCGGGCCGGGGTGCCGTAGCGCGGACGGAACTGGATTCTGCAGCGGCCCCAAGCCCGCCTACACGGCATAGGCGTAGGAAGGCTCGGCGGAATCGGTATGGGCGCCCGGCGCGACCGCTTGGCCAACCAGGATCACTTAGGCTTGGGCCAGCACGGGCTCGTCGTCACCGCTGTGACCGGTTCACTCTCCGATCAGCTCGTGCGCGGCGACGCTGTCGGTGATGAGCACATTCACCCAGCCTCCGAGAAGGGCGCCGCGCAGTGCGGCCAGTTTGCGGATGCCACCGGCGACCGCGATCCGGCGAGGGACCGACATCAGCTGCTCCGGCCGGATTCCGATCACTTTCTGGTCGAGCTCGGATTCGATGAGGGTGCCCGATTCGTCGAAGAACCGGAGACAGACGTCCCCGACGGCGCCGAGACTCCGCAGCACCTCCTGGTCGGCTTCGGCGATTGCGTTGCCGCTTTGGGCCAGCAGCGGGGACGGTTCCAGGGCGCCGATGCCTACCAGAGCTGTGGTCAGTTCTGACCAACGTGCACTGACTTGCTGCACCGCCGGATCAGACATCAGACTGTGTTGGGCGGCGGCGCTGCCCAACAGCCCTGGCGCGGGCAGGAAGATTGGGGTGGCGCCGGTCGCGGAAGCGAACGTCGTCAGGAGGCGGTTGGCGTCGATCTGCACCTGCGGTTCCCCCACCCCGCCGACGAGTTGGACCACGTCGGTGACCACCGGACTGGTGGCCCGCCCCAGGAACGTCACCGCGGCGAGCAGGGTGGCACTCGACGAGGAGATCCCGACGATCTCGTTGCCCAGCAGGGTCGATTCGAGGTACACCGCGGCGGCGGCGCCGAGGTTCTGGGCGATGTCGCGTTCCTCGGAGCTGAGCGCGTCCACCACCACCGCCTCGATGAGTCCGTAGCACTGTTCCAGACGCTCCTCTAAGTCGGTGTGCACACCGGCCGGTGAGCTCACCACCGTTTTGACGATCCCGGCGTCGGCCGCCCGCCGCAGCAGCCGGGATACCCGCGCCTGGGTGATGTGCAGTTCGCTGGCGATCTGGGCTTGTTTGCGTCCCCGCTCGTGATACATCCGGGCGACCTTGACCATGAGCCGCGACTGCTCCTCGGTGGGGGTTCGGCGGGTGATGCGTCCTGCGTTCACCGCGGCATCCACCTCCCCACGAGCGACCCGAGGCCTCGACCACCTCATGAGGGAACCGAGCGGTTATCGACTAAATATTCACTCGCCATGGTAAGCGGAGACGCTGCTGCGGCGCACGGCGGCGCCGCCGTATCGGTGTGGCGCGGCCCGGGTTGGGCAGCCCGATGCCGCGAGCGGCTCGTCATCGCGGCACCTGGCTGGTCTGGGAATCGCCCCGGACAACGACATTCGGTCCGGGGCTGTGCTGCTGGTCTTGGCGTCATGCGCTGATGTCCAGGTCGTGCGCTGTTGTGGGGAGGGTTCGGGATCGGTCGATCGCCGCCGCCCACGCCTGCCGGCGGGGGTGGCGGGTCGCCTCGTCGATGCCGGGCAGCAGCTCGGTGCCGGGTTCGGTGGTGTCGGCGGCGCTGGGCAGTCCCGCCCTCAAGTTGGGTGAAGGTCCACCACCGGAGTTGCAGGACGCGCTGAAAATCCCTGACGCTGGTGGCTCGAGGTCTTTGATCGTGATGATCCTCGCGTTGTTGACCAGCGTATACAGGTTGCCCCACACCTCGCCGATCTCGGCGAACGCCCGGACCATCTGCGCTTCGTCGGTCACATCGGCCAGCGCGACGTGCACGTCGAAGCCCTCCCCGCGCAAATCCTCGACCACTTGCTTGACGAAGTCGTCGCGATCGATCAGAAACATCGAGGCGCCGGACTCGACGAAACCCCGCACGATGGCCCGAAGACCCCGGGCCGCGTCGCCATCTTCCATGCGTCCTTGGTGCCGTGTGCCGGCACCATGGTGAGCGCAATTTCGCTCATGAGCTGATCCTTTCAAGAGCCGTGTAGGAGCCACTGTCGACAGTTAACAGTGTGACCACTAGTGTGACCCGTAGCAGGCGCACTGTCAACAGTCGACAGAAACTCTTCGAGAGTTGACTGTTAACAGTCGGTTGTAGTGGTGGCAGTCACAACCACACCGGAAGGATGTGTTGGGTTGGATGTGCACGCACGATCGGTGGTGGCGTGCGGGTTGGACGGTGAGACCGGGGAGGTGTTCGAGCGCCGGCTGACCCCGGATCACCGAGAGATCCTGGAATGGATTGGTGGTCTGCCGGAGCCCGTGGCGGCGGTCGCGGCCGCCCAGCCAGCACGTCGGTTGCCGGGTGCGCGCGTCGCCGGCCTCCCTGCCCAGCGCCGGAGGTCTTTAGGCCACGCGCTTGCGCCTCCTATACGTGCGCTGTCTTCGGGAGTTCCTGCGTGAAGAGGATTGACAGCCGGCACGAACACGGAGAAAACTCGGCGGCACATGAGATAAACAATCAGCAATGGCATTTTATGCAGTCCGATGAAGGCTGCCTCCCGCACAGCCTTTGAGCCGAGCTAAGCGGAGATCATCATGACCGAGGCGCAGCCGCCACAGCCCGACCCCTACCTGGAAGACGTCGCTCACTGGCATCCGATTGAGGGCACACCCGAGAAGAAGAGGGTCGCGATCGGCTGCTCGATAGGCGCGACGATCGAGACGTATGACTTCATCGGGTTCGGCACGGCCGCGGCTCTGTACTTCAACAACGTGTTCTTCCCGGCGTCCGATCCGCTGTCGGGCACGCTGCTGTCGTTTGCCACCCTGGGTATCGGTTTTGCGGTGCGGCCGTTGGGCGGCATCATCGGCGGATATCTGGGGGACAAGATCGGCCGCAAGCCGGTGCTGGTCGGCTCCCTGTTCCTGATGGGCTTCGCCACCGTACTGATCGGTGTGCTGCCCACGTACCAGATGGTTGGCGTCTGGGCGCCGATCCTGCTGGTGATCGTCCGAGTGGTGCAGGGCCTTGCGTTCGGCGCGGAGTGGGGCGGCGCAATCCTGATGGTCTTCGAACACGCCCCGTGGCGCAAACGTGGGCTCTACACCGGGATCACGCAGGCGGGCTTCCCGGTGGGGTTGCTGTTGGCCAATCTGGCCTTCTTGGCCAGCGTGCCGCTGGGTGACCAGTGGGCGTGGCGGGTGCCGTTCCTGCTCAGCGCGGTACTGATCGTGGTGGGCATCATCATCCGGCTCAAGATTGATGAGTCGCCGGAGTTCGAGGAGCTCAAGGAGGAGGGCCAGCTCGCCAAGAACCCGATCCTTGAGGTGCTCCGCGACGACTGGCGTAACGTGCTGCGCGCGTTCTGCCTGCGTGTTGCGGAGACAGCCGGCTACGCCGTGTCCGTGACGTTCATGCTCTCCTACCTCACCAGGGAAAAATTGGCCGACCGCCCGACCACCTTGACCGCCCTCATGCTGGCGGCCGCCCTCGGGATAGTCGCCACGGTCTGCTGGGGCGCACTGACCGACCGGGTCGGACGGCGGCCGGTGTACGTGCTGGGAACCGTGCTCACCTTGCTCTGGGGTGTCCCGCTGTTCCTGACCGTGAACACCGGTGCCCGAGTGGCGATCGTCGTCGCCTTCATCATCAGCTACGCCGTCTGCCAGAACTCCCTCGCCGGCGTGCAGGGTGCATGGTTCTCGGAGCTGTTCTCGGCCAAGACCCGCACCAGCGGTGCCTCGATGGCGTATCAGCTCTCGGCCGTCGTCTCCGGCTTTACGCCGCTAATCGCCACGGCCCTCTACAGCCGGACCGGCTGGATCGGACCCGCCTTGCTGTTCAGCTGCTACGGCCTGCTGGGCCTCATCGCCACCCTGGTGACGAGAGAGACCTGGGGACCGGCCGAGCGGGAGCACGTGGCGCTCCTCGAACGCGAGATCATGCGCGAGCGGGAGACGGGTCAGAGCGTCGTTCCGGAAGGTGCGTCGTGGGCGCACCGGGTGGAAGCCGAACGACCAAGTGAGCGAGGAAGGGGTCGAAGTCATGACGTCTGTCACCACCGACCAGCAGACCGAACGCCTGACGCGGCTGCGGGAAGCGGCGTACCGGATCCGGCGCTACGCGCTGGACATGGGGGAGGTGCAGGGGCAGGGGTACATCGGGCAGGCGTTGGGTATCGCCGATGTCCTGGCCGTGGTGTACGGCGACCAGCTGCGGTTCCGGCGCGATGATCCACACTGGCCGGAGCGGGACCGGTTCCTGCTCTCGATTGGCCACTACGCGATCGCGCTGTACGCGGCGCTGGCCGAAGCCGGCATCGTCCCGGTGGAGGAACTGCAGACGTACGGGTCGGACGACTCGCGGCTGCCCATGTCGGCAATGGCCTCTTACACGCCCGGCGTGGAGATCTCCGGCGGCTCGCTGGGGCACGGGCTGGCCGTGGCTAACGGGATGGCGCTGGGGCTGCGGCACCTGGGCAACCCCGCCCGAGTGTTCAACCTGCTCTCCGACGGCGAGCTGGACGAGGGCTCCACCTGGGAGGCGGCACTGGCCTGCGCCCACCACGGGTTGGACAACGTGACCGCGATCGTCGACGTCAACGCCCTGCAGGCCGACGGCCCGACCGACGAGGTGCTGCGGACTGAGCCGGTCACCGACAAGTGGCGGGCATTCGGTTGGCACGCTCTGCGGGTGGACGGTAACGACATTGCGGCTCTGGTGGCCGCCTTCGACGAGCTCCGCGAGCACGGCGGCTCGCCCAAGGTGTTGATCTGCGACACCCGCATCGGGCGGGGGTCGCCGCTGCTGGAGAACCGGGAGAAGGCGCACTTCATGCGTGTTGAGGAACACGAGTGGCAGATCGCCCGTGACCAGCTCGAGGAGGGACTGCGCCGATGACCGCCACAGCGCCGCGCAAGAAGCTCACCACCTCGGCGATGATCGCCTCGTTCGCCGACCCGGGCCAGCCCACCACGAGCGCGCCGTTCGGGCATGCGCTGGCTCGACTTGGCGAGGAGCGCCCGGAGATCGTCGGGTTGTCGGCCGACCTTGCTAAGTACACCGACATGCACATATTCCGCGAGGCCCATCCGGAGCGCTTCTTCCAGATGGGCATGGCGGAGCAGGCCCTGCTCGGCGCCGCCGCCGGCCTGGCCGAGGTGGGGTTGGTGCCGTTCGCGTCCACGTACTCGGTGTTCGCCACCCGGCGCGCGTATGACTTTTTGTGCCTGGACATCGCCGAGCCGGGGCTCAACGTCAATGTCGTCGGTGGCCTGCCCGGCTTGACCACGGGGTACGGGCCCAGCCACCAGGCTACCGAGGACATGGCTATCCTCCGCGGCTGCCCCGGCCTGACGATCGTCGACCCGTGCGATGCGGTGGACATCGAGCAGGCCGTGCCGGCGTTGGCGTCCCACCCGGGTCCCACTTACCTGCGGCTGCTGCGCGGCGCGGTGCCCCGGGTGCTCGACGAGTACAACTACCACTTCGAGTTGGGTAAGGCCGCTGAGCTGCGCACCGGCCGCGACGTGGTGCTGATCTCGACTGGGCTCATGACGATGCGCGCGCTGGACGCCGCGTCCCGCCTGGAAGCCGATCATGTCGACGTGGGCGTCGTGCACGTGCCGACGATCAAACCGCTGGACCGCGAGGCGATCCTGCGTGCGGCGCGCACCGATCGGCTCGTGGTTACTCTGGAGAACCACACCGTGATTGGTGGGCTCGCCGAGTCGGTCGCTGCGACACTGGCCTTTGCTGGGGCCGGTCGGCGCATCGTGCCCATTGCGCTGCCCGATGAGTTCCTCGCGGCCGGCGCACTGCCGACCCTGCACGATCGCTACGGCCTGTCCACCGATGCCATCGTCACCCGGATCCAGGCCGAGCTCGGCCGCACCGGCCGCAGCCACCACGGGCCCTGGGTCGCCGACCCCGAACCACCCACCGCCTAACCCGGGCGGCGCCCCGCCGAGCAAACGCCTGCACGCCGATATGTGAGGACACTGCGATGACCACGCAGGATGTCGCAGCGCAGCTCGGATCATCGATCGACTCCCGGCTTGGCTGCTCGACCATCTCTTTCCGGGCGTGGACCTTGCCCGGGGCGTTAGCAGATATCAGCGGGCAGGGCTTCGGCGAGATCGACCTTGGCGCCCTGCCGGGAGGTTGTGATCACGTCCCGACCCCGCTGCCCCCCGAACTCGTTGACGTGCTCGCGGACCAGATCCTCGCCAGCGGGTTGGCGGTCAGGCTGATCAACGCGGACGTCGCGGGGATGAATGACCCTGGCCTCGATGCGGCTGCGATCCAGCGCCGGCTGCGGACCCTGGTCGACCTGGCCGGGGCGGTTGGTACGTCGACGATCATGTTGGCCTGTGGTCGCCAGGGCACCGAACTGCGCACCGAACTGTCCCGCGCCATCGCGACGGTGGCTCGCACCCTCACCGCGGCCGCCGAGTTCGTCGGCCGCTTTGGCGATCACATCGCGCATGTCCACATCCGCGACGCCGTGCCGGGCAACATCAACCTGTCCGTCGGCAACGGGCAGGTCGACTTCGCCCGCGGTCTCAAGGCGCTGGCCGACGCCGGCTACGCCGGCCATTTCACCCTCGAGCTGGAGACCCACGACATCACCAACGGCCAGCGGCCCGCGGCCACCGCTCGCGCCGCTCAACTGATTTCCGGACTCATCTAGACACAACAAGTAAGTAAGGAACAAACACATGTCGAAAGTCCAGCGCACCGCCGTCATCACCGGCGCCACCTCCGAGCGCGGCATCGGCATCGATGTCGCCCGCCGCTACGCCCGCGAGGGCTGGGCGGTGGTGGTGCTCGACCTCGACGCCGAGAAGTCGGCCAAGGTCGCCGCCGACATCGGCAACCAATTCGGTGTTCCCGCCTTCGGATACGCCGTCGACGTGACCTCCGAAGAGTCGGTGGCCGCCGCCCACGAGGCGGTCGCCGAGGAAGTGGCCGCAGGCCACCTGCCGCCCGTCGGCGCCCTGGCCAACATCGCCGGCATCACCTCGCCGGTGCCGTTCCTGGACACCACGCTGGAGTTGTGGAACAAGGTGATGGCGGTCAACGCCACCGGCACCTACCTGGTCACCAAGGCCTTCCTGCCCGACATGCTGGACAACGGCTGGGGCCGCATCGTGAACATGTCCTCGGTGTCCGCGCAGCGCGGCGGCGG